>NZ_JBWMBY010000001.1:2397500-2672500 GCF_056497825.1 Sphingomonas sp. 77B
CTCAGCGAAATTGAATTCTCCGTGAAGATGCGGAGTACCCGCGGTTAGACGGAAAGACCCCGTGCACCTTTACTGCAGCTTCAGAGTGGCATTGGACAAGAACTGTGTAGCATAGGTGGGAGGCTTTGAAGCATTGGCGCCAGCCGATGTGGAGCCATAGGTGAAATACCACCCTGTTGTTGTTTAATGTCTAACCTCGTACCGTGAAACCGGTACAGGGACCCTCTGTGGCGGGTAGTTTGACTGGGGCGGTCGCCTCCTAAAGAGTAACGGAGGCGCGCGAAGGTTGGCTCAGGACGGTTGGAAACCGTCTGTTAGAGTGCAATGGCATAAGCCAGCCTGACTGCGAGACTGACAAGTCGAGCAGAGACGAAAGTCGGTCATAGTGATCCGGTGGTCCCTCGTGGAAGGGCCATCGCTCAACGGATAAAAGGTACGCCGGGGATAACAGGCTGATAACCCCCAAGAGCTCATATCGACGGGGTTGTTTGGCACCTCGATGTCGGCTCATCACATCCTGGGGCTGGAGCAGGTCCCAAGGGTTTGGCTGTTCGCCAATTAAAGTGGTACGTGAGCTGGGTTCAGAACGTCGCGAGACAGTTTGGTCCCTATCTGCCGTGGGCGTCGAAATTTGAGAGGAGTTGACCCTAGTACGAGAGGACCGGGTTGAACGTACCTCTGGTGTACCTGTCGTCGTGCCAACGGCGCAGCAGGGTAGCTATGTACGGACGGGATAACCGCTGAAAGCATCTAAGCGGGAAGCCTCCCTCAAGATAAGATTTCTCAGGACGGTCGAAGACCACGACCTCGATAGATCGGATGTGGAAGTGCGGTAACGCATGGAGCTAACCGATACTAATTGTCCTATTCGCGCTTGAGAGCTCCACACCCCCACCATCAGCCCTGGGCTAGATGGCAGGGTGCGGTCATCAACACAGCCAGTGCACGCATCGATTTTATACCCAAACGCCCCATCCCAACAGATGGGGCCTGTATTCGCGGACTCTATTGCCTGGTGGCCATAGCGTCGGTGTCCCACCCGATCCCATCCCGAACTCGGCCGTGAAACCCGACTGCGCCAATGGTACTACTGCTCAAGCAGTGGAAGAGTAGGGCGTCGCCAGGCATTACAGCCCGCGAATACACAAAACCCATTCACAATTTCCCCCTTCTCGCGGGGTGGAGCAGCCCGGTAGCTCGTCAGGCTCATAACCTGAAGGCCGCAGGTTCAAATCCTGCCCCCGCAACCATACCTACTTTCAACCCCGTAGCCACCTGCTGCGGGGTTTTCTGCGTCCTTTTATACATAGCTTCGTAAGGGCGGCGCTGCTGAAGGGCCGCAAGCATCGACGATCGTGGATGGGGATAGCGACCCTGCAATCCAATGACGGATCGCTCACAGGCGTCACGACGTTCGAAATACAGGGAAAACGAAAAGGGCAGGCATGGCACATGCCATGTCCGCCCTTTTCCCGATAAGCGACCCGATGTGGCCGCAGGCGATCGGCTTTACGCCTTGAGACCTTTGGCCATGTTGAGATGCGCCGTCACGGTCGGGATGAGGTCGGTGGCGAAGCTCTTGAGCTGCGGCACGTCACCTGTCACAGAATAAGCCTTGAGCGCATCGAGCGTCTGCTGATGGCCAGAGGCCTGCGCGGCGATATAGGCTTCGTCAAACGCCTCGCCCTTTAGCGACTTCAACTGGTCCAGCGTCGCCTGCTGCTGCGCACTCAGCGTCGCATCGGGCGTCAAAGCCGGGTTCATTTCGGCGGTGAGCATCTTCAGCTTTGCGGTCGAGCCGCTATGCGCGTCGATCATCTTGCGGGCAAAGGACTTCACCGAAGCCGAGGCTCCGTTGGTCAGCGCGAGCTTCGAGGTCTCGATCTCGAAGGCATCGCTGGCCGCGGCCGTGTTGACGAAGCTCTGTGCGGCGCTCACGGCTGGCGTCTGCGTGGCATTGGGCATGGACGCATCGGTCTGATTGAACGTGTCGGCGCTGTTCGTCGCGACGGCCGAGGAACTATCCTGCTTCTGGCCGCATCCGGCCAGCGCGAGAAGCGCCGTGGTGGCGATGAGGGTCGAACGGATGGTCATGGCAAACCCCTGATAAGACGATACAGATAGGGTCTAAGCGCCTGTCGCGCCGTGACGTTCCCATGGACAGTGGCGCGGACGTTTCGGGAGCCACGGATCGGCCACGCGCTTGCGTCGTTGAAGCGGGCATCGCCATCCGATCAGCGAAGGAACCACCCGATGAGCATTTTCGGCAATATCCTGAACAAGATATTCCACCATGGCAGCAAGGACCAGGACGCCCCCGCTCCGTCTGCCGCACCCGCCCCGGCACCGTCGGCGCCCTCGGCGCCGGTTGCCACGCCTACGCCCGTTCCCGCCGCTGCGCCCGCGCCTGCGCCGCAGAATGTCGATGTCGGGGCGGTACTGTCGGAGATGGCGTCGATGAAGGGCGGCGGGGGCAATTATCAGAGCTCGATCGTCGACCTGCTGAAGCTACTCGACCTGGATTCGAGCCTCTCGGCCCGCAAGGAACTGGCGAACGAACTGGGCGTCCACGCCGCCGAAGACGGTTCCGCCGAGCAGAATATCGCCCTTCACAAGGCGGTGATGGCCAAGCTCGCCGAAAATGGCGGGATCGTGCCCGACAGCTTGCGCAACTGAATCTATACAAAGGGGGCGGTGGTCCGCACGACCGCCGCCCCCTTTTTTTGTCACTCTCGGAATAGCCAAGGCGCCATCGCCTGTGGGTTGCGCCGCCAGGTTTGAAATTCCTGCCCGGTATCCGTCGAGATATAGAAGGCATTCCTGATCCCCGCCGCGATCAGAACGGTCGCATTGGTGCGAGGATCGCTGCGAGGGGCACCGGGGCAAATATCGTTGGTCATACCATAGGTCATGACGATCAGAAGCGGCCGCAATCAGATTGTCTACGATGAGGTTGGCGTGGCTCTGGTTCGACCAGGCCGTCTCATCATCCCCAGACCGACCTTCACACCTTGGCATCGGGGGCGGTGACACGGAAACGGGCATAACCTTTGGGAAGGGGCCTGCGGATAGGACTGGCCCGGCTGGTTGAGTGCGGAGGGTGGGGATCCTCGACCACCGTCGCTTGGTAGGTCTGGGGCCCTGCGATGGGCGCGATCGTCATCGATCATCCTCCCGCGTCGCCCGCTGGTTCATATCGACCATGTCGGGGGTAGGATGGTGCCGGTTGCGGAAGGGCAAGACAAGCTGACGCGCTGAATTGCCTAGTAAATCCAGTGCTTTGTTGCCGCAATCCTTTGGCAGGCAATGGCCTGCGATGATCGACGACGGCGTCGATGAGAATGACTGACCAGCCAATTTTGGTAGAAGACTACCAACCATTGCCGCAAAAATACCAGGAACGGCTTAACCTATCATAAGTTGTACCCGGCCAGATCGGTCGTATTTCGCGGCCGGTCGCATGGGAGCAACCGGGTGACCAGGATCCTCGCAAGCATCGGCATCGCGCTCGTCGCGGTGGCCTGCACGCCGCCTTCGACGCGGATCGCCACCGGCCTGGAGCGTTATGGCCTCGACAGCCAGCGTTCGACCTGTGTCGGCCAGCGGCTGGAGCGCAACCTATCGCTGGGTCAGCTGCAGCAGCTGGGCAATGCCGCCGCAGCCTATCGCCGCGACGATCCCAATCCCGGCCAGCTGACCGTGGGCGATCTGATCCGCGTTGCGGGCGAGATCAAGGACCCGAAGATCGCGCTGGAGGTCGGCAAGGCCGCCGCCGGTTGCAACGTCGTCCTCTGACGCCCCCCGCCCCCCCAATTTCATTCGGAGACGAACGATGAACAAGCATGAACTTCACGGCAATGCGCGCCATTTCGGTGGCAAGGTCGAAAAGGCGATCGGTGATGCGGTCGATAGCCGCGACTGGAAGGTGGCGGGCGTCACCGATCAGGTCGCGGGCAGCGCCGAGCATCTGTTCGGCCGTGCCCAGTCGGTCGCGGGCGACGTCGCGGATGCGACTCCCAGCCTGATCGAGGAAGCACGTGAGCGGATCGGCGACGCCGCCGATCGTTCGGTCGCCGCCGCGCGTCGCGGGTCGGAAAAGGCCGTGGACGCGGTGCGCGCCAACAACGGCAATAACGGCGTGGTCTGGGCCGTCGTTGCGGCGCTGGGCGGCTATGCGCTCGCCGCGCTGATCCACGGGCGCCGGGACTAAGGACGGGCGCCTTGGCCCCCTCGCTCGCCACCATGCGGGACACCGTCGACCTCCGGCACCTGCGACAGATCGTCGCGGGGCTGGACGAGGGGGTGATCCTGGTCGATCCCGACCAGAGCCTGCTCTGGGCGAACGACGCCGCGCTGACGATGCACGGGGTCGAACGCCTGGAGCAGCTGGGCCGGACGGTGGACGAGTATCGCGGGCGTTTCCGCTTGCGCTACCGCAACAACCACCGGCTCGAGGCCGACGACTATCCGGTCGAGCGGGTCGCGGCGGGCGAGTCCTTTTCCGAGGTCGTGGTCGAGGTCACGGTCGAGGGCGAGGCGCAGCCGCGCTGGGTGCATCAGGTGCGCAGCCTGGTGCTCAACGACCGGGACGAGGGCGAGCCGACCTGCGTCGTCCTGATCCTTCAGGACGTCACCGCGCGCTATGAGGCGGAGGATCGGTTCGAACAGTCGTTCAACGCCAACCCCGCACCGGCGATCATCTGTCGCCTGGCCGATCTGCGCTTCGTCAAGGTCAACCAGGGCTTTGTCGAAATGACCGGCTATGCCCGCGACCAGATATTGTGCCGCACCGTCTATGACATCGACGTGCTGCGCGGGGCCGAGCGGCTGGAGCTGGCGAAGGAGCGGCTGGCCGAGGGGCGGACCATTCCGCAGATGGAGGCGGAACTGGCGCTGCCGGGCGGCGGGACCAAGCTGGTCATCGTCGCAGGCCAGCCGATCGACATGGGCGACCAGCCCTGCATGTTGTTCACCTTCGCCGATCTGGAGCCGCGCCGGAAGGCCGAGTCGGCGCTGCGCCATAGCGAGGAGCGCTTCACCCGCACCTTCCAGATGGCGCCGGTGCCGATGGCGATCGGCGCGCGCGATGGGCATGTGCTGTGCGAGGTCAATGCCAGCTTCGCCGAGCTGACGGGCTATGGCACGACCGAGATCATCGGGCGCTCGCTCGCCGATGTCGGCCTCTGGGCGAACGATGCCGCCCGGGCCGAGATCGAGGCGGCGATCGACGAGGGACGCGACCTGCGCGGCGTCGAGGCGCGGATCGTCGCCAAGGATGGCGGGCGCAGCGACTGCCTGGTGTCGACCGAGCTTATCACGCTGGGCGACGACACCTGCGTGCTGTGGGCGTTTCAGGACATTACCCGCCGCAAGGCGACCGAGCTGGAGCTGGTCGAGGCGATTGACGCGGTGATGAAGGATACCAGCTGGTTCAGCCGGTCGATCATGGACAAGCTGGCCCGGCTGCGCGCGCCGCAGGACGAGCCAGACGGCGTCGGGCTGGACGACCTGACCGCGCGGGAGCGTGAGGTGCTGGGCCTGATCTGTCGCGGGCTGGACGACAAGAGCATCGCCCGCGCGCTGGGCGTATCGGGTAATACGGTGCGCAACCATGTCGCGCGCATCTACGCCAAGATCGGCGTGAACCGGCGCACCGCCGCCGCCGCCTGGGCGCATGCGCGCGGCTTCGATGGCGAGGGTCCGCTGGGCCGCCGGGAGGTTCCCGCATGACCGACAAGAGTTTCAGGAATCCGGACGATCGCGTGCGTCATGCCAAGGGTGCGGCACGCGAGACGATCGGGAAGCTGATCGGCGACGATGTCGAGATCAGCAAGGGGCGCAAGGAACAGGCGGCAGCGACGCGTGCCGAACAGGCCGGTCCTGCCCAAGAATCGAAAGAACAGGAGTGAATATGGCTACGCATGTAACGCCCGGCTATGTCCCGGCGGAGGAGAACGCGATCCTGCGCGCAGGGCGCCGGATCTCGTGGGGGGCGATCTTCGCCGGTGTGGTGATCGCGGTCGCGGTCCAGCTGGTGATGGGGATCCTGGGCACCGGCATCGGCCTGTCGATGGTCGATCCGGTCCAGGGGTCGACGCCGGGCGCGGCGGGCTTCGGCATCGGGGCTGGCCTCTACTGGCTCATCACCACGGTCGTCGCGCTGGGCGCGGGCGGCTATGCCGCGGCGCGCATGTCGGGCGTGACCGAGAAGTTCGACGCGCTGGTCCACGGCCTGGTCGTGTGGGGCGTCACGCTGATCCTGACCCTGTATTTGCTGACCTCGGCGGTCGGCGGGATCATCGGTGGAGCGTTCCGTACCGTGGGTGCGGTGGCGGGTGCCGCCGGTTCGACCGTCGGGGCCGCTGCGCCGAAGGTCGCGCAGGTCGCCGGTGTCGATGAAACCGACGTCCAGAACGAGGCCGCCAAGTATCTGACCGAAACGCCTGCCGATCCGGCGCAGATGACCCCGGAACAGGCGCAAAAGGAAATCGCCAAGCAGCTGCCCGCCATGGCGCGTGGCGGTGCAGACGGCGTCCGGGCCGAGCAGCGCGTCGTCGACATCGTCGCGGCCCAGCGCAAGATCAGCCGTGACCAGGCCCAGGCGCAGGTGAACCAGGCCAAGGCCGAATTCGTCCAGACCAAGAACGAAGCGGTCGCCAAGGCCAAGCAGGCGGCCGACGCCGCTGCCGGGGCCGGTGCCAAGACCTCGTTCATCCTGGTGCTCGCGCTGCTGATCGGCGCCGGTGCCTCCGCCTTTGGCGCAACGGCGGCCAGCCGCCGTCGTCTGCGCTGAGTACCCGCGGCGGGCCGGCGTATCGGGCCCGCCGCACCCCCTTTTTCGAGGAGATCGTCATGACCAAGAAGATCGCTCTGGGTGCTACCCTGTTCGCCGTGCTGACGCTGTCGGCCTGCAACACCGTGAACGGCGCGGGCCGCGACCTGCGCTCGGCCGGGTCCGCAATTTCGGACGCTTCGGGCCAGGACAAGTCGAAGAAGTAAAGCCTGAATCTTCCTCCCCTGTAAGGGGAGGGGGACCATCCGCAGGATGGTGGAGGGGGCGTGCCGCCGGGTACGTCCCCTTATCGCATTCCCCCCCCATGTCTGATGCGACGGTGGTATGAAGATGTTGCGGAAGGGAGCCCGTCCCCCCCGAGGGTCTGGAGCCCGATAGGGAGCAAGGGTCCCTTCCGCGTTGGTCACAACCCTGAACAGTTGCTTGGGACTGCTGATCCCGCACGACATGGACAGGAGCCTATACCATGCCACAAGCCGTTATCGGCTGCGACCTTTCGCGTGCCGTCATCGACATCTGCGAGCTGCCATCGGGCCGGATCGGGCGGATCGCCAATACACCGGATGCCATCGCCGTCTGGCTCGACACGCTCGACCACGACATCCGCCTTGTCTTCGAGGCGACCAGTGGTTGCGACGGTGACCTGATCGCCGCGCTGGCGACACGCGGCCATCCCTTCTCGCGCGTCAATCCGCGTCAGGCCCGCGAGTTCGCCAGAGCCACCGGCACGCTGGCCAAGACTGACCGCGTCGATGCCCGCGTGCTCGCGCAGATGGGCGCAGCGCTGAACCTGCCCGCTACCATCCCGCTCAGCCCTGCCCGTTCACGCCTGGCCGATTTCCTGCGTCGCCGCAGACAGTTGGTCGACATGCGCAAAGCCGAAAAGCTGCATCGCCACAGCGCAGGCCAACCCGAAATCGCACAAGCCATCGAAGCCATGATCGACCTGCTCAGCCAGCAGATCGCCCAGCTCGACCGCCAGATCGCAGGCTTCATCGCCCAGGATCGGGCCCTGTCCGAACAGGCCCAGCTGCTGACGGCTGTTCCCGGCATCGGGCCCACCGTCCTGGCAACCCTGCTCGGTGAACTTCCCGAACTCGGCACGCTGTGCCGTCGAAAGATCGCCTCGCTCGCCGGCCTCGCTCCCCACGCCCGCGAAAGTGGCACATGGCGCGGCGCCAGGCGCATTTGGGGCGGGCGGCGCAAGGTCCGCGAAGCCCTCTACATCGCCGCCCTCAATGCCTCACGGCGCATCCCCGTCCTCACCGCTATGCGCGACAGGATGCGAGCCAAAGGCAAGGCGCCAAAGACCATCCTTATCGCCGTCGCACGCCAACTCCTCGTCATCCTCAACGCCATGATCCGAAAGCGACAGCCTATCGCTCTCTCATGAGCATCACAGTTGCCCCCCGCTTCGCGGCGGTCCCCCTCCCCGTGCCGGGGAGGATTTTGGTTTATCCGGCGCTTCATCCGCCTCGACAAGTTCGACCACCTCGAACTGGTACCCGACCCAACCCCGCTGTCGCACCGCCTCCGCCATGGCGGCATCGTTCGCCATCGCCCCCTTGCGCGATTTGGCGTGGCCCCAAAAGACTTCGGTCTTGCCGCCGCCCAGATCGGCGACGATCCGCCAATAATGGGTGAAGGGCTGCGATGTGGGGCCGATCGTCTTTACATAGCCATCGGGCATCGTCGCGATCAGATAGCGGTTCCTGCGTGCCATGCCGTTGCCATAGCGCAAGCCTGCCGCGACCTCATCCCGCTTGACGCAACCTCCTGCCACCGCCTAGCGATACGGGGCCGGAATGATCCGGCAGAATGATCGCGCCGGTTCCCCCGACAAGGGGGATTAAAAGGGAACACGGTGAGGGGGGCAGCCCCCGAATCCGCGGCTGTCCCTGCAACTGTAAGCGGTGAGCGGAAATGCACGGGTCGGCCATCGGGACGATCCAGCCACTGGGGCAACCTGGGAAGGCGCATCCATCCGCGACGACCCGTGAGCCAGGAGACCTGCCGGCGTCAGGTCGCTCATGCCCGGTCCAGGGGATGGTCGAGGCTAGGTCTTTTCCGACGAGCGACGCCATGAGTGGCGGAGGCAGGGTTGGGCCATGTCGAATGCGGGAAATAGCGTGCCGCACGCATGGCACCCGGCTGCCCGGAATCGGGCGGCAAGGCCTCGGCTTGTTTGCGACAAGACGCTATAGGCAATAAAATGATATATCATAACAGATTCGGACAGGTTCCTTTGGTCCTGTTGGGTGGCGCGGCGCTTCTGCTGGGGGCGACGGATGCCGGGGCGCAAAGGGTTGAGGAACAGGGGGGTGATCCCACCGTGGTGGTGGTCGGTGCGCGCGAGAAACCGGCGCTCGACACGGTCAATACGACCGGCAGTCGCCTCGGCCTGACCCCGCTGGAGACGCCCGCCAGCATCACCTCACTGGACGGGGATATGATCCGTGCGCGCGGCGACCTGTCGATCGTCGAGGCGGAGACGCGCGCACCCGGCCTGTCGAGCGTCGCCGATCCCGGCAATGGCGGCACCGCACTCGCCGCGCGCGGCTTTTCGGGGCAGGGGTCGGTGCTGCAACTGATCGACGGGGTGCGACTGTTCCCGGCGGCGGGGACGATCACCTTTCCGACCGACCCCTGGATGGTCGAGCGGATCGACATGCTGGGCGGACCTGCCTCGGTGCTTTACGGGCAGGGCGCGCTGGGCGGTGCGGTCAATGTTGTGATGCGCGCGCCCACCGCGCAGACCCATGGCCAGGCCGAGATCGGCTATGGCGGGCAGGACAGTTTCCGCGCCGCCGCCGGGCTGGGCGGGCCGCTGACCCCGACGCTCGGCTACCGCGTGGATGCCAGCTATCGCCGGTCGGACGGCTTTGTCGATCGGGGACATTCGGACAGCGTCGCGCTGTCGGGCACTTTGCGCTGGACGCCGTCGTCGACGCTGGCGGT
The DNA here is from genome assembly GCF_056497825.1 of Sphingomonas sp. 77B. Lineage (NCBI taxonomy): Bacteria > Pseudomonadati > Pseudomonadota > Alphaproteobacteria > Sphingomonadales > Sphingomonadaceae > Sphingomonas > Sphingomonas sp. 77B. The sequence goes on from NZ_JBWMBY010000001.1 coordinate 2,407,252, forward strand.
GACGGTGCGCGGCGATCATGGCGACCAGCGGCCCATGGCCTATTTCGGCACCCCGCTGATCGACGGGCGGCTCGACCTACGGGTACGGGATCGCAACTATAATGTCGGCGATGGGCGGATGCGCTTCCGCGACGACCGTGCTTCGATCCGGGTGGACTGGACGCCGAGCGCTTCGCTCAGCCTGTCCAACATCGCCTATGTGCTGACAAGCGACCGCTTCTGGCGCAATCTGGAGAATTATTGCTGGGTGGGGGCGAGCGGCGCCTGCGCGGATGGTTCGACCGGCACGCCCGGTACGATCCGGCGGAGCAGCAATTATGGCATCCGCCACGACCTGACCCAATGGGGCGATCAGGCCAGCGCCACCTGGCGCACGGGGATCGCGCCGGGCATCGCCAATGCGCTGGTCGTCGGGGTGGACGCCAATCTGATTCGCTTTACGCACGAGAATGATTTCGGATCGGTGGAGCAGGTCGATGCGGTCGATCCCTTCGCCTTCGATCCCGGTCGTTTCCTGGATACGCAGGGAATCGCCCCGCGCTATCGCACCCGCACCACCGCGCTGGCGGTGTTCGCCGAAGACCGGGTGACGCTGGGGCCCAAATGGTCGGTGGTCGGCGGTGTCCGCTATGAAGTGGATACCATCCGCCGCTGGACCGTCGCCACGCCCGATCGCTTCGTGCTGGAAAAGACGTTCCGCAACGCGACGTGGCGCGCGGGGCTGGTCTATCAGCCGGTGGCGACCCTTTCGCTCTATGCGCAATATGCCACCGGCGTCGATCCGCTGGGTACGCTGACCACCGTGTCGACCGGGCAGGTGCAGTTCAGCAATGCCAAAGGCCATCAGGTCGAGGCGGGGGCCAAATGGCTGTTCGCGAACGGCCGCGGTACCGCCACGCTGGCCGCTTACCGCATCGTCAAGACCGGACTGCTAGCCCAGCGTACGCTGGCGAGCCCGGTCGAACAGGTCGGGCAGCGGTCGTCGCAAGGCGTCGAGGCGGCGGTGACGTTCGACCTGCCGCAGGGTTTCGGCATCGACGCCAACGGCACACTGCTGGATGCGCGGTTCGACGATTTCCGCTCGAGCGGCGTGGATTATAGCGGCCGCACCTCGCCGAACGTGCCCGAGACGCTGGCCAATCTCTGGCTGCGCTGGGATGCTTCGGCCAAAGTGCAGCTGCGTGCGGGCTTACGTTATGTCGGACGGCGCTTTTCCGACAATGGCGAGGCGTTCCGCATTCCGGGCTATGCGACGGTCGACACGACCTTGTCCTATGCCCTGACGCCGCGTCTGGCGGTCGATGTCCGCGTCTATAACCTGTTCGACAAGGCCTATGCGGTCACGGCCTATGGTGACCAGCAATGGATATTGGGCCGCCCGCGTGCGCTGGATGTGGCGTTTCGTGCCGGGTTCTGAGCGGCATTGGGGGAAGGCGGGCTTGCGGCTCGCCTTTCTCACCCATCGCTGGGTCGGCATCGTCACCTGCCTGTTGTTCGCCATGTGGTTCGCGAGCGGGCTGGTGATGCTCTACGTGCCCTATCCGTCGCTCAAACCGGCGCAGCGCTGGGCGGGCGCGCAGCCGATCGACTGGGCGCGGGTCGGGCAGCCCCCGGCGGTGCGGGATGCCCGGCGGATCACGCTGGAGATGCGCGACGGAGCGCCGGTCTGGCGGATCGAAAGCCGCGAGGGGGATACCCGCATCCTGTCTGCGGAGGGTGGATCGATCGCCCCGGTCGATGCTGCAATGGCCCTGCGCGTGGCGAACCGCTTTGCCGGGCCGGTTCGCCAAGTCGAGCGGATGGTCGACGATCAGTGGACGGTGGCGGGCGGGTTCGACCGGCATCGTCCCCTGTGGAAGGTCGCGCTGGACGATGCGGCGGGGACCGAACTCTATATCTCCAGCCTGACCGGCCAGCCGGTGCAGCGGACGACGCGCGGCCAGCGTATCTGGAACTGGCTGGGCTCGGTGCCGCACTGGATTTACCCCACCATCCTGCGCCGCGATCGCCAGGCTTGGCGGCAGGCGGTGATGTGGGTGGCGGGGCCATGCATCGCGGTCGCGCTGACCGGCCTGTGGATCGGCATATTGCGGCTCCGCGCTGGACGGCGGCGCTATCGGGGCGGGCGGATGACCCCTTATCGCGGCTGGATGCTCTGGCATCATGTCAGCGGACTGGCGGGTGGCGTGATGCTGACGACCTGGATCGTCAGTGGCTGGCTATCGGTCGATCCGGGGCATGCTTTTGCCGGAGGCGAGGCTCCGGCGACGGTGATGCGGGAGTATGCGGGGAGGGCGGGGGAGCCGCGCGATCTCGACCGGCTGGCCCGGATCACGCCCTATGCCCGCAGCATCGAATGGAGCGGGGACGCCGGGTTCGCGCGGATCGCGGTCGACCGCGCCTCGCCGCACCCGCGCTGGCTGGACCAGGCGACATTGGCCCCCGCCCAGGCGGCTTATCCGCTGCGCGCCGCGATGCTGGTGCCCGGCGGACGACGGGTGGCGCGCGAATGGCTGGCGTGGCCCGACTTCTACTGGACCGATGCGACCCGTCTGCCGCTCTGGCGGATGCGGTTCGACGATGCGGCGGCGACCTGGCTCTATGTCGATCCGATCAGCGGGGAACTGGTCGAGCGGCAGGATGGCACGCGCCGTGCCTATCGCTGGGTCTATACGCTGCTCCACACCTGGGACTGGCCGTGGCTGACCGCGCATTCTTGGGTCTGGACCGGCTGGATGTGGCTCTGGTCGCTGGCCGGGCTGGTCCTGTCGATCAGCGGTTTCGTGCTTGGGCAGCGACGGTTGCGCCGCCCCGTACGCGGGAAGGGGTGAAAACATTGTCGGCGGGGTTGGCGTCGCGCGTCCCGCCCGCTTAAGTGGGCGGCATGTGGCAACTCTACCAATTCCCGCTCTGTCCCTTTTCGCGCAAGGTCCGGCTGCTGCTGGGCGAGAAGGGCGTCGGTTATGAGTTGGTCCGCGAGTCGCCCTGGCAGCGGCGCGACGAGTTCCTCGACATGAACCCCGCCGGGCAGACCCCGGTGATGGTCGACGAGGAGCGCGGCATGCTGCTGGTCGACTCGATGGCGATCAGCGAGTTTTTCGAGGAAACGGTCGAAAAGTCGGCAATGATAAACGGCACCGCCGTCGGCCGCGCCGAGATCCGGCGGCTGGTGACGTGGTTCGACACGCATTTCTATCAGGACGTGACCGGCCCCTTGCTCCACGAACGCATGGTCAAGCGCGTCGCCCGCACCGGCAGCCCCGATGCCAAGGGCCTGCGCGAGGCGATGAAGGCCGCCGTCGGCCATCTCGACTATACCGATTATCTGCTCGACCATCGTAACTGGCTGGGCGGGGCGACGATGAGTCTCGCCGACCTTGCGGCGGCGGCGCAGATTTCGGTCGCCGATTATCTGGGCGGTATCGACTGGAAGGGGCATGAACAGACCGCGCGCTGGTATCGCGGGCTGAAGAGCCGCCCATCGTTCCGCCCGCTGCTGTCCGAGCGGATGGAGATGGTCACGCCGCCGTCGCATTACGACAATGTCGACTTCTGATGCGCCCGCCGCGCAGATCGGGATCGCGGATTTCCTGGCGGTCGACATCCGCGTCGGCACGGTCATCGCCGCCGAACCCTTTCCCGAGGCGCGTAAGCCCGCGATCAAGCTGACCATCGATTTCGGGGAAGCGATTGGGGTGAAGCGCTCCTCGGCGCAGATCACGCGGCATTACACGCCCGAGACTCTGGTCGGGCGGCAGGTGGCGGCGGTCATCAATTTCCCGCCGCGCCAGATCGGGCCGATGATGTCGGAGGTGCTGACCCTGGGCTTTCCCGATGCCGACGGGGACGTGGTGCTGGTCGCGCCGGATTTGGCGGTGCCCAATGGGGGGCGGTTGTTCTGAGGGATTCGGGGTGAGGGATTCCCTTGGCCTTCGACTTCGCTCAGGCTGAACGGGGTTTTGTATCCGGCCCCGACCCCCAATCTCCGTTCAGGCTGAGCGAAGTCGAAGCCCACGCCCCGCCGTCCTGTTAGCCTTAACATTACCCCTTGCACCCCACGCCGCGAAGCGTACCATCCCCGTCCGACCGTAGGGACATAACCCACGGAGGACAGGAGGGGATATGAAGTCCAAACGCTGGGCCGGCCATGCGCTGGCCGCTTTGCTAACGCTCTCGGTGGCGGCACCCGCGATGGCGCAGGCCGACAGGATGGCGCCGATCGCCACACCCGCACAGCCGACCGCCATTCCGCTGAACACAGGGCCGCTGCCCGGCGCGAAGAACAAGGAAAGCTGGCACAGCCAGTATAACAGTGTCTTCGCGCGCAACGTGACCGAAGCGACGCTCACTCCCTTCCTGCCCGACCCCGCCAAGGCGACGGGCGCCGCCGTCATCGTCGCACCCGGCGGTGGTTTCCGTACGCTGTCGATGCAGAATGAGGGCTGGGACGTGGCCAGGGCGCTGGCCGATCGCGGCATCGCCGCCTTCGTCCTGAAGTACCGGCTGAACCAGACGCCCGCCGATATGGGGGATTTCGAAAAGTCGATGGCGGCGATGTTCTCCAGCGTGGCCCGCCCCGCCGCGCGGCCGAACCCGGAGGAAGCGCTGAAGGGCCTCGCGCCGCAAATCGCCGATTCCCGCGCCGCCTTCGCGCTGGTCCGCCAGCGGGCGGGCGAGTGGAAGGTCGATCCCAACCGCATCGGCATGGTCGGCTTTTCGGCGGGCGCGATGCTGACTGTCGCGACGGTGCTCGACGGTCAGGCCAAGCCCGCCTTTATCGGCGACATCTATGGCCCGCTCCAGCCGATGACGGTGCCCGCCGACGCGCCGCCGATGTTCGCCGCGATCGCCGCCGACGATCCGCTGTTCGCGGGCAAAGGCTTCGGGCTGATCGACCAGTGGATGGCGGCGAAGAAGCCGGTCGAGTTCCACCTTTACGGCCAGGGCGGCCACGGCTTCGGCATGTATCCGAAGAAGACGACCAGCACCGGCTGGTTCGACGCCTTTTATCGCTGGATCGTGATGGAAGGGTTTTTGCAGCCGAAGGCGCAGTAACATTCCTCCCCTGTAAGGGGAGGTGGCAGGCCGAAGGCCTGACGGAGGGGTGTCCCGGCCAGCGAGAATGCCCCTCCACCACCCGGCTCCGCCGGGCGGTCCCCCTCCCCAAGCAGAGCTTGGGGAGGAATGGCTTTAATCCAGGCTCTTCGAAGCCTGTTCGAACAGATCCTTGGACAGGCCCGGCGTCTCGACGATCCGCACCAGCTCGGCGCGCATCAGGGCGGAACGCTTGGCGTCGAACCGGCGCCAGCGGCCGAGCGGCGGCAGCAGCTTGGCGGCGGTCTGCGGGTTGAGCCGGTCGAGTGCGATCAGCTGGTCGGCCAGGAAGCGATAGCCCGAGCCGTCGGCGGCGTTGAACGCGCGCTGGTTCACCCCGAACGCCCCCAGCACCGCCCGTGCCCGATTGGGATTGGCCAGCGTGAAGTCGGGATGCCGGACCAGCTGCTCGACCACCGTGCCGGTATCGGCGCGCGACGACAGCGCCTGGGTCTGGAACCACTTGTCGAGCACCAGCCCGTTATCCGCATAACGCGCATGGAAATGCGCCAGCGCCTCTTCCCGTTCGGGGGCGTCGGAATGGACCAGCGTGGTCAGCGCCGCCTGCCGGTCGGTCATGTTGTCCGCCGCCTCGAACTGCGCAAAGGCCAGCGCGGCGGCGTCTTCCGCACCGCTGGCCGCGATATAGCCGAGCGCGACGTTGCGCAGGCGGCGGCGGCCCTTGGCCTCGGGCGAATAAACGTAAGAGCCCTGCGCCAGCTCGGCATAGAGCCGCCGCCATGTCGGCAGCAACGCCTGCCCCAGCTGCGTGCGCAGTTCCTCACGCGCGGCATGGATCGCGTCCGGGTCGACGGTGGCGAGCTGGTCGCCGATGAAATTCTCCGACGGCAGCAGCACGGCTTCGGCCAGGAAGGCCAGTTCCAGCCCCTCGGCCTCCAGCGTGCGGGTGACGGCATCGATCACCGCCTGCCCCTTCACCGCGCCATGGATCGTGCCCGCGACCAGCGTGTCGAGCATCAGCTGCTGCATCGCCTCGTACCGGGCGAAGGGATCGTCGTCATGCGCCGACAGGAAGGCGAGGTCCTCCGCCGTCCGGTCGCTCTCGATCACGATGGGCGCCGAAAAGCCGCGATTGATCGACAGGACGGGGCGCTCGGTGATCGCCTCGAAGGTCACGGTTTCGGCCACCTGGTCGAGCAGGATCAGCTTCTCATCGGTCAGCGGGCGGCCCGTCTCCGCGCCGAACAGCCTGATCTTGAGCGGCAGGACCATGGGCTGCTTGACGGTCTGCCCCGGCGTGGCGGGGACATGCTGGGCCAGGCGCAACTCGGCGCGACCACCGCCGGGTTCCTGGGACAGCCCGGCCGAGACGCGCGGCGTGCCCGCCTGGGAATACCAGAGGCGGAATTGCGACAGGTCGACGCCGCCCGCCTCCTCCATGCAGGCGACGAAATCCTCGCAGGTCGCGGCCGTGCCGTCGAAGCGGTCGAAATACAGGTCGGTCGCGGCGCGGAACTTCACCGGCCCCAGCATGGTCGCCATCATGCGGATCAACTCGGCGCCCTTGTTGTAGATGGTCGCGGTGTAGAAGTTGCTGATCTCGATATAGCTTTCCGGGCGCACCGGATGCGCGAGCGGCCCCGAATCCTCCGGGAACTGGCTGGCGCGCAGGCCCCGTACATCCTCGATCCGCTTGACCGCGGCCGATCCCTGGTCGGCGGAGAAGCACTGGTCGCGATAGACGGTGAAGCCTTCCTTCAGCGACAGCTGGAACCAGTCGCGGCAGGTGATCCGGTTGCCCGACCAGTTGTGGAAGTATTCATGCGCGACGACGGCGGCGATCGCGTCATAATCATAATCGGTCGCGGTGTCGGGGTCGGCCAGGATGTAGCGGCTGTTGAAGATGTTCAGCCCCTTATTCTCCATCGCGCCGAAGTTGAAATCGTCGACCGCTACGATATTGAACACATCCAGATCATATTCGCGGCCATAGACCCGCTCGTCCCACGCCATGGAGAGCTTGAGCGCATGGAGCGCATGGTCGGTCTTGGCGATGTCGGCGGCGCGCACCCAGATGCCGAGTTGCACCTCGCGCCCGCTCATCGTGGTGAAGGTCCCTGCATTGACCGCCAGATCGCCCGCGACCAGCGCGAACAGATAGGACGGCTTGGGGAAGGGGTCGTGCCACTCGGCCCAATGCGTGCCGTCGTCATTCTCGCCCTTAGCCACCGGATCGCCATTGGCGAGCAGCACGGGGTAACGCGCCTTGTCCGCCGTCATCCGCACCCGGTAGACGCTCAGCACATCGGGCCGGTCGGGGAACCAGGTGATGCGGCGAAATCCTTCCGCCTCGCATTGGGTGCACAGATTCCCGCCCGAGGCATAGAGGCCCATAAGCTGGGTGTTGCTCTCCGGCGCGATCGACACCTCGGTCTCGACGACATGGGAATCGCCGGTCAGCGGCACGACCAGCTGCTCGCCCTCGATCCGCCAGTCGTTGACGGCCACCCCGTCGACCTTGACCGATAGCGGCGTCTGGCCTGCGCCGTCCAGTCGCAGAGGCTCGTCATGCGGGCCGCTGCGCGTGACGGTCAGCGCGGCGCGAACGCGGGTGTCGGCAGGGTCCAGCGCGAAGTCGAGCGCGATCTGCGGCACCTCCCAGGCGGGGGGGCTGTAATCCTCGCGCCGGATCGCGGCGGGGGTGATGCTGGGCTGGGCGGCGCTGCGCTGAATGTCCATGACGGGAATATAGCCGGGCGGCATCCTCGCGACCACCGGGCGCGTCAGGAAAAACCGGGACGGCGCGGCATGGGCGGGGTTGATCGGCCAAGATGGCGTGATACGCCTATGGCACACCATTTCCCGAAAGGTCCTGCATGTCGCGTTCGACGGCCCTGCTGCCGCTGCTTCTCCTGTCCACCGCCGCGATCGCGCACGATCACGATCACCTGCATTATCAAGCGACTAATACCGCGCCAGTCGAGACGAAGGCGCAGCGCAGCCCGGCCGAACGCAATGCCGTCATCACCGCCGCCCTGCCCGAGGATCAGGCCGCGATGAAGGCGCATGTGATGTTCCTGGCGTCGGACGCGATGGCGGGGCGCGAGGCGGGGACCCGCGACTATGACATCGCCGCGCAATATGTCGCGGCGCAATTCTATGCGGCGGGCTTGCGGCCCGGCGGCGACAATGGCGGCTATCTGCAGAAGGTGCCGCTGGTCGCGTACAACGTCGCCGACAAGGGCAGCGCGCTGTGGGCCCCGGCGGGCGGCCAGCCGCAGGAGCTGGTCTTCGGCGAGGACTTCGTGCCGTCGCCCGTGCCCGACAAGCGCGAGACCAGCGTCAGTGCGCCGGTCGTCTTCGTCGGTTACGGCATCGACGCCGCGCAATATGGTCTGACCGACTATAAGGGTGTCGATGTCCGTGGCAAGATCGTCGCCTTCGTCCCCGGCACGCCAGAGGGGCTGGACGGCGAGGCGCGGGCATTCTTCGGCTCGGCGGGCAACAAGGCCTCGCTGGCGGCGGCGCGCGGTGCGGTCGGCGCGATCCAGATCGACATGCCCCGCGCAGGCGGGCGGCAGCGGCCCTTCGCCGCGCTCGCCCGCTATTACAATGCGCCGCGCGTCACCTGGGCGAACCCGGCCGGCACCGCGCATGCGATGACGCCGACGACCCCGGTATTGGGCACGCTGTCGCAGACGGGTGCCGCCAAGCTGTTCGGCAAGGGCTGGGAGGCAGTCATGAAGGCCGCCGCCGCGCCCCTGCCCGCCTATAAGCCGCTGGCCGCCAAGGGGCAGCTGACCGTCGCGTCCAAGACCAGCTTCAAGCCGATGGACAGCAGCAACGTCATCGGGCTGATCCCCGGCAGCGACCCCAAGCTGAAGGACGAGGTCGTCGTCCTCTCGGCGCATCTCGACCATATCGGCACCAATGAGGGCGGCGAGGGCGACCGGATCAACAATGGCGCGCTCGACAATGCGATCGGCATCGCCAGCCTGATCGAGGAGGCCAAGCGCTTCAAGGCCGCGACCCCGCCGAAGCGCACCGTCCTGTTCCTGGCGGTGACGGCGGAGGAAAAGGGGCTGGTCGGCTCCGACTATTTCGCCAACCATCCGACCGTGCCGCTCAAGTCGATCGTCGCCGATGTCAATCTCGACATGCCGATCCTGACCTACAAGTTCGAGGATATGGTGGTGTTCGGCGCGGATCGTTCGACGCTCGGGCCGATCGTGCGCAAGGCGGTGGGGGCGATGGACCTGCCGGTTTCACCCGATCCGATGCCGGAGGAAGGCATCTTCGTGCGCTCCGACCATTTCCGCTTCGTGCAGAAGGGCATCCCCTCGGTCTTCCTGTGGCCGGGCCAGAAGGGGCCGGGCAAGGCGGCGGTCGAGGATTTCATGAGCCACCGCTATCATCGCCCCGGCGACGAGATCGACCAGGGCATCGACTGGAGCCAAGGCCCGCGCTTCGTCAGCGTGAACTACGCCATCGCCCGCGAGATCGCCGACGCGCCCGAGCGGCCGGTGTGGAACAAGGGGGATTATTTCGGCACGCTCTACAAGGGGCCGATGGCGGCGAAGTGATGCGTGCTGCCCTCGATAGCAGCCGAATCTCCCTCCGTCCGTTCAGCCTGAGCGAAGTCGAAGGCCATGCGGAACCAGCGGTACGTGTGCTTCGACTTCGCTCAGCACGAACGGGGGGCGGGTCCGTGGTAACGAAGTGAAGCGCGGTCAGGCGTTTTGCAGCCAAGCCGCCCCCCATCCGTTCAGCCTGAGCGTAGTCGAAGGCCAAGGGATGACCTTTGCCAAGCGGCCTGTCCGGGGCGTGCACTTCGACTTCGCTCAGTGCGAACGGAGGCTATGCGGGTGGCAAGTATGAATCGTCTCTTCGTCTTCGGCATGGGCTATGCCGCCGGTCATCTGGCGGCGTTGCTCGAAGGGCGCGGCTGGTCCGTGGCGGGGACGACGCGTGACGGACGCGGCGGCACGATGCGTTTCGATGACTGGGCGCGCGTGGAGGCGGAGATCGCCGCCGCCACGCATATCCTGTCCTCGGTCCCCCCCGAAGGAGAGGCCGACCCGGTGCTGGCCGCGTACGGCGCGCAACTGGCTAGGTCGAACGCGTGGCTCGGCTATCTGTCCTCGACCGGCGTCTACGGCGATACCGGCGGCGCCTGGGTGGACGAGACCGCGCCCATCGGCTCGGGGCGGCGCGCGGCGCGGGCGGCGGCGGATGCCGACTGGCAGGGCCTGGGAGCGCGGGTGTTCCGTTTGCCCGGCATCTACGGCCCCGGTCGCTCGCCGATCGACCGGGTGCGCGGCGGGCGCGCGCACCGCGTCGGCCTGCCCGGCCAGGTGTTCAGCCGGGTCCATATTGCCGACATCGCCTCAGGGATCATCGCCGGGTTCGACGGCCCGGCGGGGGCGTATAACCTGTCGGACGATTTTCCGTGCGATCAGGACGCGGTGGTGTCCTACGCCGCCACGCTCGCCGGAGTCGAACCACCGCCTCTCGTACCGTTGGAGAGCCTGTCGGAGGCGGCGCGCGGTTTCTATGCCGAGAACCGGCGGGTGGCGAACGGCAAGGCCAAGCGGGTGCTGAACTGGCGCCCCCGCTATCCCGATTACCGATTGGGCCTGCGCGCCTTGAGCGCGATGACCAGCCCGGCGGCCGTCACCGCCGCACCCGCCCCCGCCAGCAACGACCAGCGATAGCCCTCGAACACCGTCGACAGGCTCATCGCGATGACCGGCACGATGACGCTGGAATAGGCCGCCTTGGCCGGGCCGATGGCGCGCAGCACCCGGTAATAGAGCGGAAAGGCCAGTGCCGAGGCGAACAGCCCGAGATAGAGGATGCCCAGCACATAGCCGACGCGCATCTCGAACACCGGCGGGCCGTTCAGCGTATAGGCGATGATCGCGTCCAGTGCCGAGCCGACCAGCATCGCGACGCTCAGGGTCGCGTGCATCGGGAATCGCTTGGCGGTGTTGGTCGCCTGCATGACGTTCGCCGTGGAGGCGGACAGGATCGCGACGAGGGTCAGCGCGATGCCGGTCAGCGCGCGGGCTGGCCCGGCCGGATCGACCCGCGCCTCATGCACGAACAGCAGCGCCGCGCCCGCCATCGCGATGGCGGAGCCGACCAGCAACTGGCGCCCCATGCGCTGGCCCAGGAACAGGCGCGCGAACCCGGCATTGGGGATCAGCAGCATCGCAAAGACGACCGCCACCAGCCCGGAGGTGATATACGCCTCCGCCCGATAGACGAAGTTGAAGTTCAGGACGAACTGGAACAGCCCGATCCCGGCGGCGAACAGCCAGCCGGTGGTGCCGAGCCGGAAACTCTCGCGTCGGGCCAGCGCGAACGCGCCCATGGCGAGCCCGCCGACCAGGAAGCGATAGCTGACCGACCAGGTGGCGGGGACGACCGAAATCTGGTCGCGGATGACCAGCCAGGTCGATCCCCAGATCAGCGTGACGATCGCAAAGGGGATCAGGACGGCGGCGCGGGCCGAGCGGGGGCCGGTGTCGAACTCGCTCATGTCGTGATCGTACCCAGGGCGGCGATCGCGTCGGCGAGGCGCGCGACATGGTGTCCGTTGGTGTCCCAGGCGGTGACGAGGCGGATTTCCCCCTCCGCCCAGTCGTAGAAATCGAAGCCCTGCGCGCGCAAGCGGGCGGCCTCCTCGGGCGTGGCGCGCAAGAAGACCTCGTTCGCCTCGACCGGATAGACCAGCCGCTCGCCCGCCGCGCCCGCCAGCCGCTCGGCACAGGCATTCGCCAGCGCACCATTGGCGATCCATAGGTCGTTCTCGACCATCGCCAGCACCTGCGCGGCGAGATAGCGGCCCTTGGACATCAGCAGCCCGGCACGCTTGCGGCGGCGGCGGGTGGCGTCAGCCAGGCCGGGCTTGAAGAAGACCAGCGCCTCGGCACTCATCGCGCCGTTCTTGACGAAGCCGAAGGACAGCGCGTCCACCCCCGACTGCCAGGTCAGCGCGGCGGGCGTGCAGCCCAGCCGCGCGACCGCATTGGCGAAGCGCGCGCCGTCCATGTGGAAGCCAAGGCCACGCTCGCGCGCGAGCTGGCCGATCGCCGCGACCTCATCGGGGTTGTAGACCCGGCCATATTCGGTGGCATTGGTGATCGAGACGGCGTGCGGCTGCACCCGGTGGACGTCGTTGGCGATGGCGTCGATGACGCTTCGGATCGTGTCGGGGGTCAGCTTCGCCCCCTCGCCATCGGCCAGCATCAGCTTGGCGCCGTGGGTGTAGAATTCGGGCGCGCCGCCCTCGTCATTCTGGATATGCGAGTCGCGGTGGCAGACCACGCCGCCATAGGGCGGGCACAGTGCCGCCAGCGCCAGGCAGTTGGCGGCGGTGCCGGTGGGCACCCACAGCACCTCTACCTCGGTGCCGAACAGCTCGGACAGCCGCCCGTCCAGCGCTTTCGACCAGCGGTCACCGTCATAGGCGGTGTCCATCTGGTCGGCGGCGGCGATGGCCTCCATCACCTTGGGGTGAATACGGGCGGCGTTGTCCGAGAAAAAGCGCATGGCTCAGGCGTTTGGGGGAGGCGGCCGAACAGGTCAACACCGCTCCCCCATGTCGCGCGTCAGTGCGGCGCGAGGCCCAGCTCGACGCCCGTCTTGTCGTGCAACGCGAAGCGGTCGACCAGGTCGGCGCTCGCCTGATTATAGCCGATCACCTCGACGCCCGCGCCATCACGGCGCAGTCGCGCGACGATCTTGTCGAGTGCCCCCACGCCCGAAATATCCCAGAAATGCGCCGCCGAGACGTCGATCACGACATCGCGGCCCGGCTCTGCCTGGAAGGCACGGGTGAAGCGGTCGACCGAAGCGAAGAAGATCTGCCCCGTGACCCGGTAGCGCACTCGACCTGCATCCTCGATCCGCTCGACCGCGAACAGGCGGCGAACCTTTCCGGCAAAGAAGATGCCCGACAGCAGCACACCGGCCGCGACGCCCTTGGCGAGGTCATGGGTCAGGACGACCACCGCGACCGTGACCAGCATGACGACCGAGGAGGTCGGCGGGTGGCGGCGCAGGTTCGGGATCGAGTTCCAACTGAACGTCCCGATCGACACCATCACCATGACGGCGACCAGCGCGGGCATCGGGATACGACCCACAAAGGGGCCAAGCCCGGCGAGCAGGACCAGCAGCACGACCCCGGCGGTCAGCGTCGACAGCCGCTTGCGTCCTCCGGACGTGACGTTGATGACCGACTGGCCGATCATCGCGCAGCCGCCCATGCCGCCGACCAGCGCGGCGGCGATGTTGGCGCCGCCCTGTCCCATGCACTCGCGGCGCTTGTCGCTGTCGGTGTCGGTCATGTCGTCGACGATCTGCGCGGTCAGCAGCGATTCGAGCAGGCCGACCGCGGCCATGGTCAGCGAATAGGGCAGGATGATGCGCAGCGTCTCGAAGGTCAGCGGCACGTTGGGCAGGACCAGGCTGGGCAGCCCCTCAGGCAGGCGGCCCATGTCGCCGACCGTGCGCACCGGCAGGCCCATCGCGATGCTGATGCCCGCGAGGACGAGGATCGCGACGAGCGGCGAGGGTACGGCTTTTGTCACGCGCGGCAGGAGGTAGATGATGGCGAGCCCGGCGGCGACCATCGCATAGCTGTGCCACGTCACGCCGGTCAGCTGCGGCAACTGCGCCATGAAGATCAGGATGGCGAGCGCGTTGACGAAGCCGGTGATGACCGAGCGCGATACGAACTGCATCACCAGATCAAGGCGCAGCAGTCCCGCAGCGATCTGGATCACGCCCATCAGGATGGTCGCGGCGAACAGGTAATCGACGCCATGCTCGCGGACCAGCGGCGTGACGACGACCGCGACGGCGGCGGTGGCGGCGGAGATCATCGCGGGCCGCCCGCCGGTAAAGGAAATGACGATCGCGATCGCGACCGAGGCATAGAGCCCGACGCGCGGATCGACGCCCGAGATGATCGAAAAGCCGATCGCCTCGGGGATCAGCGCCAGCGCTACTACCAGTCCGGCGAGTATATCGCGGCCAGCCTCAGCCGGACTCGTGAACCATTGGGTTCGATAGGTTTGAGAAGTCATGAAATACCAGAATTTCGCGCATGGCGACGCGCGTCCTGACGGCAGGAGCGGGGATAGGGCCATGCATTCTGTTGTCCGGCGGATCGGCGGCCGGAATAGCCACCCGGAATTTCACCGGGTCCTTGCGAATGACAGCGCGTTTAATCGGGATGCGGGGTGAAGGGCAAGTCCCGATCCTATTCCTCCCCGGCACGGGGAGGTGGCAGGGCGCAGCCCTGACGGAGGGGGGCTTCGGCAAGGACCTCCCTCGCGGCGATCCCCCTCCACCATGCTGCGCATGGTCCCCCTCTCCGTACCGGGGAGGATAGTTGCTTCGCCTATTCCTCTTCGTCACGCTCGTCGGGCGGGCGGCGATCCTCCGGCGGTGGCCCTGCGCGGTCGGGGCGGCGGCGGCCGGGGCCGACGGTGATCGAACCGTCATCGCCCGTGCGCACGTCCAGGCCCAGGCCCTGGATGATCTCTCCGACCGGGTCGCTTTCGGTCGGGATCATCTCCTCGTCCGTGCCGTTCGCCATCGCATCGGGATCGACCTCTTCCTGCACGACGGGGGCGGCGACCGGCGGGATGTCGAGTGCCGACTGCATGAAGGCGCGCCAGATGCGCGCGGGCACGCCGCCGCCCGACAGGCCGGGATTGGGCGTGTTGTCGTCATTGCCGACCCATACGCCGACGACCAGATCGCGCGCGAAGCCCATGAACAGCGCGTCACGCGAATCCTGCGTCGTCCCGGTCTTGCCGTAAGCATCGACGGTCAGCAGCGCCTGCCGCCCGGTCCCCGTCTTGATCGACGAGGACAGCAGGTCGAGCATCCCGTCATGCACCGCCGAGGAGAAGCCGGTCTTGCGGTCGGTCAGCGACTGGTACCAGCCCTTTTCCTTCACGTCGTTCAGCCCGCGCGCCGCGACCGGATAGCTTTCATTGGCGACCGCGGCGTAGGCGGCGGTCAGCTCCAGCAGGCTGACGGTCGAGGTGCCCAGCGCGATGGTCGCCTCGTTCGGGATGGGCGTGGTGATGCCCAGGTCGCGCGCCGCCTTGATGACCGACTTGACGCCGACCGCCTGGGTCAGCCGCGCCGCCGCCACGTTGGACGAGCGCGCGAACGCCTGGCGCAGGGTGATCTTGCCCAGATAGCGCCCGTCGCTGTTGCGCGGCTTCCACCCGGCGATGTCGACTGGCTCGTCCTCGATGGTCGAATCCGGCGTCATGCCCGAGCGCAAGGCCGCGAGGTACACGAACAGCTTGAAGGCGGAGCCCGGCTGGCGGCGCGCCTGGGTGGCGCGGTTGAACGGGCTCTTGGAATAATCCTTGCCGCCGACCATCGCGACGACGCGGCCATCGGGGCGCATCGCGACCAGCGCGACCTGCGCCTGGTTCAGCCCGGCGCTGCGCACCGTGCGCTCGGCGATGCGTTGCAGCCGGGGATTGAGCGTCGTCTGGACGGTCGCCTCGGTCTTGATCTCGCCCGCCTGGTCGCGCGCCTCGGGCAGCACCCAGTCGGCGAAATAGGTGCCGCTGGGCAAGGTCTCGGGCCGTGAGGCGAGCACGCGCTGCGGCTGGACGGCATCGGCCTCCGCCTTGGTCAGAAAACCCGCATCCTCCATCGCCGCGACGACGACCGCCTGCCGCGCACGCGCGCCCTTCAGATTGGTGGTGGGGGCGAGGCGCGAGGGCGCCTTGACCAGCCCGGCCAGCATCGCCGCCTGGCCGATGTTCAGCTTGTCCGGCGTGCGGCCGAAATAATGCTTCGACGCGGCGGTGATGCCGTACACATTGTCGCCGAAATAGACATTGGAGAGGTAGCGCGACAGGATCTCGTCCTTGGTCAGCCACGCCTCCAGCCAGAAGGCGATCATCGCCTCGCGGATCTTGCGGCCCGCCGTCCGGTCGGAATCGAGAAATGCGTTCTTCGCCAGCTGCTGGGTGATGGTCGATCCGCCCTCACGCACGCCGCCCGATCCGAAATTGTGCCAGGCGGCGCGCAAGATGCCGCGCGGGTCGATGCCCCAATGCGAATAGAAACGCCGGTCCTCGATCGCCATGAAGGCTTCACGCACATGGGCGGGCAGCTTGGCGGCATCGACCGGCGCGCCGATGATCGCCCCGCGCCGGGCAATGGGTGTGCCGTCATCGGCGGTCAGCGTGATCGAGGGCGGCGTCGGCGGCTGGAGCGAGCGCGACAGCGGCGCGGTGACGGCCAGCCACGCGATGGCGATGACCAGCAGAATGATGCCCGCCCCCAGGCCACGCGCGGTCCAGCGGCCCCAGCGGATTTTACGGCGCGGCCGATCGGGCGCGGCATCGTCTTCGTCGGGGCCGAAGCTCCAGCTCTGCGTCTCCGCATCGTAGAGCGGATAATGCGGGCCGACCGGCTCGTAAGGGCGGTCCAGGGGTGTACGGTCGGGATTAAATGGGTCGGGGCGCATCTGGGGTTCCGGCGATCGGCCTCGCGTGTATTACTTTACCAGAACACCGCGCGCAAGCTCATGCACGCGTTTACCCTGTTTGCGGCACCTCCGGCAAGCGCTCCGCCGGGGGCGTGTCGGTGATGAGGCCCGCACGGTGCGCGACGATGGTCGGCACCAGCGCCTGACCCGCCACATTGATCGCGGTGCGGCCCATGTCGAGGATCGGGTCGATGGCGAGCAGCAGCCCCGCGCCCTCCAGCGGCAGGCCCAGCGTCGACAGGGTTAGCGTCAGCATGACGACCGCGCCGGTCAGGCCAGCGGTCGCGGCGGACCCCAGCACCGACACCAGCACGATCAGCACATAATCGCCGACATGCAGCGGCAGGCCATAATATTGCGCGACGAACAGCGCCGAGATGGCGGGATAGATGGCGGCGCACCCATCCATCTTGGTCGTGGCGGCAAAGGGCACCGCAAAGGCCGAATAGGCGCGCGGCACGCCCAGTCGCCGCTCGACCGCATCCTCGGTCACCGGCAGGGTGGCGATCGACGAGCGCGAGACAAAGCCTAGCTGGATGGCGGGCCAGGCGGCGGCATAGAAGCGCTTCGGCGACAGGCCGTTGGCCAGCAGCAGCAGCGGATAGACGACGAACAGCACCAGGCCGAGGCCGATATAGACCGCCAGCGCGAAGCTGCCGAGCGCGGACAGCGACTGCCACCCATAGCGGACGATCGCATTGCCCAGCAGCGCGCCCGAGCCGAGCGGGGTCAGCCGGATGACCCAGGACAGGATGCGCCGGAAGATGGCGAGCGCCGAGGCGTTGAACGACAGGAAGCTTTCGCCCTTGTCGCCGACCCGTACGGCGGCGACGCCGATCGCGACCGCCATGACGATGATCTGCAGGATGTTGAACGACAGCCCGGTCTTCAGCGCGCCGCCGTCCCCCGCGCTCGTCGAGGCGGAGAGGCCCAGGATATTGGACGGGATCAGCCCGCGCAGGAAGTCGAGCCACGAGCCCGCCGTGTCGGGCCGCACCGCGCTGCCCGCCGCGACGCCCGCATGCAGGCCCGGTTGCAACACGGTACCCAGCGTCAGGCCGATGGTGACGGCGATCAGCGCGGTGATCGCGAACCAGATGAAGGTGGCGGCGACCAGCCGCGCGGCATTGTTCAGGTCGCGCAAAGCGGCAATCGAGGCAACGATGGCGGTGAACACCAGCGGCACCACCAGCACCTTGAGCAGCTGGACGAAACTCTCTCCGACGATGCGCAACGCCTCGGCGAGGCCAGCCAGTCCTTGCGACCGGGCGAGCAGGCCGAGCAGCAGGCCCACGGCCATGCCGACGAAAACCTGTGCGCCGAAAGAAAAACGGAATCTCATCCGACCATAGCTAGCAAGCCGGCGAAACGATCCCAACCAAGTTTTACGAGGGGAGAAGAAAGC
The DNA here is from genome assembly GCF_056497825.1 of Sphingomonas sp. 77B. Classification (NCBI taxonomy): domain Bacteria; kingdom Pseudomonadati; phylum Pseudomonadota; class Alphaproteobacteria; order Sphingomonadales; family Sphingomonadaceae; genus Sphingomonas; species Sphingomonas sp. 77B. Next base: position 2,425,254 of record NZ_JBWMBY010000001.1, read on the forward strand.
TCCCCATTACGGCCTCTTACAGGCTAGGGGAGAATGGTGCTGCCGGTGAGGATTGAACTCACGACCTCAGCCTTACCAAGGATGCGCTCTACCACTGAGCTACGGCAGCACTCGCGTTTCACCGCGGGAAGCGCGCCTAGAGACGATTGGGCGGGCATTGTCAAGCGCCCTTTGTGCGGATTATGCGAAATGCCATGGCAAAGGACGAACGCGCGGAGCGGCTGGCGGCGGCGCTCCGGGAAAATCTGAAGCGGCGCAAGGCGCAGGCGCGTGAGCAGGACGACGGGCGTGTGCCCGATGCCGCCCCCCGCGACGAAACCGCCTGAGGCGTCAGCGCGGCGCGACCAGCCCCAGAATGAGGGTCAGGCCGCCCAGCCCCAGCGACAAGGCCCAGCGCAGCCTTGCCCAGCCGATGATGGTGCGCATCGCCGTGCCGATACGGGCATCGACAAGCGGTGTGACCATGATGACCAGGCCCAGCAGGATCAGCGCGAGCCGGATCGACCCACCCGCCAGCAGCGGCGGCACCAGCAGCGCCCATCCGATCAGGCTGGGCAGCACCGCGACCAGATAGGGCCAGCCTCGCGCATCGCGGCGGCACAGCGCCTCCATCCACCACATACCGCCCAGGAAGGACAGGATGAGCGCGGCGTAGAGCCCGCCGCCGATCGTCGCGGGCAGGATCAGCGCCGGGTCGACCAGCGCCAGCCCGACACAGGCGACAGGCGGCAGCACACCCGCCGCGCCCAGGATCAGCGGGGGTCGTGGCATATGGTCGTGATTCATCGCGGCATTCCCGGAACATGACGTTGCGGGGTGGCTACGCAGAGGCCGCGTGTTGGTTCATTCGGGACAACGCCCATTCCTCCCCTGCAAGGGGAGGGGGACCATGCGCAGCATGGTGGAGGGGTGTCCCGCTATCGAGAGGGTGACACCCCTCCGTCAGGGCTTCGCCCTGCCACCTCCCCTGCAAGGGGAGGAATGGGATGTCAGATCTCCAGCCGCAGCGACGCACGTACCGTCCTCGGCGCGCCGGGATAGATCCACAACCGGCTGTACGAACTCGCGGCATAGCGTGCGTCGAACAGATTGTCGGCCTCCAGCCGGAAGCGCAGGCGGTCGGCGACGGGCATTTCGACCGCCGCCTTGGCCTTCACATAGGAGGGCAGGACCAGCGGCGTCGCGTCGAGCGAGCCTGCCCGGTCGCCGACATAGGCGATGCCGCCGCTCAGCTGCCAGTCACGCCCGGCGACGGGCAGTTGGTGGACGACCAGCACCGTGCCCGAATGCGCGGGCACGCCCAGCACCGCGGGGGTCGCGAAGCTCTTGTCGTCGTTGCGGGCATGGACCCAGGCATAGTTGGCGATCACCTGCCACCGGCGGTCGAGGCGCAGCGAGGCGTCGGCCTCGATCCCCCGGCTGTTCATCCGGCCGACCGGCGCGTTGAAGCCGGGGTCGACCGGGTCGGTGGTCAGGATGTTGCTCTTGGCGATGTCGAACCAGGTCATGCCCAGGTCCAGCCCCGCCCAGCGGCCCGCGACGCCGATTTCGTAGCCGCGCGCCTCCTCTGGCTGAAATCCCTCGCCGGTGCGGCCGGTGCCGGAGTTGAGCAGGAAGGACTGGCCCCAATTGGCGTGGACCGAGATATGGTCGTCCACCGCATAACGGGCACCGGCCCGGAATTTCATTGGCTCGTCGACGATCTGTCCGACGCCGCCGGTTCGGTTGTTGACGATCTTCTGCCGATAGGGATCGATCCGCGCGCCGCCGACCAGGGTCAGCCGGTCGGTCACTGCCCACATATCCTGGACATAGATCGTGCCCGCCCAGCGATTTTCGTCATTGTTGGTGAAGGGCAGGAGTGGCGCAGCGCTGCCGCCGTAAGTGGATGCCGGATCGTAGAGATCGACCGCATAGGGCGCCGCCGCCGACGGATTGCGCCGCATCCAGCGCTCGCCATAGGTCATGCGATAGCCCTTGAGGCCGACGCTCAGCTGGTGCCGTCCGACCGTCCCGGCCAGCTCCAGCCGCGCGGCCAGGTCGTCGATCACGAAGTCGCGCGAGCGGCGCTGGCGCCAGACCTGATTGCCGACGATGCGCGACTGGTCCGCCGAAAAGCCTTTGAGCGAACCCGTCCGCCAGACGATTCCGCCGTTCAGCGTCCAGCCGCTGCCCAGCTGCGCCAGGCCGGTCAGCTGGTGCCGCTCGTTGCGGAAGCGGGTGAGGCCGTTGGAAGGCTCGCCATAATAGTTGGAGCGGGGCAGGGCGTTGGCATCGTCGCCGATCGCCGGGATGCCGCGGTCGAACGGCGTATCGAACTGCATGAACTCGGCCAGATAGGTCAGGCGCAGCGAGTCGCTGGGGCGCCAGGTCAGCGAGGGCGAAACCACCCGCCGCTTCAGCGACACCGTATCGCGCCAGCCGTCGCTGTCCTCTGCCGCGACGACGATCCGCGCGGCGAAGGTGTCGGAGAGCGGCCCGGTGACATCCGCCTCGACCCGGCGCGTGTCGAACGAGCCATAGGTCGCGGTCAGCCGCGCAGAGGGGGTGAAGCGCGGCATTTTCGAAACGATGTTTACCCGCCCACCCGGATCGACATCACCGAAGATCGCGCCCGCCGGGCCTTTCAGCACCTCGATCCGTTCGACGGTGGCCGGATCGCGCGGCGGCACCATGCCGCGATTGGCGATGAAGCCGTCGACATAGAATTCCGCGCCGCCGTCCGGCGTGCCGAGGAAGCCGCGAATCGCGAAATTGTCGAGCACGCCGCCGCGATTATTCTGCTGGCTGAACCCGCTGACCAGCTCCAGCGCGTCGTTCAGGCGATAGGTGCCCGCCGCCTGCAACACGTCCTGTTCCAGCGAGCGACTGGACTGCGACATGCGCGCGGTGGCGGGGTCGGAGGACAGGGTGCGGTCGACCGACCGGCGCGTGCCCAGGACCACGATGTCCGACCGCTTCGCCGCCGTTTCCTCTTCCCCGATTTCCTGCGCGGTGGCGCAAAGGGGCGTAGCGCAGGAGGCCATGGCCAACCCGAGGGCAGCGAAGCGGAAACGGCGAGGGGAACGGTCGGTGACGGCCATCGGGAAAATCCGGTGATGTGGTATGTTGCAACGTCTCATACGGGGCGGAAGCGACAAGGCAACAGGTGGGCCGGATGATTCTGAAAAAATCGTCATGGCAGTCGTCTTCGTCCGGGCTGGATGACGCGCGGCTTTCGGGCTAGTCCATCCGCCCGTGAGGATCGCGATCATCGACACCAGCACGACGCGCGCGGCCATTATTGCCGAGGGACTGCGCGAGGCCGGATTGGACGATCAGGTGCTGATCGACCCCGCCGGGCCGATCGTCCGCCAGATCGAGGCATGCGCGCCCGAGGTGGTGCTCATCAATCTGGAAAATCCCGGCCGCGACCTGCTCGAGGATTTCTTCGCCATGTCGCGCGCGCTCGATCGGCCGATCGCGATGTTCGTCGACCAGTCGGATGCCGAAAGCGCGCTCGCGGCGGTCGATGCGGGGGTATCGGCCTATGTCGTCGATGGCCTAGCCAAGCAGCGGATCAAGCCGGTGCTCGACGTCGCGATCCGCCGCTTCCAGGCCTTTTCGCGGCTCCAGGCCGAATTGGCCGAGGCCAGGACCGCGCTGGCCGATCGCCAGGTCATCGACCGGGCGAAAGCGATCCTGATGCGGCGGCGCGGGATCGACGAGCCCGCCGCCTATGCGCTGCTGCGCGGCCATGCGATGCAGTCCAACCGGCGCATCGCCGAGGTGGCCGAGGCGATCGTGACCAGCGAGGCCTTGATGGGAGATGTGCCGTGAGTGTCGATCGGTTCCGCATCGGCTTCGTGCCGCTGGTCGACGCCGCGCTGCCCATATTGGCGCATGAACTGGGCTTTGCCGAGGAACAGGGTGTCGCGATCGAGATGGTCCGCGACGTCACCTGGGCGGCGGTGCGCGACCGGCTGCTCTATGGGCATACCGACGCCGCGCACATGGTCGCGCCGCTCGCCATCGCCACCGCGCTGGGCCGCGACCGCCCGGCGGTGCCGATGGCGGTGCCCTTCGTGCTGGGGCTGAACGGCAATGCGATCACCGTCTCGACCGCGCTGGGCGAGGCGTGTGGCTTGAGCGAAGAACTGGGCGATCCGGTGGCGGTCGGGGCGGCCTTGCGCGCGGTGGCGGCGCGGCAGCGGTTGCGCTTCGGCGTGGTGCATCGTCATTCCAGCCACAATTACATGCTGCGCTACTGGTTGGCGGGGGTCGGCATCCGGCCGGACGTGGATGTGGATATCGTCGTGACCAGCCCGCCCTTCGCCGCCGATGCGCTGGCGGCAGGCGAGGTCGACGGTATCTGCGTCGGCGAGCCGTGGAACTCGATCGCGGTCGATCGCGGCGTGGGGCGGATCGCGCTGGCCACCGCGCAGATCTGGCGGCGCGGCGTCGAAAAGGTGCTGGCGATGCGCGGCGATCAGGCCGACGAGCGGCGCGATGCGGTGCTGCGGCTGATCCGTGCGCTGCACGCGGCGGCAGCGCATTTCATCGATCCCGGGACGGTCGAGCAGAGCGCCGAAATCCTGTCGCAGCCCCATTATCTCGACGCGCCGATGGGTGCGATCCTGCGCGCGATCACCGACCGAATCCGCGTGGTGCCGGGCGGCGAGCCGGTCCATTATCCCGACTTCATGTTCCAGTATCGCGAGGCGGCGAACTTCCCGTGGCGCAGCCAGGCGGGCTGGCTCTATGCCCAGATGGTCCGGTGGGAGGGACAGTCCTTTTCGACCGCCGACGCCGCGACCGCGCAAGGCGTGTTCCGCCCCGACCTGTACCGCGCCGCGCTGGCCGGATCGGGCGCGCCGCTGCCCGGCGCCAGTTCCAAGCTGGAAGGCGCGCTGGTCGAGCCGATCGGGGCGGGCTCGACGCAAGGGCGACTGGTGCTGGGGAGCGATCGGTTCTTCGACGGGCGGGCGTTCGATCCGGACGATATTGCGGGGTATCTGGCGGAATTGCCGTAAAGATCCTTCCCAGCATGGGGAGGGGGACCGCCGCGTAGCGGTGGTGGAGGGGGGCTTCCACCAAGGTCATCCCATGGGGTGATCCCCCTCCACCAGCTTTCGCTGGTCCCCCTCCCCGTGCCGGGGAGGGCGTTTTTGCTGCGTTTGCGAAAGCCTCTTGCGCGCCGCTTGCGAATCAGGCAATTTTCGATTCGCCCGGCAATGGCGTCGGGCACGAGATAGCAGCGGATGCCGCTCCAATGACGGGGTAGCGCGCTGGCGGAAGCGGGGTCATTCCCGCGTTCCGTTTGGAGGCAACGAAGCCGCCAGGATGTGACCCACGGGTCCCACGTCCTGGCGGCTTTTTTCGTTTTGGGCCCTGGGCCCCACGGAGGCGGCACGATGGCGACGGCATTCTGGGACGACACCGAAAAGGCGAAAGCGGGCGATGACGGCGGCTTCTGGTCGAGCGGTCATACGCCGACCTTGATCGCGGCGTTCCTGTATTTCGATCTGGCCTTCATGGTCTGGGTGCTGCTGGGCCCGTTGGCGCCGCAGATTTCCGCCACGCTGGGCCTCACGCCTGCGCAAAAGGGCGTGATGGTCGCGGTGCCGACGCTGGCGGGCGCGGTGCTGCGCGTGGTCAACGGTCTGCTGGTCGATCGGATCGGGCCGAAGCGGGCGGGCGCGATCAGCCAGTTGATCGTGATCGGCGGGTTGTTTTCGGTTTGGGCACTGGGGGTGAACAGCTTCGGCGGCACGCTGGCGCTGGGCGTCATTCTGGGCTTTGCGGGGGCGAGCTTCGCCATCGCGCTGCCGCTCGCGAGCCGCTGGTATCCGCCCGAGCATCAGGGCAAGGCGATGGGGCTCGCCGGTATGGGCAATTCGGGCACGGTGTTGGCCGCCCTGTTCGCCCCCGCGCTGGCCAAGCTGTTCGGCTGGAATGCCGTGCTGGGGTTGGCCTGTCTGCCGCTGACCCTGGTCTTCTTCGCCTATATGGTGATGGCCAAGGACGCACCGGGCGCGCCGAGCCCGCGCCGTCTGGTCGAGTATCTCGCACCGCTGAAGCAGACCGACGCCTGGTGGCTGATGGGCTTCTATGCCGTCACCTTCGGCGGGTTCGTTGGTCTCGCCGCCAGCCTGCCCATCTATTTCACCGACCGCTTCGGGCTGACCCCGGTGCAGGCGGGTTACGCCACGGCGGCCTGCGTTTTTGCCGGGTCGCTGGTGCGACCGATGGGGGGAGCGCTGGCCGATGCCATCGGCGGCGTGAAGGCGCTGATCGCCGTATTCGCCGCCGCCGCCGTCACGCTGACCGGCGTGGCGATGGTCGACGGGTTCGCCGCCTCGCTGGCGCTGTTCGTGCTGTCGATGCTGGCGCTGGGGGTCGGTAACGGCTCGGTGTTCCAGCTGGTGCCGCAGCGTTTCGCCGCCGAGATCGGCGTGATGACCGGCCTGGTCGGCATGGCGGGCGGGATTGGCGGCTTCTACCTCGCCTCGTCGCTGGGCTTCGCCAAGCAGTGGACGGGCAGCTTTTCGGGCGGGTTCCTGATCTTCGCAGCCCTCGCCCTGGTCGCACTGGCGGGCCTGATGCTGGTCAAGAGCCGCTGGCGCCGCAGCTGGGGCGCGGCCGAGGGCGTGCGGATCTGATGCTTTTCCTCTTCGACGGATCGAACCGATGAAACACGAAGTGCTGACCCCCGCGAAGGTCGATACCCGCGAGCACCTGATCGTGATCGGCAACGGCATGGCCGGTTGCCGCGCGGTCGAGGAATTGCTCGCCCGCGATCCTGCCCGCTACCGCATCACCATCTTCGGTGCCGAGCCGCTGGTGAACTATAACCGGATCATGCTGTCGCCGGTGCTGGCGGGTGAGAAGACGTTCGACGAGATCGTCATCAACGGGCTCGACTGGTATGAAGATAACGGCATCACGCTGGTCAGTGGCGATCCCGTCACCGGGATCGATCGGGACGCGCGCACCGTCACCGCCAAGAGCGGCATGGTGCTGGACTATGACCGGCTGCTGATCGCGACCGGCTCCGACCCGTTCATCATCCCGGTCCCCGGCCACGACCTGCCCGGCGTCATCAGCTTCCGCGACATGAAGGATGTCGAGCACATGCTCGCCGCTGCCGAGCGGGGTGGCAGCGCGGTGGTGATCGGCGGCGGCCTGCTGGGGTTGGAGGCGGCGCATGGCCTGTCGCTTCGCGGCATGACCGTCACCGTCCTCCACCTGATGCCGACGCTGATGGAGCGGCAGTTGGACGAGGCGGCGGGCTGGCTGCTGAAGCAGGCGCTGGAGGCGCGCGGCCAGACCGTGCTGACCGGCGCCGACACCGCCGCGATCCTGGGCGACGGCAAGGTGGAGGCGATCCGCCTGAAGGACGGGCGCGAGATTCCTGCCGACTTAGTCGTCATGGCGGTCGGCATCCGACCCTCGGTCGCGCTGGCGCGTGCGGCGGGGCTGGAGGTCGGACGCGGGATCAAGGTCGACGACCACATGGTCACCTCCGACCCGCGCATCCTGGCGGTCGGCGAGTGTGTCGAGCATGACGGACAGGTCTACGGCCTGGTCGCGCCGCTCTGGGACATGTGCCGCAGCCTCGCCGATGCGCTGACCGGCAGTCCATCTGGCTATCGCCCCACCGCCACCGCGACCAAGCTGAAGGTCGCCGGGCTCGACGTCTTTTCGGCGGGCGATTTCGGCGGCGGTGACGGCGCCGAGGACATCGTGCTGCGCGACGCCGCCCGCGGCATCTACAAGCGCGTGGTGGTCAAGGACGACCGCATCGTCGGCGCGGTGCTGTACGGCGATACCGCCGATGGCAACTGGTATTTCGACCTGCTGAAAAAGGGCGAGAGCGTCGGCGACATTCGCGACGCGCTGATCTTCGGCCAGGCCTTTGCCTCGGGAGGGGGGCAGGCGGACCCTAAGGCGGCCGTTGCGGCGCTTTCCGACGATGCGGAAATCTGCGGCTGCAACGGCGTGACCAAGGGCAAGGTCTTCGCCTGCATCGACGGCGGCGCGCACAGCCTGGATGCGGTACGGAGCGGCTGCAAGGCCTCGGCAAGCTGCGGCTCTTGCACCAACATCGTCGAGAGCCTGTTGTCGATCCGCCTGGGCGGAGAGGTCGAGGCCGGGCCAAGGAGCATGTGCAAATGCACCAGCTTCGGCCATGACGATGTCCGCCGCGAGATCGTGGCACAGGGGATGAAGTCGATCCCCGAGGTGATGCAGAAGCTGCACTGGTCGACCCCGGACGGCTGTTCGTCCTGCCGCCCGGCGCTCAATTACTATCTGCTCTGCGCGCTGCCCGGCGAATATGTCGACGACCAGCAGAGCCGCTTCGTCAACGAACGCATGCACGCCAACATCCAGAAGGACGGCACCTATTCGGTCGTGCCGCGCATGTGGGGCGGGATCACGTCGCCGAAGGAGCTGCGCGCGATCGCGGACGTGGTCGAGAAGTTCAATGCGCCGATGGTCAAGGTGACGGGCGGCCAGCGGCTCGACATCTTCGGCATCAGGAAGGAGGATTTGCCCGCCGTCTGGGCCGATCTGAACGCCGCCGGGATGGTCTCGGGCCATGCCTATGGCAAGTCGCTGCGCACCGTGAAGACCTGTGTCGGCTCCGAATGGTGCCGCTTCGGCACGCAGGATTCGACCGGGCTGGGCGTCAAGCTGGAGCGGGCGACTTGGGGCTCGTGGATGCCGCACAAGTTCAAGATCGCGGTGTCGGGTTGCCCGCGCAACTGTGCCGAGGCGACGATCAAGGACTTCGGCGTGGTCTGCGTCGATTCGGGCTACGAACTCCATGTCGGCGGCAATGGCGGGATCAAGGTCCGCGCCACCGACCTGCTCTGCAAGGTGGCGACCGAAGCCGAGGCGATGGAGATGTGCGCCGCTTTCGTCCAGCTCTACCGCGAGGAGGCGCGTTATCTGGAGCGAACCGCGCCGTGGATCGAGCGGGTGGGTCTTGCCTATATCCAGTCGCGCCTGTTGCCCGATGAAGAGGAGCGCGCCGAGCTGGCGCACCGTTTCTTCTACTCGCAGCAATTCTCGCAAGACGACCCCTGGGCCGCGCGCGTGGCGGGCGAGGAACGCCGAATGCATGCGCCGATGGCGCGCTTCACGCCGCAGGAGGAAATGGCATGACCTCTGGTTCTTTGGCAGGCGACTGGCTTGATATCGGCTGGGTCAACGAAATCCCGGTGCGCGGTGCCCGCACCGTGCAGGTCGAGGGCGGTCACGACATCGCCGTCTTCCGTACCGGCGAGAACAAGGTCTTCGCGCTGCTCGACCGCTGCCCGCACAAACATGGGCGGCTGAGCCAGGGCATCGTCCATGGCGGCGCGGTGGCGTGTCCGCTGCACAATTGGCGGATCAGCCTGTCGACTGGCGAGGCGCTGGGCGAGGACAGGGGCTGTACGCCGACCGTGCCGGTGAAGATCAGCGGCGGCCGCGTCCTGATCTGCCGCGCCAGCACCCTGAAGGCGGTGGCGTGATGAGCGAAGCCGTTTTCTCCCCTCCCCTTCAGGGGAGGGGCTGGGGGTGGGGCCTCGCCACAAGCGTTGCGCCTGCTGAACCGCCCCACCCCAACCCCTCCCCTGAAGGGGAGGGGCTTTGACTCCGATCCGCACCACCTGCGCCTATTGCGGCGTCGGCTGCGGCATCCGCGCAACCGTGACCGGCGACCGCACGGTCCAAATCGAGGGCGACCCCGACCACCCCGCCAATCGCGGCAGGCTCTGTTCCAAGGGCACGCACCTCGGCGAAACGGTCGGCCTCGAAGGTCGCCTGCTTACCCCGATGATCGGCAAGCGCCGCGCGTCGTGGGACAAGGCGCTCGACCTCGTGGCGAAACGCTTTCGCGACACCATCGCCCAGTATGGCCCCGACAGCGTCGCCTTCTACGTCTCCGGCCAGTTGCTGACCGAGGACTATTATGTCGCCAACAAGCTGATGAAGGGGTTCATCGGCTCGGCGAACATCGACACCAATTCGCGCCTGTGCATGTCGAGCGCGGTGGCGGGCCACACCCGCGCGTTCGGCGAGGACGTGGTGCCCGCCTCGTATGACGACATCGACGCCGCCGATCTGATCGTGCTGGTCGGCAGCAACACCGCTTGGTGCCACCCCATCGTCTATCAGCGCATCCGCGCCCGGTGCGATGCGGGTGCCAAGCTGGTGGTGATCGATCCGCGTCGCACCGAGACGGCGGAGGAAGCCGACCTGCATCTGCCGCTGCGCCCCGGCAGCGACGTGGCGCTGATGAACGGCCTGCTCGCCTGGTGCCGCGAGGCGGGGGTGCTCGATACCGCTTTTCTTGCCGATCACCTGTCCATCCCCGCCGATTTCTGGGAAGCGTTGGGCGAGGGGAGCGATCTCTGGTCGGTCGCCAAGACCTGCGACCTGCCCCCCGCCGACCTCCGCCGCTTCTACGAACTGTTCGCCGCCACCCCGCGCACCGTCACCCTGTTCAGCCAGGGCGTGAACCAGTCGCTGACCGGCACCGATCAGGTCAATGCGATCCTGAACGTCCATCTCGCCACGGGCCGCATCGGCAAGCCCGGCGCACAGCCCTTTTCGATCACCGGGCAGCCCAATGCGATGGGCGGGCGCGAAGTGGGCGGGCTGGCCTCCACGCTGGCCGCGCACATGGATTTCGCCCCCGAAAACCGCGCCCGTGTCCAGCGTTTCTGGGCCGCGCCGACCATCGCCGACAAGCCCGGCCTGAAGGCCGTCGATCTGTTCCGCAGCATCGGAGAGGGCCGGATCAAGGCGCTGTGGGTGATGGCGACCAACCCCGCCGTGTCGATGCCCGATGCGGGCAAGGTACGCGAAGCGCTGGCCGCCTGTCCCTTCGTGGTGGTCAGCGACGTGATCGCCGACACCGATACGTCCGCCTTTGCCCATGTCCGCCTGCCCGCCGCCGCCTGGGGCGAGAAGGACGGGACCGTCACCAATTCCGACCGCACGATCAGCCGCCAGCGCGCGCTCTTCCCGCTGCCCGGCGAGGCGAAGCCCGACTGGTGGATCGTCAAGGAGGTCAGCCGCCGCATGGGCTGGAAGACCGCCTTCGCCTATGACCGCCCCGCCGAGATCTGGCGCGAGCATTGCCGTTTGTCGGCCTATGAGAATGACGGCGCGCGCCTCTTCGCGCTGCCCGGCCGATCAAGCGCGGGCAATGCCAATTATGACGCGATGACGCCGTTCCGCTGGGGCGGCACCCCCTTCGCCGATGGCCGCTTCCCGACCCCCGATGGCCGCGCGCGGCTGGTGACGGTCAGGCAAAAGGCGATTTCCGGCCCGCTCGCCGCCTGGCCGCTGACGCTGAACACCGGGCGGTATCGCGACCAGTGGCATAGCATGACCCGCACCGGCCTGGCGCCCAAACTGGCCCGTCACCGCGAGGAGCCACTGGTCGAGGTGCATCCCGACGATGCCGCGCAGCTGGGCGTCACCGATGGCGGACTGGCGCGAGTGGCGACGCCGCAGGGGGATAGCCTCTACCGCGTACGCGTGACGCCTGCGCAGCGGCGGGGGGAGATCTTCACCCCGATCCACTGGACGGATCGCACGTCGAGCGGCGGGCGAACCGGCCTGTTGCCGCGTCCGCTGGTCGATCCGGTGTCGGGCCAGCCGGGCTTCAAGCAGACCCCAGCGCGGCTGGCGGCGGTCGCGGCGCGCTGGCGCGGCTTCCTGATCGTCGCGGGCGAGCCGGTTCGCACGCCCCAATGTCTCTGGGCGACGCGCGTCGCGGTTCCGGCGGGCAGCCTTTGGGAACTTGCGGGCGATGGCGATCCGGCGAAGCTGGAGGCGAGCCTTCCCGCTGGCGAGCGGATCGAGGCGATCGACGCCGCCCGCGGCACCAGGCGAGTCGCGATTCTGTCGGGCGGACGGCTGGTCGCCGCGCTGTTCGTGACCGAGCGCGGCGAATTGCCCAGCCGCGACTGGCTGATCGCACAGCTGGGCGAGGCGGAGGCCGCGCCAACTTTGCTCGCCGGACGGGCGCCGGGAGTGCAGGCGGATCGCGGTGCGATCGTCTGCGCCTGTTTCGATATCGGGATGCGCACCATCGTCGCGGCGATCCGCGACCAGCGGCTGGCCGATGTCGCCGCGATCGGGACCGCCTTGGGCGCGGGCACCAATTGCGGATCGTGCCGCCCCGCGCTCGCCCGCCTGCTCGCCGAGGAGAAGAACCATGCCGCATGACGATTTTCCCGCCGGCTCGGTCTGGCTGGTCGGCGCAGGACCGGGCGATCCCGACCTCCTCACGCGCAAGGCCGCGCGGCTGATCGCGGCGGCGGACATCGTCTTCTACGACGCGCTGGTCGGCCCCGGCATCCTCGACCTGATCGCCCCCCATGCCGAGCGGATCAGCGTCGGCAAGCGCTCGGGCCGTCATTCCAGGGACCAGCGGACGATCGACGCGCTGATCGTCGCCGCGGCGCTGAAGGGCAAGCGCGTCGTCCGGCTGAAGGGCGGCGACCCGGCGATCTTCGGGCGCACGGCGGAGGAAGTCACCGCCTGCCGCGCGGCGGGCATATCGGTGCGGATCTGCCCCGGCATCACCGCCGCCAGCGCCGCCGTCGCCTCTGCGGGGACCAGCCTGACGCTGCGCGGCGTGGCGCGCCGCCTGACCCTGGTCACGGCCCATGCCCAGGCGGGCGCGACGCTCGACCTCGACTGGCAGGGGCTGGCCGCGAACGATTCCACGCTCGCCATCTATATGGGCCGCGCGGCGGCGGCGACCGTGGCCCGGCAACTGGTCGCCGCCGGGCGCGGCCCCGACACGCCGGTTTTGGTCGTGGTCAACGCCTCGCTGCCGAACGAGCGGATCATCCGCGGGCGGCTGTCATCGCTCGCCTTTCTGGTCGAGGCGATCAGCGCCCAAGATCCCGCCATGCTGATCGTCGGCGAAGCGGTCGAACCCGATCCGTCCTTCGCCTGCGCACCATCGAGCCGGACTTGCGATGCGATGATCGCATCCTGATCTGAAAGATCGGCGCTTGGGAACTGTAAGGGGGCAGGGCGCACCACGACGCCCGGAGAGGCCAAGACTTCGTCATCGCGCTGTCGACGACAGAAAGTCCTGGCTTTCCGCCGGACTTAAGATTCGGAGAATTTGGAAGGATGGTGCCGCTTACAGGACTCGAACCTGTGACCCCCGCATTACGAATGCGATGCTCTACCAGCTGAGCTAAAGCGGCCCGTCTCGTGAACCGGCTGGTGTCCGGTCAGGTGGGCGCGCTTAACAGGTCGGTTGGGGGCTGGCAAGCGGCTTGTGAGCGTCGGGGCGATCTTTACGAGTGGTTAACTATGCGGGGGCATGATGGGAGCATGGCCAGGAAGACCGTCATGAACCGTGAACCCCAGCATTCCGCGGAGCCTGTTCCGGAGCGTCCGGCGGACTATCCGTTGACGGACGGGCCGGAGGATGCACTCCAGCGGCTGGGTGGAGTGGAGCGGCGGCTTCATGCGCGGGCCTATCACCACTGGGTTTCGCTGTCGGGGGAGGCGCGCTTTCCGTCGATCCGGGCGCTGGATACCGAGGCGATCGGGGATTTTGCCGCCAATTCGGTGCTGCTGGATTTTCGCGGCGATCGGATCGACCCGGCGATCGCCTATATCGGCCAGGCGCTGCGCGACGAGTGCGGCACGACGGCGCGGCCGACGCGGATCGGCGAGCTGCCCGAGGCGTCGCTGCTGGCGCGGTTGACCCGGCATTTCGACCATGTGCTGGCCGACCAGGTGCCGACGGGGTTCGAGGCCGAGTTCGTCAACGCCCGCGGACGGATGACGTTGTACCGTGGTATCCTGCTGCCCTATTCGTCCGACGGGCTGATGATCGACTTCATCCACGGCGTCCTGAGCTGGAAGGAACTGGCCGATCCGTTGTTGCAGGCGTCGCTAGATTCGGAATTGCTCGATTCGGCCGCCGCGGTGACGCAGGCGCCGCCGCCGGGCTCGGCTGCGGCCTTGTGGAATCGGCCGGCGTCGACGTCGGGTGAAGATCCTCGCTCGCTTGGGCGTGTCGAGTGGCCGCTGGACGCGCCGCCGGGGACGCCGGTCGTGCTGGTCGGGCGCGTTGCCGAGGATGGTAGCGTTGCCATCACCGGATCGGTGGTCGGGGACGCGCGTCTTGTCGACAGGGTATTGCGCGCCTCGCAATGAAAGTTGCGCTGCGGCGCAACATCTTTTCTCAGCTTGCAAAGGGTTGAGCGGCGCGAAAGCCGGGCCTAGGACTTGGCGCCATGGCACCGAATATGTCGCATCCGATGGCCGACGCGATTGCCGCGCGGCTGACCCAGGGCGCCCTTCCGGCGGAGTTGCAGGGGTTCGGCCCCGCGGAGGTGGCTGCTGCGGCGGCCTTCGTCGCGGGCGTGGCACAACAGCGCTCGCCGGGAGAGCCGTCGATCGCGCTGGAGCCGATGTCGGGCGACGACACGCATCGCCGGATGCGCCTGGCCATCGTCAATGACGACATGCCCTTCCTGGTCGATTCGATCGCTGCGATGGTCGGGGCGGACGGGATCGCGATCGACCGCGTGATCCACCCCGTGCTGCCCGTTACCCGCGATGCGGAGGGACAGCTTCAGGGAATCGGTACGGGCGGAAAGTCCGAATCCTTCATCTATCTGGAAATGGAGCGCGCGGATGCGCGCGACCGGCGCGGTCTGGTCGATGATCTGCGTGGCGTTCTGGCCGATGTCCGCGCCGCCGTGGCCGACTGGTCGGGGTTGCAGGATGCGCTGGCCGCCGACGCGACCACGCTGGGCGAGAAGAATGGCGAGGGCGCCGCGCTCCTGCTGTGGTTCCTGAACGGCAAGCTGACGCTGCTCGGCCATGAAAAATGGTACGAGGACGGCCGCGAGGCCCCGGCGCTGGGCGTGGCGCGCACACCGCACAAGGTGCCGCTGCTTGCCGATACCTCGCGCCAGCGTGCGCTGGACTATTTCGTCGAGGGCGGCGCGGCGCCGCTGCTGCTCAAGTCCAATGCGATCTCGACCGTCCACCGCTCGGTGCCGCTCGACCTCGTGCTGGTGCCGGTGATCGAGGGCGGGCGTATCGTCGGCCTGTCCATCCATGCCGGGCTGTGGACCAGTGCCGCGCTCGCCAGCCCGCCGCATGAGGTGCCGGTGCTTCGCACGCGTCTGGCGGCGCTCCAGGCCAAGTTCGGTTTCGACCCGCGCGGCCATACCGGCAAGGCGCTGACCCATGCGCTGACCGCGCTGCCGCATGATCTGGTGACGGCCTTCCCGGCCGAGGCGCTGGAGCAGCTGGCGCTGACCGCCATGTCGCTGGCCGACCGGCCGCGGCCCGAGCTGGTGCTGATCCGCTCGGTCTTGCAGCGGCATCTGTTCGCCTTCGTCTGGCTGCCGCGCGACGAGCTGACCACCGCGCGCCGCGTCGCGATCGGCGATATGCTGGGCGAGGCCGCCAATGGCTCGCTGCTCAACTGGTCGATCGCGCTGGAGGACGGCGTCGTCGCGCTGATCCGCTACACCATCGATCTGCGCCAGGACGGCCGCCTGCCCGATACGGCGGCACTGTCCGAGCGGTTGCGCAAGATGGTGCGCGGCTGGATGCCCGATGTCGAGGCGGCGCTGGCCGAGCAGGTGCCAGCCCCCCGTGCCGCGCGTCTGGCGCTGCGCTGGGCCAATGGCTTCCCGACCAATTACCGCAATGTCAGCGACGCGGCCGAAGCCGCTGCCGATATCCTGCGGCTGGCCGCGCTGGAGGACGAGAACAGCCGCTCGGTTCGCCTGTTCCCGGTCCAGCCGGGGCAGGACCGCCAGCTGAAGATCTACAAGCTGAACGGCGCGCTGCCCTTGTCGGACGCGGTGCCGGTGCTGGAGAATTTCGGCTTCCGCGTGATCGGCGAGCTTCCGACGCGGCTGCGCGACGATGCTGATCCCTTCGTTCACGACTTCATCGTCGAGACCGAGGCGACCACCGAGCCCAAGGGCGCGGCGGTGCTGGAGGGCGCGATCGCGGCGGTGCTGGAAGGCGCGGCGGAGAATGACGCGTTCAACCGCCTGATCGTCGATGTCGGGCTCAGCCCGCAGGCGGTGGTGCTGTTCCGCGCCTGGTTCCGCTATCTGCGCCAGGCCGGGCTGCCTTACGGCCTGACCACGGTGGTCGATGCGCTGCGCCGCGCGCCCAAGCTGGCGACCGCGCTGATCGAGCGGTTCACCGCCGCGCATGATCCGATGGCGAAGGGCGATATCGCGGCGGCCGATGCGGCCATCGCGGCTGGCCTCGATGCGGTGTCGGCGATCGACGACGACCGTATCCTGCGCAGCTTCCGCGACATGATCGCCGCCACGCTGCGCACCAACGCCTTTGCCGAGGCGGGCAAGGAGGCGCTGGCGTTCAAGCTGGACAGCCACCAGATTCCGGGCCTGCCTGCGCCGCTGCCGTGGCGCGAGGTGTGGGTCTATTCCCCGCGCGTCGAGGGCATCCACCTGCGCGCCGGACCCGTCGCGCGTGGCGGCCTGCGCTGGTCGGATCGTCGCGATGACTTCCGCACCGAAATCCTGGGCCTGATGAAGGCGCAGCGGGTGAAGAACGCCGTCATCGTGCCGACCGGCGCCAAGGGCGGCTTCTATCCCAAGCAGCTGCCCTCGCCCGTCACCGACCGTGACGGCTGGGCCGCCGAGGGCAAGGAAAGCTACCGCGTGTTCATCCGCGCGCTGCTGTCGATCACCGACAATATCGTCGAGGGTGCGGTGGTGCACCCGGACGGCGTGCGCGTGCTGGACGGCGAGGACCCCTATTTCGTGGTCGCCGCCGACAAGGGCACCGCGACCTTTTCCGACGTCGCCAATGCGCTGGCGCTGGAGCGCGGCTTCTGGCTGGGCGACGCCTTCGCCTCCGGGGGCAGCCAGGGTTACGATCACAAGGCGATGGGCATCACCGCCAAGGGCGCCTGGGTCTCGGTGCAGCGTCACTTTGCCGAGCGCGGCGTGGACGTGCAGACGCAGTCCATCCGCGTCGTCGGCTGCGGCGATATGTCGGGCGACGTGTTCGGCAACGGGATGCTCCTGTCGAAGGCGATCAAGCTGGTCGCCGCGTTCGACCATCGCCACATCTTCCTCGATCCCAATCCCGATCCCGCGACGAGCTGGGACGAGCGGGCGCGCATGTTCGCGCTCCCCCGGTCGAGCTGGGCGGATTACGACACCAGCCTGATCTCGCCCGGTGGCGGCGTCTTCCCGCGCTCGGCCAAGACCATCCCGCTGTCGGACGAAATCCGCGAGGCGCTGGGCATCACCGCCACCTCGCTGGAACCGACCGCGCTGATCTCGGCGATCGTGAAGGCCCCGGCCGATCTGCTCTGGTTCGGTGGCATCGGCACCTACATCAAGGCGGCGGCGGAGAATAACGTCCAGGTCGGCGATCCGGCCAATGACCGCTTGCGCGTCGATGCCGAGGATCTGCGCGTCACGGCGATCGGCGAAGGCGCGAATCTGGGCGTGACCCAGGCCGCGCGCATCGCCTTTGCCGAGCGGGGCGGACGGATCAACACCGACTTCATCGACAATTCGGCGGGCGTCGACTGCTCGGATAACGAGGTCAACATCAAGATCGCGCTCAACCGCGAGATGATCGAGGGCCGTCTGGCGGAGGGCGACCGCAACACGCTGCTCGCCGCGATGACCGATGACGTGGCGCATATCGTGCTGGAGGATAACCGGCTCCAGACGCTGGGCCTGTCGATCGCCGAGGCCGACGGGGCGGGCGCGATGCCGAGCTATGTCCGCGTCATCGAAATCTTCGAGAGCGCCGGGCGGCTCGACCGCGTGGTCGAGGGGCTGGGCAGCAACGACGTGCTGCTGCGGCGCGGGCAGGACGGCATCGCGCTGACCCGGCCTGAACTCGCCGTGCTGCTGGCGACGGCCAAGCTGACGCTGCAGGACGCGATCGAGAACAGCCCGCTCGCGCTCGACGATGAACTGCTTCCCGATCTGCGCGCGGCCTTCCCGCCCGCAATGCAGGAGCAGTTCGGCGAGGCGATCGACCAGCATCGCTTGCGCGGTGAGATCGTCGCCACCAAGCTCGCCAACCGAATCGTCAACCGGATGGGCATCCTCCACCCGTTCGAACTGGCGGAGGAAGAGGGGGCGGCGATGGCCGATATCGCGGCGATGTTCGTCGTGGTCGAGCGGCTGTTCGACCTGCCTGCGCTGTGGACCGCGATCGAGACGGCGGCGATGCCCGAAGCTGCGCGGATCGCGCTGTTCGACGAGGTGGCGCGCGCCACGCGGTCGCAGATCGCCGACCTGTTGCGCTCCATGCCTGCGGGCACCTCGCCGGGCGCGGCGCTGGAGCGGCTGCAGCCCGGAATCGCACGGCTGGCGGCGGAAACGCCCGCGCTGCTGCGTGACGAGGCCAAGGCGCAGAGTGCGCGCGTCGTCGCGGCGCTGGAGGAAGCCGGGGCTCCGGCCGATCTCGCGGCGCGGGTGGTGCGCGTGTCCGAACTCGACGGCGCGGTGGGTCTGGCCGATCTGGGCCAGCGTCTGTCGCTCGACGAGACACGGCTGACCCACGCCTTCACCCGTCTGGGTCAGGCGCTAGGCCTCGACTGGGCGCAGGGCCAGGCGGCGCGGATCAGCCCCAGCGATCCGTGGGAGCGTTTGCTGATCGCGGGCCTCGCGCGCGATTTCCAGCAGCAGCGGCTCGACTTCCTCGGCCGTGCGGGGACGACCGACCCCGAAGCGGCGGTCGAGGCCTGGCTGGAGCGCAATGCCGCGCGGGTGGGCCAGTTCAAGGCGGTGATCGACCGCGCCCGCCTGGCCGCCCAGCCCAACGCCGCGATGCTGGCCCAGATCGCAGGGCAGGCACGGGTGCTGTTGGGGCGCTGATCTGTTCCCCGGCGAAGGCCGGGGTCCAGTTCCTGTGGCGCGGGAGGTGCGCCAAACGCCGCGTGGGAGGCCCTCCCGCGCGGCGTTTTTGTTCACGCGAAGCCGCGATGACGCGAAGAGCTTTGATTCGCGCGGAGACGCGGAGGCGCGGAGAAGAAGATGGGTTCGCGCAGAGGCGCGGAGGACGCAGAGAAATTAGGCCGCGCGCAGCGCCCTCTATTCGTCAACGCCCGAGATAGAAGGGCCGCTGGCGCGGCAAGCGAGACACCTCCGCGCCTCCGCGTCTCCGCGTCTCCGCGCGAACAATCTTCTTTCTCTTCGCGCCCTCGCGGCTTCGCGTGAAAAATCAGATCGCCGCGCACTTCTCCAGCAGCCAGTCGCGATCCGCGCCCTCCAGCTCCGGCGCCAGAATCTCCGCCACCCGCGCATGATAGGCGTTGAGCCAGTCCCGCTCTCCCGCCGTCAGCAGGTCCGCCACGATCAGCGTCCGCTCGATCGGGCACAGGGTCAGCGTCTCGAAGCCCAGCATGTCGCGATCCGCCCCCGCGATGGTGCGCGGTTCGACCAGCACCAGATTCTCGATGCGGATGCCGTACTCGCCCGCCTTGTAATAACCCGGCTCGTTGGACAACATCATGCCCGCGCGCAGCGGCTCCATCGCCGCGCCGCCGGGATAGTTGGGCGCGGCGATACGCTGCGGCCCCTCATGCACCGACAGATAGGCGCCGACGCCGTGGCCGGTGCCATGCGCATAGTCCAGCCCGACCTCCCAAAGCGGTCGCCGCGCCAGCGAATCCAGATGTCCGCCCAGCGTACCGTCCGGGAACACCGCCGTCGCCAGCCCGATATGCCCCTTCAGCACGCGGGTGAAGCGGTCGCGCATTTCCGCCGTCGGCTCGCCGATCGGCATGACGCGGGTAATGTCGGTGGTGCCGTCCTGATATTGCCCGCCGGAGTCGATCAGGAACAGCTGCCCCAATTCGATTGCCGCATTCGACTCCTCGGTGACGTGGTAATGCGGGCTCGCGCCATGCGCCCCGGTCGCCGAGATGGTCGAGAAGCTGGTGTCCTTGAGCAACCCCGTCGCCTCACGGCACGCGAGCAACCGTGCGGCGGCGGAGAGTTCGGTCTGCCCGCCCTTGGGGCATTCCTCTTCCACCCAGCGCAGGAAGCGTACCATCGCCGCGCCGTCGCGAATCGAGGCGGCGCGGTGCCCGGCGACCTCGGCGGGGTTCTTGATCGCCTTGGTCAGCACCACCGGATCGCGAAGCGCCAGCACCTTGGCCCCGCCCGCCTCCAGCGCTTGCGCGATCGCCGCCACCGCGCGTTCGGGATCGGCGACCACGCGCTTGCCCGCAAAGCCGGTCAGATACCCCTCGAATGCCGCGCGGTCGTGCAGCCGCACCGCATTGCCCAGATGCGCGCGTACCTCGGGCGTGATCTTCTGAGGGGACACGAACAGGTCGGTCTCGCCGTCCGCATGGACGATGGCATAGGACAAAGCGACCGGCGTATGCGCGACATCGGTGCCGCGCACGTTGAGCGCCCAGGCGATCGAGTCGAGCGCCGACAGCACCACCGCATCGGCGCGCTGTTCGGCCAGCCATTCGCCGATCCGCGCACGCTTGGCGGCCGAACTCTCGCCCGCCACCGCATCGTCCTGGACCGTCAGCACGGCGGGCGAGGGGGCGGGGCGGTCGGTCCACACCGCGTCGATCGGGTTGGACGCGACCGCGACCAGTTCGGCATCGCGATCGGCCAGCGCGGCGGTCATGTCCGCGACCTGCTGGCGGGTGTGCAGCCACGGGTCGTAGCCGATCCGCTGCCCCGCCGCCGTCTCGCGACCCAGCCAGCCCGCCACGCTGTCCTGCGGCACGGGGATATAGGCATAGTCCTCCCCCGACACCTGCTCGCGCACCTGCAGCGTATAACGCCCGTCGGTGAAGATCGCCGCCTTGTCCGCCAGCACCACCGCCGACCCCGCCGAGCCGCCGAACCCGGTCAGCCAGCCCAGCCGTTGCGCATAGTCGCCGACATATTCGCTCATGTGCTCGTCGGTCAGCGGCACGACGAAGCCGTCGAGCCGCTGGGCGGCCAACTGGGTGCGAAGGGCGGAAAGGCGGGCGGAATGAGACATGGTACGGCCTGACAGCAATGGGAAACGCGGCCGGTCTAGCCCTATGCTCGAACAGCGTCGAGCCTGTCACCGGGGGCTTGATCCATTTGTCAGACGATATACGATCCTGCGCGAGCCATGTGGGAGGGTTTTGCATGACGATCGATCGGCGGAGCATCTTGGTGGGGGCGGGCGCGGCGGCGTTGGTCGGCGGCGGCATGGCGCGGGCGGCACGGCCCGAGGCGTTTCGCCCCGGCGAGGTGTGGAACGACACCAGCGGCGTCGCGATCAACGCGCATGGCGGCGGGATGCTGCGCCATGGCGGGCGCTGGTGGTGGCATGGCGAGCACAAGACGGCGGGCGAGGGGGGCAATAGCGCGCTGGTCGGCGTCCATGCCTATAGCTCGACCGATCTGGTGCACTGGCGCGACGAGGGGATCGCGCTCCCCGTATCTGACGATCCGGCCAGCCCGATCACGCGCGGCTGCATCCTGGAGCGGCCCAAGGTCGTCTACAACCCGCGCACCCGAAAGTTCGTGATGTGGTTCCACCTGGAGCTGAAGGGGCGCGGCTACGGTGCGGCGCAGGCGGGCGTCGCGGTCGCCGACCGGCCGCAGGGGCCGTTCCGCTTCCTGCGCGCAGGGAGGGTCAATCCGGGTATTTGGCCCGCCAATGCGACGCCGGAGGACAAGGCGCCCGGCACGACATTGGCGCGCGACTTTGCCGGTGGCCAGATGGCGCGCGACATGACGGTCTTCGTCGATGGCGATACGGCCTGGCATGTCTATGCGTCGGAAGAAAATGACACGCTCCAGATCGCACGGCTGGCCGCCGACTGGACCCGCCATGACGGCTATTATGTCCGCGCGCTGCCCGATGGCGGCAACGAGGCACCCGCGCTCTTCAAGGCCAAGGGGCGCTATTACATGTTCGCCTCCGGCCTGACCGGCTGGCGACCCAATCCGGGGCGGGTCTATGTCGCGGACAAGGTGACGGGGCCGTGGCGTTCGCTGGGCAATCCGGTGCGCGGCAGCGAGGAGGACCGCAAGACGACCTTCCACTCGCAATCCACCTTCGTCCTGCCGCTGCCGCCCGAACGGCCGGGGGGCGAGCCGCGCTTCATCTTCATGGCCGATCGCTGGCGGCCCGAAAATGCGATCGACGGGCGCTATGTCTGGTTGCCGGTGGACTGGGAGGGCGAGACGCCCGTCCTGCACTGGCGGGATCGCTGGACGCTGGCGGACGGGTGGAAGGCGAAGTAGCCCAACGGCCGTTCACGCAACCCCACCCTCCGTTCAGCCTGCCCAACAGCCGTTCACGCTGAGCGAAGTCGAAGCGCACGTTCCACGCTCTGCCACAAAGGGCATCCCTTGGCCTTCGACTTCGCTCAGGCTGAACGGGGGTAGGTCCACGCGAACGGAGGGTGGCGTGGGAGAAACCATGGGCCACCCCTTCCGGCGGGGCCCAAGCCTAGCTACATCCGGGCGATGACCGAACCCGCCGCGCCGACGCCGCCCATTGCCGAAACCCGTCCCCACAGCTTCACCGCGCACGGGATCACGATCACCGACCCCTATGCCTGGCTGAAGGACCCCGCCTATCCGGAGGTCGAGGACAAGGACGTCCTCGCCTATGTCGAGGCGGAGAATGCCTATTTCGAAGCGGTTATGGCCCCGCGCCAGCCGCTGATCGACCGGCTGTACGAAGAGATGAAGGGGCGGATCAAGGAGGATGAGTCCTCGGTTCCGCAAAAGGACGGCGACTGGATCTACTGGACCGGGTTCGAGACGGGCGGCCAGTATCGCAAATGGTGGCGCAAGCCGGTGACGGGCGGCGCGGACGAACTGCTGCTCGACGAACCGGCGCTGGCCGAGGGCAAGGAATATTTCCGGCTGGGCGCCTTCTCGATCAGCAACAATGGCCGTTATCTGGCCTATGCGATCGACGACAACGGTTCCGAACGCTTCGAGGTGCGGGTCAAAGACCTGACCACCGGCGACCACCTGCCCGACGTCATCCCCGGCATGTTGTCCGAGATCGTCTGGATCGCCGACGATAGCGGCTTTCTCTACGGCGTGGCGAATGCGCAGTGGCGCACCGACAATGCGCGGTTCCACCGGCTGGGCACGCCGGTCGCCGAGGATGTCGAGCTGTTCCACGAGGATGACGAGGGTTACCGCGTCGCCATCGCCGAGACCTCGGCGCGCAACTGGATCGTGATCGCGACCGGCGACCATGTCACCAGCGAGGTGCGGCTGCTGCCTGCCGACAATGTCTTCGCCGAACCGATCCTGGTCGCGCCTCGTCAGGAAGGCCGCGAATATGACGTGGACGAGCATGACGGCACGCTGTTCATCCACACCAACGACGTCGACCCGCAATTCCGCCTGTGCACCGCCTCGATCGACAATCCCGGCGAGTGGCACGAACTGATCGCACCCAACCCGCATTTCTACATGACCGGGGTGGAGTGCTATAAGGACTTCTTCGTCGTCGAGGGGCGTGAGGACGGTTTGGATCGCATCGCCATCCACCGCTACGACACGCCGACCGTAGCGCAGCGGATCGACTTTCCCGAGGCGAGCTATACGGCGGGTTTGGGCGACAATCCCGAATATGACGTGTCGACCTTGCGCCTGGGTTACGAATCGATGGTCACGCCGGGCACCGTCTATGACTATGACGTGGCGACCGGCGGGCTGACCGTGCTGAAGGTGCAGGAAATCCCGTCGGGCTATGATGGCGACATGTACCGCACCGAGCGGCTGAAGATTCCTGCCCGCGACGGAACGCTGGTGCCGGTGTCGATCGTCTACCCGAAGGACTTTCCGCGCGACGGATCGGGCAAGCTGTTCCTCTATGCGTACGGCGCCTACGGCTATGCCATTCCGCCGGGTTTCTCGACGGGGCGGATGAGCCTGCTCGACCGCGGTTTCGCCTATGCCATCGCGCATATCCGCGGCGGCGACGATCTGGGCCAGCAATGGTATCTGGACGGCAAGCTGGAAAAGCGCACCAACACCTTCCACGATTTCGTCGACGTGGCGAAGGGCCTGATCGAGGGAGGCTGGACGAGCAAGGGCCAGATCGCGATTGCGGGCCGCTCGGCGGGGGGCGAGCTGATGGGCGCGGTGGTCAATTCGGACCCGGAGCTGTGGGGCGCGGTCATCGCCGACGTGCCGTTCGTCGACGTGCTCAACACGATGATGGATGCCGAACTGCCGCTGACGCCGGGTGAGTGGCCCGAATGGGGCAACCCGATCGAGGACAAGGCGGCGTTCGAGCTGATCCGCAGCTACAGCCCCTATGACAATGTGAAGCCCCAGGCCTATCCGCCGATGTTCATCTCGGGCGGGCTGAACGATCCGCGCGTCACCTATTGGGAGCCCGCCAAATGGGCGGCCCGCCTGCGCAGCGTCAAGACCGATGACAACCTGCTGCTGCTCAAGACCAATATGGGCGCCGGGCATGGCGGCAAGTCCGGCCGGTTCGAGTCCTTGCGCGAAGGCGCGGAGGAGCACGCCTTCATCCTGTGGCAGATGGGAGTCGAATCCTGAGCATAGAGGCGATCGTCGCGCGCTACGGCGTGGCGGCCATCGCACTCGGCGCCGGGCTGGAGGGTGAGACGGCGGTGGTGACGGGCGGCATCCTGTCGCATCAGGGGCTGGTCGCCTGGCCCGCCGCCTTCTTCGCTGCCGCGATCGGGTCGTTCCTGGCGGACCAGATCTTCTTCACCATCGGCCGCCGCGCGCGCGACGGGCGCTGGGTGGCCAAGTTGCGCAAGCGGCGGGTCTATGCGCGCGTCACGAAGCTGATGGAGCGTTACCCGGTCGGCTTCATCTTCGCCTTCCGCTTTCTCTATGGCCTGCGCACGATCAGCCCCGTGGCACTGGGCACCAGCCATGTGTCGACCCGGCTGTTCGTCGCGGTCAATGCCGCGTCCGCCGTGTGCTGGGCAGCGATCTTCACCGGCATCGGTTATCTGTTCGGCGAGGCGTTTCACGAACTCGCCGCGCGCTATCGCCCGACACTGCCGCACATATTGATGGCGGCCGGGCTGGTCATGGTCGCCGCCGCGATCGGCTGGGGCGTGCGCGCCTTGTGGCTGCGATACAGGGAATCGGACGAACAGGCATGAGCCGTTTCAGCATGAGCTTCACCGCCCAGCCCGAGCATATCGACGAGCTGGGCCATGTGAACAACGCCGTCTGGGTCCAGTGGATTCAGGCGATTGCGGGCGCACATTGGGAGTCGGTCGTGCCCCCCGAACATGCCGCGGCCCATGTCTGGGTCGTGACGCGGCACGAGATCGACTATCGCGGCAATGTCGTGGCGGGTGAGACGGTGACGGCGGAGACCTGGGTGCCCGACCCGCCCAAGGGCGCGCGTTTCGACCGGCATGTCCGTTTTCTGGATGCGGACGGCCGGGTGAAGGTGCAGGCGGTGACGACCTGGGCACTGATCGACCGCGCCACCGGCCGCCTGCTGCGTGTCACGCCTGAGATCGCGGCACCCTTCTTTCAGGTTTGACCGCAAGAAGCGGGACGCATCGCCCCGCGTGATCGGTTAGGGTGGCGCCATGTTGAGCGAATGCACCATGGCCTCGCCGGTGGGCGAACTGACCCTCGTGGCGAGCGAGCAGGGCCTGCGCGCGATCCTGTGGGCCGAGGAGAGGGCGGGGCGGGTGACGCTGCCCGAACGGCGCGACGATCCGGCGCATGATGTGCTGGCCGAGGCGGTGCGTCAGCTGGCCGAATATTTCGCGGGGGAGCGCCGCGCGTTCGACCTGCCGCTCGATCCTGTCGGCACCGATTTCCAACGGGCGGTGTGGACCGGCCTGAACGCCATTCCTTACGGCGAGACGCGCAGCTACGCCGCACTCGCCGCCGCGATCGGGCGGCCCGGTGCATCGCGCGCGGTGGGGGGGGCGAACGGACGCAACCCCCTGTCGATCGTGACGCCGTGCCACCGTGTCATCGGCGCGAACGGCACGCTGACCGGCTTTGCGGGCGGGCTGGCGGTGAAGCAGTGGCTGCTCGCGCACGAACGCGGCGAGCGGGCCTTGGCGCTGACATGAGTTATCCGCCGCGTGCTTTTCGTGAAACGCGCGAGGATGTGCTGCTCGAGGCGGTGGCGGAGATCGGCCTCGCCTCGCTGGTCGTGGTGCGCGACGGCGTGCCCGAGGCGGTGTCATTGCCGATGATCGCGACGCATGACGAAGAGGCACTGGTCCTGGAAGGACATGTCGCGCTCGCCAAAACGCTGTGGCGGCTGGCCGAGAACGGCACGGCGGCGCTGGCGATCTTTCAGGGGCCGCACGCCTATGTCCATCCCGGTTGGTATCCGACCAAGCGCGAGCACGGAAAGGTGGTGCCGACCTGGAATTACGTGGTGGTGCAGGCACAGGGGAGATTGTCTGTAACGCGCGATCCCGACTGGCGGTCGGCGCATCTGACGCGACTGACGCAAGGAAAGGAAGCGGGGCAGGCCGAACCCTGGTCGATGGACGATGCGCCTGCGGACTTTATCGCGGGGCTGCAGCGCGGCATCGTCGGCCTGATCCTCCATGTCACGCGGCTGGAGGGCGTATGGAAGATCGCTCAGCACCATCCCGAGCCCAACCGGCGCGGCGTGATCGCCGGACTGGCTGCGTCGGATGTGCCGGGGGACCGTGCGATGGCGGCGTTCATGGAACAGGCCGAGCGCAACCGGGCGGGGTAGGCCGATCGTCCAACCCACTCCTCCCCTGGAAGGGGAGGTGGCAGGCCACAGGCCTGACGGAGGGGTGTCCCGCTCTCGATAGGAGTGACACCCCTCCACCAGCTTCGCTGGTCCCCCTCCCCTTGCAGGGGAGGAATCGGATCACTCCCCGAGCGTGACGGCGATGTCACTGGCCGGGTCAAAAATGTGGCCGTATCGGTCCAGATATCTGCCCTATGCCGGAGATGCTCTGATGCGTCTGCTCGCCTGCACCACGCTTCTCGCCGTCCTGCTGCCCACGCCCCTTTCCGCGCAGGAGCAAACTACGCCTTGCTGCCGAACGCTGGGCGAGGTTCGTACCAACATCGACCGAATCGACGACCAGATTCTGCGCCTGATGGCCGAGCGGTCGCGCTATGTCGCGCAGGCGGGACGGTTCAAGACCTCCGCCGCGACCGTGCGGGACGAGGCACGCATCCGCCAGATTCTGACGCGAATCCGGGCCAAGGCGACGCTGGCGGGGGTAAGCCCCGACGTGGCCGAGGCGACCTTCCGCGCGATGGTCGAGGGGTTCACGGCGGAGGAGGCGCGGGACAAGAGGCCGTAAAATCCATTCCTCCCCTGTAAGGGGAGGTGGCAGTCCGAAGGACTGACGGAGGGGTGTCACGGCAGGCGGTGACACCCCTCCACCATGCTGCGCATGGTCCCCCTCCCCTTGCAGGGGAGGAATGGAACAGCGTCAGTCTTCGTCCCACACGATCGTGATCGGCGCGTCGATGCCCAGCACGGCATGAACCGGGCAGGCCGCCGCCGCTGCTTCCAGCCTTTTGCGTTGCGCGGTATCGTACCGCCCCGGCACCCGCACCGTCACGGCCAGTGTCGTGATCCGGCGCGGGGCGTGGCCCATCTCCTTGGCCACGGTCGCCGTCGCGCCCGCCAGCTCCAGCCCGGCGACGCGCCCCGCCATCGCCATGATGCTCAGCACGCAGCCGCCCAGCGACACCGATAACAGGTCGCTGGGCGAGAAATTCTCACCGCGCCCGCCCAGTTCCTGCGAGGCATCCAGGACCAGCACCGCGCCGTTACCGGGATGCGTCACATGGCAGCGCAGCCCGCCTTCGTAGTGAACGACGACGTCGGCCATCTTACCCGCTGTTCCGAAGCGCCGTGGCGATGCCGTTGATCGAGAGGAGGATGCCCTCGCCGATGCGCGGATCGTCCTCGCCTGCGCGGTGGCGCTTCATCAGCTCGATCTGGAGCAGGTTGAGCGGCTCGATATAGGGCAGGCGCAGGCGGATCGACGCCTCCAGCGCGGGATTGTCGGACAGCAGCCGCGTCTGCCCGGTCACGGTCAGCAGTCCGTCGCGCGCGCGGTGCCAGCCGTCATGGATGCGCCCGAAGATCGCGTCGCGCATCCCCGCATCTTCGACCAGCCCGGCATAGCGCCGCGCGATGCCGATGTCGGACTTGGCGAGCACCATCTCCATATTGGCCAGGGTGGCGGCGAAGAACGGCCATTCCTTCGCCATCTCGGCGAGCAGCGCCTTGTCCTCGAATTGTGCGATGGCGGTGCCGACGCCGAACCAGCCGGGCAGCATGACGCGCGCCTGTGCCCAGCTGAACACCCAGGGAATGGCGCGCAGATCCTCGATCGCGTCGGACTTCTTGCGACTGGCCGGGCGGCTGCCGATCTTCAGGCCCGCAATCTCCGCGATCGGCGTCATCTGGCGGAAGAAGGTGCGGAAACCCTCGGTGCCGTAGACCAGATCGCGATAGGTGGTGAAGGCGGTGGCCGACAGCTGCTCCATCGCGGCGGTAAAGCGCGCGGTGTCCGCCGCCGACAGCCGATCCGGCTCCAGGCTGGCAAGCAAGGTGGCGGAGGCCATCGCTTCGAGGTTGGTCAGCGCCGAGTCGCGGGTTCCATATTTGCCCGCGATCACCTCGCCCTGTTCGGTGATGCGGATGCGGCCCTGCACCGTGCCGTGCGGCTGGGCGCGGATCGCGGCAAAGGCGCTGCCGCCGCCGCGCCCGACCGCACCGCCACGGCCGTGGAACAGCTGCATCCGGACGCCCGCTTCCTCGAAGACCGGGCGGAAGGCGCTCGACGCCTTGGACAGCGACCAGGTGGAGGTCAGGTACCCACCGTCCTTGTTCGAGTCCGAATAGCCGATCATCACCTCCTGATGCCCCCGAGCGCGGACGATGGCGGCGATCTCGGGCAGCGCGAAATAGGCGCGCATGATCTCGGGGCCTGCCTCGAGATCCTCGATCGTCTCGAACAAGGGCACCGCCATGATCGCGGCGGTGGCGGGCTCGCCGGGGCGGTAGAGGCCGAATTCCTTCAGCATCAGGTTGATTTCGAGCAGGTCGGACACCGACTTGCCCATCGAGACGATGTAATTGGTGATGCACTTCGGGCCATATTTGGCATGCGCATCGGCGGCGGCCTGGACGATGGCGAGCTCGGATCGGGTCTCGTCCGAATAGTCGGCATAGTGGCTGAACAGCGGCCGGGCATTGGCCAGCTCGCGGCGAAGCAGCGCCACGCGCGCCTCCTCGTCCAGCGCCAGATAGTCCGGCTCGACCCCTGCGACCTTCAGCAGTTCGGCGACGACGCGCTCATGCACCGCCGAATTCTGCCGCAGGTCGAGCGTGGCGAGATGGAAGCCGAAGGTCTCGACCGCGCGGATCAGCCGCCCGAGCGCGCCGCCGCCGGCCAGCGCACCGTCGCCCTGCGCCGCCAGCCCGCGCGCGATCGCAACCAGATCGGTGCGTAGGGCCTTAGGATCGGGATAGGGCTCGCCGGTCAGGCGGCCGGGGCGGGGCGGGGTCTTGCCCGTGAGCTTTTGGTGAGTGGCGGAGAGGCGCGCATAGATGCCCGACAGGGCACGGCGATAGGGCTCGTCCGAGCGGCTGAGCGCCTCGTCGCCGCTGGCATCGGCCAGCGCCAGCACCGCCTCGTCCACCTGGGCATGGCCGGTCGAGATGGACAGCTCGGCGCCCAGCCCGTGGACGCCCTCGCAATAATGGGTCAACACCGCGTCCGCCGCTTGCGCGAGCGCGGTGGTCAGCGACTCGGCGGTAACGAAGGGATTGCCGTCGCGGTCGCCGCCGATCCACGAACCGGGACGCAGGAAAGCGGGCACGCGCGTGCCGAACGCCTTGTCCCAGCGCTGGTAGAGCGCGGGCAGCACCGGCAGGAACACGTCGCGCAAATAGGACAGCGCCGTCTCCACCTCGTCGGTAACGTACAGCCGCTCACGGCGCAGCACGCGCGTCTGCCAGAGGAGTGCGATCTGGCGACCGATCGCCGCCTCGACATCGTCGCCGTCGGGTGTGACGGTGCGGCCCGCGTCCCGCATCGCCAGCAGTTCGGCAATGCGATTGCGGTGGTCGATCATGCTCTTGCGCCGTACCTCGGTCGGGTGCGCGGTCAGCACGGGGACGACCAGCGCCTGCGCGAGCAGTTCCATCGCGGCGTCCCGGTCAATGCCCTGTCCGGCCAGCGTCTCCAGCACATCGGCGATATCGGCGGCGGGCTCGCGCGCGATGCCCTGCCGGTCCTCGGCCAGATTGGCGAGCATCGAGAACAGCATGAAGCCGCGCACGAAATCCAGCGTCTCGTCCAGCGCGAGGCGTTCGAGCTGAAGGTCGACCGACCCGTCCTCGCCCAGCCCGCGATAGCGATCGACCGAGGCGCGGCGAATGGCCTCGGTCGCCTCGAACAGCGCGTCGCCGCCATAGCGGCGTATCACATCGCCGAGCTGTGCGCCCAGAAAGCGGATGTCGGCATTGTTGGCGATAGGAGGCAAGGTCGTCATGGCCGCCATTGCTGCAACGCAATAGGAGGCACGTCAACCGAATGAAGCTGGTAATTTTGGTATAATATCGTATTGCGATCTACGCAGGAAGTTGCGTCAGGGCGCGGTGCTCGCGTCTTTTTGAAACGGTACGTCGAACGGGCCGGTGACGATACGCCCCCGAACGTCTGGACCATTCCGGTCCAGATGAAGGACAAGATCCGACGACAGGATGAAATAGCTGTTCCCCGTCGAGGCATAGAGTGGTTCGCTCGCGCCTTCCTTGAGCGACAGCGCCAGCCCCGTTCCTTGCGCCAAGATCGAGAAGGACCCCAGGCCGGGCACGGTGTAGGTGCCTGTCAGGCGTTTGCGCGTCGCAACGTCGATCGGCGCGCTCCGGCGGGTGATGCTGCGATAGTCGGGCCAGCCATAGGCGGCGGCGACGCTGCGGGTGATCTCCATGGCCAGCTCATTACCCTGCGCGCCATTGGTCATGACGGCGACGCCGTCACCGGAGCCGGTATAGGCGACCAGGAAATTCTCATACCCCGCATTGCTGCCACCATGCGAGAAGCGGCGATCCGACGCCGGGCCGTGAACCTCCAGCCCCAGGCCATAATCGCCTTTGCCGGGTGTCAGCATGGCCGTCGCAGTCGATGGCGCGAGCAGGGTGCCCGTCATCCCCCGCGCGCTGTTGCGAACCGCGATGGCATAGCGCAGAAGATCGCTCGGCGTGCTCCACAGACCGGCCGCTGCCAGTTCGGGATAGGTGTGCGGACCACCCTCGACGGGCTTTCCGGTGCCGTCATGCGGCCAAGCCACCCAGTCGCGCCGCGTCGCGGGCAGAGGCTGGGCAAAACTGCTGTCGGTCATGCCCGCAGGCTGGAGCACTTCGTCGCGCAGCACGGCGGCGAAGGAGCGCCCCGTGACATCCTCGATCAGCTTCTGGACAACGGTGTAGCCGCCGCCCGAGTAGCGCCAGACCCTGCCCGGCGGCGTGTCGACCACGACCGGCTTGGTATTGGCGGGTGGGCGCCCGGCCAGTACCGCGTCGATATCGGGTACGGGTTGCCCCGCCGCATAGCCGGGAAAGCCATGCACCGTCGTTCCCGCGACATGGCCGAGCAATTGCCGCAGCGTGACGTGCTGCCCCGGCGGCACGGGCAGTTTCCACGCCTTGAGCCGATCGTTGACGTCGGCGTCCAGCATCAGTCGATGCTGCTCGACCAGTCGTAACGCGGCGAGCGCCGTCACCGGCTTGCTGATCGATCCGGCTTGGAACAGCGTGTCGGGCGTGACCGGCACCCCCTTCGCGCGCGTGACGCCATAACCCTTGGCCCAGGCGATCGCCCCGTCGTGCAGCACGGCGACGCTGGCCCCCGGAATATGAAGTCGCGCCATTTCGGCGGCGATCGTGCGGCGCGGCACCGGCGCGTCGGCAAGGATGACAGCGGATGTCAGCCCATGTTCGACCTGCGCGATCCGGGAGGAGGCAGGCTGGCGCGCTCCTATTGGGGACGATGCCAGAGCGATGAGGCTCGCCCCCAACATGATTGCTTTCATGGTCCCCCGCTCCGTCGACGCTATGCCGTAGTCATCGTTTTGCGCGGCTCCGAGGGCCGAAGCAACGGCCCTGACGCTGACGGGGGTACGATTGCCTCAGTTCGCATTCCCCGGCGGGGTCGCACCCGCGCCCGTCGCGACCGGGTTGGTCGGCGCCGCGGGGCGTTCGGTGCGCGAGGCTTCGCGTTCCTCCGACGTCACGGTGCCGTCGCGGTTCAGGTCCATGCGGTCGAACCGGGCGAGCATCCCCTCGAAGAACTCGCTCTCGGTGATCTCGCCGTCCTTGTTGCGGTCCAGTTCCCACAGGCGCGAATTGGTCGTGGGCATTTCGTCGGCGGTGATGATGTCGTTGCCGTCACGGTCCAGTTCGCGGAAGCGGCGCGCCATCATGCTGCCGAAGTCGATGCGGCTGGTGACCGAGGGCGGCACGAAGCCCGCCTTGGCGGCGGCGCGGTCGGCCTCGGCGCGGTTTTCCGCCTTCTTGCCACAAGCCGCGGTAGTGGCGGCCAGTGCCATCAGTCCCAGGCTCGTCAGGCCCCTTGCCCATCCACGCATTCGACACTCCCGGCTTCGTTACGCTTCCAGCTCAACGTCCCAATAGAGCCAGTCGTGCCATGTTTCATGCAGATAATTGGGCGGGAAGCTGCGCCCATGTTCCTGTAAATGCCAGTTTGTCGGGCGGATCGGCTCGATATGCAGCGGCATCGCGGCCTGGCGGGGCGTGCGTCCGCCCTTCTTCAGGTTGCAGGGTGCACAGGCGGTGACGACATTTTCCCAGGTGGTCCGGCCGCCTTGCGCGCGCGGGATGACATGGTCGAAGGTCAGGTCGCGGTGCGATCCGCAATATTGGCAGGAAAAACGGTCGCGCAGGAACAGGTTGAAGCGGGTGAAGGCCGGGAATTGCGACGGCTTCACGAATTGCTTCAGTGCGATGACCGAGGGCAGCTTGACCTTGGCGGTCGGGCTGCGCACCTCGCGCTCATAATGGGCGACGATATCCACCCGGTCGAGGAACACGGCCTTCACCGCGGTCTGCCAGGGCCAGACCGACAGCGGATAATAGGACAGCGGCGTATAGTCCGCATTCAGTACAAGCGCCGGACAACTGTCCGGGTGTCGGATCAAGTCGGGATGAAACACAGCTCCTCCCATCGATGTACGCCGACGCTCTTCGCGCAGGCGCGTGACATGGCTATGACAGCATGGGATTGGAATCGCGGTCAAGGGGGTGGGCGATGAACGGAGCGCCGCGCACTACGCGTTTCGCGCCCAGCCCGACCGGGCGGCTGCATCTGGGCCATGCGCTGTCGGCGGTGCGTGCGCACGATCTGGCGCGGGCGGGCGGCGGGCGCTTCCTGCTGCGGATCGAGGATATCGACGGCACCCGCAGTCGGCCCGAGCATGTCGATGCCATCCTTCTCGACCTGGAATGGCTGGGGCTGGAATGGGACGCGCTGTCCTTCCAGTCCGAGCGGCTGGACCTGTACGCGGCGGCGCAGGCGCGGCTGACCGACCTGCTCTATCCATGTTTCTGCACCCGTGCCGAGATCGCCGCCAGCCTGTCCGCGCCGCATGGAGCGACGCCGCTTTATCCGGGGACGTGTCGCCATCTGTCGGACGAAACCCGTGCCGCACGAATGGGCGAGCCGCATAGCTGGCGGCTGGACATGGCGCGGGCGGTGGAGCGGGCCGGGCCGCTGACCTGGCAGGACGAATATGCGGGATTGGTCGTTGCCGATCCGCTGTCCCATGACGACGTCATTCTGGCGCGCAAGGATGCGCCCGCCAGCTATCATCTGGCGGTGACGGTCGACGATGCCGCGCAGGGCGTGACCGACGTGGTTCGCGGCGTCGACCTGTTCGACGCCACCCACGTCCACCGGCTGTTGCAAGCGCTGCTCGGCCTGCCGACGCCGCTTTACCATCACCACCCGCTGATCGTCGATGCGGACGGGCAGCGTCTGGCCAAGCGGCACGGCGCGCCCGCGCTGGCGGCGATGCGCGACGCGGGGGAGGACGGCCGCGCGCTGGCCGATGCGCTGCGCCGCAATATCCTTCCCGCTGGATTTCGGCTGGCAGAGGCGTAAGCTCCGGGCATGACCACGTTTCTCGTCATCCTGCTGATCGCGGCGATGCTCGCCACCGTCGTCGCGCTGGTGCGCGGCATCATCACCTTCCTTCAGGAAGCCACGGCGGAGGCGAAGGGCGAGGGGCCGACCGCGTCGCAGCTGAAATCCAACCGGATGATGCAGCAGCGCATCTTCTTCCAGGCGCTGGCGATCACCGTCGTCGTGCTGTTGCTGTTCATGGCGGGGCGGACCTGATCCCTTGGTCAAGCTGACGAAAATCTACACCCGCACCGGCGACGAGGGCACGACCGGGCTGGTCGACGGATCGCGCCGCTCCAAGGCCGAGCCGCGCATGATCGCGATCGGCGAGGTGGACGAGGCGAACAGCGCGATCGGCGTGGCGCTATTGTCGGTCGAGGGGCCGCTGGTCGAGCGGCTGACGATGATCCAGAACGACCTGTTCGACCTGGGTGCCGATCTCGCGACCCCCGGAGAGATCGAAGGCGCGCTGCGCATCGTCCCCGAACAGGTCGCGCGGCTGGAGGCGGAGATCGACGCGATGAACGCATCGCTGTCGCCGCTGACCAGCTTCATCCTGCCCGGCGGCAGTGCGGCGTCGGCGCATCTGCATCTGGCGCGTGCCATCGCCCGGCGGGCCGAGCGCGCGACCGTCGCGCTGGCCGGGCAGGAGGCGATCAACCCGCCCGCGCTCGCCTACCTCAACCGTTTGTCCGATTGGCTTTTTGTTGCGGCACGCACGATGAACAAAAACGGCGCATCGGACGTTCTTTGGGTTCCAGGAGGGGCGCGCATGGTACGGTAAAGGGCCGACCGCGTTTCCCGCAATCCCGGGGAGCGCCCAATGTCGACCCTCGTCCCGTCCTCCGCGGCGGCCTCGAAGTCTGCCCCAAAACCCGCTGGCGATCTCGCGTCGCGCTATGCCGCAGTACGTGGCCTGACCCTGGCGCTGGCCGAGCCGCTGTCAGACGCCGATGCGACCGTCCAGTCGATGCCGGACGCCTCGCCCGCCAAATGGCACATGGCGCATACGACCTGGTTCTTCGAAACCTTCGTGCTGCGCGATCATGTGCCGGGTTACGGCTTGCACGACCCGCGCTTTCCGTTCCTGTTCAACAGCTATTACGAGGCGGAGGGAAAGCGGCATGCGCGCCACCGCCGGGGCATGATTACCCGCCCGACTCTGGACGAGGTGCGGGCCTACCGCGCGCACGTCGATGCCGCGCTGCTGGCGGCACTGCCCGATGTGCCCGCGGCGGCGCTGGAGCTGGTCGCATTGGGCTGTCACCACGAGGAACAGCATCAGGAGCTGTTCGTCACCGACATCCTGCACCTGTTCTCCGAAAACCCGCTCGAACCCGCGCTGTACGCGCCCGAGCCCAAGGCGCCGGTCGCGATGCCCGCCCCGATCGGCTGGATCGAGGGGCGGGCCGGGATCGTCGACGTGGGGCATGACGGACGGGGTTTTGCCTTCGACTGCGAAGGGCCGCGTCATCAGGCGCTGCTGCAGGGCCATGCCATCGCCGACCGCACCGTCACCAACGCCGAATGGATGCAATTCATCGACGATGGCGGCTATCATGATGCACGGCTCTGGCTGTCGGACGGCTGGGCCTGGGTGAAGGGCGAGGGCATCGCAGCACCACTCTATTGGGAACAGCGCGACGGCGGCTGGACCCGGTTCGGGCTTGACGGACGTCGCGCGATCGACCCCGCCGCGCCGGTCACGCATGTCAGCTTCTACGAGGCGGACGCCTTCGCCACCTGGGCGGGCGCACGCTTGCCGACCGAGTTCGAGTGGGAAGCGGCGGCCGCGTCGCATGACGCATCGGGAGGCAACCAGCTGGACCGCGCCGGTGCGATCGAACCGCGTCCATCCTCGGGCGGCCCGGCCTTTTTCGGCGATGTCTGGGAATGGACCGGCAGCGCCTATCGCCCCTATCCCGGCTTCCACCCCGTCGAGGGCGCGGTCGGCGAATATAATGGCAAGTTCATGAACGGGCAGTTCGTCCTGCGCGGCGGCAGCTGCGCGACACCCCGCGGCCATGCCCGCGCCTGCTACCGCAACTTCTTCTACCCTCATCAGCGCTGGCAATTCACCGGCGTCCGCCTGGCAAAGGACCTGTAATCATGCTGAAGCCCGAGATTGAGGACGGCCAGATGTCGCTCGCCGACCCTGCCTTTCGCGCCGACGTCCTCGCCGGGCTGGAGCGTCGTCCGCGCGCCATCCCCGCGCGCTGGTTCTACGACCGTCGCGGGTCCGAGCTGTTCGAGGCGATCACGGATCTGCCCGAATATTATCCGACCCGCGCCGAGACCGCGATCCTGAAGACCATGTGCCCCGATCTGGTCGCGCATGTCGGCCGGGGCCGTGCGGTCGTCGAGTTCGGTTCGGGCTCGTCGACCAAGACGCCGGTGCTGTTGCGCTGCGTCGAGCCGTCGGCCTATGTGCCGATCGACATTTCGGGCGACTTCCTGCGGGAATCGGCGCGCGGCCTGCAACAGGCGTTCCCGGACCTGCCCATCCATCCGCTGGAGGGCGATTTCATGCGCCCGCTGACGCTGCCCGCGATGGTGGCGGACGCGCCCAAGCTGGGCTTCTTCCCCGGCTCGACCATCGGCAACATGACGCCCGCCATGGCGACCGACCTGCTGCGTGCGATGCGCGGCTCGCTGGGCGAGGGGGCGATGCTGCTGATCGGCATGGACCGCACCAAGCCCAGCGAAATCCTGGTTCCCGCCTATGACGATGCGCAGGGCGTGACGGCGGCGTTCAACCGCAACCTGCTCGACCGGATCAATCGCGAGCTGGACGGCACCATCCCGGTCGACGCGTTCCGCCACCGCGCGATCTGGAACGACGACCGCTCGCGGATCGAGATGCACCTGGCGGCGGAGCGCGATGTCGACTTCACCATCGAGGGGCGCCCCTTCGCCATGGCGTCGGGTGAGACCATCCATACCGAGAACAGCCACAAATATGGCCCCCGTGACGCCAAGATCCTGCTGCGCGCAGGCGGCTGGACGCCGATCGCCCAGTGGAGCGATCCGGACGAATTGTTCGCGGTGTATCTGGCCGAAGCGCAATCGGCTCGCCTTGCCCCCTGACCGTTTCGGCGCGATTCAGGGATCTAAACGTAATTTTTGTTAAATTGATGCGTCTTTTTGCGGGGGCGTGGCGTTGTCGATCCGGTTTGGCAAAGGCTTCGCTTGAACACGAAGCCATCGGCTCGGCCCCCGCGAAAAGTACTTCTGATCGTTTCGCTATAACAGAAGAACTCTTCGCAGGTTCCTGATCGGGAGGAGCATGATGACGGAAAGCGCACAACTGCTCGACGCGTTCGACGCGCGGGTCGAGCGCCGCAACCTGCGGCGCGAATTCTTCAAGACGGCGATGGGTGCTGCGGCGGCGGGTGTGACCGCCTTCTCGCTGGCGGGCAAGGCCGGAGCCCAGTCGACGGTCACCGACACCGACATTCTGAATTTTGCGCTGAACCTCGAATATCTCGAGGCGCAGTTCTATGCCTATGCCGCCAACGGCACGGGGCTGGCCGCCAACCAGCTGACCGGCACCGGCACGCAAGGCGCCGTGACCGGCGGCCAGCAGGTCAATTTCGCGACCGGCAGCGCCGACGACGCCATTGTCGGCCAATATGCTCGCGAGATCGCGGCGGACGAGGCGGCGCACGTTGCTTTCCTGCGCACCGCGCTGGGCAGCGCGGCGGTTGCGCAACCGGCCATCAACATCTCGGGCGACGCCAATGGCCCGTTCACGGCGGCGGCCCTGGCGGCGGGCGTCATCACCAGCGGTACCTTCAACCCCTATAGCTCGCCCACCGCTTTCCTGCTGGGCGCCTATATCTTCGAGGATGTCGGCGTCACCGCTTACAAGGGCGCCTCGCCGCTCATCAGCAACAAGACCTTCCTCCAGGCGGCAGCGGGCATCCTGGCGGTCGAGGCCTATCACGCCGCGATCGTTCGCACGACGCTCTATGCACGCGGTTATGATCCGACCAACCCGCAGCCGTCGCTAATTACCGCTGCGGGCCAGATTTCGGACGCGCGCGACAGCCTGGACGGCTCGACCGACCTCGACCAGGGGATCGCTCGGTCCACGATCAACGGCCAGCTGGTGTCCAACATCGTGCCGCTTGATACGAACGGCATCGCGTTCAGTCGCTCGCCCGGCCAGGTGCTCAACATCGTGTACCTGAACAAGGCGGCCGCCACGCTGGGCGGGTTCTTCCCCGCCGGCGTCAACGGCAACCTGCGCGCCAGCGTGGCGAACTGATCCCCTTTTTCCTCCTTTGGAGAGGATTTGCATTATGAGCGAAGAACGCTTCATTCTCGACGTCATCGAAGAAGCCGCCGCCAAGCGCCGATCCGATCGTCGCAGTTTCATGCGCATGGCCGCCGGGGCCGGCGCGGTCGGCGGCCTGGCGATGCTGGGCGCCTGTAACGGAGACGGCGACAACGTCATCGTCGTGCCCACCCCGACGCCCACCACCACGCCGACGGGCTCGGTGACCGACGCCGACGTGCTGAACTTCGCGCTCCAGCTCGAATATCTGGAAGCGCAATTCTACAGCTATGCCGCGTTCGGCACCGGCCTGCCGACGTCGTCGCTGGGCGGCACGGGCACGCAGGGCACGGTCGCGATCAACACCAGCGCCACCAATGGCGCGGGCCAGCCGCGTCAGGTCCAGTTCCAGGACCCGATCGTCGCGCAATATGCGCGCGAGATCGCCTATGATGAGATCGCCCATGTCAACTTCCTGCGCACCGCGCTGGGCAGTGCGGCGGTGGCACAGCCTTCGATCAACCTGTCGGGCGACGCCAGCGGCGCGTTCACGGCGGCGGCGGTCGCGGCGGGCGTGATTGCCAGCGGATCGACCTTCGACCCTTATGCCTCGGACGAGAATTTCCTGCTGGGCGCATTCCTGTTCGAGGATGTCGGCGTCACTGCCTATATGGGCGGCGTCACCCTGCTGACCAACAAGACCTATATCGAGGCGGCGGCGGGCATCCACGCGGCCGAGGCCTATCATGCCGGTCTGGTCCGCACGACCTTGTACCGCAAGGGGCTGAGCAACGCGGCGCTCATCACCAATGCGGGCAAGATCTCGGACGCCCGCGACAGCCTGGACGGGTCGACCGATCTCGACCAGGGCATCGTGGCGACCGTCAACGGGACGCAGGTGGCCAATATCGTCCCCGCCGACAGCAACGCCATCGCCTTTGTCCGCACGCCGGGCCAGGTGCTGAACGTCGTCTATCTCAACAAGGCGGCGGTGACCGGCGGCGGCTTCTTCCCCGGCGGCCTGAACGGCAACGTCCGCACCAGCGCCGCCAGCGGATAACCCTCTCCCTCCCAAGGGTCCTTGGCCCCGATCGGTCGCTAGTCCCCTGGCCGGTCGGGGCCTTTTTTGTGGTCGCGTCGCCTGCGCGAAACCCCTTCTGCTTCGCCGCGAAACCGCTTATGCAGGGTCCATCCCCGGGGGAGCGCTGGCCTGCGCTTGAGAGGGGGGCAAGAGCCCCCGACCCGCTGAACCTGATCCGGCTGACACCGGCGTAGGGAGGGAGCGGCCCCATCTCTCATGGTCCGTTTCCTCCGCATGGAGTGGACGACTATGGCAGATATCCCCGCAAAGGCCGAAATTGGCGTGACCACCGGCCCGATCCGTGGCTCGACGAAGATTCACGTCGGCCCGCTGAACGTCGCGATGCGCGAAATCCATCTCGATCCGTCTTCGGGCGAGCCGCCGCTGCGCGTGTACGACACCAGCGGCCCCTATACCGATCCCACCGCGCGCATCGACATCATGGCGGGACTGCCGCAGATCCGCCGGAACTGGATCGAGGGGCGCGGCGATGTCGAGGCCTATGACGGCCGCGAGATCCGCCCCGAGGATAACGGCCAGCTCGGCCCCGACCGTTCGGGCGGCGTGCCGCAATTCCCGCGCACCGGGCTGAACCGCCCCTTGCGCGCCAAGCCCGGCATGAACGTCAGCCAGATGCACTATGCGAGGGCCGGCATCATCACGCCCGAAATGGAATATGTCGCGACCCGCGAGAATTTGGGCCGCGAGATGCTGCGCGAATATGTCCGTGACGGCGAGAGCTTCGGCGCTTCGATCCCCGATTACGTGACCCCCGAATTCGTCCGCGACGAAGTGGCGCGCGGCCGGGCGATCATCCCCAACAACATCAACCACCCTGAATCCGAGCCGATGGCGATCGGCCGCAATTTCCTGGTCAAGATCAACGCCAATATCGGCAATTCGGCGGTCGCCTCCAATGTCGCGTCCGAGGTCGACAAGCTGGTCTGGTCGATCCGCTGGGGCGCCGATACGGTGATGGACCTGTCGACGGGCCGCAACATCCACGACACGCGCGAGTGGATCATCCGCAATTCGCCGGTGCCGATCGGCACGGTCCCCATCTATCAGGCGCTGGAAAAGGTCGGCGGCATCGCCGAGGAGCTGACCTGGGAGATTTTCCGCGACACGCTGATCGAACAAGCCGAGCAGGGCGTGGACTATTTCACCATCCATGCGGGCGTGCGCCTGCCCTATATCCCGCTGACCGCCAAGCGCGTGACCGGCATCGTGTCGCGTGGCGGCTCGATCATGGCGAAGTGGTGCTTGGCGCATCACAAGGAGTCGTTCCTCTACGAACGCTTCGACGAGATCACCGAGATCATGAAGGCGTATGACATCGCCTATTCGCTGGGCGACGGCCTGCGCCCCGGCGCGATCGCCGACGCCAATGACGAGGCGCAGTTCGCCGAGCTCTACACGCTGGGCGAGCTGACCAAGCGCGCCTGGGCGCAGGACGTGCAGGTGATGATCGAAGGGCCGGGCCATGTGCCGATGCACAAGATCAAGCAGAATATGGACAAGCAGCTGGAGGCGTGCGGCGAGGCGCCCTTCTACACGCTCGGGCCGTTAACGACGGACATCGCGCCGGGCTACGACCATATCACCAGCGGCATCGGCGCGGCGATGATCGGCTGGTACGGCACGGCTATGCTCTGCTACGTCACGCCCAAGGAGCATCTGGGCCTACCCGACCGCGACGACGTGAAGGTCGGCGTGGTGACCTACAAGCTGGCCGCCCACGCCGCCGACCTCGCCAAGGGCCACCCGGCGGCCAAGATGCGCGACGACGCGCTGTCACGCGCCCGCTTCGAGTTCCGCTGGCGCGACCAGTTCAACCTGTCGCTCGACCCCGACACGGCAGAATCCTACCACGACCAGACGCTGCCCGCCGAGGGCGCCAAGACCGCGCATTTCTGTTCGATGTGCGGCCCGAAATTCTGCTCGATGAAGATCACGCAGGAGGTTCGGGAATTTGCGGCGAAGCAGAATGCCCCGGTCGAAACCTTCGTCGCGGCCGAGGACGCCGAGGCGGGGATGCAGGCAATGAGCGAGAAGTTCCGCGAGAAGGGCGGGGAGGTTTACCTTCCGGCGAATTTTTAAAATTTACGATTTAATGGGCATAAATTTTTATTAAATAGTGCTCCATTGTTTCAATGGAGCACATATAATGGATGGTAAGATTAGCACAGCGCTTTTTTCTAGATTAAAGGCAAAAATCCGTTTGCCTTTAATCTTCATATTTTTGATTTTTGGCGTCGTTGTGGTGTGGATGCTGTGGGGCGCTACATCCCACTTTTGGGCGGTATGGGGCGGTGCAATAGGTCCGTCTGATGAGGGTGTACCAGCTGGGACAACAGCGGCTGGTGCATGGGGAGATTCCTTTGGCGGTTTTAACGCATTAGTAGGTGCAATCGGGGCTAGTGCCGTAGCTGCGACATTATATTTGCAATATCTCTCAATCGAGGATCAAAAGAGAGATCAGCACCTGTCTCGCTTCGAAGAAAATTTTTTCAAGCTTTTGGATCTTATGCGAAGTTTGCGAGGTGAATTAGTTTATGAGCAGACGGATGCTTTTTTAAAGACACAATCTGAATACGTCTTTGTGGGAAAGGTCTTTGGCCACGATGCCATTGAGGCGGCCTATTATGAAGCTAAGCATTGGGTCTTTAAGCTGCATCATGGGAAGCCCTCCATTCGCGAGAAAATTATCGCGGGGGTTTATGATAACTATATCCACGGCAGATTTGAATTTTGTTTCTCACCCTATTTTAGAATAATATATACCTCTTTGTATAAGATAAAAAACGATAAAATATTGAGCGACGAGCAAAAGGCATATTATGCCAATATAATTAGGTCGCAGATGACTAGCTTTGAAATAGGCCTGTTGGCTTTCAATGGCACTTCGAGGCATTCAAAAGATTTATCTGAGTTAATAGTGCACTTCAGACTCCTTAAGTATCTGCCTGAGAAAAGAAAAAAAGTTCTTGGGAAAATATACGCACCAGAAGCGTACGCTCCACGTACATGATAATGTGGGAGCATTTGTTCGCTCCCGCTTTCACCGCTTTCGTACGAACTCCGCGCGCAGGACCAACCCCTTGATCCCGTCGAACTTGCAGTCGATTTCCTGCGCGTCGCCGGTCAGGCGGATCGACTTGATGAGGGTGCCGCGCTTCAGCGTCTGGCCCGCGCCCTTGACGGTCAGGTCCTTGATCAGCGTCACCTGATCGCCGTCGCTCAGCACATTGCCGACCGAGTCGCGCACCACGACCGCATCGTCGTCGCTGGCCCCACCGGCCTTGGCGGCGGCGTCGGCCGCGCTGATCCATTCGCCGGTCGCTTCGTCATACACATATTCATCGTCGGCCATCGCCCGAAATCCTTGTCCTGATCGGTGGAATGGTGCGCGCTATGCTCGCTTGCGCCAAATGATGCCAGTGCGATTACAGATGGTGCGCCCCCATCGGAACAGAGGAGTCAGGATAGCGGCGGCAGTGCCCAGTCGATCGGCTCCCGGCCATGCTGGACCAAAAACGCATTGGCCTTGGAAAAGGGCTTCGATCCGAAGAACCCGCCCCGCGCCGACAAGGGCGAGGGGTGGACCGAGGTCAGGACGCAGTGGCGCCCCGCGCCCATCTCGCGCACGAACCCGGCCTTTTTCTGGGCATAGGCGCCCCACAGGATGAAAACGACCGGCTCGGGCTTGGCGGCGACGGCGCGGATCACGGCGTCGGTGAACCGCTCCCACCCGCGTCCCTGATGCGAGGCGGCCTGTCCCATGCGCACGGTCAGCACCGAGTTGAGCAGCAACACCCCCTGCCGCGCCCAATGGTCGAGCAGGCCATGGCCGGGCGG
Source organism: Sphingomonas sp. 77B (assembly GCF_056497825.1). Classification (NCBI taxonomy): domain Bacteria; kingdom Pseudomonadati; phylum Pseudomonadota; class Alphaproteobacteria; order Sphingomonadales; family Sphingomonadaceae; genus Sphingomonas; species Sphingomonas sp. 77B. Next base: position 2,468,625 of record NZ_JBWMBY010000001.1, read on the forward strand.
CGCGATGCCCAGATCGGTCGCCATCTCCTTGTAGATATTGACCAGGCTGGGCGGCGGGCGGACGCCGGGTTGGACCGAGAAGGCCAGGCCATGCGCCTGCCCCTCGCCATGATAGGGGTCCTGCCCCAGGATGACGACGCGCACCTGGTCGAGCGGCGTCAGGTCGAGCGCGCGGAACCACTCGGACGGGCGGGGGAAGACACGCTGGCCGCCGGTGCGCTCCTCGGCCAGGAAGGTCTTCAGCGCCTTCATATAGGGCTCGTCGAACTCGGGCTGCAGCACCGACAGCCAGCTTTCGTGCAATCGAACATCGCTCATCACTTTGTCTTGCCGTTCGTGACGAATGCGCGCAACCGGCGTCACGGATGATCGTTATGCAGGCGATACGGTCGCCCTCCCGCGGCCGCCAGATAGGAAAGGACCTGGACCATGCAGCGTTCCACGATTCTCCTGGCCGTGATGGCCGTGATGGCCGCCGCGCTGCCGCTGGCGGCATGTGGCTCGAAGACCGAGACGGCGAATAACAGCGCCGCGGCGGCGACCTCCAACGGCACGGAGATGAGCGCGGACACGCTGGGCGCCAAGATCCGCGCGCTGCCCGAGGGCCAGCGTCGCGGCGTCCTGTTCCGCGCAATCCGCGATGCGGGGCCGAGCGGCGCCAGCTGCCAGTCGGTCACCGCGATGAAGGAAGCCGCCGCCACCAACGGCAACCCGACCTGGAACGCAGTGTGCGACGGCACCACCCAATGGACGATCGTGCTGACCGCCGACCAGTCGGCCAGCGTCACCGGCCCCGGCCCCGTCACGATTAAGTAAACCGGGTGGAGGCTCGACCGTCACCGTTCGGGTTGGTCGAGCCTTGCCAGCGTCGCGGGATCGTCCTGCCCGTCGAAGAAACGCTCCAGACCCCGGCGAAAGGGTTCGGGATCGTCCGCGACGGCGGCGAACAGGGTCAGCGAGGAGCGCAGCTTCATCGCGTCGATTCCGCCGAAAATCGCCTCGACCGAGCCGGGCGCGTCGATCGCGGCGGCAACAGCCTGATGCAGGCGCTCCCCGAGCAGCGGATGCGCCAGATAGGCCCGCGCTTCCCCCGCATCGGCGATGGCATAGAATTGCGCCGTGGCACTGCGCCCGAGCCCCGCGATCTGCGGGAAGATGTACCACATCCAATGGCTTTGCTTCCGGCCCTTGCGGAGTTCGGCCAGGGCGGTGGCGAAACTGTCCGCCTGGGCCTCGACAAAGCGGATGAGCGCGGCATCATGGGCGGACTGGTGTGACATGCAGGGGCAACCAGCCTCACCATCAAAGCGTTCCAAACCGAAGAGATTCGTCAGGAGAGAGACATGCGCCGTTTCGCCGTCCTTGCCCCCTTGGCTCTGCTTGCGCTGTCGGCGTGCGGGGGACAGGGTGGGGATACCGACTCGGATGTCGCCCCCGGCAACTTCACCCCGCCGGGCACGGCAAGGCCGACTCCGATGCCGGGCGTGGCGCAGGTCAATCCGCTGACCGCCTATGTCGGCCATTATCCGAACGATGCGGTCGACGGGGTCAGCTTCTTCGACCGAACCGAGGTGGCGACCGCGCTGCACGATGCGGTCGGCGACCAGAAACTCGTCCAGCGGATCATGTCCCGCGGCGCGGTGACGGTGCCGATCTTCCGACGCGGCGAACGGGGGATCGCCGCTCATGGCTGCACCCCGCATGACTGCGCCGACAACAACTGGACGGTGGAGATCGACCTGAAGTCGTTCAAGGCGCGGGTTTGCTATCATGACCACGACACGATGGGCGACCGCAGCCAATGGTATATGGGCGGCGCTCCGGTAACCCAGCCGGGCGAATGCCCGCAGGAGTGAAGTAACTAATTTCCTCCCCGGAACGGGGAGGGGGACCGCCGCGAAGCGGTGGTGGAGGGGGATTGCCGCGCAGGACGTCCTGTGCCGAAGCCCCCCTCCGTCAGGCCTGACGGCCTGCCACCTCCCCGTACCGGGGAGGATCAAGACTTAAAATGTGTACGCCACGCCCAGCGCGCTCAGCCACTGGCTGCGCGAGCCGACCTGCGACACGATCGGGCTGTCGGCGAAATTGCCGAGTTCGCGGCCATAGGTCAGGCCGCCGACGACCTTCCATCCCTTCAGCAGATTGCCGGTGATCGAATAGGTCGCGAGGCCGCCGACCGACCAGTCCTTCCACCCGGCGCGCGCGTTGTAGACGGGCAGGCCGCTCGCCGCGCTCTGGTCCGGCGTGATCGAGAAATAGCGCCGGGCATAGCCGCGCCCGGCATGTTCGGCGGTCGCGAACAGGCCGACCGCCGCCTTGGTCGACAGCGGGGTGAAGTAATTGACCGAGGGCTGCCAGATGCCGCTGTCATGCACGCCGGTCACGTCATGGCGATAGCTGACCGAGACGGAGAGCCGGTCATAGGGGCTGGTGACGACGCCGATCTTGCCGATGCCGACATAGCCGCCCAGCTCGACCGCCGCGCCGATCTTGCCAAGGGCTGCGACCTGCCGGTTGCCGATCCCCGAGGTGGTGGTGCGATCGAGATTGACGACGCCGATCGGCCCCGCCTGGATGTCCCAGTCGCGATTGGCCTTGTCGCCGATCAGATCGACCGAGAGGCGGTTGCCGATATAGGTGATGGTATGCCCATCGATATAGGCGAGCGCAGCGGGCGCGGGCGAAAAGGAATAGTCCTTCGACCCCTCGTAGCGCGGCAGATAGGCCGCGCCCAGGCCGACGGTGATGGTGTTCTTGCCCAGCTGCCCCGCCATTTCGGCGGCGGCGGGGTTGTTGGAAACCGTGGCGTCCTGCGCAAAAGCGGGAACGGACAGGGACAGCGCACCCAAAGCGATCAGCGGGGCGGAAACGCGCGAGGAAAGGCGCAAGACGGAAAACTCCCTGAATCAGTTATCCGAAATGCAACGCGACGGTAACGATTTCGCTCCGGCGGATTGTGTCAGAAGATGTACCGCATCTTGATCTGTTGTGTTTCGGCAACAGAATCGAGCGTGAACCGCGCCGCCGAGAAGCGCGGCGGGCCGAAGCGGATCGCCGGATTGCGCGAAAAGCCGAAGCCTTCGCGCGGGATGCCCGCCAGCGTGTCGAGCTTGGCGTTGTTGTTCTCGTCATGGATGACGGCGGCGGCGTAATTGCCGTGCGGCAGGCCGTCGAGGCGGATGCCCCGCTGCCCGGCGGGAACCGAGCGGGTTAGCGCGCGGGCATCATCGACGCATTGCGGGAAGTTATCCGGGTCGGCGGTCAGGCACAGCCGGATCATGCCCTTGGCCGAGCGCAACTGGTCGATCCCGATGTCCAGACGGCTGACCGGCGCGGCGCTCATCAATGGCAGGGCGGCCAGCACCAGAAGCACGGCGCGCGGCCTGCGCATGCGCGCGCGCGAAATCCCCGAGCCCCCGGTCGGTGCCGCACAGTCGATCCCAGAACCGGAAATAGAGTCCATAATTGCACCCATATTGCTCATGATGCCGTTGATGATGGCTTGCGGTGATGAGCCACCCCCCCAGGTGCCCCTGCCACAGGAATCGCGGAAAAATCTCCCAACCCATGTGGTTGGTCACGCCCATAACGGTCATGATGGTCAGCACCAAGCCGAGTGCGCCGATGTGAATCGGAATCACGAACACAAGTAGCGGAATTACCACAGCGCCGGTCACCGCCTCGATCGGGTGGAACGCCATCGCGGCCCAGGCGGTCGGCGGACGACTGGCGTGATGGACGGCATGCGCGGCCTTGAAGACGGCGGGCCGGTGCATCCAGCGATGCGTCCAGTAGAACCAGGTATCGTGCGCGATCAGGTACAGCAGCACCGAGACCGGCCAGTACCAGAGCGGCCAGGCGTGGATGTCGGCATAGATTTGCGTCCAGCCGCGATTTTGCCAGCCCCAGGCGACGATCCCGGCAGGTACGCCATAGATCGCGGCGGAGGCCAGGCTCCACCAGATTTCGCGCCGGATCTGCGGGTCCAGCCCGGCATAGAGGTTCGGATGCCGCGACCTGGTCGCCAGCGCGAACGCCCCCGAGGCGAGCAGATAGCGGACACCGACGATCAGCGTCATGGCGATGGCGGACAGGATCAGGGCAAGCGTCACCGGGACCTTGTACCCTATCGGGGGCGGGGCTTGAACCGCGAACGTCCGGAGCGCGGTCTTTTGTTCGCGCGGAGGCGCGGAGAGGTTGGCCCGCCCATCGGCGTCGGCCACCCATTCGTCCGCTGCCCCCGCCGCCCCGCCGATGATGAGAAGCGGCCTGTCGGCCGGGCGCACCCACTCCGCGTCTCCGCGCGAACCCAATACCAAACTCCGTTCAGGCTGAGCGAAGTCGAAGCCCACGCCCACGCATCACCCTCTCGGCAAGCGCATCCCGTGCACTTCGACTTCGCTAAATGAGAGCGGAGGTCCAAGGCCTTCCATTCCTCCCCTGTAAGGGGAGGGGACCAGCGAAGCTGGTGGAGGGGTGTCACTCCTCTCGAGAGCGGGACACCCCTCCGTCAGGGCTTCGCCCTGCCACCTCCCCTACAAGGGGAGGAATAGGCCGAGGGTGTCTATCCCCGGTGAAAGATCAGAATCCTCCGGTCGTGATAAACCCCCTCGACCGACGCGCCATAGCCCAGTTTCTCCGCCAGCCTGATCGACGCCCCATTTCCCGGATCGATGATGCAGCAGGTCCGCGCGATCCCCTGCGCCTCCGCCCAACCGAGCACCGCACGCATCGCCTCGCCCGCATAGCCCTTGCCCTGCGCTGCCGGGACCAGCGTCCAGCCCACCTCCGGCACCGTCAGTTCCGGCATGATCGCACGCCGCGATTCGAGAAGGCCGATGTCACCCATCACCTGCCCGCTCGCCCGGTCGCATACCACCCAGGCGCCATAGCCGAACACGGTCCAGCACCCGACCGACCGCAACAGCCGAATCCAGACATCTTCGCGAGCGCGAGGCTTGCCGCCGATCATGCCGTATACCGCCGGATCGGCCCACATCGCCGCCAGTGCGTCGAGATCGTCGGGATGATGGCCGCGCAGGGTCAGCCGCTCGGTCGTCAGGGTCGGGGCGCTCATACCCCGCAGCCTATCCCGCCTCGCGGATTACCGCCAGAAAGGCCTCGCCATACGCGTCCAGCTTGCGCGCGCCGATGCCCGACAACAGCGACAGCGCCGCGCGGCTGCTCGGCCGCTGCGCCGCCATGTCGCGCAGCACCGAGTCGTGGAAGATGACGTAAGGCGGCACCCCCGCCTCCTGCGCCAGCTCGCGGCGCTTGGCGCGCAAAGCCTCGAACAGCGGATTGTCTGCCGGATTGGCGGCGACGGGCGCGGCGCGGCGACCCTTTTTCTCGCGTTTGGGCGGCACGACCAGCGACAGCCGCGCCTCGCCCTTGATGAGCGCGCGCGCGGCGGGGCCGAATTCCAGCCCGCCATGGTGATTGGTGCGCAGCGCGTCGCGCAGCAGCAGTGCGCGGTGGACGGGCTTCAGCAGCGCCACCTCGTCGCCCGACACGATGTTCCACACCGACAGCGCCTCATGCCCGTTCATCAGGCTGCGCTCGCTCGACTGGCCGGTCAGCACCTGCTCGATATAGCCCGCGCCGAACATCTGGCCGGTGCGGAACACCGCCGATAGGAATTTCTGTGCGGTCGTCGTCGCATCGACCGCATCGGGGGAGCCGAGGCAATTGTCGCAATTGCCGCAATCCTCGGCCAGTTCCTCGCCGAAATGCCGCAGCAGGATCCGCCTGCGGCAACCACCCGTCTCGACCAGCGCGCCCAGTGCCGACAGCCGCGCGCGCTCGCCCGCCTGTCGTTCGGGTTCGACCTCGGCCATGCGCTGCCGTGCGCGGGCGAAGTCGTCGGCCCCCCAGAAGAGATGCGCGACCGACGGATCGCCGTCGCGGCCCGCACGGCCGGTTTCCTGATAATAGGCCTCGATCGACTTTGGGAGTCCCGCATGGGCCACGAAGCGCACGTCGGGCTTGTCGATCCCCATGCCGAAGGCGACCGTGGCGCAGATCACCATGTCTTCGGAGGCGACGAAATCGGCCTGGTTCTTCGCGCGCACCGCTGGGTCCAGCCCGGCATGATAGGCACGTACCGGGCGGCCCGTCCGCGCCAGCGCCTCGGCCAGCTTCTCGGTCGCCGCGCGGGTCTGCGCATAGACGATGCCGGGGCCGGGCGTGTCGGCCACCACGCGCGCGATCTGGAGGTTCACATTCGCCTTGGGGCTGATCGCATAGCGGATATTGGGACGGTCGAAGCCCGAGACGATCATGCCTTCGGTGGGGATGCCCAGCTGCTTGGCGATGTCGGCGCGGGTATGCGCATCGGCGGTCGCGGTCAGCGCGAGCCGGGGGACGTCGGGAAAGGCGTCCATCAGCGGTTCGAGCAGGCGGTAATCGGGGCGGAAGTCATGCCCCCATTCGCTGACGCAGTGCGCCTCGTCGATCGCGAACAGGCTGAGCGGCGCGGAGCCGAGCAGCTCGCGGAAATGCCCCGACGACGCGCGCTCGGGCGCGACGTAGAGCAGGTCGAGCTGGCCGTGGCGGAAGCGTGCCACCGTCTCGGCCCGGTTCTGGTCGACGCTGGTCAGCGTGGCGGCGCGGATACCGACCGCCTCGGCCGCGCGCAGCTGGTCGTGCATCAAGGCGATCAGCGGGCTGACCACGACGCAGCATCCGTCCATCATGACGGCGGGCAACTGGTAGCAGAGCGACTTGCCCGCCCCCGTCGGCATCACCGCCAGCGTGCGCTGCCGGTTCAGCACACGGTCGACCACCTGTTCCTGCACACCCCGGAACTGGTTGTACCCGAAAACTTCGTGGAGCTTGGCAAGGGGGTCGGCGACCATCGCCGTGCATGTAGCGATGCGGCGGGGGCGGGGGAAGGGCGGGGGTGGCCTTAGATCGGAGGGCGGGAGGCGGATCGGCTGTAATAGGTCACGAACATACCGCGTCCTCCGGCGCCCGGGGCGAAGGTCGTGCCGCTGAATTCATAGCCCTTGGCCGCCATATCCTGCATCAGCGCGTCCGACTGAACCGCCTCCATGACGTCGTTCGTACTGCCGCCGGGCATGCTCTCGATGCTCCCCGAAACCTGGCAGGCGGAGAGGCCGCAAATGACATCGATCTTGCGTCCTGCCGAGCCGATGCCCTTCAACTGGTCATAGCGGGTTTGCACGTAAATCTCCGCTCGGGCCGCATCGGGACTCTTGCGTCGTTCATAGGCCAGTCTCTGGCGCATATTCTCGATAGGGCCGCTGAGCAGGTCGACCGGCGGCGGACCATCGTCCGGTTGCGGCTGCGGCGCCGACGTAACGGGGGCGTTTCGATGGGTCGCGCGGCAGGCATGGCGGCGGCGATTTTGGCCGGTGTGGGCGTCGCGGGCAGAACCTCGGGCCCATGGCGCACCACGATGACGGGGGCAGGTTCGGGGCGAGGATCATCCCGACGATGCGTCGCATAAAGGAAGATGCCAGCCCCGATGGTCGTCACGGCGATTCCCGCCAGCACCGTATTTCGCATTCCAGACCTCCGGCATCGCCGCAAAGTGCCGCGAGTGTGCCGTCCTTTCCGCCGCAAGTCCACAAATCATAACGATTTCGATTCAATGGCCTGCTCGATTGGCGGATGGGTAGGGTCCTTTTGTCGAATAGTGCAAAGATACCAGGAAACATCCGCGCACCCCGGGGTTTTGACCCTCCATCATCCCTGAAACCAATACGGAGATGCTCGATGAACACCGATACGATGAATGGCGCCGCCACCGACTTCGGCGGTAAGGTCAAGCAGGGCATGGGCGCCATGCTGGGCGACAAGTCGATGGAAGCCGAGGGCAAGGGCGAACAGCTGAGCGGCAAGGCACAGAAGACGTTCGGCGACGCCAAGACCAGCGTCGACCAGACGGTTCGCCCGCTGCTCGACCAGGCACGCCAGTTCGTGAAGGATCGCCCCTTCGCCTCGGCGGCACTGGGCGGCGTCGTGGGCCTCGCGCTGCTGAACACGCTGCGCGGCAAGTAAGCCAAGCGGCATCAGGAAAGGGGGCGGTGCCGTTGGTCGGCGCCGCCCTTTTTTCATGTCCATCGCCCCGGCATGAGAAAAGCTCTCGTCTGTTGCGAGCAATCATGCTTTGTCGGCGATATCCGGCACCCGTAGCGTACCCCCCATCCATGCCATTGTGGAGGAGGCGGACGTGTCGCGGTTCGGAATCTTGCTGGCCTTCGGCCTGACCCTCGCCGGGACTGTCTCCGGCGAGACGATCCGAAAACCGCCTCCATTCGACAAGCATGAACGCGTCGGGGCGTGGCAACCTGCCGATGGCGGGGTGCAGACTCCGCTCTGGCCCAAGGACATAGTCCTTGCCAAACCCGATAGCGGCGACCGGCCGGAGGCGACCGGCAACGGCACCGGCATGGTCGGCGGCCGCCTCTGGCATTGGGCCAGCTATGTCACGCGGCCGACCATGACCGTTTATCGGCCAAAGGGCCGTAATAGCGGGGCGGCCATTCTCGTCCTGCCCGGCGGCGGGTTCGGAGTGGTGGCGACCGATCTGGAAGGCACCGAAATCTGTGGCTGGGCGGTGCGGCAGGGCATGACCTGCGCCATGCTGAAATACCGGGTGCCGCAGGCCTGGCCCCGCGTGGATGGCCGTCAACAGCGGCCGAAGCGTCTCCTGGCGCTGGAGGACGCGCAGCGTGCGATGGCATTGCTGCGCGCGCAGGCGGCGACCTATGGCATCGATCCACACCGGATCGGCGCGATCGGCTTTTCGGCGGGGGCCTATCTGGTCGCCAATTTGAGCAATACGACGGAGCGGACCTATCCCGCCGCCGACGCGGCCGACCGATTGTCGTCACGGCCCGATTTCGCGATCATCGCCTATACCGCGCGAATGCTGGACGACAGCAAGGGGCGCAACAGCCTGGAGCTGCGCCCCTGGGTGACGATCAGCCCCCAGGCACCGCCGACGCTGATCCTCCATGCGATGAACGATCCCATGGACAATATCCGCCAGCCACTGGCCTATGCGCTTGCGCTGAACGACGCAGGTGTCCCGGTCGATATGCGGGTCTATGCCAGGGGTGGACATGCCTTCGGCCTTCGCCCGACCGCCGATCCGATCACGATCCGCTGGCCCGGCCAGGTCCGGCAATGGCTGCAGGATATCGGCATGATGTGAACCGCAACCCCGCTTGCCCCGTCCGGCCCCATGGCCTAGCGCTGGCGGCATGAAGCGATTGGCCATTTACTGCGGGTCGGCGACCCCCTCCGACCCCCAATATATCGAGACCGCCCGGGCCGTCGGGCGCGGGCTGGCGGAGCGGGGGATCGGCGTCGTCTATGGCGGCGGGCGGCTGGGCCTGATGGGCGCGGTGGCGGATGCGGCGCTGGCGGCGGGCGGCGAGGTGATCGGCATCATCCCGCAGGCGCTGGTTGATGCGGAAGTCGCGCATCGCGGCCTGACCGAACTGCACGTCGTGCCCGGCATGCACGAGCGCAAAAAGGCGTTCACCGACCTGTCGGACGGGTTCATCACCATCGCGGGCGGCACCGGCACGATGGACGAGCTGTGGGAGGCGCTCAGCTGGGCGCAGCTGGGCTATCATGCCGATCCGGTCGGGCTGCTCAACACGGGTGGCTATTACGACCATCTCGTCGCCTTCTGGGAAAAGATGGGCGAGGTCGGTTTCCTGCGGCCGCAGCACCGCGAGCTGCTGATCGTCGACACCACGCTCGACGGGCTGCTCGACCGGATGGGCGCGCATGTGCCGACCCAGCCGATCGTGCGCATGAACGCGGACGACCTGTGAGCGACACTGCCGCCCCGACCGAGCGCGATGCGCTGGTGGCGGCGGCGCGGGACTCGATCGCCAAGGGCTCGAAGAGCTTCGCGGCGGCGAGCCTGTTGTTCGATCCCGAGACGCGCGCGCGGGCCTGGCTGCTCTATGCCTGGTGCCGCCGCTGCGACGACATCGCCGACGGGCAGGATCATGGCCATGGCATGACCCGAGTCGCCGATGCGCCCGCGCGGCTGGCCGAATTGACCGAGAAGACCGAGGCGGCGCTGGCGGGCCGGGTGGTCGGCGACCCGGCCTTCGATGCGCTGCGCGTGGTGGTGGCAGAGACGGGGATGCCGCATCGCTGGCCCCGCGACCTGATCGCCGGGTTCGCGCTGGATGCCGAGGACTGGCGGCCCGAGACCGAGGACGACCTCTATCGCTATTGCTATCACGTAGCGGGCGTCGTCGGCTGCATGATGGCGGTGACGATGGGCGTCGCGCCCGATGACGACGCGGTGCTCGACCGCGCCTGCGACCTGGGGATGGCGTTTCAGCTCGCCAATATCGCACGCGATATTGCCGAGGATGCGGGGGCAGGGCGGCATTACCTGCCCCGCGAGTGGCTGGCCTATAAAAGTATCGCACCCGATGCGATCATGGCCCCCTCGCACCGGCCGGGCCTGAGCGCGCTGGCGCGGCGTCTGACCGACCAGGCCGCCCGGTTCGAGGCGAGCGCGCGGATGGGCACGCCCGCGCTATCCTATCGCTCGGCATGGGCCGTGCTGTCCGCGGCGGCGATCTACGGCGCGATCGGCCGAAAGGTTGCCAAGCGGGGGCGCAGGGCCTGGGACAGCCGGGTCGGGACAGGCAAGCTGGAAAAGCTGGGCTTCATGACGCGCGCCGCTGTGCAGGCGGCGAGGCGGGACAGGATGCGGATCGTGCCGCGTGATCCGACCCTGTGGACGCGGCCGCGCTGAATCCTCACCGTCGCGCAGGCTGAACGGGGGGCGGGGCGTTACCCCCGCGTCGGCTTGCGCTCGGCCTTGGCCATCTGCGCGCCCATGCGGCGGCAATCGGCGCCGATCACGGGATAGGGCACGTCGGTGTTGGCGGCGATGCGATTGGCCAAATCGGCGCGGCACTGGGCCATCGTTGCGTAGCGGGCGGGCACCATCCGTGCCTCGGTGCAGTCCACACTGCCGTCGCCACAGCCCAAGATCGCCATCACGTAGAAAATCGGTTCCATACAACCGCCTCCCTGCGACTTTCAACGTCGGGGCATGGCCGGTGTTCCGTATTTCCCCCTTGCCGCCCACATCGCGAGGTGACATGCTGAAGTAATACGGTTCATGAACGGGGAGCATGAGATGGTATTCAAGGCATTACTCGCGGCCGGTGCGGCGATGATCGCGGCGCAGGCGACTTTGGCGGCGGACGTGCCGCTGATCCCGCGTGCCAAGCTGTTCGGCAATCCGACCAAGATCGGCGGGAAATTGTCGCCCGACGGGAAATGGATCAGCTTCATCGCGCCGCGCGATGGCGTGTTGAACGTCTGGGTCGCGCCCATCGCCACCCCCGATCAGGCGCGTCCCCTGACCGCCGAGAAGACGCGGCCGATCCGCCAGGCCTTCTGGTCGCCCGATTCCAAGTCGATCCTGTTCGTCAACGACAAGGGCGGCGACGAGAATTTCCTGCTCTACGGCGTCAATGTCGCGACCGGCGAGCAAAAGGCGCTGACCCCGTTCGAGAAGACGCGGGTCCAGATCATCGGCACCAGCGAGACGATCCGCGACCATATCCTGGTCGGCGTCAACAATCGCGATCCGCGCTGGCATGACGTCTATGACCTGAACCTGACCACCGGCGCGCTGACCAAGGTGATGCAGAATGACGGCTATGCCGGGTTCCTCGCCGACGACCAGTTGAAGCTGCGGCTGGCGTCGAAGGCACGGCCCGATGGCGGATCGGACTATTACCGGGTCAACGGCACGACGGTGGAGGCGCAGCCGGTGGTGCAGTACGGCCTGGACGATTCGCTGACCACCGCGCCGATGGGGTTCACCGTCGACGGTAAGACGCTCTACTGGATCGACAGCCGCAACCGGAACACCGCCGCGCTGATGGCGCAGGACATGGCGACGGGCCAGATGACGGTGGTGGGCGAGAGTCCCAGGGCCGATGTCGACAGCGGCCTGTTCAACCCGCGCACCGGCCGGGTCGAAGCCTATGCCGTCGACTATCTGAAGAACGAATATGTGCCGGTGGGCGACGCGGTGAAGGCCGACCTGGCGTTCCTGAAGGCACAGAACAAGGGCGAGTTTTCCATCGGATCGCGCACCGATGCGGACGACAAATGGCTCGTCACCTTCGATCCGGTCACCGCGCCCGCCTCGACCTGGCTGTATGACCGCAAGGCGAAAAAGCTGACGCCGCTTTACGTCAGCCGCCCCGAACTGGCCGATGCGCCGCTGGTGCCGATGGAGGCGGTGGAGATCCCGGCGCGCGACGGGCTGAAGCTGGTGTCCTATCTGACCCGGCCGAAGGGCGTGACGGGTCCCGTGCCGATGGTGCTGTTCGTCCATGGCGGCCCCTGGGCCCGCGACGGCTATGGCTATAACGGCTATCACCAGTGGCTCGCCAATCGCGGCTATGCCGTGCTGTCGGTCAATTATCGTGGGTCGACTGGGTTCGGGAAGAAGTTCATCTCGGCGGGCGACCTGCAATGGGGCCGCAAGATGCATGACGACCTGATCGACGCGGTCGACTGGGCGGTCAATCAGGGGGTGACGAGCCGCGACAAGGTGGCGATCATGGGCGGCTCTTACGGCGGCTACGCCACGCTGGCGGGCCTGACCTTCACGCCCGACACCTTCGCCTGCGGCGTCGACATCGTCGGGCCGTCCAACCTGTTCACCCTGCTCAAGACGATCCCGCCCTATTGGGAGGCGGGCAAGCAGCAATTCTACAAGCGGATGGGCGATCCCACCACCGAGGAGGGCCGCGCGCTGCTCAAGGAGCGTTCGCCGCTGACCTTTGTCGACCGGATCAAGAAGCCGCTGCTGATCGGGCAGGGCGCCAACGACCCGCGCGTCAACGTGGCCGAAAGCGACCAGATTGTTGAGGCGATGGCGGCCAAGTCCATCCCCGTCACCTATGTCGTCTTCCCGGACGAAGGGCATGGCTTTGCCCGGCCGGTCAACAGCATCGCCTTCAATGCGGTGGCGGAAAATTTCCTCAGCCCCTGCCTGGGCGGCCGCGCCGAGCCGATCGGCGATACGTTGAAGCCCTCTACCGCGCAGTTGAAGCATGGCGCGGAGTTCGTGACGGGGTTGAAGTAGATGGAAAGCCCCTCCTCCCGACAGGGGGGAGGGGTTTGGGGTGGGGGGCCTTGCCACGGGCGACGTGGCTGGGTGGCGAAGCCCTCCCCCATCCCCTCCCGCCTGCGGGAGGGGAGCGGCTAGAGGCGATCGTTCGCCTTCATTACATCGGGTAAGCCATAGTTTCCCCCAAATACTACAAGACTCCCCTCCCGCAGGTGAGTTTCAGATAAACGATGCGGGGCATCGTTTATCTGAAACTGGGCTTGGGGGAGGGAAGGCCACAGGCGACCCCGCTCGCGACCCCCCAAAACACCACCCGCCATTGAACTTGCCGCCGACTTCCCCAACATGGGTTCGACATGCCCCCGATAGATCCCACCGCCGGCACGGCCGACCGGCCGCTGCTGCCGACGCTTCGTCGTTTCCTCCCCTATCTCTGGCCCGCCGGAGAGCCTGGGCTTCGCGCGCGGATCGTGGGGGCGATGGCGCTCGTCATCCTGTCCAAGCTCGTTCAGGTGCTGGGCGCGGCCTATACGTTCAAATATGCCGTCGACCGGATGGCCGGGGGCGACCGGGGGGCGCTGACGCTCGTGATCCTGCTGGTCGTCGGCTATGCGGGCGCACGGTTCGCCACGACGCTGTTCGACAATCTGCGCAACGCGGTGTTCGAGATGGTCGGGCAGGACGCAACCCGGCGGCTGTCGGCGGACGTGTTCCGCCATCTCCACCGCCTGTCGCTGCGTTTCCATCTGGAGCGGCGGACGGGGGCCGTGACCAAGGTCGTCGAGCGCGGCACGAAGAGCATCGACACGATGCTGTACTTCCTGCTGTTCAACATCGCGCCGACCGTGCTGGAACTGGCGCTGGTGCTGACCATTTTCGGGCGTAGCTTCGGCCCCGTGCTGGTGGTGACGACGATCGCGATGGTCGTCCTCTATATCGTCTTCACCCGCAAGGTGACCGACTGGCGCAATGCGCTGCGCACGCAGATGAACGACCTCGACACCGGCGCGGTCGCGCATGCGGTCGATTCGCTCCTGAATTTCGAGACGGTCAAATATTTCAATGCCGAGGAGCGTGAGGCGCGGCGGTACGAAACCGGCGTCGCCGCCTATGCGCGCGCCGCGACCAAGTCGGAAAATTCGCTCGCCTGGCTCAATGTCGGGCAGGCGGCGATCACCAGCCTGATGCTGGGCTTCGCGATGGCCTGGGTCGTGCGCGAATGGAGCCGGGGCACGGCATCACCGGGCGACGTGGTGCTGGTGTCGACGCTGTTGTCGCAGCTGTTCCGGCCGCTCGACCTGCTCGGCATGGTCTATCGCACCATCCGCCAGGGGGTGATCGACATGGGCGCGATGTTCGACCTGATCGACACGCCCGCCGAAGTCGTCGACACGCCCGGCGCGCCGCCCTTGCGTGTGACCGGCGGGCACGTCCGATTCGACCAAGTCGTGTTCGGCTACGACCCCGAGCGCATCATCCTGAAGGGGCTGACCCTCGACATACCCGCAGGCACCACCTGCGCGGTGGTGGGGCCGTCGGGCGCGGGCAAGTCGACGCTCGCGCGGCTGCTCTATCGCTTCTACGACGTGAATTCCGGTGCGATCACCATCGACGGCCAGCCGGTGTCGGCGGTGGCGCAGGACAGCTTGCGGGCCGCGATCGGCATCGTGCCGCAGGACACGGTGCTGTTCAACGAGACCATCGGCTACAACATCGCCTATGGCCGCGAAGGCGCCGATCAGGACGATGTCGAGCGTGCGGCCAGGGGCGCGGCGATCGCCGACTTCATCGAGCGCCAGCCCCAGGGCTATGCGACGCGGGTCGGCGAGCGCGGGCTGAAACTGTCGGGTGGCGAGAAGCAGCGCGTGGCGATCGCGCGCACGCTGCTGAAGAACCCGCCGATCCTGATCCTGGACGAAGCGACCAGCGCGCTCGACAGCCGAACCGAGGCGGACATCCTGGCCACGCTGCAGGCGATCGAGCGCGGGCGCACTACTTTGGTCATCGCGCACCGGCTGTCGACCGTGGTCCATGCCGACCAGATCGTCGTCCTCGACGGCGGCCGGGTGGCCGAGCGCGGCACGCATGGCGAATTGCTGGCCAGGGGCGGGCTCTACGCCGAAATGTGGACGCGTCAGGCCGCCGAGGTCGAACAGGCCGAAGAGGATGCGCTGCCCGCCTGAACGATCCATCCCTCGGGGCATGTCTCTGCGGAACGGCTGGCAATGGGAAGGGGTGTCACCGCCAGCGGCGACACCCCTCCCGGACTGCGACCTCCCCTTGGCAGGGGAGGAATGACACGGCTCAGTCCCGCAGCGCGCGTTCGCCCTCGAACATATAATCCCGCGTGACCGGCACCGAGAGCCGCCCGCGCGTCAGCTGCACCTGGTAGTTGCACAGGCCGCCATTGCGGAACGCCGCGCCCGCGCCCGCGAGATAGAACAGCCACATGCGGTAGAAACGCTCGTCATACAGTTCGACGATGCGGTCCTTCGCCGCCACGGTGCGGTCGTACCAGATGTCCAGCGTCCAGCCATAATGGCAGCGCAGCACCTCGACATCGGTCAGGAACATGCGCAGCCCCTCCTGCGCGCGGACGATCTCCGACAGCGCGGGGTTGTAGCCGCCGGGGAAGATATATTTGGTCGTCCAGTCGTCGGTGACGCCCGGCCCGTTCAGCCGCCCGATCGTGTGGAGCAGCATCACGCCGTCCTCGGTCAGCAGGTCGCGGCACTTGCGGAAGAAGGTGCGATATTGCGGCGGCCCGACATGCTCGAACATGCCGACCGACACGATGCGGTCGAACTGGCCCCCAAAAGCCTCAGGGGTGACGCGGCGATAGTCGATCAGCTCGAACTTCACCTTATCCGATACGCCCAGCGCCTCGGCCCGCGCGCGCGCGACCTTCAGCTGTTCCTCGGACAGGGTGACGCCCAACACTTCCGCGCCGCACTTCTGGTGCAGGTACAGCGCCATGCCGCCCCAGCCGCAGCCGATGTCGAGCACCCTCATCCCCGGCTCGATCGCCAGCTTGGCCGCGATATGGGCCTTCTTGTCGCGCTGCGCGCGCTCCAGATCGTTCTGCGGATCGGTGAAATAGGCGCAGCTATATTGCTTGTCGGTGTCGAGGAAGAGTTCGTACAGCGTGCCCGACAGGTCGTAGTGATGCGCGACGTTCTTCTTCGACCGCCGTTCCATGTTGATCCGGTCGATGCGATGCTTGATCGCGCCCGCCGCGCGAACCAGTCGCGACGGGTTCAGGTTCGCACGCCCCGCCTCCCATTTGTCGTTGGCGGTCAGAAGCTCGACGAGATCGCGGACATCGCCCTTCTCGACGACCAGGCGGCCGTCCATGAAGGACTCGCCCGCCGCCAGCGCCGGATTGCGGACGATCTGCCCGGCGACTTGGCGATCCGTGAAGCGGATCGCGACATCGGGGTAACCGGGTTCGGGCGAGCCGAACTCGCGGACCTTTCCGTCATGATGGGTGAGAGACAGGCGGCCCTTGCGAACCGCGCGCGACAGAAACAGATCGATCAGCGCCATACGGCACGCCCTAGTGTCTTAAATCCCGGCATACCAGTCATAATCGACGTGATCTTCCCAGTAACCGCCCTTGCCCAAACCTATGTTAGCCAGGCTTTCGACCGCATCGATCCGCATCAGATATTTGGCGTGCTTGTATCCCAGCTGCCGCTCGACGCGCAGCCGCAGGGGGGCGCCGTGCCCGATATCCAGCATCCGCCCGTTCATGCCCCAGGCCAGGATCGTCTGGGGATGGAAGGCGTCGATCAGGTCGATCGATTCATAATAGGGCTGGCCGCCATAGAGGTCGGCACAGGTGAAGACGATGTAGCGCGCCCGCGTGCTGATATCGGCGGCCTTCAGGATATTGCCCAGCATCGGCCCCATCCATTCGCCGATCGCGCTCCACCCCTCGACACAGTCGTGGCGGGTGATCTGGCGGCGTGCGGGGAACTCGCCGATCTGGCGCAGCGACAGCGACAGCGGCTTGCCCACCAGGCCGCCGACCTTCAGCCGCCAGTCCTCGAACCGATTGGCGGCCAGCGCGGTATATTCGGGCGTGCCGGGGTTGCGCGTGCCGTTGGTGCGGAAGATCGGCGACATCTGGTCGCGGCGATATTCGGGGGCGAGCGCCCCCCGGTCCATCAGCGCGCGTTGCAGGCCTTTCTGCATATCCTCGCCCGCGAACAGGATCTTGCGCGCGGTCGGCTGCTGGATCACCTTGTCGCAACCGGCGAGCAGCAGTCCCGCGCCGCCGGTCAGGATCGTACGACGCCGAATCATTCGGAAACCCTCCAGCGGCCGGTAATCATCGACCGCATCTCGTTCAGCGGCCCCGCCAGGATGACGAGCACCAGATGCACGATCAGAAACAGCGACAGCGCGGTCGCGGTGATGAAGTGGATGGAGCGCGCCGATTGCCGCCCGCCCAGTACCTCCAGCACCCAGGGCCAGGCGGCGTTCATGCCCGGCGACAGCGCGATCCCGGTCAGGATCGCGAGCGGCAGCGCGACGAACACCACGCCCGCATAGCTCAGCTTCTGGAAAAGATTGTAGGCGCGAGGATTGTGCGCGTCATGGAAGCGCAGCGCCAGATGCTGGCGAAAGTCCGCCCAGATCGCCGCCGGACGCAACTCGCGCCCCCGGATTCGCAGGTCACGCTGGAAATGCCGCGTGACAAGGCTGCCGATCATATAGGCGAGCAGCCCGAAGCCCAGCACCAGTGCGAAGAACAGATGCCAGCGCCGCGAGATCGCCAGATTATAGCGCGCCGGGATGGTCAGCCAGGCGGGGAAATGCGGCAGGGTCGCCCAGGCGTGATCGAAGTTCGCGCCATATTGCCCCCAATAGAGCCGGGGATGCGCGTTGGAGATGCCCAGTCCCGACCCCAGCAGGATCAGCACCGCCACCGCATTGACCCAGTGCCAGATGCGCGTCACCCAGCCATGACGGCGGATGACGGTTCCGGCACCCTCGGGGGCTCTTTCCGGCTCGGTCGGCGTTCCGGCTTCCATTCCCACTCCTTCTTGGTGACCGTCCATGATCGATAACTGGCATTTCTACGAACCCGTCAACGGTCATGGGCTGGCGCATGATCCCTTGAACGCGATCGTCGCCCCCCGCCCGATCGGCTGGATCGGCAGCCGGTCGGCGGCGGGCGTCAACAATCTGGCACCCTACAGCTTTTTCAACGTCTTCAACTACCGTCCGCCGCTGATCGGCTTTTCGTCGCAAGGGTGGAAGGATTCGGTCGCCAATATCGCCGAGACGAAGGCGTTCACCTGGAACCTCGCCACCATGACCCTGGCCCAGGCGATGAATGCCAGCGCCGCGACCGTGCCTGCCGAAGTCGACGAGTTTTCCCTGGCAGGCGTGACGGCCGAGGATGGGCGACTGGTCGCCGCGCCGCGCGTGGCCGACAGCCCGGTGTCGTTCGAATGCCGCCTGACCCAGTTGATCCGGCTGGAAACCAAGGAGGGGAAGGAACTCGACCAGTGGCTGGTCATCGGCGAGGCGGTGGGCATCCATATCGCCGCCGACCTGATCGAAAACGGCATCTACCAGACCGCCCGCGCCCGCCCGATCCTGCGCGGCGGCGGCCCGGCCGATTATTTCGAGGTGACGGAGGGTGCGCGTTTCGAAATGCGACGGCCCGACGCCTGATCGGTCGAGGAGATGGGGCGGCCCCGGACGCCCGAAATTGGTTACGGCTTTGTAACCTCCAGCTGTCATGATCGGGCCGACATTTTGAAAAGGCCCGTCATGCTAACCGAGCTTCGGGGCCATCACGCCAGGCTTGTCCGCTGGCTGGATGACCATCGCAACCTGTGCGACGCCGCACAGCCCGATTACCGAGCCCTGCGGCATGTCCGGTGGCAGATCGCCCAGGCCAGTCGCCAGCGCCTGGCCTTCCTGACGGGCACCGTCTTCCCGTTCGTCGAGAAGCATGGCCATCTGAAGGCCGCCGTTGGGTTGCTGACGCTGCGCAACGAGACACCGGCCTATGGCCAGGTCCTGTCGGCCTTCATCGCCCGCTGGTCGATGGAGGCGGTGATGGCCGATCCGGGCGGCTATGCGCTGGCGGCGCAGGACTATCGCCGCGATGCCGACAAGCGGCTGTTCGCGGAGGAACGTCATCTACGCCTCCTGACGACCGAGGTCGAATGGCCGCCGGGCGGCGTTTTCGTCGTGCCGAACCACAACGCTGCGTCGACCGGCCTCCCTTCGTCCCGCCCGGTATCATAGCCGAAACCGAAACCCGGGGACGATCCATGTGTTGGTGTACCACCGGCGGAACGGCAACAGCCGATACCGCCCGCCAACGAAGGAGGGTTTCGCATGAAGTTGTTCGTTCCGCTGATCCTGATCGGCGCGCTGCCGCTCGCCGCCTGCGACCAGAAGACCGGCTCGACCACCGTGACCAGCAATGCGGCGACCGGCGAAGTGACGGAAACCCAGACCGGATCGGGCTCCGCCGTCGCCAAGCTGGAACCCGGCAAATGGGAGGTGAAGACCCAGGTCAGCGACCTGAAGATGGCCAACATGCCCAAGGGCGTCAGCTCGACCCCGCCCGCCCAGACCAACAGCATCTGCCTGACCGCCGAACAGGCCGCCAAGGGCCCCGCCGAACTGTTGAAGCAGGCGCAGTCGGATTGCACCGTCAAGAGCTCGACCTTCGAGGGCGGCAAGGTGGAGAGCGAGCTGACCTGCAAGATGCCCGGCGACATGACGATGCACAGCAAGACCAGGGGCAGCTTCACGGCGACCAGCTTCACCACCGATCAGGACATGGAGGTGACCGGCGCGCATCCGATGTCGCAGAAGATCCATACCGAGGGCCGTCGCATCGGCGCCTGCGACGCGGCGAAGTGATCCGGGACCGGGTCGGGGGCAAGATCCCGGCCCGGTGCCTTGGCACCCGATGGCGCGTTAAAACTTGATTTAGATTGGTCTGTCAGAATGCCCGTCCAGCAGGAGGCCTTCGATGACCAATTAGCAAAGCATGTTCGTCGCACTCGGCCCCGGCCCGGTGCGCGATGACGAGGCGGAACGGTCGGGGGGGGGCCGCTACCGCCGTTGATCTTCCCGAATTGCCTGCCTGCCACCGTTCCGACGTCGTGGCGAAGGCCATCATGATGGTGCCGAGACTCCCCGATGCTGCCCGAATGGCTTGAAATGCGTGATATGCTGGTGCGGTCCATGAGCGAGCACCGCGCCCTCTGCCAAGCGGCGACGCCCGATCCGGTCGCCCTCAGCCGCAGCCGCTGGCTGCTGTCCAATGCCAGCCGCCAGCGCGCCAGCTGGCTCGTCCATACCGTCAATCCCGTTGCCGAGCGGCTGGCCCATACGCCCGGCGGTGCCGCATGGCTGGCGTTCCAAGCGACCGCGACCGACTATCGCCAGGGCATCTCCGCCTTCCTGTCGCGCTGGCCGATCGAGGCGACCGTCGCCGACTGGGCCGGGTATCGCCGCGATGTCGTCGCCCTGCGCGGCACGATAGCACCGCGCCTCCGCCAGGAAGAATTCGCGATCCGCGCGCTGGCGGCGGCGCTGGAGGCTCAGGGCGATATCCCGGCGGTCGTCACGCGTCAGGCATAGCCTTCGCATGAAGGGACGGCGCGTCAGATGACGACCGGCTGTTTCCGGACGCCGTCCTTGCTCGTTTCCGCAGCGGGCGGGGCGGTGCCGATCAGGCGATATACCCTCGATAGAAGAACACCGCCGTCGTCACCGTGGTCAGCAACAGCGTCCAGCCCCGGACCAGTCCGGCGGGCAGCCTGCGCCCGATCAGCGCACCGCTCCAGCCGCCGATGACGCCGCCCGCCAGCATCGGCAGGCACTGCGCCCAGGCGACCATCCCCGTGACCACGAAGACCAGTGTCGCCGCGGCATTGGCGGTCGCCAGCATCAGCGTGCGCGGTGCGGCCAGCTGCGCCGGGTTGCGCCCGGAGAGCAGACCCCAGGCAGCAGTCAGCATCATGCCGATGCCGCCGCCGAAATAGCCGCCATAAATGCCCAGCACGGCCTGCGCGGCCATCAGCGCGCGCGGCCCCGGCTTGGCGATCCGCGCCAGCCATTCCGAGGCGTGGCGGCCGCCCGCGATCGCGATCGTCGCGGTCAGCAGCAGCCAGGGCACGATCAGGTCGAAGGCACGGGGCGGCGTCAGGAACAACAGGATGCTCCCCACCAGCGCGAAGACGAAGGTCAGCGCCGCCATCCGCCGCATCGTCACGCCCATCACCGGCTCCAGCCCGTGACGATAGGCCCAGACGCTCGCCATCGCGGCGGGCTGGAGCGCGACATTGGACGTCGCATTGGCGATGGTGGAGGGCAGGCCAAGCGCGATCAGCGTCGGCATGGTCGAAAAACTGCCGCCGCCCGCCAGCGCATTCATCGCGCCGCCGACAAAGCCCCCGGCCGCGGCGAGCGCGAGGAAGGTCCAGTCGATCATGGGGGGCCTTGCCCCTCCACCACCCGGCTGCGCCGGGCGGTCCCCCTCCCCAAGCGAGCTTGGGGAGGATTTTGGATTACCATTCCTCCCCATCTCCGATGGGGAGGGGGACCATCCAAAGGATGGTGGAGGGGCCTTCCCCCCGTCAACGTGGCGCCAGCCGCCGGATGTCGAGCACGTCCACCCCGGCGAGCAAAACCGGCCCGAAACGCCCCTCGACCTCCGCGACGATTCCCTCGGCGGTCGAGCGTACCCGCGTCCAGGGGATTTCGCGCACCGCGATCCGGCGGCCCTGCAGCTTGATCGCCGCGACCCGACCATCGGTCGCCACGGCCAGCGCACCCTGGCCATCGGCGCCGACCACGGCGCCCGCGACGGTAAAGCCCGCCAGCGCCGCCTCGGCCGCGGCGGCGACATCCTCGGGCGAGCCGACCCGGTGGTCGCGGCGGCGGGTGCACAGCCAGGCGATACCCGCCCCGCCGAGCACGACGCCCGCGCCCAGCCCGGCCAGCACCCCGGTCGGCACCGTACCGACGAGCGGCAGGATCATCCGGCGTTGCCCGCCAGCGCATCCAGCGTCGGGCGCAGGCCGGACAGGTCGTAACCCGCCCCTTCGGCCTGCATCACGATCAGGGTCGGGTTGCGTCCGGCCTTGGCGGCCGCCAGCGCCCACAGATTGCAGCTGCGCGTACCCGACCGGCAATAGGCCAGCACCGGCCCCTTGGCCTCGACCAGCGCCTGGGTCATCTGGTCGACCATCTCGTGGCTGAACCCGCCGGGCGTCACGGGGATGGCGGTATAGGCCAGCCCCTGATCCTCGGCGGCGGCGCGAATCGAGTCGCCGGTCGGCTGGCCCGGCTCCTCGCCGTCGGGACGGTTGTTGACGATGGCGGCATAGCCCGCCGCCTTGATCGCGGCGACGTCCTCTGGCCGGATCTGGGGAGCGACGGCGACGCTTTCGTTCAGGGTGCGGATCATGCGGTTCACCTATTCAATGGGCCGTTTCACCGCAACCGGCGGCGAGCCTGCTTTGCCCGAAAAGACGCATCAGTTCCGCATCGGCTCCGTCGCCCGGCGGAACATACGGCCGCGCGCCACGTCTGGCTGTCATCCCCCGTTGTTCAGGAGTCGCCCCATGCCGCTGATCGATCGCCGTCAGGGCCTGTGGAGCCTGGCCGCCCTGGGCGTGGCCTCAGCCCTTCCCCTTGCCTGGGCGCGCCGGGCGCAGGCGGCGGCCGTGCAGCGCGGTGTGCTGGCGGTCGTCGAAAAGGGCACGGGGGGCGTCGCCTTCTATCGCGTGCCCGATGGCGAGCGGCTGGGCCAGGTTCCGCTGGGTATCCAGCCGCACGAGATGGTCGCCGATGCGGACGGCCGCTTCGCCTATGTCGGCGGTTACGGCGTGAAGGGCTGGCAGTTCGGCGGCGAGGGCGGGCATCAGCTCTGGGCGATCGACCTGCAGGCACGCAGGCTGGCCCGCACCATCGACCTGTCGCCGCACCGTCGCTGGCACGGGATGCGGATGGACGCCAAGGGGCGCCTCTATGCGCTGTCCGAAACCGACAGCCTGCTCGCCCGATTCAACACGCCCGCCACCGCCGACAGCCCCGACCGGATGATCCCGGTCGGCGGCGCGCGGAGCCACTATTTCGTGGTGAAGGCCGATGGTGCCCGCGCCTATGTCGCCGATACGATGAGCGGCATGGTCATCATGGTCGATCCCGACGATGCCAGCTTCGCGCCAGTCAAACAGCATATTGGCAAGGCCCCCGAGGGGCTGGCGCTCAGCCCCGACGAGCGCACTCTCTATGTCATCGATCGCCCGGCTGGGGTTCTCCACGCGCTCGACGCAGTGACGCTCCAGCCACGTGCCCGCACGAAACTGCGCGGCGAGGCGGTGCGGGTGGTCGTGGCAAGTGACGGCCGCTTGATCGTGTCGAACACCGCCGACAAGAGCCTGACCCGCCATTCCTCCACGACCCTGGCCGAGGAAGCCCGCCTGCCGCTGCCCGCCGCCGCGCCGGGGCTGAACCTGCCCGCCGGAGGGTCGATTCTCTATGCCGCGCTGGAGAATAACCGGATCGCGATCGTCGATCTGGCGGCATGGAAGATCACCGGGGGCTTTGCGACCGGCGACGCGCCCGACACCGCCGTCCTTCTGTAATGGTACCGGCCCTTTGCGTCGGCCACGCTTTCCGGTAGCGGTAAAGCGATGGCTGCCAAAATCTCCTGCGATGTCGCGATCATTGGCGCAGGCCTGGCCGGGGGCCTGATCGCCCTTGCGCTTAAGGCCCGCCACCCCGCGCTGGACGTCCGGCTGGTCGATACGGGCGAGACGATCGGCGGCAACCACCTCTGGTCCTTTTTCGGCAGCGACGTGGACAAGCGCGACCGCTGGATCGTCGAGCGGCTCGTCGCGCATGGCTGGCGCAGTTACGATGTCGCCTTTCCGGCCCACTCGCGCACCCTGAACCAGACCTATTATTCGATCGAGAGCCACCGGCTCGACGCCGAGGTGCGCCGGGTCCTGCCGCCGCACGCGCTGATCCTGGGACGCAAGGTGCTGGCGGTATCGGCCACGGCCGCCGTCTTCGCCGATGGCGACCGGGTGGAGGCGACGGGCGTGATCGACGCACGCGGCGCGGGCGACCTGTCCTCGCTGTCCTGCGGCTGGCAGAAATTCGTCGGGCAGGAGCTGAAGCTCGCACGCCCGCACGGCGTCGAGCGGCCGGTGGTGATGGACGCGACCGTCAAGCAGCTCGACGGCTATCGCTTCGTCTACACCCTGCCCTTTGCCGAGGACCGGATCTTCGTCGAGGACACCTATTACTCGACCTCGGCCGAGCTGAACCGGCGCGCCATCGTCCAGCGGATCGAGCGCTATGCCGAGGCACGTGACTGGGTGGGGGCCGAGGTGGTGCGCGAGGAGGCGGGCGTGCTGCCCGTCGCGATGGGCGGCGATTTCGACGGTTACTGGCGCAGCGGCGGGGCCAAAACGCCTAAGGCCGGGATGCGCGCGGGGCTGTTCCACCCGACCACGGGCTATTCGCTGCCCGATGCGATCCGCATGGCCGCGATGCTGGCCGATCGGCGCGACTTTGCGGGCGCCGACCTGCACGACGCGACCTATCGCATGGCGCGCGATGCCTGGGACGCACGCGGCTTTTACCGTATGCTCGACACGATGTTGTTCAAGGCCGCGGAGCCGGATGAGCGATACCGCGTTCTGGAGCGTTTCTATCGACTTCCGCCCGACCTGGTCGGGCGTTTCTATGCGGGGCAATCGACCATGGCCGACAAGGCACGAATTCTGACCGGACGGCCGCCGGTGCCGATCCTGCGCGCCATCGCCGCTTTGCGAGGTCGGGCATGAAGAGCGCGGTCGTCATCGGATCGGGTTTCGGCGGGCTGGCGCTGGCCATCCGCCTGCAATCGGCGGGCGTGCAGACGACAATCGTCGAGGCGCGCGACAAGCCGGGCGGGCGCGCTTATTATTGGGAGCGTGACGGCTTCACCTTCGACGCCGGGCCCACGGTCATCACCGATCCGGCCTGCCTGGAGGAGCTGTGGGCGCTGACCGGCCGGTCGATGTCCGAGGATGTGAAGCTCGACCCCGTCAGCCCCTTCTACCGGCTGAACTGGGTCGACGGCACCAATTTCGACTATAGCAACGACGACACCCAGCTCCGCTCGGAAATCGCCAAGCTGAACCCCGCCGATATCGAGGGCTATGGCAAGTTCCTCGACTATGCCGAGGGCGTGTACCGCGAAGGCTATGAGAAGCTCGGCCATGTCGCGTTTCTCGACTTCGCCTCGATGGTGAAGGCCGCGCCCGCGCTGGCGAAATACCAGGCATGGAATTCGGTCTATGCCATGGTGTCGAAGTTCGTGAAGTCGGAGAAGCTGCGCGAGGCGCTGTCCTTCCACACGCTGCTCGTCGGCGGCAATCCGATGACGACCAGCGCCATCTATGCGCTGATCCACAAGCTGGAGCGCGACGGCGGCGTCTGGTTCGCGCGCGGCGGCACCAATCGCCTGGTGGCGGGCATGGTCGCGCAGTTCGAGCGGATCGGCGGTGTCATCCGCCTGGGCGATCCCGTCACCCGGATCGAGACGCTGGGCGACCGCGCGACCGGCGTCGTCACCAAGAGCGGCCTGACCATCCAGGCCGATGCCGTCGCGACCAATGCCGACATCATGCACAGCTATCGCGACCTGCTGTCTGACAACCGCTCGGCGCGGCGGACGGTCAACCGGCTGGAGCGCAAGCGCTATTCGCCGTCGCTGTTCGTCGTCCATTTCGGCATCAA
The DNA here is from genome assembly GCF_056497825.1 of Sphingomonas sp. 77B. Classification (NCBI taxonomy): domain Bacteria; kingdom Pseudomonadati; phylum Pseudomonadota; class Alphaproteobacteria; order Sphingomonadales; family Sphingomonadaceae; genus Sphingomonas; species Sphingomonas sp. 77B. The sequence goes on from NZ_JBWMBY010000001.1 coordinate 2,494,516, forward strand.
GGGCGCGTGGCCGGGCATCCCCCACCACATGATCCTGTTCGGCCCGCGCTATAAGGGCCTGCTGACTGATATCTACGACACCGGCGTGCTGTCGGAGGATTTCTCGCTCTACCTCCACCACCCGACCGTCACCGACCCAAGTCTGGCGCCCGAGGGGCATTCGACCTTCTATGCGCTGGCGCCGGTGCCGCACATGGGCAAGTTCCCGATGGACTGGGACGAGGTCGGGCCGATCCTGGAAAAGCGTATCCTGGACGAAGTGGGTCGTCGCCTGATCCCCGACATTCACGAGCGGATCGTGACCAAGTTCCACTACGCCCCGGCCGATTTCGCGACCGACCTGAACGCGCACATGGGCTCGGCCTTCTCGCTGGAGCCGATCCTGACCCAGAGCGCCTATTTCCGGGTCCATAATCGCGACGATTCGATCCCGAACCTGTATTTCGTCGGGGCGGGCACGCATCCGGGCGCAGGGATTCCGGGCGTGGTCGGCAGCGCCAAGGCGACGGCGGCACTGATGCTGGGGCGGCAGTAAGGGCACCGGCCTACTTTCCCATTTAATGGACGGTAGGCCGGTATTTTTAGGTAATTGTCACTTTGCCGACAGCCCCACAATCGGGACATTTGGGCTTCATGCGGTCAATAGCATCAGAAAGCGTCGTATAGGTGCAGGTAAATCCTTCACCAGAAAAGCCAGACAGACTATATTCCTCATACTGCCTTGAAAAAGGAGCGTCGTTCTCGCGCCAAATGACTGCTCCCTTGTGACCGCATTCGCATGTGATAGGCTCGGTGTGCCTTGTTGTCATAAGACCTCCTTTTTTAATATTACCATATAGGAGGATCGACCCCAGAGCAAATGCGACGACTGTACGACTTTTCGGAGAGATGAGGGCCTACCAATCACTTCGGTTCTTCGTTGGCAAAGTTGAAATAATGTGGTCAAAAGGAGTAGGTCATGTCATTGGTCACGCTGCTCGCCGCCATTCTCGCTACCGCCACGCCGATGGCCGATCGCGACATTGCTGCCCCGGGCCCACAGGGGCCGCTGAAAGGCAGCTGGACCGGGCCGGAAGGACCCAGGGTGCCGGTCGTCCTGATGATCCCCGGATCGGGCCCGACCGACCGCGACGGTAACAGTCCGCGCGGCCTGAAGGCCGCCTCGTTGCGTCTGCTGGCGGAAGGGCTGGCGAACAGGGGCATCGCCAGCGTGCGCATCGACAAGCGCGGCATGTTCGCCAGCGCGGGCGCGATCCCCGATGCCAACAAGGTGACGATCGACGACTATGCCGCCGACACCCGCGCGTGGATCGCCGCGATTCGTGCGAAGACCGGAGCCCCTTGCGTCTGGGTGCTGGGGCATAGCGAGGGCGGGCTGGTCGCGCTCGATACCGCCGCCGCCAGACCGGCCGGACTGTGCGGCGTCATCGCCGTCTCCACCCCCGGACGACCGCTGGGTGAGGTCATGCGGGCACAGCTCCATGCGAACCCCGCCAACGCGCCCCTGTTGCCCGATGCCGACCGCGCAATCGATGCACTGGAGGCCGGGCGGACCATCCCCGCCACCAGCCTGACGCCGCCGCTGCCGATGCTGTTCGCCGACGCGGTCCAGCCGTTTCTGGTCAACAGCTTTGCCAAGGACCCCGCGAAGCTGGCGGCGGCGACCGCAAAGCCGCTGCTGATCGTGCAGGGTGAATCCGATCTGCAGGTCACGGTCGAGGATGCGAAGATCCTGAAGGCCGCCCAGCCGAAGGCGACCCTGGTGTTGCTGCCCAAGGTCAATCATGTGCTGAAGACGGTGGAGGGCGACAACCGCGGCGCGAACCTGGCGACCTATGCCGACCCGAACCTGCCGCTCGCGCCCGGTGTGGTGACGGCGGTGGTGGACTTCGTCACGAACCACCCGGCGCAATAAAGTCCGATCCGGTCACAAAGCCGACATGATTGGCACCGATCGTTGCCCGGTCGTCACGACACCGGGAGAGTTCTGATGCGCCGTCTTGCCTGCCTGTTCCTGGCCACCTTGACGGCCGCCACGCCACCGACGCCGGAGCGGGTGATCGCACCGGATGGTCGCGAAACCCTGTCGGTCAACGGCGTCACCCGCTCCGTGCTGATCGATCCGGCGGCGCTCGGCATTCCGATCATCACCAAGAGCTATGCCGACGCGGCGGGTATGAAGCCGGGCATGATCGAACTTGGATTTCGTGTCGGGCCGGTGCGGATCGACGGAAAATCCGCCGTGGCCGAGGTCCAGTCCGGTGCGGGCGCAGCGTTCAAGCGGCGGATCGCCTTTGCCGAGCAGCCCTATGCCAAGGGTTTTGACGGCGTGTTCGGCCCCGCCAGCCTGGCCGATCCCGTTATCCGCTTTCGCCTGCGTGAGCCTCAAGCGGGCGAGCGAACCGTCAGCCTGCCGATGGTCGGCGGGGGCGGCGTGTTCGGCGACTGGGGATCACGCTATGTCGTGATAGCAGTCGAGGGGGAGCCGATGCGTGTGATCTTCAATCCCCGTAATCCGCGCAGCACGACCAATGCGGGCGGTGCGGTTCGGCTCGCCCGGGCGTATGGCGGCGAGCTGTCCGGTGCGCCGACCCAGCAGGAAATCGTCTTCGGGGTAACACGACCGATCCGGACGATGACGTTGAAGACGCCCGTGGCGATCGGCCCGTTCGCGATGTCGCAATTGGGCGTGCGAACCGTCGATTTCGGCAGCACGGCGACGATCGCGGATGCCGATGCGCCGGCGGGTGACCCCGATGAAGTCGTCGTGACCGGCAAGGGAAAGCATAATGCCAAGAAAGACTGGCTGTCGATCGGCGCGGACCAACTGAACCGTTGTTCGTCGATCGTCTTCGACAAACCCGCCAGGCAGGTCCGGCTAAGCTGTCTCTGACCCTCTTTCCCCTGTGAGAATCTTGTCGCGCAACTGCTGGTAACGGGAAGGGTATGGTGATGCCGGAGCCGCTGGTATAGCGGCTCTAGGTGTTTGATCCCGGCATTTGATGGTGCATCATCGGCGCAAGCCTGGAAGGAAGCCTTATGGGACAGGTTTTACACGGGAGCGCCCGCACGACAGAGGCAGTCCGTCGAGCGATACAGCATAGTCAAGAGAGCCTGAGGGTTCTGGCGAAGCGCCACGGGATCAACCAAAAAACCGTGGCGAAGTGGAAGAAGCGCACAGCGGTCAAGGATCTGCCGACCGGACCGAAGAATCCGCACTCCACGGTACTGACCATCGAGGAGGAGGCTGTCATCGTGGCCTTCCGCCGGCATACGTTACTGCCGCTGGATGACTGCCTCTACGCGCTTCAGGCGACGATCCCACACCTGACGCGCTCGTCGTTGCATCGCTGTCTACAGCGTCACGGGATCAGCCGCCTGCCCGAGGTCACCGGCGACAAGGCTCCGAAACGCAAGTTCAAGACGTACCCGATCGGCTACTTCCACATCGACATTGCCGAGGTTCAGACTGCCGAAGGCAAACTACGACTGTTCGTTGCAATCGACCGGACCAGCAAGTTCGCGTTCGTCGAATTGCATCAGGAAGGCGGCAAGATGATCGCGGCGCAGTTCTTGCGCAATCTGGTCGCGGCCGTGCCCTATCGTATCCACATCGTGCTGACAGATAACGGCATCCAGTTCACCAACCACGCTCATCACAAATATGCCTTCCACCACATCTTCGACCGCGTGTGCGAGGAGAACGGCGTCGAGCACCGGCTGACCAAGGTAAAGCATCCGTGGACCAACGGGCAGGTGGAACGGATGAACCGAACCATCAAGGACGCGACCGTCAAGCGCTATCACTACGACAGCCACGACCAGCTACGGCAACATCTCGGCGACTTCGTCGCCGCCTACAACTTCGGCCGCAGGCTCAAGACGCTCAAAGGCCTCACGCCCTACGAGGCCATCTGCAAAGCATGGCAGAACGAGCCAGCACGCTTTACATCAAACCCGCACCATCAAATACTGGGACCAAACACCTAGAGCAAGATGACATAAGATGAACTTACCCCTCCCCTTCAGGGGAGGGGCCGGGGGAGGGGCGTTTCCGCAAACGTGCGGTCTGTGGCGAGGCCCCACCCCAACCCCTCCCCTGAAGGGGAGGGGCTTACGTTGGTTCAAGGCAATATCATCACAGTCTAACTGGGGGGGCGGGGGGGCCGCCTCCCTATGCCCACTCCCCGGCGCGTCCCTTTCCCACGGGCATGTTTGCAGGGAAGAAAAAGACTCAGCCCAAAGCCGCGAACTTCTCTTCCGCCTCGCGGTCGAGCTGCGCGCGGCTCTTCTTCTCGGCGGCTGTCTTCAACTGGCCGCAGGCCGCGTCGATGTCGCGCCCGCGCGGGGTGCGGACGGGGGCCGAGATGCCGCCCTCGAACACGATGTCGGAGAAGCGCCGAATACGCTCGGGCGTCGAGCATTCGTAATCGGCGCCGGGCCAGGGGTTGAACGGGATCAGGTTCACCTTGGCGGGCAGGTCGTAATGACGCAGCAGCCGAACCAGCTCATGCGCATCGGCGTCCGAGTCGTTCTTGTCCTTCAGCATCACATATTCGAACGTAATGCGCCGGGCGTTGTTCGCGCCCGGATAGTCGGCGCACGCCTGAAGCAGTTCCTCGATGCCGTATTTCTTGTTGAGCGGCACCAGTTCGTCGCGCACGTCCTTGGTCACCGCATGGAGCGACACGGCCAGGTTCACGCCGATCTCGGCACCGGCGCGCGCCATCATCGGCACGACGCCGCTGGTCGACAGGGTGATGCGACGCTTGGAGAGCGCCAGGCCGTCACCGTCCATCACCAGCTTCAGCGCATCGCGCACCGCATCGAAGTTATAGAGCGGCTCGCCCATGCCCATCATGACGATGTTGGTCAGCATGCGGCCTTCCGGCTGGCTGGGCCATTCGCCGAGCGAGTCGCGGGCCAGCATGACCTGCCCGACGATCTCGCCCGCGGTCAGGTTGCGGACGAGGCGCATCGTGCCGGTGTGGCAGAAACGGCAGTTCAGCGTGCAGCCGACCTGGCTCGACACGCACAGGGTCCCCCGATCGGCGTCGGGGATGAACACCATCTCGTAATCCTGCCCGTCGGCCGAGCGGAGCAGCCACTTGCGCGTGCCGTCGTTCGACACCTGCGCCTCGACCACCTCGGGACGGCCGATGACGAAGCGTTCCTCCAACCAAGGATGCTGCGCCTTGGCGATGTCGGTCATGTCGGCGAAGCGCGTCGCGCCGCGATTGTAGAGCCAGTGCCAGATCTGCTTGGAGCGCAGCTTGGCCTGCTTCAATTCCATGCCGCCCGACAGCAACGCCTCGCGCAGCTGATCCTTGGTCAGGCCGATCAGGTCGACGCGACCATCGGGACGCGGCTGCACGCCACGCGGCACGGGCACGGGATCGATGTGCCCCGGAATGGGCATGAGGGCGGCCGAAACTGTCTGCATGGCGTCCCCATAGCGCAAAATCGCGGACATTTCCATCCTCCCCGATACGGGGAGGTGGCAGGCCGGAGGCCTGATGGAGGGGGGCTTCCACACCGGATGTCCTGTGCGGTGATCCCCCTCCACCAGCTTCGCTGGTTCCCCTCCCCGTGCCGGGGAGGATTGGGTTCACCCCACGCACGCCAGCGTCGCCGCGTCGATCGCGGACGCGGCGCCCGCCAGGGCATAGGTGTCGGCGAAGGGGCGGTGGCGCTGGTCGACGGCGGAGAGGCTCATGCTGCGGCCCGAGCGCATCGCCATGACCAGCGCGTGGTCGGTGGCGGCGTCGGGGGCCCAGACGTCCCTGTCGCTGCCGACCAGCGGAAAGCGCCGCTCGCCGATCGCCAGCGTGACCGTCGCGGCGCGGTTGCGGGGGAGGCTGAGGCGCGCGTGGAAGGATTCGCGCAGACGCTTGGCGGGCCAGGTGCCGACGCTGGCAAAGCCGCCCGTCCGGCCGTTCGCCAGCACCGGCCTGGCGATGGCATAGCAGCGATCGGGATCGCGAAACGCGCCCCAGCCCTTGTAGATGCCGATCGTCTCGCGCGCGAGGACGGGGGTAGCGACCAGCGCAAGGCAGAGCGCCAGCCGCTTCATGGGCCAGCCCGGTGAATCACGGTTTCGACGCCGCCCTCGATCATCACGATCGATCCCTGCGGCAGGCGTTCGGCCACCGGCACGCCGCACAGCGAATCGTCGGCCAGGCCCAGCATCAGCCCGCGCAGCACCCGGCTGGACAGGCCATGCATCAGGATCAGGCGATCGCCGTCATGCCCGGCGGTGTCCGCCAGCCACGCCGACAGCCGCGCCGCCATTGCCGCATAGGTCTCGCCGTCCGGCGCGCCGACCGCCATGCCGTGCGGGTGCACGATGGGGCCGTGAATCGCAGTCAGCGTCGCGAAATCCTGTCCGCCCCAGCTGCCGAAACCCAGTTCGATCAACCGGACATCATGCCGCGTCACATGCCAGTCGAGCGCCAGATGCTCGGCGATCACCGCCAGGGTCTGAAGCGCGCGGCCCGTCGGCGAGGACCAGAGGGTCAGGGCGGGGGACGTGCCCAGCCGTTCGCGCAAGGCTTCGCCGATGGCGTCGGCCTGGGCAAATCCCCGCCGGGTCAGCGGCGTGTGCAGTTCGACCCGGTCGCCCTGGATGCGTCCGATCCGGTTGAACACCGTCTCGCCATGCCGGGCGATATAGTCGCGGCCTTTCCGGGCAGGCGATGCTTGCAGGGGCGTCATGACCCGCCATCCCTGTCGCGGCTGTTGCGTCTATGCAACGCTTTTTCCTGTTTAGCTGAGGTTCATGCAACGTCCGCGCTTTCGCGCCATTGGTGCGGCAACCGCCGAATGTAACGGCGGCCGGTACAGTAATGGAGTATAGTGTATGCGTAAGCTCATGCTCGCCGCCCTGGCGACCTCGGCAGCCATCGCCGCTGCGGCCCCCGCCGCCGCCCAGACCGCACAGCCCTTCACGGGTTTCCGCGTCGAGGGCCTGATCGGCTATGACAGTCTCAACGATCGTCAGGGTCAGGACAAGAGTTCGAGCGATGGCGTGCTCTATGGCGCCGCGATCGGTTACGACATTCCGGCAGGCCCGGTGGTGCTGGGCGCCGAGGGCGAGATTTCGGGCAGCAGCTCGGACACGCGCAGCAACGGCATCCGCGTGCCCGGCGACCAGTTCCGCCTGGGGGCGGGGCGCGACCTCTATGCCGGTGCGCGCGTCGGCTACATCATCTCGCCGGTCGCGATGGGTTACCTGAAGGCCGGTTACACCAATGCCAAGTTCGATGCGCGCTATACCACGGCGGGCGTCACCACCTCGAACGACCAGGAAGTCGGCGGCTATCGCCTGGGCGCAGGCCTCGAATATGCGATCAGCCCCAACACCTTCGTAAAGGGCGAATATCGCTATTCGCATTATGACGAACTGGACGGCGTCGGCATCAACCCGAACCGCCACCAGCTGATGGCCGGTCTGGGCCTGCGCTTCTAAGCCGGGATTCTTTTCCACATTAACGGTGGTTTTACCACCAGTGTAAGAGGGGTCGGAGCCTTGCTTCGGCCCCTTCTTGGCGGGTAGGAACCAAGGCCATTTATCATTCGGACTCGGGGACCATGCGGTCGTTCCGGCGGGGGATCAGGAAATGAAGGCGACGATCGAACGCGCAACGCTGCTCAAGGGGTTGAGCCATGTCCAGTCGGTGGTGGAGCGGCGGAACACGATTCCGATCCTCTCCAACGTGCTGCTGGAGGCGACCGCCGAGGGCCAGCTGCGCATGATGGCGACCGACCTGGACCTCCAGATCAACGACAGCGTCGCCGCCGCCGTCGACCAGCCGGGTTCGACCACCGTGTCGGCGCACACGCTGTTCGACATCGCCCGTAAGCTGCCCGAGGGCGCGCAGGTCCAGCTGACCGCCGCCGAGGGCCGCATGACCATCGTGGCGGGCCGCGCGCGCTTCTCGCTCGGCACCCTGCCGCGCGACGACTTCCCCGTCATCGCCGAGGGCGAGCTGCCGACCCAGTTCGAGCTTTCGGTGGAGCTGCTCAAGCAGATCATCGACAAGACGCGCTTCGCCATCTCGACCGAAGAGACGCGTTATTACCTCAACGGCATCTTCCTGCATGTCGCCGAGGATAACGGCCAGCCCGTGCTGAAGGCCGCCGCCACCGACGGCCATCGTCTGGCCCGCGTCACCATCGAGCGCCCGAACGGTGCCGAGGGGATGCCCGACGTGATCGTGCCGCGCAAATGCGTGGGCGAGCTGCGCAAGCTGCTCGACGAGGTGGACGGCTCGGTCGGCGTGTCGCTGTCGGGCACCAAGATCCGCTTCGACCTGGGCCAGGCGATTCTGACCTCCAAGTTGATCGACGGCACCTTCCCCGATTACAGCCGCGTGATCCCGACCGCGAACGACAAGATCCTGAAGCTGGACCCCAAGGCGTTCATGCAGGGCGTCGACCGCGTCTCGACCATCGCGACGGAGAAGACCCGCGCGGTGAAGATGGCGCTGGACCGTGACCGGATCACCCTGTCGGTGACCAGCCCCGAAAACGGCACGGCGTCGGAAGAGGTGCCGGGCGAATATACTTCGCTGGGCTTCGAGATCGGCTTCAATAGCCGCTATCTGCTCGACATCCTGGCACAGATCGACAGCGATACGGTCGAGGTTCACCTGGCCGACGCCGCCGCCCCGACCCTGATCCGCGAGAATGACAAGGCCCCTGCGCTCTACGTGCTGATGCCGATGCGGGTGTAAGCGGTCGGATGGGATTGCTTTACTATCCTCGACCCGGCGAGATCCTGATCTGCCGGTATGACGAGGTGGTAATTGAACCCGAAATGCGAAAGGCGCGCCCCGCGCTCGTCGTAGGGCCGCGTCTTCGTCGTCGAGGGCGGTTGGTGACGATCGTTCCGCTCAGCACCACCGATCCGGAGCCGCCCGAGGCCTATCATTGCCGGATCGCCCTGGCTGAACCCTTGCCGCTGCCGTTCGACAGTCCGGTGATGTGGGCGAAATGCGATCTGTTGTCGTCGGTTTCGCTGGATCGGCTCGACCGGTTCAAGCTGCCGAGACGGCGTGGCGATTAGGGTCGGCAATGGGCGACGGGACGTGTCGAACCGGCCCAGTTGCGGGATGTTCGAGCCGCCATCCTCTGTGGCCTCGGGCTCGATTCCTTGACAAAATGGCTCTGATCTAATATATGCATCGTGTTCCCGCTCTGTCTCGGCATCGGTCTTGGAGACTGTCCTTTCGGGGGCAGCCGGCTTCATCTTGGCGATAACAAGCCTTTGAAGTCGTAGGTGGGAAAGGGCTGCTTCGGCGGCCCTTTCTTTTTTCGTGCGAGGCACGGATTTCTGCCATAGCCGTCTGGCAACCATGCTCACCCGTCTTGTCCTCACCGATTTCCGGAATCATGCCGACCTCGCGCTGTCACCGGCGGCGGGGTTCGTCGTGCTGACCGGCGAGAATGGGGCTGGCAAGACCAACGTGTTGGAGGCGGTGTCGCTGCTCGCGCCCGGTCGGGGGCTGCGCCGCGCGGCGCTGTCGGCGATGGCGCGGCAGGGGGGCAAGGGCGGGTTCGGTGTCGCGGCGACGATCGTCGGCGATGTCGAGATCGCGACCGGCGCGCTGGCTTCCGCACCCGAGCGGCGGGTCGTTCGGGTGCAGGGGGCGGCGGCAAGCGCCAATGCGCTGGCGGACTGGCTTTCGGTGCTGTGGCTGACCCCGGCGATGGACCGCCTGTTCGTCGAGCCCGCATCCGAGCGGCGGCGGTTCCTCGACCGGCTGGTGCTGGCGCTGGCCCCGGCGCACGGGATGCACGCGACCCGCTATGACGCGGCCATGCGCGAGCGCAACCGGCTGCTGGCGAGCGATGGCCCGGTCGATCCCGACTGGCTGAGCGCGCTGGAGGCGCGGATGGTCGAGCATGGCGCGGCGCTCGACGCTGCGCGTGTGGCGGCGGTGGCGGCGCTCGACCAGCGGCTGGAGGAGGCACCCGACAGCGTGTTCGCCCGGGCCGCGCTGGCGCTGGAGGGGGAGGCGGTCGAGCCGGCGGCATTTGCCCATGCGCTGGCCATGGGACGCAGGCGCGATGCGGCGGCGGGGCGCACCTTGGTCGGGCCTCACCGGGCCGACCTGTCCGTGACGCATGTCGCCAAGGGGCAGGCGGCGGCGCTATGTTCGACGGGGGAGCAGAAGGCGCTGCTGCTCGGCATCGTACTGGCCCATGCCGATCTGGTGACCGAGCAGCGCGGGCTGCCCCCTGTGCTATTGCTGGACGAGGTGGCGGCGCATCTCGATCCGTCGCGCCGCGCCGCGCTGTTCGAGCGGCTGGCGGGGCGGGGGCAGGTGTGGATGACCGGGACCGAGCCCGGGTTGTTTACGGATGTGCCGGGGGAGGCGACGCGGGTTATGTTTTAGGTTGGGGCTCGGTGAGACACTGGAGCCCTCCCCCATCCCCTCCCGCCTGCGGGAGGGGTGCGTTACCGGGTGGCGTTCGGCACGCCTTCGAAGTGGATTCCTAAGGTTCGACCAAAGCACGCCCCTCCCGCAAGCGGGAGGGGATGGGGGAGGGCAGGTGTCTCACCGAGACCATCACCCCCGACAGACCCGCATCGCCACCCCATCCAGCGCCCGGTCATAGCTTGCCGTCTCACCCGCGCTCAGAAATCCCTGCTTCGCCACGAAGCGGTTCGCGTCGCGACGGATGCGCGCGACCGCATTCCAGAGCGTCTGCGTCTCGGCCTGCGACAGGCGACGCGCCTTGCGGGCGGTGCTGATATCCGCCTGGAGGATATTGGCGCGCATCGCGATATGGGCCTGGCGCGGATCGCGGATGGTGCCGCCGGTCGGCGCCTTGAGCGTCCGCTGCCGCGCCAGATCGCAGCTGGGATAGTCCTTCCGCCACGACTGCGCCGATAGCGGGGCGGCGGCGAGCGTCGCCAGCATGACGGGGAGGAGGAATATCTTACCAGTCATAGCCATCTCCGATGCCAAAAGCGGGATCAGGATACGCGCCGACGGAGCGTCCGGCTCCCGACCGGGGCATGAAATCGGCGTCACAAACGGCGTGCCGTCGCCCGGTTTTTCCGCCCGGCGCAAGGGCGTGCGAAAGGGCCGCCGCCCCTCCCATTTCGCTTTCTTTGGGGCCCTGTAATTCCTATATACTCGCTATGGCAGATACCCCCCAGACGAACGAATATGGCGCCTCCTCGATCAAGGTGCTGAAGGGCCTCGACGCGGTGCGCAAGCGGCCGGGCATGTATATCGGCGACACCGACGATGGCTCGGGCCTCCACCACATGGTGTTCGAGGTGTCGGACAACGCGATCGACGAAGCGCTGGCGGGGCATTGCGACCGCATCGACATCCAGCTGAACGCCGACGGCTCGGTCAGCGTGACCGATAACGGCCGCGGCATCCCGACCGGCATCCACCCCGAAGAGGGCGTGTCGGCGGCCGAGGTCATCATGACCCAGCTGCACGCGGGCGGGAAGTTCGAGAACACCTCGGACGACAACGCGTACAAGGTTTCCGGCGGCCTGCACGGCGTCGGCGTGTCGGTGGTCAACGCGCTGTCCGAGTTCCTGGACCTGACCATCTGGCGTGACGGCGAGGAGCATTACATGCGCTTCGCCCACGGCAATGCGGTCGCGCCGCTGAAGGTCGTCGGCAAGGCCGAGCCGGGGCAGAAGGGCACCCGCGTGACCTTCCTGCCGTCGCCCGCCACCTTCAAGATCACCGAGTTCGACTTCGCCAAGCTCGAACATCGCTACCGTGAGCTGGCCTTCCTAAACTCGGGCGTGCGCCTGTTCCTGACCGATGCGCGGCACGAAGAGCCCAAGACGGTCGAGCTCTATTATGAAGGCGGGATCGCCGCCTTCGTGAAGTGGCTGGACCGCTCCAAGTCGCCGCTCTTCCCCGAACCTATCGCCATCCATGGCCAGCGCGATGCGATCGGCATGGACGTCGCGCTGGAGTGGAACGACAGCTATTACGAGAACGTTCTGGCGTTCACCAACAACATCCCCCAGCGCGACGGCGGCACGCATATCGCGGCCTTCCGCGCCGCGCTGACCCGCACGCTCAACAATTATGCCGACAAGTCGGGCCTCCTGAAGAAGGAGAAGGTCACGCTGACCGGCGACGACATGCGCGAAGGCCTGACCGCGATCGTTTCGGTCAAGCTGCCCGATCCGAAGTTCAGCAGCCAGACCAAGGACAAGCTGGTGTCGTCCGAGGTGCGCCAGCCGCTGGAATCGCTGATCGCCGACAAGCTGGCCGACTGGCTGGAGGAAAATCCCGCCAACGCCCGCGCCATCATCGCCAAGGTGATCGACGCGGCGGCGGCGCGCGAAGCGGCCAAGCGCGCGCGTGAGCTGACCCGGCGCAAGGGCGTGATGGACATCGCCTCGCTGCCCGGCAAGCTGGCCGATTGCCAGGAGCGTGACCCCGCCAAGTCCGAACTCTTCCTGGTCGAGGGTGACTCGGCCGGTGGTTCGGCCAAGCAGGGGCGCAACCGCCATTTCCAGGCGATCCTCCCCTTGCGCGGCAAGATCCTGAACACCGAGCGCGCGCGGTTCGACCGCATGATTTCGTCCAAGGAAATCGGCACGCTCATCCAGGCGATGGGCACCGGCATCGGCCGCGACGATTTCAACGCGGACAAGCTGCGCTACCACAAGATCGTCATCATGACCGACGCAGACGTCGACGGCGCGCATATCCGCACGCTGCTGCTGACCTTCTTCTATCGCCAGATGCCCGAGCTGATCGAGCGCGGGCACCTCTATATCGCCCAGCCGCCGCTGTATAAGGCGACCAAGGGGCGGTCGGAGGTCTACCTGAAGGACGACACCGCGCTCGACGAATATCTGGTCGAGGCGGGCGTCTCCACCATGGTGCTGGAAGGGGCTGGCGGCGCGCGGTCGGGCAACGACCTGAAGGCGCTGGTCGATCATGCGCGGCGGATGCGGACGCTGATGCGGTACGTACCGCGCCGTTATGACGCCTCGATCATCGAGGTGCTGGCGCTGGCGGGCGCGCTCGATCCGGTGCTGACCCGCGAGCAGCGCATGGCGACGGTGGTCGAGACCACGCGGCGGCTGGAATCGGGCGATCACGAGGCGCGCTGGTCGGCGCGCCTCACGGAAGATGGCGGTGTCCATTTCGAGCGTCTGTGGCGCGGCGTGACCGATCACCACATCGTCGAGGCCAGCTTCATCGCCTCGGCCGAGGCGCGCAAGCTGCATAGCCTAGCCGCCGAACAGGCCGAGAGCTTCGCGCACGCCGCCAAGCTGGTGCCGCTGCGCAACGCCGCGACCGAGCCGTCGGCGGACGTCGTGCCGACCGATGAGGACGGCAACGCCACGACGCTGGCGCGCGGCGAAACCCGCGTCGCGCGGCCGAGCCAGTTGCTCGAGGCGATCCTGACTGCGGGCCGCAAGGGCCTCGCCATCCAGCGCTACAAGGGGCTGGGCGAGATGAATGCCGAGCAGCTGTGGGAAACCACGCTCGACCCGGCGGTTCGCTCGATGCTGCGCGTGACCTCGGACGATGTCGCGGCGGCGGACGAGGTGTTCAGCCGGTTGATGGGCGAAGTGGTCGAACCGCGCCGCGAGTTCATTCAGGACAATGCGCTGAACGTGGCGAATCTGGACGTGTAAGCCAAATAATCCCGCCCTCCGTTCGGGCTGAGCGAAGTCGAAGCCCAAGGGAATCGCGTGGCCTTCGACTGCGCTCAGGCGGAACGGAGCGGTGAATGGACCAGTCAAGCAGGAGAGAGCAGGCATGAAGGCGATCGCACTGGGGCTGATGCTGGCGGCGGGCGGAACCGTCGCGGTGGCGCAGCAAAAGCCTGCCGCTCCGGCCAGGGTCCCGGCCTTTATCGCCGCCGCGCTGGCCGACCCCGCGCGCGCCGACCAGGCGGGGGACGACGAACGCCGCCAAGCCGCCGCTGTCCTCGCCTTTTCCGGTGTGAAGCCCGGCGACACGGTGATCGATTACCTGCCGGGCAAGGGCTATTGGACGCGCGTCTTCTCGGGCATCGTCGGGCCGAAGGGCCATGTCTATGCCTATTGGCCCGCCGCCGGGCAGAAATATGCCGAGAAGTCGCTGCCCATGATCCAGGGCTGGAACCTGCCCAACGCGACCGCGCAGGTGCAGGCGGTGAACCTGCCCGCCTCGGACAAGCCGGTCGACCTGTTCTGGACGGTGCAGAATTATCACGACGTCGCCAACAATGCGGGCGAACCGGCGCTGCGCGCGTTCGACCAGGCGGTGTTCAAGCTGCTGAAGTCGGGCGGCACCTATGTCATTATCGATCATGCCGACACGGCGGGTCGGGGGCTGGCCAATACCAACACGACGCACCGGATCGATCCGGACTATGTGAAGCGTCAGGTCCAGTCGGTCGGCTTCCGGTTCGTTGGCGAAAGCAAGGTCCTGCGCAACCCGGCGGACGATCATTCGAAGAATGTATTCGATCCCGCCATTCGCGGGCGGACGGATCAGTTCGTCTACAAGTTCCGCAAGCCCTGAGGTCGATGGCTTAAGCCCCTCCCGCAGGCGGGAGGGATTTGGGGAGGGCGGGCACCTCGTAGAGACGGTCGCTTGTGGCGTGCCCTCCCCCATCCCCTCCCGCCTGCGGGAGGCGAGCGGCTAAAGGCGGGCGTTGGGACGTGGCTTTCGACTTCGCTCAGGCTGAACGGGTGTTGGGGAAGACCTGTCCCTCGCTCCGTTCAGCCTGAGCCCTTCGGCTGGCTGGCAAGCTGGCCGCTCAGGACAAACTTCGGCACTTTGCGTTGAAGTCGAAGGCCACGGATCGTCCGCAGCCGCGAAACCTAGACCGTAATGACATTGCCTTGAATCAACGTAAGCCCCTCCCCTGAAGGGGAGGGGTGGAGTTCACCTCATGTCATCTTGCTCTAAACCGGCACCCGCAACACCGCCCGCACCCCGGAATGGGCCGGGTCATATTCCACCGCCGTCTGCAGGCTCTGCGCCATCGCGCGGACCAGCTTGGCGCCCAGCCCGGTGCCTTGCGGCTTCTGGTCCGGCGCCATGCCGCAACCATCATCCTCGACCGTCAGCACGCAATGTCCGTCAGCTTGCGCCACGGTGATCCGCACCTCGCCGCCGCCATCGGGATAGGCATATTTGCAGGCATTGGTGACCAGTTCGGTGACGATCACCCCGATCGACACGGCGCGGTCGGTCGTGACCCGGATCGGCTCCGCGGTCAGGGTCAGCGTGCGCGGGCAGGCATCGCTTGACCAGCTTTCGCCCAATTCGTCGATCAGCGCGCCCAGATAGTCGCTCAGGTCGACCTGTTCCACGTCGTTGGCGGTATAGAGCCGCCGATGCACCTGCGCGATCGCGCGGATGCGGCGTTGGGTATCCTCCAGCGCCTCGCGAGCGCGCTCGTCAGTCATCACGCCCTTTTGCAACCCGATCATTGCGGAGACCAGTTGCAGCGAGTTGGCAACGCGGTGGTTCACTTCGCTCAGCATCGCCTCCAGCCGTGCGTTGGTCGCGCGCAACTCGGCCTCGGCATCCGCCTTGCCCCGTTCCAGCCGGGCGCGATCGAGGACCTGGACGAAGCTGGCGGACAGCAGGTCGAAGAAATCCTCGCCGACCGTCTTCACCACATAATCGGCGGCGCCCGCCTTCAGCGCGGCGACGGCGATGCGCCCCTCATCCGATCCGGTAACGTAGACGACCGGGGGCGGCGCGGGCAGTGCGGTGATCGCGGCCAGCGTCTCCAGACCGTCCATGCCCGGCATATAATGGTCGACCGCGACCAGGTCGAAGCCGCCGCCCGCCGCCATGTCGACGCCCTCGGCCCCCGAAGCGGCGCTTGCCACGTCATAGCCGTGCCGCCCCAGCGCACGCGACACCAGCCGTCGCAGCGCATCGTCGTCGTCGATATAGAGGATGCGGGGAACCGCGCCGCTGGTCATGGCGGGGCGTTCAGCCCTCGACCTCGGGTACCTGGATCACCGACAGGAATAGGCCCAGCTGGCGGATCGCCTGGGCGAAATTCTCATAGTTCACCGGCTTGGTGATATAGACGTTGCAGCCCAGATCGTAGCAGCGCTGGATCTCGACCTTGTCGTCGGTGGTGGTCAGCACGACAACGGGCGCGCGGCGCAGCGGGCTGTTCTCGTCCTTGATCCTGGCAAGGATGTCGGTGCCGCTCATGTCGGGCAGGTTCAGGTCGAGCAGGACCATCGCCGGGCCGCTCTTGGCCGGACCATCGGGGGCATGGAACAGATATTCCAGCGCGGTCGTCCCGTCGGTGAAGTGGCGGATATCGTTCAGGATACCGGCGCGCCGGATATTCTTCTCGATCAGGCGGGCGTGGCCCTCATCGTCCTCGATCATGACGATGCCCACGGAGCGATGGTCGTTCATTCAGGCACCTTCGTTGGAAAGGGTAGGGGGGAGCGAGATGAAGAAGGTGGCGCCTTCGCCCAGCTGGGACTCGACCGAAATCGTGCCGCCCAGGCGATAGGCGAGCGCGCGGACATGCGCCAGGCCGATGCCTTCGCCGGGCTGGTCCTGCTGGCCCGAACGGCGGAACAGGTCGAAGATGCGCTGATGGTCGCGCGGGTCGATACCCCGGCCATTGTCGCGCACCGCCACGATCACCCGGCCCGGCGTCTCCTGCGCGGAGACGTGCACCTCGGCGGGGCGCGACGGGTGGCGGTATTTCGTCGCATTCTCGATCAGGTTGGACAGGATCTGTTCCAGCGCGATGCGGTCGCTGACGATGACCGGCATCGGTCGCTCGATCGTCACGGTGACGCCGCGATCGTCGATGACATGGCGGATGGAGTCGGTGATCTGCTCGACCAACTGGTCGAGCGCGATCATCTCGGGCGCCAGCACCCGGCGCCCCTCGCGGCTGAGCTTCAGGATCGCGTTGATGAGCCGATCCATCTTGGCGGTCGAGGTACGGATGAAGCCGATCGCCTCGGGCAGGTCCTCGCGCGCGGCCAGTCGCGCGTCTTCGGTCACGATCTGCGGCGCCTCCGCCTCGGCACGGTCGATCAGTTCGGCGAGCGGCCGGGTCGCGGCGGACAGTTCGGCCGTGAAGCCCATGACGTTGACCAAAGGCGAGCGCAGATCGTGGCTGACGATATAGGCGAAGCGCTGAATCTCCTCGTTCGCCAGCGCCAGATCGGCGGTTCGTTCCTTGACCTGATCCTCCAGCGTGGCGTTGAGTACGGCCAGCGCGCTGCGCGAACGGTGGAGGTCGCGGGTATAGCGACGGATCGTCAGGAAGGTGACGACCGCAACCGCCAGGAACAGCAAGGCGGCGATCGCCATGACGGTGGAGAAGGTCTGGCGGCTGGCGAGCTGCTCGGCGTCGCGAAGGGCGAGCAGGCGGCGTTCCTCGCGTGCCATCGCATCGAACACGCGGCGCAGCTTCTGCATCCGCTGCAAACCGCTGTCGACGCGGAACTGGCGCAGCGCATCGGCCCCCCGGCCTTGCTGGACCAGCGCATTGGTCTGGCGCTGCGCGGCGTCGAGTTGGGTCAGGCGCTGCGTGACCGTCGCCATCAGTGCATTCTGGCGCGGATTGTCGGCGGTCAGGCGGCGAAGTTCGTCGATCTGCGGCGCAAGCTCGGCATGGGCACGCTCGAAACTGTTCAGAAAGGCCGGGGTGCCTGCCAGCATGTAACCGCGCCGGGCGGTTTCCTGCTGCTCGGCCAGACGGCGCACCTCGATCAGCACGCTTTCGACGCGGTAGGTGTGGACGACCCAGTCGCTGTGCCGGTTCGTCTGGCGCACGACATAGCCTGCCGCCCCCGCCGCGACGAGCAGCGCCAGAAAGCCGATCGCCATGGCGGCGACCAGGATGCGACCGATGGGATTCTCGGCCGGTGCGAGCGTGGGCGACCCCTGCATTCCGCCTGCCTTATCGAAGGACAGGCATCGACGCCAGAGCCGTTACGTCAGCATTACGGTATCAATTACAGAAGCAGTTCCTGCGGGCTGGGCCGCCCGACATGCCCACCGCCGCGCCGCCGCGCCATTTCGGTCTCGGCGGTGAAGCGGACATCGGGGTCGCGGTCGGAGAGGAAGCCGATCAGCGAGTCCTCATCGATCTCGCGCCAGTCCTTGCCGCGATCGGGGCCGTAGCGGACGCGCGGCAATAGCCCTGGACTGCGCGACCATTCCAGCAGCTGCGCCAGGCTCGCCTCGTTCAGCTGGTCGCGCAGGTGATGCGCGGTGACATAGGCGTCGGGGAAGGCGCGGTGGATGGGCAGGCCGCGCTCATGCACCAGCCCCTGCGGCTTGCGCCAGTAGCGCAGCACCTGGTTGGAGAAGCTGGGGCTGTCGGGCCACAGGCGCAGCGCGCATTTCCAGGTGCAGATCCAGTCGGCCGACTGGGTCATGGCGGGGGTGCAATATTGCTGCTCGAAATCGGCCCGGTGCGCGGCCAGCGCCAGACGGCGCGGCCAGGGATCGAGCACGCGGCGCGCCACGTCATGCCACCAGGGCGCATCGGCGACCTGCTCGTCCAGGATGTGGTGGATTGCCTGGGTGATCGGCGGGATCGGGCGGCCGGGATTGACCAGGATGCTGCCGCCTTCGCCCTCCAGCTCCCAGCGGCCGTCCTTGCCCAGCGCCACGTCCTGCCAGCCGATCTCGCACACGCCGTGGGTGGGCGGGGCCTGTCCGGTCGTCTCCAGGTCGATGACGCGGATGATCTGGGGCTGGGGACGCTGCATCGCCCCTATGTGGGCGCTCGGGCCGCGAAAAGCGAGGGCCTATCCGATCAGCGCACGGTCGCGCAGACCCCGCCAGACGTGCAGCGCCTGTACGGTTTCCGCCACGTCGTGCACGCGGATCAGCTGTACGCCCGCCTCCGCGCCCTTGATCGCCAGCGCGAGCGAGCCGCCCAGTCGCGCATCGACGGGGGCTTCGTTCGACAGCGCGCCGATCATCCGCTTGCGGCTGGCCCCCAGCATGATTGGGCAGCCCAGGCCGTGGAAGATCGCCAGGCCGTTGATGAGCGCCAGATTGTCGGCCAGCGACTTGCCGAAGCCGATGCCCGGATCGACCATGATCCGCGACCGGGGAACGCCCGCCGCCTCGACCGCCGCGACGCGCGCCTCCAGCCAGTCGAACACCTCGGTCAGCACATCGGTGTAGCCGACCCGGCCATGGCCGCCCTTGGCCGGATCGGGCGAGTGCATCAGGATGACCGGGCATCCCGCCTTCGCCACCACCTCCAGCGCGCGGTCGTCCCAAAGGAGCGCCGCGACATCGTTGACGATACCCGCGCCCGCCGTCAGCGCGGCCTCCATGACGGCGGCCTTGCGCGTGTCGATCGACACCAGTGCGCCGCCCCTGGCCAGCCGCTCGACGACCGGGGCGGTGCGGGCGATCTCGTCGCCTTCCCATACCGGCGCCGCGCCGGGGCGGGTGGACTCGCCGCCCAGGTCGATGACGGCCGCGCCCATCGCCGCCATCGCCATGCCGCTATCGGCCGCCGCGGCGGGGTCGCCGACATGCTGGCCGCCGTCGGAGAAGCTGTCGGGGGTGACGTTCAGGATCGCCGCGACCTGGGGCTGATCGAAGCGCAGCGTGCGTCCGCCCATGGCCCAGGGCGCGCGGGGGGCGGTGAACGCGGCGTGGAGGGCCTGCGCGCGGGGGGAGTTGCCCAGTTCCTGCTCGAAGCGCGCGACGGGGACGATGCGGCGGCGCGAATCTTCGCGGACCTCATAGGCGGCGAACCACTGCATCCCGCCTGCGAGGCGCAGGGCGCTGCCGTCTTCGAGGCCCACGGGGGTGTCGACGAATTGGACGGGGCGCAGGTGCATGATGTGGTTCCTTTTATTCCTCCCCTTGCAGGGGAGGTGGCGCGCGCAGCGCGTCGGAGGGGTATCCCCCTCTCGATAGCGCGACACCCCTCCGTCAGGCCTTCGGCCTGCCACCTCCCCTGCAAGGGGAGGAATAGAGGCTTACGGCTGCGTCGCCAGCAGCCAGGTCTGGCGCATCGCGTCGATCGGCTTCAGCGCGCCTTCCAGCTCATAATGCCAGAAGGTCCAGCCATTGCAGGTCGGCCGGTTCTGCAGCAGCGAACCCAGCCGGTGGATCGACCCCGCCTGCCCGCATTCGGACAGGAGCGAGCCGTCCGCACGCACCGTCGCACGCCATTTCCGCTTGGCGTCCATCAACGGCATGCCGGGCATCAGATATCCATTTTCGACCAGCGTCCCGAACGCCACCTTGGGCTGCGCCTTGGGGCTCTGCATCGTGGCCAGCGCGCTTTCGTCGAGGGGCAGGGCGGCCTCGATCCGCTCGATCGCGGCGGCGCAATAGGTCGGCTCGCGCTCGATGCCGATCCAGCGGCGGCCCAGCCGCTTGGCGACCGCGCCGGTCGTACCGGTGCCGAAGAACGGGTCGGCGATCACGTCGCCCGGCCGCGTGCAGGCGAGCAGGATGCGATAGAGCAGCGCCTCGGGCTTCTGGGTCGGATGGACCTTGTGCCCGTCCTTCTTGAGCCGTTCCTGACCGCCGCAGATCGGGAATTCCCAGTCCGATCGCATCTGGATCTCGTCGTTCAGCGTCTTCATCGAGCGATAGTTGAAGGTGTATTTCGCCTTCTCGCCCTTCGACGCCCAGATCAGTGTTTCGTGCGCGTTGGTGAAGCGGGTGCCCTTGAAATTGGGCATGGGGTTGGACTTGCGCCAGATGATGTCGTTCAGAATCCAGAAGCCCAGATCCTGCACCGCGGTCCCGACGCGGAAGATGTTGTGATAGCTGCCGATGACCCAGAGCGAGCCATTGTCCTTCAGCACACGGTAGCATTCGGCGAGCCATAGGCGGGTAAAGGCGTCATAGGCGGCGAAGGTGTCGAATTTGTCCCAGGCATCGGTGACGGCGTCGACATGGCTGCCATCGGGCCGGAACAGCTCGCCGCCGAGCTGGAGGTTGTAGGGCGGGTCGGCGAAGACCATGTCGACCGACTTGTCGGGCAGCGAGCGGAGCGCGGCGATACAGTCGCCCATCAGGATCTGGTCGAGCGGCAGGTCGCTTTCGCGGTGCGCCGATACCGGCCGCGTCCCGATCGGCTTGGCCACCGTCTGGATCACCCCCATGCTACCCGTTCCTTCTACCCTCGAACCCTCGCATCCACCCGGAACGAGTCACACGTCAAGAGGCGATTCGCGTCCACGACTCGTGGGAATCCGCCAGATTCGACGACATGTTGCGATTTCGTGGCAGATATGGGGGCTGTGGATAACTTCGCCCCCAAGGGAGTGGGGTGTGGCGGTTGCGACTCGGGGCAGCTCAAAATTCCTCCCCAAGCTCGCTTGGGGAGGGGGACCGTCGCGCCAGCGATGGTGGAGGGGCTGACGGATCGGCCATGCCCCTCCACCACGCCTTTCGGGCGCGGTCCCCCTCCCCGTCTGACGATGGGGAGGAATTTCGGGATTTAAAGATCCAGATAACATTGCGCCACGGGCGCGAAGCTGCGGCGGTGGAGCGGCGTCGGGCCATGTTCGCGCAAGGCGGCCAGATGCACGGCCGAGCCATACCCCTTGTTGCTGTGCCAGCCATAAGCCGGCCAGGTTTCGGCCGCCGCGATCATCATCTCGTCGCGGACATGCTTGGCGACGATCGAGGCGGCGCCGATCGCCAGCGACTTGGCATCGCCCCCGACGATTGCGGTGGCGGTATAGTCCCATTTGGGCAGTTTGTTGCCGTCGACCAGCACATGGGCGGGGTGGCATCCCAGCGTCTGGGTCACTGCATCGACCGCCAGCGTCATCGCCTTCATCGTCGCCCAGTAGATGTTGAGCCGGTCGATCTCCTCGGGGTGGACCACCCCGACGCCGACGACAGCACAGGCGCGGATCTCGGCACACAGGCGTGCGCGCGTCTTTTCGGTCAGCTTCTTGGAATCGTTGATGCCTGCGGGGACGCCCGTGGCTGGCAGGATGACGGCGGCGGCGACCACCGGCCCCGCCAGCGGCCCGCGCCCCGCCTCGTCCACGCCGCACAAGGGCGCGGGAAAGCTGTGATCGACCATGGCGCGGGCTCTATCCTGGGGTGACGGGGAAGGGAAGGCGATCACGATCCTCCCCGGCACGGGGAGGGGGACCAGCGAAGCTGGTGGAGGGGGCGTGCCGCAAAGATCGTCCTTCGTGGAAGCCCCCCTCCGTCAGGGCTTCGCCCTGCCACCTCCCCGTGCCGGGGAGGATCATCCCCATCGCGCCGCGAACGCCGCCGCGTCCCAGCCTTCGCGGCTGATCGCGGCGAGCAGGTGGTAGAAGGGGACCATGCCCAGCCCATGTCCCATCGGCCCATGCCCCTGGCCCAGCCCCGGTGCGGCGGCCAGCGCGGCCTGGACGAAGGCGATGGCGCGGTCGACCGCATCGGCGAGCGGCAATCCCTGGCCCAGCCCGGTCGCGATTGCGCTGGCCAGCGTACAGCCCGTGCCATGGGTCGAGCTCGTCTCGCGCCGGGGATGCTGCCAGCGCTGTTCGCCGCCCGGCTCGACCAGTCGGTCCTCGATCACCGGCCCATCGCCATGCCCGCCCTTGACCAGCAGCGCGCCCGTCTGATGCCGGACCACCGCCTCGCCGCCCAGCGCCGCCAGCTCGGGAAGGTTGGGCGTGGTCAGCGCGGCCAGCGCCAGGAACCGGCGAAAGGCCGCGATCACGTCCGCGTCGGCCAGCACCGATCCGCTGGTCGCGATCATTACGGGATCGAACACGACGGGCAGGTCCAGTGTCTCCAGCCGGTCGGCGAGCGCGTGGGCGGTTTTGGCCGAGCCGATCATGCCGATCTTCACCGCATCGGCGCCGATATCGGCCAGCACGCTGTCGATCTGCGCCATCACCATGTCGGTGGGAACCGGATGCACCGCCTGCACCCCCAGCGTGTTCTGCGCGGTGATCGCGGTGATCGCGGTCATCGGATAGCCGCCCAGCATCGCGACCGTCTTGATGTCCGCCTGTATGCCAGCCCCCCCTCCGGAATCGGAGCCGGCGACGATCAGGATGCGGGGCGGGGTCGGCACGGTCATATTATTTCCGCCATGCCTTTTCGCCGGGACAGGGGCAAGCCGAACGCAGGTCGGCCAGCGGCGCGCGACAGACCTGGCCTTCATAAAAACAAGGCGTTCGAACGACTTGGATATCTTTCGGCTTGGCCCCGGAGATGGCAGACCGATGGCGGCTTCGTAACGTTTCGTTTCCCACCCCGGCGAGGCTCTTTCCTCGCCGCACCGCCCGCTTATTTCGATGCGCATCCAACCCGAGCTTGTCGCGTTGCTGCGCCTTGGAACCCTTCATGGGTGGCCGCACAAGGGAGACCGAATTTGATCGTCGACGCCGTACCCCGCACCCGCATCATCATTGCCGAGGTATGGCGTCCCCTGCTGGCGCTGTTCATCTGGGACGTGATCGTCACGGTCGCCTATTATGTGCTGCCGTTCAAGGCACCCTCGCTGCCGCTGACGCTGTTCGGCACCGCGCTGGCGCTGTTCCTGGGGTTCCGCACCAATTCGGCCTATCAGCGCTGGTGGGAAGGGCGGCAGCTCTGGGGGCTGATGATCAACGCCTCGCGCAACATCGCCCGCAGCGCGCGCAACTTCCTGCCCGAGCCTGAGGGGCATGACCTGAAGCGCTCGATCGTGCTGCGCCAGGTCGCTTATGTGAACGCGCTGCGCTGCCAGTTGCGCAAGCAGCCGGTCGACGGCGAGGTGCTGCGCTTCCTGTCGCGCGGCGAGGCGGAGCCCGCGCTCGCCCGCACCAATACCGCCAACGGCCTGCTCGACGGCACCGGCCGCCGGATCGCGGATGCGCAGCGCAAGGGCTGGATCGATTCCATTCAGCAGACCCAGATGGAATCGGTGCTGGTCGACATCGCCAATTCGCAAGGGGGCATGGAGCGGCTCAAGAACACGCCGCTGCCCAATCAGTATCGCTTCATCCCGGCCTTTTTCACCCGGCTGTTCTGCGTGCTGCTGCCGATCGGCCTCGTCGAGACGCTGGGGTTCGCCACGCCGGTCGGCTCGTCGATCGCGGGCCTGATGTTCCTGGCCGCGCTGCAGATCGGTGACGACCTGGTCGATCCGTTCAGCGACACGGTCCACGACCTGCCGCTCAGCGCCATGTGCCGGACGATCGAGATCGACCTGCTCCAGGCGATCGGCGATCCCGCGCCCGAGCCGATGAAGCCGGTCGACGGGGTGTTGTGGTAATGTGAAGTTCCTCCCCGGCACGGGGAGGGGGACCAGCCGCAGGCTGGTGGAGGGGGGCGTGCGGTTAAGGTGATCCTATGCCGCAAGCCCCCCTCCGTCAGCCCTGGCGGCCTGCCACCTCCCCGTGTCGGGGAGGATTGATTCTCACGCCGCGTTGTCGATGCCCAGTTCGCCGAGCTTGCGATAGAGCGTCGACCGGCCGATCCCGAGCCGCCGGGCAACCTCCGTCATGCGGCCGCGATAATGGCCGATCGCCAGGCGGATGACATCGGCCTCGATCTCCTCCAGCGGGCGGAGATGGCCGTCGGGGCGGAACAGGCTGACGCCGCCATTGGCGATCCCCGTGGCATGGCCCGACGCGACCGACGGGCGATCCCCCAGCGCGGCGATCTGCGGGAAATCGGCGGTGGTCAGCGCATCGCCCTCGCACAGCACGGCGGCACGGAAGAGCGCGTTCTGCAGCTGGCGGACATTGCCCGGCCAGTCATAGCGGCGCAGTAGGTCGAGCGTGTCGTCGGTGATGTCCAGCTGGCGCAGGCCCGGCTGCTGCGCGATCCGATCCAGCAGGTGGCGGGTCAGCGCGGCGATGTCGTCGGCCCGGTCGCGCAGCGGCGGCACCGCGACATGGGTGGCGTTCAGCTTGTAGTACAGGTCCTCGCGGAAACGCCCGGCCTCGACCGCCTCGACCAGGCGCACGTCGCTGGCCGCGATGATGCGGACATCGACCTCGCGCGCATGACGGGCGCCGAGCGGCAGGATCGCGCCGGTCTGAAGCATGTCGAGCAGCCGTCCCTGCGTCTCCGGCGGCATGCCCGATACCTCGTCGAGGAACAGCGTCGATCCGTGCGCCTCGACCATCTGGCCGATGCGCCGTTCGAACGCGCCCGCAAAGGCGCCCTCCTCATGGCCGAAGATGACGCTGTCGAGCAGGTTGGCCGCGATCGTCGAACAATTGACTCGGATCATCGGCCGCTCGGCACGGGGCGAGGCGGCATGGATCGCCATGGCCAGCGACTCCTTGCCGACGCCGCCCTCGCCCTCGATCAGGACGGCGGCGCGGGTGCGGGCGGCCTTGGACGCGACGGCCAGCGCCGCGCGGAAATCGGGGGCGTCGCCGACGATCTCGTCAAAGGCGAGGAGCGCGGGAATCTTCTCGGTCAGCGGGCGAAGCTCGCCGCTGGTCTGGCCCGCGACACAGGCCTCCAGCGCGGCGAGCAGCCGTTCGGGGGCCAGCGGCTTGACCAGGAAGTCGGTCGCGCCCGCCCGCATCGCCGCCACCGCCTGCGCCACCGAGTCGTTGGCGGTCAGCATCAGGATAGGCAGTTCGGGACGAAGCGCGTGGCAATCGGCGATCAGGGCGGTGGCATCGGCCCCCGGCGCCCAATGCTCGATCAGTACGGCGTCCAGCTCGCGCCCCTGCGCCGACCCCAGAACCGAGGCCGCCATATCGGCATCCGTCGCGAACAGGGTGCGCCAGCCACCGCGTTGCGCCAACGCCGCGATCAGGCGTTGCTGCGCCGGCTCATCATCGATCAGCAGCAGCAAACGTTGGCCGTTGCGCGTCATAACTCGTCCTGTTGCCCCAATTCCCGCACCTATAGCGCAACTTTGTTAAAATCTGCGTTAAATCGGGACAATCCCTTTTGCCTGTGGATGGCGGTTCGCATCACGTTTGAGATTCGACGACGGCGGGCGTGAAGACCTGTGGACCTTGCATCGTCGTTTCGGGGTTGATCCCGGTGCGCCGGTGAATAAGCTCCCAAGAGGTTCATGCGGCGCGGATCGATAGCGGCAGGACGATAGCGGAGGTGAGGATCATGGCGGCCAACGATACCGGCACCGGCGAGATGAAGGCGCATGTCGCCACCTATGACCTGATGATCGGGATGCTCAAATGGGGCGCGCTCGTGGCCGCCCTATTGGTGGCGATCGTCCTCTGGCTGATCGCCTGACCCCATGGGCCTGCGCATCGCGGTCCTGCACGAAACGGCAGCCGACGAAGCCCGCGTCGCCGCCACGCCGGAAACCGTCAGGAAGCTGATCGCGCTGGGCGCAACGCTGGCGGTGGAGCGCGGCGCCGGTGCCGCTGCCGGTATAGCCGACGGTGATTACGAGCAGGCCGGGGCGGAGGTCGGAGAACGCGCCCAGGTGTTGGCGGGGGCCGCGATCGTGCTGGCGGTGCAGGCGCCCGATCCGGCGACGCTGGTCGGGGTGGAGGCCGGGGCCTGGGTCGTCGCGGCCTTCGACCCGTTCCGCCGCACCGAGACGGTGTCGGCCTATGCGACCGCAGGGCTGGAGGCGCTGGCCATGGACTGGATGCCGCGTATCACCCGCGCCCAGTCGATGGACATATTGTCGTCCCAGTCGAACCTGGCGGGTTACAAGGCGGTGCTGGAGGCGGCGGGCGCCTATGGCCGGGCCTTTCCGATGATGATGACGGCGGCGGGCACGATCCCGGCGGCGCGCGTCTTCGTGATGGGCGTGGGCGTCGCGGGGCTGCAGGCGATCGCGACGGCGCGGCGGCTGGGAGCGCAGGTCTCGGCGACGGACGTGCGTTCCGCCACCCGCGAGCAGATCCAGTCGCTGGGTGCCAAGCCGATCTTCGTCGAGGGCGTGGCGGGCATCGAGGGCGAGGGCACTGGCGGCTATGCGGGCGAGACGAGCGAGGAGTATCGCGCCGCGCAAGCCCAGCTGGTGGCCGGGCATATCGCCAAGCAGGACATCGTCATCACCACCGCGCTGATCCCCGGCCGCCCCGCGCCGCGCCTCGTCACCGATGCGCAGATCGCCACCATGCGCCCCGGCAGCGTCATCGTCGACCTGGCGGTCGAGGCGGGCGGCAATGTCGAGGGCGCGGTGCCGGGCGAGATCATCGAGCGCCACGGCGTCAGGATCATCGGCCACCGCAACATGCCGAGCCGACTGGCGGCGGATGCCTCGGCGCTGTTCGCACGCAACCTGCACAATTTCCTGGCGGCCTTCTGGGACAAGGAGGCCGGACGCCCGGTCCTCGACGCGGAGATCGGCGACGCGATCCGGCTGACCCAAGGCGGTCGGGTGGTGAATCCGAGGGTGCAGTCGTGACCCCCATTCCTCCCCTTGCAGGGGAGGTGGCGCGCGCAGCGCGTCGGAGGGGTGTCCCCCTCTCGATAGCGCGACACCCCTCCGTCAGGCCTTCGGCCTGCCACCTCCCCTGCAAGGGAAGGAATTGAATGTTGCAGGGAATCGATCAGGTTGGCGACAGTGCGCGAGAGTTGCGGCAGGATATGTCGGCGCCGGAAATCACCCTGTGGCAAGTCCTGCGCCGTCGTCCGGGCGGATTGAAATTCCGGCGTCAGCATCCCTCCGGTCCCTACATTGCTGACTTTTATTGTCATGAGGCGCGGCTGGTCATCGAAGTTGACAGCGAAGCGCATAATCGTGGCTATCGGCCAAAACGTGATGCAGCACGAGACAATTGGTTCGCAAATCGCGGCCTGACCACGCTGCGCATTGCGGCGACTGACATCCAGAAGAATATCGAAGGCGTGACCGTCCAGATCATGAAACACGCCGCCAGCGGCCGTGCCGGGGAGGAATAGCATGGACTTCATCTCGATCCTGTCGATCTTCGTGCTGGCGTGTTTCGTCGGCTATTATGTCGTCTGGTCGGTGACGCCCGCGCTGCACACGCCGTTGATGGCGGTGACCAACGCCATCTCCTCGGTCATCATCGTCGGCGCGCTGATCGCGGCGGCGGCGTCTTCGGGGGCGACCGGATCGGGGGTGGCCAAGTGGCTGGGGCTGGCGGCGGTGGTGCTGGCCAGCATCAACATCTTCGGCGGCTTTGCGGTGACGCAGCGGATGCTCGCCATGTACCGCAAGAAGGAGAAGCGCTCGTGATCGCCCCCGTGTCACCTGCGCTGCCGCCCGCGCCGCTCGCCCCTGCCGTAGAGGCGGTGGCCGCCAACCCCTGGGTGTCGCTCGCCTATCTGGTGGCGGGGGTGTGCTTCATCCTGGCGCTGCGCGGCCTGTCGAGCCCGACGACCAGCCAGCGGGGCAATCGCTTCGGCATGATCGGCATGGCGATTGCGGTCGTGACGACGCTGGTGACGCATGTGCCGATTACTGGCGGCGTCATGACCATTGGCGATGAGCAAATACTGATTGCGGCGACCGATTGGATCGCCGTTTTCGAGATTCTCGCCGCCATCGGCCTGGGCGCGGCTGTAGGCATCGTCACCGCCCGCCGTATCGCGATGACCGCGATGCCGCAGCTGGTCGCTGCCTTCCACTCGCTGGTCGGCCTAGCCGCCGTCGCGGTCGCCTGTGCCGCCTTCCTCAACCCGGTCGCCTTCGACATCGCCGACATGGTGGTGCCGATGATCGGCCAGCCCTTTGCCAGCATCCATGTCGTCAGCCGTGTGGAAATGGCACTGGGAGTCGCGATTGGCGCGATCACCTTTTCGGGGTCGGTCATCGCCTTCCTGAAGCTCAACGGCAATATGGGGGGCAAGCCGATCCTGCTGCCCGGCCGCCATGCGCTGAACGCGGGGCTGTTGGGGGCGATCGTCATCCTGGTCGCGATGTTCACGCGAGATCAGGCGCCGTGGATCTTCTGGACGATCACGCTCCTGTCCTTTGCGATCGGCTTCCTGCTCATCATCCCGATCGGCGGCGCGGACATGCCGGTCGTGGTGTCGATGCTGAACAGCTATTCGGGCTGGGCGGCGGCGGCGATGGGCTTCACGCTGCACAATACGGCGATGATCGTGACCGGCGCGCTGGTCGGATCGTCGGGCGCGATCCTGTCCTACATCATGTGCCGGGCGATGAACCGCAGCTTCATCAGCGTGATCGCGGGCGGCTTCGGCGCGAGCGATGCGGGGAGCAGCGGCGGCGCGGCGGTCGACCGGCCGTGGAAACGTGGCAGCGCCGAGGACGCCGCCTTCCTCATGTCCCAGGCCGAACAGGTCGTCATCGTCCCCGGCTACGGCATGGCGGTGGCGCAGGCGCAGCATGTCCTGCGCGAGATGGGCGACCTGCTGAAGAAGGAAGGCGTACGCGTCAAATACGCCATCCACCCGGTCGCGGGGCGGATGCCCGGCCACATGAACGTGCTGCTGGCCGAAGCGAACGTGCCCTATGACGAGGTGTTCGAGCTGGAGGACATCAACGCCGAGTTCGCGCAGACCGACGTCGCCTTTGTCATCGGCGCCAACGACGTGACCAACCCGGCGGCAAAGACCGACAAGTCCTCACCCATTTACGGCATGCCGGTGCTCGACGTCGAAAAGGCCAAGACAGTGCTGTTCATCAAGCGGTCGATGGGCGGCGTCGGCTATGCGGGCGTCGATAACGAGCTATTTTATCGCGACAATACCATGATGCTGCTGGCGGACGCCAAGAAGATGGTCGAAGAGATCGTCAAGGCACTCGGCTGAGTGTCCGATTCGAACTGACGTCGACTCCCGGACGTCGGTCGGGGTCGCATCGCTGGTCAGGGCGATGGGGCGGATGCCCCGCGCCTGTCGGCACCTTGCGGCCATGTCGAAGGGCCCGCTGCATGGCGGGCGGCGGGGAGTGGCATGGACGGACAGGATCTTTACGGCACCGGCTTTGCGGTCGTGGTGATCGGCGCGCCCGCGCTGGCGCAGGCGGCGGGCGATCTGGTGCGGCAGGCGGGCGGCCGGGTGCTGCGCAACGTCGCCTGGCCCGCGGTGGCGGAAGAGATCGGGCAACAGGCGGGACGGCCGCTGCTGCTGGTCGACACGCACGGAGCCGACGCGGCGACGATCGAGATCGCGCTCGCCCGGATCGACGCCGTCGCCACCGCGCTCGACCTGCCTATCGTGGTCAGCATGGCGACGGGCGACATCGATCTGGTCGCCGCGATGCTGCTTGGCCCGCGCGTGGCGATGCTGTGCGATGCCAGCCCGCTGGAGCTGGTCGCCGCGCTGGCGGTGGCGGGGGCCAGCCATGGCGGGGCGA
The DNA here is from genome assembly GCF_056497825.1 of Sphingomonas sp. 77B. Lineage (NCBI taxonomy): Bacteria > Pseudomonadati > Pseudomonadota > Alphaproteobacteria > Sphingomonadales > Sphingomonadaceae > Sphingomonas > Sphingomonas sp. 77B. The sequence continues at coordinate 2,524,696 of NZ_JBWMBY010000001.1, forward strand.
CACTGCTTCATTCTTATGTCCGCGAGGGGGAGTCCGAACGGTTGCGCAAGCTGAACGCCGAGGTGGCGCGTATCGCCGAGGCGCTGGCGAGGCTGTCGGTGCAGGAGGATGAGGACCGGCGTGGCGGGGTCGGCGACCGGCATCAGAGTTTCCACGCCGCCCCGCCGCGCGCCCAGCCGGGCGACGCCGAGACGGTTCGCAGGATGATCCGCGCGCGGCGGCTGCGCGACGGCTTCTTCGAGGGCGGGCTGTTCGAGGAACCGGCCTGGGACATGCTGCTCGACCTGTATGCCGCGCATCTGGAGGGCACGCAGGTGTCGGTATCCAGCCTGTGCATCGCCGCCGCCGTCGCGCCGACCACCGCACTGCGCTGGATCGGCAAGATGACCGAGGCGGGCTTGTTTACGCGTCAGCCTGATCCCGTCGACCGCCGCCGCGCCTTCATGGTGTTGACCGAGCGGGCGCTGGAGGGGATGCGGGGGTATCTGAACGCGTTGCGGCGGCTGGAAAACGCTTAACCCGCCAGTGCCCAGCGGATCGCGCCGCCCAGCCCGCGCGTGCCCGCCCGGATCGCGGGCTTGACCGCGCCGTACCCGTCCAGCCCGTGCAGCCGTGCCGCCCAGTCGGGAAGCAGCGCGATCCCCGCCTGGGTCAGCCAGCCGCTGACCGGCGCCAGGGCGGGGCTGGGCGCGGGCTGGTTGAGCAGGGTGCGCGCCACCGCCCGCGTCCGCGCATCGACGCGCAGTTCCGGGCGGATCGAATCCAGGAAGCGCGCCAGTTGCTGCCGGTTCTCGGGCACCTGCTCGGCCCCCAGCCGACGGGCGATCGTCGCCATCTCGGCCAGATAGCGATCCGCCTCGGCGTCGGGGAAATCAGGATCGCGATAGGTGCGATGCGCGCGCAGGAAGCTGTCGACCTCGGCGGCGTGGACGAAGGTCAGCAGATGCGGGTCGTTCGCCGAATAGGGCGTGCCGTCGGGCAGGGTGCCGCTGACCCGGTCATGCACCGCCCGGACGCGCGCGATCATCCGCTCGGCCGCCTCGGTCGCGCCATAGGTGGTGACGGAGATGAACCCCGCCGTCCGCCGCAGCCGCCCGGCCATGTCACTGCGGAAATCGCTATGGTCCCACACGCCCGCCAGCGCGGCGGGATGCAGCATCTGGATCAGCAGCGAGGTGATCCCGCCTGCCATCATCGCGGTGAAATCGCCATGGACGGTCCAGGTCGCGGAGCCGGGGCCGAACAGCCCGTCATCGCCCGGCGGCCGGGTCAGGTCCAGCTCACGGCCGCCGACCACGTCACGTATCTGGTCGGCGATCTGGCGGCGGACGGGGAGCATGAAGGGAGAACGCGCCGGGGGGCGGGGCGTTGCGTGGGAACGTTCAAGGGCCCTACCTCCGTTCGCACTGAGCGAAGTCGAAGTGCACGTCCTGCGCTCGCGGCGAGGCTAGTCCCGTGGGCTTCGACTTCGCTCAGGCGGAACGGGGTGAGATGTTAAGCGGAATTACCTCCGCTTGGCGGCCTCCCAAGCCGCGATCTCTTCGGGGAAACGCCGGTCCACCACCAGATCGCTTGCGGTCTCGGTCGCCAGGTCGACCATCACCGACCCAGCCCATTCATAGGTCGCATTGCCCGACAGCGTGACCATGCCGTCCTCGCCCGCAAAGGCACGGACCAGGCCACCCCGGTTGAACACGACGGTCGGCGTGTCCCAGGCGATCCGCCCGGTCAGGCACGCGGCATAGGTCGACGCCGCCATCGCGCTGCCGCAGCTGTCGGTCAGGCCGACGCCACGCTCGAAGGTGCGGACGAACAGCGATTCCCCGCGTAACTCGACGAAGGACACGTTGGCGCGGTGGGGCAGCCAGTCGGGTGCCGCCTCGCAGATTTCACCCAGCCGGACGAGTTCGGCTTCGTCCACCGTCTCGACGAAATGGACGAGATGCGGGTTGGGCATGGTGACGGCGGTGAAGCGCTTGCCCGGGTCGAGCATCGGCAACACCGCCTCGACCAGCCGGTCGGGCGCGCCGTGGATCGGCCAGGCGGCGGTCGACAGACCGGCGGGCCCGGCGGTCTCGCGCACCGTATAGACGCCGGGCGCCAGATCGGCGTCATGGACCGCATCGGCGTGCGAGATCTTCAGCCGCACCGTCGCGGCCGCGATCCCCAGCGCCTCGAACCCGGCGCGCGCGACGCAGCGCACGCCGTTGAGGCAGGTTTCCGCCTCGCTGCCGTCGCTGTTGCGCATCACCATGCCAAAGGCCGCGCGTTCGTCGCCCGGCACCAGCAGCAACAGGCCGTCGCCGCCGACCGGCCCGCGCCGATCCGCCAGCGCCCGCGCGACGCCCGCCCATTGGGCGTCGGACAGCGACAGGGCGCGCGCGTCGATCATCGGGAAATCATTGCCCGATCCATGGCATTTGACGATCGCGAACCGCATGGCGATAACTCCGGCAGGACAGGATGTGGCGCTTAGCCCAGCCGAACCGGCTTCGCCAGAGAGGTGGGGGCACGGGCCGGAAAGACGGAAGGGGAAGAGGGGGAATGATTACCGCGATCCGCGAGGTGCGCCGGGCCAAGGGCATGACCCTGGACGATGTCGCCCGCGCCTGCTCGCCCCCCACCACGCCGCAGACGATCGGGCGGCTGGAGATGGGGACGCGCACCGTCTCGCTGCCCTGGCTGAACCGCATCGCCGCCGCGCTGGGCTGTACGCCCGCCGATCTGGTCACGCTGCCCATCCGCGAGACCCTGCCGGTCGCGGCCCTTCTCGGCCCGCGTGGTGCGGTGGCGCCGCGCAGTGCGCGCTCGGTCTCACCGCCCTGTGCGACGCCGGGGATGCTGGCGGTGACGGTCAGCGGCGCGGTCGGCGATTACCGCGCGGGCGATGAGCTCTGGTGCGAACCGCTGGGGCCCGATAGGTTCGCCGATGCCATGAATCGCGATATCCTCGTGCCCCGCGCCGCCGGTGGCTATGTCTTTGCCCGGCTGGCGGCTGTGATGCCCGATGCGCTGCATCTGTTGCCGCTGGAGCCCGGCGCGGCGGGGGTGACGGTCTCCGCGCCCGCCTGGATCGCGCGCGTGGCGCGATTGGTGCGCACGCTGTGATCCGCGCCCTCCTGCCGATGGTCCTGGCGCTGGCACTGCCCGCCGCCGCGCCGCCTCAGGCCACGCCCGCTCCGGTCGCCCCGACCCCGGCGCCGATCGAAAAGCCGGTGCTGGTCCATGCCTTTCCGCACGATCCCACCGCCTTTACCGAAGGGCTGCTGATCGCCGACGGCACGCTGTACGAAAGCACCGGACGCGAGGGGGAGAGTTTCATCCGGCAGGTCGACCTGGCGACCGGCAAGACGCTGCGCCGTGCGACCGTGCCCGATGGCCTGTTCGGCGAGGGCATCGTCGCCTGGGGGCCGGAGCTGCGCAGCGTCACCTGGCATGGTGGGCGCGGTTTCCGCTGGAGCCGCCCGGCGCTCAAGAAGCTGGGCGAATGGCGTTATGACGGCGAAGGCTGGGCGATGACCGATGACGGGCATCACATCATCCTGTCGGACGGCACGCCGCGCCTGCGCTTCCTAGACCCCGCCACGATGAAGGTCGTCCGCACGCTGGACGTGACGGTCAACGGGCGGCCGCTCAAATATCTGAACGAGCTGGAATATATCGACGGGCAGGTCTGGGCCAATGTATGGATGACGCCCTATATCGTGCGGATCGATCCCAAGACGGGCGTGGTGGCGGGCGTCCTCGACCTGAGCGATCTGGTCGCGCGCGAGGGGCTGACCGATCGGGACTCGGTCGCCAACGGCATCGCCTATGACCGGGCGAAGCACCGTATCTTCGTCACCGGCAAGAACTGGCCCGAACTATTCGAAATTCGCCTGCCCGGCGCGGCGCGCTGATCGCGGTCAGTCGGTGTCGCCGGGATCGCGGAACAGCGCGAGGCTGAGCGCGGCGGCGATCGCGGCGGGGCGTTCGGCGGCCTCACGGGTCAGCAGCAGGCGGCGGTCGCGCCATCCGTTGGTCTCGACCAGTCCCACCAGCCGCCCATCGGCCGTGGTCAGGCGATAGCCCATCGGGCCGGCGCTGGGACCCGCCCCTTCGATCGCATGATCGGAGCGGAGCTGCAGGTCATGGCCGTCGAAGCGGATCATGCCGATGCGCGGCTCGGCGATCCCGTCCGCTGGCGGTTGCGCGATCAGCGTCAGCGTGCCTGCATCGCGCTCGTCCAGCCGATAGGCGCATTGCAGCCGCAGCGGGCGCACGGCCGTGGCGATGTCCAGGCCGAAGATATGCGTCCGTTCCTCCGTCCGGCCATAGCGGCAGCGCCCTTCGAGATAGCCGGGCGTCGCTTCGGCGCCCAGGGAGAAGGCGATCAGGCCGAGCCGTGCCACCTGACCCACCCGGACCTGTTCGGCGGGGACGTCGCCATCGGGCCCCCAGCCCTGCGCCGCGGCGGCGCTCCGCCATGCGGCATGGCCCGTTGTGGCACCCAGGCGGAAGTCGCCTTCTCCGCTCCATGGCAGCCCGCTGATCGGCAGCGCTTCCAGATCGGGACGGCTGGCGAGCGTGTCGAATTCCTGCAATCGGGCGGTCGTGCAACCCGATGCCGTCAAACCCAGCAACAGCGCGACGGCCAGCGCCTTTGCCTCAGACCCGCCCGTTCCACCCTGCTCCACGTGCTTATCCCCTCAAACCCTGATGTCACAGACTTGGATACGGCGGCTGACTGGCGCGTTAACGTAGTATATTGGTAGAAATATAACATGGATTATGGCGCAAAAGGCCGCCATGGTCCGATCCTGATGACGTCCCGTATGGCGACCCGATCGGTCGGTGGTGCGGGCCAAGTGGATAAGGGAGCGCGGTTTCTTGCCGACCAGTACTCGTTTTGTCGTCTCGCTGCACATGCTCGCGCTGATGGCGGAGCATGGCGATACGCCGCTGCGCTCCGAGGATATCGCGGTCAGCGTCAATTCCAATGCGGCGGTGGTCCGCGCGCTGCTGCTGCGGCTGGCAGCGGCGGGGTTAACCCGGTCGCAGCTGGGCAATCGCGGCGGTGCGATGCTCGCCAAATCCTCCTCCGACATCCGGCTGGTCGATGTGTATCAGGCGGTCGAGGACCGGAATTTCTTCGCCTTCCACCGCCAGCCGCCCGAGGGCGAAGGGATGATCGACCGGCACATCACCGTCAGCCTGGAATCGATCCTGACCCCGGTGCGCGAGGCGCTGGAGGACAAGCTGGCCGGGCTGACGCTGGACGATGTGCTGGACGATATCCGCGCACGCGCCGGGGTCGACAGGCCGGGCTCAGACAAGTTTCAGATCGACCGGCCGCGTGTCGGGGAAGAGAGTCGCGAGGCGGTCGCCTGACAGGCCGAACTGCCGCTGGACCAGTCCGCCGATCAGTGTGCGGTAATCGGTCAGCACCGGCAGGTCGCGATTCTGGTTGAGCGTGGCGGCGGACAGCGCGACCTGTTCACCCGCCATGCGCCCACCCGACACGCCGCCGCCCATCACCCAATAGATGCTGCCATGGCCGTGATCGGTGCCCCGGTCGCCATTTTCGCGGAAGGTACGGCCGAACTCCGACACGACGACGACGGTGGTGGTGCGCCATGCCTCGGGCCCGATCGCCTGCGCGAAGCTGGCGAGGCCGCGTCCCAGATCGCCCATCCGATCGGCGAGATAGCCGGTCGCCCCGCCCTGATTCACATGGGTGTCCCAGCCGCCGACATCGACGAACGCCAGGTTGAACCGATCGCGCATCAGCGTGCCGATCCGCTGCGCCGATAGCGCGAAGCCCTTGGCGGAGACGGCACCCCGGCTGGCGGCCTTCATCTCCTGGTCTAGCGTCTTGTACACGGTGTCGCGCACCGTGAAGCCCTCGCTGACCGAGCGGGCGAGGTCGGGGTGCCCGGCATACATGCTCTGGATCAGCGAGGCCTGGCGCTGGTCGATCGGCTTGCCGACATTGGCAAGCGCGAGATTGGGGATGGGATCGTCGCCGCCGCGAAAGCAGAGCGGCAGCTGGTCGGTAAAGGCAATCGGCTTCTCGCCCGCGCCCAATATCCCCGCCAGCCGCGCCATGAAGCCCGAGCCGTAATCGCGGTGGCCGCCGACCGGCTGGCCCAGTTCGATCGTGTCCTGCGTCTCGAAATGGCTGCGGCTCATATCGTCGGTGCCAGCGAACGGCACGAAGGCGATCTGCTTGGCCTGCCACAGCGGCAGGATCGAGTCCTTCAGCGCGGGGTGCAGCGCCCAGTCGGCGTCGAGCGGCAACGGCGCGTTGGGATCGGCCGGATTCGGCTTGGGCAGCGCGATATTGGGGCGCGACTGGTGGTAGAAGTCGCTGCCGCTCGGCACGACGATGTTCACTGCGTCATAGGCGCCGCGCAGGAACACGACCAGCAACCGGCTGCCCGCCTGGGGCGCGGCAAAGGCGCGGCCCGCCATCACCATGGGGGCGAGCGCGGCGGCGCCCAGGAGCAGGTCGCGGCGATGAACATGGGGAATCCGCATGCGATCCTCCTATCGGTGCATGAATTCGGGCGAGGAGAAATAGAGCGCGTTCCACTCCGCCGGAGAGCGCGCCTGGCCGAGCGCGGTCAGCGTCGGCTTGCCCAGCACCGGCATCCGCGCGGCGAGGATGGGCGAGTCCTTCAGCACCGGCACCTGGGCGGGCGGCGGCGGGGTGCCCGGCGGGGTATCCGCGGGCTGGAACAGCCGCGCCGCACCATTCCCCAGTTGCCGCGCGATATCGAAGCGGGTCGCCATCTGCCCCGGCGCGGACCAGGCCGCGCTCGACAGGTCATAGCCGTCGGGCGTTTCGTGGTCGTACAGCCCTTCGCCCATCTGGCGGATCCAGCCGACTACCGGCTGCGGATTGGTGACCAGCCGGTCGCCATAGGCCAGCCGCACCGCCGACAGCGTATAGCCGACCGGGTCCTTGAAGCCGCTGCCCAGCGAGCCGGAAAACTCGTGCGACCGGATCATGGTCTTCAGCACCGCGGCGATGTCGCCATGACTCTTGCGAAAGGTCGCCGCCATCCGGTCGACCAGGGCGGGCGGAGGGTTGTCGCCCATGAAATAGGTCGCCAGCTTCAGCGAGACGTGATGCGCGGTCGCCGGGCTGTCGGCGATCAGGTCCAGTGCCTGCTCGACCTCGTGAAAGCCCGACCCCGGGATGGTGTGACCCAGGAAATGCTTGGTGCCGAAGTCGTGGCGCGCCGGATTGAACTCGAACAGTCCGGCACGAATGTAGAGCGGTTGAAGCTCGGGCTTCAGCCGGGGCGCATCGGGCTTCTGGTCGACACCGACGCCGGTCAGGATGCGGGCTAGCTCCTGCACGTCCTGCTGGCTATAGCCCGAGCCGACGCCCATGGAGTGCAGCTCCATGATCTCGCGCGCATAATTCTCGTTGATCTTGCCCTTCGCATTCTGGTCATTGTCCAGATAGCGCAGCATCGCCGGGTGGCGTAGCGTCGCCTCCAGCAGGTCGCGGAACCGGCCCAGCGCATGGTCGCGGATCGTCTCTTCATAATCGCCGACCATCGCGCGGATGTCGCGCTTGTTCGCCTGGACGTTGAAATGGTTGAACCAGAACCAGGTCATCCGCTCGCGCAGCTGGTCGGGCGAATAGAGCGCGCGCAGCACGAAGCGTTGCCGCGCCTCGTCGGCCAGGCTGTTGAGCGTCTTCTGATAGGCTTCACGCGCCGCCTTGCGCTGGTCGAGATCGGAAATCGCCTTCAGGTCGCGCTGCATCGCGTCGGTTTCGACGACGAGTGCGGCGACGCGTTCCTTCGAGATGCGCATCGCGTCGATTTGTGCCTGCACCGCCGGGGGCAGCGGATCGGGCTGGTCGTCGAGCTGGTGGCGGAGCCAGGCGTCGCTGCCCGGCGCGGGGCCGGTGGCGGGCGCGGCGGACGGCCCCCAGCCGAGCCGCTCGGCCCAGGCGGCGTCGCGCGCGGGATCGGCGGCGAGCGCGGGAGCCGCGACCATCAGCACCGGGACCATCATCACAAGGCTCGCGGTTCGCGCCATGCACCGCTCTCCATTCCTGCCACGCGCCGATGGGGCGCAGGCTTCCTCGGAGGGTAAAGTGATGGAAAGAGGCTGAACCTTGGCTTGCCCGGAGATGAAAAGGACGTCAGCGGGCGGACACTTTTTCCTCCCCTGTAAGGGGAGGTGGCAGGGCGAAGCCCTGACGGAGGGGTGTCGCCCTCTCGATAGTGGGACACCCCTCCACCAGCTTCGCTGGTCCCCCTCCCCTTGCAGGGGAGGAATGTTCTTACTTCGGCAGTTTGCACCCGGCCAGCTGGGTCACCGGGTTGCACCGTTCCATCACCCCGCCGGGCAGCGTCACGGTGAAGCCGCGATTCCAGGGGCGCGTCGGTGCGCCGGGATAATAGTCGGTCGATACCGCCTGCGCGCCGCTGTCGATCGCGGCCTGCTGGCGGGCATGGTCATTCTCGCGCGCTTCTTTCGTATCGGCGTCGCTGCGGGTGCGGACGATGAAGCCCTGTTTGACCCACTGCCTGATCTTGGCCCCATCCTCGCGCGGATCGCCGACGATCTCGACCGAAGCCTCGGGCTGGTCGGTGTCGTACCAGCCGAAGATCGGGCGGCCCTTCAGCGAGGGATGCCCGGCCCGATAGCGGTCGGACACGTCGCTGGGTGTATCCAGCACGAAATAGATCTTGCCCCGCGCGCGCTCCAGCGTCGGCCAGCCCTTGCTGGTGACGGCGTCCCGCAGCGTCGGCGCATTGCCGCGCACGTCATCGGGGGTGATGATCCGATCGGGCGTCAGCACGTCGCGGATTTCGGCGTCCAGCGCGTCGAGCAGCGGCGCGGTCAGCGGTAGCGGATCGGTGACGCCGGGCTTGTTGATCGGCCGGTCGGCGGCGTTGATCGTCACCATGATCGGCAGGTGGCGCGGATGCGCGCGCGACCAGGCGTCGATCTGGCCGATGCACTGTTTGAACGTCCCGCAGGAGCGATAGTCGACCTCGGGAATGTGGAAGACCTTGAAGCCGGGCTTCATCATCGCAGCCTCGTCGAAGCCGGTCTGCTCGCCCGCCGCCCGCGCGATCTTCTCTCCCATCGGATGGGCGAAGCGGCCGCCTTGCGGATCGGCGAAGATGTCGATCTCCAGCTGGCGCACGCCGCGGTCCAGCTGCTGCGCCAGCGTCAGATGGTCATAGTCCAGCGCGGCGGCGAGCTTGGGATCGCGCTGTTCGAGCGCCGTGAAGACGGCGGGCGCGATCCGCTTTTTATAGCTGTTGTGCGAGCCGACGACCTGGATGTCGTTCATCCGAAGCGGTCGCTGCGGCGCCGGAGCGGCGGCGGTCGCGAGGACCGCCGCCAGGGTGAGGAAGACCTTCGTCATCAGAACTCCGCCCGAACGCCGAACAGGATCGTCCGGCCATAATAGTTGATCTCACCGAAGCGCAGATTGTTGTCGTTATACGTGTCCTGATGCGCGCCCGCGATGTTGATGCCCTCCAGGCTGAGCGTCAGATTGTCGGCGGCGCGCACCGACAACTGACCGTCGAGCGAACCGAAGGCCGCGACATAGGTCGGCGCCTGCACGGTGCTGCCCGTGCTCGACAGATACTTGTCGCGCCAGACATAGGAGAGGCGCGCCGACAGCGGGCCCTTGTCGTAGAAGCCGACCAGGTTGAAGCTGTTCTTCGACAGGCCGATCAGCTGGTCCTTGATGGTGCGCGAACCCGCCGTGTAGTCGGCCTTCACTTCCGTGTGCGTATAGGACCCCTGGACGCCGAAGCCATCGAACGGTTCGGGCAGGAAGGTGAAGACCTGGCTATACGCGGCCTCCGCGCCGTACACCTTGGCATTGCCGCCGTTCACCGAGCTGGAGAGGCGCACGATGCCGCGACCCGGAATGTTGATCTCGGTATTCGACTGGGTGATGTAATCGTCCATCGCCTTGTAGAAGATCGCGCCCGACAGCATCCCCGACGGTGCAAAATACCATTCCAGCGACCCGTCGAACTGGGTGGCGAGGAAGGGGACGAGCTGCGGATTGCCGCCGCTGGCGGTTGGCGCGTCGGTCGACACGGTGATGCGCGGCGCGGTATCGGTGACGTTGGGACGAGTCAGCACCCGGCTGGCGGCCAGGCGACCGACGAGCTTGGGGGTCAGGTCGGCGCGCAGGTTGAAGCTGGGCAGGACGTCGTTGAACGTCTTGGGGTAGCTGACCGGGGTGGCGATGTTGCCGCTGGTCAGGGTGCCGCTGGCCACCTGGTCGGTATGGACGTAGCGCACGCCGACATTGCCGCTGACCGGCACCTGGCCCGCATCGAACTGATAATCGGCACGCAGATAAGCGGCGGCGATCTTTTCATCGACCACGAAGGACGAACGACGATCGCCGTTCGTAATCGGCTGCGCCTGGATCGCGGGAGTGAAGAAATTGCCGACATAGGCGTCGGTCACCGGCACCAGCCAGTTGCGGAAAGCATTGCCGCCGACGCCCGACAGGAAGTCGCCATAAGGCAGCTGCTGATAGGCGCCCGCGCCCAAATTGGTCAGCGGCTGGTTGGTCGCGGTGTCGATCAGGTAATCCCGACGGAAATAGTCCCGCTTGCGCCAATGATATTCACCGCCCGCCTGCAGCTTCGACAGGAAGCCGTCGAAATCATGGCCGACGTCGAGCCGCGAATAGAAGTCCCAGTCCTTGCTATCCTTGGGCGCGATGTTGAATTGGTACAGCTTGTAATTGGCCGGGTTGGTGACATCGACCGGCGTGGTGAAGGTCGGCATGGTCTGATAGCCGCCGCTGGCGTCATAGGTCAGCGGCGCGATGAAATAGGCGCGGCTGCGCACGGTGCCGGTGCGATAATCGGGGTGGTAGCTGTGCGCCGCCGACCAGTTGACGTTGGCGGCGACATGCCAGCGATCCGGGTTCCAGGTCTGCTTCAGGCCGATGGTCAGCAGGTCGTGGCGGTTGAGGCTGTATTCGCGCGTGCCCATGAAGCGGACATTGTTGATCGTCGCCTTGGTGATCGTATCGCCGACGACGGTATAGCCCGGCTGGATCTGCGCCGGGGGGCCGCCTGCCGTGCCGCCGTCATCGGGATAGATGTCCAGGCCGAACTCGTCATAGGCGACGTCGAGCCGCGTCGCGATCACGTCCAGCGTCGTCTGGAGCTCGGGCGTCGGCTGCCACTGGGCCGACACGATGCCGGAGATGCGCTTGCGATCCTCGGTCTCGACGGTGGGGCGGGTGCGGGTCGGCGAATAGAGACCGGCGGGGATGCCGCCCTTGTTGGCCGCCGTATAGCGGTCGGTCAGCCAGCCGAAATTCATGAAACGGTCGTTGCGAACCGTCTTGCCCCAATATTGCGCGCCCGCGAGGATGCCGAAAGTGCCGTCGCTGTTCTTCGCGCTGGTCAGCACGGTGACGTTGGGGCGCACGTTCTTGGTCTGGGTCGTGTAGGTGCCGCGGATGTTGACGGTCGTCTTGTTGCCGACCTCCAGCGGGCGGAAGGTCTTCACGTCGATATTGCCGCCCAGCGCGCCCTCGCTCATGTCGGCGGTCGGCGTCTTCACCACGTCGATGCTGGAGGTGAACTCCGCGGGCAGCATCTCGAAGCGGAACTGGCGCCCGGCGGCGCCGCCATTCTCGATCAGGTCGTTCAGCGCGATGGTGCGGCCGTTCATCAGCGTGTTCTGGAACTGCGGACCCAGGCCACGGACGCTGACATACAGGCCCTCGCCGCGCGGGCGGGTGATGGCGACGCCGGGGACCAGCTGCAGCGCCTCGGCGACATTCTGGGTCGGGAACTTGCCGATATCGGTCGAGCTGATGGAATCGACGCCGTAGGCGGCACGGCGCTTGGTCTCGATGCCCGCCGCCAGGCTGCGCGCATAGGTGCCGTTGACGACGATATCTTCGCCCTCGGTGCCCGCGTCACCTGCCTGCGCGGCCTGCGGCGCAGCGGCGGCGGCGGAGCTTGCCTCCTGCGCGTGGGCGGCCAGCGGGCCGGTCACCAGAATAAGCGAAACCGATGCCTTCAGCAGGCTACGAAACGTCAGCATGTTGTGATTCCCCCATCGGCTGTCTTGCCGGTTCGGCGGGGGCGTTAGGATCGGTCGGTGTCAGCTTGGCGTAAAATTGATGACGTCTGTGTGAAACGGGCGAAAGGGGTCAGAAAGTCATCAGAATGATGCGGAGATAGCGAGAGATGATCCGAACGGCTTGATTCCTCCCCTGCAAGGGGAGGTGGCGCGCGTAGCGCGTCGGAGGGGTGTCCCGCTCTCGATAGGGTTACACCCCTCCGTCAGGGCTTCGCCCTGCCACCTCCCCTTGCAGGGGAGGAATTTTACACATCAGTCCGCTTTGGCCTGTGGCATGGTCTGGGTGACCGTCACTTGCGGGCTCAACCGGCCGATAGTGCGGGCGGTGCGTTCCGGATCGCGCAGCAGGACGCGGCCGGACTTCCACATCAGGTCGCCGTCGCGCCGCGCCTGCTGGATCATGCGGTTGACGTGGACCGGGGTCAGGCCCAGCGCGTCCGCCAGCATTTCCTGGGTCAGCGGCATCTCGAAGCTGCCGCCCACGGTCAGTCCGGCGAGCGACAGGCGCTCATAGATTTCGAGCAGGAAGTCGCCGATCCGCTCCTGCGCGTTCAGCCGGCCGAGCTGGACGACATGGCCGAGCAGATAGGCCTGGTCCAGCGCCTCGCCGACCGCATAGGCCTGGGCCAGCCCCGATCCGGCGGGGGCGGCGGGGGCAGGGCAGGCGACGCATTCCGTGATCGCCACCACGGTTGCCGGAGCGATCGGTCGTGCATGATGCGCCGTGCCGATGATGTCGCCCGGCAGATAAAAGCTCATGAACTGGCGCCGCCCGTCGGGCAGGATGCGCACCCGCGCCGCCCAACCCTGGAGGAGGAGGAGCGGATCGGCCATGGGGCGGCCGATCGTCTGGAAGGTATGGCGCAGCGGATAGGTCTGCGCGTGCTCGGCGGCGGTGTCGAGCCGGGCCAGATCCGCCTGGTCCAGCGGGGTCAGCGCGCTCAGTCGCCGGATGGCGGCAGCGGCGGTCCCCTCCGGCGCGGTGGCCGAGGACGGCGAGGGCGACAGGGCGGCGGCGTTAAAAGAAGTCATGCGCATCCTTTGTCGGGTATCAGGGCGCCGATCGCGCGGATGATGCGGTCGGGCTGGAACGGCTTGGCGACGATCGATGCCGATCGATAGGCGGCGGGCAGCGCCCATTCGTCATAGCCGGTCAGGAAGGTCCAGGGCACATCGCGTGCCGAGAGCCGGTCGGCGATCTCGAACGCGCGCTCGCCCGCCAGATTGACGTCGAGCACGGCCGCGTCGAGCGGCTGGCTTTCGGCCAGGTCGAGGCCCTGTTCCAGCGTGGCGACGGGGCCGATCACGATCGCATCGGCCGCCCGCAGGGCACGTTCCAGGTCGCGGGCGATGAAATACTCGTCCTCGACCACAAGGATACGCTTGTCGGCCAGTGGCGATCGGCGGTTCATCCCTCGGTGCTCCGGTTCAACGGGTCAACGTCGTCTGCGGTCCATGGTAGCGTTATCACGCACAGGGCGCCGCCACCGCGAAATTCCAGTCTCGTCCGCGCGCCCAGACCATAGGGAAGAGCCTCGCGGATCAGCTCGGTCCCGAATCCCTGGCGAACAGGCGGGACCGGCATCGCTGGTACACCCGTTTCATCCCATTTTACAATCAGTTCGCATTTGCCGTTTGATTTGGGTTCGATGGCCCAGGCGATCGACAGCCGTCCGGCGGGGTGGCGCAACGCGCCGTATTTCAGCGCGTTGGTGGTCAGTTCATGGATCGCGAGGCCGATGGTTTCCGCCGTATCCGCCGGCAGCGAGACGTCCGGCCCCTCGATGGACAGCCGATCATCCTCGATCGCGCCAACGCCCAGCAACTCGTCGCGGATCAGGTTTTCCAGGTCGACCCGGCCCGACCGGGTCTGGGTCGCGACGACCTGGGTGCGCGCCAGCGAGTCGAGTCGCCCGCGGAAGTGATCCGAAATCTCGTCGATCGGCCCGCCGCTCTCGACCGTGCGGGTGAAGATCGAGCGGACGATGGTCAGGATGTTGCGGACCCGGTGCTGCAACTCGGCGACCAGCGTCTCCTGCCGCTCGCGCAGGCGGCGCAGTGTATCGATGTCGGTCGATGTCCCGAACCATTCGACGATGGTGCCATTGTCGTCGCGCACCGGCGTTGCGCGCGTCTTGAACCAGCGATAGCGGCCGGTCTGGCCGTGGCGCAGCCGCCCCTCCATCGTCAGATTGCCACGCTCGCCGGCACTTTCCCAGAAGCGCTGCGCGGCGTCGCGATCGTCGGGATGGACGGCGGCCAGCCAGCCATGGCCCAGGCTCTGCTCGACGCTCAGCCCCGTCATCGCCACCCATTGCGGGCTGGCCCAGGTCCATTGGCCGTCGCGCGTCGCGGTCCAGACGAGTTGCGGAATCCCCTCGATCAGGCTCAGCAGCCGCCGCTGGCTGGCGCGCGAGGCGACCTCGGCGCGTTTGCGCAACAGCGCCTGGACGATGGCGGGGGCCAGTTCCTCGGCAATGGCGCGCTCTCGTTCGGTAAAGCCGGTCGGATGGTTGCCCAGCGCGAACATCGCGAACGTCTCGCCATCGCGACGCAACGGCACCCCCAGGAAATTGCGCAACATCGGGTGCCCCTCGGGCGTGCCGACCCGGTCGGGGTGGCTGGCCGGATCGTTGACGATCAGGCTGCGGTCCTGGAGGATCACTTGGCCGAAGATACCGTGGATCTTCATGCCGTTGGGAAGCTGGCGCTGGCTGAAATCGGGATCGCTGCCCGCATAGGCGGCCCAGCCGCGCTCGCTGATCGCAATATGGTCGAGCCGGTCGTTCGACTCGCGCTGTTCGCCGAAAAAGCTGAACGCCGCGCCGGTCAGGTCCTCGGCCACCGCCAGGCACAATTGGCCCAGCTCCTCCTCGGTCGAGGCGCGCAAAGCCTCCTGCAGGATGCGGTTTATGCCCGCCAGCACATGCGAGTCATGCGGCAGCGGTCCCCTGGGGGGGGCGGACAAAGGCGTTTGTCCATGGAGGGAGGCGAGTTCAGTCATGCGCGAAAGGGTCCGATCGGCTTCAACGATCCCGGCCGGTGCGGGCTCCCCGATACACACGAAATCGGATCAACTGGCAAATGTCCGATATGGACCGAACGGAACCGGGGATTTGTCACCCTCTCGCCTGACCGGCGGCGGGGGGCTATGAGCCGGACCATGTCACAGGCTTTTTCCGTGCGCTTCGCCATGCTGCGCCTGCTTCTTCTGGTCTGCCTTGCGTGCGGGGGGATCGCGACCGGGCAAGGGGCCCTGGCGCAGGGCGATGCGGCGGCGGCGTCTACCACCCGCATCGCGCAGGCGGAAATGGATGTGCGCGCGGTCGACCGGGCGCTCGACGCGCGGGTCGATGACGACGACCGGCGCGAACTGCGCGACCGGGCGCAGGGGGCCAAGGACGCGACGACCCAGGCGGTGGCCGACCTGAACGAGCAGCTGGCGCTGGTCAACGCCCGGATCACCGGGCTGGGCACGCCGACGCCGGGCGAGGTGGAAGCGCCCGAGCTGGTCGCGCAGCGCAAGGCGCTGTCGACCCTTCGCTCGACACTCGATGCCGCGATCAAGCGCGGGCGGCTGGCCGGGGTCGAGGCGGGGCAGCTGATCGACGAGATCGACCAGAGCAAGGCGGCGCAGTTCAACGAGAAACTGTCCTCCAAGGCCCCGTCGCCGCTCAGCCCGGCCTTCTGGAGCATCGTGCTGGAACAGGCGCCGCGCGACTGGCGGCGGGTCGTCCTGTTCCTGAAACAGGGCGGCGAGCAGATCGCCGAGCAATGGCGCGGCGGCATTCCGTGGCAGGCGCTGCTCGGCTTTGCGCTGGCGGTCATCCTGATCGGTCCCGTGCGGCTGGGCGCGCACCGACTGGCGCAGCGGCGGCTGATCGCCGAGGCGCCGCCCAGCCGGGTGCGCCGATCGGCCTATACCTTCTGGCGGGTGGCGGTGGGCACGCTCTGCCCGCTGGCCGCCGCCTTCATCCTGGTCCAGGGGCTGCGCTGGTCGGGTCTGTTGCCGCAGCGTTGGACCAGTTTCCTCGACGGCTTCGTCTTCGCCTCGGGCGTGGCGGGGTTCACCGCCGCCGTCACGGGCGCGGTGCTGATGCGCAGTCAGCCCTCGTGGCGGATCGCGCCGCTCGACGACGAAACCGCCACCCGTTTGCGGCCGCTGTCCTGGGGGCTGACCCTGCTGACCTTCATCACCACCATGGTGATGTCGTTCGAAGGCGCGATCGGCAGCAGCCGCAGCGCGGTGATTGCGACGCAAGCGGTCGAGGCGCTCTTACACCTGTTGCTGATCGTCGCGACGCTGGTGGTTCTGGGCCAGTTGCGTGCGCGCCGCGCCGCGCAGGCCGATCAGGCGACCCATGCGGGCGTCAGCGCGGGGTTGAGCGTGGCGACGCTGATCGCCTGGGTCGCGGTCGGGGTGGCGGGGCTGGCGCTGCTGATCGGCTATATCTGGTTCAGCTGGTTCGCGGCGGTGATGATCGGCTGGACCGTGCTGCTCGGCTCGGCGCTCTATCTGATGATGGTGGCGGCGGACGATATCGCCACCTCGGTCTTCACGCGCGACAGCAAGGTCGGCGTCACCCTGACCCGCGCCCTGGGCGTGCGCGGCAGCATGATCGACCAGTTCGGGCTGGTCCTGTCGGGCATCATGCGCCTGGCGCTGGTGCTGCTGGTCCTGGGCGTGTTGCTGCGTCCGTTCGGGGCGAGCGGCGATCCGGGGGCGATCTTCGACCAGCTGGCCAGCGTCGCCGACGGGATCAAGGTCGGCAATGTCTGGATCTCGCCCGGCGCGATCCTGCGCGGGCTGGCGGTGCTGTTCGTCGGGCTGGGGCTGGTGCGCCTGTTCATGCGCTGGCTGGAGCAGCGTTACCTGCCCGCGACCGATCTGGACGGATCGGGGCGCAACTCGGTCAGCCTGGTCGCGCGCTATATCGGCATCGCGCTGGCGGTCATCTGGGCGCTGGCGTCGCTGGGCATCGGGATCGAGCGGATCGCGCTCCTGTTGTCTGCCTTGTCGGTCGGCATCGGTTTCGGCCTTCAGGCGATCACCCAGAATTTCGTCTCCGGCCTGATCCTGCTGGCCGAGCGGCCGATCAAGATCGGCGACCTGATCCGCGTCGGCACCGATGAGGGCGATGTGAAGCGGATCAGCGTGCGCTCGACCGAGATCGAGCTGGCCGACCATTCGACGCTGATCGTCCCCAATTCCGAGCTCATCACCAAGTCGGTGCTTAACAAGACGCTGGCCGGGCCGCTGGGACGTATCCAGATTCAGTTCTCGGTCCCGATCGAGTCGGATGCCGACATGGTGCGCGGCATCGTGCTCGACTGTTTCGCCGCCGAGCAAGCGGTGCTGGCCGACCCGGCGCCCAAGGCCTTTATCGACTCGATCATCGACGGGCGCATCCATTTCAACTGCTTTGCCCATGTCGAAAGCCCCCGCGCGGCCTATGGCACGCGCAGCGCCGTGCTGTTCGCGCTGCTCGCCGCGCTTCGGAGCAAGGGAATCGAGATCGGCACCCTGCCGCAGAAGATGGAACTGGTGCGTCATGGCGGGACGACGGCCCCCGCCGCCCGGTCGGCACGGCCCGAAGATGAAGCCGGGATGAAATGAACAAGTCCCCACTGGTCATGGAAAGGTAACACCAGCTTCTTGGAGCGCCCCTATCCGCGCGGCCAGCGACGACCGGAAGGTCGATCGGGGGATAGGGATAAAAACCACCATGAATACCAATTTCGTTCGCGCCGCGCTGCTGGGCGGTTCCGCGCTCTTCGCGATCACGGCCACGCCGGCTTTCGCGGCCGACACCAAGCCTGCCGCCGATCCGACGCCTGCCGCTGCGGCCGCCGACCCGAACGCGGATGCCGGTCAGCTGAAGGACATCGTCGTCACCGCGACCAAGCGTGAGACCAGCCTCCAGAAGACGCCGATCGCCATCTCGGTCCTGGACCCCGTCGCGCTGAAGGATCGTCACGTCCAGAGCCTGCTCGACCTGGCCGACGGCTCGGTCCCCAGCCTGCGCGTCGCCACCTTCGAGGCGCGCCAGTCGGCGCTGACCGTCGGTATCCGCGGCATCGTGCCGTTCGACCAGAACCAGACCGCGCGCGACACCGGCGTCGGCGTCTATTATGACGGCGTCTATGTCGGCCGCTCGCAAGGCCTGAACGCCGCGCTGTTTGATATCGAGCGGATCGAAGTGCTGCGCGGGCCGCAGGGCACGCTGTTCGGCCGCAATACCGAGGGCGGCGCGCTGTCGATCGTCACCGCCAAGCCGACCGGCAAGTTCGGTGGCTCGCTGACCGCGGGCTTCGGCAATTACGGCGCGTACAACACCTCCGCGCACGTCAATCTGCCCGAGTTCAACAACATCTCGGTCAAGCTGGACGGCGTGATCCAGCACCAGAACCCGTTCGTGAAGGACCCGCTGCCCGGCAGCGTGGGCTGGGGCGCGTTCAACCGGGTCGGCGGCCATGTCGCGGCGCTTTGGAAGCCGGTCGACGGTTTCTCGGCCGAGCTGTCCTATGACCAGGCCAAGGACCAGAATACCCCGAACTACAGCCAGCTTATCAGCTACAACCCCAATGGCTATCCGGTCGCCACGCTGGCGCAGATCAACGCCAATGGCGGTAAGCTGCCCGCGGGCTTCATCGCGCCGCTGTCGCCGCTGGTCACCGTGTCGGGCGACAACCGCATGAAGACCGCCGATATCGGCGTGCCGCAGCAGTACAGCGTCGACCGCACGCATGGCTTTTCGGCCAAGCTGAACTACGACGTGGCACCGGGCCTGGAGCTGCGTTCGATCACGGCATGGCGCGGCGTGTCGACCGACCAGTGGGACAATTCGGGCGGCGCGCACCGCACCGTGTTCCTGCCGAACGGCAAGTTCAGCCGCTACAGCCTGTCTTTCATGCAGCAGCACCAGTTCAGCCAGGAATTCCAGGCGGTGGGCAGCCTGCCGCAGCTCGATTACGTCGCGGGCCTCTATTACTACACCGAAAACGCCCGCGAACAGGCGGCGACCCCGTCGACCAACCAGTGGAATGCGGACGGCACGGGCTACACCATCCTGTCGCAGACGGCGCTGGGCACCATCACCTCGGGCAACCAGGGTTGGGCGCCGGGTTCGTTCTTCTTCCAGCGCGGCAGCTTCGCGCGCGCCTATAGCTATGCCGCCTTCGCCCAGGCGACCTACACGCCCGAAGGCTTCGACGCCTTCCACCTGACGCTGGGCGGCCGCTACACGAAGGACAAGCGCAACGGCACACTGTACCTGGTGCAGGGCAAGGCGACGAACTTCCCCTTCACCTTCAACAACAACCGTTTCGACCCGATGGTGACGGCGGCGTTCGACGCGACCGACTCGATCCATCTCTATGCCAAATATTCGACGGGCTACCGCGCGGGCGGCGCGAACGACCGTTCGCAGACCTTCACCGCCTTCGGGCCGGAATCGGTCAAGGCCTATGAGATCGGGTCGAAGATGGACCTGTTCGAGCACCGCGTCCGCCTGAACCTGGCGGGTTACATCATGGACCGCACCGGCACCCAGATCGACTTCGACAATGTCGACACCAATCCGGCGAGCCCGACCTACAATCTGCATACCGAGGAAACCCGCAACGCGCCGGGCACGTCCAAGATTCGCGGGATCGAGGCGGACATCACGACCAATCCGGTCGAGGGCATGACGCTCGGCGCGTCCTACGCCTATACCTATACCAAGATCCCGCCGACGGCGAACCCGTTCCTGAACAACGCGCTGACCCAGGTGTTCGTGGTCTATACGCCGCGCAACGCCGCCTCGGCCTATGTCGATTACGAGATGCCGCTGCCGGGTTCTGAGGCCAAGGTCCGCTTCCACCTGGACACCAACTATGCGGGTCCGGCGTACAGCTTCCAGAACGAGACGACGCGCACCGACAAGACCTTCGTGGTCAACGGCCGCCTCGCGCTCGCCGACATTCCGCTGACCGAGGGCGGCACCCGGATAACTGTGTCGCTGTGGAGCCGCAACCTCCTCAACAACACCTATATCTATCGCCGCTCGGCCGCCAATTCGGTGGCGACGCCGACCTATACCAACGGTGTGCAGACCGGCGTCAGCTACGGCGGCGTGCTGGGCGACTATGGCAACTTCAATCCGCCGCGCACCATCGGCCTGGAGGGCACGGTTCGCTTCTGATCCCGATCCCATACCCAAACTTCAGGGCCGTCCTTCGGGGCGGCCCTTTTTTCGTCGGGATCACTGCAAGGGCTCAATGCAAGCCCCTCCCCTTCAGGGGAGGGGTGCGTTCACCTCATGGTATTTCGCGCTATCGACGGGGCAAGGTCATCGACACGACCAGCCCCGGCGCGGCATCGTCCAGCTCCAGCCGCCCGCGATGCAGCCGCGCGATCGCCGCGACCAGGGGCAGGCCCAGGCCATGGCCCCCCGCCGTCGCTCGCGCCGCATCGAGCCGACCGAAACGGCGCAGCGCCCGGGCGCGGTCCTCGGGCGCGATGCCGGGGCCGTTATCGGCGCTACGCAAGACCACATCCTCTTCGGCGGCGTCGAGCGACACATGGATCGTGTCGCCGCCATATTTGATCGCGTTGCCGATCAGATTGACCAGCGCCTGGGTCAGCAGCTGCCGGTCGCCGACGAAATCCGGGACCGCGACCCCGACCGTGATGCTCAAGGACTGCCCCGCCTCCTCGGCCACCGGGATCATCATCGCCGCGGTGTCGCGAACCAGCGTCGAGAGGTCGAAGGGCGCGAACCCCGCCCGGCGATGCCCCGCCTCGATCTCGGCGATGCGAAGGAGCGCGGCGAACATGGCGAGCAGGGCGTCGCACTGGGCCAGCGCGGCGCTGGCGCGCTCGGCCTGGGCGGGGTCGCCTGCATCCTCGACCAGGCGCGCCAGCTGCCCGCGCAACCGCGACAACGGCGTGCGCAGGTCATGGGCGATGTCGTTCGCCTGGCTGCGCATCGCCTCCATCAGCTCGGCGATACGGTCGAGCATGTGGTTGAAGGCGGCGGCCTGACGGTCGAACTCGTCGCCCGATCCGGTCAGGGGCACGCGGTGGCGGATATTTCCGGCGACGATCGCCTCGACCGTGGCGCGCTGGTCGGCGATGCGGCGGCCGACCAGCATCGAAAAGGCGATCATGCCGCCGACCACGATCAGGATGATCGAGCCGAACCCGATCAGATAGATGAGGGTGCGCGTCGCACGGTGGCTGTCGAACGGCTCGGTCTCGGCCACCACCGCCAGCCGCCGCCCTTCGCCCGCATCGCGGACCAGCGCGCGGCCATGCGACAGGCCGATGATCCCGTCGCGCTGGCGCAGGTCCGACCGGCCCATCGGCAGGGCGAAGCGCGGTGCGATATTGCCGCCCAGCCTGCGTCCGTCCGCCCCCAGCAGCAACAGGCCGACGTCGCCGGTGTCGCGCTGGCCCGACAATGTGGCGATTCGGTCGAGCAGCAGTGGGGTGGGGAGGTGCACCTCGTCCGCATCGCGCTCCAGCACGAGGTCGGCCACCACCGCGATCCGCCGGTCGACCGCCCGCGCGACCGTCACCCGGTTGGCCGCCAGGATCGCGAAGCCGGTGGCGACCGTGGCTATCAGGAACAGGGCCAGGACAGCGATGGTCAGCCCGCGCAGCGACAGACGACGGATCGCGCCCTGGATCATGGTTTCAGCGAATAACCGATCCCGCGCACCGTTTCGATGGGATCCTCGCCGCCATCTTCGGTCAGCTTGATGCGCAGCCGCCGGATATAGACGTCGACGATATTGGTCTCGGGCTCGAAGTCATAACCCCAGACCCGCTCGATCAGCATGGCGCGGGTCAGCACCTCGCCCGCGTGGCGCGCCAGTTCGGCCAGCAGCTTGAGTTCCAGATTGGCCAGCGTGATCGGCTGGCCGCCGCGCCAGGCGCGAAAGCTGGTCGGGCTGACCACGATGTCGCCTGCGCGGATCGTGTCGCTTTCGCTAACCGTCCAGCGGCGGCCCCGGATCACCGCCTGGATGCGCGCGACCAGTTCCTGCGGCTCGACCGGCTTGACGACATAATCGTCCGCGCCCGCCTCCAGCCCTTCGACCTTGTCCGTCGCCATCGACAGCGCGGTCAGCATGATGACCGGCACGGTGATCCCGCGGGTGCGCAGCGTTTCGACCACCGACAGCCCGTCCAGGCGCGGCATCATCCGGTCGAGGACCACGGCATCATATTGCTCGCAATCCATCGCGGCGAGCGCCAGGCGGCCGTCGCCGACATGCTCGACCCGGTATCCCAGCGCGGTCAGGTCGGCGGCGAGCCCTTGTGCATAGGCGGCGTCGTCCTCGACCAGAAGCAGGTGCAGGCTCATCGCATCATTTCCAAACCGTGGTCACTCTCGCCCTACCGGGCAAAAGCGCGGTGGCAAGCCCTGCGCTGCCGATCCTACCGGGCCAGCGGGGCCAGCCGGTCGCGGAACAGCCCGACGAAGCGGTCGAGCGGGCAGGGCGCGTCGGCGGGGCATCCCCGGACCTGTACCGGCGTCACCGACACGGCGGCGGCATGGGCGCGAATCTGGTCGGGCGACTGGGTACGGTAGCGGACGGTGACGAAGGCGCGGCCTTGTGCGTCGTGCCACCGCTCGATCAGCACCGCGCCACCCGGTGCGGCATCATTGGTCGCATAGCCCGGCGCGACCAGATCGAAGCCGAGCAGCGCCGCCAGCGCGGTGACATTGGTGTCGTGGCCGACCAGCATGTCGATCTTCGCGCCGTCCTTCGCGGTCAGCGCGTCGATCATGTGCCGCCCGAACGCCGCCGACTGGTGCGCGGCCATATAGGGCGAACGCGAATAGACGTCGAACAGCGCGGCATGGACCGTGCCCAGCCGCGCCAATATGCTGCCGTCGACCGGCAAGCCGCCGACCGAGGGCGCCAGCCCTTCGGCATATTGCAGCAGCAACACCTGCGCGGTGCCCGAGGCGGTGCGGATCGGCCCGGTCAGGTCGATGCCATGCCCATCGGCGGAGGGCGTCAGCCGCGCGGGGCCCGCCGGGTCGCAACCCTTGGGATCGCCACAGCCCAGCACCTGATTCAGCAGGTGCAGTCCGGGGCGGTTCCGCGCGACCAGCGCGTCCATGCCGCCGGTGAAGCGGTCGATGTCCGCCACCGCCGCCTTGGCGTCGAAGCGGGTGGCACGGGCGCGCAGTGGTTCGAACAGCGGATCGACCCGATCCAGCGGGTTATGCATCACCGGCAACGCGCAACCGGGGGCAAGCGCCCTGGCATAGGCCTCGCCGCTGGCGATGGTGCGCGAGGAACTGTTGGTGCGGATACGGATGCTGCCGGGGGCCGGGCAATTCTCGGTCAGCAGACCGCGCGCGATCCAGTCGGCGCGGTCGGCGCGGGCCTCGGCGGCCAGGGCTTCGGCGCCGTGCGCGGTCAGCTCGCTTTCCGGCGTCGTCCATGTCGGCCAGGGCTGGGCGGTGCGGGTGCCATGCGGCACCTCACCGTCCAGCGGTGCGCGGACGCCGTGGCGCATCAGCACGACGACCCGGTCGAGCGTCAGAGCCTTGGGGGCGGAAGCCTTCTGCGCGGTGACCGGCACCGCCAGCGTGGAAAGGGCGAACAGGGCAAGCGGCGCGCACAGGCGGCGGGTAAGGGCGATCATCGCGCGGCTTTGGACCGATTTCGGGTCAGGACTGTGACATTGATCGTGTCTTCACCCAGATAGCCAAGCACCGAACGCAGAATTTTCCGAAGTCATCAAAAGTCGGTCAATAAGTCATCGGACTGTCACAGGGCATCTCTAGCGGGGCCGTCGAAGGCGCCCGGGGGGCGTCGCCATCAGAATTGATCCAGGGGGAATTTCATGACCGCTTCGTCCAAGCGGGCGCATGTCGTGCGCCTGTTGTGCAGCACCGCCGCTACCTTCCTGCTCGCCGCGCCCGCGCTGGCGGCCGAGCCGGTCGTCACCAGCGAGCCGGTGGTCGCCGATACCGATCCGCAGGTGGGCGAGGACGTGGTGGTCAAGGGCCATCGCCAGGCGGTGGTCGATGCGCAGGACGAAGCCTTACGCAGCCAGTCGCTGGCCACCGTCGTGTCGGGCGAGGAACTGCGCCTTCAGCCGCAGCAGAATTTGGCCGACCTGCTGACCCGCCTGCCGGGCATCAGCGCCTCGGTCGACCAGTCGCGCAACGCCGCGGCGACGGGCGAGGCGCAATATGTCTCGATCCGCGGGCTCGACACCTCGTACAACGCCTATTCGTTCGACGGCGTGCGGCTGGCGCAGACCGATGCGCGGACCCGTGCGATCTCGATGAACCTGCTGTCGCCCTTCTCGCTCCAGACGGTGCGCGTCGACAAGGCACCGACCGCCAGATATGACGGCGACGCGATCGCGGGCATCATCGACATGGTGCCGATCACCGCCTTCGACCTGCCCAATCACCGCAGCCAGATCCGCTTCCAAGGCCAGATCGCGGGCCGTGCCGTCGCGCGGGGCGAAGACCCCTGGGGCGGCACCGCCCAGTTCGAGACGGCGCAGCGCTTCGGCGATCTCGGTGTCTATGCCTCGGCCTATTACGGTCTGAAGCATGTGCTGGGCGAGTCGACCGCCGTCCAGCATGACTGGGAGAAGTATAACAACAATATCCCCGGCATGATCCGCGACAATCTGGACAATCTGTTCGCGCGCGGGGCCCAGTGGCAGGCGTTCCGCAACCGTATCCAGCGGCTGGGCGGTACGTTGAACCTCGACTGGAAGGGCGAGACGACCGACCTCTACTGGCACTCGACCTATGGCCAGTATAATCTTAAGAGCTGGATGGACCAGACCGCGCTGCGCCAGACCAGCCTTGCGCCCTATCAGATCAATCCGAACCCCAATAAGGGGGCCTATGACGCCGCCGGCTATCGCGCCGATTACGGCCTGACCGCGACCGACTATTTCCGCACCGAGCACAGCAACCAGGCGCTGGTGACGACCAAGATCGGCGGGCAGAGCCGGTCGGGCGACTTCACCTTCGACTATCACGGCGCCTATTCGCGCGGGTCGCAGGATTATCCGTTGCGCATCCAGTCGGGTTTCGCGGGCGCGCCCTATATCGGCACAGCCGACAATACGGGCGTCGCCAATTACCGCATGGTCACCTCGATCGGCCAGCGTACCTTCCCGCAGGTCGTGCTGACCGACGCGGCGCGCGCGTACCTCACCGACCTGACCAAGCTGAAGCAGTGGTACGTCACCCAGCAGTTCGAGAACGCCTGGGAACGCCGTCTGGAGGGGCAGTTCGACACCACCTGGCACCATGCCGATCAGGGCCTAGTGTCGATCTCGGCGGGCGCCAAGGTCGAGGATGCCAAGCGTTACGCCAATGCGCTGGGTGACGACGGCGCACTGCAATATACCTTCCCCAATGCCGATGGCTCGGCCTCTCCGCGTTACGCCGCGACGGGCCCCGGCCTGATGACGCTGCCCGGCCGGATGCTCGGCGGGTTCATGAACGGCGCGGCACAGGTGCCGATCTTCCTGATCGACCCCCGCTTCATTGAGGATCAGGTGGCGCGGCTGTCGAGCCCGAAGATCGCCGGGCTCGACCCCGTCAAGCTGAAGGAAAATCGCCTGGACGGGCGCGAGAACCGGCTGTCGGGCTATGTCATGACCACGCTGCAGTTCGGCGATCTTCAGGTCGTGCCGGGCGTGCGCTACGAATATAATCGGTTCAAGGGCACCTATTGGCAGGACCAGGGCAACGACACCGGCAAGTTCGTCACGTCCAACCGCAACTATGACATGTGGCTGCCCAGCGTCATCGCCAATTACCGGCCCAACGACACGATGGTGGTCCGCGCCTCGATCCGGAAGAGCTATTCGCGTCCGGCCTTCGACCTGTTGCTCGGCCCGACGCAGGTGTCGCGCAACGATCTGGGCGAGGTGACCGGGGTGTTCATCCCCAACCCCAATCTGAACGCGCAGACGTCTTGGAATTACGATGCCTCCGTCGAGTATAAGGGGCCGGGCACCGACTTCTTCTCGATCAGCCCCTTCTACAAGAGCCTGAACCACGTCCTGTTCGCGACCGGCACCACCAATGCCAGCGGCGACTATAACATCTGGGGCAACCCCCAGTCGGAACAGCAGGGCGGGGTCGAGGTGTCGAGCCTGACCACCAATGCCACCGGCAAGATCTATGGCGTCGAGCTGTTCGGGCGCTATTCGCTGAAGGGCCTGCCGGGGCTGCTCGACGGGCTGGGCCTCCAGGCCAATGTCACGGTGCAGCGCGCCACGGCACGGGTGTTCGTCAACGGCCAGATGCGCGACCAGCGCATGACCCAGGCGCCCAAGATCATGTACAATGCCGCGCTGTTCTATGCCCATGGCCCGCTGTCGGCGGAGTGGAACTACAATTATACCGGCGACCGGCTGTACGATCTGCGCTCCAGCCGCCCGGACACCTATATCCAGCCGACGACGATCTCGAACCTGATCGTCAACTATGTCCTGCCCTCGGGCCTGACGGTCGGCGTGTCGGTGCAGAACCTGTTCGACGAACACAGCTATTGGGCGACCACCAGCGAGCGCAAGGCGTACCTCTCGAACGACCGCAAGGGCGGCTATGTCGAGACGGGGCGCATCTACATGCTCAACCTGACCTACGCCTTCTAAGCTTACCCCCTCCCCGATCCGGTGCCTGCCCCCCAGCGGCACCGGAGCGCTCCTGCGCCGACGGTGCATTCCATGTGCCGTCGGCGACTTTGTGTGGGGTTCCTGACCGAACAGCCCCGCGCTAGCATGGCTCGAAAGAGAGGATCTGCCCGAAATGATGAAACGCCAGCGCCGCCAGCATGAGATCGTGGCGCATCTTGCCGAAGGCGGATTCCATGGCATCGGCGAGCTGGCCGAGGCGCTGTCGGTGTCAGAGGAGACGGTGCGGCGCGAGCTGCGCGTGCTGGAGGCATCGGGCGCGGTCGTCCGCGCGCACGGCGCGGTGCGCATCGCCAAGGTCGAGACCGAGGGCTCCTTCGCCACCCGCCTGCAACGCCATGCCGAGGCCAAGCAGCGCATCGCCGCCGCCGTCGCGCAGGTCGTGGCGGACGGACAGGCCGTCTATATCGATGCCAGCACCACCGGCCATTATGTCGCGCGCGCGCTGCGGGATCATCAGGGGCTGACCGTCGTGACCAACGCGGTCGGCGTTGCCGCCGAACTGGGCGGGCGCAACGACAATCGCATCATGCTGGCGGGCGGTGAGATGGATTATGAGTATCGCGCCTGTTTCGACGCCACCGCGCGCGAATATCTGGCCATGTTCACGCCTGCGCTCGCGATCCTGTCGGTGGAGTCGGTCAATCTCGACCATGGTTTCGCCGATTATCATGCGGGCGAGGCGGCGGTGTGCCGCATGATGATCGCCCGCTCGCGCCGCACGCTGATCGCCGCCGACCAGAGCAAGTTCGACCGCCCCGGCACGATCCAGGTCGCGGCGCTCGATGCCGTGGCGATGCTCGTGACCGATGCGCCCCTGTCCCCCGCTTATGCCGAGGCGCTGGCGGGGGTGGAGGTGGTGGTCGCCTGACCGCGCGGGATGAGCAGCGCGACGCCGGTGCCCGTCAGCGCGAGCATGGCGTGGATCGCCCAGAATTGCGGCTGCGCCATGCGGGCATAGAGCGCGCCCAACTCGCCCACCACCAGATGCGCGACGAAGCCGTGGAGATAGAACAGCCCGGTCATCACCCCGCGTCGGGACGGCGGCGCGGCGGCGGCGACGATGGCCAGCGCCGAGGGCCAGGACAGGACGACGCCGAGCGAGAGCAGCAGCACCGCGCAGAGCGGGCCGCCGAGCCCCGCCACGGCGTCTCCGCGTGAAAGCCAGGCGAGCAGCGCATAGGCGACGGCGATCGCCATGCCCCCGGCGGCCAGCTTGTGCGCCGCGCTTGGCTCGCGGGGCAGGCGGGGCCAGAGGCGATAGGCGAGCAGCGCCAGGGCGATGGTGAACAGTCCGTCCATCGCCGCCAGCCAGTTGGGCGGCACGCTCAGCCCGCCGATCGACAGCGCGACGCGCTGCTTCGCCCAGAGCAGCACCATGTTGTTCAGTTGTTCATAGGCGCAAAAGCACAATGTCACCGCCGCGATGGCGGGAAGTACGCGACGCCACTCGGTCCTGGGCGATCCGATCGCCGGGGCGACGGTGCGCGGCACCGGCGGCGCGAACCGGAGGATCAGCATCGCCGCGACCATGCTGCCCGCCATGGCGACAAAGGCGGCGGGATAGCCGAAGCGAAGCGCCAGCCATCCGCCGATCAGCGGCCCCAGCATCGCGCCCCCGTTCAGGAACGCGAGATAGGCCGCGAACACCCGTTCGCCCCCCGCAGCCCCGCGCAATGCGCCGACTTCGGCGGCCAGATTGCCCTTGAGCAGTCCGATACCGCCGATCAGCAGCGCCAGGCCCGGCAACGCCCAGATGCGGCTCGCCAGTGCGAACAGCCCCAGCGTCATCAGCATCGCCCCGCCATACATGGCGCTCCGCCGCCGCCCGCTCCTGTCGGCGATCCAACCGCCCAGCGGCAGCACCAGATAGGTCAGCGCACCGTAAAGGCCGTAAAGCTGCGAGGCGAAGGCCACATCGCCATGCGCGCCGGTCACGCCCTCGATCGCTGCGCGCAGGCCCGCCATGCCCAGGACGATGTCGCCCTTCGCGAACAGGTCGGTCACCAGGAACAGGGTCAGCAGCGATTTCGCCCCCTGGATCGCGCAACGTTCCCACCCCTCGACGCTGGCTAGCGTCCAGAATCCGCGGGCGGGCGGGGCGGTGTCCCCATCGCGCTTTGGCCTGTCGCGCATGATGCTGATGTCGATCCGTCTGTGCTTTGGGAGGAAGCGACGGCTCCCTAGCGGCGGTTTGTGACGGGTTCGCGGCGCTCGACAAAGCATCCGCCGCACGGCACGACGGCGCCATGGACCTGTCCGCGATCGTCGCCGATATCGCCGCCGAGATGGCCGAGGCCCCCGACCGGGGCACACCGGCCGACTATATCCCCGCGCTGGCGGGCATCGACCCGTCCCGCTTCGGCATCGCCATCGTCGAGGCGGACGGCCGTTGCCATTTGGCGGGCGATGCCGAGGAGAGCTTCTCGATCCAGAGCATCTCCAAGGTCTTCGCGCTGACGCTGGCGCTGGGCGCGGTCGGCGACCAGCTGTGGCGTCGGGTGGGGCGCGAGCCGTCGGGGACCGCGTTCAACTCGATCGTCCAGCTGGAGACGGAACAGGGCATTCCGCGCAACCCCTTCATCAATGCGGGCGCGATCGTCGTCGCCGACGTTCTGTTGGGCAATCACGAACCGCGCGAGGCGATCGGCGAGATGCTGCGCTTCGTCCGCGCGCTGGCCGGGGAGGACGACATCGTCATCGATGCCGCCGTCGCGCAGGCCGAGATGGAGACCGGGCACCGCAACCAGGCGCTGGCGCACTACATGCGCTCGTTCGGCAATCTGCATCACCCTGTCGACCGGGTGCTGGGTGTCTATTTCCACTTCTGCGCGCTGGCGATGAGCTGTCGGCAGCTGGCGCTGGCCGGGCGTTACCTGATGGCGCGGGGCCTCCATCCGGGGACCGGCCGTTCGGTCGTGTCACCGCAGCGGGCGCGGCGGATCAACGCGCTGATGATGAGCTGCGGCCATTATGACGGGTCGGGCGAGTTCGCCTTTCGCGTCGGCCTGCCAGGCAAGTCGGGGGTGGGCGGCGGCATCCTGGCGATCGTGCCCGGCCGCGCGTCGATCGCCGTCTGGTCGCCCGGCCTCAACGCGCGCGGGAATTCGCAGCTTGGTACGCTGGCGCTCGAGCGGCTGGTGCAGCGGACGGGCTGGTCCGTGTTCGACCCGCAAGCCGGTTGACCGCCCGCAGGGGCGCAAAGGCCGCCTGCGCGCGCACCGACAGGATCAGGTTGAGCGCGACGCCCGCGATCGAGGCGGCGCCGAACAGGCGCACGATCCGCTCGCCCGTGACCGCCGTGCCGCACCCCGACAAAGCCAGCAGCAGCACCGCGCCGCCGAGCAGCTTCAGGCCCATGCGCAGCCGTGCGTCGTGCAGCGTCCCCGCCTCCCTGGCATGGCGATAGGACCCGGCGGCCAGCAACCAGAAGCCGATGAAGCAAAGGGCGATCGTATCAAGCATGGGCAGGCTCCATGGACCGGCGCGACCGGCCGGGGGTTTTGGGGGCGGGGCGGGCGCTGATCCGGGCGGCGATGGCAAAGCCGATGCCGATGGCCAGACAGGACAGGTCGAAGGCGACGAACAGCTGGTCGCCGTCGAGCAGCGAGGGGACCAGCCAGCGCGAGGTGGTCAGCGCGTTGACCACGGGAATCGCAGCCCAGAAGGTGGCGGCGATACCGAACAGCATGGTCCAGGCGCGCCGTGCGGGCAGGCCGAGCTGCGCCAACGCCAGCAGGCCCCAGGTCCAGAACATCGCCGACACTTCCATATCGGCGCGACCATCCAGCGTGGCCGGGATCAGCCGGTTGGCGAGGAGATAGGCGGCCATGCCCGCCGGGAAGGCGGCGATCACGGCGATGTTCAGCCGCTCGGCCAGCTTCAGGCCGAAGAAGGGCGGAGCCCCCGGCTTGCGGCGCTTGGCGGTCCACAGCAGCAGGCCGGTGCCGACCATCGCCGCGCCGGTCAGCCCCATGACGAAATAGGCCCAGCGCAAGGCGGGTCCCGCAAAACCGGCGATGTGCAGGCCCAGCATGACGCCCGCCGTGTCGATCGCGGCGGCGGCATCGCCGCTGCGGCTGACCAAGCGGCCGGTCGCGCCGTCATAGGTGGCGGTGGGTGTGCGCGAGTTGATCGCGCCGCGCTTGGCCTGAGCGATGGTGATACGGGCCGCCGCATCGCCCGGATTCTGGATGATGACGCGCGTGGCGGGACCGCCCAGCCGCCGTTCGGCGTCGCGGACCAGCGGCGCGATCGCGACCAGCGGACGGCGCACGCCGCTGGCGGGTACGTCGGCGGGGGTGCCATAGGCGGTCTGCATGAACTGCGCGGGCTTGGCGTAGTTCATCATCACCGGCCAGGGCATGTACATCGTGACCAGCGTGATGAGCCCGGTATAGGTGATCATCGCGTGATAGGGCAGGCCGAGCACGGCCGATACGTTATGCGCGTCGAGCCAGCTGCGCTGCCCCTTGTTCCAGCGCAGCGTGAAGAAGTCGGCGAAGATGCGCTTATGGGTGATGACGCCCGAAATGATCGCGCCCAGCATCGCCATCGCGCACAGCCCCGCCAGCCAGCGACCCCAGGGGTGCGGCAGCTGAAGCTGGAAATGGAAGCGATAGAATTCCTCGCCGCCCCTGGTGTCGCGCGCCGCGAGAGGCGCGCCGCTGACGGGATCGAGGTCCAGCTCGTTGCCGCGTGTCTTGGGATCGGGCTTGGCGGGGATGCGGAAGATGCGGGTGGCGACCGTGCGCGCGTCGGGCAGGTAGATATACCATTGCAGGTCGTCGGGCCCGACCCGTGACAGATACCGCACCGCCGAATCCGCCGCCTGCGCCGGAGGGGCCGCCTGGGCCCGGATTTCGGGCTGCATCCAGCGGGTGATCTCGGGCCGGAAATAGGCCGAGGTGCCGGTCAGGAACATGGTGAACAGGATCCAGCCTGCGATCAGACCCAGCCAGCCATGCGCCCAGGCCATGCTCTGCCGCCAGCCCGGCTGGACGCCCTTGCCGCTCATGCGCGGACGCCCAGCAACTTTAGCAGCACCGCCATCGCGATCGCCCCGCCCCAGATGACGGCGCTGACCCGGCCCAGCCGAACCTCGTGCAGCGACCACAGTCCGACCCCGGCGTAAAGCAGGAAGGACAGGACCATCGGCCATCCGGTCGCGTCGACCCGCGCCATCGCATCGGGGGCGGGCAGCAGGCGCGCGGTCAGCATCGCGGCCGCGACCGCAAAGCCATAGCATCCGAGAATCGCGGTGATCCAGCGCCACGCCATGGCGGCGCCCCGTCGCCAGCGCGCTCCGCCTTCTTCGTCAATGGCCTGGCCCGATGCCACCCGCGCTTTCCCCTTGTCATCTCGATGTCATCGCTTTAGCAGCATTTGAGAGTCACTATCAATAGCAGGGAGTAAATTTATGCGCGCACTTCGCGGAGCGCTGCTGGCAGCGTGCGCCACCGGGGGACTGTTGGGCGGCGCGCTTCCTGCCCATGCGATGACCCTGTCCGATGAGGACCAGCAGCGCCTGCGCAACGAGGATATCGTGGTCGAGGGGCAGCGCGAGAAGAAGAGCGCGTCCTCGGGCACCAAGACCGATGTGCCGCTGATCGCGACGCCGCAGAGCATCACCGTCATCGACCAGGAGGAACTGACCCGGCGCAACGCGCTGTCGATCAATCAGGCGTTGGGCTATGTCGCAGGCGTCGCGCCCAACCAGCGCGGCAATGTCGCCACCCGCTATGACCAGCTCTACTTGCGCGGCTTTGCGCCGGGCATCTTCATGGACGGGATGCGGCTGTTGGGCGGCGTCTATGCCAGCCCGCAGGTCGATTTCCATCTGGTCGAATCGGTCGATGTGGTGAAGGGCCCGGCGGGTGTCACCTATGGCTCGGGCACGCCGGGCGGGCTCATCAACCTGACCAGCAAGCTGCCCTATGCGGGGCCCGGCGGGCGGATCGAGCTGGCGGCGGGCAATTACGCGCTGCTGCGCTCCAGCATCGATGTGAACCAGCCGCTCGACGCGAACGACCGCTGGCTGTTCCGCATGATCGCGGGGGCCGAGGAGTCGGACGGCTTCATCCAATCCACCGTCAATCGCCGCTATTACGCACGCCCCATGCTGACCTTCGCCCCCGACAAGGCGACCAGCGTGACGTTGATCCTGAATTACCAGCGCGATCCCGAATCGGGGTCGTATAGCGGCGTGCCGGTCTATGGTTCGGCGCTGCCCAATCCGTTCGGGGTGCTGCCGGTCGACTTCAACACGTCCGAGCCGTCCTACGAAGCGTTCGACCGGACACAGAAATCGGCGACGATCCTGTTCCGCCACGACCTGAACGACCGGCTGAGCTGGACCACCAATGCCCGCTACCTCGCGATCGGGCTGCATTATCGGCAGATCTACGGCTCGGGCTATGTGACGCGCGGGACAGGTGCCAACGCCAATAGCGACTTCTCGACGCTCCAGCGCGGCGGCGGCGGATCGGACGAGGCGTTCCAGACCTTCACCGTCGACAATCATCTGGTCGGCAAGCTCGACACCGGCTCGGTCCATCACACCCTGCTGGGCGGCGTCGACTGGCAGCATAATCGCGGCGAGAATTACCAGGCGTTCTTCACCGGGCAAAATGCGAACCCGGTGTTCAACATCCCCAATCTCAGCCTGTTCGCGCCGGTTTACGGCGTGCCGCTGCCGACCTTCCCGATCACCCAGACGCACAATTACACCAAGCGCGATCAGGTCGGCGTCTATCTCCAGGACCAGATCGCGATCGGCGGGCTGCAACTGATCGCCAGCGGGCGCTGGGACACGTACAACCAGACGACGCAGAATCTGAACACCAACGCCGTCACCCGGCTGAACCAGACGGCGTTCACCACCCGTCTGGGAGCACTGTACGAGACCAGGATCGGCCTCTCGCCCTTCGTCAGCTATTCGGAGAGCTTCGAGCCGCAGGCGGGCAGCACCTGGGACGGCAGCAACTTCATCCCCGTCACCGGCCGCCAGTACGAGGCGGGGCTGAAATACCAGCCGCGCGGCACGACCGCCTTGTTCACCCTGTCCGCCTTCGACCTGCGTCGCGGCAACGTGCCGGTCGCCGATCCGCGCGCGGGCACGGGCAATATCCCCAGCAACTCGCAGGTGCAGATCGGCGAGGTGTCGGTGCGCGGGATCGAACTGGACGGGCGCGGCACGGTAGCACCCGGCTTCGACGTGGTCGTCGCCGCCACCTATAACGACCCCTATGTCCGGCAGGGGACGCCCGTGGTCGGCACCGGCGACCAGATGAGCGGCGTCACCGGCACGCGGCCTCTGGGCGTGCCGCAATGGAGCGCGTCGAGCTTCCTGTCCTATGATCTGGGCAAGGCGGGTGTCGGCAGCGCGCTGGGTGGCCTGAGCCTGGGGGCGGGGGTGCGCTATGTCGGTGAATCGGATGGCACCGCGACGACGGTGGCATCGGGTCGCACCGTCGTGCGTCGTTTCCAGTCGCCCGATTACTGGCTTGCCGATCTGATGCTGGGCTATGACCTTGGCCGGGTCAGCCCGGCGATGGAGGGGCTGAGCTTCACCGCCAATGTCGCCAACCTGTTCGACAAGCGACACATCACCAGCTGTTTCTTCAACAATGGCTGCTATTACGGGGCATCGCGGACCTTTGTAGGCAGCCTGCGCTATTCTTGGTAAGGGCGCATCCGATTCATTCGCACATGACGTATTCGCCCCCCTCGCCGAACGCACGGCGGGCGGGGGCGCAAAGGAGTTTTGAGGTTTGTCGACCGATACTGCCCTGCCCGAACTGACCCCGACCACGGCGCTGAGCGTCGAGACGGTTCAGAGCGTCCATCACTGGAACGAGCATCTCTTCTCCTTCTCGGTGTCGCGCCCCGACAGCTTCCGCTTCCGCTCGGGCGAGTTCGTGATGATCGGGCTTCAGGGCGACAACGGCAAGCCGCTGCTCCGCGCCTATTCGGTCGCCAGCCCGTCCTATGACGAGAAGCTCGATTTCCTGTCGATCAAGGTCGAGGACGGCCCGCTGACCAGCAAGCTGCAAAAGGTGCAGCCGGGCGATAACATCTATCTGGGCCGCAAGCCCACCGGCACGCTGGTCGCCGACGCGCTGCTGCCCGGCAAGCGGCTGTTCATGCTGTCGACGGGCACCGGCCTCGCGCCGTTCCTGTCGGTCGCGCGCGATCCGGACATCTATGACATGTTCGACGAGGTGGTGATCGTCCACTCGGTGCGCCGGGTCAGCGACCTGGCCTTCCATGACGAGCTGGCGGGCAAGCTGGCTGACGATCCGCTGGTCGGCGACGTGGCGCAGGAGAAGTTCCACTATGTGCCCACCGTCACGCGCGAGCCGTTCCACACCACGGGCCGCATCGACGCGCTGATCGAGGATGGCCGCCTGTTCGCCGGGCTCCCCAGCCAGCATGGTTTCAACCCGGAAACCGACCGGATCATGATGTGCGGCAGCATGGAGATGATCAAGTCGCTGGGCGCGAAGTTCGAGGACATGGGCTTCCCCGAAGGCTCGAACGCGCAGCCGGGCGCCTATGTGATCGAGAAGGCATTCGCGGGGTAACCTTTTCCTCCCCGGCACGGGGAGGGGGACCGCCGCAAAGCGGTGGTGGAGGGGGCTATCCGCAAAGGATGCCCTGCGCGGAAGCCCCCCTCCGTCAGGCCTACGGCCTGCCACCTCCCCGTGCCGGGGAGGAATATAAATGCCGCCCCCGCACTACCCGCGACATTTGTCGCCATCGACGGCACATTTGTGCGACAATTGCGTCCTAACGCCCGAAACCTCGGATAAGCGAAAAGGGACGGACATGCGGCTTTGGGCGGGTTTGATGCTGGCGAGCGCGATGCCGGCGATCGCACAGGCGCAGGTCTCGACCGAACCTGCCCCGCAGGCCCCGGCCCCTTCGACGGCTGCCGCGCCCGTCGCCGCCACGCCCACGGCACCGCAAGGGCAGACGACCGCTCCGACCCGCTCCCAGGCACAGCCCGAGGCCGAGGAGGAAGGCGAGGAGGCGGAAGCCGACGTCGTCGTCACCGCGCGGCGCGAACCCGGCAAGGTCATCGGCGATATCCCGCCCGACCAGCAGCTCAGCCCCGCCGATATCCGCTCCTACGGCGTGTCGAGCGTCTCCGACCTGCTCACCGAACTGGCGCCGCAGACGACCAGCGGGCGCGGCGGATCGCCGGTGATCCTGCTCAACGGGCGCCGCATCGCGGGCTTCCAGGAAATCCGCGACCTGCCGACTGAGGCGATCCTGCGCGTCGACATCTTCCCCGAGGAAGTCGCGCTGAAATACGGCTATCGCGCCGACCAGAAGGTGGTGAACTTCGTCCTGCGGCCGCGCTTCCGCTCGCTGGCGGCCGAGGCGATCGGCAAGGTGCCGACGCAGGGCGGGTCGGCGATGGAGCAGGGCAAGCTCGACTGGTTGCAGATCCGCCGCGACAAGCGGCTGAGCATCCACACCGATTTCTCCAACACCTCGCGCCTGACCGAGGCGGAGCGCGGCATCATCGCGCCCCGCTCCAACGCGTCGCTGGGCGGCAATATCGTTACCGCCGATCCGGGCCTGGCCGCGCTGACCGGGGCCAGCCCCAGCGTGGTCGGCATTCCCGGTGGCCTGACTGCCGCGCCGTCGCTGGCGCAGCTCGCGGGGAGCCCGGCGACGAGCACCGACGTCACCCCCTATCGCACGCTGCAATCGGCGCAGCGGCAATGGGACGCCAATATCGTCTATTCGCGCAACATCTTCGACAAGGTGTCCGCCTCGTTTAATGCCGAGGTGCAGACGACGCAGAGCAACAGCTGGAACGGCCTGCCCTCGGCGAATCTGACGCTGCCCGCGGGCAATCCCTATTCGCCGTTCGGGGCGGCCGCGACGGTCAGCCGTCTGACCGATGCCTATGGCCCGCTGGTCCAGAACAATACCGGGCTGACCGCGCATTTCGGCACCGTGTTCAACGGCGATATCGGCCGCTGGCGCTGGTCGGTGACGGGCGCCTATGACCGGGCCGAGAGCCGGGTGGCGACCGATACCGGGCTCGATATTGCCGGGTTGCAGGCGCGGCTCAACGCGGGCGATCCGACGGCCAACCCTTACGGGCCGCTCGACGGGCTGGGGCTGGCGGCGCGCAATTTCGCGCGCTCGACCTCCTCCGCCGGACAGGTCGATGCGCTGCTCAACGGCCGCGTCTTCGCGCTGCCCGCGGGCGATGTGCAGGCCAGCGTCAAGGTCGGCGGCCAGACCAGCGACTTTTCCAGCAGCTCGACCCGCTTCGGCATCTTCCAGCAGGACGACGTGTCGCGCGATATCGTCAACGGCCAGGCCAATCTGGACCTGCCCATCGCCAATCGCGACCGCCAGGTGCTGGGCGCGATCGGCGACCTGTCGCTGAACGTCAATGTCGGCGCGGATCACCTGTCGGACTTCGGCACGCTGACCACGATCGGCTACGGCGCCAACTGGTCGCCGCTGGAGGGGGTGCGGGTCATCGCCTCCTGGACCGATCAGGAGGATGCACCGACCGCGCAGCAACTGGGCAATCCGTCGATTACCACGCCCAATGTCCGCCTGTTCGACTATGTGCGCGGCACCACCGCGACGATCACGGCGATCACCGGCGGCAATCCGAACCTGCTCGCGGACAATCGCCATGTCATGAAGCTG
The DNA here is from genome assembly GCF_056497825.1 of Sphingomonas sp. 77B. NCBI lineage: Bacteria > Pseudomonadati > Pseudomonadota > Alphaproteobacteria > Sphingomonadales > Sphingomonadaceae > Sphingomonas > Sphingomonas sp. 77B. The sequence goes on from NZ_JBWMBY010000001.1 coordinate 2,562,170, forward strand.
GGCCTGACGCTGAAGCCCTGGCGCGACCGCGACATCAACCTGACCGCCAATTACTACCGGATCGACACCGACGATGCGATCGCGTCCTTCCCGACGCCGACCGCCGCGATCGAGGCGGCCTTTCCGGGGCGTTTCACCCGCGACCAGGCGGGCAACCTGCTGAGCGTGGATTCGCGCCCGATCAACTTCGCGGGCACCGAGCGGTCGCAGCTGCGCTGGGGCTTCAACTTCTCCAAGCCGATCAAGTCGAAGATCCAGAAGGAACTGGAGGCGTTCCGCGCCGGGACCGGCCCCAATCCCTTTGCCGGGATGAATTTCCCCGGGCGTCGTGGCGGTGACGGGGAAGGTCCGCGTCGCGAAGGGCAGGGCGGTCCCGGTGGCCCCGGTGCGGGCGGCCCCGGTGCGGGCGGCCCCGGTGCGGGTGGTCCCGGTCGTGGCCCGGGCGGCGGCGGTTTTCGCGGCGGCGGCTTCGGTGGCGGTCGTGGCGGCGGCGGTGGGCGCATCCAGTTCGCGGCCTATCATACGTGGACCTTTGCCGACCGCGTGAATATCGCGAATGGCGGCCCGGTGCTCGACCTGTTGCGCGGCGATGCGATCGGGTCGAGCGGCGGCACCTCGCGCCATCAGGTGCAGGTGCAGTCGGGCTATTCCAACAACGGCATCGGCGTTCGCCTGTCGGGCAACTGGCAGAGCGCGACGCGGGTCAATGGCGGCACCCCGGCCAATCCGCAGGCGCTGAACTTCGGCAGCCTGGCGACGGTCGACCTGCGCCTGTTCGCCGATCTGGGCCAGCGGCTGGACCTGTTGAAGGCGCATCCCTGGCTGCGCGGCACGCGGGTCAGCCTGTCCTTCGACAATCTGTTCAACCAGCGCCAGCGCGTGACCGATGCCAATGGCACCGTGCCGATCGGCTATCAGCCCGGTTATCTTGATCCGCTGGGCCGCACCGTTCGCCTGTCGATCCGCAAGCTGTTCTTCTGAGGATCGAAGCCATAGCCGCCCCTTTGTTATGAAAACACATCCGAAGCGGGATCAATTCGGGATCGCGTCCACCAGATATTGATTAACCTATTCTAATTTAGGTAGCATCCGGCGATCTCGGGAATTGCGGCCATGCGACGGAATCGGAATATTCCGCTCATGACGTACCGGCCAGCGTCGGCAGCGGGGGGATGCATGGATCGGGGCGAACGGATCATGAGTGACCGCTATGACGAGCGGATAGAAGATGCGAGCGGCGCGAACGGGGGCGCAATCGACGATCACCTCCGTCGCATTCGCGACGAACTGGCGGCGGTGGAATCGCTGGTTCGCGACGAGCAGGAAAAACAGATTGGCGCGGCGGAAATCGGCGCCATCCTGCGCGCCGGGCGCGCGGGGATCGGCAAGGTCTTCAACCCCGATCTGTTCGCGGATCCGGCGTTCGACATGCTGCTGTTCGTCTTCCTGGAGGAAGAAGCGGGGCGCAGCGTGGAGACCAGCGCCTGCTATCGCGCGTCGGGCGTACCACGCACCACGGCCGTTCGCTGGATCAACATGCTGGTGTCGATGGGCATGTTCCACAGCGCGCCGCATCCGACCGATCGTCGGCTGGCGCTGCTCAGCCTGAGCGAGGAGACGCGCGCTTCGACCCGGCAATGGCTGGAGGGGATGCGTCCGCTGGTCGAACGGATGGCGGCGCGACCCGCGATCGCCCCGAAAACCGTCGCCTGACGAGCCGGGGCAGGGGGCTCAGGCCGCCTTCGCCATCCGCGTGCGCAGCCGGTCGGCCAGCGTCTCCAGCGTCACCCCGTCGATCCGCGCCGACACCGGCGCGTCCGAGCGCAGGATGTCGGCGATCGCCAGTTGCGACTGGGTGATGCGGTCGACCGCCTGGATGCTGACCATGTGGCGGCGCAGCGTGTCGGGATCGCTGCCCAGCTCATAGGCCAGGTCGGCGAGCGAGCGGGTCAGGTCGACCAGCTCGTCCGCGAGTGCCCGGGCGAGGACCGGGTCCATGCCCGAGATCGTCACTTGCTGCACAGCTTCACGATGTTGGCGAAGATCGCATCGCCTGCGATCGGCTGCGACACCGCGCCCTTGTTCAGCGTGAAGTCGGTGCCGTCGCGACCGATGGCATAGGCGCCGCCCGCCAGCATCGCGCGCAGACCCGCCGAGCCGTCCTCGTCGTCCAGCGCCAGCAGCACGCCCAGGCCATTGCCGCCCGCCGCCTTGGCCACCGACGCGAAGAGCAGCGAGATCGACGGACGCTCACCCGCCACCGGCTCGCGGGCCAGCAGGCGCAAGCTGCCGTTCGGCCAGGTATCGACGACCATGTGCGTCTCGCCCTGCGGCGCGAAATAGATGGTGCCCTGTTCGACCTTCATGCCGTCGGTCGCCTCGACGACCTTGGGCGCAATCTGCTCGCGCAGCTGCTCGATCATCGGGGTCAGCAGGCCCGGCGACATCTGCTGCACGACCAGGGTCGGCGGGCAGTTGGCGGGGAAGTTCTGGAACAGGTCGAACAGCGCCTGGGTATTGGCGGCATCCGCACCGATCGCCAGCAGGCGGCCGTTCCAGTTGATGTCGGCGGCCGGCCCCTTGCGGCCCTTGGCGGCCTTGCCGCGCTTCAGATCGGCATTGCGCGCCGACTTGATGCGCTTGCCCAGCTTGCCGATGATCGCATCCAGTTCGGACTGAACCGCGACCTTGGGCTTGGGGAAACAGTCGATCGCGCCGAGGCGCAGCGCCTCGACCGACTCGGCGGCGCCCGCGGCCGTCCGGGTCGAGAACATGATGACCGGCATCGGCCGCTCCTCCATGATCTCGGCCAGATATTCCAGGCCGCTCATGCCCGGCATCTCGACGTCCAGCGTCATCACCTCGGGGCGATACTGGTCGACCATCTTGCGTGCCTCGGCTGCGCCGTCGGCGGCGCCCACCACCTGGACGCCCTTGATGCGTTCGAGCGCGCCCGAGATGAGGACCCGCATCGTCAGCGAGTCGTCCACGACCAGAACCTTAACGTCCGCCATTACTCAATACCTTCCAACGGAAACGCCGTTACGTCTTGAAAAACATGGAATTATGCGGCTTCCGCCGTCAATGTCACGCTGTCGGACAGGCGATCGAGCGCCAGGATCAGGATCAATCGCTGTTCGATGGTGGCCAGCCCTTCGAGATAATGCGCGGCCGTCGCCTCGCCCATGTCGGGCAGCGGCTGCATCGCCTCGGGCGGGATGGTCACGATGTCATTCACCGCATCGACGATCAGGCCCTGAAGCTGCTCGCCGATCCGTACCACGATGATGACATGGCGCGCGCTGGGATCGGTCACGCCCCAGCCCAGCCGGTGGCGCAGGTCGAGCACCGGCAGGACCACGCCGCGCAGGTTCACGACGCCGCGCACATGCGCGGGCACGTTGGGCAGCGGGGTCGCGGGCGACCAGGCGCGGATTTCGCGGATGGCCATGATGTCGACGCCCAGGATCTGGTCGCCAAGCTGGAAGGTGATGAGCTGACGCGACATGGTCGGTTCCTCTCCGGAGGGGATCAGTGCAGCACGCGGCGGATGGCCGCGGCGAGCTTTTCGGGATTGAAGGGCTTGACGATCCACCCGGTCGCACCCGCTTCGCGCGCCCGCGCCTTCTTTTCGTCGGAGCTTTCGGTGGTCAGCACCAGGATGGGCAGGTTGCGGCGGTCGGGCTGGCGACGCAGCGCCTCGATCAGGCCGAAACCATCCATGCGCGGCATGTTGATGTCGGTGATGACCAGATCCGGCGCGGTATCGGCCGTCACCCCGTCCAGCGTGTCGAGGGCATGAACGCCATCCTCGGCCTCCAGCACCCGATATCCCATATCGGTGAGCGCGGCGCGCAGAAGCATTCTCATGCTGGGCGAATCGTCCACGGTCATGATGAGTTGGGACACGAACTGGCCTTTCGGGTAAGGATCGAGGGACATTAGAAAAACTCCACATCGCCGGTGGCGGCGGGTGGCGGTGGCGGAGCCGGACGGGCGACGCGCGGCAGGGGAACCGCCGTGTCGGTGACGTGGCGGCAGCGGGCGAGGCCCAGCGCGGGCCGGAACTCGACTCGGCGCGCGCTGACGCCGCCGACATCCTCGCCGACCAGCGCGATCCGCTCGTCCGCCAGGAAACGGCGCGCGAACTGCGCATTGGCCGAGCCGATGTCGCGAAACCCGTCGCGCATCATCGCGCCGCCGAACAGCCTGGCCTTCAGGCTGTGCCGCTGCGCGCCGAGCGCCATCATTGCGTTGATCAGAACTTCCATCGCATACACACCATAGCGCTGCATGGATTTAGGATCGGTTTCCGCGACGCCCGGTTCGGCGAGCAAAAAGTGATTCAATCCGCCGATTCCGGCGATCGGATCGTACAGGCACGCTGAAATGCAGCTGCCCAGCACGGTGGTCAGCACGACGTCCTTGTCCTGGCTGACTCGCGTCTCGCCCTGGATGACGTTGATTCGGCGCAAGCCGTCGCCCCGCGCCAACCGGGTGAAGGGTGTCGGCGGCGGCGGGGGGAGGGCGCTGGTCATGGCGGGGATCACGCCCGGCACCGATCGATCAACGCGGGTGCGATCCGCGTCAGCGTCAACTGCTTGGTCACCGCCCCGATATCCTGTGCGACGCCGGGCATCCCATAGACGACGCAGCTGTCGCGGTCCTGGCCGATGGTGAAGCATCCCCTGGCGCGCATGGCGAGCATCCCCTCCGCGCCGTCACGGCCCATGCCGGTCAGGATCGCACCCACCGCCTTGGCGCCCACCGTTTTGGCCACGCTGTGGAACATGCGGTCGACCGAGGGTCGATGGCCGCTCATCGGATCGTCGGGGATCAGGCGCGCGCGATACTGGCCGTCGACGCCGCCGACCTCCATGTGATGGGTGCCGCCGGGCGCCAGATAGACATGGCCGGGCAGCAGCGGCTGGCCGTGACGCGCCTCGGCCACGGTGGGCTTGGACAGCCGGTCGAGCCGCGCGGCGAAGCTGGTCGTGAAGGTCGCGGGCATGTGCTGGACGATGACGGTCGGCGGACAGTTCGCCGGAAAGCCGCTCAGCACCTGGATCAGCGCCTCGACGCCGCCGGTCGACGCGCCGATCGCGATCAGCGAGCCGGGGATGGGCTTGAAATCGGCCATCGGCGTAGGCGCGGCGGGCGCCATGTCGCGCACGCGGATGCGGCGGCTGCTGGCGGCGGCCTTGACGCTTTCGGCGATGCGCGGGTCGACGCAGTTGGTCGCGGGCTTGGCGCAGCATTCGACCGCGCCCAGCTCCAGCGCGCGGATCGTGGTGTCCGCCCCCGCCTGGGTCAGCGTCGAGAGCATGACGACCGGCATCGGGCGCAGGCGCATCACGCGCTCCAGGAAGTCGAGGCCGTTCATGTCGGGCATCTCGACGTCGAGGGTGATGACATCGGGGTCGAGCGCCTTGATCATCTCACGCGCCTGGTGCGGGCCGTTGGCGGCGCCGACCACTTCGATATCGGGGTCGCGGCTCAGCATGCCCGCGATCAGCGCGCGCATGGTGGGGGAGTCGTCGACAATCAGGGTACGTACGGCCATCAGGATACTTTCTGGAAAGCGGTGCGACCGATGCAGTGAAAGCGCGCCGATACTTCCGGCGGGATGCGCTCGGCATGACCAATATAAAGGATGCCGCCGTCGACCAGCTGGTCGGCGAAGCGGGCGAGCAATTGGGCCTTGGTCGGTTCGTCGAAGTAGATCATGACGTTGCGGCAGAAGATCACGTCAAAGGGCCGCCGCATCGGCCAGTTGCGCAGCAGGTTGAGTTCGCGGAACGCAATCGGATTGCGCAGCGCGGGGAGCAGTTCGTCCATGTCGCCCACGCGCCGACACCAGGTCGATCGCATCGCGGCGGGCATGGCGCGGGTGGTGTCGAGCGGATAGCGGCCCGCGCGGGCCGTCGCGATCACGCTGGGCGACAGGTCGGTCGCGAGAATCTTGAAATCCTGGTTACCCAGCTTCTCGGCGGCGCGGACATCCTGGCCCGCGATCGTCATCATCAGCGAATAGGGTTCCTCGCCGCTGGAGCAGGCGGCGGACCAGATCCGCACCCGCCCGCCGCTCGCCAGGCGTTGCGAGAAGCCCGGCCAGAGCTGGTCGTGGAAATGCTCGAAATGATGATTTTCGCGGAAGAACGAGGTGTGGTTGGTGGTCAGCGAGTCGACCGCGCGGGCGCGTTCGGCCGGATCATTCTCGATCAGCGCGAGATAATCGGGAAAGTTGCTGAGCCCGCACGCGCGCAGGCGCCGGGCCAGCCGCCCATAGATCAGCTTCGCCTTGCTCTCGGGCAGCAGGATGCCCGATTCGGCGTAGATGATGTCGGCGATCGCGCGGTGGTCGGACGCCGAAAAGGCGAACTCCATCTCCCGCTGCGGCTCGCGCGACGCCAGGGCGGCAAGCGCGTTCACGCGGCCATATCCTCAAGGAAGGCGCTTGGCCCACGCCCGTCACGGCGCCAGCGGCCGATCAGCGCATCGACGTCGAGAATGAGCGCGACCCGGCCGTCGCCCAGGATGGTGGCACCGGCTAGCCCGTGGATGGCGCGGTAATTGGCCTCCAGGCTCTTCACGACGACCTGACGCTGGTCCTGGATCGAGTCGACCATCAGCACCGCCTGGCCCTGGTCGCTTTCGACCACGATCAGCACCGCGTTTTCGGGCTTGGCGATCGCGCCGGTCACGCCAAGCTGCTCGCCGACGCGGTGGACGGGGACATAGGTGCCGCGCACGTCGAGCAGCGGCGACTGGCCGCCGACCACATGCACTTCGTCGATGCCGGGGCGCAGGCTCTCGACGATATGGGTCAGCGGGATGACGAAGGTCTGGTCGCCGACGGTCACGATCATGCCGTCGAGCACGGCCAGCGTCAGCGGCAGGCTGAGCGAGAAGCTCGACCCCTTGCCCAATTCGGACTGGATGCCGATGCGGCCGCCCAGCGCCTGGATGTTCTTGCGCACCACGTCCATGCCGACGCCGCGGCCCGAGATGTTGGAGACGACGGCGGCGGTCGAGAAGCCGGGAGCGAAGATCAGATTGTCGATCTCTTCCTCGGACAGCTGCGCATCGGGGGCGATGATGCCGCGCTCGATCGCCTTGGCCTTGACGCGCGCGCGGTCGATGCCGCGTCCGTCATCGGCCACGGTGATGACGATCCGGCCCGACTGGTGCGCGGCCGACAGGGTGACGACGCCCTCGCCGTCCTTGCCCGCCGCCTTGCGATCGGCCGGGGTTTCCAGGCCATGGTCGACGGCATTGCGGATCAGGTGGGTCAGCGGCTCGCCGATGCGCTCGACCACGGTCTTGTCGACCTCGGTCATCTCGCCCTCGACTTCCAGGCGGACGCGCTTGCCGGTCTCGACCTCCAGTTCGCGGATGATGCGCGGCACGCGGCTGAAGACGGTCTTCATTGGCTGGGCGCGGATCGCCATCGTCGAATCCTGCAGCTCGCGCGTCAGGTGATCGAGGTCGGACAGCTCGGGGATCGAGCCCATTTCGTTTTCCGACAGACGCTGCGCCAGCATCGCCTGGGTGATGACCAGCTCGCCGACCAGGTTGACCAGCCGGTCCAGCTTGTCGAGGTCGACGCGGATCGTCTGCGCGGCGGCGGCGGCGACGCGCGGGCTGCTCGCCGCCTCGACGACCGACACGATGGGTGCGGCGGCGGGTGCGGGCGCGGCCGCCGGAGCGGGGACGGGCGGCGGTGGTGCGGCGGCGACCACCGGCGCGGGGGCCGGTGCCGCGACCGGCGCGGGCGCAGGGGCGGGCTCGGCCTGCGCGATCGGCAGCGGGATGATGTCGGCGGTCGGCTCGGTGGCGGCGGGTTCGACCTCAACGGCGGCTTCGACGACGGCCATCGCGGGATCGGCGCGGGTGACGGTCAGGCGGCATTGCGGATCAGCAAAGTCGAAGACCGCGCGGATATCGTCCTCGTCCAGCGTACCGGGCATCGCCATGGTCACGCCGATATAGGCTCGCTCGGCATCCAGCCCGTCGAGCTGCGGCAGCTCGGACAGGTCGGCCGACAGCGTACGGCCGCCCATGCGCGACAATTCGCGCAGCGCCAGCATCGGCTCGGCGCCATGGTCGAAGGCACGCGGGCCGGGATGGACCGAGACGATCCACTCGGCGGGACCAGCGGGCTCGGCGGCGGGCGCCGGATCCTCGAGCATCGCGAACAGCGCGTCGAAATCGTCCAGCGCGGCGGCCGCGACATCGGAGGTGGGCGCGGCGAAAGCGATATCGGCGACGGGTTCCGGCTCGGCGACAGTCGCAGCGGCACCACCGACCTCACCCAGGGCGGCGGCGGCCAGCCGGTCGAGCATCGCCTGGTCGGCGGGCACCCCGCCCTCGCCGCGCGCGGCGGCGACATGATCGGCCAGCGTGTCGAATGCCGCGACGATCAGGTCGATCAACGGCTCGCTGAGCGGCAGCGTGCCGTTGCGGATCAGGTCGAGCACTGTTTCATAATGGTGCGAGAAATGCTGGAGCCGCTCATGCCCGAACGCGCCCGCGCCGCCCTTGATCGAGTGGACCGACCGGAAGACGGTGTTGATCGTCTCGTCATCGTGGCGGTCGCGCTTCAGGTCGGCAAAGGCGGTTTCGAGCGCGCCGAGACCTTCTTCGCATTCCTGGAAGAAAATCTGCTGAATCTCGTCGAGGTTCATCGGGTCAGGCCTTTCAGGCTTCGGCAACGAGGCTGTCGAGCCCCGCCAGCGCGATCATCGAAGCCAGCGGCTCGGATGGACTGTTCAGTTCGAAATCGGTCGGGATCGACGCGGCCATCGCCTGCGCGCTGGCCAGCACCTGAAGGCAGGCCTGGCCCGCCTGGGCCACCTGCGACCCGTCGAGCGTGATCGGGTCACCCGACGCGATCAGGTCGAGCAGCGCCTGACGCAGCGGAACGGCGGCGGCGGTGTCGAGCACGGGGGCAAGGGACAGAGCGGTCACGGCGAGACTCCAGTCGCGGGTTTCGGGGCGCAGCATGGCGCAAAGGTCGTTAAGAAAGCGTGGGTTAATCGATTTTTACCCTTGAACCCGGCCGGGTGCCCGACCGCACCGGGCAAGGGCGATCAGAATTCGGTCCAGTCGTCGTCGCTGACCGCCAGCGCGGCGTTGCCCATCGCCTGGGGCGCCGCATGGACCGGCATGGGGGTGGCGGCGGGAGCGGGGGCAGGGCGCGCACTCTGGGCGATTCGGCGGCCGGCGGCGGCGACGCGCTGCTGCATCTGGTGGACCGGCTGGACGGGGGCGGGGGCGTGGCCCGGCTGATTCGCGACCCGGAAGCGCGCGATTTCACGGGCCAGGGCATCGGCCTCGACCGCCAGCGAGCGGGCGGCGGCGGTGGCCTGTTCGACCATCGCGGCATTCTGCTGGGTCACGCCGTCCATCGCGGACACGGCTGTGTTGACCTCCTGAAGCCCGGTCGATTGGCGCTCGGCGGAGCTGGCGATGTTTTCGACCAGCGTGCTGATTTCGCCGATCTGGCCGATGATCCGCTCCAGCGCCTTGCCGGTTTCGCTGACCAGGCTGACACCCGATTCGACCTGTTCGGAACTGGCGAGGATTCGTGACTTCACGTCCTTGGCCGCGTCGGCCGAACGCTGGGCGAGCGCGCGGACTTCGGAGGCGACCACGGCAAAACCCTTGCCCGCGTCCCCGGCGCGCGCCGCTTCGACGCCTGCGTTGAGTGCGAGCAGGTTCGTCTGGAAGGCGATGCCGTCGATGACGCTGATGATCTCGGAGATTTCGCTCGACGCGCGTTCGATCCCGGCCATGGCGTCGACCGCGCGGCGGACGACCTCGCCCGATTGCTGCGCCTCGATCCGCGCATCGGCCACGGCGCGGTTGGCGCGGTTCGCACCCTCGGCGGTCTGGCGGACGGTCGAGGTGATCTCGTCCATCGCGGCGGCGGTTTCCTCCAGGCTGGCGGCCTGCTGCTCGGTCCGCTGCGACAAATCGTCCGACGCCTGGCGGATGTCGCTGGCGCCCGCGTTGATGCCGTGGGTGGCGACCGTAACCGCGCTCATCGCGCGACCCATGGATTCCATCGCGCGGTTGAAGTCGACGCGCAGCTTTTCATAGTCAGCCGGGAAGGGCGTATGGATCGTATCGGTCAGATTGCCGTCGGCAAGTTCGCTCAGTCCCCGTCCCAGCGAGGTGACGACGAGCTGCTGCGCCTCGCCCGCCTTCTTGATGTCGGCGGCGTGGCGGCGAAAGACGTGCATCGCGCGGGCCATGCGGCCGACGCAGTCTTTATAATCGTTATACAGGATTTCCCGATCGACGTCCCCGGCGGCGAGATGCTCCATCGTCACGACGCTGCTGACATAGGGGTCGCAGATCAGCTTGCGGGCCACCCGCATCGCGACCAGCGACAGCACGAGGGCGACCGCGGCCGCGATGACGGGCAGCGAGAAGGAGAAACTGCCCTGGGCGGCGATCGTCGCTATCAGTCCGACCGCGCCGATCGCCCCGTATAGGGCGGTCAGCACGTCGAATTTCAGGCGAATGGGTGCCGTCTTGGCAAACCAGGACAACATAGCGGCATATCCTCCAAAAACCCTTGGCGAGCGGAAGCACTCGCCGGATGCGGCGGAGGATATGAGCTGGCTACGATCCCTCCGGCGTGTGTGCCCATAATGGGCAGAATCGGTAAATATCCCGTTTCGAAACTGTCACGACGCCGTAGGATTTTTCCTGAATTATTGACCTGGGTTAAGGCTGTCGGTCATGCCCTTGGCGGACAAGATCTCGATCCAATAGCCGTCGGGGTCGGTGATGAAGGCGATGTCCTTCATCTTGCCGTCCTGCGGGCGCTTCTTGAAATTCACCCCGAGCGTTTCGAATCGCGCACAGGCTTCGGCAACATCGGCAACGCTGATCCCGATATGGCCGAAGCCGCGTGGATCGCTGTTGCCATCGTGATAGCCCTTGAAATCGGGGTCCGATTCGGTCCCCCAATTATGGGTCAGTTCCAACGTCGTTTCGCGTTCGAAGATGAAACGGGCGCGCTCGGCGGGATCCTGCGGAATGGTTTCGCCCTCGCCCAGATAGGCGAGGAAATAGAGCGAGAAGCGCATCTCCTCGAAATCCAGCTGCTGGAGCAGGGTCATGCCCAGCACATCCCGGTAGAAGGCGAGCGAAGGCTTGGGGTCGCGAATGCGCAGCATCGTCTGGTTGAGCGCGAAGCTCTCGGTTCCGGCGGGGCGGGTCGTCATCATCGGGTCCTTGAAAAACGGCAAGGCCCTCCGCCGCTGGGGACGAAGGGCCTCGAATGGTGTGAAGCGGGACGGCTCAGGCGAGGGTCAGGCCGACATCCACATTGTTCCGCGTCGCGTTGGAATAGGGGCAGACCTGGTGTGCGGCGTGCATCAGCTTTTCGCCGTCGGCGCGGTCGACACCGGGCAGGTTGACCAGCAGGTCGACGGTGATGCCATAGCCGCCTTCCTCACGCGGGCCGAAGCCGACCTCGGCGGTGACGGTGGCGTCCTGCGGCACCTTCACGCCTTCCTTGCCCGAAACCGCCTTCATGGCGCCCAGGAAACAGGCCGAATAGCCCGCCGCGAACAGCTTTTCCGGGTTGGCGCCATCGCCGCCCGGGCCGCCCATTTCCTTCGGGACGACCAGCTTGACGTCGACCGAGCCGTCTTCCGACCGCGCCGCGCCGTCGCGGCCGCCGGTTGCCGTCGCCTTGGTCTTGTAGATCACATTCACGCCCATAGCGGATCTCCCATTGTTCACTCGGTTGGCAGTGTCGGTTCGGGGGCGTCAGCGCGCAACCCCGTGTCCGTGTTCCATCGACCGTTCCCAGTCATGAAAGCGATTGCGGTAACCCTCCCCGAATGCGCATCTATCGCGCCGTCGCCTGGATGGCGTCGGGCGACCAGCCGCCGCCCATCGCCTGATACAGGGTGATATAGGCGGTCAGCTGACTGGCCTGCGCCTCGGCGAGCGCCAGTTCGGCGGTCAGCAGCCCGCGCTGCGCATCCAGCTGCTCGAGATAGGAGGAATAGCCCGCGCGGTAGCGGTTGGAGGCGATGCGCAGCGCGTCGGCCTGCGCCGCACGCTGTCCGGCCAGCGCCACCGCCTGCTCGCCCGAGCGGCGGACGGAGGCCAGGCTGTCATCCACCTCGCGGAACGCGGTCAGCGCGGTCTTGCGATAGGCGAAGGCCGCCTGGTCGCGCCGCGCCGCGCTGGCATCGGCCTGCGCCCGCAACCGGCCTGCATCGAAGATCGGGGCCAGCACGCTGCCGCCGATCGAGAAGAGGGTGATCGGATTGTTCAGCGCATTGGAAAAGGCGACCCCCGCCGAGCCGGTCAGGCCCAGGCTGGGCAGCATCGCGGCCCGCGCGCTGTCGAGTGATCGGTCGGCGGCGACCAGTGCCTGTTCGGCCTGATAGAGGTCGGGGCGGCGGCGCAGCAGGTCGGCGGGCAGGCCGTCGGGAATGGCCGGGCGGACCAGCCGGTCGATCGGCAGACCGCGCGGGATCGTCCCCGGCGCGCCGCCGATCAGGACGCTCAGCGCGTTCTCCTGCCGCGTGACGGCCAGCCTGGCGGCGGCGACCAGCTGTTCGGTCGCGCGATACTCCCCCTCCGCCTGCCGCAGTTCGAGATTGGAGGTATAGCCCGTCGTCGCCCGCCGCCGGGCGATGCGCAGCGCGTCGGCGCGCGCGGCCAGCGTCTCCTCGGCGATGTGCAGCCGGTGGTCGAGTGCGCGCAAAGTCACATAGCCGCTCGCCACCCCGGCGGCGAGCGCGAGCCGCACGGTATCGCGCGCCGCCTCGGTCGCCAGCAATTGTGCGCGGGCGGCGGCGCGGGCGCTTCGCAGCCGCCCGAACAGGTCGAAGTCATAGCTCGCCTGGACCAGCGGCGTTGCTCCGAGCTGGTCGAGCCCGGTGCCGAAAGCGCTGACGGTGCGTCCTTCCGTCAGCGGCAGGCCCGCCGTGACGTTGGGCGAGAGTTGTGCACGCGCCAGTCGTTCCTGCGCCCGTGCCTCCTCGATCCGCGCCGCCGCGCTGCCCAGATCGGGATTGTCGGCCAGCGCCCGGATGACGAGCGCGGTCAGCTGCGCGTCGCCGAACGCCTGCCACCAATCGGCCGCGATTGGGCTGCCCGGCCCCAGCGCGGTACGCCAGGCGGGCGGCGGCACCACGGCGCTGGCGGCGGGGGCGGCCGGACGCGGGCCGATGCACCCGGCGAGCAGCAGCGCGGCGGCGAGGGGGAGGGCGGCGTGTCTCATCGCACCTTCGGCCCGCCCGCCGTGTCGACACTGGCCTGCACCGACATGCCGGGGCGCAGGCGCGCGGCCAGGGGCTGGCCGGGGTCGACGCGGATACGCACCGCGATACGCTGCGGCACCTTGGTGAAATTGCCGGTGGCGTTGTCGGACTTCAGCACCGCGAACTCGGACCCGGCGGCGGGCGAGATCCGCTCGACATGCCCCTTCAGTCGTGCATTGCCCAGGCCGTCGACGGTGAAGCTGGCGGGCTGTCCCACCGCCATGCGCGCGGTCTGCGCCTCCTTGAAATTGGCGATGACCCAGGTTTCGGGCGGCACCAGGAACATCAGCTGCGATCCCGCCGTCACATATTGGCCCAGCCGCACGCCGACCTCGGACAGGCGGCCGTCCTCTGGCGCGCGGACGATCGTGTTGGCGAGGTCGATCTGCGCCAGCCGCCGCGCGGCCTCGGCGCCCGACACGCCCGCCTGCTGGCCGCCGCGCCCGACCACGACGGTGCGGACATCCTGTTGCGCGATGTCGCGCGCGGCCTTGGCCTGGCGCAGCTGCGCCTGGGCCTGGCGGAGCGCGGCCAGCGTCTGGTCGCGTTCGCGCAACGATACCGAGCCGTCGGTCACGAGGTCGTTGACCCGCGCCATGTCGGCCTGCGCGCGCATCAGCTGCGCCTCGGCATTGGCGACGGCGGCGTCCTGCGCGGCGAGGCTGGCGGTGCGAGACGCCTGGGCCTGGCGGCTGTTGGCAAGCGTCGCCGCCTGTGCCGCGACCTGCGCGCTCGCTTGGTCGACGCGCTGGCGGTAGATGCGGTCGTCGATCTTCACCAGCGGCTGCCCGGCGCGCACCGTCTCGAAATCCTTGACCAGCACGGCGGTGACATAGCCGCTGACCTGCGGCGCGATCACCGTCGTCCGGCCACGGACATAGGCGTTGTCGGTCGACTGGAGGTCGCTGGAAAAGGGCGGCAGGCGCCACGCCGCCAGCACCGCCGCGATGCCGCCGATGACGAGCAGCGCGATCAGCGCGCGCGACCGCCACCCGCCCGAGGGCGGTCGCCAGCCCGATGCGGCGGCGGGCGGCGGCACGGGAGCGGGCGCAGGGGGCGGGACGCCCGCTTCGGCGGCGGCTTCCTCGGTCATCGGGGTGGGCGAGACGGGCGATCGCGTGTCGGTCATGGTTGCACCTTGGCCGCCGCACGGGCGCGGCGCGCACGCCGCCAGGTCAGCAGCGCGAGGAAAAGGGTGACGGCGGCCGCAAGCACTGCGACCAGGCGGAAGACGTCGTTATAGGCGCGGATATTGGCCTCGCGCGTGGCGGCCTGCGACAGGAGGGCGGCACCCTCGGCCCGCGCCAGTGTGGAGTCGCCGACCACGCCCGACACGCGCGCGCCGCCCGCCGCGATCCGCTGCGTCACCTGCGGGTCGGTCGGGTCGATATTCTGGACGATGGCGGCGCTGTGCGTCTTTTCGCGCACTACCTGATAGGTGCCGAGCAGCGCGGTGCCGCCCAGGCTGCCCACCGAATTGAGCATCCCGAACAGCGCGATGAAGCTGATGACGTGCCCGGCCCCCTGTTGCAGCGCGCGGGTCATGCCGAACAGCAGCGACGGGCCGAGGAAGAAGGTGGTGGAGAAGGCGATCACCGCCTGGGTCGCGTACAGCTCGGGCGCGCGGGTCAAATTGGTCGAGAAGCTGTCGGCATAGGCGGCGATGGCGACCAGCCCGATTGCGAACATCACCGGATGGGTCAGCCGCGTCACGTCCAGCGTCACCGCGCTGGCGATCACGCCCGCGACCGACGCCACGAAGGCGATGGTGAAGAGCGTGCCGAACTGGTCGTTATTCTGGCCCAGCGTGGTCAACAGCCCGACCGCGCCGAAATTCTGTTCCGAAAACACGATGCGCGCCATCAGCGTGACGATGGCGAAGCGCACGATGTCGATCGACCCCAGCCAGCGCGTGTTGAGCAGCGGATTGGCGCGGTGATGCTCGATCCACAGCGCCAGCGCCAGCAGCGGGATGGCGATGACCAGCGCCCAGCCGATCCAGGCGGCCTGCGTCCACCAGACCAGCCGCCCCTGGCCCAGCACCGCGCAGAACAGGCCGATGGCGGGCGCGTAGAGCGCGAAGGTCAGAAAATCGAGTGGCTCGAACGCCTTGAGTCGCTGAGTCGGCGGCAGGCGCAGCGTGATGATCGCGGCCAGGCTGATCGCCGCCAGCCCGAACTCGAACAGGTACAGCGTGCGCCACTGCGACATGGCGAGCAACTCGGGCGAGAAGAGCCGCGCGAGCGGCGCGGCGCATTGCGGCACGCCGATGCCCAGCACGATCGCCTTCAGCCGCCATTTCGACGGCAGCGCCTGCATCATGTAATAAAGGCCCAGCGACGACAGCGCCGCCGCCGCCATGCCGCTGGCCCCGCGCACCGCGATGGCGGTGGCGAAATCGCGCACGAACAGATGGGCGAAGGCCAGGATCGTGTAGAGCCCGGAAAACAGCAGCGCGAAGGGCCTGAGGCCGAATTGCTGGCGGAACTTGATGAGCAGCAGGTTGATCGACGCGTTGGTCATCACATAGACGATGGGCAGCCACGCGATCTCGGTTGGATCGAGCCCCAGCGCTCCTTGCAACTGCACGGTATTGACCTGGACCAGCGCATTGCCGAGGCCGCCGGTCAACCCGATCAGCACCGCGATCACGCCGTACGCGATGCGCCGCCGGTTGGGGTGATCGAAATTGCCCGGCGAGCCGGGAATGGTCGGCCGCTCATGGGGAGCGAAGGACCATTCCTCCTCGCTCCAGAATTGCCGAAACCGCGATGCCATCCCTGTCCTTTCGTCCCGTCGCGCTGAACGCGCAACCCGCCGACTCGGGTGCGTGGGGGTGACGGGGGCGTGCAGCATCCCCCGCAAGCCGCCGCCTGTCCGAATCCGGTTCGCACGGTGGAGACATATCCGATCACCCAGAACCTGCTTTTTCGGCCGTCAGCGTCTTTTTCGTAGACCTTGATGAAAATTTGGTACTTTTCGACCAAGGGTCTCACCGGCAAGCGGCCAATCATGAATATATGATCTACATTGGCGCTTGCCAGCAAGTCGATCTGCCCTCTTAATGGGCTGTCGACGATGACGGGCCGGTCTCGCGGCGTGGGCCGTCAGGCGATCAGAGAGGACCGGATTTGCGACGAGAAGAGTCGGAACCCGTCTATCGGGAACTCGTCGCCGGTCTGGCCGACAATGTTGTTCCGATGGTGGTCCTGTGCGCCATGATGATCCTGTCGGGCGCGCATATCCTGGGCAAGCACTTCAGTCCCGCCCTGCTCGCCGCGACGATCATCAGCGCCGTGACCATCCTCATCAAGATCGCGGTCATCCTTTATCACCGGAAATATCGCGACTTCTATCATGCGGCATCGATCGACCGGGTTCGAAGGTTGGAAATCGTCCACGCGGTGACGACGATCCTGGTATGCCTGTCGGTCAGCGCCTTTTCGGTCGTCGCCTATCTGATGCCCCAGGCGCCCTTCCACCTGGTGCCGGTATGTATCTGCTTCGGTTATAGCGCGGGTCTGATCGCCCGGGTGTCGATCCGGCCGCAGATCGCGAGCGGTGCGATCCTGTGCCTGGGCGTGCCCAGCGTTTCCACCATGCTCTGGCTGGGCGGCGAATATCTGTTCGTTGCGCTGGTCTGGGCCGTCTTTGTCGGCGCGGGCCTGCAAAGCGTGAATTTCGTCTATGCCACGGCCCGGCGGGCGGTCACGTTGCGGCTGGACATGGAGACCCAGGCGCGCCGTGACCCGCTGACCGGCGTGGCCAACCGGCTGGGGCTTCGCGAGGCGTTCGATGCGCTGATCCGCAGCGCGCCGTCCGCGATCGCGGTACATGCGTTCGATCTGGACGGGTTCAAGGGCGTCAACGATCGACTGGGCCATGCGGCGGGCGACCGGCTGCTGGTCCTGCTCGCCGCACGGGTGCAGCAATGCGTGCCGGACAGCGCGGTCGTCGCCAGGACCGGCGGCGACGAATTCATCGTATTGCAGACCGGGGATGACGCGGCGGCGCGGCGCCTGGCCGAATGTCTCCATGAGCGCCTGACCCAGCCATTCGACCTGGGCGACGGACGGGTCGTGTCGCTCGGGCTGAGCCTGGGCTTTGCCTTCGCCGCAGGTGAGAACTTCGGGCTGGAGGACATGATCCAGCGGGCCGATGCGCGTTCCTATGCCGCCAAGCGCGCGGGAGGGGGAATCAGGGGGCCGGGCGATCCCGTCGACGAAGCGCGGCGCCGCCGGTCGCTTGCGGCCGATCCCCAAGCCCACCCACCCCTCACGTGTCGAGCATAGACCGTATCCGCGCCGCCAGATCGGCGAAGTCGAACGGCTTGGTAATCAATGCGACCCCGGCATCCAGCCGCCCGCCATGGACGATCACGTCGCGGGCATAGCCGGTGGTGAACAGCACCTTCAGTTCGGGGTGCAGCGACCGCGCGGCCGAGGCCAGGTCGGCCCCCGTCATCCCGCCGGGCAGCACCACGTCGGAAAACAGCAGCGCGATCCGCGACGCATCCGGCGAATCGAGCAGCGCCAGCGCGGAGGCGCCATCCTCCGCCTCGACCACGTCATAGCCCAGCTCGCGCAGCGCCTCGGTCGAATAGCTGCGGACATCGGCATCGTCCTCGACCACCAGGATCGTCTCCGACCCACGTGCGGGATGCGCGGTGGGTTGTGCCAACTCGACGGGCGCGGCGGCCTCTCCCTGGAAGCGTGGCAGGAACAGGGTGACGCAGGTGCCTTGGCCGGGGCGCGATTCGATCTGCACCTGTCCGCCCGATTGCTTGGCGAAGCCGTACACCATCGACAGGCCTAGCCCCGTGCCCTTGCCGACCTCCTTGGTGGTGAAGAACGGCTCGAACACCCGGCCCAGCGTCGCGCGGTCCATGCCGGTGCCGGTATCGCTGACGTCGATCGCGACATAATCGCCCGGATCGGTGGGATAGGGCACCGGCCCCGCCGCCATCGTCGCCAGCCCGTCCAGCGTCGCGTTGCGCATCGTGATCGACAGGGTGCCGCCATGCGGCATCGCGTCGCGCGCATTGACCGCCAGGTTCAGGATCGCGCTTTCCAGCTGGTTGGGGTCGGCCTCCGTCACCCACAAATCGGGGGCGGACTTAACCGACAGCCGGACCTGCTCGCCCAGCGTCCGGGTCAGCAGGTCGGACAGCCCATCGACCAGCCGCCGGGCATCGACCGATTGCGGCGCCAGCGGTTGCCGCCGAGAAAAGGCGAGCAGCCGCTGGGTCAGCGTCGCCGCGCGCCGGGCGCCCGTCATCGCATTGGTCGCGGCGCGCTTGGCGCGGGGGTGATCGTCGGTCGGCAGGAATCGGTCGAGCATCTCCAGATTGCCGACCACGACCTGGAGCAGATTGTTGAAGTCGTGCGCGATGCCGCCGGTCAGCTGGCCGACCGCCTCCATCTTCTGGCTCTGGCGCAGCTGCGCCTCCATGTCGTGCAGCCGCTCCTGCTGCGCCAGCCGTTCCGAGACGTCGGTCGCGAACTGATAGGCCCCGATCGGTGTGCCTTCGGCGGAGACCAGCGGGCTGAAGCGCAGTTCGTAATGGTGCCGCTCGCCCGCCATGTCCTCCAGCGCCTGGATGACCGAGAAATCCTCGCCCGCCAGCGCGCGGGTCCAATAATCGCGCATCACCGACAGGATTTCGGGGCGATGGGCCATCGCCTCGCCCTTGTGCTGGCCGATCTGCGGACGCGTGCCGAAGATCCGTTCGAAATCCTCGGCGGCGGCGCGGTTGACCGCCAGATAGCGATGATCGAAGCCCAGCACCTGGACCATCGTGCCGGTCGAATCGATGATGTCGGCGAACAGCTTGCGCTCGGCCAGCGCCTCCATCACCCGGCGTTCCAGCACCGCATTGACGTCGCGCAGCGTCGCCTCCGCCCGGCGGCGCTCGTCGATATCGATGACCGACCCGATCATGCCCAGATAGGTGCCGTCATCGTCGAAGCGCGGAATGGCGGAGACCATCATCCAGTGATAGCCCGCGTCCGTGTGAGCCAGCCGGAACTCGATCTGGAAGCTCCGCGTCTCGGCGATGGCGTCGCGGAACGCCTGTTCGACCGGCTGGCGATCCTCGGCGTGGAGCATCCTGACCCAGCCGAACTCCAGCCCCTGCTCCACGTCCTGCCCGGTCTGAACCTGCCAGGCGCGGTTGATATAGGTGCAGTGCCCGTCGGCATCGGTCACCCACATGATGATCGGCGCGTGATCGGCGACGTTGCGGAACCGCGCCTCGCTCTCACGCGCGGCGGACAGCGCGACCTCGCGGTCCTGCCGGTCGCGCATCCGGGCGCTGCTGTCGATGACGGTCGCCATGATTCCGGCCGGGCGGCCACTTTCGTCGGCGATAGGGGTATAGTCCAGGTCCAGCCAATGCTGTTCGGGCTTGCCGTTCTGATGGAGCAGCATCGCCTGGTCGCGATAGGCAAGCGTGCGACCCGCCAGCCCTTCGGCGATGACCTGGGCATTGAAGGCCGCGGCCTCGGGCCAGACGCCGACAAGCGGCACGCCCAGCATCGCCGGATGCCGGTCGCCCGAAAATTCGGCATAGCCCGCATTGTAGATCAGGATGCCCTCGGGGCCCCAGATCGTGGCGATGGGAATCGTGGAGGCCAGCGCGATGGCGATGGCGGTCAACCGGCTTTGCGGCCATGCCGAAATCGGCCCCAGCGGTGTCGCTGCCCAGTCGTGCCCGGCGATCAGCCGTCCCATCTCGCCGCTGCGCGCCAGAACAGCGGCAAAACCGGCAGGGATGTCGGCAGGGTCGTGGGCAGTCGCGGTCATGCTTGGTCGGTCCCCCCTCGAAACCCGGCGCCCTTGCCGCTGTAGCGTTGCTTTTGCGGGAGGAATAGAGGGGGTGGGCGGTATCTTGCTCTGAATGGATGCAATTGTCGCGACGACCCCCCTCTCGTCTTGGGCGGGCGGCCACGCCATTATGACCAACGGTCGTCATCGTGGCGACATTTTGCGCCGTCATCCGGTCTTGGCCCAGGACGCACTTTGTCACGGAGCCGATAGGCATTTGTGATGTTGGACTGCTAAAGGTGCGACAAAGATCAAGGAGAGACAGGCATGAGCGCCCATGTTCACCCCGTTCCCCAATGGGCCGATAGCGCGTCCATGGATGCGCAAGGCTATGCTCGCGCCTATGATGCCGCGAAGAGCGACCCGGATGGCTATTGGGGCGAACAGGCGAAGCGGCTGGACTGGATCACGCCCTTCACCAGCGTCAAGGATACCAGCTTCGACGAGGCGGATTTCCGCATCAACTGGTTCGCCGACGGCCAGCTGAACGTCGCCGCCAACTGCATCGACCGCCATCTGGAAACCCGCGCCGATCAGGTCGCGATCCTGTGGGAGGGCGATGCCCCCGGCACCGATCGCCGCATCACCTATCGCGAACTGCACGAGCAGGTCTGTCGCCTCGCCAACGTGCTGAAAGATCTGGGCGTCGCCAAGGGGGATCGCGTCACCCTGTATCTGCCGATGATCCCGGAGGCGGCCTTTGCGATGCTGGCCTGCGCGCGGATCGGGGCGATCCATTCGATCGTCTTCGGCGGCTTCTCGCCCGAAAGCCTCGCCAACCGGATCGTCGATTGCGATTCGCGTATCGTCATCACGGCCGATGGCGGTTGCCGCGGGGGCAAGGCGGTGCCGCTCAAGGCCAATGTCGACGCCGCGCTGGAGCATGACGGCGTGGCGGTCGACCATGTCCTCGTCGTCCGCCACAGCGGTGTCGACGTGACGATGAAGGACGGCCGCGACCAATGGTACGGCGATCTGGTCGACGCCGCATCCGCCGACTGTCCTCCTGAGCCGATGGGCGCGGAGGACCCGCTGTTCATCCTCTATACCAGCGGCTCGACCGGCAAGCCCAAG
Source organism: Sphingomonas sp. 77B (assembly GCF_056497825.1). Classification (NCBI taxonomy): domain Bacteria; kingdom Pseudomonadati; phylum Pseudomonadota; class Alphaproteobacteria; order Sphingomonadales; family Sphingomonadaceae; genus Sphingomonas; species Sphingomonas sp. 77B. The sequence continues at coordinate 2,583,370 of NZ_JBWMBY010000001.1, forward strand.
GGGGTGCTTCACACCAGCGGCGGCTATCTGCTCTGGGCCGCCTATACCCACCAGCATGTGTTCGACTACCGCGAGGGCGAGGTGTTCTGGTGCGCCGCCGATGTGGGCTGGGTCACGGGCCACAGCTATGTCGTGTACGGCGCGCTGGCGAACGGCGCGACGACGCTGATGTATGAGGGCGTGCCCAACTATCCCGATTTCAGCCGCTTCTGGCAGATCGTCGACAAGTACAAGGTCGCGACCTTCTATGCCGCGCCGACCGCGCTGCGCGCGCTGATGCGCGAGGGCGACGAATGGGTGAAGAAGACCGACCGCTCGTCGCTTCGCGTGCTGGGGTCGGTGGGCGAGCCGATCAACCCGGAAGCCTGGGAATGGTATTACAACGTCGTGGGCGAGGGGCGCTGCCCGATCGTCGATACCTGGTGGCAGACCGAAACCGGCGGCCACATGATCGCGCCGATCCCTGGCGCCGTGGCGCTCAAGCCCGGCTCGGCCACGCTGCCGCTGCCCGGCGTCCTGCCGCAGATCGTCGATGCCGAGGGCAAGGTGCTGGACGGCGCGGTCGAGGGCAATCTGGTCATCGCCGATAGCTGGCCGGGGCAGATGCGTACCGTCTGGGGCGATCATGACCGCTTCTTCCAGACCTATTTCACCACCTATCCGGGCAAATATTTCACCGGCGACGGGTGCCGCCGTGACGAGGACGGCTATTACTGGATCACCGGCCGGGTCGACGACGTCATCAACGTCTCGGGCCATCGCATGGGCACCGCCGAGGTCGAATCGGCGCTGGTCGCCCATGCCAAGGTCGCCGAGGCGGCAGTCGTCGGCATGCCGCATGACGTGAAGGGGCAGGGCATCTACGCCTTCGTCACGCTGAACGCCGGTGTCGAAGAGGACGAGGCGCTCCGCGCCGAGCTGGTCCAGTGGGTCCGCCGCGAGATCGGGCCGATCGCCACCCCCGACGCGCTGCAATTTGCGCCCGCTCTCCCCAAGACCCGCTCGGGCAAGATCATGCGCCGCATCCTCCGCAAGATCGCCGAGAACCAGGTCGATGCGCTGGGCGACACCTCGACCCTGGCCGATCCGGCGGTGGTCGATCATCTGGTCGCCAACCGGATCGAACCGGGTAAAAAGGCGGCGTGATATGGGGCGGGGCCGCTGTTTAAGCGGCCCCGTCTTCCCTTGGCCTTCAATTTTGCTCAGGCTGAGCTGAGCGAGGGAGCAGGGCCACTCGCCGCAAACCTCCGTTCAGCCTGAGCGAAGTCGAAGGCCACGCCCCGACGCCAACCTCAGGGTGTCTTTCGAACCGGCGGCAAGGCCGCGCAGATATCCACACCCCCCGCAGGCACCGTGAAGAAGTCGTTCTTCCGATTCTCCCGCCCCTTGATCCACGCGGCGAAGCGCGGCGACACCGTCTCGCGATACTGGAAATGCGGGCGCTCGGCGGCGGGCATGTCGCTCACCAGCCGGGCCGACACGATCGGTACGCGTTGCCCTTCGTCCTTGTAGAAGCCCAGATCGCCCGTCCCGCGCGGCAGGGTGGACAGCGCATCCATCCCGTCGACCACGCGGCCGACGATCGCGACATTGCGGTCCAGCCCGCGCGGCGAATGACCGATGAGAGTGTATAATTCGGCACCCGTCCCGGTGCTCGGCGCCAGATCGCGTGCGACGCCGACCATGCCATAGCAATGCGGGATCCACTCGCGCGTCGCATTGCCCGCCAGCGGCCAGCCGTCGCGGCTATAGCCATCCCAGGTCGAATAGGGGTCGGCCTTGCTCAGCCGCGCCACCGCGCTCGCCCCTGCGCGATCATATTCGGCCGGAGGATTGGCGATGATGCCGGACGGCAGCGGCTTCTTCTCGGTCGCGTCGCCCCATTGCGCGACGTAATTCTCCTGCACGCGGTAGACGCTGGTCCCCGCATCCCACCAATGCGCCCGCGCCAGCGCCCGGATATTGGCGACATGGACCGGCGCTTGCCCCGGTGCCAGCCGCAGCGTCACCGTGCGTCCATTGGCCAGGGTGAAGACCAGCAGCTCGTCATCGGGCACCGCGATCCAGTCGCCGGGCAAGGGATCGCCCGGCTGCACGGCCGGAGCGGGGGAGGGCGAAGCCTGCGCCAGCAGCGCGGCGAGCAAGAGCGCGATCGTCATGATGGCAGACTGCATCACGCCCGGCCTCCACGCAATCGCTTGCGCGGCGCGAGGAAGCGCATTAGGGGCGCGTGTTCCAGGCATGGACTCATGCGGAGCGGTGGCCGAGTGGTCGAAGGCGCTCGCCTGGAAAGTGAGTATACGGCAAAACCGTATCGAGGGTTCGAATCCCTCCCGCTCCGCCATTTACCAAGCTAAGATGTTGAATCCCGACGATATTTTTTGCCGTGCATTTCGCCGGCCAACATATCGTCCAACTTCAAGATAACAGTTCGCATCGGGCCAGTATTTTTCGCTAAGAGAGGGTTGACCGTTCGCGCGTCTATCGTAAAGTGGATGACCATTTACGCGTTTAGCCCCTTGTTGGGGTGTCTGGTGTTTCGCTGGACGTAAGTCGATTGCCGAGTTTTATCGGTGCGAAAGAGGGTGATGTCTCATCGCCTTCGGCCGCTACGCTCGATAAGACATCACCCTCTTTCTCACCTTCACAGGTAAATGGCTGCCTTCCACCCCAACGACCTGATAGCAAGCATGAAGGCCGACAGCGTCCGCGTCCATGCCCCAAGTCAAGTTGTCTTTCTGTGTGGTGGAGCAATAGACGATTCGTTAGATACGCCGGTAATGCTGCGTGATGCTTTCCATCGAGCCGCAGTAGCCCTTGGTGTTCCGTATAGCATAGTACTAGCGGAGGCAGCCGAGCCGTTGACAACCGATGCCGGATATAAAGACCTTTTTAGTTTTGAATCTGACATTGCCCAAATTGTTGGTCTGATCCTTCTCTTTGCAGAGAGTGCGGGAAGCCTTGCGGAATTGGGCGCTTTTGCCGCAATTGATACCATTGCGCCGAGCCTGCTCGCTGTTCTCGACGAGTATTACTACAATCAGGTATCGTTCATCAGAAACGGTCCAGTTAAATTCCTTGAACATCGGTATGGTGACGAATGGGTTCACGTCCTTGATAGACTTGAGGTTGGCATTGATGAGAACGGCGGTATTGCCGGGATAAACAGTGCTAATTTTTCAGCAAGCATCATGCCTGCGGTGCAGAATCGCTTAGATTCGCGACCAAAATCGACTAAGCTTAATAACAAGATTGCCGGACACGCAATCTTGCTAATGGTGGGGCTTTGCAGGGAATTTGGCGCTTTAACTCAAGGTGAAATTAGGAAATATCTAACCCAATTTGGTTTTGCCGATATTAGATTCGACAACTTCTTTTATTGTGCCAATCTTCTTGGTTGGCTTGGCAAGGTGCGAAAAGGTAATCATATTTTCTACGTGGCGACGGGTGGAAACAGCGCCATAGATTACCATATTGTTGACACCGCGCCATTTAGAGAAAAGCTGCGATGGCGGAACGATATTCGGGCGTTTTGGAAAGCTAACGACACTCCGCGCTTCAATGCCATTGTGCAACTCACGCCGATGCCAACACTATGAGTAACCTTCTAGCAGTTCTCGTAACCGAAACCGGAATGGATCCTGGTGATATTTTGCGTATCATCCGGTCTGCGCCAAGCCGCTACAAGGTATATAACATTCCCAAGCGATCCGGTGGGTCTCGGGAAATTGCGCAGCCTGCTCGCGAACTTAAAGTACTTCAACGGGTTCTTGTAGATAAGGTTTTACGAGATCTTCCCGTTCATCCGGCGGCAATGGCATATCGGCAGGGTGTATCAATTCTAAATAATGCAAGTGCCCATAAGGGCGGTACTCCGATTTTAAAGCTTGATTTCGAGAACTTTTTTCCTTCGATAACTTCAAAAGATTGGGTTCGGTATTGCAACGAGCACAATATTTTGGATGAAATAGACCGTGATATGTCTGCTAGATTACTATTCAGAAAGGCTAAAGGGGAACGCATTCTTAAGTTATCTATTGGTGCGCCGTCATCGCCAATATTGTCTAATATTCTTATGTACAAATTTGACACTCTTGTACAGTCCGCTGCTGACAAGCGCGGGCTTAAATATACTAGGTATGCCGACGACCTGACGTTTTCCGGTCAACGAGTAGGTATGCTAAAAGATATGGTCAAAGAGGTTCCAGAGGCAATTAGAGTTTCAAAGTACCCGAGATTGAAGCTGAATATTAGCAAAACGACATTCGTTACTATGGCGACAAAACGTTCTGTAACGGGTGTTGTTCTTTCTAATGATGGTACGGTTGGCATTGGTCATCATAGAAAGAGGTTGATTTCTGCTAAGGTTCATCATGCGGTATGCAAAAAGCTTAACTCGGACGAGGTTCGGCAGCTTGCTGGCGAACTCTCTTACGTAAACGTTGTCGAGCCAAATTTTTTGCTTTGGCTTCGCAATAAATACGGTGACGCCGCAATTGAAACTATAAAGAGTGTTTCCAAACCAGATCAATGAACTATTCTGCTAGCCGTGATTGATAATATGGCTCTCTAATCGACCGCTTCTGATACACACGAATCGCGATGCATGCTCGTATCACGACAGCATTCAATCGGTCTTTTGAGGTAAACCCTAACGGGACAATCGACCGAGACAAAGGAATCGTCCCAATAGGGTTGACTCTTGACCAATGAGACATGAAAAGCTGAATGTCTAAGAGGCTATTGGGACATTCCGCTATGTCGACCATCATCGGCTACGCCCGCGTTTCCACAGACGATCAGGATTGTGAAATCCAAGAGGCGGCGTTGCGCGCCGCTGGTTGCTCGATCATCCGTTCGGAAAAGCGGACGGGCACGACTGTCGAAGGGCGTATCGAGTTAGACACGGTTCTTTCGTTCATCCGCGCTGGCGATACGCTCATGGTCACCCGGATTGATCGCCTCGCAAGGTCGGTCGCGGATTTGGAGAAAATCGTTGCCGTTTTGAAAGAACGGGGGGCGTTCCTTCGGGCAACGGAACAGCCAATTGATACCTCCACCCCCGCTGGCGTTGCCTTTCTTCAAATGCTTGGCGTGTTCGCGCAATTCGAAACGGCGATTCGTAAAGAACGCCAAGCCGAAGGAATCGCGAAGGCCAAAGCTGCTGGCGTCTACAAGGGCCGCAAACCTTCGGTTGATATCGCTGCCATCAACTCCCTTCGTGCCGAGGGTGTTGGCGCTACTGAAATCGCAAAGCGATTGGGTATCGGTCGTGCGAGCGTTTATCGGGCCTTTGCCGATGATGCCTACTGTCGGAGCGTGGCGGGTAGAACCCGTTTGAGGGGGCAATTGATGGATGCTCTAGTTGCCGCCGAGGAGGGTTGACGTTTAGCGGTCGTAGGAGCGGTGTATCCCGTGCTGCCATCCAGCGGATGGAGAAGCGCGCCGCTTAGTCGTTTGCCTCCATCCCTTTAACGCACAAAAACAGGCGGTTGCGAATCGTTCATGTTTTGTTCTAACTTGGCGGGAACAACGGAGCATCGGTCATGCAGCACGATATGCAGCTAAGGGCAGCAGCAGAGGCAATCTACAACGAGGTTTACCCATCGGAAGATTGGAGTCCGCTGCCGTTCGAGGCTGCCGAACGATACGGCACCATTCACTACCGACAAGCGGTAGGGGCAGCACAGCGAGCAAGGGCGGTATTGTCCGAAGATGGGGTGCAATTACAGCTAACCGCCGTTCTGTAAGCTGGTGTGCTGAACGACGACGAATACGATCACCTAAACCGCAAACTTCGCAATCTAGAGCATTGCGCCCTTCATCGGCGAACGATTGAGGTTACCTGTTTGCGGTGTAACCGAGTTAGACGGTTCGATGCCGTTGCCCTATGGTGGCTCTTTGAAAGGCGACATTGGGATGATAGCCTAACTGATGCCGCTAAGCGCTTTCGATGCTCTAGGCGCAATCATCCCGCAGCAGAACGCAATATGCTTATGTGTGATCTATATAAAAATGTGCAAAAAATCGCAATTCCTGCCCAGTATAGCGAGCATGGATATGTGTGCCTTTATTTACTAAACTAATCTTGCATATCATCTGAATTATACGCAAGTTTAATTAATATGTTAAAAGCCATATTTTAGCTTATCGTACCAGCATACCAGTTTTTTCCACGCCGTAACATAAAATGTCTCGGTAAAATGATGCTTATTTTCTTGGAGTTAACTACGAAGCACTTCAAGGTCTACGGCATTTCTGTCTTGGAACGGTAGTATCAAAAGAGACTCTTTCTGGTTTGCGGCGTTATCTATTATGCCTTTTGTGTCGTAATCCGAAAATCTGTCCTCGAACCGCTTCTTGTAATACTTCGTCAAGTATGCGTCTTCCCCACTCATTTTTGCGACAATCTTCTTCGCACCAAGAAATCTTGAAGATTCCAAGGATTCAAGATTTTCCACCCCAGCTTCTTTCAGGTATCGATACACAGGCGTAAAAGTTCTATTGCTTCTGCCCAGGACGGGATAGGCCCCGTCAAGAAGTGGTATGGCATCAAAGCTGCTTTCGACTTTTATAACATCATCGAATAATTCTTCGGCGGATATGCCTTGATAGCCGCGCTTTGCCAATGTGTCCTCAATTGCCGTTTCATACTTTTCCCGGTTTCCGGCAACACCAACGCCAACGACAAACTCTATATCGTCCGTTTCTTTCAGGCTTTCATAATCTATAACCGCTAACTTGGTGCTGGTAGCTTCGGGAGATTGAACAAAATCATACATTTGTTCTTTAAAGAATCTCAATAGTCTTGCGGGTAGCTTTCTCTTTCTTCCGCTAAGAGCCTGATACACATCGTCGAACGAATCAACCTTTGCTACCATCAACGATACGTTAAATTTGCCAAACTGTAGCGTAGTCTTTTCTATAGCGGGGGGATTTCCTTTTGCTCGCTGAATAAATACCAAATTTCTTTCAAAGTCGCCAATCTTTTCCTGCGGCAGGCACTGTGCAATAGATTCAATTATTGCTTGAATGTGAGGATCATTTATTGAATACCCCAAAAATATGATAGGATGTTCTACAAATATGGTGACAAGCTTAGCGGCTAGGTAAGGATTCTTCTTTTCAAAATTCACATAATCATCGGTGGTCAGTATAAGAGAATTTGGATCGGTAGCCGTTCCGTGTATTTTGTATATTTCGGCTATCGATTGTGGGTTTGAAAATAGTAACTCATATTGGCCAACATATACCGTGTAATCAGGGAATGCCTCTTCAATAAGTGTATCCCAGTTTGTAGTAATTATTCCATCGACAGATATATCTGCAAAATTTGCGATTTCATCAGCAAATCCTGACGTCTGAACGTCAAGAAGGGAGTGAGTGATAAGATAATTGCAAATTTCAATTTTCAGGGGGTCCGCTCTTGTTTGGACCTTTCCTGAAAAAATTTCGCGGCTTTCCTTGGTTTCGGCAGATTTCCACCACCATTCGTAATAGTCCTCGGCCATAAGGCTTGCGGCTTGCGGAAGATCGTTATTTGCCTTGGCGCGATAATAGTCGAAGCTTTCGATTGGTTTGCAAAAACGCTCCAATAGCCCTGCCCAATCTTCAAGCCCGAGATATCGGCGTGAAAAACCAGAGCCAATGAAAAGAAATGGCGCGGCAGGGTGCCGATCAAAAATATCTTTCAGAGACGCGATGATATTTGTCATGCCCAAACCCGAAGCTAAATTTCGGCAGAGTAGCAATGCAGTTTTTTGCTGCAAGTGCGTTCGACTGTCGTGCCGTGCTTTATGAGGCGAAAGTAGCAATAAATCGAATTTTTTGGGTGGGGTACCCATCATTCACTTTTGCTGCCCAGCAGCCTCGACATGGTATGCAGAGGGTTTCTGCCCAAGGTCGATGGCGACCGAAGCAACTGCAATAAGGCGGTTGTAGGGGATTGCCCGCTATTGCGCTGCCTTCAATACGTTGGCAATCAGCCTACGCGCTTCGGCAAATTCCGGGCGTGGGGCGTAGGAACCCCTTTGTCACGTAGCCTGGTCGAGTTTCTCGGCCGGGTGCCGTCGTGCTGTCCAAGGATTCGTCCCAAAAACGACGGGCCTTGTGCTACGTGCAGGGTTCCTAACACCCGGCTTTCGCCGGGTTGCCTCTTCCTAGTTTTCAGTGGGGTAGGAGAGGCAAATGAAGCTTCGATATGTGCTTCCGTTGTTCGTTTTGGTGGCAGGCTGTCAGCAAGCAGGCCCCAACGACAATTTTCAAATGGAAGTCGAACAAAAAGTTCGCAACGAATTGCGCGATCCAGAATCAGCGCAATTTAAGGACCACTATCTCTATCCCGCGAATGACGTTGCCTGTGGGTCTGTGAACTCCAAAAATGGATTCGGCGGGTACATCGGTTTCCACTACTATGCCTACGCTGATGGTAGGGTCTATTTTGCTGACGGCGATACCACCGGATTTTCCCGCGTTTCCGAGGAATGTTCGAAGCTCGAAATTGCTTCGCATCAGGCGGAAAGAGAAGAACGTCGAAAAGCGCGTGAGGCTCGTAAAGCCAATCGTGAATATTGAACCCTTCGGCCTGTGGCGCATTCCGGGGGCGGCCAATCCGCCCCCCTAAACCTTTTACTCGCCCGAACCGCTTAAATGGGCCTGTGCAGCGGCCTTAGCGTCTGCAACTGTCTTACCCTTACGAGCGGGCTTGGCTGCTGCCTTTGGGGCTTCCTGTGCCTTGGGGCTTTGACCGGGCTTACGACCCAAGCCGATCTTCTTCGCCATAGCTTGCCGTGCAGCGCTGTAGGACGGCGCAACAAGTGGATAATCTGCTTTCAGGCCGTAGCGCTCCCGATATTGTTCGGGGGTAAGGCCATGGGTCGAGAGGTGACGACGTAGCGTTTTATACGGCTTCCCGTCGATCATCGAGATAATGTAATCGTTGGACGCGAGCGATTTCCGCACCGATACGGCAGGGGTGTATTCGATAGGGGCTTCCGCTTCGACCTGTTGTGCTGCTCCACCGAGCAAAGCCGAAACCGTTTCATGCATTTTGCCAAGGAATGCGGGAACCTCACTCGCTTCGGTGCGGGTATTGGGGTTGCCCAACCACGCCACGGTCAAGTCGGTCGCCAATTCAACGGCATTAACGTTCACAGTTTCGTCTGTCATGGTAACTCCGATCGGATGGGATTTGGTGTAGATAATACCCAAATCCATAACGACCAATTGATTTTGCGGTTCAGCTAATGTGGATCGATCAATCTGTGGGACCAATTATGCTCTATTTTGCGATTTAAGGGGGGCATAGAGAGCCATTTGTGAATTTAGCCAATAATGCGCCTAGAGGCGACCAATGCGCCCTGTGGCGGCTTAAATCGCAAAGTCCTGCCATCGTTCTGTTCGTCGCGTCATCATAGGCGCTCACAGGTCCTAAGATCGCAATAGAACGATCCTGCCAACTCTCTCTCATGCAGCTTGACTCGTTCGCGACGAGTTGGAGCCATTAGCATCTGGTCCTGTTCCGCATCGGGTTTAGACGCAAAATAGCGCTCTCGCTTTATTGCCGCATCCCGTAATTCGGTAGGGCAATGCCAGCCGAATAAGCCCACGTCTTTGTCTGATAGGCGCTGTTTCTTGGCTGCCCTGATATATGGGGCCATGCACTCATGATAACGCACAAGCGCCTTAAACGACTGCCCCTCTAGCGGGGTCATGTAAATCCCTTGGGAGGCTCCCGGCTTATCCCAAGTGATAGCCAGCAAAGGTATCAGCATCATGGTGGGCAATATGCGGCGCATAGTGGGATGATGGCGGATGCAACCGAACGCTGCAACTGCACAAATAATATGCACCGGGTTTAGCAGGGGCGAAGTCCTAGAAAAATCCGGGGCGGCTCACACCAGTCCATTTACAGTAAGCCCCCCAGATTTCTATAGTGTGAGTATTCGCTATAAGTTTAACAAGCGAGTAAGCGGCCTAAGCCGCTATAAATCGCTCAATCCGTCGTTCCATAAGCTGTTCGCCGTGGATCTTGATCGGAATCACGTCCGCCGATAGATTGAAGACGAAATACTTGTGGGCAACCTCGACACCCAAATTGGCCAGCGCGGCTACAACGACTCCCTTCTTCAAAACATTAGCGAAGCTACTTTCGTTTACGATCCCTGCCAGTTCGCGGACTTCCGCCTTCGGAACATCGCCGACCCGCTCTTGTGCCCTTAGCTGCCTAACGGCGTCCACAATGTCCTTGGCTTGCCCCGTGAGAGCCTTTTTAACAGGCTCCCATGGCTCGATACGGCAATTGGGGAGTGCTTCTCTAACCAGCGTTTCCGGGGACGGATTTGGCGGTGTGATGAAATACACGTCGCACTTGCCGCATTGCCCATTTTCGCCCAGTCGAACCGTGCCCCGACTAAAGGCTTGAAGCAGGTTTCCCTTTAGGTGCCCCTGCCGCATTTGGGTCCATTCATCGCCTATGACGCTTTCAGGATCGGCACCCGTCGTCGCCATGTGCATGGCCTGATAAACCGTGTCGCGGTTTAGGTGGCAGCCGATGACCACCAGCCTATCAATATCCCGAAATTCGTTCGTGCCGTAGTGGTTGCCCCAATGCCGGAAGTGCAGCAGTTCGGGCTTGTCCAAGTAGGATTTGAGTTCTTCAAATAGACCGCAATCACCCTTATTCATGTATGCAACGAGCAAAGTAGCCCGCTCATCAGCGTTCATCATTTTGGCGATCGGTCGAAGTAGCTTGTCTCGATTGGTTGGGTTGGCCAGAAAATCCCGTCCGCAAGCTGTTTTCCAAATATGGACAAAAAGATTATCGTAATCGCGGACGAGTGGGTCCATGATTTCGACGTTACAGTCCACGTCTGCCCATAGCTGGTAATTCTCTACCACCCGTGCAGATGCGTCGAATATGAAGAGTGGTGCGATATCAGCCGGTAGCGGATGACCCATTCCGATAAGGGTAATCCCATATTTCTTGCCGCTTACCGCCTTGAGTCTTCTGCCCTTTGCGGCTTTTATATACCGTAGAGTTTCTAGCTGCTTATCCGTCAGGTGTGGCCCACCATGTTCAACAAACGAATACTGACGACCCTTGCCAAACCGATCAGGGAATCTAATTATGCTGTTTGGTTTTAGAGCATGAATATGGCTTGCGAATCTCTCCAATCCTTCGACCCATTCCGGGAAGTATGGTCGTAATGGCTCTATGACTTGTAGTAGGCTGTCGCGGCCTAGGTGAATATATTCCGCCCGATAAAGTGCTTCATCCGCGATACGAAGCCCGCGTGGCTTTCCTTGAAAATAGAACTCTGATGCCTTGCTGAACGACTTCTTCAAGGTACGAAATCTCAACATCGCATGAGTTGTTAGGACTAACCGGGATTGGTTAGGATTGTCATACCCTAATAAGTTTGCTTCCTCGTTTCTGGTGACGACGGCTATCTCATGCCGGTCAAATCCAATTGCCTCTATATAGCGGCATATCTCCTCAACGGTAGACAGGAATAAGATGCAGCTTTCTCCATTCTGAAATCCCTTGGCTTTCCACTCCCGGAGAAAGTTTTGGACTCTCGTTGACTTCCCTAAACCTGTATCGATTGGAAAGACCCTGATTTTTTCATCAGGGTTTGAAGTCAGATTTTTTCTGAAAAGGTCAAAAATATTTGAAAAATAGGATTGGTGCTTTTTGTTAAATTCTTCGGATTCTACGTAGATCTTCATTTTTATACCTAATAAAATTGTAGTTCATATCTCACTCCTATATATTATAGGGAAATGTGAAGTTGGTTAGGGGCGCGCAGCCACAAGCTGCGCCCCATCGAAAACCTAACCGGATGACTGTATATTTATCTATATTTAGTCATGTTTATAGAAAATGATAATTTTTTTCCCATTATTAAGTTATCGGTGTTGAAATTTCCGCCATTTAAACATGTCCCAAAAACCATTCCCGGTATGCCCCTTGGGGAAATATCGTTGAGTGATAGTTAGAAACGTTGATGGCGTTGTAGTTTGAGTTAGAAAAGCCAACCCTCACTCATCTTCCGGTTTTCAACAGGCGCAAGCCATCGCCCGGTAAACCGGGTAACGGCATGAGCCGTGTTGAGCGTGTTATTTGTTTGACGGGCCTGTCACCGGCTAGATTGAGTGTTCAATCCATCCGGTATCCATGTGTGTATGCGCGGTGCCGGTGGGCTGCAACCGTTAGCTCTGCCGCATTGTTAAACCTATCTTGCGGTTCTTAATGCGGTTTCGATTAGGCGTATCGGAGCTTGCATCGTCCCGATGCGATGCTGATAGCTAACTATTTAATAGGTCGGCGCGCTTCTTATGCGGATCGAACGACGAACGTCTTAATAAGGCCGATGTTATCGTTTTCTTCTAGCACGGCTTGGATCGCGTCACGAACCAATCGCATATCAGTGCCGTCAAAGCCGGTGTTTCCGTTACCGCCATCGCTAACAAGCTCACGATTGGTCAAAATGACAATCGTGCCGTAGGGCGACGGATCATCCAAATTCCAAGTCCATTCGATATTGGTTGAGGCAATCAAAGGGTTGATCAAATCATTATCAGGCAGCCTCGCCTTGATTATATCTGTCGTAATTGCAGTCACTATTAATATATTCCTTTATCATAAATCTAAAGACATCACATTTTAAAGAATTTAAAAGGTCGCTCGCGTCTTCCATCCACTTAACAACGGTGCTTAGGCGCCAACGCACTGATCCCGAACCAATGCGAATTGGGCGAGGGAAGGCGTTTTTCTTGATGTATCGGTAAAGTGTAGCGCGACTGATCGCGCACATGCGCTCCACATCGCGGCGTCTAAGAAGTTGGTCCATGTTTGTCTCCGGCGAGGGTGGCGCAATTAGGACGTTGGAAGAGGGAAATCAACAAAAAAATCGCAGACGTCAAGAAAAACGCCTGGAGACGCAAAACAATTCTTTGGATTGTATTATTTGTTGGGAAATTTTTTTGGTTCTCTTTCTTCGGTTTCTCTTCTTAAATATCACTTCTAATTTCCACTTTCTAATTTTAGGTAGTTGCTCCAATCTGTCATTAGTACGCGTCTCTTTTCAAAAAGGTCGGATCGCGCATAAGCTGCTTCTGCCTTGTCCTTAATGACGTGAGCCAAAGCGAATTCGATAACCTCGCGCGGATGGGTGGTCGTTTCCCCTGCCCAATCGCGGAAGGATGATCGAAAGCCGTGTGGAACGGCTGCAATCTTCAAATCCTTCATAAGCTTGGAAAGTGTCATGTCGGACAGGGGCTTAGTGTCCTTCGTGCCGGGGAAAACCAAGTCATCCGTATCGCGCTTCAACGACTTGGCTTCGACAAGGATGGCGATGCAGCGTGGTGACAAGGGTACACGATGAGGCTTCTTCGCCTTCATGCGAGCCGCCGGAATCGTCCATAAGCCCTTTTCCAGGTCGAACTCGCTCCATACCGCTAGTCGCGTTTCCGCTGATCGGGTGGCGGTCAGAACGAGAAATTCAAACGCCAGCTTTGTGGTCATGCCAGCGTCGCTATTCCGTATTTTGGCAATCGCGCTGCCGACCTGGTCGTAATGCAGGGCTTTCCGATGCTCGGTTTTCGACCTGTCGTGTTTCGGAAGCGCTTTGGTGATCGTCTCTGCCGGGTTGTCGGTGCGCCAGCCGCTCGCCATCGCCCATTTAAAAACCGAGCTTAGGCGTTGTTTGACCCGCTTGGCCGTCTCATGCTTTTCATTCCATATAGGCATCAGTACGGCCAAAACGTCCGCGCCGCTGACAGTGTCTACACGCTTCGAGCCCAACGTGGGAAAGGCGTAGGCCGTCAGCGTATTTATCCATTGGTCGCCATGCTTATCGTTGCGCCAGGTGGGCTTGGACAGTTCATGAACCTTACGTGCAGCTTCTTCGAGCGTCAGAATGCCGGTAGATCGCCGCTTAAGCGCTATAGGGTCTTCCCCCGCCCGTGCGGATTTTCGCTGCTCCAAGGCCAGTTCCCGGGCTTCCGATAGGCTGACAAGGCTGGCTGATCCCAAGCCGATATCGCGCCGCTTGCCATGAATGACGATGCGCTGGACCCATCGCTTTGCCCCGGAAGTATCCACTTTCAGGTAAAGCCCGTGCCCGTCACCATAAAAGCCGGGTTCTTTGATCGTGCGCACCGTGGCGGCAGAAAGCCGCTTCTCTCTATGCTGTCCTACGGGCTTCGTTCCGCTCATGCTGTACCACATATCAACCAACATAAATGTTGGGAATGGGGTAGTCCGAATGAGCCTATATGAGAATGGAATGTGTCTTAAGTATCTAAAAGATATGAATAAATGAGATTCTTCAAGATCGATTGAGAATGCTTGCTGGCGGACTCCCGCTCCGCCATATTTCAGAATTTTTCGTACCTTCAAAAAGGTCGGGTTTCGCTCTCGGCGATGTCCGCCATCGCGGCACATTCCCTCCGCCCCGGAGGATGGCAATGGCTCGGGATCGCGGCGCGGCTCTCCGGCCAGGCATTCGTGCCCTTCAGCTCCATTCCCCTTGCGATAACCATTTGCACCCGCCGCATAACCGCCTAGACGGCGCTATCCCCGGGGGGCCGCTGATGCGCGGTTGAGAGGTGGGCAGCAGCCCATGACCCGCTGAACCTGATCCGGCTCATACCGGCGTAGGGAGGGGTGGCGGTCCTGTCGTCGTCCCTCCGTGTGAAGTGGACGTACAGACGATGCCGGTTGCGATTTTCCGCCAATGCAAGCTGATGGGCCGAGGTGTCCTGCTGTTGTCGACCGCGTGGCCCATGGCGGCCGCAGCGCAGCAAAGTGCCGACGCCCCGGCCGATATCCGCGTGATCGGCCACCGCGATCCCGAAGGCCTGCTGCCCGATCAGACCGATCCCCATGCGGTGAGCGAGGTCGGGGCCGACTTCATCGTCAAGCAGGCGCCGACCCAGAACGCGTTTCAGCTGGTCAACCTGCTTCCCGGCGCGACCGTCGCCTCCAGCGATCCGTATGGCCTGTCGACCAGTTCGAGCCTGACGCTGCGCGGCCTGGGGCAGGACGAGATTGGCGTGCTGATGGAGGGCGCGCCGCAGAACGATATAGGCTATTATTACGCCTATCCGTCGCAATTCGCCGACCCCGAAAATCTGCGCCGGATCGCGCTGTCGCCGGGATCGGTGAATATCGACGCGCCGACGGTCGTCGGTGCGGGCGGTCTGTTGTCGCTGACGCTCGACGATCCCAAGGCGACGCGCCAGCTGCTCGCCGATGTGGCGCTGGGGTCCTATGGCCTGCGCCGGGTCTTCGCTCGGGTCGATACGGGGGAGATCGGGAATAGCGGGCTGAAGGCGTTCGTTTCCTACTCCAACACCCGTGCGGACAATTGGCGCGGTGCGGGCTTTGATACGCGTCAGCATATCGACGCCAAGCTGCTGCACGAATGGGGCAACGGCAACCGCGCCAGCCTGGCTTTGTCCTACAACAACGCCAATTCCTCCAGCTACCCCAGCCCGACGCTGGCGGAGTGGCAGGCGCAGGGACGCGGGTTCAATTACGACGCGCGCTACACGCCGGGCGACACCAATTACTGGCAGCTGTACCGCGCGCCCTTCCGCAACCTCTATGCCTCGGCGCCGGTGCATCTGGTGCTGGACGACCGGCTGACGTTCGACGGCACCAGCTATCTCCAGTTCGGCTATGGCAACTCGCCCTATGGCACGCAGCTGGCGACGACCGGCAATTTCCTGGGCAATGAGGAGCTGGCCGATCCGATCGCGCTGCCCGGTGCCGTGGACGGCGTGGCGACAGTGCTGGGTAACTATACCGGCGACCAGATGCGGCTGGGGCAGGTCGCCAGGCTGACCTTGCAGGCGGGTATCCACCGGCTGACGGCGGGGCTGTGGTTCGATTACGGCACCGACCGGGTGACGCAGACCTATACCTCGGTCGATGCGGAGGGCCGCCCGGCCGACCGCTGGGGCTATCGCAGCAGGGCGATCCGCACCGCCGACGGCCGCCTGCTCGCCTATGAGAACCAGCGCACCGTTACCGTGACGAAGAGCGTCTTCCTGGCCGACTCCATCGCGCTGACCCCGCGCCTGACCGTCAATGTCGGCTTCAAGGGCGTCAACCTGCTGCGCAACGGCCGCAATGACCTGCCGGGGCCGCAGAGCGCGGTTCGCCGCGACAGCTTCGTCGCGCTGCCCCGTGCCGCCGTCCATTACGAGATCGACGACCGGCAGCAGCTGTTCGCCAACATCACCACCAATTTCCGCGCGCCCAACGAGTTCACGCTGTATGACAGCTATTATGGCGGGGTCGTCACGACGCGCGGCACGGATGCGTTGAAGAACGAGTATTCGGTGTCGCAGGAACTGGGCTATCGCTATATCGGCCCGAGCCTGTCGGCGTCCGTCACCGGCTTCCACTATAAATTCCGCAACCGCCAGCTCGGGACCGTGATCGACAATGGCGGCGCGCTGGTCAATTCGTCGCTGAACGTCGGGGGCCAGACCTCCTACGGCGTCGATGGCGAGATCGACTATCGCCCGGCCAAGGGCGTCAGCATCTATGTCTCGGGCGAATATCTGCGCGCGCGGATCGACGACGACCTGCCGGTCGGGGCGGATTTCCTGCCGACGCGGGGCAAGCGCGCGGTGTCGAGCCCGACATTCCAGATCGGCGGCGGCGGCACCTATGACGACGGGCTGTTGTTCGGCAGCATCGCGGGCAAATATGTCGGTCGCCAATATGCGACGTTCATGAATGACGAGAGCATTCCCGGCTATGCGACGCTGGACCTGGCGATCGGCGTTCATCTGGCGGACTGGCTCGACGGCAAGCGCACCGACCTGCGGATCAACGCGATCAACGTCACCGACCCGCATGTCCTGGCGGGTGTTCAGGCGGTGACGACCAATGCCCGCGATACGATCGGGCGCGGGGGCACGGTCATCACGGGCAATGCTCCGGCCTATTATATCGGCGGCGGTGCGGCGGTCGTCGCCACCGTGTCGCGCGCCTTCTGAGCATGAGCGATCCGGTCGGCGAGCATCGTGTCCACGGCATGGGGCTGGCGCTGGAGGCGCCGACCTGGCCCGCGATCACGCCCGACGAGGCGGCGGCGGTGCTGGCTCTCTATCCGGGCGCGGCCCCGATCGAGGCGCTGCACTGGCATTCGCCGCGTCCCTTTTCCGCCGCGACGCTGATCCAGAGCAGCGACGATATGCTGCTGTTGAAACGGCATGACCGCCGGGTGCGGAGCGTCGAGGGATTGGCGGAGGAGCATGGCTTCATCGCGCATCTCGCGGCCGCCGGGATGCCGGTGCCCGAGCTTCTGCGCACGGCAGAGGGGGCCAGTGCGGTCGCGCTGGGTGAGGGGACCTATGAGCTCCACCGCCAGTCGGCCGGGTCGGATCTGTACCGGGATCAGCCGTCCTGGACGCCGTTCCGCGCCGATGGCCATGCCCGGGCCGCCGGGGCCGCCCTCGCCAAGCTGCACCGCGCCGCCCGGGGATATGAGGCCCCCGCCCGCCGCGTACAGCCACTGGTCGCCAGCTTCTCCATCCTGCCCGCCCCCGATCCGATGGCGGCGGCCGAGTCGTATGTCCGCGCCCGCCCGGCCCTGGCCGCGTTTCTGGAGAAACGGTCGTGGCAGAGGCGATTGGCGTCGCTGTTCGCGGCGGCGGACGACGGGCTGGCATCGCTTCTGGCCCGTCAGACGCCCTTGTGGACGCATAATGACTGGCATCCCTCCAACCTGCTCTGGGCGGCGGACGGCACGGTCGAGACGGTGTTCGACTTCGGGCTGGCCGACCGGGCTTGTGCGGCGCATGACCTGGCGACCGCGATCGAGCGAACCGCCTTTGCGTGGCTGGATCTGGGGCAGGGGCGGGACGAGGACATTGCCGACCCGGCCGCCGCCTTGTCCCTGATCGCGGGGTATGAGGCGATCGGCCCGCTGGACGCCGCCATGAGGGAAACGGTCCTCCGCCTCCTGCCGCTGGTGCATGTCGAATTCGCCTTGTCGGAGATCGACTATTTCGCCGGGGTGGTCGACGATTCCGACGCGGCGCTGCTGGCGTGGGAGGGGTATCTGCTGGGACATGCCGACTGGTTTGGGTCGCGGGCGGGGCGCGACTTCCTCGCTTCCTTGCGCGCTGGGTTGGGCATGTCATGACGCCGCTGGAGGGCATGGCGGTCGCGATCAGCTTTCTGGCGATCTGGCTGACGGCGCGGCGCGACATGCTGTGCTGGCCGTTGAACCTCGTTGCCTGCGCGCTGTATTTCAAGCTGTTCCTCGACGTGCGGCTCTATGCGGACATGGCGTTGCAGGCGGTGTTCGGCCTCGGCATCCTTTATGGCTGGATCGTCTGGCGCCGGAACAGGGCCGATACCGGCGCGGTCGTCGTCAAGCCGCTGTCGCGGGCCAAGGCCGTGGCGGGGCTGGCGGTCGGCGGCCTGGGCGCGCTGGCGATCGGCTGGTTCACCAGCCGCCATACCGATGCGACGCTGCCATGGCTGGACGCGACGCTGAGCAGCTTCAGCCTGGTCGCGCAATATTGGACGTCGCGGCGGCACCGCGAGAACTGGCTGCTCTGGATCGTGGTCGATATCGTCTATGTCGGGATGTTCGTCTTCAAGGGCCTGATGCTGACCGCCGGGCTGTACGCGGTGATGATCGGCTTGGCGGTCATCGGATACCGGGACTGGCGCAAGGCCATGTCACCCGATTGACCAACGAGGCCCGAGCCCTGCGATGACGCATTTCCAGGCGCCGTTGCTCGACCGATTCCAACAGCCATCCCGTGGAAAGGAAGGGGCCGACCAAGACGTTGCGCCGGGCAGGATCCTTGGCCTGCCCGGCTAGGCGGCCAGTGCGTAACGTCGGCAGTGGTCGAGATACCCGGCCTCGTGGCTGCCCGAGAGGGCGACGACGCTTTCCCACAGCCATGACGGCGTATCGAGCCCGCCGCGACGATCCGCCTCTAGCGTGGCCAGCCATCCGGCGCGGGTCGCTTCATCCATCTGGCGGCCATGGGCCGTTCCCACGACGAAGGCCAGATGGCGGGCGGCCCGGACGGCTTCGCCCTGGCTGAACTGCTCGACCTCCAGCTTCAGGTCCTGCGGGGTCAGTTCGCGGATGAACAGCGAGCGGTCCAGCATCGTGACGGGCATCATCCGCGCGCCGAGATACGGGGACAGGTGCCGGGCCGCCGTCACCACACGTTCGGCATGATCGCGGGGCATGTCCGCGCCGCGCGCCGCCGGGGCGACCGAGGCGGTCGCTTCCTTCAGGTCGATCAACGCATAGGACCAGTTGCCCTTGCGTGTCCGGAGCGCGACGATCGCGGCATAACGCAGCAGGCCGAGCGAGCTGCATCCCTTCATCCAATAGGCGGCGTCGACCAGCCGGACCTCGCGGTCCCGCGGCTTGCCCTTCAGCGACAGGACCATGGCGCCGACCCGTTCGTCGGCGAACAGCGCGGTCAGCGCGTCGCGTTCCTCGGGCGCCAGTTCCCAGAATTTCTTGCCGAGCGGAAGGCGCGGCTCGACCGCATCCAGGCGCTCCTTCGCCAGATGGCGCCAGCGTCGGCCGAGCGCCTCGCGCTCGACGCTGCGCACGACTTCCGATTCGATGACGGGTTCGCCGCCCGTCGGATCGTGGAGTGCGGCGGTATAACCGTCGATCATCGCCTCCATCATCCGCATCGTGACGACGCCGGGCAGGTCGGAGCCGCGCGCGGCGGTGGCCAACGACAGGCCCAGCCGGATCAGGTCATGCGCGGGATTGCCGATCACCGCCTGGTCGAGATCGCGGATTTGGATCTCTACCGAACCCTCGCCATCGGCGATCGGCCCCAGATTGCCGAGATGGCAATCGCCGCAGATCCAGACGGCCGGTCCCTTCGGAACGCGCCGCGCCGCGTCGGACGCCGCCAGCCATTCGTAGAATTTCGCCGTATTGCCGCGAACATAGGCATGGGCGGATCGCGCCATCTTCAGCGTGCGCCGGGATTCCAGAAGAGAATGACGATCGGCGGGCAGGGGCATGTGTAACGGTACCTCGGACAGACAGTCCTTCGACAACGCGGCATCGCCGTGAAAGTAACAAAATATTGCTGTCCGCCGAGGTCGCGCCGTTCAGGGCCGGGCCTGATGGCTCTGCCCCAGGCGCAGCGTCATCCCCCACAAGGTCTGGACCGGCTGGCTTGCCCGGACGGACGTGCCGGGCAGCATCGCAACCAGCCCGCGTGCCAGCGCCAGGCCCAGATCGCCCAGTTCCAGCGAGAAGCAGGTCAGGTCGGGGGACAGCGCGCGGCAGGCGGGGTTGTCGCGCAGACCGATCACCGCGACGTCGCGACCCGGCTCCAGCCCCAGGCCACGGAGTGCGCGGTAAGCCCCGACCGGCGCCGTCTCCCCCATCAGCAGCAGCGCGGTCGGCCGGTCGGACAGGGCCATCAGCTCGCTCGCCGTCGCCTCTCCATCGTTCTCGTCGGTTTCGCCGTGATGGACGAGCATCGGGTCATAGGCGATGCCCGCCTGCGCGAGCGCGTGGCGATAGCGTTCCACGACGATATGGCTGTTGTTGATCGTCGCGGGGGGCGCGACCAGGCCGATGCGGCGATGGCCCGCCTCGGTCAGCAACGTCATCGCATCGGCCACGACGCCCTCGAAATCCAGGTCGATCCAGGCATGGTCGCGATCGATCGCGGTGCGGCCCAGCGCGACGAAGGGGATGTTGCGGTCGAGCAGGAAGGGGATGCGCGGATCCTCATGCTGCGTACCCGACAGCACCCAGCCATCGACCGTCCCGCGCGAGACATGGCGGCGTAGGAAGGTCAGCGCATCCTCGCCCTTGCGCGCCAGCAGCACCACGAGGTCGAGGTCCTGCTCGCTCAGGCCGTTCTGCAAACCTTCGAGCAGCGCCATGAAGAAGGGATCGCCGTGGATCGCGCTGTCATGTTCCAGCGTCAGCATGAAGCCGACCGTGCCCGTCCGCCCGCTGCGCAGCGTCCGCCCCGACTGGTTGGGGATATAGCCGTGCTTCGCCGCCGCCTCGACCACCCGCTTTCGGGTCGCCGGGCTGACGTCCTTGCGATCGTTGAGCGCACGCGACACCGTGCCGATCGACAGCCCCAGGTGGCGCGCAAGTTCGCGTATGTCCATGTGCCCGTAGTCGCGGCGCGACGGGTTTCGCACAAGTCCCCCGCCGGTCGATGACCAACAAAATCATTGACAGGGCACCGCAAAGGGCTGAAACCCGTAAACGTTTACGGCCACCGAAGAATGGCATGGAGAGGATCGCGTCGTTTTGGACACGCTTGTTCTGGAAGACCGCGCCATCGCGTGGACCTATAATGGGGACTGGTTGCGGATCGAGGCGCATGGGGCCGACGGCCTGCGCCTGCGCGCGTCGCCCTTTGCCGACTCGGGGGCGCGGGCCGGGGCGCTGCTGCCGCGCGATGCGGCCGCGCAGGCCATGCCGGTCGTCACCCGCGACGGGGCGACCGCGCGCATCACGCAAGGCCGGATCACCGCCGAGGTCGACCTGCAGGGCCGAGTCCGTTTCCTCAACGCAAGCGGCGAGTTGCTGCTGGAAGAGAAGTGGCGGCAGCGCGACACGATCAGCAAATTCTGGACGGTCGGCACCGACGAGGTGCGCACGATCAGCGCGCTTGGGCTGGCCGGACGCGAGTTCAAGCCGCTGACCGGTGACGCCGCGCGCATCACCGTCCGGTTCGAGGCGAAGCCGGGCGAACGGCTGTATGGCATGGGCCAGTATCAGCAGCCCAATCTGGACCTGGCCGGATGCACGCTGGAACTGGCGCAGCGCAATTCCCAGGCCAGCGTGCCCTTCGTCGTCTCCAGCCATGGCTATGGCCTGTTATGGAACATGCCCGCTGTCGGCGCGGTGCATTTCGCCGCCAACGGCGCGACCTGGACCGCCGAGGCGGCGCGCGAGATCGATTACTGGATCACCGCGGGTGACACGCCCGCCGACATCGTGCGCAACTATGCGCAAGTGACGGGCACGGTGCCGATGATGCCCGACTATGCGCTGGGGCTGTGGCAGAGCAAGCTGCGCTACCGCACGCAAGATGAGCTTCTGGCGGTGGCGCGCGATTATCATGCGCGCGGCATTCCGCTGGCGGTGATCGTCGCGGACTTCTTTCACTGGCCGGTGCAGGGCGACTGGCGGTTCGACGAACGCGAATGGCCCGATCCCGCCGCGATGACCGCTGAACTGAAGGCGATGGGCACCGAACTGCTCGTATCGATCTGGCCGACGGTCGATCACCGCTCGGAAAATTATCGCGAGATGGTCGAGAAGGGTTATCTGGTGCGCTCCATCCGTGGGCTGGACGTGCAGCAGGAATTTCTGGGCAATACCCGCTTCATCGACGTCACCCATCCCGGCGCGCGCCGCTTTCTGTGGGACCGGGCGAAGCGCAACTATCGCGACAAGGGCGTGGCGCTGTTTTGGCTGGACGAGGCCGAGCCCGAATACAGCGCCTATGACTTCGACAATTACCGCTATCACAGCGGCAGCGTGCTGGAGGTCGGCAACGCCTATCCGTTGCATTACGCGCAGGCCTTTTACGACGGCCTGGCCGCGGAGGGCGAGACCGAGATCGTCAGCCTGATCCGCTGCGCCTGGGCGGGCAGCCAGCGTTACGGCGCGCTCGTCTGGTCGGGTGACATCCATTCCTCGTTCGAGGCGATGCGCAACCAGCTGAGCGCCGGGCTGAACATGGGGCTGGCGGGCATCCCGTGGTGGACGACCGATATCGGCGGCTTCCATGGCGGCGATGTCGAGGACCCGGCCTTTCACGAGTTGATGATCCGCTGGTTCCAATGGGCGGTCTTCACCCCCGTCCTGCGGATGCACGGCCACCGCGACCCCGTGACCCCTCCGTCCGAGCCGTTCCGCGACGGCGTGGCCCAGTGCGACACGGGCGCGGGCAATGAATTGTGGAGTTTCGGCGAGACGGTCTTTGCGGTGTTGCGCCGCTATGCGGCCTTGCGCGAACGGCTGCGGCCCTATGTCGCGGAGCTGATGCGGATGGCGCATGAGCGCGGCGATCCGCTGATGCGGCCGATGTTTTACGACTATCCGGCCGATCCGCGCTGCTGGACGGTGGACGATCAATATATGTTCGGCCCCGACCTGCTGGTCGCCCCCGTGACCGAGGCGGGGGTTGCCGAACGCAGCGTCTATCTGCCGGAGGGCGTCTGGCGCGATGCCTGGACTGGCGAGCGGATCGAGGGCGGCGGTGACGTGACCTGCCATGCGCCGGTCGAGCGGATTCCGGTCTTCGTCCGGGACGATGCCGGGGTGGCGCAGGCTTTCGAGGAAAACGACTGAACGACACCGTCAAAAGGCGGGCCGGACGACAAAGGAGAAGGACGTGGCGACAGCGGCACAGGTCGGGGATGGTCAGGAGGGACGGCGCGGCGACGCGCAAGCCTCCCGCATCCCGTTCGTCGAGAAGATCTGCTATGGTTTCGGCGACGCGGGGGGCACGATCGTCACCGGGCTGATCGCCAATTTCCTGACCTTCTACTATACCGACGTCTTCGGCCTGGCGCCGGGCATCGTCGGCGTGCTGTTCCTGTCGCTGCGCATCTTCGATGCGGTGTCCGATCCGCTGATCGGGATTATGGCCGATCGGACCACGACCCGCTGGGGGCGGTTCCGCCCCTATCTGCTGTGGACCGCGATTCCGGTGGGCCTGAGCTGTTTCCTGACCTTCCAGGCCCCCGATTTCAGCTATGACGGCAAGGTCGCCTATGCCGCGATCACCTATTTCCTGCTCGCTTTGTCCTATTCGCTCAACAACGTGCCCTATTGTGCGCTCATCACCCGGATGACCGACAGCGAGCGGGAGGGCGTGTCGTGCCAGTCGGTGCGTTTCGCGATGGTCGCGATCGCCTCCTTCTGCGTCTCGGTCGGCCTGCCGATCCTGGTGCGCCATCTGGGCGGCGCGGACATCGCGCGCGGATATCGCGACGGGGTGG
Organism: Sphingomonas sp. 77B; assembly: GCF_056497825.1. Lineage (NCBI taxonomy): Bacteria > Pseudomonadati > Pseudomonadota > Alphaproteobacteria > Sphingomonadales > Sphingomonadaceae > Sphingomonas > Sphingomonas sp. 77B. Next base: position 2,607,383 of record NZ_JBWMBY010000001.1, read on the forward strand.
CGATCCTGAGCGGCGCCGCCGTCATCATGTTCCTGATCTGCTTCCTGTTCGTGCGTGAACGGGTGGTCGCCGCCGACACGGCCGAGGTGCCGCTCAAGCTCGCCATCGCCAACACGCTGAAGAACGACCAGCTGCGCTGGACCTTCCTGATGACGCTGCTGCTGATCGCGATCTTCAATACCAAGGGGGGCGCGGCGCTCTATTTCATCACCTATGTGCTGAAGGGCGATACCACCTATCAGGCGCTGTTCTTCGGCACCGCGACGGCGGGCGGGTTCCTCGGCTCGATCGTGGTGCAGGCCTTTACCCGGCGCTATGACGTGCGCAGCATCTATATCTGGGTGAACCTGATCCTGGTCGCCGGGCATTTCGCCGCCTTTTTCGTGCCGGGCGATTATCCGACCCTGTGGCTGGTGCTGGTCGGGCTGTGCTGCATCGTGCTGGGCTGCACCCTGCCGCTGCACTTCACGCTGATCCAGCTCGCCGACCAATATGGCGAGTGGAAGCTGGGGATGCGCTCCTCGGGCATGAGCTTTGCGTTCAACCAGTTCTTCGTGAAGCTGGCCTGGGCGGTGGCGGGCGCGCTCATCAGCGGGGTGCTGGTCCTCGTCTCATACAAGGCGGGGGCGGGCAACCAGACGCCGCTGTCGCTGACCGGCATCCGCATGTTGTCGACCGTCATCCCCGGCCTGATGCACCTGGCGCTGGCCTTTGCGATTTCCCGCCTGATCCTGAACCGCGCGACCATCGCGCAGATGACCGCCGCGCGCACCGCATGACTCTTATCCCGGAACCCCTGATGGCCCAGCCCTTCCGCACCGCCCCGCTCTTTCTCGCCGCCCTGCTCGGCTCGGTCGCGATGCCCGCCCTCGCGCAGGAGCGGATGACGGTCGACCTGGCCAGCGATACCGGCCCCTTCCATGGCGGGGCCTCGGGCACGCTCTACGGCCTGTACGATGCGCGGTTGCCGCATCCCAATCTGGTCGAGGGGATCGGGCTGCGTACCGTGTCGACCAAGGCGCAGGACGGGCCGCAGCATCCCGGCGCCGACGCGCTGGAGGTCTCGACGCTGCTCACCGATGCCTCGGGCGGCGACACCTATATCTACATGACCGACATCAACCGCGAATTCCCCTATGACTGGAAGACCGGCGACTGCGCGCAGTCGGTGACCAATTATATCGAAAAGCTGCGCGCGCAGGTGCGGCAGGTTAAGGGCATGGCGCCCCGCTATCGCGACCGCATCGTCTTCGTCCCCTTCAACGAGCCCGACGGCAACATGTTCTCGGGAGGGGACAAGGGCTGTAACGGCGTACCGTGGCAGAAGGACCCGACCGCCTTCAACGACGCCTGGGACCGGGCGGTACGGATGATCCGCCAGGAACTGCCCGGCGCGCGGATCGCGGGGCCGAACACCAGCATCCTCTATCCGGAAGTCGAAGGCTTCCTGCGCCATGCCATCGCCGCCGACACCATGCCCGACATCGTGACCTGGCACGAACTCAGCAACCCGGCGGCGGTGCGGACCAGCGTACGTAAGTACCGCGAATGGGAGGACAAGCTGTTCGCCGGGACCAAATGGCAGGGCCGCCATCTGCCGGTCAACATCAACGAATATGCCTATAACTACCACACCTCGGTCCCCGGCCAGATGGTGCAATGGGTGGCCGCGATCGAGGATTCCAAGGTCGATGCCGATATCGCCTATTGGAATATCGACGGAAATCTCAGCGACTCCGCCGTCCAGGCCAATCGCGGCAACGGGCAATGGTGGCTGCTGAACGCCTATGCGACGATGAGCGGCCACACGCTGGCGGTCACCCCGCCGCATCCCGACCAGAGCTATACCTTGCAGGGCGTGGCCACGCTCGACCCGGCGCGCGACCAGATGCGATTGCTGTTCGGCGGCAAGTCGGGCGACGCGACCATCGCGCTGACCCATGTGCCCGCCAGCTTCGGCGACACGGTACGCGTCCGCGTGCGGGAGATCGACTGGACCGGACAGCTGGGCGACTCCCCGCCGCCGGTGGTGATCGGCGACCGGATCGTGCCGGTGAAGGACGGGCAGGTCGACCTGACCTTCGGCCAGGGCGGCTGGCCCGCGCTGCGCGAGGAGGCGGCCTATGAGCTGGTCCTGTCGCCCGGCCAGGGCGTGCGCCCCGCCGCCGTGACCCCACGCTGGCGGCAGGATTACGAGGCGGAGAAGGCGACCCGGCAGGGGCAGGGGCTGACCGTACGCGGGCCGGAGGGCTCGCCCGATCATGTCGATCGCTTCCATGTCTCGAACGGCTATCTGGTCGAGGGGTTCAAGACCGGCGCGGACGCCGCGCTGGACTTCGCGGTCGATGTGCCGCGCGACGGTCGCTACGACCTGAGCGTCCTCGCCAGCAGCTTCAACAAGGACCCGCTGGTCGAGCCGCAGGGGGCGACCAACGTCTTCCTGCGGATCGACGGCAAACCGCAGGGCGAGTTGTTCCTGCCTTTGGGCTACAAGCCCGCCGTGCTCGATCATGTCGATACGGTCGTCCACCTGACGCGCGGTCGCCACATCCTGACGCTCGCCACCCGCAGCCTGGACGGCACCCGGCGGACGCAAGGCAATGCGATGGTCGACCGCATCACCCTGACCGCCGCCGATCCCGCCGCGACGGTCGCCCGCTATGACGTGGCCGACGCGGTGGTGAAGGGCGGCCGTGCGACCTTCTGGGTCTATGCCGCAAAGGATGGCTTGGCGCGCCTGACCCCCGAGGTCAGCGGCGGCGCGGTGCACATGACGGTCAACGGCCGGGAAACGAAGGGCCGCGCCTTCCTGCTCGGGGGGATCAACAAGGTGGTGCTGACCGCCACGGGATCGTCGGCCGTTCGCGGCCTGTCGGTGACGCCCGAGAACGGCCCCGCGCCCTATCTCTATGAGGCGGAGGATGCCCAGGTGGCCGGAACCGCGCGGATCGGCGCGGCCTCGCGCGCGAGCGGCGGCCGGGCGGTGTTCGACATCGGCGGCGCGCCCGGCAACGGCAACACGCTGACCTTCCCCAGGGTGGCGGTCCCGCGCGCCGGGACCTATGCGCTGACCCTGCGCTTCTCGAACGAGGAGCAGGCCAAGGCGACGCACTATAATCCCGATCCGCTGGCCCGGATCGCGCGCATCTCCGTCAATGGCGGAAAGCCCATGCTGGTCAGCGCGCCGCACAGCTTCAACGCCAACAACTGGTGGGAGATGACGGTGCCGGTCGTCCTGAAGGCGGGCGCCAACACCATCCGCATTGCGGGCGAGGAACAACCCAATTGGGACGGGCGCACCTATGCGTCGCAGACCTGGCCGGGCGTCCAGCTCCGCTCGCGCTACGCACCCAATATCGACCGGATCGCCATCACGCCGCTGCCCTGAGCCCGGACCCGTAAAGGCGGGCTGACTCAGGGTTTTTTCAACCACCAACCGTAAACGTTTTTAGATACAGTCTCAGGAGGGGTTTTCCATGAAACAGCATAAGATCGGCGCGCTGCTCGCCTCGGTTTCGACGATGATGGCGGTCGCGCTGGCCGCGCCCGCCCAGGCGCAGGACGCGGCCCCGCCCCAGGATCAGGCAGCCGCCGGAGCCACGCCTGCGCCCGCCGATCAGAACGCGACGAGCACCGCCGACATCGTCGTGACCGGCATCCGCCAGAGCCTGAGCAATGCGCAGAATATCAAGCGCAACTCGGACGCGATCGTCGATGCGCTGGTCGCCGAGGATATCGGCAAATTCCCCGACAACAACGCGGCCGAGGCGATCGCGCGTGTCACCGGCGTGCAGGTCACGCGCTATGCCGACGAAGCGAACGGCGTGCTGATCCGGGGCCTGCCCAATGTCCAGACGACGGTGCAGGGGCGTGAGATCTTCACCGCCGACGGCCGCTCGGTCTCGATCCAGGACTTCCCCGCCCAGGCGCTGTCGCGGGTCGAGGTGTACAAGGCGACGACCGCCGAGAATCTGGAAGGCGGCATTGCGGGCCTGATCGATGTCGGCCTGCGTCGCCCGTTCGACTTCAAGGGCTTCCAGATCGCAGGCGCGGCGCGCGGCGTCTATAATACGGAATCGCGCAAGGTTGATCCGATCGGCAGCCTGCTCGTCAGCGACCGTTGGCAGACCGGGATCGGCGAGATCGGCGCGCTCATCAACGCCTCCTTCACCCAGACCCGCTATCTCAATTCGATCCGCTATCAGGGCTTCCAGGACAATGTGCCCGCCAACCAGCAGATCCTGCCCGCCTCGGTCGGCCGCAACTTCACCTTCCCGCAGGACATCGGCCTCTATTACCGGCGCGGCAACCGCCAGCGTCCGTCGGTCAACGGGTCGATCCAGTGGAAGCCCGCCGACAATCTGATGATCTATCTCGATGGCCTGTATCAGGGCTATCGCGACCGGGTCGCCAACGACTTTTTCGGCATCCCGATCCAGTCCAACCCCAATGGCGGCAATCCGCCGACGATCCGTAACGCGGTGCTAACGCAGGACGGTACGACGCTCCAGTCGTTCGATGTCGACCTGGGGCTGGTCAATGGCCCGTCGAAGGAATTCGGCACCAGCCGCACCGACACCTATCAGGGCGCACTCGGCGCGAAGTGGGAGACGGGCAACGCGGTCTTCACCACCGACCTCGCCTATACCAAGTCGATCGCCAGCGGAAACTGGGGCCAGTTCCAGACGCAGGTGGCGACGCCGCTGTCGCTAGCGGTCAAGCTGAACGACCAGCGCGGCGTCAACTTCACGCCCAGCGGCGTCGATTTCAGCAACCCCAACAGCTTCTACATGCGCGGCCTGCTCGAAAACCGCAGCCGGTCGGCGGGCGACCAGTGGCAGTGGCAGGGCAATCTGGTGCTGGACACGGATTCGTCGCTGTTCCCGAAATTCATGTTCGGGCTGCGCTATGGCGATCGCAGCGCCAGCTCGGTCTACGGCGACCGTTATGCCTCGCTCGTCAGCCTGAAGGACACGATCGACAAGGTGCCGACCGTCGCGCAGGGCGGCATGATCCAGCCGGGCTTCCAGGGCGACGACGTGCAGCAGTTCCGCAGCTGGTTCGCGCCCAACGCCTTCCTGTTCAACCAGCAGCTGAACAGCGTCCGCGACTATATCCGCCAGGCGCTGGTCCGTTCGGGTGCGGATGCCGGAACCCAGGCCGCCTGGGCGCCCGAGCAGCCCAACCTCAACCCGCTCAACGCCTTCCAGGCGCGCGAGCAGGTCTATACCGCCTATGCGCAGGTCAATTACGCCTTCAACATCGGCATTCCCGTCGATGGCGTGATCGGCGCGCGGGTGATCCTGACCCGCAACAAGCTGAACGGTACCAACCAGTTGCCGACCTCGGCGGGCGGCACAGTGCTGGTTCCGATCAACTCCTCGACCCAATATACCGACATCCTGCCCAACATCAGCGCGCAGCTGCACTTCACCGACCGGCTGAAGCTGCGCCTGTCGCGGACCCAGGCGCTGTCGCGGCCCGGTTTCAACCAGATCAATCCGACGCTGACCGTGTCGCAGGGGACCGTCGGGGGCAACATCTCCTACACCGGCAATGGTGGCAACCCGAACCTGCAGCCCATCCGGTCGGACAATTACGACGCGTCGCTGGAATATTATTTCTCGCGCACCGGGTCGGTGTCGGTCGCCGGCTTCTATCGCAAGATCAACGGCTTCATCAATTCGCTGCCGCAGATCGTCAATGTCCAGCCGTTCGGCGACATCCTGGTCTATCGCCCGTCCAATGCCGGGTCGGGCACCATCAAGGGGATCGAGGTGGCGGGCACCACCTTCTTCGACTTCCTGCCCGGCGCGCTGCGCGGGCTAGGTGCGCAGGCGAACTTCACCTATATCGACGGCGAGCAGGTGCTGCCCTCGGCCGCCAACTTCACCGGCGGGCGCAACACCCTGCCGGGCGTGTCGAAGTACAGCTTCAACCTGATCGGCCTGTATGAACTGGGGCCGACGAGCGTGCGCCTGGCCTATAATTATCGCAGCGCCAATGTGGACGGGTTCGGGGCGCCGGGCGTGTTCACCACCGTCTATTCGGGCGCGGTCGGGCGTCTCGACCTGTCGGCCAGCTACAATCTGAACGACAATGTCACCCTGACGGTGGATGCGACCAACCTGCTGCGCACGCCGTACCACAGCTATGTGAAGGACCCGCGCTATCCGCGCGACGTGCGTTGGGAGGCGAGCCTGTTGTCGGCGGGCGTCCGCTTCCGGTTCTAGAGCATAATGACATAAGATTAATTCACCCCTCCCCTTCAGGGGAGGGGCCGGGGGTGGGGCGCCTCCGCAAGCGTGCGGCCCGTGGCGAGGCCCCACCCCAACCCCTCCCCTGAAGGGGAGGGGCTCGCCTTGGTTCAACGCAACGTCATCACGGTCTAAGGGCGGAGCGCCCTACAGAACTTCTGCCCCTGTAGGGGGAGGGTGCGCGAGCAGGGTGGAGGGGTGTGCCAGTCGTGGGAGAAGTCCTCTCTCGCCGGCTGGGGCACCCCACCGCCAGGCCTTCGGCCTGCCACCTCCCCTGCAAGGGGAGGAAAGGGTTTCAAAAAGGGGGAATATGATGGGCAAGTGGCGGTTGATATGGGGCATGGTGGCCGGAGTGGCGATAGCCCTGACACCCCTGAGCGCGGGCGCGGACAATCCGATCATCCAGACGCGCTTCACCGCCGATCCCGCGCCACTGGTCCATGACGGCGTCGTCTATCTCTATACCGGCCATGACGAGGACGATGCGGGCGGGTTCAAGATGCGCGACTGGCGGCTCTACAGTTCGACCGACATGGTCAACTGGACCGATCGGGGTTCGCCCGCGTCGCTCAAGACCTTTGCCTGGGCGCAGCAGGACAATGGCGCCTGGGCGCCGCAGGTGATCGCGCGCGACGGCAAATTCTATCTTTATGCGCCCGTTCGGGTCGCGGGAAATCCCGACACGGCCATCGGCGTCGCCGTCGCCGACCGGCCCGAGGGGCCGTTTCGCGACCTGCTGGGCAGGCCGCTGATCGCCGCGCGGCTCGGCGCGATCGATCCGACGGTGGCGATCGACGATGACGGCCAGGCCTATCTCAACTGGGGCAATCCCGACCTGTGGTATGTCAAACTCAACCGCGACATGACCAGCTATTCCGGCGCGATCGTGAAGGTCGCCAAGCCGATCGACTATCAGGAGGGCCCCTGGTTCTATAAGCGCGGGCCCCATTACTACATGGCCTATGCCTCCAGCTGCTGCCCCGAGGGGATCGGCTATGCGATGAGCGACCGGGCGACCGGCCCCTGGGTGCACAAGGGGCCGGTGATGGACCCCAATGCCGCGTCGACCGGCAACCATCCCGGCATCATCGACTATAAGGGGCACAGCTATCTGTTCGGCTTTCATTACGAGCTGAACTTCGCGATGACGCCGATCCATCACGAGCGGCGCTCGGTGACGCTGCGCGAGTTCCGCTACAATCCCGACGGCACCATTCCGCGCCTGCCCTGGTGGACTGACGAGGGCGTGGCACAGATCGCGACCCTCGATCCCTATCGCTGGGTCGAGGCAGAGACGATCGCCTGGACCTCGCGCATCGGCCGCGACCGCGACCGGCCCTATCGCTGGGCGCCGGGCGTCACGACCGATAGCGGGGCGGATGGAAGCGTCCATGTCACCCGCATCGCCGACCGCAGCTTCATCAAGATCGGCGGCGTCGATTTCGGACGCGGTGCGGCCAGCTTCGCGGCCAGCGTGGCGCGGGTCCGCGGTCGCCCGACGATCACGCTCCATCTCGACCGGGTCGACGGCCCGCAGATCGGTACGCTGGCGCTGAACGGCGGCGAAGGCGCGGACTGGGGGACGCAGACCACCACCGTGACCGGGGCGAACGGCGTGCATGACCTGTTCCTGGTCTTCCATGGCGATGGCGACGACCTGTTCGACTTCGATCGTTGGCAGTTCCGCCGCCCGTAGAGCAGGATGACGTGAAATGAACCCACCCCTCCCCTTCAGGGGAGGGGCTCGCCTTGGGTCGACCCTATGTCATCTCGCCCATAGGGAAACGCGGTCAGGCGGCGCCGATGGTCAGTGTGATCCGGTCCCCGGCCCGGGTGGCGATGCGAATGCCGTCCTTCGTCGTACGGATCGGAACCGCTTTGCCACCACGGGTCGCGGCGCGGACCCGGCGACCGGCGGGCAGCCGGACGACCAGTTCACCGCCCGGCGCAGACACCAGCTCGGCCTGTTCCAACTGTCCGCCCGCCCAGCGCTGGTCGACAGTCACGCCGCCGCGCGCCCGCAAGCCATGGGCACTGCCGTCGCGCCACGCCGGGGGCAGGGCGGGCAGCAGCGCGATCGCGCCGTCATGGCTTTGCAGCAGCATTTCGGCGATGGCGGCGGTGATCCCGAAATTGCCGTCGATCTGAAAGATCGGCCCCTTGTTCGAAGGATGCGTGTCGAACAGATTGTCGAGCGTACTGCCCTTGAAAAAGGCATCGATCGAGCGGCCCGAACGCGCGGCATCGCCCATCCGCGCCCAGATGCAGGTCGCCCAGGCCCGGCTCCATCCGGTCTGCGCGCCGCCATTGTCCTCGCGACGCTGCATCGAGGTCGCGACCGCCTTGGCCCATGCGGGCGTGCGGCGCGGCGTGAACTCGTCGCCCGGATACAGGGGATAGAGGTGCGAGATGTGGCGATGGCCCGGCTCGGACTCGGCAAAGTCGCGCGACCATTCCTGCAACTGGCCATGGCGGCCGATACGATAGGGCTCCAGCCGTTCGACCAGCCCGCGCAGCTTGGTCGCGAAGGCCGTATCGGTCTTCAACAGCGCGCTGGCGGTGATGCAATTGACGAACAGCTCGCGGATCAGCGCCAGGTCCATGGTACAGCCGGTGCTGATCGAGGCGGGCTTGCCGTCGGGGGCGAGGAACTCGTTCTCCGGCGAGATGGAGGGCGCGGTGGTCAGCCGCCCGTCCGGCCCCGCGACGAGCCAGGCCGCGCAGAACTCGGCGGCGCCGCGCATCAGCGGCCACGCCCGGTCGCGCAGGAACGCCAGGTCCCCGCCGAACGCATAATGCTGCCACAGATGCTGCATCAGCCACGGCCCGCCCATCGGCCAGTTGGCCCAGATCGGCGCGGCGCTGCCTTCGCCGACCGGGTTGGCCATCGCCCAGATGTCACTATTGTGGTGCAGGCACCAGCCGGGCATCCCGTAATAGCTTTGCGCGACGCGCGCGCCCCGCACCGCCACCCGCTCCAGCCAGTCGAACAGCGGCGTGTGGCAATCGGCGAGATTGGCTACCTCGGCGGGCCAGTAATTCATCTCGGTATTGATGTTGGTGGTGTGGTTGCTGCTCCAGGGCGGCCGGACCTCGGCGTTCCAGATGCCCTGGAGGTTGGCGGGCTGGGTTCCGGGGCGCGAGCTGGCGATCAGCAGATAACGGCCGAAATGAAACAGCAACGCGGCCAGCCCCGGATCGCTCGCCCGTTCGTTGCTCGCGCGGCGCTCGGCCGTCGTGCCCGTCGCCTGCCCCGCGAGCTTGAGCGCGGCCCGGCGATAGAGCGCCTGATGGTCGGCGACATGGGCGGCGCGCAGGGTCGCATAATTGGTCCCCCGCGCCGCCGACAGCGCTGCCACCGCCTTGGCATCGATCGCGTCGATGGGCAGGTCGGGCGACTGGTCGAAGCCGCGAAAGCCGGTGGCGGCGCCGATGCGGATTTCGACGCTCCGGGCGCCGCGCACCGTGATGGCATCCCCCGCGACGCCCACGCGGCCACCCTCGTTCAAAACCTCGGCCACGGCGGCGAACATCATGCCGCGCCCGGCGGCATCGTCATAGCGGATGGGATCGGGGACGGAGTGGTAATTGGGCGCGGCATAGGACGGCGCCTTGCCGTTCAGGATCAGCCGGTTGCCCTCGGCCCGCACCGATCCGCGAAGCAGTGTCGCCAGCGACAGATCGGCATCGATCGTCCCGCCATCCGCCGTCAGCCGCACGACGACCAGCTGCGCCGGATGCGACACGAACACCTCGCGGCGATAGCGGGTCTGTCCGGCGATGTAGGACACGCCGACCACCGCCTGGTCCAGATCGAGTTCGCGGCGGTAATCGCTCACCGCACCACCACCGGGCAGCGCGATCATCAGGTCGCCGATCGGCGCATAGCTGTTGGAAAAGGCCCCTTGCAGCTTCTTCGCCTGGGCATCGGCGGCGTGATACTCTCCCGCCAGCGTGGCCCGCCGTACATCCGCCAGCGAGCCTTGCGCATCGGGCCTGGCGTCGCTGGCCGGATAGCCCGACCACAGGCTGTCCTCGTTCAGCGAAATGACCTCACGCTCGGTGCCGCCGCGTACCATCGCGCCCAGCCGCCCATTGCCGAGCGGCAATCCCTCGACCCAGCGGGTGGCGGGTGTATCGAACCACAGGCGATGGGAATCGTCCGGGGCGACCGGCTGCGCCCGAAGCGGCAGGGCGCCGAGTCCGCCCGCCGCCATCGCCAAAGCGCCTGCTTCCAATACGCCGCGTCGCGTCAGATCGGCCATTCGTCCCCGCCCGATTGTTGGTCCAGCGATGACGGTGACGCATTCAAGTGCATGACGAAAGAGGAAATTGTCGCTGTCCAAGCCCCGCGGTGCGCGGCGTTGCACGGGACGGATTGGAATCGTTAAGGGTCTGCCCCTATCGACGGCGGGAGCCCCGGCGCCGTTCGGCGGTTGACGCCGCGCCATGGGAGCCGCCGATGCATGACGATACGGGCCGCGACGCCCCCGCCCCCGTTCCAGCCGAGATGATAGCCGACGCACTGGTGGCTGGAACGCCGGGCTATCGCCGCCTGACCTGGGCGATGCTGTTCGCCGGTTTCTCGACCTTTTCGACGCTCTACGCGGTCCAGCCGCTATTGCCGCTGCTGGCGGCGCATTACCGGATCAGCGCGGAGGCGTCGTCGCTGGCGGTGTCGCTGGCCACCGGGCCGCTGGCGCTGGGCATTCTCGTGGCGGGCGCGGTGTCGGATCGGCTGGGGCGGCGGTCGCTGATGGTCGCGGCGATGATGATCGCCGCCGCGCTGACCCTGGTCGCGGCCATCGTGCCGGGCTGGCACGCGCTGCTGGCATTGCGTTTCCTGGCGGGCCTCGCGCTGGCGGGCGTCCCGGCGGTGGCCATGGCCTATGTCGCCGAAGAGGTGGACGCGCGCTCGATCGGCGCCGCCATGGGCCTATACATCGCAGGCAGCGGCATGGGCGGCATGGGCGGGCGGCTGGTCGCCAGCATGGTGGCCGCGCTGGCCGACTGGCGCTGGGCGCTGGCGGCGGTCGGGGTGAGCGGCCTCATCATGGCCGAGGCGTTCCGGCGTCTGGCCCCTCCGTCCCGGCGTTTCGTGGCGAGCGAGGCGGACTGGCTGGCCCTGCCGCGCGGCGCGGCGGCGCTGTTCCGCGATCCGGGCCTGCGGCTGCTCTATGCCGAGGGTTTCCTGCTCATGGGAATCTTCGTCACCATATACAATTATGCCGGTTTCCACCTGCTCGGCCCTCCGTACGGCCTGAGCCAGGCGATGGTGGGCGCGGTGTTCCTGCTCTATATCTTGGGGTCGATCAGTTCGAGCCTGTTCGGCAAGCTGGCGGGCAAGGTCGGGCGGCGGCGGATATTCTGGATGCCCGTCGCGCTGACGATGACCGGGGTCGCGCTGACCGCCGCCCGGCCGCTCTGGCCGGTGGTGCTGGGGATTGCGGTGGTCACGATCGGCTTTTTCGGCGCCCATTCGATCGCCAGCGCCTGGGTCGGTCGGCGCGGCGGCGTGGCGAGGGGGCAGGCGGCGGCCTGGTATCTGTTCTTCTATTATATGGGGTCAAGCGTGCTGGGCTCGGCGGGCGGCATCGCCTGGACGCGCGCCGGATGGCCCGGCGTCGTGGCCTTCTGCCTGATGTTGGGCGCATTGGCGCTGGCGGGCGGCATCCTGCTGTTCCGGGTCCGCCCGCTCGCCGAAACCGAGCAGGCCCGCCCCACAGGGCCGGTCACACCAGGCTGAATGGCAAAGGCCATGATCGACCGCGTGCCGGATTGGCTTGTCCGGGCGCCAGCGACGAGCTAGCCTTTCTGGGATCGAAGGGGGCGAAGATGCTGGCACGGTGGCGTGGACTCGTGGCGCTGGGGCTCGCCCTTCTGGGGCAGGGGGCCTGGGCGCAAACCGCCAATCCCGTACTGACGGCCCATGCGGGCGGCATCCGCGACGCCGCGCATGGGCGCAATCTGTCGCTCAAACAGCTGGACATCGCGGTCGAGCAACGCGGTAGCGTCGTCGAGACGACCGTCACCGCCGCCTTCGCCAATCCCGAGCCCGAGCAGCTGGAGGGCGATTTCCGCCTGACCCTGCCCGAAGGCGCGGTTGTCACCGGCTATGCGCTGGACGTCGGCGGCCGGATGGTCGACGGCGTGCTGGTCGATCGCCCGCGCGCCAAGGCGGTCTATGAAGCGCGGGTCCGCCAGCGGGTCGATCCCGGTCTGGCGGAGGTCAGCGCCGACAATGTCTTTTCGACCCGCGTCTTTCCGATCTGGCCCGGAAACGGGCGGACGATCCGGGTGCGCTTCGTGGCGCCGGTCGGGGCGGGGGGCTGGCGCCTGCCGCTGGGTTTCGACGGCCCGGTCGGCGACTGGTCGATCCGGGTCCATGCCAGCGGGACCGCCGCGCAGCCCAGGGTGACGCTGGGCGACACGCCGATGGCGATCACGGCGGACGGCGAGGGCTGGGGCGGTTCGGTGAGCGGGAAGGGCAAGCCGCTCTCCGGCACATTGGCGATCACGCCCGGCCGCTTGGCCGATCTGGTCGCGAGCACCCATCATAATGGCGAGCGGGATCTGGAACTGGGCGGCGACCTGCCCGCTTCGGCAGGTGATACGGCGCCGTCGCATCTGCGCATCTATTGGGATCGTTCGCGCTCGCGCTTGAAGGCCGACACGGCCCGCGAAATCGCGCTGGTCCGCGCGGCGATCGATCGCCGGCATCCGGCCAGGGTCGAACTGGTCGCCTTCAACAGCAGCGGTGCCCAGACCAAGGCGGTCGCCACCGCCGAGGAAGCCGCCGCCTGGCTGGGCGGGCTCGACTATCGCGGCGCGACCAGTTTCGCGCCCCTCTCCCAAGGGGAGGCTGCCGACCGCTGCCTGGTCTTTACCGACGGTCGCGCGACCATCGACCGCGATGCCGCGATCACCCCGCGCTGCCCGTTGGATGTGGTCAGCAGCGCGGGTGGTGACGACCGTGCGTGGCTGGGCCATCTGGCACGCGCGCATGGCGGGCGGCTGATTATGCTGGGCAACGACCCGGCGGCGGCGTTGACGCTGTTGCAGGAGGGCGCGACGGGGGTGACCACGGTCACCGACCGCGATGACCGGCCCTTGCCCTTCGTGCCGCTGCCCGCGCCGCAAGGGCGCTGGGCGGTGCTGGTCCGCGCGCCGGGCTTCGGCCCGGTGAAGATCCGACTGAGGGCGGGGCAGGAGGTCGTCCGCGCGATCGATGGGGATGGCGTCGCTTTCGACGGCCCTGGCGCGCTTCTGGCGCAGGACGCGCTGGCGACGCTGGGTGCGACCGAGCAGCGCGACGCCTATGTCGCGCTCAGCCGCCGCTACGGCATCGCCAGCCCCAGCCTGTCCTTCCTCGTACTGGAGAGCGTCGGCGACTATCTGAACGCCAGGATCGACCCGCCCGCGACCCTGCCCGCCGAATGGCGCGACGATTATGCCCGCCAGCGCAAGGCGATGGAGGCGGACGAGGCTCACGTTGCGCAGCGCCATTTCGATACGCTGCTCCAGGATTGGCAAGAGGAGGTCGCCTGGTGGAAGACCAGGTTCGACCCCGCCGCCCAGCTCAAGCGGATCGCCACCTCGCGGCGTGTCGCGCGGAGGGTAACGGCGCCGCCCGTCGTTTCACTTCCCTCGCCCATGATGGCCCCTCCGCCGCCACCGCCGCCGCCGCCACCTCCTCCGCCACCCGCGCCGGAGACGATGGTTCTGTCTGCACCTGCGGCCCCTGCGGCTCCCCCCGCACCTCCGGCGCCGCGTGTCAGTCCGGCGACCGACGACATCATGGTGACGGGCAGCAAGGTGAGCACAATTCCGGCGGCCCCCTCGGTCCAGATCGACGCATGGCAACCTGATCGCCCCTATCTGGAGCTGTACGACGGAAAGCCCGCCGATTTTGCCGAGCGCTTCCGCGAGGCGGAGGCGCGGCATGGCGCCTTGCCGATCTTCTATCTCGACACCGCCGCCTGGCTCGCCAGGCGCGACCGGCTGGCCGAGGCGCGCGAGATGGTGCTCTCGGCGCTGGAGTTGCCGACGGCCGACGACACCACCCTGGGCATGGTCGCCGACCGGCTGGAGCGCTACGGCGACTGGGATCGTGCGGTCGAACTGCGCGAGCGGCAGGCGGCGCTCGATCCCGACCGGCCGCAGCCGCGCCGCCTGCTCGCGCTGACGCTCGCCCGCCGGGCCGCCGCCCATCCGGCGCAGGCGAAGGCCGACCTGACCCGCGCGATCACCCTGCTATATGGCATCGCCACCCATCCGCAGGCGGACCAGTGGGAGGGCATCGACCTGATCGCGCTCAACGAGGCCAATGCCCTGCTGCCGCGTCTGCGCAAGCTGGGCGGCAAGGTGGAGATGGACCCGCGTCTAGTCATGCTGCTCGATGTCGATGTGCGCGTCGTCATCGACTGGACCACCGATGCCTCGGACATGGACCTTTGGGTCGACGAGCCGACTCGCGAGCGGGCGATCTACAACAACAACCGCACCGCGATCGGCGGTCGGCTGTCGCGGGACATGACGCGTGGTTATGGGCCGGAGGAATATATGATCCACGCCGCGCCGCCGGGGACGTATACGGCGCAGGCCAATGTCTATGCGCCCGACCGGATCGATCCCAATGGCGCGACCATCCTGACCGCGCATCTGTTCCGCAATTTCGGCCGGGCGAACGAGACGGTCGACAGCGTCGATATTGAGCTGAAGCGCGACGAAAAGGGCGCGCGGATGATCGGCCGGGTCGTCGTGCCCGGCAAGCCGATGACGAGTCCGGCCCCCGTGAAGGGCGCGGTTCCGCTGCCCTGAGCGGGACGGGGGTATATCGTCCGGTTCGGCTGGTTTTGTGGGGCGATAAGGGTGTAGAGGCCGGACATGACCGATCAGAGTCCGCCTCTTGCCTCCTTCCGGAAATGGACGCCCGCGCGCTATCGTGCGCTGCTGCGGAAGCAGGGGCCGGGCTCGGTCAAGTTCCGCACCCGGCTGGCGATCCTGATTGGCGCGGTTGCGATCGGGTTGGCGGCGACGGTCTTTGCCGAGGCGGCCGACGCGGCGGGTGAGATGTTCCACCATTTCTCGGGCCGTTATCACTGGGCGCCCCTGGTCGTGACCCCGCTGCTGTTTGCCGGGCTGGTCTGGTTTACCCGGCGCTTCGCGCCGCTCGCGCGGGGATCGGGCATTCCGCAGGTGATGGCGGCGCAGGCCGATCCCGAACAGGCGACCGGCGGGCTGGTGTCGCTGCGCACGGTGATCGCCAAGGCCGGGTTGACCCTGGCGGCGGTGTTGGGCGGGGCATCGGTCGGTCGCGAAGGGCCGACGGTCCAGATCGCCGCCGCGATTATGGGGGTGACGCACCGTATCCTGGGCGTGCCGTTGCGCGGCGCGGTCCTGATCGCGGGCGGCGCGGCGGGTGTCGCGGCGGCGTTCAACACGCCGCTGGCCGGGCTGCTCTTTGCGATCGAGGAACTCGCCTCGGCCTATGAGCAGAAGGTCACGCTGCTGGTCATCGCGGCCATCGCGATCGCGGGCATGGTCGCCCAGTCGGCGCAGGGCGATTACGTTTATTTCGGGCTGATCGGCGCGCACATGCCGATCGTGACCGCGCTGATCGTCGCGCCGGTCGCGGGCATCGTCGGCGGGCTGGCGGGCGGCGGCTTTGCCCGGCTGATGCTGATGATGGCGACGGGCACCAACCGCGTGACCCAGTGGAGCAAGGCGCAGCCGATCCTGTTCGCCGGGCTGTGCGGCGTGGTCGTCGCGGGGCTGGGCGTCGGCACCGGGCTGACCTGGGGCACCGGCTATGGTGCGGCGCGGGCGATGATCGTCGGGGTCGATGCGCCGCTCTGGTACGGCCCGGCCAAGTTCCTGGCGACGCTGGCCACCGCTGTCGCGGGGCTTCCCGGCGGCATCTTCGCGCCGTCGCTGTCGGTCGGGGCGGGCCTGGGCAATCTGCTGCGCTCGGTCTTTCCGGATTCGCCTGCGTCGGCGATCGTGATCCTGGGCATGGTCGGCTATTTCGCGGGGGTGGTCCGCGCACCGCTGACCGCCGTCATCATCCTGTCCGAGACAACCGCCAGCCGGGGCCTGATGCTGCCGATGTTCGCTACCGCCTTCATCGCCGACGGGGTCAGCCAGTTGATCTGCCGCGAAAAGCTGTACCACGGCCTGTCGCGGACCTTTGCGATGGCGCCGGTGAAGCGGGCGGGGCAACCGTAAACCGGCCGATCGGAAAGCGGCGGATGGCTGCCCCGCCGTCGATGACGCAGCAGAACGCTCACAATCCTACAATGCCAGCACCTCGCGCTCGTGGCGTCAGTGGACGCCGAATGCAGGGCGGGACGCGGCGGATTGCGTTTCGAGAGACCGGCAGGCGGATGATGGCTAGAGCAAGATGATATGAGATGAACTCACCCCTCCCCTTCAGGGGAGGGGCCGGGGGTGGGGCGCCTCCGCAAGTGTGCAGCCCGTGGCGAGGCCCCACCCCAACCCCTCCCCCGAAGGGGAGGGCCTCTCCTTGGTTCAACGCAATGCCATCACGGTCTAGGCGTCGCCGTCCTGCTCCGTCGCTGCGGCCTTTCGGGTTTGTTACCCCCGGATGCGGTCGGGACGTAAAACCTATTTCGGGGTGGCCTGCTGGGTTTCCAGGCCCTGGTTGCTCAGGACAATGGGGTCGGAGGCCAGTTCGTACAGATAGCGTCGCCGCTCCAGCGTTCCCGTGCGCAGCCGGTCTCGCGCCCTGACCTGAGCCTTGGTCAGTCGGAACGGTGTATAGCCGCGCGTGCGCAGGCAGGTGGCGACCGTATCTTGCATAAAACCCTGCGTCCGCGCGACGCCGCCGCGGATGCCGCGTTGATAGATGCTGCTATAGTCGCGTATCATTTGGTTGAAATCCTCGGGACTCAGCGTTCGGCCGCCCTTGGCCTGGGACCTGGCGGTGGCCCGGTCGATCTCCTTGTCCTGGTTGTGTGTCGCATCGAGCACGTCGCGGGTATCCTGTCGGCCCGTAATGTCGACCTTCGCGCCGCTGATGCCGCATTGCATCGTGTCGCGGCGGTAGGTGTCCAGGCTGATGCCCGCTTTGCCCCAGGATATGTCCCGAGCCGTTCTCGTTCCCGCCATGGAGGCCGAAGGGATCGAGAGCAGGGTTATTCCGATCAATGGGACCGCCAAGGCCCGCATGCGATTTGATGAAAGCGAAAGCATTGGCCAGCCCCTTTCGACACTAAAACAATGACTTCATTCCGCAGGCTTTGGATGACTATTCCCACACTTGTCCAAGGCATCCACTCTGCCGCCTCTTTGCATGCAAGGCTGGTAGGCACGTTACGCCTGCGAATCGCACTTGGCATTGCATGCGTCCGATCTATCGTGAGCCATCAAGGACATAGAAAAGGTTAAGTATGCCATTGGTAATAAAAGAAAATGCCTATCGAAATACAATACCCCGTTGAAATATACGCGAATCAGATCTTATTTTCTGATCGATGCGAATGATATTATGTATTGCGAATTATTCAATCGGCAATCACTTTGGAGTTGGGGTCCGTAGTCATTGCAGCCATTGCTTTTAGTAAGTGTGCGACGTCTTGTGGGCGCCACCGCCGCACGCCGCTGCGGTTGACGGACAGGAGAAGGCGCAACATCCGTCAATCCTTCACGCAAGGTCTGTCATCGCTTGTGGTAAGAACGGTTGCAGACGCTCCGTCTGCTCTTCGCCAGCCATGCAGGTTGCTTATACCCGTCTCCCTGCGGAGCCTGGAATCCGACCGCGACGGTCTTGCTTTCAGGTCGCAAGAGCGGAACTGCAATAGCTTGATGCCAAAAGCACGCGCGCTCCGTCCGGGTCAGCGCAAAAACACTGCTGGCTTTCGACTTAAGGCAACCGTGCCAATGCAATGCCCGCCAAATTCTGCGTTCGCTTGATGTGGCGTAATCGAAAGCGCGGCGGGCGGGGCAGGGCGGACCATTTCGCGAAATGCGCGACATGCGCTGGCGGCACCCGCACCTTGCCTGTCGCCTGCGCCACCACGGCCGCCGCGTCGCCCAACAGCAACGCATCGGCCAGTCCTGCCTCTTGCACCGCCTCGGTTGCCGCGATCAGGGCCAGCCATTCCGCCTCCATGCTGGTGCCGCGGCCCAGGTCGCGGACGATTCGGGCTCTCCCGCCGATCACCACGGCATATTCCATGCCGCCGGGGCGCAGCCCGCCGTCGAAGAAGATTTTCACCGCCCGCCCATGCTGCGCGCGACCGCCTCGGCCGTCTTGATGCCGTCGACCGCCGCCGATAGGATGCCTCCCGCATAGCCGGCGCCTTCGCCCGCCGGGTAGAGCCCGTAAGTGTTCAGGCTGTGACCGTCCTCGCCGCGCGTAAAGCGAACCGGCGAGGAGGTGCGCGTCTCGACGCCGGTCATCACCACGTCGGGATGGTCGTATCCGGCGATCTGGCGGCCAAAGACCGGAATCGCCTCTCGCATCGCCTCGATGACGAAGTCGGGCAGGCATTCGGACAGGTCGGTCGGCGTCACGCCAGGGCGATAGGAGGGGGTGACCGAACCCAGGCTGGTCGAGGGGCGTCCGGCCAGGAAGTCGCCGACCCGCTGCGCCGGTGCCTTGTAGTTCGAACCGCCCGCGACATAGGCGCGCTCTTCCCAATGGCGTTGCAGCGCCAGTCCCGCCAGCGGATCGCCGGGAAAGTCGCGTTCGGGGTTGATCGCCACGACGAAGCCCGAATTGGCGTTGCGCTCGTTGCGCGAATATTGGCTCATGCCGTTGGTCGCGACGCGGCCTTCTTCGCTGGTCGCGGCGACCACCGTGCCGCCCGGGCACATGCAGAAGCTGTAGACGGTGCGGCCGTTCTTGCAGTGGTGCGAGATGTGATATTCGGCCGCGCCCAGGATCGGATTTCCGGCCTGATGCCCAAAGCGCGCGCGGTCGATCCAGCCTTGCGGATGTTCGATGCGCACGCCGATGGAGAAAGGCTTGGCCTCGACATAGACGCCTGCCGACTGGAGCATCGCGAAACTGTCGCGCGCGCTGTGGCCGATGGCGAGGACGACATGGTCGGCCTCCAGATAGCCTCCGCCGTTCAGGTGAAGCCCGCGCACCCGGCGCTGGCCCGACCCGTCCGTCTCGACGTCCAGCCCATCGACGCGGGTGGAGAAGCGATATTCGCCGCCCAGTTCCTCAATGGTCGCGCGCATGCTCTCGACCATCGTAACCAGGCGGAAGGTGCCGATATGCGGATGCGCCTCGGTCAGGATTTCGGGTGGCGCACCTGCCTTGACGAACTCGGTCAGCACCTTGCGGTTCAGATGACGCGGATCCTTGATCCGGCTGTAGAGCTTGCCGTCCGAAAAGGTGCCCGCGCCGCCTTCGCCGTACTGAACGTTGGATTCAGGGTTCAGCACGCTGCGCCGCCACAGGCCCCAGGTGTCCTGCGTCCGCTCGCGCACCACCTTGCCGCGCTCCAGGATGATCGGCCGGTACCCGGCCTGCGCCAGCACCAGCGCGGCGAACAGGCCGCACGGGCCCGCGCCGATCACCACGGGCCGCTTCGTGTCCGGCGGCGGCGCGCTGGGCAGGTGATAGCGGGTGTCGGGCGTGCGCTGAATGTCGCGATCGCGGCGGAACCGCTCCAGCACGGCGGCCTCGTTCTTCAGGTTCACGTCGACCGAATAGACGAGCTGGATATTGTTCTTGTCGCGCGCGTCATGTCCGCGCCGGGCGACGACGAAGCGCACCAGCTCGCGCGGCGTCACGCGCAACCGGCGACAGATGGCGGCAGGCAGGGCCTCGTCCGCATGATGGAGAGGCAGTTTCAATTCACTGAGGCGGATCATCCCGCGCGCCATACAGAATTGCGTGACCTCCCGCCATGGCGGTGTGCAGGCGGTCGCCCTTATGCGGAGTGGCTGGGCGGTGTTACAGCCCCATGGCCGCGCGTTTCAGGGGTGCGTTGGGGACGCTGGGTTCCGCCAGGATCTGCGCCTGGAGCGCGGGCCAGCGTTCGCCGAACCAATAGTTGCCGCGCTCGGCGCGCAGGATGGGATCGTGCACCGTCGCGACATCCTCGATCGTCGTCAGCATATTGTTGGGAACGTCGAAAAAGGTGCGGACGATCGGCGAGGTCGGACTGTCCCCTTCCCGCATGACGATGCCCAGCCGATTGGAATGGAGCCGGACCAGCGCGGCAAAGGGCTGGATGCCCAGATTGGCGATGAAGGCGCGCAGCGTCTCGGGATCGAAATGGCCGTCCCATTCCAGCATCTGCGCCAGCGCCTCGTGCGGGGACCAGGCGCGCTTATAGGGGCGGATCGAGGTGACCGCGTCATAGACGTCGCACACCGATGAGATGCGCACGAACTGGCTGATCTCGTCGCCGCGCAGGCCATCGGGATAGCCCGCACCGTCCATCCGCTCGTGATGATGGCGGCACACGTCCAGGATGCGCGGGTCGAGATCCTGCATGTCGACCAGGATCTTGTGGCCCAGCCCCGGATGGCGACGGATTTCGATCATCTCCTCGGCGTTCAGGCGGCCGGGTTTGTCGAGCACGTCGGCGTCGATACGCATCTTGCCGATGTCGTGGAGCAGCCCGGCCATGCCTGCGACGTGCACATCCTCCTCGCTCAAACCCAGATGGCGCGCGAGGTTCATCATCAGCGTGCCGACCGCGACCGAGTGAATATAGATATATTGCTCGCGGTCCTTCAGCCGGGTGACGGCGATCATCGCGGCGGCGGACGTGGCGGTCGTCTCGGCAATGTCCGCGACGATCGGGACGAGGTCGCGGGTGCGGATCGTGCGGCCGAGCCGGGCCTCGCCGAACAGCTGGGCGACGGCGGCGGTGGCGCGCGCGGAGACGGCGCTGGCCCGCTCCAATTCGGTTGGCGGCTTGGCCCGACGCGGGCGGAGCGTGGTGACGATCGGCGTCACGGGCACCTCGATGACGGGCGGCGGCGAAACGGGGGTGTCGGTCGCCGCGATCATCGCCGGGCCGCGGCCTTTGGTCAGGTCGATGGTGACGGCAGGGACCGATTCACGGATTTTTGCCAGGTCGTCCGGGTCGGTGAGGAGGAAGGACTTTCGCCAAAATGGGTTGTGGATCCACGAGCAGTGCAGGGCATGAATGTACATACCCAGCGCGACCTGATGGCTTTCGATCTGGACATAACGATTCGAGGCGGACGGCTCTTCCATCCGTAAAATCTAACTCATGTGGCGTAAAATTTTGGTTTCGAGCCGCCGCCCCTTTTGAATTGGCGCGATTTTTTACGGAGCACCCTCGGGAAGCCCTGCGCTGCCCATTTCCGACAGGTCGGCCATTCGCCGGTGGCTATGGAAGATTTGATAATCACTATCAATCGCGTTGACAGTGCGAATGTTTCGCAATAGCGGGACCTTCAAAGGGGAAAGCATTCATGTCACATTCGTTCATCGCCCTGTCCTGCGTCGGCTTCCTGGCAACCGCGCCGCATGTCGCGGCCGCCGAAACCGGCCCCCTCGCCGACAGCGCGACGCCGCCCGCCGCTGCCGTCAGGCCGCAGGATTCGACCGGCGAGCGCGACGTGATCGTCACCGGCCAGCGCGCCGCCGGTGCCGCGATCCTGGAAAGCCCGAAGGCGACCGCATCACTGCTAGACACGCCGCAGACGATCACCGTGGTCAGTGAGCAGACGATCCGGAAACAGAATCTCCAGACGCTGCGCGACGTGCTCCAGACGCTGCCGGGGATCACCTTCGGCGCGGGCGAGGGCGGTGGCGGGTACGGCGACTCGATCAACCTGCGCGGCTATTCGGCCAGCAACGACATCACCATCGACGGCGTGCGCGACAGTGCGCAGTATAGCCGCACCGACCCGTTCAACCTGCAGCAGGTCGAGGTCTATAACGGCGCGAACAGCGTCTTCAACGGATCGGGATCGGTCGGCGGCACGATCAACCTCGTGTCCAAGGTGCCGGGGCCCGAGACGCTGACCATCATGCAGGGCTCGGTCGGCACCGACAATTATTATCGCGGTGCGATCGACAGCAATGTCCGCCTGTCGGACCTGGTCGCGGTGCGCCTGAACGGCGCATACCACCATAACGACGTCCCCGGCCGCGATATCGAGAAGATGCAGCGCTGGGGAATCGCACCCTCCGTCACGATCGGCATCGGCGGGCCGACCAGCCTGACGCTCGCCTATGTCCATCAGGAGGATCGCAACACGCCGGTCTACGGCATTCCCTGGTTCGACAATGGCCTGGTCGACGGTTTCGTGCCGGGTGCCAAGCGCTCCAGCTATTTCGGGATCGCCAATCTCGACCGGCAGGACAGCACGGTGGACCGCTTCACCGCGACCCTCCGCCATCAGATCGACGAGCATTGGAGCGTGCGCAACCTGACCCGCTGGCAACAGGTGACGCAGTATAGCGTGACCAGCGCGCCGCAGGGGGCCTTCTGTCTGGCCGCGACCAATCGCCAGCCGGTGACGGCGACGCCGGGTGCCACCATCGGCGCCGCGTGCCCGGCCAATGTTCCGGCGGGCTTCTACCTGCCCTCCGGCCCACGCGGGCTGGTGCGCGATCAGCAGAACCAGATGCTGACCAACCAGATCGACCTGCGCCATGAGGCAGGCACGAAGGGCGGTTTCCACAATGTCTTGAACATCGGCATGTCGGGCATGATCGAGAATTACCGCCTGACCCAGGGGTCGCTGCTGCGCAACCCGGACGGCAGCGTGGTGGCGCAGCCCGCGATTGATATCGCCAACCCGAACACCAATTATGCCGGCCCGATCAACTTCGTGGCCACCGCCCAATCGCGCAGCGAGACGCGCAACCTGGCCGTCTATGCGTTCGACACGTTGGCGCTGAACCGCTTCTTCGAGCTGAACGGCGGCGTGCGCTGGGAGTATCAGGAGGCCAGTTTCCGCGCGCTGCCGCTGGCGGCGGCCAATGCGGGGCAACTCGCCTATCTGCCGCAGGTCAGCCGCGAGAAGCTGTTCTCCTGGCGGGCGGGCGCGGTGTTCCACCCGGTCGAGAATGTCAGCGTCTATGCGGGCTATGGCAATGCCAAGACGCCGTCCTCGACGACCGTCCGGCTGGGCTGCGGCGTGCCGTCCACCGCGACCGCCGCGAACCCCTGCGCCGTGGCCCCGGAAACCGCCAAGAATTACGAGGCGGGGGTGAAGGCCGGGCTGTTCGGTCGCCGCCTGGAGCTGACCGCCGCCGTCTTCCGCAACGAGCGGACCAATTACCGCGTGCCATCCAACGATCCAGCGCTGCCGGTGGGCTTGCAGGTGTTGGACGGGCGCAGCCGCGTCGACGGCATCGCGCTCGGCGCATCGGGATCGATCACCCCGGCCTGGACGATCTTTGCGAACTATACCTATCTCGACGGCAAGGTGCTGCAGAGCATCTCCAACCGCGACAAGGCGGCGGGCGTGCTCGATCCGCAGGCGGGGGCCGAGCTGGTCCAGACGCCCGAGCATTCGGGCAGCCTGTTCACCACCTACAAGCTGCCCTTCGGCCTGGAGGTCGGCTACGGCCTGACCTATCAGGGATCGTTCGCGACCAACGTCCCCGTCGCAGGGAATCGGGTACAGTTCCATGTGGATGACTATCTGATCCACCGCGCCTTCCTGGCCTATACCATCGCCCAGCGCTGGACGATGCAGCTCAACGTCCAGAACTTCACTGACGAGAAATACGTGACGGGTGTGCGCAACAACGTCAACGCGACGACCGGCATCGTCGCCGGCGGTTGGGCGGTGCCCGGCGACCGGCGCCAGGCGACGCTGAGCCTGTTCTACAACTTCTGACCGGACTAGCCTTCGTCCATGCTGATCGTCCTTCCCGATATCCTCGATCCCGCCGGGGTCGCCCAGGTCCGCCGCGTCATCGATGCGGGCGCCTGGGCGGACGGCAACGCCACCTCCGGCCCGCAGGCGGCGCTCGCCAAGCGCAACGAGCAGCTGCCCGAGGATTCGGGCGTGGCGGTCGAGGCGGGGCGGATGGTCCTCGACGCGCTGGGCCGGTCGCCGCTGTTCGTGGCCGCCGCCCTGCCGCTGAAAGTCTATCCGCCGCTGTTCAATCGCTACGCGGGCGGGCAGGCGTTCGACGTGCATGTCGACAATGCGGTGCGGCTGAAGCGGGGCAGCGATTTCCGGATGCGCGCCGACCTGTCGCTGACCCTCTTTCTTGAAGACCCGAACGCCTATGACGGCGGCGAGCTGGTGGTCGAGGATCTGTACGGCGAACAGCGGGTGAAGCTGTCCGCCGGAAGCGCCGTCCTCTACCCCGCCTCCAGCCTGCACCGGGTCGAGCCGGTGACGCGCGGCACCCGCGTCGCCTCCTTCCTGTGGATCCAGTCGATGGTTCGCGACGATGGCGAGCGGCGCATCCTGTTCGACCTGGATCGCGCGGTGCAGCGGGTCGGCGCGGACAAGGGGCAGGGGGATCGCTCGGTCGTCGAGCTGACCGGCGTCTATCACAATCTGCTACGCCGCTGGGCCGACGCATGACCGCCGCGACCCTTGCCAAGCCGAAGAAGCGTAAGTGGCGCAGCTGGTGGTTGAAGCAATTCCACACCTGGCACTGGATCAGCGCGGCGGTGTCGCTGGTCGGCATGATGCTGTTCGCGATCACCGGGCTGACGCTGAACCACGCCGCCAGCATCTCGGCCAGCCCGAAGACGGTGCAGAAGAGCGGGCTGCTCGCGCCCGGCCTGCGCCCGCTGCTGGCCAATCCGAAGACGAATGACGCCCCCTTGCCGCCTCGCGTGGCAGAAGCGGTGGAGCGCGCGGTCGATCTGAACCCCGCCGGGCGGCCGGGCGAATGGTCGGACGGCGAAGTCTATGTCGCCATGCCGCGTCCCGGCGGCGATGCCTGGGTCAGCATCGACCGGACGAGCGGCGCGATCACCTCGGAGCGAACCGATCGTGGCTGGGTCTCCTACCTCAACGACCTGCACAAGGGGCGCAATGCCGGGACCGCCTGGTTCTGGTTCATCGACGTCTTTGCGGTCGCCTGTATCGTCTTCACCCTGACCGGGCTGCTGCTGCTCCAGATGCACGCGCGGCACCGGCCCTCGACCTGGCCGCTGGTAGCGGCGGGGTTCCTGCTTCCGGCGGCGGTCGCCGTTTTCTTCCTGCACTGATGGAGAGGCTCACGATGCGATCGACCGCTATTCTGGCGCTGGGCGTGGTGGCATGGCCGGGGGCGGCGGGGGCCGCGACGGTCAACGTCACCATCCCCCGGCTGAACGTCGCCGAATATCACAAGCCCTATGTCGCGGTCTGGCTGGAGCCCGCGACCGGCGGCCCGGCGCGCACGCTCGCCATCTGGTACGACGTCAAGAAGCAGGGCGGCGAGCCCGGCACCAAATGGCTTTCCGACCTGCGCGCCTGGTGGCGCAAGGGTGGGCGGAGCATGGCGATGCCCGCCAGCGGGATCAGCGGTGCGACCCGCGCGCCCGGCACCCATGCCATACCGCTGCCCGCCGACCTGAAGCCCGGCCAATATGTCCTGAACGTCGAGGCCGCGCGCGAGACGGGCGGGCGTGAGCTGGTACAGATGCCGCTGACCGTGCCCAACCCCAATGCGCGCGGGGCGGGCAGCCATGAGCTGGGCGCCGTGACCGTCTCGGCACGCTGACAGGGGGATCATCATGAAGAACCATCGTCTCAAACTGTTCGCCGCCGCCGCGTTGCTCACCATTCCCGGCCTCGCTTCGGCGCATCGCATGTGGCTGCTCCCCTCGAGCACGATCTTCTCGGGCACCGATAGCTGGGTGACGGTCGACAGCGCCGTCTCCAACGACCTGTTCTATGCCGATCATCAGCCCGGCCGGATCGAATGGGTGAAGGTCTGGCAGCCCGACGGCACGCCGGGGCACATCCAGAATGGATCGACCGGGCGCTATCGCTCGGTCTTCGACGTGCAGCTCGACAAGCCCGGCACCTGGAAGATCGGCAGCGAAATGTCCGGGATCATGGGCAGCTTCAAGGTCGACGGCGTCGAGAAGCGCGTCGGTGGACGCGGCGGCCCGCCGGGCCCCAACGGCGTGCGCCAGCCGCCGCTGACCGTCGCCGACATCCCCGCCAATGCGACCGACGTGACTCTCACCGAGACGCTGGGCCGCAACGAGATCTTCGTCACGGCGGGCGAGCCGACGCGCACCGTCCTGAAACCCGTGGGCAAGGGGCTGGAGTTCGATCCCGTCACCCACCCCGACGAATTGGTCGCGGGCGAGACGGCGAAGTTCCGCTTCCTGGTCGACGGCAAGCCTGTGCCGAACCTGAAGGTCACGATCGTCCCCGGCGGCAAGCGCTACCGCGATGCCGAGGGCGCGAAGGAGGTGACGACCGATGCGCAAGGCGTGCTGAGCTATGCCTGGCCTGCGGCGGGCATGTACTGGCTGAACGCGACGCTGACCGATGACAAGCCGACCGCCCCGCGCGCGACCCAGCGTCGGATGAGCTACACCACCACGCTCGAAGTGATGACGCCGTAACCATGCGCATCGTCCTGCCGCCCCGGATCGATCCGGATGCCGTGGCGAGCGACGATCCGGCGGCGGTCGTCACGCTGGGCGGCGAGACGATGGGGACGATGTGGCGATTGCTCTACGCCACCCGCGACGTGCCCGGTGCGCAAAGGCTGGGCGAAGCGGTGCAGGCGCGGCTGGACGATCTGGTCGCGCAGATGAGCCACTGGGCGCCGGATTCGGTGCTGGCGCGCTTCAACCGCTCCGCAGCGGGCAGCTGGAGCGCATTGCCGCCCGATTTCGCGGCGGTGATGGACACGGCTTTGCGTATCGCAGGCTTGAGTGACGGCGCGTTCGATCCGGCGATCGGGCATCTGGTCGACCTCTGGGGCCATGGGCCGAAGGGGCCGCAGCCCGCGCCCGATGCGGCGGCGATCGTGCGGGCCCGCGCGGCGGGCGGCTGGCACCGGCTGCGCTGGGATGCCGGTGCCGCGCGACTGTGGCAGCCGGGCGGCGTCGCGCTCGACCTGTCGGGTATCGCCAAGGGCTATGCCGCCGATGCGGTCGCCGACATGCTGGCGGGGCTGGGCTTGCGGCATTGCCTGGTCGAGGTCGGTGGCGAACTGGTCGGACGGGGCACCCGGCCCGACGGCGATCCCTGGTGGGTCGATCTCGAAACTCCGCCGGGTATCACGCTGGCCCCGATGCGCGTGGCGCTGTACCAGATGGCGGTGGCGGGCAGCGGCACCTATCGCAAGGGCGAGCATGGCCTCGATCCGCGCACCGGCCGCCCCCCGACCAACGGCGTGATCGCGGTCCATGTCATCGCACAGACGGGGATGCTCGCCGATGCGCTGGCCACGGCGGTGGCGGTGTTGTTCCCGAACCTGTCGGCGCTGGCGCCGTTGCAGGTTGCGGCGCGGATTCTGGTTCGGCGGGGGGGCGGAGTGGAAGAGGTTCTGACCAAGCCTCTCAAGGTGATGCTCGGCTAACTTTCCTCCCCTGCAAGGGGAGGAACAGGATCAGTTCAGAACCGCCCCCTGAGCGTCACCCGGACATTGCGAGGTGCGCCGGGCATCGTCCACACATCGGCATAGCTGCTGGCGACGTAATAGGTGTCGAACAGGTTATCGAGGTCGACCCGCACGTCGAAGCGCGGGTTGACCGCCCAGGTCGCGTCCAGCCGCGCGATCGTATAGGCGGGCAGGCGATAGCCGCTGGCATAGGGGTCGCCGTTGCGCGCGCCGACATGGGTGACGCCGCCACCGACCGTCACCGCGCCCAGCCGCTGATGCAGGTCGAGCGCCGCCAGATGCTTGGGCACGTTGGACAGCATCGTGCCGATCAGCGCGGCATTCTTGTCGTTGCGCACCGTTGCGTCGGTATAGGTATAGGTCGCGGTGCCGGTCAGGCCGCCGGTCAGGTGAAGGTCGGCAACCGTCTCGACGCCGCGCGACCGCTGGCGACCGATCTGGGTCTTGACGAACGGATCGGTGGCATTGGGGTTGAGCACGTTGCGCTTTATCATGGTGAAGAGCGCGGTCTGGCCGGTCAGCGCGCCGCCGAACAGGGTGTATTTCGCCCCGACCTCGGTCGAGCTGCTGCGCTCCGCATCAAAGCTGCTGATCCCGTCCGAGGGGTTGAGCCGCAGCGACTGGCCCCAGCTGGTGAAGAGCGAGAAGCGCGGGCTCGCCGACCAGGTCAGCGCGGCGCGCGGCGTGATGCCGCGATCGACGGTGTTCAGCACCAAATTGCCGCGCAGGTAATTGGTCATCGTCTCGCGAAAATTATTCCAGCGCGCGCCCACCAGCGCGGTGAAGTCGCCGAAACGGATCAGGTCCTGCGCATAGATGCTCTCGCTGCGGAAGGAATGGTGGCGATCCTGGAACGGGGTGGTCACCGGCAGCGGCTGGCCATAGACGGGGTTGAAGGCGTCGATGGTCAGGATCGGCGCACCCGGACGCCCACGCGCCTGGTCCATGCGGAAGTCGAGGCCGTGCCGCACCCGGTCGACGCCGATGCGAATGTCGTGCGACAGGCCCAGCCAGTCGGCCTTGGCGGTCAGCTCGACGCGCGCGGTCAGGTCCTGCCAGCGGAAGTCGTGGAAACGCCGCGATCGGCCGATCGTCCGGCCATCGGCCTGCACCCCGCGTGCGCCGAAATCGACCTGGGTGGCATAGCCGGTCAGGAATCCGTCGCGGCTCGACACACCGGCCTCCAGCGAGACACGGTCGGACAGCGCGGCAAAGACGCTGCCTTGCTGCCACAGCATCCGCTGGGTCATGCGGCCATCGGCGGGTTCGCCCAGAAAGGTATCGCGGTCCATGGCGCGCGCGTCGCCCTTGATCGCCGCCACGCCGCGATCGATCGGCGCGCGGTTGCGCATTAACTCGGCCTGATAGAGGAAGCGCAGGTCCCGGGTCGGCGTGAACGAGACCGAGGGTGCGATCAGCAGGCGGTCGGTATGGACATAATCACGGAAGCTGTCGCCTTCCTCCGACACTCCGATCAGCCGGGCCGACAGGGTGTTCGTCACCGGGCCGCTGATGTCGCCGGTCGCGCGCACCCGGTTCCAGCTGCCATAGCTGAGCGACGCTTCGCCCTGGGGTGTCGCGGTCGGCGCCTTGGTGACGATGTTGAGCGACCCGCCCGGCTCACCCAGTCCCGACAGTGCGGCGGCGGCGCCCTTCAGAAACTCGAACCGCTCGACCGTGGCGACGTCGACCGGCGCGTTGAAGCCGAGATTGCTGCTGAAGCGGTTGATGAGGATGTCGGGGCCGCTATTCTCGTTACCCGCAAAGCCGCGGATCGCGTATTTGTCCCATAGCCCGCCAAAGTCGTTCTGCCGCGACACGCCGCCCGCCAGGTCGATCGTGTCGTCCAGCCGCGTCGCGCCGGTTCGGTCGATGATTGCGCGGTCGATGACGCGCAGCGACTGCGGGTAGCGATTGGGCGGCGTGTCGGTGCCGGTGATGCTCGCATTGGCGTCGCGCAAACCCGTGACGACGACATCCGCCTGCATCTCGCCACCCGGCTCCGCCACCGGCGCGGCCAGAGTCTGCGCGCCCGCGGTCTGGCCCATCGCCACCCCGGCTAGCAAAATCCCGTGCCAGATCATCTTCGACATGCACTGCCCCCAATCGATTTCGGCGCGGCCAATATCGATAATGCTAATAACTCGCAATCATAAACTAGGTAAACTTGGTCGGGATGGATGTCACGCGCCTGCCATGCGACACGGCCATGGGTATCGGGCGGCGCTGCGCCGTGATGGAAAGGCGTGAAGAATGAATGGCATGGCGGTGTTGGGGCGGACGGTTCGGAGCGTGGCTCTGCTGACGGCAGGGCTGTTGATCGCGACGGGGGCGATGGCCCGGTCGCCCGCCAAGCCCATCGCCAGGCCGATCAAGGTCATGACCTTCAACGTCCGCTATGCCTCGGATGAGGGCGCGACGCGCTGGGCGGTGCGGCGGCCGGTGATGGTGGAACTGATCCGCCGCGCCGCGCCCGATGTGATCGGGACGCAGGAACTGCTCCAGCGACAGGGCGACGACCTGACCCGCGCGCTGCCCGGCTATCGCTGGTTCGGGCGCGACCGGATGGGCGGGCATGCCAATGAGTATATGGGCATCCTCTATCGCCCCGACCGCCTGACGCTGGTCGGGCATGGCGATTTCTGGCTGTCCGAGACGCCGGACGTGGTCGGCAGCCAGAGTTGGGGCACCGACCTGCCGCGCATGGCGAACTGGGCGGTGTTCGAGACGAAGGAGGCCATGCCGCACCGTTTCCTGTTCCTCGACACGCATCTGGCGCACCGCGACGAGGATGCCGAGGCGCGCGACAAGGCGGCGGCGCTGATCCTGGCGCGGCTGCCCGCGCTGGCGAAGGACCTGCCGGTGGTGGTGGCGGGCGACATGAACGCGCGACCTGACACGGCCGCCTATCGGCGTTTCGCCAGCGCGCTGACCGACGCGTGGCCCGCCGCCGCGCGGCGTGAGGGGCCGGAGATGACCTTCCACGACTTCACCGGCACGCCCGACCGTCGGATCGACTATCTGTTCCTGCGGGGATTCCGCGCGGAGAGGATCGCGACCGATACCTATCATCAGGGCAAGACGTATCCGTCGGACCATTTCCCGATCGAGGCGACGCTGACGTTCGCCAAGTAAAGCTATTCCTCTCCTGCAAGGGGAGGTGGCGCGCGCAGCGCGTCGGAGGGGTGTCCCCTTCTCGATAGCGCGACACCCCTCCGTCAGGGCTTCGCCCTGCCACCTCCCCTTACAGGGGAGGAATAGGTGCGAGTTTCCCGATAGCGTTATCATTTGGCCGCTCCTATGATCGATGGACAGCCGATCGCGGCGCGGAATCGCGTGGTCGCGGGCATAGGAGAGGGATGACATGCGGATGGGGCATTCGGGGTCCGGCGCCGGGCGGCGCGTAGGTTTGGCACTGCTGCTGGGCACGGCGGCGGCCTGGCCCGCCCTGGCGGAGGCGCGGCCGCGAATCCTGACCCCGATGAGTGCCCATGCCGTGCTGCAGCGCGACCGCCCGATCGTCGTCGAGGGCGCGGCCGATGCGGGTGAGGGCGTCACCGTTGCTCTGGGGGGTGCCAGCGCCACCGCGACCGCCGATGGCAAGGGCCGCTGGCGCGCGACCCTGCCCGCTATGGCGGCGACCGCGACCCCGCTGACCCTGACCGTGACGGGCAAGGACGGTGCGGCCGACACGCTGGACGACCTGCTGGTCGGCGATGTCTGGTTGTGTTCGGGCCAGTCCAACATGGAATATCCGACCAAGCAGGCGCTGAACGGCGAGATGCTGGTCAACACCGCCGCCAATGACGGGATCCGCCTGCTCGACGTGGCGCACCATGTCGGCCTGTCCGCCGACGAGATGCTGGAGAAGCGCCCGGTCTGGGCCGCCGCATCGCCCGCCAGCGTGCGCGATTTTTCGGCCGCCTGCTATCTGATGGTCAAGGAGATGGCGGCCAAGGCCAATGTGCCGATGGGCGCGATCGATTCGAGCTGGGGCGGGACCAAGATCCTGCCCTGGATCGACACGACCGACGCGCGCAAGCTGCCGGGGCTGGCCGCCGATGTCGACCTGCTGGCGCTCTATGCGCGCGACCATGCGGCGGGGCTGCGTGCCTTCGGTGATCGCTGGGGCGAATGGTGGCGCAAGGCAAGCGGGACGAAGCGCGGGCAGGAGCCGTGGAATGCGCCCGACCGGCTGAGCTGGACCCCGGTGCCCAAATTCGGCCCGTGGGAGGAATGGGGCGTGCCCGCGCTCGCCGACTATAACGGGCTGGTGTGGTTCCGGCAGGGCTTCGACCTGGCCCAAGCGCCGACGGGCGACGGGGTGATCGAACTTGCCGGAATCGATGAGCTGGATACGGTCTGGATCAACGGGGTGCCGGTCGGCGCGACCTTCGGCTGGGGCGACTGGCGGCGCTATACCGTGCCGCGCGCGGCGCTGAAGAAGGGGCATAACGAGATCATGGTGGCGCTTGGCGACACCTATGGTCCGGGCGGCATGTTCGGCCCCGCCGACAAGATCCAGTTCACCCCCGCGGGCGGCCAGCCGATCCCGCTCGGCACCGGCTGGCGCTATTCGGTCTATAAGCCGAACGACCAGAGCTATCCGCGCAGCCCCTGGGAAAGCCATGCGGGGCTCGGCACGCTGTACAATGGCATGATCGCGCCGCTGGGGCCGATCGGGTTGAAGGGCGTCGCCTGGTATCAGGGCGAGTCCGATGTCGGGCTGGCCAGCTATGGCGACCGGCTGGCCGCGCTGATGACCGGCTGGCGGCGGCAGTTCCAGAATCCGGACCTGCCCTTCCTGATCGTCCAGCTCGCGAATTTCGGCGCGCCGCCGGTAAAGATCGAGAACAGCGCCTGGGCGGCCCTGCGCGAGACTCAGCGTCTGGCGGTTCTGCGCGATCCCCATGCGGCGCTCGCCACCACGGTCGATATCGGCGTGCGCAACGACATCCATCCGGCGGACAAGAACGAACTCGCCAAGCGGCTGGTCTTTGCGCAAGCGCATCTGGAGGCAGGCGACCGCGCCAATGCCTCGGGGCCGATGATCGCCTCGGCGACGCGCACCGGAGGCGAGGTGGTGCTGCGCTTCAACGGCGTGCAGGGGGCGCTCCATGTGTGGAGCGCCGCCGCGCCGATCGGGTTCGAGCTGTGTGACGCGTCCGCCTGTCGTTATGCGAATGCGACGGTGAACGGCGCGGAGGTGCGGCTGGCCGATGCGAAGCCCGGCGATGTCCGCGTGCGCTATGCCTGGGCCGATGCGCCGGTCGTCAATTTCTACGACGAAGCGCCGCATCCCGTCGTGCCGTTCGAGGTGACGATTACCGGGAATTAAGCCGTACCACCCTCACCCTTCCGGCGCTTCGCGCCTCCCTCCCTCTCCCACTGGGAGAGGGAAGGGGCCCGCCCGCGTCAGCGGGTGGGAAGGGTGAGGGCGGTTCAAGACGCCGGGATAAACACCACCAATCGACGCGTTAACCCGATCAACGCCCCCAAAATGCGCTTGAAATAAAATGTCATCCGGTTGAAAGATAGCAACGACCCGGCATGAATCGGGCGAAGCGTTGAGGAGAGAGCATGGCCGTGCCGCCAGAGGGCATTTTGCGCGCCAACCTGGCCCCGTTGCAGTTGCACGTCCCCGAGCCGAAATTCCGGCCGGGCGATGCGGTCGACTTTGCCGGTGTCGAGGTTCCGCCCGCCGGTGCGCAGCGTCGCCCGGACACCGCCGCGCCCGCCGACAGCTTCCATGAACTCAGCTATACGCTCGTCCGCGTGCTGGACGATGACGGCCGCGCGGTCGGGCCCTGGGACCCCAAGCTCTCGCCCGATCGCCTGCGCCGGATGCTGCGCCACATGGTCCTGCTCCGCGCCTTTGACGAGCGCATGTTCCGCGCGCAGCGCCAGGGCAAGACCAGCTTCTACATGAAGGCGCTGGGCGAGGAGGCGGTCGCCGTCGCCGCTGCCCATGCGCTGGATTATGAGGATATGTGCTTCCCCTCGTACCGCCAGCAGGGGCTGCTGATCGCGCGCGACTGGCCGCTTACCGACATGATGAACCAGATCTATTCCAACAGCGCGGATCGGCTGGGCGGCAAGCAGCTGCCCATCATGTATTCCGCGAAAGAGGCTGGTTTCTTCTCCATCTCGGGCAATCTGACGACGCAGTATCCGCAAGCCGTCGGCTGGGCGATGGCCTCGGCCGCCAAGGGCGACACCCGCATTGCCGCGGTTTGGTGCGGCGAGGGTTCGACGGCGGAGGGCGATTTCCACTCGGCCTGTACCTTCGCCGCCGTCTATCGTGCGCCGGTCGTCATGAACGTCGTCAACAACCAGTGGGCGATCTCCAGCTTCTCCGGTTTCGCGGGCGCAGAGGCGACGACCTTTGCCGCGCGCGCGATCGGCTATGGCATTGCGGGCCTTCGGGTCGACGGCAATGACGCGCTGGCGGTCTATGCCGCCACGCAGTGGGCCGCCGAGCGCGCACGGACCAATCAGGGCGCGACGCTGATCGAGCATTTCACCTATCGCACCGAGGGGCACTCCACCTCCGACGATCCCACCCAGTATCGCTCGGCGGGTGAACCGACGGCGTGGCCGCTGGGCGATCCGATCCGGCGGTTGAAGGACCATCTGATCGCACTGGGCGAATGGGACGAGGAGCGCCACTCCGCGCAGGACCGCGAAGTCGCCGAGGAAGTCCGCGCCGCGCAAAAGGCGGCCGAGGCGAACGGCATCCTGGGCCACGGCCTGCACCAGCCGCTCGACAGCCTGTTCGACGGCGTGTTCGAGGAAATGCCCTGGCATCTGCGCGAGCAGCGCCGGCAGATGCTCGACGAGGAAGAAGCGAGCGGACGGCCATGGGCGCGGAAGTGAATTTTCCCTCTCCCAGCGGGAGAGGGAGGGGCCCGCTTGGCGCAGCCGAGTGGGAGGGTGAGGGTGTCCTCGCCGTGCGTCCCACCCTCACCCTTCCGGCGCTTTGCGCCTCCCTCCCTCTCCCGATGGGAGAGGGACAGTGAGCGACATCATGACCGAGACTGTCGAAGACGTGGGCGAAACCACCCGCATGAACATGATCCAGGCGATCAACTCCGCCATGGACGTGGTCATGGCGCGCGACCCGGATGTGGTCGTGATGGGCGAGGATGTCGGCTATTTCGGCGGCGTCTTCCGCGCGACGGCGGGCCTGCAGAAGAAATATGGCAAGACCCGCGTGTTCGACACGCCGATCACCGAATGCGGCATCATCGGCGTCGCGGTCGGCATGGGGGCGTACGGCCTGCGGCCCGTCCCCGAAATCCAGTTTGCCGACTATATCTACCCCGCGCTCGACCAGCTGGTCAGCGAGGCGGCGCGGCTGCGCTATCGTTCGGCGGGCGAGTTTACAGCACCCATCACCGTGCGCTCGCCCTTTGGCGGCGGCATCTTCGGCGGCCAGACGCATAGCCAGAGCCCTGAGGGCATCTTCACCCATGTCTCGGGCATCAAGACGGTGATCCCCGCGACGCCCTATGACGCCAAGGGCCTGCTGATCGCCGCGATCGAGGACAATGACCCCGTCCTCTTCTTCGAGCCCAAGCGCATCTATAACGGCCCGTTCAACGGCCATTGGGATCGCCCGGCCGAAAACTGGTCCAAGCATCCCGGCGGTGAGGTGCCCACCGGCTATTACAAGATTCCGCTCGGCAAGGCGGCGACGGTGCGCGAGGGCGAGGCGGTGACGATCCTGTGCTATGGCACCATGGTCCATGTCTGCGCCGCCGTGGTCGCCGAGATGGGCGTGGATGCCGAGATCATCGATCTGCGCACGCTGGTGCCCCTCGACATCGAGGCGATCGAGGAATCGGTCAAGAAGACCGGCCGCTGCATGATCGTGCATGAGGCGACGCGCACCGGCGGTTACGGCGCGGAGCTGTCCGCATTGGTCCAGGAACGTTGTTTCTATCACCTCGAAGCGCCGATCGCGCGCGTGACCGGCTTCGACACGCCCTATCCGCACAGCCTGGAATGGGCCTATTTCCCCGGCCCGGTCCGTATCGGCCAGGCGCTCAAGACTTTGCTGAAGGACGCCTGACATGGCTCGTTTCACCTTCCGCCTGCCCGATATCGGCGAAGGCATTTCCGAGGCCGAGATCGTCGCGTGGCACGTCAAGCTCGGCGACCGCGTCGAGGAGGACCAGTCGGTCGCCGACATGATGACCGACAAGGCGACGGTCGAGATGGAATCGCCCGTGTCCGGCACGATCGTCGAACTGGCGGGCGAGGTCGGCGACCAGGTGCCGATCGGATCGGCGCTGATGGTGATCGAGACGGATGCGGTCGAGGAATCCGTGTCGCCCGCGACGGAAGAGGCGGTGCTCGAAGCCGAAAATCCCGGCGTCGAAGAAGCGCAATCTCCCTCTCCCCCTGTGGGAGAGGGCCGGGGTGAGGGGGCGCCGCAAGCTGCTGCCCCCGTGGCCACCCCTCACCCCGACCCTCTCCAGCAAGGGGAGAGGGAGCAGGAGAAGAAGGTGCTGGCCTCGCCCGCCGTTCGCGCCCGCGCGCAGGATCTGGGCGTCGACCTCGCCAGCGTGAAGCCCGCCGAGGGCGACCGCGTTCGCCATTCCGACCTCGACGCGTTCCTGCGCTACGGCTCGGGCCAGGGCTATACCCCCGCCCGCGCGCCGCGCGCCGACGAAGCGGTGCGGGTCATCGGGATGCGTCGTCGCATCGCCGAGAACATGGCGGCCTCCAAGCGCGCCATCCCGCACTTCACCTATGTCGAGGAAATCGACGTCACCGCGCTGGAGGAGACGCGCGCGCAGTTGAACGCCGGGCGGGGCAACCGGCCCAAGCTGACCATGCTGCCGCTCTTGATCGTCGCGATCTGCAAGACCCTGCCCGACTTCCCGATGCTCAACGCGCGCTATGATGACGAGGCGGGCGTGGTGAATCGTTCGGGTGCGGTGCACATGGGCATGGCGACCCAGACCCCGGCCGGGCTGATGGTGCCGGTGATCCGCAACGCCGAAAGCCGCAACGTCTGGCAGCTGGCGACCGAGATCGGCCGCCTCGCCGAAGCCGCCCGCGCGGGCAGCATCGCCAGCGGCGACATGGGCGGCGGCACGATCACCCTGACCTCGCTCGGGCCGCTGGGCGGGATCGCGACGACGCCGGTCATCAACCGGCCGGAGGTGGCGATCATCGGCCCCAACCGCATCGTCGAGCGCCCCGTCTTCCGCTCCGACGGGCGCGGCGGAGAGACGATCGCGCGGGCCAAGCTGATGAACCTGTCGATCAGCTGCGACCACCGCGTCGTCGATGGCTATGATGCGGCGAGCTATGTCCAGGCGTTGAAGCGGTTGCTGGAAACGCCGGTGATGCTGTTCGCGGATTGAGGGTGTGCGCTGGGCGAGGGCGTGGCGTGCGCTTCGACTTCGCTCAGCGTGAATGGCTGTCGGGGGACATTCCTGATTCCCGTTCAGCCTGAGCGAAGTCGAAGGCCACGTCCCGCCCTCGCCTTGAACCAAATCCCGCCCCCGGCGTCCTATCCCCGATACAAGGAGGATGCCATGCGCGGAATGACGGCGGGATCGCTCGAAGTGACGTCGGACGGAACGGTGCGCGGGATGATCGGCGGTGACGTCCTTGTCGCTTCCGGCGTCCATGCGACCATCAAGGGCATGCTCGCGGGCGACGTCATCGTCGAGCGTGGCGCGTCGGTGCGGATCACCGGCATGGTGTCAGGCCGGGTCGTCAATCTGGGCGGCGCGGTCGAGGTGAGGGGCATGGTCGCCGGGTGACGCCCGGCTTGCCATCCGCATCCCAAGCGTGAACAGGGGCGGCATGACAACCGCTTCA
The DNA here is from genome assembly GCF_056497825.1 of Sphingomonas sp. 77B. Classification (NCBI taxonomy): domain Bacteria; kingdom Pseudomonadati; phylum Pseudomonadota; class Alphaproteobacteria; order Sphingomonadales; family Sphingomonadaceae; genus Sphingomonas; species Sphingomonas sp. 77B. The sequence continues at coordinate 2,644,997 of NZ_JBWMBY010000001.1, forward strand.
TCTGCGCGCACCGGACTGTTGCTGGGCATCGGCGCCTATATCAGCTGGGGCATATTACCGCTCTATCTCAAACTGTTGAAGGGCGTGCCCGCGCTTCAGGTGCTGGCGCATCGCATCTTGTGGTCGCTCCTGCTGCTGGCCGTGATCGTGCTGGTCGCCAGGCGCGGCAAGGCCATCATGGCGGCGGCGCGGGGGCGGACGCTGTTGCTGCTCTGCGCCAGCGCGGCGCTGATCGCGGTGAACTGGCTGGTCTATATCTGGGCGGTCCAGAACGACCATGTGCTGGAGGCAAGCCTCGGCTATTTCATCAATCCGCTGGTCAATGTCGGGCTGGGCGTCGCCTTGCTGGGCGAGCGAATCCGGCGGTGGCAGGCGATCGCGGTCGGTATTGCGGGCATGGGTGTCGCGGTCCTGGCGATCAGCGGTGGCGGCGCGATCGGCATTTCGCTGGCGCTGGCCTTGTCCTTCGGTTTCTACGGCTTTGTCCGCAAGATCGCGGCGATCGACGCGCTGGGCGGCCTGACGGTCGAGACGCTGCTGCTCGCAGGGCCTGCCTTGTTCGTGCTGTTCCAGGCGAGCGGCAACGGCACGGCGGCGTTCGGGGTGGATCGGCATCTCGACATGCTGCTGATCCTGGCCGGCGCGGTCACGGCCGCGCCGCTGTTGATGTTCGCGGCGGCGGCGCGGCGGATGCGTTACGCGACGCTGGGCCTGCTGCAATATATCGCCCCGACGCTGCAATTCGCGCAGGCCGTGCTGCTCTTCGGCGAGCCGCTGAAGCCCGTGCACATCGTCACCTTCGCGCTGATCTGGACGGGCTGTGCGCTCTACGCCTTTGACAGCGTGCGGGGGAGCCGAACACACGCTACGGCCTAATAGGTTCGCACGGTGGCGCGGAGACGCGGAGGTCTCTGGATATGCCGGACCGGCGCCCTCCCTATCGATCGGCAGACGAACCCGCGCCGTGGAGAATGGAGGCAGCCTGCGGCTGGACCGGCGCCTCCGCGCCTCCGCGCGAACAAACCTATTTTCTTCCACTCTGAAGCCGGGCGACCGCCCGCCGCAACGCCCCGCGCGGCGCCACCCGGGTGCTGGCGGCGGTCAGCCGGTTGAGCAGCCCCGACACCATCACCGCCTGTCCCCGCTCCAAAGCGGCGAGGCCGTCACGTACCACTTGTTCGGATTCGGACGCGAAGCGCTCGAACAGCGGCGTCTCCGCCATGCCTGCCACATCGGCAAACTCGGTCTTCGTCGGCCCCGGGCACAGCGCCGTCACCGTCACGCCGCGTCCCTTCACCTCCTCGTGCAGCGCCTCTGAGAAGTGCAGCACGAACGCCTTGCTGGCATAATAGACCGCCATATAGGGCCCGGGTTGAAAGGCGGCGGTCGAGGCGACGTTCAGCACCTGCCCGCGGCCGCGTGCCAGCATCGGCGGCAACAGGGCGTGGGTCAGCGTCACCAGCGCCCGGACGTTGAGGTCGATCATCCCCATCTGGGTGGCAAGATCGCTGTCGGCAAATTCGCCCAGCGCGCCATAGCCCGCATTGTTGATGAGCGTATCGATCCGCAGCCCCCGATCGGCGACCCCGTCGAGCAAGGCCTTCACGCCATCGATCCGCCCCAGATCGGCGGAGACGACATGCACCTCGACCCCCGGTCGCGCGCCCAGTTCCTGCGCCAGTGCCGCCAGCCGATCGGATCGCCTGGCGGTCAGCACCAACGTCACCGGCTTTTTCGCCAGCGCCCGCGCGAAATCCGCGCCCAGTCCGGCCGACGCGCCGGTAATCAGGATGGTGTCGGGCATCGCCATGTCTCCGAAGGAGCGGCCATCGCTTCGGTCGGCCGCCGCTGAGTCCAGACTCTAGCAATCCGCATCGGACGGGCGGGTTCCGTCGCATCGTCACCGGCGCTTTGGATGGGTCGGGCGTAGGGGGAAAGGGCGGCCCGTTTTACAGGCCGCCCGGCATCCCCTCCCGGCACGGAGCCGTGAAGCTCCCGATGCCTAGGCGCCGCCTGTTATCGGCCGGTCACCCTGACATGCACATTCCCTAATCCGGTTTGGGGACATGGCTCAAGCATCCATTGATGCTTGCCTGCACTATGTCCGGCTTCTGTGCCTTTCGAGCAACGGGTATGGCGCTGGCCTATCTTGGGAAAGGCGGGTTAATAGGACGTCATGACTATCGAAATTCGCCATGACGGGCCCGTTGCGATCCTGACGCTACGGAATCCGCCGAATAATCACCTGGGACTGGGAACCATTTCGCAATTGGTGGAGGCGTTCGACGATGCGGACTCGGACCCCGCGATTCGCGCCATCCTGCTTCGATCGGAAGGTCGGGTATTTTGTGCGGGCGCGGATCTGGTCAATGCGAATCCGGTTGCGGACCCCTTGCTGCCCGGTGCGCGCAGCCCGTTCTACATGGCGGCGGCGCGATTGTTCGGGGTGGCGACGCCGGTGGTCGCAGCGGTGCAGGGGGCGGCGGTCGGCGCGGGACTGGGGCTGGCGCTGGTCGCCGACTTCCGCGTCGCCACGCCCGAGGCGCGCTTCGTGGCGAATTTCGTACAATTGGGGCTGCATCCGGGCTTCGGCATTTCGGCGGTGCTGGAGCGGGTGATCGGTCGCCAGCGCGCGGCGATGATGCTGCTGACCGGGCGGCGCATCCGGGGTGAGGAAGCGGAGCGCTGGGGGCTGGTCGACCAGCTGGTATCGGCGGAGTCGCTGGAGGCGACCGCGCTGGCCCTGGCGCACGAGATCGCCGCGGCGGCACCGCTGGCGGTGGCATCGACCCGGCGGACGCTGCGCGGAGAGTTGCGGGCGCTGGTCGAGGCGGCGACCGACCATGAGCTGGCCGAGCAGGCCGAGCTGATGCGAACCGAGGATTTTGCCGAAGGGGTGCGCGCCGTCACCGAACGGCGGCCGGGGCGGTTTGTGGGGCGTTAAAGAACACCCCGCACCCAATCCCGCCCTCCGTTCCGCCTGAGCGAAGTCGAAGGCCACGCTGGTTCATCGCGGCTAGAGCATGATGACATGAGATGAACTCAGCCCTCCCCTTCAGGGGAGGGGCCGGGGGTGGGGTGCCTCCGCAAGCGTGCAGCCCGTGGCGAGGCCCCACCCCAACCCCTCCCCTGAAGGGGAGGGGCTCTCCTTGGTTTAACGCGCCGTCATCGCGGCTAGGCTGGAATCCCTCGCGGCGAGGTTTTTCCCTTGGCCTTCGACTTCGCTCAGGCTGAACGGGGTCAGGGAAGGCCTCAGCCTTGGCGCGCCGCCAGTTCGGCCTTGCGGGACGGTAGCGCCGACAGGATCGCGCGGCGTTCCTCGGCAGGTTTGGCGCTCCAGTTCGAAATCTCGCGGATGGTGCGCGCGCAGCCCAAGCACCAGCCGGTCGCCTTATCCATTGTGCAGACATTGACGCACGGGCTGGCGACGCTTGGCGACTGGGGTTCGACGAAGCTGATGATGTCGAGCGGCATGGACAGCGTCAGATCCCGAACGAGACCTTCAGGAAGTCCGGGATCGGGCCGTTCCAGCTGCCGTCATCGGGCGTCTCATCCTGATGGGAGCGGCGACGGTCGCGACGACGGTCGTCGTTACGGGCCTCGCGCGGTTCTTCCCGGCGAGGCTGTTCGCGCTGAACCTGCTCGCGGCGTGGTTCCTCGCGACGGCTGCGAGCGGGGCGAGCGCGGGGCGCGTCCTCGACCGCTTCGGCCACCGGAGTGGCCTCGACGTCGACCTCGACCGGACGGGGCGCACGGTCGCGGCGGGTGCGCCGGGCAGGGCGCTCCTCTTCCGCCGGGGCGGGCAGTTCGAGCCGGTCGATCTTCTGGCCGGTCAGCTTCTCGATATTCTCAAGATTCTCGGCGTCATCCGGCGCGACGAAGGTATAGGCGGTGCCGGTCGCGCCGCCACGCCCCGTCCGGCCGATGCGGTGGACATAATCGTCCGGGTGCCAGGGCGCGTCGAAGTTGAAGACGTGGCTGACGCCCTTTATGTCCAGCCCGCGCGCCGCGACGTCCGAGGCGACGAGGATGTTGATGTCGCCACGCTTGAAGAGCTCCAGCTCGGCCAGGCGCTGCGGCTGTTCCATGTCGCCATGGATTTCGCCCGAGCGGAAGCCGTGCTGCTTGAGCGACTTGTTCAGCTCGCGCACCGTCGTCTTGCGGTTGCAGAAGATGATCGCGGTGCGAACCTCTTCCTGCCCCAGCAGCTGGCGCAGGCGCTTGCGCTTCTCGAACGACTGGGGTGCGACCGGCACCACGAACTGGGTGATGTTGATGTTGGTCGATGCGGGACGCGCGACCTCGATCGTCTTGGGATTTTCCAGGAACTTGTCGGCCAGCTTCTTGATCGGCGGCGGCATGGTCGCGGAGAAGAGCAGCGTCTGGCGCTGCTTGGGCAGCTTGGTGCAGATTTCCTCGATATCGGGGATGAACCCCATGTCGAGCATCCGGTCGGCCTCGTCGATGACCAGCATCGAACAGCCGGTCAGCAGGATGTTGCCGCGCTGGAACAGGTCCATCAACCGGCCCGGCGTCGCGATCAGCACGTCGACGCCCTTTTCCAGCGCCTTGATCTGGTCACCCATCGACACGCCGCCGATCAGCAGCGCCATGGAGAGCTTCTGGCCGGCACCGTATTTCTCGAAATTCTCGGCGACCTGTGCGGCGAGTTCGCGCGTCGGCTCCAGGATCAGGCTGCGCGGCATCCGTGCGCGGCTGCGGCCATGCGCCAGGATATCGATCATCGGCAGCACGAAGGCGGCGGTCTTGCCCGTGCCCGTCTGCGCGATGCCGATGATGTCGCGCATCATCAGCACGGAGGGGATGGCGGAGGCCTGAATCGGCGTCGGCTCGGTATAGCCGGCGTCGGTGACCGTCTTGAGAAGTTCGTCGGAGAGGCCGAGATCGGCAAAGCTCATGCAATTTTCCGGAATTTGGTGCGGAATGGGAATCGCCCCGCACGCGCCCAGCAGCCTTAGCCGCTTGCGGATTTGGCGGCGAAAGTCAAGTTTTCCACATGGGGGAGGGGGCGATACGTACGGAACCTCGACGTCATCTTTCCTTCTTACTCCCCTCCCGCAGGCGGGAGGGGTCGGGGGAGGGCAAGGAGTCTCACCGAGAGTATCGCTTGTGGCATGCCCTCCCCCATCCCAGTTGCAGGTAAACGATGCCCCGCATCGTTTAGGTCATGCCGGGGGCATGACCGACCTGAAACTCGCCTGCGGGAGGGGCGTGCTGGCGGCGAGGGCCCGTTCCAATTCGATCGAATGGCTGGAGGTGCCGCAGTTAGTGGGATCGGTTCAGCGCACCGGAACCAGGCTACGAAACCGCTCGATCTCGCAGGTGCGGCCCGCCCGCGTGCGGATCGGGTCGCGTCCGGCGCAAATCTGGCCGTCCGGCCCGGGGCGGATATAGAAGCTGGAATAATAATCGATCTGGCGACAGGCGCGGATCAGCCGGGCGCGGACACGCTTGCCGCCGGTCAGTACGATGTCGACCGCGCCTTCCTCGGCCGGAAGCGCGCCCGCCAGTTGCTGGGCGGGGATGCAGCGCGGCCCTTTGCGCTCCTTCCAGCGGTTTGGCGTGGCGGGCGGCGGCGCGGCGCGGGGCACGCGGATGACGACGCGCTCATGGATGATGACCTGCGCATATTGGGCCCGGGCATAGCGGTCGGTCGCCCCCAGCAGGGCGGGCGTCGTCAGCGTCATCAGGGCGATGGCGATCAGGTTTCGATGGCGGGACAGCATGTCGGCGGGATCCCTTCATAGGGTCGATGATTGAACGCTTTATGAACCTGACCTAACTGACCCCCGTGATGACCCCCGCCCAGACCGCAATGCTCCAGGCCCTGAGCCCCATATTGAGGGACAAGGGCATCGTTACCGACCCCGCGCTGATCGCGCCGTGGGAAATCGACTGGCGGCGACGCTTTTCCGGCCATGCGCCCGCGATCCTCGCCCCGGCCGACACGGGCCAGGTGCAGGCGGTACTGCGCGCGGCGGCCGAGCATCATGTCCCGTTGGTGCCGCAAGGGGGGAACAGCTCGATGGTCGGCGGAGCAACGCCGCCCGCCGACGGATCGGCGCTGATCCTGTCCACCCGGCGGATGAATCGCATCCGCCGGGTGGATGCGGAGGCGGGCATGGTGGTCGCCGAGGCGGGGGTGATCCTCGCCGATCTGCACGCCGCCGCCGAAGCGGAGGGGATGCGCTTTCCATTAACGCTGGGGGCCAAGGGCAATGCCACGGTCGGCGGGCTCGTCTCTACCAATGCGGGGGGTACGCAGGTGCTGCGTTTCGGCACGATGCGCGGGCTGACGCTGGGCGTGGAGGCGGTGCTGCCCGACGGATCGCTCTATGACGGGTTGTCGGCGCTGAAGAAGGACAATCGCGGCTATGATCTGGGTCAGTTGCTGATCGGCGCGGAGGGGACGCTGGGTATCGTCACCGCCGCCGCGCTGCGGCTCGCCCCCGGCATCGCGCGGTCGGCGACCGCCTGGGTCGGGCTCGCCGATCCGGCGGCAGGCCTGAGCCTGTTGCGCCGGTTGCAGGCGGCGACCGACATGATCGAGAGTTTCGAGATCATGCCCGCCGAAAGCCTGGCCGCCGCCGTCGCGCATCTGCCCGGCGCTCGCTCGCCGCTGGAGGGCGTGTACCCCTGGCATATCCTGATCGAGGCGGTGACCGGCGATGCACAAGCCGATCCGACCGCGATGCTGGAAGCGCAACTGGCCCGCGCGATCGAGGACGACGTGGTCGCCGATGCGGTGATCGCCGCGTCGCAGGCGCAATCCGAGGCCTTCTGGCTGCTCCGCCACTCGCTGTCCGATGCCGAGCGGGCGCTGGGTCCGGCGGTGCAGCACGACATCGCGGTGCCCGTCGACGCCATGCCGCGCTTCATGGTCGAGGCGGCGGCGGCGTGCGACGCGCACTTCCCCGGCACCCATGCCTCGGGCTTCGGGCATCTGGGCGATGGCAATATCCATTTCCATGTCCGCGCCGCCCCCAGCGCCGATCGCGACCGTTTCTATGCCGAGGATGCCGCGACGATCACCCGCTTCGTCCACGATCTGGTGATGGCGGCGGGCGGCACGATTTCGGCCGAACACGGCATCGGCCAGATGAAGCGCGACGAACTCGCCCGCCTGTCGCCCGAACGCGTCGCGGCGATCCGCGCCATCAAGACGGCGCTCGATCCGCACGGTCTGTTCAATCCGGGCAAGCTCGTCGCTTGCGCATGAGGCGCTAGGCCCATAGACACGGGCGCAGGACACGCGGCCGGGGGGCTCGCGTGGATCGAGTTTTTTGGAGAATATCATGGCGAGCGCGCCGTCCCTTCCGCTTTTCTACAACGGCCTGGAGCCGCTTTCGAGCGAGGCTCATGCGAACTACAAGGTTCGCCCGCAGGAGACCGCGCCCTTCCTGGTCGGCCAGCACGCCATTCCCGTGACCGTGGACGAATTTCCGCTGGTGCAGCGTTTCATGCCGATCGTCTTCTCGGTCGGCGACCAGCCGATCCCGCTGGCGCTGATGGGCCTGAACGAGGGCGTGAACGTCTTCGTCGATGACGAAGGCCGCCTGACCGAGACGAACTTCTACGTCCCCGCCTATATCCGCCGCTATCCGTATATGCTGGCGCGCCTGCGCCCCGAGTCGGAAGAGCTGTCGCTGTGCTTCGACCCGACCTCGCCGACGATCGGTGCGTTCGACGACGGCGATGCGCTGTTCGACGGCAACCAGCCGAGCGAGCTGACCAAGAACATCCTCCAGTTCAACGAATCGTTCGAACAGGCGGGCGCCCGCACCCAGAACTTCATGAAGGAACTGGGCGAAATGGGTCTGCTGATGGACGGCGAAGTCTCGATCCAGCCGGACGGCGCGGACCAGCCCTTCGTCTATCGCGGCTTCCAGATGGTCAACGAGGAAAAGCTGGTCGACCTGCGCGGCGATCAGCTGCGCAAGATGAGCCAGTCGGGCATGTTGCCGCTGCTCTATGCGCACCTCTTCTCGCTCTCGCTGATGCGCGACATCTTCGCCCGTCAGGCGCAGCTGGGCAAGATGCCGCAGCCGCAGCTTCAGCCGGTCGGCTGATCCCGATGCGCGGGCCGGTCCTTTCCTCCAGTCCGCGCTACAGCCGGGTCGCGATCGTCTTTCACTGGACGATCGCAGGCCTGGTCGTGGCGAACCTTGCCATCGGGCTGCTCCATGAGAGCCTGCTCAAGGGCACCATCCCGCTGCACATGGCGATCGGCCTGACCGTGCTGGCGCTGACGGTGGCACGGATCGTCTGGCGTCTGGGGCATCGCCCGCCGCCGCTGCCCGCCGAAATCCCGGCCTGGGCACGCGGGAGCGCCCATGCGCTACACATGATCTTGTATTTTCTGATGATCGCCATGCCGCTGACCGGCTGGGCGATGGGCTCGGGCCGCGCCGTGCCGCGCCCGGTCAGCTGGTTCGGCCTGTTCGACGTGCCGCCACTCCCCATCGGCAAAGCCGCCGCCGGGGTCGGGCACGAGGCGCACGAGATTCTTGGTTGGGCGATGCTGGTGCTGGTCGCGATCCATGTCGCGGCGGCGCTGCGCCACCATTTCCTGCTGCGCGACGGCGTGCTGACGCGGATGAGCTTGCGTCGGGGGTAAGCCCGTCCTTGGGCTTACCGATGGAACATACTCTGTTGATTGCGCAGATCGCCGTCCGTTGCCGCATTTCTGAACGAGCGTAGACGGCAGGAATGGGTAGATAGCAGACCTTACGGGATGCCCGGCGAGCGATCCGCGTCCGTGCCCCGGCGGACACGAAACAGAGAGAGGCCAGCTCGCTTGACCGCTTTCTGCGCCTTGGTGACGCATCGGCGGGGCGTGTTACGATCCGTCAGTATCTCAATCCCAGCGGATGCTTTGTAGCTTTGCCGCAACGTCTCGGTTAGCTGGTCGGCGTCCTCCCCGGCATCAGTCATGAAAAACGTGCATTGTCCACGATCCGTGGCGATCCGCACGACATAGCTACGAGAGAAGTCCATCGTGTCTGTCGAGGAGCCGGTCGTGACTTGAGCGGCAGAGGCGAGCAGAGCGAGTGCGAGGGACATAACGAACAATCTGCCATGCGGCCCGGATGTCGGCAAATGGGCAATTGCAGACAGCGGGTGTATTGCGCGCCACCGTCTGACGCTCACAGCGCGGCGGCATGCCCGTCCCGCCACCACCCGTTACGAAAAAATGACGAATTGCGGGGGCGGGGGTTGAACCAAATAGGCCCCTTCTTATTTATACCAGTACGACATCGTGTCCCCCCTTTCGCGGTGTCGTGCGACACGCTTTCAGCGTGTCTCCTCCCTGAACCTTGGCCGCCTCGCGCTCTTCCCCCTTGCGCGAGGCGGTTTTTTTCATTCGGCGGCCATCGCCTTTGGCTGGCCCAGCGCTTCGGCGGTCAGGGCGGACAGGATGCGACGCACCAGCGCGACCGTCGCGTCGAAGCCCGGCCCCGGCGCCTCCAGCGCGGCATCCAGATACAGCGAGCGGTCGAGCTCCAGCTGGATCGCGTGCACGCCCCGTCGGGGATCGCCATGCCGCTCCACGATATGTCCCCCGGCATAGGGCGCGTTGCGGGTCACGGCGAAACCGCTCTCGCGCGCCTCAACCTCGATCCGCCGGACGAAGCGGGTGGCGGCTGTCGTGCCATGCCGGTCGCCGATGACGATGCGGGGCACCAGCCCTGGTGCCCCCAGCGGCGGCATCGAATGCAGGTCGAGCAGCACCGCCACCCCGAACCGAGCTCGCGCCGCCGCCAGCCGCTCGGCCAGCGCATGATGGTAGGGGCGATGATCCGTCTCGATCCGCGCCACGATCTCCCCATCGGTGAAGCGTCGCGTCCAGATATCGCCATGCCCCGCCACCCGGCGCGGCACCAGGCCCAGCCCGCTGCGCAGCTTGGCGGACGCGCGTGGTGCCATCCGCGCGCCTTCGTCGATCAGCGGATCGCGCTCGCGCTCGTCGCGGTTCAGGTCGATCCAGGCGCGCGGGGTGGTCTGGACCAGCATCGGCTCGCCCTCATGCGCGGCCAGGCCGACCTGGTCGATCAGCCGGTCCTCCAGCCCCATCACGGCGGCGACGGGCACGCGCAGCGCCGCGACCATCTCCGGCGGATAGGCGCGCCCGCCATGCGGCACCGAGATCACCACCGGGCCCAGGGGCACCGGATCGCCAAAGCTCTGAAAGGATGCGCCGAAGCTCGGGCTGGCCATTAGCGCCAATCCTATGGCGGCAATCGGATGCGGGCAATGGTCTGGAAATCTTAACCGCCCCGCCGCTAAGCTGGCCTTCGACATGAATCGGGATGACGCGATGTTCCATATCCTGCTGGCCGAAGACGACGAGGTCATGCGCGAATATCTGACACGGGCGCTGACGCGATCCGGCTACCGGGTGACGGCGGTCGATCGGGGCACGGCGGCGATGCCTTTATTGGAGAGCGAACATTTCGACCTGCTGCTGACCGATATCGTCATGCCCGAGATGGACGGTATCGAGCTGGCGCAACGCGCCGCCTCGCTGGTGCCCGACCTGCGCGTGATGTTCATCACCGGCTTTGCGGCGGTCACGCTGAAGGCCGGGCAGGCGGTTCCCAACGCTCGCGTCCTGTCCAAACCCTTCCACCTGCGCGACCTGGTGATGGAGGTGGACCGACTTTTTGCAAAAGAATCGGCCGACGGCGCGATTTAGGGCTTGCCAGCCCCGCCGAAACTGCTAATTGCCCGGCCTCCGGCGGGCGTGTAGCTCAGTGGTAGAGCACTGTGTTGACATCGCAGGGGTCGCAAGTTCAATCCTTGCCACGCCCACCATCGAAAACCCCGCTAGGCGCAAGCTTAGCGGGGTTTTTGGTTTTCAGGCCCTTTCGCTCAGAATGACGGCGCGGTCGGCGATGGCGCGCATCAGGCCGGTGTCGAATGCCTGGGCCAGCGATCCCTCCACGAACCGATCGGCCCGCAGCAGATATGTCAGGATCCAGCCGATCTGTCCGACGCTCGCATTGGCGAGGGCGGAAGGGTGCTCGATCATGTGCATGGCCGTGGAACGGGCTTCGTCGTCCACGGGCCTGAGATAATGGGCGGCCACATCCTCGCTGGCGATCGCGGTGACGAAGGCGGCGGCGGGTTCGGACAAGCGGAACCAGGCCATCGTCATGACGCCTTCGGCGGATCGCTGGGGTTCGGTCCACGCGCCCGCCGTGAAATCCGGTTCAGCCAAGAGGGGCGCGAAGGCACCGATGTTGCGAAGCGTGGCCATGTCCATATTCTGATCCTATCCGCCTCGTGAGGGGTGGCCACCGTTTTTGCGTAAGGGTTTGATGATGACCGACCCGTTCGACCGCGATCTCGCCCGATTGGCGCATATTCGTCCGCCCGCATCCCTGGATGGGTTGGAGCAACGCGTTGCGACCGCGATCGATGTCGGGTCTTCGGAAGCGGGCGGCCTGTCGCCCCGCGGGCTGGTGCTGGCGGGTGGCGCGGCGCTGATGCTGGGGATCGTCGGGGGCGGAGCGGTCGCGGGGCGGATCGAGGCGCGGGAGCGGCCGGTCGCCGTCGTCGCGCTCGATGCGGGCCTGGCGCCCTCGACGCTGTTGCTCGGCCGATGAGCGGGGTGATTGGCAAATCGGGGCGGCGGCATCTGCTGACGCTGGTGATCGCGTTCGTCGCGGCGCTCGCCGGGGTGGCGATCGGGTGCCGGTTGCTGATGCCCGCCGAGCCGCAGGCCAGCGACATCCATGTGTTGATCCACCGCGACATCGCGCTCGATCCGAAGCAGGCCGTCGCGCTCGACCGGCTGGAGGCGCAGTTCGCGGTGCGACGCGCCGAGCTGGAGGCGCGGCTTCGGGGCGATAATGCCCGGCTGGCCGCCGCGATCGAGGCGGAGCACCGTGACGGCCCGCAGGTCACGCAAGCCATCGACGCGGTGCATCACAGCATGGGCGAGCTGCAAAAGGCGACGCTGGCGCATGTCTTTGCGATGCGGGCGGCCCTTCGCCCCGATCAGGCGGCGACCTTCGATCGGCTGGTGGCGGCCAAGCTGACCGACACAGGCCGATAATCGGGCACGTGGGGGAGCGCGATCTGGCGGGGCTGGCCGATGGCGATCTGGTCGCGCTGGCCAGAGGCGGGCGGCCGGGCGCCTATGCCGCGATCGTCACGCGGCACAAGGCGGCGCTCTATCGCCTGATCCTGGCGCAGGTCCGCGATGCCGACGAGGCGCTGGATTTGGTGCAGGAGAGCTTCGTCGCGGCGCATGGCGCGCTGGGCCGGTTCGACGAGACACGGAGCCTGCGCGCCTGGCTCAGCCGGATCGCGCTCAACAAATGCCGCGACTGGGCGCGGCGGCGGCGGGTGCGCGCAATGCTGGCGCGGGTGCTGCCGGTTGAGGCGGCGGCCGAGGTGGCCGACGATCGGATCGGGGGCGAGGCGGCGGCGATCGAGCGGGATTCGCTGGCGCATACGCTGGCCGCGCTCGACGCCTTGCCCACGGCGTTGCGCGAGCCATTGATCCTCTGCGCGGTCGAGGGGCTGAGTCAGGCCGAGGCGGCGGAGGCGCTCGGCGTGAGCGTCAAGGCCGTCGAACTGCGCATCCGCCGGGCGCGCGCCGCCTTGCGCGACCAGACCGGGTTAGGGGCCGGGTGAGGGGAGGGCGGCCCCCATGCGTATAAGGGGGCATGATCGACCCGACGACCGCGATACGCCGCCGTGACCTTCTGGCCGGGGGCGTCGGCCTGACCACTCTTGCCGCCATGCCTACCTGGGCACAGCAGCATGGTGTCACGCCGCGCGTTGAGCTGATCGGCCCCGACATCACCCTGACCATCGCGCGCCAGCACATGATGATCGACGGCAAGCCCTATCATGCGATCGGCATCAACGGATCGGCCCCCGCGCCGCTGATCCGACTGCGCGAGGGGCAGCGGGCGCGGATCACCGTGGTCAATGCGCTGGACGAGGAAAGCTCGATCCACTGGCACGGGTTGCTGCTGCCCTTTCAGATGGACGGGGTGCCGGGGATCAGCTTTCCGGGCATTCCGGCGGGCGGCCGCTTCACCTATGAATTCCCCGTCGTGCAGGCCGGGACCTATTGGTACCACAGCCATTCGGGGCTTCAGGAGCAGGAGGGGCTGTATGGCCCGATCGTAATCGATCCCACCGGGGCCGATCCCATCGCGTCGGATCGCGAGCATGTGGTGCTGCTGTCCGATCACAGTCCGCTCCACCCCCATGCGATCTTTCGCCGGTTGAAGCTGCAGGGCGGCTATTTCAACTATCAGAAGCAGACGCTGGCCGGATTGCTGGCGGGCAGGGACCAGCCCTTGCGCGAGCGGCTGGACTGGGGGCAGATGCGGATGGACCCCAGCGACGTGTCCGACGTGACGGGGTCGACCTATCGCTATCTGGTCAACGGCCATGGTCCGGCGGACAATTGGACCGGGCTGTTCTCGCCCGGGGAGCGGGTGCGACTGCGAGTGGTGAACGCGTCGGCGATGACCAATTTCAACCTTCGTATCCCCGGCCTGACGCTGACCGTCGTGCAGGCCGATGGGCAGGATGTGCGGCCAGTGACGGTCGACGAGCTTCAGATCGCGGTCGCCGAGACCTATGACCTGATCGTCACGCCGACCCAGGACCGCGCCTATACGCTGGTCGCCGAGGCATGGGATCGATCGGGCATGGCGCGGGGCACGCTGGCCCCCCGGATGGGGATGGTCACGCCTGTCCCGGCGCTGCGCCCCCGGCCGCTGGCGACGATGAAGGATATGGGGATGGGCGGCATGGACCACGGCGCCACGGCGGGCGGCTGTTCGCCCGAACATGCCGCGATGGGGCATTGCCAGCCCGGTGCTGCGGTCCCGATGGATCACGGCCAGATGAGCCATAGGATGCGCGACTTCGCCAACGCCCCCGGCCTGCCGCGCACGCCCGTCGTCCAGACGGTCGCGCCGATGCCGGTCGACCGCACGGGCGAGCCGCCGCAGGGGCTGGCCGATGTCGGTCACCGCGTCCTGACCTATCGCGACCTGATGAGCGTGAAGGTCAATCCCGATACCCGCACCCCTTCGCGCGCGCTGACCATCCATCTGACCGGCAATATGGAACGCTATATGTGGGCGTTCGACGGGGTGAAGCTGAACGCCGTGACCGCGCCGATCCCGTTCCGGCTGGGCGAGCGGGTGCGCGTCACCTTGGTCAACGACACGATGATGGCGCATCCCATCCATCTGCACGGCCATTTCTTCGAGCTGGTGACGGGGCATGGCGATCATGCCCCGCGCAAGCATACGGTCAATGTCGCACCGGGCGGCACCGTGACCTTCGACCTGACGGCGGATGCCGAGGGCGACTGGGCGTTCCACTGTCACATGCTCTATCACATGCATGCGGGCATGATGCAGGTCGTCACCGTCCGGCGGGACGCGGACAAGGGAACGGCGGCATGATCGCGTTCGCACTTCTGCTCGCCGAACCGCAGCATCAGCATGACATGATGCCCGGCATGACGATGCCTGGCATGACCATGGCGCCTGCGACGAAACCGAAGGCGAAACCGGCCAAGCCCGCCCGCAAAACGGCGCAGCGTCGACGCGCGCTTCGCAAGACCGAAGCGGCGACCAAGCCCCGGGCGGCGGCGTGTTCGGTCGAACATGCCGCCATGGGTCATTGTACGCCGACCGAGGCGTCCGCCACCATGGATCACGGCGCGATGCCGGGCATGGGGACCATGTCGACGACGGTGGACTCCTGCCCCCCCGAACATGCGGCGATGGGGCATTGCAAGCCGGCCGCCCCAGCGCATGACGCGCCGGGCGCGGAGGCTTCGATGGATCGCAGCGCGATGCCCGGCATGGCCATGGATCATGGTGCGATGGCAGGGATGGCGCCGGGGCCGGTCGGTAACGCCCTGCCGCCCCCGATCCCGCGCGACCGCGCCGCCGACCGTTTCTACGACCCCGCCGCCATGGCCGCCGCCGATCGGCAGATGCGGATGGAGCATGGCGGCATGCGCTTCTCGCAGGTCCTGTTCAATCTGGCCGAGGTGCAGATCCGCGACGGGCGCGACGGCTATCGCTGGGATGGGGAGGGCTGGTTCGGCGGCGACATCCACCGGCTGGTCGTCAAGAGCGAGGGCGAAGGGACGTTCGGCGACAGGATCGGCACGGCGGAGGTGCAGGCGCTCTATGCGCGCGCGATCGACCCCTATTGGAACCTGCAAGCGGGCGTGCGGCAGGATGTAGGCAGGGCCGCACGGCGGACCTATGCGGTGGTCGGGGTCGAGGGGCTGGCCCCCTATTGGTTCGATGTCGAGGGGGCGCTGTTCCTCTCGGACAAGGGCGAGGTGCTGGCCCGTACCGAGGCCTGGGTCGACCAGCGGATTACCCAGCGCGCGATCCTGCAACCACGTCTGGAGGTGAACTTCGCCGCGCAGGACGTGCCCGATCAGCGGATCGCGGCGGGTGTCTCCAGCCTGGAGCTGGGCCTGCGCCTACGCTACGAGATCGCGCGCGAGTTTGCGCCCTATGTCGGGATCGACTGGGAACGCCGCTACGGCCCCGCCGGTGGTGGCGGGGCGGCGTTGGCTCTGGGCATCCGAACCTGGTTCTAGAAATAGCGTAGCCAGCGCAGGTCGCGGCGGCGGCGCTTCAAGTCGGCGAACCACCGGGTCGGGTAATAGAGCGGTACGATCAGCAGCAGATAAACCAGCCACATCGCCCCGACCGAAGGCAGGCCGAACACCTGCCCCTGATTGGTGCCCCAGATCGCCACCGCGCCCAGATACAGCGCGCGCAGCACATAGAGGTGGAGCAGGTAGAAGGCCATCGGCGCGCCGCCCATCACCGCCAGCTTGCGCGAAACCGACCCGCTCCGCCCCTCGAACAGCGCGAGCAGCAGTGCCGCCACGCCCAGTGTCGGCATCAGGAACAGCAGGGACGGCGGATATTTGGTCAGCGCGACAAAGCTCATGACGCTGCGCAAGCCATCGCCCGGCACCGGCGCCCAATGGGCGTCGCCATAGCCGTTGACCGTGCGCAACAGGACGAAGCCCAGGATCAGGCCCAGCCCGAGCATGGTCAGCCTGCGCCGTCGCTCCTCGGCCGGGCGGGTGAACCAGGGGCCGATCGCGTAACCCAGCGCGATGACACCGATCCAGGGCAGTACCGGGTAGGTCGTCTTGATGGTGATCCCCATCCATTCGAACGCGCTGCGCTTGTGGATCAGCGCCCAGGGCTTGAACCACGGACTGTCGGGCGAAAAGGTGATGGGGTCGAGCAGGTTGTGCCCGGCGACGATCGCCACCCCGATCGCCGCCACGCCCCAGCGCGGCAGATGGATCAGCCCGGCGAGCGCGATCATGCACACGCCGATCGCCCAGATGACCTGCAACCAGAGCGTCTGGGGCGGAAACTGCGCCGACCAGGCAAAGCCGACCAGCGTCACCTCCAGCAGCATCAGGAACAGGCCGCGGGTCAGCAGGAAACGGCTCGTCTCCGCACGGCTGTGCGTCTGGCCATAGAGCCAGGCCGATAAGCCGGTCAGCGCGATGAAGGTCGGCGCGCAGAGCGAGGCCAGCGTTCGGCCGAAGAACAGGGTAGGCGCGACCAGGCGCGCGTCCATCGGATCGCCGACCACCCAATGCGTGCCCAGCGTATCGCGCACATGGTCGAGCAGCATGATGACCATGACCAGCCCGCGCACCGCATCGATGCTGGCCAGCCGGGCGGCGGCGGCGATGGGTGGCGTGGTCGTCCGCATGGCGTCACGGGGCAGGGCTAGGCTGGTCATGCCTCCTCCTCCGGCCAGGGGGCATCGATGACCAGCAGCAGCCGATCCTCGCCGGTGCCCGCGATCGGCGGCGAGCGATGGATGATCGCCCGGTCGCCCGCGCGCTCGCGCCCCTTGAACAGGCCGACATCGCCCGCCGACAGCGCGCGGAGGGTGGCGTCATCGGTCGCGCCCTGCGGCAGCCACTGGGTCGCCTGCCCGCAATAGGTGGTGATGAGCCGCAGCCCGACATAATCGGCGTGGAATTTCCAGCAGCCATTGCCGGTGACGCGTTCGATCCGCACCTCCACCCGTTCCTCGCCGGTCCAGGTCGCATAGAGCGCCGCCAGATGCGCCACGTCGGCGGCCAGCGTGTCGTGCCAGGGCTCGGGGGACAGGGCCGTCAGCGCCTCGCGGATACCCGCCGCCACCGAGGACGTCACCGCCGCGAACCGGATCGTCGGGAAATCGGTCAGGTCGGGCGCGGGGATCGGCGATGTCCGCTCCCAGACCGCCAGCGTCACCTGTGGCTGGTCGATCGTCGCCAGCACGGTCGAATCGCGGTCGATGCGGACATGATCGGGAAGGGCGGGGGGCGGCGGGAGCGGGGCGGTATCGGCCGTCGGCGTCATGACTGTCGTCTTCGATTGTTCGTGTTACGGTGTAACATTACCAGAGCCATGGCAGGAACGAAACCCCGGGGTGCTTCTCACGCAAAAAGGGGCGGCACCTCGCGGCACCGCCCCTCATTTTGCGTTTTCTGTGGCCGCGGATCAGGCGGCGGTGTCGTCCGGGAAGATATTGGCGGGCTTCGACCCCCACAGCGCATAGGCGAGCACGACGACTTCGCAGGCCATGGTCAGGAAGAACGAGTTCTGAAGGCCGTAATGATCGGCCAGCCAGCCCTGCACGACGACGAGCGCGCCGCCCGCGATCGCCATAATCATCAGCCCCGAACCTTCCTCGGTCAGCGGGCCCAGGCCACGGATGGCGAGGGTGAAGATGGTCGGGAACATGATTGAGTGGAACAGGCCCACCGCGATCAGCGCCCACATCGCCATCGGACCCGTGGTGAAGGTGGCGATCGCAACGACGACCAGCGCGCCGAAGGCGAAGACGGTCAGCACGCGTTCCGGCGCGATCTTCTGCATCACGAAGCTGCCGACGAAACGCCCGACCATCATGCCGCCCCACAGCAGCGACAGGTAACGCGACGCCTGTTCGTGGGTGACGGCCGCGATATTGGGCTGCGACACGAAGTTCACGAACAGATTGGCGACGCCGATCTCCGCGAGCAGATAGGCGATCATCGTCGGGATACCGAGCGTCAGATTGCGATGCTTCCACAGCGAATGCTGCTTGCGCTCGGCCTTGGCGGCGCGCTGCGTCGACGAACCCAGCGCGGGCAGCGGGAAGCGGGCGATGACCACCGCCAGCACGACGAGCACGATCGCGACCAGGACATAGGGCAGGATCACCGACTGGGCGTCGGCATAACGCTGCGCCTGGGTCAGCGTCGCCCCCGCCTCGGCGGTGCCGCTGCGGCTGCGGCCGAGGATCAGATAGCCGGCGAACAGCGGCGCCAGCGTGGTGCCCAGCGAGTTGAACGCCTGCACCAGGTTGAGCCGCGACGAGCCGGTTTCCGGCGGGCCGATGACCGTCACATACGGATTGGCCGCCACCTGGAGCAGCGTGATGCCGCTGGCGATGACGAACAGCATGACCAGCGTCACGCCGTAGGACGGCAGGCTGGCGGCCAGCGTCATGCCCAGCGCACCGGCCGCCATGATGAGCAGGCCGATCACGATCGACTTCTGATAGCCGACCCGCTCGATCAGCTTGGCCGAGGGGATGGAGGCGAAGAAATAGGCAATGAACCAGACCGACTCGATCAGGGTCGTCTGGGCATAATCAAGCTCGAACACCGAACGCAGATGCGGCAGCAACACGTTGTTGATGACGGTGATGAAGCCCCACATGAAGAACAGGCTGGCGAGGAGAGTCAGGGCGGACCCGTAATTCGCCGCCTTCCCCCCGACAGGCGTTGCGCCGTTGGCACGGGACGTGACGGGTGGTGCGGCCATTGCAATCCTCTCCTTTGCGCCGGCGATCATCATCAAAAGATGTTCGTTGACCGGCTTGCTCCTGATATTTTGTCTGACTATAGTGACGCAAAAGGCGCGTCAATGGCGTCTGGCGACGAAAGGGTGAGGCATGTCGATGGCGTCAATCAAGAGCTTTCTTACTTTGGTAGCGGTAACCTCCGCAATGACTTCCACGGCCGCTCTGGCGAGCGAGGCAAAGCGCGCGCCCGCAGGCTATTCGGCCGACGGCGGCGCCATCGAAACGGTGACCCTGACCAACAAGGCCGGGCTGTCGGCGCGCGTCCTGACTTACGGCGCGACTCTGCAGTCGCTGATGGCGCCCGACCGCAACGGCAAGTTCGCCGATGTCCTGCTCGGCTATGACAAGGCCGAGGATTATGTGAACCATCCGAACTTCTTCGGGGTCACGGTCGGCCGCTTCGCCAACCGCATCGCGGGTGGCCGCTTCTCGCTCGACGGCCAGAGCTATCAGCTGCCGCTGAACGACAAGGTCAACTCGCTCCACGGCGGGGCCAAGGGCTTCGACAAGCATCTGTGGAAGATTGTGTCGATGAAGGACGGCCCCACCGCCAGCGTGGTGCTGGCGCTGACCAGCCCGGACGGTGACCAGGGCTATCCCGGCAAGGTCGACGCCACCGTCACCTATTCGCTGGACGAGGCGGGGTCGCTGACCATCGCGTTCGAGGCGAAGACCGACAAGCCGACCGTGATCAACATGACGAACCACGGCATCTGGAACCTGAACGGCGAAGGCTCGCCGCTGGGTGCGACCTTCCACAAGCTGACCATCCCGGCCACCGCCTTCACGCCGGTTGACGCCAAGCTGATCCCGACCGGCGAGCTGAAGCCGGTGGCGGGCACGGTGTTCGACTTCCGCGCTGGCCGCGTCGTCGCGGACGGCATTCGCGACGGCAACGACCAGCAGATCCGCTACGGCCAGGGCTACGACCATAATTTCGCGCTCGACAAGGGGCTGACCGCCACGCCGCAGCTGGCCGCACGGCTGGAGGACCCCGCCTCGGGCCGCGTGATGGAAGTGCTGTCGACCGAGCCGGGCGTGCAATTCTATACCGGCAACTTCCTCGACGGCACCTATGTCGGCAAGAAGGGCCATCTGTACCGCATGGGCGACGGCATCGCGCTCGAGCCGCAGAAATTCCCCGACTCGCCCAACAAGCCGTCCTTCGTTTCCCCCCGCGTCGATCCGGGTAAGCCTTACCGGCATACCATGATCTATCGTTTCTCCATCGCCCGCTGACCTGAAAGCCTGACATGACCGACACGCCCACCCAGAAGCTGCGTAGCCGCGCCTGGTTCGACAATCCCGACAATATCGACATGACGGCGCTCTATCTGGAGCGTTACCTGAACTTCGGCCTGTCGCTGGAGGAGCTTCAGTCGGGCAAGCCGATCATCGGCATCGCGCAGAGCGGCTCCGACCTGAGCCCCTGCAACCGTCATCATCTGGTGCTGGCGGAGCGGGTGCGCGAGGGCGTGCGCGAAATGGGCGGCATCGTCCTGGAATTCCCGGTCCACCCGATCCAGGAAACCGGCAAGCGTCCGACCGCCGGTCTGGACCGCAATCTGTCCTATCTGGGCCTGGTCGAGGTGCTGTACGGCTATCCGCTCGACGGCGTCGTGCTGACCATCGGTTGCGACAAGACGACCCCGGCGATGCTGATGGCGGCCGCGACGGTCAACATCCCGGCGATAGCGCTGTCGGTCGGACCGATGCTGAACGGCTGGCACAAGGGCGAGCGCACCGGATCGGGCACCATCGTGTGGAAGGCGCGCCAGATGCTGGCGGCGGGCGAGATCGACGATGCGGAGTTCATCCGCCTGGTCGCATCGTCGGCCCCCTCGACCGGCTATTGCAACACCATGGGCACCGCGACCACGATGAACTCGCTGGCCGAAGCGCTGGGCATGTCGCTGCCCGGCTCGGCCGCGATTCCCGCGCCGTACCGCGATCGCCAGGAAGTCGCCTATCTGACCGGCAAGCGCATCGTCGAGATGGTCAATGAGGATCTGAAGCCCTCCGACATCCTGACCAAGGACGCGTTCCACAACGCGATCAAGGTCAACTCGGCGATCGGCGGCTCGACCAACGCACCGATCCACCTGGCGGCCATCGCGCGCCACATCGGGGTCGACCTGCCGGTGCAGGACTGGGAGAGCGAAGGGCATAAGATCCCGCTACTCGTGAACCTGCAGCCTGCGGGCGAGTATCTGGGCGAGGATTATTATCGTGCGGGCGGCGTGCCCGCCGTGGTCAACCAGCTGATCGAGCAGGGCCTGATCCACGAGGACGCGATGACCGTCAATGGCAAGACCATGGGCGCGAATTGCCGCGGCGTCGCGATCGAGGACGAAAAGGTCATCCGTCCCTTCGCCCAGCCGCTGGTGGAGGAAGCGGGCTTCATCGTCCTGTCGGGCAACCTGTTCGACGCCGCGATCATGAAGACCAGCGTGATCTCGCCCGAGTTCCGCGAGCGTTACCTGTCCAATCCCGACGACCTGAACGCCTTTGAAGGCCCGGCGGTCGTGTTCGACGGGCCGGAGGATTATCACCACCGGATCGACGATCCCGCGACCGGCATTACTCCAGAAACGCTGCTGTTCATGCGCGGCGCCGGGCCGATCGGCTATCCGGGTGCGGCCGAAGTCGTCAACATGCGTCCGCCCGCCTATCTCATCACCGAGGGCGTGCACTCGCTGCCCTGCATCGGCGACGGGCGCCAGTCGGGTACGTCGGGCTCGCCCTCGATCCTGAACGCCAGCCCGGAAGCGGCGGCGATGGGCGGCCTGGCGCTGATCCAGACCGGCGACCGGGTCCGCATCGACCTGAACACCGGCAGCGCCAACATCCTCATCTCCGAGGAAGAGCTGGCCGAGCGTCGCAAGACGCTGGCGGCGGCGGGCGGGTACAAATACCCCGCGTCGCAGACCCCGTGGCAGGAAATCCAACGCTCGGTGGTCGGCCAGATGTCGACCGGCGCGATCCTGGAGGGGGCGGAGAAGTATCAGCGTATCGCCCAGACCCAGGGCCTGCCGCGCGACAACCACTGATGACGGCGACCGGCCGGACGGATTTCGCCGTCCGGCCGGTCGGCCCACGCCTCGACATGCGCGGGCTCGCATCCCCGTCACACTCCGCAATCGGGGGCGGTATCCATGAAATGCGCATGCGCCCGTGTTGGCCAAAGCCCGTCGGACGGGAATGTACGGCCGATCGCAGGCGGTTTGGGTCGAGGTGACCCGTTCGGCGCCTCTTGACCTCAACCCGGCAGCAATCGATACCGCTAACAAATCTGCGGAGAGGAATTATGGCCAGCAATCTTACCGACCTGATGGGCGCTTTGCCCGACGATTGGCGCGATGGGCGCTTTGTCGGTCGGATCGACCGTGGCGAGGGGCCTTGCCCCATCCTGGTCGAGAAGGGCCAGGTCTATGACATGAGCCGCGTGGCCCCCACCGTCTCCGCGTTGTTGGCGGGCGGAACGGTCGAGGCGTCGCAAGGCGAGGCGCTGGGTGAGCTGGCCGAGCTGAACCTGTCGCCCGAACACGGCGCGGCCAACCGTCTGTTGTCGCCGATCGACCTGCAATGCGTGAAGGCGGCGGGCGTGACCTTTGCCGTGTCCGCGCTGGAACGCGTGATCGAGGAGCGCGCGCGGGGCGACCATGCCAAGGCGGCTGGGCTTCGCGGCACGCTGGAAGCTGCCCTCGGCGGCAATATCCGCTCGGTCGTGCCCGGCTCTCCGGAGGCGGCGCAGCTGAAGGACGCGCTGATCGCCGAGGGGCTGTGGTCGCAATATCTGGAGGTCGCGATCGGTCCGGATGCGGAAATCTTCACCAAGTCGCCGGTCCTGTCGACGGTGGGCTGGGGGATGCCGGTCGGCGTCCGCTCCGACTCGACCTGGAACAACCCGGAGCCCGAGGTGGTGCTGGTCGCCGACACGCATGGCAAGGCGGTCGGCGCGACGCTCGGCAACGACGTCAATCTGCGCGATTTCGAGGGGCGCTCGGCGCTGCTGCTCGGCAAGGCGAAGGACAATAATGCGTCCTGCTCGCTCGGGCCGCTGGTCCGCCTGTTCGACGACGGCTTCACCATGGACGATGTCCGGTCGAGCGAGGTCAAGCTGACCATCACCGGCACCGACGGCTATGTGCTGGAAGGCGCCAGCTCGATGGACCAGATCAGCCGCGATCCCGAGGACCTGCTCGGCCAGGCGCTCAGTGAGCATCACTATCCGGACGGCCTCGTGCTGTTCCTCGGCACGCTGTTCGCGCCAACCCAGGACCGCGACGAGCCGGGTCGCGGCTTCACCCACAAGGTCGGCGACACGGTCGTCATTTCGAATCCGCGCCTCGGCACGCTGGTCAATCCGGTGATGACCTCGGCCGATGCCCCTGCCTGGACCTTCGGGCTGGGCGACCTGATGCGCAACCTGGCCAAGCGCGGCCTGTTGTGACGGAGACTTCCATGTTGCAGAAGACCAGCGCCGCGACCGACATGGTCGCGCGCTACCCCAGCCTGATCGACAAGCGCGTCATCGTGACCGGCGGCGGCTCGGGGATCGGCGAGGGGCTGGTCGAGGCGTTCGTGGCACAGGGCGCGCGCGTCGCCTTTGTCGACATTGCCGAGGACGCGGCCCGGGCGCTCGTCGACCGGCTGACCCCCGACGCGCGCCATGCGCCGATCCAGCGCCGTTGTGACCTGACCGATATCGACAGCCTGAAGGCGATCTTCGCCGATCTGGAAGCGGCGCTGGGCGGGGTCGATATCCTCGTCAACAATGCGGGCAATGACGATCGCCACAGCATCGACGAGGTTACTCCGGCCTATTGGGACGAGCGGCTGAACGTCAATCTGCGCCATCAATTCTTCGCAGCGCAAGCGGTGATCCCCGCGATGAAGCGGGCGGGCGGCGGGGCGATCCTGAACTTCGGGTCGATCAGCTGGCACCTGGGCCTGAACGACCTGGTCCTCTACCAGACCTGCAAGGCCGCGATCGAGGGGCTGACCCGCAGCCTAGCGCGCGATCTGGGCCGCGAGAATATCCGCGTAAACACCATCGTGCCCGGCAATGTGCAGACGCCGCGCCAGGAAAAATGGTATACGCCCGAAGGCGAGGCGGAGATCGTCGCGGCCCAGTGCCTCGACGGGCGTATCCAGCCATCGGACGTGGCGGCGCTGGTGCTGTTCCTCGCCTCGGACGATGCGCGGATGTGCACCGGCCACGACTATTTCATCGACGCCGGTTGGCGATAGGACCCTGGAACGAACCGGGCGAGAGCATAGGAGAGAGAGTGATGCAGCAGGCCGAACATTGCCTGACCGTGGGTGCGACGCTGGGCGAGGGCCCGATCTGGGTCGATGACGCGCTGTGGTTCGTCGACATCAAGCAGCAGCGCATCTACCGCCACGATCCGGTTGCGGGCACACTCGATCACTGGGCCTCGCCCGAAATGGTCGGCTGGATCGTGCCCGCCGAGCGGGGCGGCTTCGTCGCCGGGCTTAAGTCCGGGCCGCATCAATTCGATCCCGCGACGGGCGGCTTCGAGCGGCTGGCCGAGGTCGATACGCATCTGCCCGCCAATCGCCTGAACGATGCGTGCGTCGACGGGCAGGGGCGGATCTGGTTCGGCACGATGGACAATGACGAGACTTCGCTGTCGGGCCGCCTGTTCCAATGGGCCGCAGGGCTTGTCACGCCGACCAGCGCGGATGCGGTGTGCATCACCAACGGCCCGGCCATCTCGCCGGACGATTCGACGCTCTATCATGTCGATACGCTGGGCAAGGTGATCCTGGCGCATCCGATCCTGGGCGACGGCACGCTAGGCCCCGCGACCGAGTTCGCGCGCTTCGGCGATGCCGACGGTCATCCCGACGGCGCGATCTGCGATGCCGAGGGGGGCGTGTGGGTCGGCTTCTTCGGCGGCTGGTCGGCACGGCGCTATGGCCCGGACGGCGTGATGACCGACGAGGTGCGCTTCCCCGTGTCCAACATCACCAAGATCGCGCTGGGCGGCCCGGATGGCCGCACCGCCTATGCCACCACCGCGCGGCAGGGCCTGTCGGAGGAGCAACTCGCCGAGCAGGTGCAGGCGGGCGACATCTTCACCTTCCGGGTCGAAGTTCCGGCCAAGCCTCTCCACCGCGCGGCGATCTGAATTTTCACTCCCTCTCCCCTGGATAGGGGAGAGGGATAGCGGAGCTTGCCAGCGTGCTGGCTAGCGCAGCTTGGGTGAGGGGTTGAGCGAGCCAAAGGCTCGCGCGCTCGCGTCCCGCGAACGCCCACCCCTCACCCAGCTTCGACTAGGCCTTTGCTCTTGCAAAGACCAAGTCTGCGCAACCCTCTCCCCTCGATGAGGGGCGAGGGGAGGAAAAAGCACCACAGAATGTCGATCCGCGCTGAAAATCCCCATTCCCGAACCCGGCGTCTCGGGTGGCCCGCTCCCTTGCCGGGGGCGGGCCTTCTATCCTTCCATCGCGCTGCGGGTATCCTCCAGCGCCAGATCGACGAGCAGCCGCATCGCCTCTCCCGCCGCCTCGACATCGCCCGCCGCGATCGCGTCATAGACCTTCACATGGTCGGGCACGGGATTGCGGGGCAGCGCGCGCGACCGCTGCTTGAACTGGGTGGTCCAGGCGACGGCGGCGCCGATGCTGGCGGTCAGCACGACCAGCGCGTCGTTGCGCGTCGCAGCCAGAACCGCATTGTGGAAATCCCGGTCGGCCGCGCGCCCCGCATCGGTCGCCAGCGTGTGGCGGCGCATCGCGGCCAGCGCATCGCGCATCTCCTTCAGATCGGCTTTGTCGCGTCGCTCGGCGGCCAGCCGCGCGGCGGCGGGCTCAACGATCGACCGCAGCTCGAACAGGCTGCGCACGAAATGGATGTCCGGCTCACCCGAAAAGGCCCAGGCCAGCACATCGGGGTCGAGCAGGTTCCAGCGATTGCGCGGCAGGACGCGGGTGCCGGTCTTGGGTCGGCTTTCGACCAGCCCCTTGGCGCTCAGTACCTGCACCGCCTCCCGATATGCGCTGCGCGACACGTCGAGCGCCTCGGAAAAGGCGACCTCGCCCGACAGCGTATCGCCGGGCCGATATTCGCCCGAGACGATCGCCGCGCCCAGCTTGTGCGCGATCGCGCCGTGCAGGCGACGGCCGGTGCCGCGCCTGGCCTTGGGGGCGGCATCCTCCGGCGCCGCGTCAGCCAGGGATTTGGGCGATGCGTCCCCATTCGTCATGCTGTCACTCATCGATTGTACCTCTCCGCCCCCATCTTTGCGCACAACCTTTAACATTGCCATCGCTCCGTCAAACTAATATGTCGGAGTAATATAAAGGAGCTTCCCCAATGACCGATTTCCGTTCGATCGACGCCGCGACCGGCCAGCCCGTGGGGGAGCCCTTTGCGGTGCATGGCCCGGCCGATGTCGACGCGGCCTGCGCGGCCGCCGAGGAGGCGTTCGACGTCTATCGCGCCACCAGCCGCGAGGAGCGCGCCGCCTTCCTCGACAAGATCGGTGCCGAGATCATGGCGATCGGTGACGACCTGATTCAAGCCGCGATGCGCGAAAGCGGGCTGCCGCGCGCGCGTCTGGAGGGTGAGCGTGGCCGCACCGTCGGCCAGCTGGGCCTGTTCGCCAAGGTGCTGCGCGCTGGGGCCTATCTTCAGGTCCGCATCGACCCCGCCATGCCCGACCGCCAGCCGCTGCCGCGCCCCGATCTGCGTCTGCGCATGGTGCCGCTCGGCCCCGTCGCGGTGTTCGGTGCGTCGAACTTCCCGCTCGCTTTCTCGACCGCTGGCGGCGACACCGCTTCGGCGCTGGCTGCCGGTTGCCCGGTCGTGGTGAAGGGCCATCCCGCCCATCCGCAGACTGGCGCGCTGGTTGCCGCTGCCATCGAGCGCGCGGTCGAAGCCTGCGGCCTGCCCAAGGGCGTGTTCAGCCACCTGACCGGCCCAAGCAACGAGCTGGGCGCCGCTTTGGTCCGCGATCCGCGTATCGCGGCGGTCGGCTTCACCGGCTCGCGCGCCGGTGGTCTGGCGCTGGTCAAGATCGCGCAGGAACGCCCCGTTCCGATCCCTGTCTATGCCGAAATGTCGAGCATCAACCCGGTCGTTCTGATGCCGGAAGCGTTGAAGGCGCGCGGCGCGGCGCTCGGCACCGCGTTCGTCGGTTCACTGACCATGGGGGCAGGCCAGTTCTGCACCAATCCGGGCCTGCTGCTCGCGATCGAGGGCGAGGGGCTGGACGCGTTCGTCGACGCAGCCCGCACCGCGCTGCCCGATGCGGCGGCGCAGACCATGCTGACGCCGGGCATCCATGCTGCCTATACCAAGGGCACCGAGTCACTCGCGAGCCATGACAAGGTCGAGACGGTCGCGCAGGGCAAGGTGGGCGAGGGCATCACCGCCGGTCGCGCCGCCTTCTTCCAGACCACGGCGGAGGCTTTCCTCGCCGACGAGGCACTGGGCCATGAAGTGTTCGGGGCGTCGTCGATTCTGGTCCGCTGCCGCGACGAGGCGGAACTGACCGCCGTGCTCAAGGCCGCCGAGGGCCAGCTGACCGCGACGATCCAGATGGACGAGGGCGATACCGA
>NZ_JBWMBY010000001.1:2677500-3660305 GCF_056497825.1 Sphingomonas sp. 77B
CGAAAACTATTGAGGTAGTGCCTCGAGCGGACACCATAGGGGGTAGAGCACTGGATGGTTGCGGGGGTCGCGAGATCTACCAATACTAACCAAACTCCGAATACCTATGAGTGATACTCGGGAGACAGACGGCGGGTGCTAAGGTCCGTCGTCAAAAGGGAAACAGCCCTGACCTACAGCTAAGGTCCCCAAGTCGTGTCTAAGTGGGAAAGCATGTGGAAATCCCAAAACAACCAGGAGGTTGGCTTAGAAGCAGCCATCCTTTAAAGAAAGCGTAACAGCTCACTGGTCTAAACAAGGGTTTCTGCGGCGAAGATGTAACGGGGCTCAAGACACGCACCGAAGCTTAGGGTGTACACTTTGTGTACGCGGTAGCGGAGCGTTCCGTAAGCCTGCGAAGCGATCTGGTAATGGGTCGTGGAGGTATCGGAAGTGCGAATGCAGACATGAGTAGCGATAAAGAGGGTGAGATGCCCTCTCGCCGAAAGACCAAGGGTTCCTGCGCAAGGCTAATCCGCGCAGGGTGAGCCGGCCCCTAAGACGAGCCCGAAGGGGGTAGTCGATGGGAACCACGTTAATATTCGTGGGCCTGGTGGTGTGTGACGGATGGTGTGTGTTGTACGTCCTTATCGGATTGGACGTGCTTCGAAACTGTCCCGGGAAATAGCCCCACCGTATAGACCGTACCCGAAACCGACACAGGTGGTCAGGTAGAGTATACCAAGGCGCTTGAGAGAAGTGTCCTGAAGGAACTCGGCAAATTGCCTCCGTACCTTCGGAAGAAGGAGGCCCCACATGAGCGCAAGCTTTTGTGGGGGGCACAGGCCAGGGGGTAGCGACTGTTTAGCAAAAACACAGGGCTCTGCTAAGTCGGCTTCAAGACGACGTATAGGGCCTGACGCCTGCCCGGTGCCTGAAGGTTAAGTGGAGGAGTGCAAGCTCTGAAATGAAGCCCAGGTAAACGGCGGCCGTAACTATAACGGTCCTAAGGTAGCGAAATTCCTTGTCGGGTAAGTTCCGACCTGCACGAATGGCGTAACGACTTCCCCACTGTCTCCAGGACATGCTCAGCGAAATTGAATTCTCCGTGAAGATGCGGAGTACCCGCGGTTAGACGGAAAGACCCCGTGCACCTTTACTGCAGCTTCAGAGTGGCATTGGACAAGAACTGTGTAGCATAGGTGGGAGGCTTTGAAGCATTGGCGCCAGCCGATGTGGAGCCATAGGTGAAATACCACCCTGTTGTTGTTTAATGTCTAACCTCGTACCGTGAAACCGGTACAGGGACCCTCTGTGGCGGGTAGTTTGACTGGGGCGGTCGCCTCCTAAAGAGTAACGGAGGCGCGCGAAGGTTGGCTCAGGACGGTTGGAAACCGTCTGTTAGAGTGCAATGGCATAAGCCAGCCTGACTGCGAGACTGACAAGTCGAGCAGAGACGAAAGTCGGTCATAGTGATCCGGTGGTCCCTCGTGGAAGGGCCATCGCTCAACGGATAAAAGGTACGCCGGGGATAACAGGCTGATAACCCCCAAGAGCTCATATCGACGGGGTTGTTTGGCACCTCGATGTCGGCTCATCACATCCTGGGGCTGGAGCAGGTCCCAAGGGTTTGGCTGTTCGCCAATTAAAGTGGTACGTGAGCTGGGTTCAGAACGTCGCGAGACAGTTTGGTCCCTATCTGCCGTGGGCGTCGAAATTTGAGAGGAGTTGACCCTAGTACGAGAGGACCGGGTTGAACGTACCTCTGGTGTACCTGTCGTCGTGCCAACGGCGCAGCAGGGTAGCTATGTACGGACGGGATAACCGCTGAAAGCATCTAAGCGGGAAGCCTCCCTCAAGATAAGATTTCTCAGGACGGTCGAAGACCACGACCTCGATAGATCGGATGTGGAAGTGCGGTAACGCATGGAGCTAACCGATACTAATTGTCCTATTCGCGCTTGAGAGCTCCACACCCCCACCATCAGCCCTGGGCTAGATGGCAGGGTGCGGTCATCAACACAGCCAGTGCACGCATCGATTTTATACCCAAACGCCCCATCCCAACAGATGGGGCCTGTATTCGCGGACTCTATTGCCTGGTGGCCATAGCGTCGGTGTCCCACCCGATCCCATCCCGAACTCGGCCGTGAAACCCGACTGCGCCAATGGTACTACTGCTCAAGCAGTGGAAGAGTAGGGCGTCGCCAGGCATTACAGCCCGCGAATACACAAAACCCATTCACAATTTCCCCCTTCTCGCGGGGTGGAGCAGCCCGGTAGCTCGTCAGGCTCATAACCTGAAGGCCGCAGGTTCAAATCCTGCCCCCGCAACCACCGCATTACAACGCCACACGCCGCCCTCCAGGGCGGCGTTGTCGTTTATGCCATACGCCACCAATGACGCTACGCCTGACACTTGGCGCAACCTTAGGGCCGGTGGGCGCATGCGGATCAAACGCCATGCGCCCTAGAGTCTGAGTCATCTGAGCGGAATCGATTGAGGATTCCCAAAGCGGTGCGCTTCTGATTCAAGCTGTCTGCCGTTTGGAGGTCGGCAGCTATGGGTCGAGCCTATTCGGATGATCTGCGTGAGCGAGTAGCAGCATCGGTTCTGGGTGGCCGGTCGTGCCGGGTGACGTGACCCCCGCCTTTCATCCAGCGGCAACCAGAGACTGACCGTGGTTTTCGCGCATGAGCGCAAGTGAAGCAACGGGCGGGGTTAACCCCGCCCGTTGCTGTTCGAGCCCGGCAGCGAACGCAGCCGGGGTATCGTAGCCGAGCGACGAGTGCGGCCGCTCGGTGTTGTAGTCGTCGACCCAGCGCGCCAGGATCGAGCGGGCCTGACCGATGGTGAAGAACAGCGTCTCGTTGAGCAGCTCGTCGCGCATGCGACCGTTGAAACTCTCGACAAAGCCATTCTGCGTCGGCTTGCCCGGCGCGATGTAATGCCACTCGATGCCGGTATCGCCGGACCAGACGAGCACCGCGTTCGACGTCAGTTCAGTCCCATTGTCGCTGACGATCATCTTCGGCCTGCCGCGCTCGGCGATCAGATCGGCCAGTTCGCGCACGACCCGCCGGCCCGAGATTGACGTGTCCACTACCGCCCGGAGGCATTCGCGCGTGACGTCGTCGACGATGTTGAGCACGCGGAACCGTCGACCGGTAACGAGCTGGTCGTGCACGAAGTCCAGGCTCCAGCGCTGATTGGGGAGCGTTAGCACCGGCGCGGGTGCCCGGCTGCCTGTAGCACGCCTTCGTCCTTTACGACGACGCACCGTCAGGCCCTCCTCGCGGTAGAGCCGCTGGGTCTTCTTGCGGTTGATCGTGATGCCGTCCCGGCAAAGCAGAATGTGCAGACGCCGATAGCCGAACCGCCGGCGCTGCTGCGCCAGCTCACGCAAACGCGACCGCAGGTCGCCATCATCTGCCCGGCACGAGCGATACCGCATGCTCGTGCGGTCTGCCCCAACGACCATGCACGCCCGCCGCTCGCTCATCCCCAACGTCGCCTGGAGATGCGCGACCGCTTGCCGCTTCGCGGCGGGCGTCACCACTTTTTTGACAGCAGGTCTTTCAACCCCGCGTTGTCGAGCATCGTGTCCGCCAATAGCCGTTTGAGCCGGGCGTTCTCCTCTTCGAGCGACCGCAGGCGCTTTGCGTCAGACACCTCCAGGCCGCCGAACTTCGCCTTCCACGCATAGTAGGTCGCGCTCGACATCCCGTGCTTGCGGCACAGCTCCGTCACCACCGCCCCCGCCTCGGCCTCCTTCAGGATGCCGATGATCTGCTCTTCCGAAAACTGCTTCCGCTTCATTCCGTCCGTCCCTTCAATGGGCCGGTCTCTAGTTCCAGATGGATGAAGAAACGGGGGTCACTTCAATCACGTCACGGGCAACCGCGGAACTGTTCGGCGTCAGCGTGGCGAGTGCGGTGAAATGGTCGCAACGCCATCGGGCGACGGGCAGCGCCGCGG
Source organism: Sphingomonas sp. 77B (assembly GCF_056497825.1). Lineage (NCBI taxonomy): Bacteria > Pseudomonadati > Pseudomonadota > Alphaproteobacteria > Sphingomonadales > Sphingomonadaceae > Sphingomonas > Sphingomonas sp. 77B. The sequence goes on from NZ_JBWMBY010000001.1 coordinate 2,681,459, forward strand.
CCCGGCCGCTGGGACGCAAGCAGCCCCGTTCGCTGGCCGCCGAGCGTGAGTGGTTGCTGGAGTGACTGGCGACCAAGCCGGACGTGACGTTACGCGGCTTGGTGGCGGAGTTGGGTGAACGGGGCGTGGTGACGAGCTACGGGTCGGTGTGGCGGATCGTGCGCGAGGCGGGGATCACGTTCAAAAAAAGACGCTGATCGCCCGCGAGCAGGATCGGCCAGCGATCGCCAGGCGCCGCACGCAATGGCGCAAGTATCAGGGCCGGATCGATCCGCGGCGCCTCGTCTTCATCGACGAAACCTGGGCCAAGACCAACATGACGCGGTTGCGCGGCTGGTGTGCCCGTGGTCAGCCGCTGGTCGACAAGGTGCCGCACGGCCATTGGCGCACGCTCACCTTTCTGGCCGCGCTCCGGCATGATCGTATCGACGCGCCGCTCGTGCTCGATGGCCCCATCAACGGCGAGAGTTTCACCGCTTATGTCGAGCAGTTCCTGCTGCCCACCCTCTCGAGCGGCGACATCGTCGTCATGGACAATCTGGGCAGTCACAAGAGCAAGGCCGTTCGCCAGCTCATCCGCTCCGTCGGCGTCAGGCTCCTCTTCCTGCCGCCCTACTCCCCCGACCTCAATCCCATCGAGCAGGTCTTTGCCAAGCTCAAGACGCTGCTTCGCAAGGCAAACACCCGGTCGGTCGAGGCCACATGGAAGCAGATCGGCTCGCTACTCGACGCCTTCCCACCTCACGAATGTGCCAACTACCTCCGCAATAGCGGTTACGCTTCAGCTTAGATGGATCAGACTCTAGAAGCCGCGATATCACGATGCCGCCTGCTTGCCTGCCGCACGGGCCAGCACCCCCGTTCCCAGACCAACGCCGGGTTGCTCAACAAGATGCGTTGCGCGTCGATGCAGGGCGGCGCGGAAGGGGCGTACCCTGATCCATGTTGCCTCAAGAATGTTGATCCCTGGTGGCTGCAGGGCGTTCAACTGACGATCGGTTCAGCTTGGCGTAGGATAGCGTGATTTAATGCGCCCTCCGACGACGACATGCCGACGAACAGGGGCTATCATATTCGCATGACCAAATTGCCTTTCTCCGTTTCCCGCCCGTCCGTTGCCCGGCTCCTCGGTGCGTTGGCGGCGGGATCGATGATCGCGACTCCGCTGCTGGCTCAGGTCGCGCCGCCGCCGGTGATGGTGCCCGCCACACCCGAGCAGGCCCGCACCCCGGCCGCGCCGCCTGCGATCGTGCAGCCCCTGCCGCAGGCCGCACCGGCCGTGGTGATTCCGTCGCTGTCGGACGCCCAGGCGCGGCAGTTGGCGACGCTGATCGCGGAAGGCGAGGTGGCGCAGGGGCTGCGCCAGGGACCACCGCGTGACCTGACGACCTTGTCGCCCGCAGCGCTGACCCGCGTGGCGCTGGATTATGCCCATGCGGTCCATGTCGGGCGGCTCGACACCGCCGATTTCACCAAGGACTGGGGCATCCGGCCGCAGCCTTATGACCCCGCACCCGGATTTGCGGAGGCGGTGCGGCGCGATCGGCTGTCGACGTGGATCGCCTCGCTGCCGCCGCCCTATGCGGGCTATGACGCACTGGTGAAGGGGCTGGCTCGGTATCGGGCGATGGCTGCGGCGGGGGGCTGGTCGTCGCTTCCCGCGACCACCATTAATTTCGGTGCAAGCGGGCCGCAGGTGCTGGCGCTGCGCAAGCGGCTGGCGATGGAGGATCCGGCGGTCAGTGCCACCGGCGAGAAGTTCGACGACGATCTGCTCGCAGCCGTACGGCGGGCGCAGCGCCGCTATGGCCTGAACCCGGTCGGCACCGTCGGCAGCCAGACCATTGCCGTGCTGAACGTGCCGGTGGCGCAGCGCATTCGCCAGATCATGGCGAACATGGAGCGCTGGCGCTGGCTGCCCCAGCAGCTGGAGGCCAAGCGGGTCCAGGTGAACATCGCCGCCGCCGTGCTGACCGTGTTCGACGGGGACAATCCGGTCATGTCGATGAAGGCGGTGACGGGGCGTCCGGGCAATGAGACGCCGATGCTGGTCTCGACGATCCGTAGCATCGTGCTGAACCCGCCCTGGAACGTGCCCAGCTCGATCGCCAATAAGGAACTGTGGCCCAAGGAAAAGGCCAATCCCGGCTATCTGAAGCGCGCGGGTTTCCGCATCATCGACAATGGCGACGGCTCCAAGCGGTTGCAGCAATCGTCGGAGAAAAGCGCATTGGGGCGGTACAAGTTCGACTTCCCCAACGACTTCGCGGTCTATCTGCACGACACACCCGCCCAGTCTGGTTTTTCGAAGTTCGACCGGCTGGCCAGCCATGGCTGCGTCCGCCTGGAAAAGCCTGCGGACCTCGCCGCGTTGATGCTGAAGACCACGCCCGAATGGCAACAGCCGCAGATCGATGCGGTCATCGCCTCGGGCAAGACGGTACGCGCGACCATGGCCGAGCCGGTGGCGGTCTATCTGCTCTATTGGACCGCATTCGCGAATGCCGATGGGCAGGTGGGGTTCCGCGAGGATCCCTATAGCTGGGATGCGCAGCTGGCGACCAAGATCGAGGCGCGTTCGGCCGAGCGTGCCCAGGCGACCAAGGACTGAAAAGGGGACACAGGATGAAGATTGCTACCAAAAGCGCCATGGCGCTGTTCGCTGCCGGCCTGTTGCTGGCGGGCTGCTCGCGTTCGTCAGAGGACCCGCCCGTGCCGGTGGAGAACGACACGCCCGCCGTGGAAGAGAATATGACCGCGCCCGACGAGACCCCGGTCATGACCAATGATGCGGAGACGGTCGCGCCGGTCAATATGGCGGCCGACACGATCCCGCCGCCGCCGCCCGAGCGGACGGTCGATCAGCAGATGCTGGACGATGCCTCGGCCACCGGCATGACCTCGCGCGTGCAGCGTACGCCGAGCAACGACGCGCCCCCGGCGGAGGGTATCGAGCCGAAGGACGGGCAGTAAACGAAAAATCCTCCCCGGCACGGGGAGGGGGACCGCCGCGAAGCGGTGGTGGAGGGGGCTTGCCGCTAAGCACGTCCTATGAGGAAGCCCCCTTCCGTCAGGCCTGACGGCCTGCCACCTCCCCGTGCCGGGGAGGATCTATTCTGCGATCTCGCGGATCAGCGCCTGACGCTGCGCCTCGGTCGGCCGCCATTGGCCCGCCATCGAACCGCCGTCCCCGAACAGCGCATCCACGACATGGGCCGCATCGCCCTGTTCCCACAGCGTGGCCAGTTCCGCCCGGCGCGGATCGGGCGAGGCGTCATTCCCAGTGCGGATGAACCGTAACCACGCCGCCAGCGCGGTCAACGTCGCGGGTGCGTCCCCGCGATGCGCTGTCAGCGAGGACAGCCAGCGTGGGCCGACCTTTTGCGATCCGTCGCTGGCGATCTGCGACAGCCGATGCTCCAGCGTCCGATTGGCAAAGCGCGCCAGCAGTGCATCGGCATAGGGCTCCAGCGCCTGTCCCTCGGCAGCGGTGAAGCTGGTCGCCGCCTCGTCCCGCATCAGCCGTTCGACCACGGGGCGGATGTCGGGATCGGCGACGGCCTGGTGGACGAACTGATGCCCGCGCTCCAGCCCCAGATAGGCGAGCGCCGAATGCGCACCGTTGAGCATGCGCAGCTTGGCGGTCTCATAGGGCGCGACATCGGTGACGAACTGTGCACCGCCGACTTCCCAGCGGGGGCGGTCGCCCGCGAAGTCATCCTCGATCACCCATTGGCGATAGGGCTCGGTGATGACGGCGGCTTCGTCGCGCATCCCCAGTGACGCCTCCACTGCTGCGCGATCGGCATCGGTGACGGCGGGGACGATGCGGTCGACCATGGTGTTGGGGCAGCGCCAGTCGCGCTCGAACCAGTCGCGCGCCGCAGCCTCGCCCTGATGGTCGAGAAACGCCGCCACACCGGCGCGTAACACCCGGCCATTGTCGGGTAGATTGTCGCAGCTGACCAGCGTCAGCGGACCCAGGCCCGCCGCCTTTCGTGCGACCACCGCCTGCGCCAGATAATGATAGATGCTGTTCCCGTCCGCGACGATGCCCGCCAGATCGGTCGCGCCATCGGGCCGCCGCCAATAGCCCTTTTCGGTGACGGTCAGCGTCACGACCCGCGTGTCGGGCCTGGCGAGGCGTTCGGCCAGCCGCTCGGGCGTCTGGGCCGCGACGATCACCTCGCGGATCGCACCGATCAGGCGGACGCTCTCGCCCTCGCTCGACCGTTCGGTGACGGTATAGAGGCCGTCCTGCGGTGCCATCTGGTCGTGCACGCCCGCCGAGCGAAGCGAGGCCGCTGCGATGGCCCAGTCGCGGTCGCCCGCCGCCATCGCATCGTCGGTATAGACCGCCTGATGCGCGCGGTGGAACGCACCGAGGCCAATATGGACGATCCCGATCCGCTGGCCCGCCCGGTCGTAACCGGGGCGCGCCACGCTTTCGGGCAGCGTCGCGGCGGTCGCTTCGCGCAGCCGGGTCACAGCCGGTACGCCGTGCGGACCAGACCGTTGGTCAGCGCATGGGCCAGCTCGACCGCCTCGTCCTCCTCCAGCCGATGCTCGGCAACGAGGCGCGCGAGGAAGCCGCAGTCGATGCGCCGCGCCACGTCGTGCCGCGCCGGGATCGACAGGAAGGCGCGGGTGTCGTCGTTGAACCCGACCGTGTTGTAGAAGCCCGCCGTCTCGGTCGTCATTTCGCGGAAGCGGCGCATCCCCTCCGGGCTGTCATGGAACCACCAGGCGGGGCCCAGCTTCAAGCAGGGATAATGCCCGGCCAGCGGCGCCAGCTCACGCGCATAGACACTCTCGTCCAGCGTGAAGAGGATGATGGTCAGGTCGCGCTCATTGCCGACCACGTCGAGCATGGGTTTCAGCGCATGGACGTAATCGGTGCGCATCGGCATGTCCGCGCCCTTGTCGCGACCATGGCTGGCGAACAGCCCGGCATTGTGATTGCGGAACGAGCCCGGATGGATCTGCATCGTCATGCCGTCCGCGACGCTCATCTTCGCCATCTCGGTCAGCATCTGTGCGCGGAAGAGCTCGGCGTCCGCAGGCGTCCAGGTGCCGCCGACGACACGCGCGAACAGCGTCTCGCACTCGGCGGTCGAAAGGTTCGCCGTCGCTGCCGTCGGATGGCCGTGATCGGTCGCGGTCGCGCCCAGCGCGCGGAAGGCGGCGCGGCGCTTGGCATGGGCGGCAAGATAGCCCGACCAGCTATACACATCCTCGCCGGTCAGCTCGGCGAAGCGCTGCATGGCGCCGCCGAACTGCTCATGCTCGACGTCGATCACGCTGTCGGGGCGGTAGGTGGTGATGACGCGGCCGTTCCAACCGGAGTCGCGGATCGCCTGGTGATGGACCAGCGGATCGTCGGCACCTTCGGTCGTCGCGAGGCATTCGATGCGGAACCGCTCGAACAGCGCGCGCGGGCGGAAGGCGGGGGTGGCCAGCGCCTCGCCGATCGCGTCGAAATAGCGATCCGCGGTGGCCTCTTCCAGTGCGACATCGAAGCCGAACACCTCGGCGAAGACATGGTCGAGCCACATGCGCGACGGCGTGCCGCGGAACAGGTGATAGTTCGACGCGAACAGCTTCCACGCCGCACGCGGATCGGTCGCCGGGCGGCCGCCGCGATGCGGGATGCCCAGATCGTCGAGTGCGATCCCCTGGCTGTAGAGCATGCGGAAGACATAATGGTCGGGCGCGAGCAGCAGATCGCTGGCATCCGCCCAGGGCTCGTCGGTGGCGAACCAGCGCGGGTCGGTATGGCCGTGCGGACTGATGATCGGCAGGTCCGCGACTTCGGCGTAGAGCGTGCGTGCAATGCCCCGCGTCGTCGGATCGGCGGGCAACAGCCGGTCGGGATGCAGTTCCAGCTTGCGGGTCATGCGGTCAGCTCCAGTTCGGCCGGAGCCGCGTTCGCGTTCAGGCCCAGCATGTGCACGATCCCTTGCTCCAGCCCGCGCAGCTCGGCCAGCCCGCGCATCCGGCCCAGCAGCGAATAGCCGGGATTGGAGCTGCGATGAAGGTCGTCCATCATCCGGTGGCCATGGTCGGGGCGCATCACGATCGCGCGGCCTTGCGCATGCGAAATCTCGACCACGGCCTGCATCACCTGGGTCATGCGGGCATTGCCGCCCAGATGCTCGGCCTCATGGAAATTGCGCTCACCCGGCTCCCAGCCGACCGAGCGGAGGTGAAGGAAGTCGATCCGCTCGGCAAAGCGCCGGACCATTGCAGGCAGGTCGTTGTCCGGCCGCGCCCCGAACGATCCGGTGCAGAAGCAGAGGCCGTTCGCCAGCGACGGCACCGCGGCATAGAGATGATCGAGGTCGTCCGCCGTGCTGACCACGCGCGGCAGACCGAAGATCGGGAAGGGGGGATCATCGGGATGGACGACCAGTGTGATGCCCACCTCCTCGGCGATCGGGCAGACCGCGCGCAGAAAGGCGATATGGTTGGCCCGCAACGCGTCGGCGTCGATCCCGGCATAGGTGTCGATCGCGCGCTGGAAGGCGGGTGAGTCGAAGCTCTCCTCGCTGCCCGGCAGACCCGCGATGATCGTGCGCTCCAGCTTGTGGCGTTCCTCCGGCGTCATCGCGGCGAAGCGTTCGGCGGCGGCGGCGCGGACGGCCTCGGAGTAATCCGCCTCGGCACCGGGGCGGCGCAGGATGTGGATGTCGTAGGCCGCGACCGCCGCCCATTCGAAGCGCAGCGCGGTCGCGCCGTCTGGCAACCGCCAGTCCAGGTCGGTGCGAGTCCAGTCGAGCAGCGGCATGAAATTATAGGTGACGGTGCGTACGCCCTCGGCCGCCAGGTTGCGCAGACTGTCGCCATACGCCCGGATCAGTTCGTCAGTCAGTTCGCCGCGCTTGATCGCGTCATGCACCGGCAGGCTCTCGACCGTCGACCAGCCGAGCCCGGCCGCCTCGATCATCGCGCGACGCTCGGCGATCGCCGCGCGGGGCCATACCACGCCATTGGGGATCTCGTGCAGCGCGGTGACGACCTCGGTAGCGCCCGCCTGGCGGATATGGGACAAGGCGATCGGGTCGGCGGGGCCGAACCACCGCATGGACTGGATCATCAACACGTCCGCTATTCCCTCATCCCAAATTCGCGTTTTTGCTGGGGTTAGCGGTAGCATTCAGCATTCGGATTGACCAGTTACAAATTTTGGCCTTGCCACTATGCAGGTGTGGTCCAGAGAGGCAGGAGAGAAACGAAATGCGGATCGTCGTCGTCGGGGAAGGGATGATCGAATTGTCGCGGGCGGACGGCGGGCTGTGGCGGTTGGGTCATGGCGGCGATACGCTGAACACCGCGATTCATCTGGCACGAATGGGCCGTGACGTCCGCTACGTGACCGCCCTGGGCGACGATCCGTTCAGTGCGACGCTGCTTCACGATTGGGCGGCGGAGGGCATCGATACCAGCCTGACCCTGCGCGACCCGACCCGGATGCCCGGCCTGTACGCGATCACCACCGATGAAGCGGGCGAGCGCAGCTTCTCCTATTGGCGCGGGCAGAGCGCCGCGCGGCGCACCTTGTCCCTGCCGGAGAGCGAGGCGGTGATGGTGCAGGCCGAACAGGCCGATCTGTTGCTATATTCGCTCATCACCCTCGCGATCCTGGACGAGCCGAGCCGCGAGCATCTGTTCGATCTGGCGCAGCGGTTGCGGGCGCGGGGCGGGCGGGTCGCGTTCGACGGCAATTATCGCCCCCGCCTGTTCGCCAGCCAGGACGAAGCGCGCGCGCTGTGCCGCCGGGCGATCGGCGGCTGCGACATCGGCCTGCCGACGCTGGAGGACGAAGCGATGCTGGTCGGCGCCCAGTCCGCCGAAGAGGTGCAGGGTCGCTGGCAGGGGCTGGGCGCGAGCGAGGTCGTGGTGAAGCTGGGCGCCGAGGGCTGTCTGGTCGCCGGTATCGGCATCGTCCCCCCGCCCGAGCGGCTCAGCCCTCGCGATACCAGCGGGGCGGGGGATGCGTTCAACGCGGGCTATCTGGCGGCGCGGCTGGATGGGATAGATCCTGCGGAGGCGGCGGTGCGGGGGCATAGGCTGGCCGGATGGACGGTCATGCGCTCGGGCGCGATTCCGGCGCGGGATGACGACTTGCCGCGTTGATTGGTTTTGGACTGACCAAAATCGATGGCGTGGTCTGGGGTAAGCCCCTTTAGCCCCTCCCCTTCAGGGGAGGGGTTGGGGTGGGGCCTCCCCCCCTTGGCGACGTGCTTGTGGGACTGCCCCACCCCCAGCCCCTCCCCTGAAGGGGAGGGGGGAATCCGCCTTTTTCCCATCCCTCCGTTCGCACGGAGCGAAGTCGAAGTGCATGGGGTTCGCTTGCGGCGAGGCTCGGGCGTGGCCTTCGACTTCGCTCAGGCTGAACGGAGCGGGGGAAGGGGGCGACACCGCCTCGCCCCAAAACGAAAAGGGGGCCGGAACCTCGGTTCCGACCCCCTGATCCTGTCAGCTTGTGCTGGCGGCGGTGATTACGCGCCCGGGATTTCCGAGACGTTCACCTTGATGCCGCGGCCCATCGTCGACGAGACGGCGACCTTGCGGACATACTTGCCCTTCGCGCCCGACGGCTTGGCCTTGATGAGCGCATCGACCAGCGCGTCGAAGTTGGCGCGCAGGTCTTCCGCCGGGAACGACGCCTTGCCGATGCCCGAGTGGATGATGCCGGCCTTTTCGACGCGGTACTCGACCTGGCCGCCCTTGGCCGCCTTGACGGCTTCGGCGACGTTCATGGTCACGGTGCCCAGCTTCGGGTTCGGCATCAGGCCCTTGGGGCCGAGAACCTTACCGAGGCGACCGACGACGCCCATCATGTCCGGGGTCGCGATGCAGCGATCGAAGTCGATGGTGCCGCCCTGGATGGTTTCCATCAGGTCTTCGGCGCCCACGACGTCGGCACCAGCGGCGCGCGCTTCGTCGGCCTTCGCGCCCTTGGCGAACACGCCGACGCGAACGGTCTTGCCGGTGCCCTTGGGCAGGGTGACGACGCCACGGACCATCTGGTCGGCGTGACGCGGGTCAACGCCCAGATTGACGGCGACTTCGATCGTTTCGTCGAACTTCGAGGTCGCGTTGGTACGAGCCAGCGTGATCGCTTCGTCGATGCCGTGCAGCTTCTCGGAGTCGATCTGGACCGACTTCTGCTTCTTGGTCAGCTTGGCCATGATCTTAGCCCTCCACCACTTCGAGGCCCATCGCGCGGGCGGAGCCTTCGATGATCTTGGTCGCAGCCTCGATGTCGTTGGCGTTCAGGTCCTTCATCTTGACCTGGGCGATTTCCGCGAGCTTCGAGCGCGCGATCTTGCCCGCCGACACCTTGCCCGGCTCCTTCGAGCCCGACTTCAGGTTGGCGGCCTTCTTGATGAGGTAGGTCGCAGGCGCGGTCTTCGTCTCGAACGAGAACGAACGGTCGGCATAAACGGTGATGACGGTGGGCAGCGGGGTGCCCTTCTCGACTTCGCCGGTCTGCGCGTTGAACGCCTTGCAGAATTCCATGATGTTCACACCGCGCTGACCCAGCGCCGGGCCGATCGGCGGCGAGGGGTTGGCGGCGCCTGCAGGGACCTGCAGCTTGATATAGCCGGTAATCTTCTTTGCCATGTCACTCTCTTTTCGAGTCTAGCGGTCGTGACGGGCACGTGGCGTACGCCAGCGCACCCTCCCGCAAGGGTTCCGTCGCATGATGCTAGGGAAGCGCGGGCCGATAGCGGATTATGGGTGGAATGGCAAGGCGGCCAAACCACCACCTCCGTTCGCACTGAGCGAAGTCGAAGTGCACGGGATTCGCTTGGCGGCGAGGCTGGGGGCGTGGGCTTCGACTTCGCTCAGCCTGAACGGAGGTTTGGGAGGGGTGGGGAGTGGGCGCACAATACGAAAAAGGGCCGGTGGCGTCGCCGCCCCGGCCCTGTTTTCGTCGGATGGTCCGTGCTTACTTCGAGCGTTCGACCTGCTCGAAGTCCAGTTCCACCGGGGTGGCGCGACCGAAGATCGACACCGACACCTTGACCTTGGACTTGTCGAAATCCAGTTCCTCGACCACGCCGTTGAAGCTGGCGAAGGGGCCTTCCAGCACCTTGACCGCGTCGCCGATCTCGTAGTCGACCTTGACCTTGTGCTTCGGGGCGGCGGCGGCTTCTTCCTTGGAATTCAGCATCCGCGTGGCTTCCGCCTCGCTGATCGCTTGCGGCTTGCCCATCGCGCCCAGGAAGCCGGTCACCTTCGGCGTGTTCTTGACGAGGTGATAGACCTGATCGGTCATGTCGAGCTTGGCGAGCACATAGCCGGGCATGAACTTGCGCTCGACCGCGATCTTCTTGCCGCGGCGGGCCTCGGTCACGGTCTCGGTCGGAACCTCGATCTGGTCGACCAGATGGTCGAGGCCCAGACGGGTCGCCTCGGCCATGATCGAGTCGCGAACCTTGCCCTCGAAACCGGAATAAGCGTGGATGATGTACCAGCGCGCCATGAGAACCCTTTTACTTCGCGAGCGACAGCAGGGTGCGGACCAGCGTCTCGAAGAACGAGTCGACCGCCAGGAAGAAGATGGCCAGGATCGTGGTCATCACGACCACCATCACGCCGGTCATCACCGTCTCGCGCCGCGTCGGCCAGACGACCTTCTTGGTCTCGGTCTTGACCTGGTTGAGGAATTCGATGGGGGTCGTCTTCGCCACTCGTGCCGTTCCCGCACCTGCGTTGAAATTACTGTCAGCGGGGCATGGGTCCGCCGTCGCCTGCCCAAGGGGCCTGCGACGAAAGGTCCGTCCGCGCTGTTCGGATGGGAACGCGATGTAGCCGTGGCTCGGGTAAAAGGCAAGGGTGAGGGCGGGGCGAGGTTTTTGGGTTCGCGGGGAGGCGTGGATAGGGAGGGGAAAGCTCTTATCGACTCTCTCCCAACCTTCCGTTCAGCCTGAGCGTAGTCGAAGGCCAAGGGAAGGCGTCGCTTCAAAAGGCCTTCGGGCCGTAGGCTCAAGGAACGCTGGCGCATTAGACTGTGATGACATTGCCTTGAACCAACGTAAGCCCCTCCCCTTCAGGGGAGGGGTTGGGGTGGGACCTCGCCACAGACTGTACGTTTGCGGAAACGCCCCACCCCCGGCCCCTCCCCTGAAGGGGAGGGGTGAATGAATCTCATGTCATCATGCTCTAAACCCGTATGACGGGCGTTATCCCGTAGCCTTCGACTACGCTCAGGCTGAACGGAGGTGGGGGTGGGTGACGCCCCCTCCGCGTCTCCGCGTCTCCGCGCGAACCAGCTTTCTTCGCATCCTCGCGCCTTCGCGTGGAAATCAGCAGCACCGCCCGCCATTCTTCCCGCCATACCGCGCCTGCTGCCGCTCGCGGAAGAACGTCACCTCGTCCATCGGCTCGCGGTCGGGATGCTTGGCGGCCATGTGCGCCACATAGGCGCCGTAGCTGGGCATCCCGACCATGGCGTTGCCGATCTCGCGCAGGCGGGCGAGCCAGCTCATTCGGCGGCGACCATTGCGGGCGGGACCTCGGTCACGCTCGGCCGGTCGATCGCCCGCGCGATCAGGCAGGTGCGCACCGCATAGACCAGGATCGCCAGCACCACGCCCAGGAAGATCGCGCACAGCCCGGCGTCGATCCGGTCGTTGAAGACGATCCGGCCCATGTCGCCCATGGTCTTGGCGGGGGGCAGGACCTTGCCCGACGCGGCGGCGCTGGCGAACTTGTCGGCATGCGCCAGGAAGCCGACGCGCGGATCGGCGGAGAAAATCTTCATCCACCCGGCGGTCAGCGTGCAGGCGAGCAGCCAGACGGTCGGCACCACCGTGATCCAGGCATATCGGTCCTTCTTCATGCGGAACAGCACGACCGTCGCCAGCATCAGCGCGACGGCGGCCAGCATCTGGTTGGAAATGCCGAACAGCGGCCACAGCGTGTTCACCCCGCCCAGCGGATCGGTGACCCCCTGATAGAGGAAGAAGCCCCAGGCCGCGACGCACAGGGCCGTCGCGATCAGGCCCGGCGCGACCTTGCTCGATCCCCGGAAGCTGGGGACGACCAGGCCGATCAGGTCCTGCAGCATGAAGCGGCCCGCACGGGTGCCTGCATCCACGGCGGTCAGGATGAACAGCGCCTCGAACAGGATGGCGAAATGATACCAGAAGGCCTTCATCGCCTGTCCGCCAAAGACATGGCTGAAGATTTCCGCCATCGCCACCGCCAGCGTCGGCGCGCCGCCCGCACGGCTGATGATCGTATGCTCGCCCACGTCCCGCGCGACCTGCGCCAGCGTGTCGGCGGAGATGGGAAAGCCCATCGCGGTCACGGCGGCGGCGGCGCTGGCCGGGTCGGTGCCCAGCACGGCTGCGGGCGCGTTCATCGCGAAATAGACGCCCGGATCGAGGATCGAGGCGGCGACCAGCGCCATGATCGCGACCGCGCTTTCCATCAGCATCGCGCCGTAACCGATGAAGGGCGCGTCCTTCTCGCTGGCGATCAGCTTGGGCGTGGTGCCGCTGGCGATGAGGGCGTGGAAGCCCGACACCGCACCGCACGCGATGGTGATGAACAGGAAGGGGAAAAGCGGCCCCGCCCAGACCGGCCCGCTGCCGTCGATGAACTTGGTCAGCGCGGGCATCTTCAGCGGCGGCGCCATGATGACGATCCCGATCGCCAGCGCCACGATCGCGCCGATCTTGAGGAAGGTCGAAAGGTAATCACGCGGCGCAAGCAACAGCCACACCGGCAGGACCGAGGCGACCGCGCCATAGCCGATCAGCAGGAAGCAGAGTTGCACCGGGGTGAAGGTGAACAGCGGGGCCAGCACCGCCGACTGGGCGATCGACTGGCCATAGACGATGGCGAGGATCAGGCCGATGAAGCCGATGATCGACACCTCGCCGATCTTCCCCGGCCGGACCCAGCGGGTGTAGCCGCCCATCAGCATCGCCAGCGGCACGGTCGCCGCCACGGTGAACAGCCCCCAGGGGCTCTCGGCGAGTGCCCGCACCACGATCAGGGCGAGGACTGCCAGGATGATGACCATAATCATGAAGGCGCCGAACAGCGCGATCGTGCCCGCCACTGGGCCCATCTCCATGCGGATCAGCTCGCCCAGCGACCGCCCGTCGCGCCGCATCGACAGGAACAGCACCAGGAAGTCCTGCACCGCGCCCGCCAGCACCACGCCCGCCAGGATCCACAAGGTCCCCGGCAGATAGCCCATCTGCGCCGCCAGCACGGGGCCCACCAGCGGCCCGGCACCCGCGATCGCGGCAAAGTGGTGGCCGAACAGCACTGTCCGGTCGGTCGCGACATAGTCCAGGCCGTCGGCCCGGCGGATGGCGGGGGTGGGTCGGCTGGGGTCGATGCCGATCACCTTGGCGATGAACAGCGCATAATAGCGATAGGCGATCAGATAGACCGAGACGGCGGCGGCGACGATCCACAGCGCGTTGATCGGCTCGCCGCGTACGCTCGCGACGACGCCCAATGCGCCCGCTCCGACGATCGCCAGCGCGATCCAGGGAAGGTGTTTCGTCATGCCCCGCTCGGTCCTCCGGTTATGCTCTTGTCCGCCTTTCTACCCCTCCGACAGAAGCATGCCACCCCAATTTCGGCCTTGATGGCGGTGGAGCGCAGGAAGTTATTTTCGGCTTGGCCTTGTAGATTCAGGTGGGGAGGCCCACATGTCAGGCTGCTAAAGTCGCAAATCGACGGTTCTCTGCTTTGCGGCTCGTTCCTTCTTTCCCTGCACCGCGGCCCCGAATCCGGCCCAGCGCCTGGTTCACCATTATGAAGGAACGAATATGAGCATCACCGGAACCGTCAAATTCTTCAACGCTGACAAGGGTTATGGCTTCATCGCCCCCGAAAATGGCGGCGCGGACGCCTTCGTCCATATCAGCGCGGTCGAGCGTGCGGGCATGATTACGCTGAACCAGGATCAGCGGGTCAGCTACGAACTGGAGCAGGATCGCCGCGGAAAGATGGCGGCGGTCAACCTTCAGCCCGCCTGAATGTCGAAGCGGTAGCCGATCCGGCTACCGCTTTTTTTGTGGTCGAAAGGATAATCCATGTCGCGCGATGCCATCTTCTTCCGCAACCAGGCCGAGCTTGAGCGCGCCAATGCCGCCGATGCGACTTTGCAGAATGTCCGCGAACGCTGCGAGCGTGCGGCGTCCTCGTGGGAGGCCATGGCCGTCCGGGCCGAGCGCGCCGAACTGGGTCGCGCGGCGGCAGCAGCCCGATCCGCGCTATAGGCCGAAGCGGAACCCGTAACCCAGGCCCAGCGTCGCCTGCATCCGCTGTCCCTGCTGACGGATCAGCGGCGAGTCGGCGGCAGGACCGCCCAGCCGCTCCAGGCTGGTGAACAGCGTCAGCGCGCTGCGCCGGTTCAACGGGCGAATGACATTGCCGCCCAGCCCATAGGACAACACGCCGCCGTCCGCACGATAGGGGGCCAGGCCGGTGCGCGCCGATTGCGCCGCCGAGATGCCGAAATAGGTCCGCATGAAATTCGCGCTGGCCAGCGTCATGCGCGGCCCCACGCTGACGATCGCGCGGCCGATCCGGGTGCGATAGGCCGCTGACAGGTCCGCGACCACGCCGTCATGGCCGCCGAACCCCTGCCGCACCTCTGCGCGTGCCCGCCAGGCCCGGCGCGGGCCGAACGACTTCTCGACGAAACCGCCAGCCTCGCCCGCCGCCTTGATATTCCCCATGCCCTCCAGCGCGTCGCTGCCGCCCGCGATCAGGAAGGGCGAGCCGCCATTGCGCTCGTCACGGCCGAAGCGGATCTTGACCAGCGGCCCCGCGCGCCAGCCGTCGCGGCGGATCGCGTTCCAACCGATCCCGTCGGGCACCGAGGCAAAGAGCGTGTCGCCATAATTCACCCGCAGATCGGGAAATACCGACAGCGCCATGTCGCGCGATCCCTGCCAGGCTGGGCCAAGGACGGGAGCCGCCCCGATGGTGATGCTCCAGCCCGCAGGCGTGGCCGGTGCGCCGGACGCGATGCCAGGGGGCGGGCCGCTCTGCCGCACCTCCTGCGCCTCCGCCGGACAGGCGAGCAGCGCAACCATCCCCAAAGCCCAGACACGCATCCTTCATCTCCCTGTCATCTTGGATAGGGCGGGACCCGCATCGCCGCAACCGGACGTGGACCCTGAACTTAGCGCTTGCCCCGCCGCGCCGTCCGGGGTGAAAGGCGGGGTATGGCCAGCGCATCCTCTTCCCCGCTCGTCGTCGGCATCGGCGGCACGATCGGCAGCGTCTCCTCGACCGAGCGTGCGCTGTGCACCGCGATGACGGCGGCGGCGGACGAGGGGTTCCGCACCCATGTCTTCGGTGGCGAGGATCTGGCGCGCCTGCCGCTCTACAACCCGCGCGCGACCGAGCGAACCGAGGCGGAGCGGGTGTTCGTCGACACCGTGCGACAGGCCTCGGCGATCATCATCGCCAGTCCGGGCTATCATGGCAGCATCTCGGGGCTGGTGAAGAACGCGCTCGACCTGTTGGAGGAAACGGCGAAGGACGATCGCCCCTATCTCGCCGACATGCCGGTGGGGCTGATCGCCACCGCCTATGGCTGGCAGGCGACGGGCTCGACCATCGCGGCCCTCCGCTCGATCGTTCATGCGCTGCGCGGCTGGCCGACGCCCTTCGCGGCGGCGGTGAACACGCAGCAGACGCGGTTCGACGAAGAAGGCCGGATCAGCGACCCGGCGGTCGAAGGGCAATTGCGCCTGGTCGGCCAACAGGTCGCCCGCTTCGCACCGCTGGCGGGGACGATCGGGGCGTCGAACTGAGGGGCTTTTGATTCACGCGAAACCGCGATGACGCGAAGAGCTTGATTTCGTGCGAAGGCGCGGAGGACGCAGAGATGTATCGCGCGCGGCAGCGCCTATTTCTCCATCTTTGATCGCTGGAAGAATAAAGGCTGCAAGAGCACCGGGTACGACATCTCCGCGTCCTCCGCGCCTCCGCGCGAACCAACTTCTTCCTCTTCGCGGCATCGCGGCTTCGCGAGAGATAGAGAGATTATACCCCGTTCCCCGGCGAAGGCCGGGGCCCAGTTTCTTCCAGGCCGCTGGTGCGCAAAGATCGTGCGTGGGCGGCAAATGCCTTGCGCCTTCGATAGCACACAGGAACTGGACCCCGGCCTTCGCCGGGGAACGGCGAGTCGCCGGGAAACCGTTAGCGCAGACGCTCCGTCACCAGCGCCGTGATCTCGTCCGCGATCTCCGCCGGATCGCGCAAAGCACCATGCGCCACGGTCGACACCGTCACCCACTCGCCCAGCATCGCCCCGTCCGCCATCGCGGCGTAATTGGCGCGCACCCGTGCCTGAAGCCCCAGATCGGCCTCATAGGCGTCATAGGTATCGTCCGTATAGCTGCGCTTGCGCTTGCGGGCGATCAGGTCGCGCGCGACGTCGAGCGGCGTGTCGAGATAGACCGACAGATGGGGTGCGGGCAGGCGGAACTGCACCGTCTCCAGCTGTTCGATCCATTGCAGCAGCGCAGGCGCCCGGTCAGGCGGCACTTGGGCCGCCTGATAGGCCATGTTCGACGCGATATAGCGGTCGAAGACGATGACATCGTGCGCTTCGGCCAGCTCGACCAGATGCGGCCGCGACTCGAATCGGTCGAGCGCATAGAGCGTCGCCGCCGTCTCGGGTGCGGCGGCATGGGGCAGGCGGCCCGCCAGATACTCGCCCAGCGCCCAGCCGCCGACCGTCTCGGCATAGCGCGGGAATGACAAGGCCGCCGCCGACAGCCCGGCGGCGTTCAGCCGTTCGGTGACGGCCGCCGTCGCGGTCGCCTTGCCCGCGCCGTCGGCGCCTTCGATCGCCAGCAGGAAGGCCATCAGCCGCGAAAGCCTTCGTGGTGGCGGATCACCTCGTCGATGATGAAGCGCAGGAATTTTTCGGAAAATTCGGGGTCCAGCTGCGCATCGCTGGCCAGCTGGCGCAGGCGCGCGATCTGTGTTTCCTCGCGGCCGGGATCTGCGGGGGGCAGGGCGTTCTCCGCCTTGTAGCGCCCGACCGCCTGGGTGATCTTGAACCGCTCGGCCAGCATGAACACCAGCGCGGCGTCGATATTGTCGATCGACTGGCGATAGCCGGTCAGGACGGTGTCGGACATGATCGCTACGTCTCCCTCTGGCGCCCCTGCCGGGGCCCGTGCCGCACATGAATTCGCGCGCGCCCTTTCGCGCTTAGGCTTGCGTTCGGCAAGCGTTGTCGCCAGAGGCTCTTACCTGCCCATGACCGTAACCGCCACCCGCCTCGCCAAGCCCGCGCCCTCGCTGGACCCGATGATCCGGCTGGTGGCCGACGACATGAACGCCGTGAACCAGGTCATCATCGACCGGATGCGGTCGGAGATTCCGTTGATCCCGCAACTGGCGGGTCACCTGATCTCCGGCGGCGGCAAGCGGATGCGCCCGATGCTGACCTTAGCCAGCGCACAGCTGCTGGGCTATCAGGGCACCAGTCACCATGTCCTGGCGGCGGCGGTCGAGTTCATCCACACCGCCACGCTGCTGCACGACGACGTCGTCGACGGCTCCGACCTGCGGCGCGGACGGCGCACCGCCAACATCATCTGGGGCAATCCGGCCAGCGTGCTGGTCGGCGACTTCCTGTTCAGCCGGTCCTTCCAGCTGATGGTCGATGCGGGCAGCCTGAAGGTGCTGAACATCCTGTCGGGCGCGTCGGCGGTGATCGCCGAGGGCGAGGTGAACCAGCTGACCGCGGTGCGGCAGGTGGGATTGCCCGAGGAACGCTATCTCTCGATCATCGACGCCAAGACGGCGGCGTTGTTCGCCGCCGCCTGCCGCATCGCGGCGGTCGTCGCCGAGCGGCCCGAGGTGGAGGAGCTGGCGCTGGAGGCCTATGGCCGGAACCTGGGCATCGCGTTCCAGCTGATCGACGATGCGATCGACTATGTGTCGGACGCAGGCACGATGGGCAAGGACGCGGGCGACGATTTCCGCGAGGGCAAGATGACCCTGCCGGTGATCCTGGCCTATGCCCGCGCCAACGACGAGGAACGCGCATTCTGGAAGGACGCGGTCGAGGGACGGCGCACCTCGGACGAGGACTTCGCCCACGCCATCGCGCTGGTCCGCAAGAGCCGCGCGGTCGACGACACGATGGCCCGCGCGCGCCATTATGGCGGGCTGGCGATCGAGGCATTGCGGGGCTTTGCCGATGGTCCGGCGAAGAGCGCGATGATCGAAGCCGTCGAGTTCGCGGTCGCGCGGGCTTACTAAAGCCACACGGTCGTTCCCTGGCGAAGGCCGGGGCCCAGTTGCCGTGCAGTGTCGTAGGCGCGAAGCGGTTTGCCTCCCCCGCATCGTGCTGCGCGCTACGACCTTGGTAGAAACTGGACCCCGGCCTTCGCTGGGGAACAGGCAAATGAAACGGCATTCGACACCCTCCGTTCGGGCTGAGCGAAGTCGAAGCCCACGTCCCGACATGCGCCAAATGGACAGGCTTTCCCTTGGCCTTCGACTTCGCTCAGGCTGAAAGGGGGTAGGGGGCTGAACAGGAACGGCGCGCTGGCCTTCACCCCGCCCGCCAAACCCCGTATCGCGGCGCCATGACCCTGCCTGTCACCGCCGTCCTGCCCGATCTGCTCGCCGCGCTGGCAAACGCGCCCAACGCCGTCCTCGTGGCACCACCCGGCGCGGGCAAGACTACCGCCGTTGCGCCCGCACTCCTTGATCAGTCCTGGTGCACCGGGGAGGTCCTGCTCCTCTCCCCCCGCCGCCTCGCCGCGCGTGCCGCCGCCGAGCGGATGGCCGCGCTGGCCGAGGAGCCGGTCGGCCGCACCTTCGGCTATGCCACCCGCATGGATACGAGGGGCAGCGCCGCGACCCGCGTGACCGTCGTCACCGAAGGCATCTTCGTCGCGCGTATCCAGGCCGATCCCGAGCTGACGGGTGTGTCGGCGGTGCTGTTCGACGAGGTGCACGAACGCAGCCTCGACGGCGATTTCGGCCTGGCGCTGGCGCTGGATGCGCGAGCGGGGCTGCGGCCAGATCTGCGGCTGGTCGCCATGTCGGCGACGCTCGACGGCCGCCGCTTCTCCAGCCTGATGGGCGACGCGCCCGTCATCGAGAGCGAGGGGCGCAGCTATCCGCTGACCCTGCGCCATCTCGGCCGGGCGGCGGAAGCGCGAATCGAGGACTCGGTCGCCGCCGCCATCCGCCGTGCACTTACCGAGGAGGCGGAGGGCGACATCCTCGCCTTCCTGCCCGGCACCGCCGAGATCGCGCGCACCGCCGAGCGGCTGGCGACCCTGCCCGAGACGATCGCGATCCACGAACTCCACGGCTCGCTCGACCCGGCGGCGCAGCGCGCGGCGATCCGGCGCGATCCGGAGGGGCGGCGGCGGATCGTGCTCGCCACTTCGATCGCGGAGACCAGCCTGACGCTCGACGGGGTGCGGATCGTGGTCGACTCCGGGCTGGCGCGTCGTCCGCGCTACGACCGCGCGGCGGGGATGACTCGGCTCGTTACCGAGCGCGCCAGCCAGGCCGCCGTCGTCCAGCGTGCGGGACGCGCCGCGCGTCAGTCGCCGGGTGTCGCCTATCGCCTGTGGGAGGAAGCCGCGACGGCGGGCCTGCCGCGCTTCGACCCGCCCGAAATTCTGGAGGCGGACCTATCGGCGCTGCTGCTCGGCACCGCGCTATGGGGTGTCAGCGACCCGCGCGCGCTCCCCTGGCTCGACCCGCCGCCCGAGGCCGCCGTCGCCGAGGCCCGCGCGCGGCTGACCGTGCTGGAGGCGCTCGACGACACCGGCCGTCCGACGGCGCATGGCAAGGCGATCGCGAAACTGCCGATGCCGCCACGTCTGGCGCACATGCTGATCCGCAGCGGCGAGCGCGGATTGGCGTCGACCGCCGCCGAGGTCGCGGTGCTGCTGGGCGAGCGCGGGATCGGCGGGCAGGATGTCGATGTCGAGCAACGCCTGCGCCGCTGGCGAACCGAGCGTGGCCCCAAGGCCGAAGCGGCGCGTCAGATGGCGAAGCGCTGGACCGGCCTCGCCCCCAGGCCGGTCGAGCAGGAGGTGTGGGACCATCCGGCGGGCGTGTGCCTGGCGCTCGCCTATCCCGACCGGGTGGCGCGGCGGCGTGACGGCACGGGCGAGAATTGGGCGAGTGTCGGCGGGCGTGGCTTCCGGCTCGACCCGGCGTCGGGCTTGGCGAGTTCGGAATGGCTGGCGGTGGGCGAGACGCAGGGCGCGGCATCGGGCGCGCGCATCCTGTCCGCCGCGCCGCTTGACCTCGCCACGGTCGAGGCGCTGTTCGCCGACCGGATCGAAACGCGGCGCACCGTCACCTTCAACCCCGCGACCGGCGGGGTCGAGGCGCTGCGCGAGCGGCGGCTGGGCGGACTGCGTCTGTCGAGCGGCCCCGATTCGGGCGCGTCACCCGAGGCGATCGCCGAAGCGCTGGTCGAGGGGGTGCGGACGCATGGTCTGTCGCTGCTGCCCTGGAGCGACGGGGCGGGGGCGTATCGCGCGCGGGCGGCCTATGCCGGGGTGGCGCTGGACGATGAAAGGTTGCTCGAAACGCTGGATGACTGGTTGCCCGCATTGGTGGCTGGCAAGCGGCGTCTGGATGCGATCACCCCCGGCGCGCTGACCGAGGCGATCCGCAATCTGGTCGACTGGAACGAGCAGAAGCGGATCGATTCCACGGCGCCGTCGCACTTCACCAGCCCGGCGGGTAGTAGCCATACGATTGATTATGCGGCCGAAGGTGGCCCGCGTGTCGAGCTGCGCGTGCAGGCGCTATTCGGCCTCGCCGAGCATCCGGTGATCGGCGCCGCGCGGGTGCCCTTGGTGCTCAGCCTGACCTCGCCCGCCGGTCGGCCGATCCAGACGACGCGCGACCTGCCCGGTTTCTGGGCGGGCAGTTGGAGCGCGGTGGCCAAGGAAATGCGCGGCCGCTACCCCCGCCATCCCTGGCCCGACGCACCCGCAGAGGCCTCCGCGACGTTGCGCACGAAAAAGGCGGATGCAAGAGCCGCCGGTTCGCGATAAGGGACAAGAATTATGGCCACTGCTCGCATCTTCCAGCGCCCCAAGAACGCGATGCAATCCGGCAAGTACCGGACCGATCGCTGGCAACTCGAATTCGAACCGACCGAGGCGAAAAAGCCCGATCCCCTGACCGGCTGGGCCGGCAGCGGCGACACGCAGGAGCAGGTCCGCTTGACCTTCGCGACGCTGGAAGAGGCGATCGCCTATTGCCAGCGTGAAGGGCTCGACCATCATGTCGTGCCGACGCCGCAAAAGACGCTGAAGCTGCAAAGCTACGCCGACAATTTCCGCTGATGTTCGAGCGCTCCGGTGGACGCCGGGGCGCTTTTTCTTGCGCACGCAGCGCTTGAGAAGGTCGGTTCGCGCGGAGACGCGGAGACGCGGAGGTGTCTCGCCTTCCGGCATCGGGATCGTATTGTAACCAGCCTTTCAGAGAGGCGTGTCGCGTCAGCGAGCGATTGCCTCTGCGCTCTCTGCGCCTCCGCGCGAAAAACTTCTTGGCGCCTTCCAGTCAGGTCAGGCGTGTCCTCCATGTGTTCGCGCGAAGCCGCGATGACGCGAAGATTTTCAGAATCGGTTCGCGCAGAGGCGCAGAGAGCGCGGAGGTGTATGTGCGGTGGCATCGGGTACGCATGACAAACGGCCGATTGAAGAGATATCTCGCTGCCGCGAGTAAGACCTCTCCGCGCCTCCGCGTCTCCGCGCGATAAATCTTCTTCGCGTCCTCGCGGCTTCGCGTGAACTCAAAAGCCCAGGATACCGCCGCCCAGCAAAAGCAGCAGCTTGGCATCGACCGCCACCCCCGCCGCGCGGCGTTCGGCGATGAAGGCGACAACCTCGGACAGCTTCACCCGGTGGACGGTGATCTGCTCGTCCGAGTCGCCCCCACCGTCACCGACCTTTTCCAGCCCGGTGGCCCGGACCAGGGTGAAACGCTCCGACGTCATGCCCGGCGAGGAACAGAATTCCCCCAGCGTCTCGATCCGGGCGGGGCGATAGCCGGTTTCTTCTTCCAGCTCGCGGGCGGCACCGTCCAGCACCGCTTCGCCCTCGGTTTCGTCGCCGATCAGACCGGCGGGCATCTCCAGGCAGGACGCGCCCAGCGGAATGCGGAATTGCTCGACCAGCAGGATATGGCCGTCCTCGATCGCCAGGATCACGGCGGCACGGATGTCGCGCGGGCGGTCGGCATATTCCCAGGTGCCGCGCTGGCGCAGCGCCAGGAAACGCCCCTCGGCCAGGGTTTCGAGGGGGGCGTCCATACGGGGATCGGTCATAGCGAGATGGGTCTGTCCGGCAGTTCGTTGGTATCGGCCGCCGTCTTGGGGAAATGGGTCGCCAGCACAAGCCCGATGCGCTCGACCGCCGCACTCATCCCTTCGCCGACATGGCCTTTCGCGACATGGGGCAGCATCACCGCCATCGCCTTGCCCCAGGTTTCCGGCCCGACCTTGCCGGTCAGCCCGGAGTCGGCGACGATCTCGGCCATGTGCTCGTCCTCCGAGAGGTAGAGAAGCACGCCGTAGCGGCTGTCGGTTCGCCGCTCGGCCGACACGCGGAACAGCAGCACCGCGCGTGCGCGAACACGGGCATGGCGGATGCTCTTGGGCACCAACGCGATGCGGCGCGACACTGGGCCGAGCAGCGCGTATACCAGGCCGAAGACCAGAATTTGTGCGATCATCAGAACGCCCAGGATCAGGTCCTCACCCGGCGCGCTCCAGGCGTCATGGATCAGCGCGAGCAGCTTCAACCCCAGATCGGGGAAGATCGCAGCGAAGAGCGGCACCAGCAGCATGGCTGGTGCGGCGAACCACAGGGCGATGTCGCGATACTCGTCCGATCGGGGTGCGACGATGGTGACGATCTCGGCATCGGTCGTCGCTTCGGCGCGCGCGACGGCGGCGGTGACCAGATCGCTATCGGCTTCGCTCAACATCTCACCAATCCCCCGATGCGCCGCCGCCGCCGAAATCGCCGCCGCCGCCGCCGGTAAAGCCGCCGCCGAACCACGATCCGTCGCTGCCCCCGCCCGACGAGCCCCCGCCGGAACTCCAGCCGCCGCCCGAGCCGCCGCTGCCCCAGCCGGGGCCCCAGAGGATGATCGGCCAGCCACCGCCGCGACGCCCGCCACCGCCGCCACGGTCGTCGTCGTCATCATCGTGGAAGCGCTGGCCCTGCCTGCGACGCAGAATCGACAGCAGGACGAAGCCGCCGATGAAGATCACCAATATGATGACGATCGGAAAGCCGTTGGAATCGCCGCCGCCGCGCCGGTGTTCGCGGTCGAACTGCTTGGCGGCCTCGGCCACCTTGGCCTTGGCTTCCTCGGGCGAGGCGCGAAGCTGCGCGATCACGGCGTCTGCGCCAGCATTCAACGCGCCCGATATATCCCCTGATTCGCGCAGGCGCGGGATCATTAGCGTGCGGATCATCTGCGACGACCAGGCGTCGGTCAGGATCGGCTCCAGCCCGCGCCCGACCTCGAGCCGGGGGCCGCGCTGGCCCTTGCCCTCGTTGGGCGCGACGAACAGGATCGCGCCGTTGTTCGCGTCCTTCAGGCCGACGCCCCAGGCGCGGCCCAGCCGATAGCCATAATCCTCGATCGGATAGTTCTGCAGATCGGGAATCGTCGCGACGACCAGCTGGCGGCCGGTATCCTTTTGCAGCGCTTCCAGCTTCGCCTCTAACTGCGCCTTGGTCGCAGGATCGATCTTGCCAGCCGCATCGACGACCAGGCCGTCGAGCTTGGGAAAAGTCTGCGCCATCACGGGGACGGCGCAGAGGATCAGCCAGAGCCCGAGGACCGGGCGAAGCAACCGGGTGAACCGGGGCATGAGGATACGATCAGGCGCCGAAATTCACCTTGGGCGCATTTTCGGCGCCCGGCGTGGTCGCCTGATACGGCGTCTTGGGCTTGGCGCCGTAGAAGACCTTGGCCCCGATCGCGTCGGGGAAGGTACGGATGCGGGTGTTATAGGCCTGCACCGCCTTGTTGTAATCGCCGATCGCGATGTTGATACGGTTCTCGGTGCCCTCGAGCTGGCTCATCAGCGTCTGGAAATTGTCCTGGCTCTTCAGGTTCGGATAGGCCTCGACATTGGCGAGCAACCGGCCGAGCGAGCCGCTGAGCTGGCCTTGCGCCTGGGCGAACTGCTGCATCTTGGCGGGGTCGGACAGGTCGGCGCTGTTGACCTGGACCGAGGTCGCCTTGGCGCGCGCGTTGACCACGTCGGTCAGGATGGACTTCTCCGAGGCGGCGGCGCCCTTCACGGTCGCTTCCAGATTGGGGATCAGGTTCGCGCGGCGCTGATAGGCAGCCTGGACGTCGGCCCATTTCGCGTTCACATTTTCTTCCGCCGTGGGCACGCTGTTCATGCCGCAGCCGGACAAAGCGACGGCCATCACGACCGGGGTCAGGGCAAGAACGGGACGACGCATTCGAATATTCCTCCGTCAACTGTCTGGTCTATATAAGACGCACGATGCGCTTGGCGAAGGGCAAAAGCGACGATACCCTCGAAGCTCAGGCAAATAGAGGGATTTGGCGATGCTCAAGGAATTTCGCGCCTTCATCGCGCGGGGCAATGTGCTCGATCTGGCGGTGGCGGTCATCATCGGGGCGGCGTTCAGCAAGATCGTGACGTCCCTGACCGACGACGTGCTGATGCCGGTGATCGGCAAGATCTTCGGCGGACTGGATTTCTCCAGCTACTTCCTGCGCATGGGGCCGATCCCGGCCAATTATGCGGGCTCGCTGACCGATTATGCCGCCTTGAAGAAGGCGGGTGTGCCGCTGCTGGGCTATGGCGCGTTCGTGACGCAGGCGGTCAATTTCGTGATCGTCGCCTTCATCATCTTCCTGCTGATCCGCACCGTGAACCGCGCGACCGCGATGTTCGAGAAGCAGAAGGCCGAGGCCCCCGCAGCGCCCCAGGCCGAACCGGCCGATGTCGCGCTGCTGCGTGAAATCCGCGACGAACTGCGCGCGCGGCGTTCTTAAAATCCTGTCTCTGGCGTAAGTCGCAACATGTGAAATTCCTCCCCTGCGAGGGGAGGGGGACCAGCGAAGCTGGTGGAGGGGTGTCCCGCTATCGAGAGGGGTGACACCCCTCCGTCAGGCCTGCGGCCTGCCACCTCCCCTTACACGGGAGGAATAAGACAGGTTTACGCCGCCGCCAGCTTCTTGGCCGTCGCATCGGCCAGGCTGGTGCCGTCGAGAATCCGCGCCGTCTCGTCGCGCACGCGCATCATCGCGTGGCGGATGGCGCAGTCGGCCTCGCTCTTACAGTCGTTGCAGGGGCGGTACGCTGTCCGGCTGACGCAGGGGACCAGCGCCAGCGGCCCCTCGATCGTGCGGATGATGTCGCCCAGTGAGATCAGGTGCGCGGGCCGGGCGAGCCGATAGCCGCCCATCTTGCCGCGCTGGCTGTCGAGCAGCTGCGCGCCCTTCAGGTCGGCGAGGATCAGCTCGAGGAACTTGCGCGGGACATTGGCCTCGGCCGCGATGCGGGTCATCGAGGTCGGCGGCCCTTCCACCGGCATCTCCGCCAGGAACAGCATCGCGCGCAGCGCATAACGGGACCGCTGGGTCAACATGGCGTTCCCCATGGACCCAAATTGGGGCGAGCGAAAGGCATTTGCGTAATGCCGCCGGGCTTCCTATATCCGCTGTTGCCGGGTTTCACCCGGCTATGACGATAAATTGCGGCGTGCAATAGACGCAGCGGACCCGGGGGCAGTACCCGGCGGCTCCACCATAAAAGGTGGTGTACTTGGACACCGTTTCTGACGGGGCCGAACCAGGATCGACGTGTGTTGAAAAGCGCTGTTTTCGTTCGGAATGGGACCACCGCAACGGCCCATTACACACAAGTGCCAACGATAACGAAGCACTCGCGATTGCGGCGTAATTGAGGGCCTCACGGCCTGACATTACACCAAAATAGCGCGGTCGGACCCCACCGGGCAACAGAAGGGGAATCCAGCGGTACGGGGAGCACCGGGCAACAGAAGCTCCCCACTTTCCGGTTTTTATCTGTTGGCCTGGTGTCGCCTTGCCCTCCGTTCGCACTGAGCGAAGTCGAAGTGCATGGGACTCGCTTGCGGCGGGGCGATGGGGCGTGGCCTTCGACTTCGCTCAGGCTGAACGGAGGGGTGGACTGAACCTCTGCCCGTCATTGCGAGCGCAGCGAAGCAATCCAGAGTGGGACTGCGATGCCCTTGATTGCTTCGCTGCACTCGCAATGACGGGTCGGGGGCTTTTACCCCTCCCGCGCCAACGCCTTCAGCTTGTACAGCGCATCCAGTGCCTCACGCGGCGACAAGCTGTCGACGTCGAGCTTCTCCACCTCCGCCCGGATCGCGTCACACTGTTCCTCTTCGATCTGCGCGGCGGCGGCGAACAGGGGCAGGTCGTCGAGCCCCGCGGCCAGCCCGCCGGTCTTGGCACGCCCCGCCTCCAGCTTGGCGAGCACAGCCTTGGCGCGCGCCACCGTCGTCGGCGGCATCCCGGCGAGGCGCGCCACCGCCAAGCCGTAGGAGCGATCCGCCGGGCCTTGCGCGACCTCGTGGAGCAGGACCAGTTCGCCCTTCCACTCGCGCGCGCGGACATGGTGGAGCGACAGCGCCTCGCACCGCTCGGCCAGCCGGGTCAGCTCGTGATAATGTGTCGCGAACAGGCAGCGGCAGCGATTGTCTTCATGGATCGCCTCCACCACCGCCCAGGCGATCGCCAGGCCGTCATAGGTCGAGGTGCCGCGCCCGACTTCGTCGAGGATCACGAAGCTGCGCGGCGTCGCCTGGGCCAGGATCGCGGCGGTCTCGACCATCTCGACCATGAAGGTCGAGCGCCCGCGTGCGAGATTGTCCGATGCGCCGACCCGGCTGAACAGCCTGTCGACCAACCCGATCTTCGCATGGGTGGCGGGGACATAGGACCCGGCCTGCGCCAGCACCGCGATCAGCGCATTCTGGCGCAGGAAGGTCGACTTGCCGCCCATGTTCGGACCCGTCACCAGCCAGAGCCGGGAGGCTTCCGACAGCGAGCAGTCATTGGCGACGAACCGCTCACCCGATCGGGCCACGGCGGCTTCCACCACCGGATGACGGCCACCGGTGACTTCGAAACACGCATGCTCGACCAACTCGGGCCGCACCCAGCCGCCCTCGACCGCGCGTTCGGCAAGGCCGCTCGCCACGTCGAGCCGGGCGAGCGCGTCCGCCGTCGCGGCGATGCTTTCGCGCGACGCCAGCGCGGCGGCGGTCAGTTCCTCCAGATGCGCGGCCTCGGCGGCCAGCGCATGGGCACCGGCCTGCGCAACCTTGCTGGCGACCTCGTGCAGCTCGGGGGTGTTGAAGCGGACCACACCCGCCAGCGTCTGCCGATGGGTAAAGCCCGACTCCGGCTTCATCAGCGCATCGGCTGAACGCGCGGGCACCTCGACATGATAGCCGAGCACGCCGTTATGACGGATCTTGAGCGCGGCGATGCCGGTCTTCTGGCGGAATTCGGCCTCCAGTGCGGCGATGGCGCGGCGGCCACCGGCTCCGGCATCGCGCAGATCGTCGAGCGCCACGTCATAGCCCGCCGCGATATAGCCGCCCTCGCTCGCCTCGATCGGCGGTGAGGGGACGAGCGCGCGGCGCAGCAGGTCGATCAGTTCGCCATGCCCGCGCAGGCGGGGCGTCGTCTCGCGGAGCAGGGGCGGGCCATCGCTCAGTTGCTCGGACAGCGCCCAGGCCCCGTCGAGCCCGTCGCGCAACTGTCCCAGATCGCGCGGGGATCCACGCCCCGCCGCGATCCGCCCGATCGCCCGGCCGATGTCGGGCAGCGCGCGCAGCGCCGCGCGCAGCCGTTCGCGAAGCGCGGCGTCGTCATGGAAATGCTGCACCAGATCGAGCCGCGCCTCGATCGCGTCGCGGTCCATCAGCGGCGCACCGATATCACCCGCCAGCGCCCGCGCGCCCGCGCCCGTCACCGTCCGGTCGACCGCATCGAGCAGCGAGCCTTTCCGCTGGCCATTGGCGGTCTGGGTCAGCTCCAGGCTCTCGCGCGTCGCCGCATCGATCGCCATCGCGCCCGCCGCCTGGGACAGCACCGGCGGGCGCAGGAAGGGCAGGGCACCCTTGGCCGTATGGTCGAGATAGGCGACCAGCCCGCCCGCCGCCGACAATCCGGCGCGGCTGAACTGCCCGAACCCGTCCAGCGTCGCGACGCCGTAGAGCCGCTTCAGCCGATCCTCGCCGCTGCCGCTGTCGAAGGTCGCGGAGGGCCGCAGCGTCGTCGCGACATCGGCGTGCGCGGCATTTTCGGCCGCGACCACCTCGGCGGCGGCAAGGCGGGCGAGTTCGGCCCCCAGCGCATCCGCCTTCACGTCGATCACCACGAACCGCCCGGTCGAGATGTCGGCGGCGGCCAGTGCGACCGCGCCACCCGCCTCGCCGATGGCGACGCACCAATTGTCGCTCTTGGCGTCGAGCAGCGCTTCCTCGGTCAGCGTGCCCGCCGTCACCACCCGCACGATTCCGCGCGACACCAGCGCCTTCGAGCCCCCGCGTGCCTTGGCCTCGGCGGGCGTCTCGGTCTGCTCGGCGATGGCGACGCGGTGCCCGGCCTTGATGAGGCGCTGCAGATAGGCGGTCGCGGCATGGACCGGCACGCCGCACATCGGAATCTTCTCGCCCCCATGCTCCCCGCGCGAGGTCAGCGCGATGTCGAGCACGCCTGATGCGATGCGCGCGTCGTCAAAGAACAGCTCGAAGAAATCGCCCATTCGGTAGAAGAGCAGGCAATCCTCGGCCTCGGCCTTCAGCGTCAGATACTGCGCCATCATCGGGGTGGGGGTGGTCATCGAGACGGGTGTTCCAGATTTAAACGGCAAGTGGGAATGGGCCAACTGATCGCGACGGCCCGCTCCATGAAAGGGGACGGTCGGCTATAGCGGCGGCCGGATCGACTGGCGAGGCTCAGCTCCCGGTCTTCCCGCAATCCCGCTTTTTGATGTTGCGATGCAGCATCTTTAGCCACGGAACAGCTTAGCTAATCGACAGCATCATCCGGCTTGTCCGAAAGCCAAAACTCGCGCGCGACAGGGTTGTCAGCCGTGCCCGAAACCTCCAAGAGCCGTAGCGTCCTTGTATCCACAGCATCGAAGGCCGCGCGCATGTCCGACGAACCCACCGACCAGTTCTCCGAGCGCGAAGCCCTGCTGTTCCATTCCGAGGGACGGCCCGGCAAGATCGAGATCATCGCGTCCAAGCCGATGGCGACGCAGCGCGACCTGGCGCTGGCCTATTCGCCCGGCGTCGCGGTGCCGGTGCTCGCCATCGCCGAGGACCCCGCCACCGCGTACGACTATACCGCCAAGGGCAATCTGGTCGCCGTCATCTCCAACGGCACCGCGATCCTGGGACTTGGCAATCTGGGCGCGCTGGCGTCCAAGCCGGTGATGGAGGGCAAGGCCGTCCTCTTCAAGCGCTTCGCCGATGTCGACTCGATCGATATCGAGCTGAAGACCGAGGATGTCGACCGGATGATCGACGCGATCGAGCTGATGGAGCCGAGCTTCGGCGGCATCAATCTGGAAGACATCAAGGCGCCCGAATGCTTCATCATCGAGCAGACCCTGCGCGAGCGGATGAACATTCCCGTTTTCCATGACGACCAGCACGGTACCGCGATCATCTGCGCCGCGGGCCTCATCAACGCCTGTCTGCTGACCAAGCGGCGGCTCGACGAGATCAAGGTCGTCGTCAACGGCGCGGGCGCGGCGGCGATCGCCTGTACCGAGCTGATGAAGGCGATGGGTGTCCGCCACGACAATGTCATCATGTGCGACCGCACCGGCGTGATCTATCAGGGCCGCGACGACATCAACCAGTGGCAGTCGGCGCATGCCGCCGTCACCGACCGCCGCTCGCTGACCGAGGCGCTGCACGGCGCCGACGTGTTCTTAGGGCTTTCGGCGGCGGGCGCGCTGAAGCCCGAGATGGTCAAGGACATGGCGCCGTCGCCGATCATCTTCGCGATGGCCAATCCCGAGCCGGAAATCCGCCCCGAACTCGCCAAGGCCGCGCGCCCCGACGCGATCGTCGCGACCGGCCGTTCGGACTATCCGAACCAGGTCAACAACGTCATCGGCTTCCCCTTCATCTTCCGCGGCGCGCTCGACGTGCGCGCGACCGGCATCAATGACGAGATGAAGATCGCCGCCGCCAACGCGATCGCCGAGCTGGCACGCCAGCGGGTTCCGGAGGAAGTGGCGCTGGCCTATGGCACGCAGCACACATTCGGCCCCGAATACATCATTCCTGCGCCGTTCGACCCGCGCCTGATGGAACTGGTCCCCTCGGCGGTGGCGAAGGCGGCGATGGACTCGGGCGTGGCGACGCGGCCGATCCTCGACATGGACGCCTATCGCCAGAAGCTGCGCGCGCGCCTGAACCCGACCACCTCGGTCCTGACGCTCGCCTATGAGGGCGCCCGCGCGCATCCGAAGCGCGTGCTGTTCGCCGAGGGCGAAGAGGAAGTCGTGCTGCGTGCCGCCATCGCCTTCAAGGAAGGCGGTTACGGCACCCCGGTGCTGGTCGGTCGCGACGACGTGTATGACCGCCTGAAGGCGCTGGGCGTCACCAACCCGCAGGAATATGAGGTCCATAACAGCCGCACCTCCGAGATGGTGCCGCAGATGGTCGACTTCCTGTACGAGCGGCTCCAGCGGCGCGGCTATCTGAAGCGCGATGCCGAGCGGCTCATCAACCAGGACCGCAACATCTTCGGCTCGGTGATGCTCCAGCTGGGCCAGGCCGATGCGATGATTACCGGCATCACCCGCACCTATGCGCAGAGCTTCCGCGAGATTCGCCGGGTCATCGACCCGGTCGACGGCAAGGTGCCCTTCGGCATCCACCTGCTCGTCGGGCAGAGCCACACCGTCTTCATCGCCGACACCACGGTCAACGAGCGTCCCTCGGGCGAGGAGCTGGCCGACATCGCCGAGCGCACCGCCGCCGTCGCCCGCCGCATGGGGCATGAGCCGCGCGTGGCGTTCCTGTCCTATTCGACCTTCGGCAATCCCGAAGGCCAGTGGATCGACAACGTCCGCGACGGCGTCGCCGCGCTCGACAAGCGCCAGGTCGGTTTCGAATATGAAGGCGACATGTCGCCCGACGTCGCGCTGAACCCCAAGCAGATGGCGAACTTCCCCTTCTCGCGCCTGTCGGGGCCGGCGAACGTCCTCATCATGCCGGGGCTTCAGTCGGCCAATATCTCGGCCAAGCTGCTCCGCGAACTGGGCGGCGATTCCATGATCGGCCCGATGCTGATCGGCATGGAAAAGCCGGTGCAGATCGCGCCGATGACCTCGACCGCTGGCGATCTGGTGACGCTGGCAGTGCTGGCAGCGGGCGGGATCGCACGCTGATCTTCGCCGGACGGTAGGAAAGGGGGGCTGGGCAGCGAGAGGTTGCCCGGCCCCCTTTTTATTCCTCCCCGGCACGGGGAGGGGGACCATGCGCAGCATGGTGGAGGGGGATCGCCACAAAGGTAGATCCTTGTGGAAGCCCCCCTCCGTCAGGGCTGCGCCCTGCCACCTCCCCGGGCCGGGGAGGATCGTGTCGCCAAAACCACAACTCGACCCCGTCACATTCCGGTCATTACGCTGTCGCTACGGTGTCACGCCCCGGCTCCATGCGCCCGCTCCATTGGGTTAACGAGCCATTTGGGGGCCAGAGTACATGGTAAAGTTTCTGATCGGTGTCACGCCGCTGGCGCTGATCGCATCGGGTGCGTCGGCGCAGACGCTGCCCGCACAAGCCGCCGTCACCGGCACGACCACCGATCCGGTCGCCGCCGATCCCACCGCACCGACCGATGAGCAGGCCAATGTGCCTGCCGATGTCGTCGTGCTGGGCTTCGGACAGAGCCGCCAGGTGCAGACGATCACCGCCGCCGATCTCGACCGGCTGACGCCCGGCACGTCGCCGCTCAAAGCGATCTCGAAGCTGCCCGGCGTCAATTTCCAGGCCTCCGACCCGTTCGGCGCCTATGAATGGTCGACCCGCATCTCGCTTCGTGGGTTCAACCAGAACCAGCTGGGCTTTACGCTCGACGGCGTGCCGCTGGGCGATATGAGCTATGGCCCGACCAACGGCCTGCACATCAGCCGCGCGATCATTTCCGAAAATATCGCCTCGACCAGCGTGGCGCAGGGGGCGGGCGCGCTGGGCACCGCCTCGACCAGCAATCTGGGCGGCACCATCCAGTTCACCAGCCGCGCGCCGTCCGACACCGCCGGGATTGCCGCGTCGGGCACCTATGGCAGCAACGACACCGTGCGCGCCTTCATCCGCGCCGACAGCGGCGACCTGGGCGGCGGGCTGAAGGGCTATCTGAGCTATGCCTATCTGACCACCGACAAGTGGAAGGGGTTCGGCAGCCAGCGCCAGCATCAGGCCAATGCCAAGGTCGTGAAGGACTTCGGCGACCGCGGTTCGATCACCGGCTTCTTCAACTTTTCCGACCGTCGCGAGAACGACTATCAGGACCTGAGCCTCGATATCATCAAGCGTCGCGGCTATTATAACGACAACATCTCGAACAGTTATCCGCTGGCGATCCTCTACGCCAAGGAAGCGACCAATGGCGCGGCGGCGGCGGCCTATCAGGCGGCGCGCGGCTCGCTGAACGGCTTCACCGCACCTTATGCCGGGGTGCCGGTCGGCCTGCCGAGCGGGATCACGCTGGACGATGGTTATTATGACGCGGCGGGCCTGCGTCGCGACTATCTGGGCGGTGTCATCTTCGACGCGCACCTGACCGACAATCTGTCGCTGACCTCGACCAGCTATTATCATCACAACAAGGGGCAGGGATCGTGGATCACGCCCTATACCCCGACCATGGCGGGCGCGCCCAATGCCGATGGCACGCCGATCACCAACCCCGCGCCCTTGTCCTTCCGCACGACCGAATACAGCCTGGACCGCGCAGGGACCATCGCCAAGCTCGGTCTGACCACCGGCGCCAACAAGCTGGAACTGACCGGCTGGTATGAGAGCAACACGCTGCACCAGGCGCGGCGCCTCTATGGCATGACCGACACCGCGACGCCGAACCGCAATGCGCTGGATTTCCAGAGCAATCCGATGGCGACCGTCTGGAACGGCAAATATGATACCGAGACGCTGCAATATTCGGTCGGCGACACGCTCGACATCGGCCAGCTGACCATCAACGGCGGCTGGAAGGGCATGCGCGTGCGCAACCAGGCCAATGTGCTGGCGGGCACGCTGGCGCGCGGCCGGATCAAGAGCGAGGACTGGTTCCTGCCGCAGATCGGCGCGGTGCTGCACCTAGGCAACCAGGCGGAGGTCTTTGCCAGCTATACCGAGAATATGCGCGCCTTCATCGCCGCCGCGACCGCGCCGCCCTTCTCGATCAGCCAGGCCGCGTTCAACGCGGTCGCCAATACCGTGCGGCCCGAAAAGTCGAAGACGGCCGAGGGCGGCGTGCGCTATCGCACCGGCGGGCTGCAGCTGTCGGCGGTCGGTTATTATATCGACTTCTCCGACCGCCTGCTGACCTATTCGATCGGCACCGCGATCCAGGGTCTGCCGCCGACGCTGAACAATGTCGGCGGCGTGGAAAGCTATGGCGCGGAGGTCTCGGCCTTCTACCGCCTGACCCCGGCCTTCTCGGCGCTGGCCAGCTATTCCTACAACCATGCGACCTATCAGCAGACGGTGCGCGACGGTTCGGGCAATCTGCTCGCCGAAAAGGGACGCTATGTCGTCGACACGCCGCAGAACATGGTCAAGGGCGAGCTGGTCTATGACGACAGCCGGTTCTTCGGCCGGGTCGGCGCGGACTATATGTCGAAGCGCTACTTCACCTATTTGAATGACCAGTCGGTGGCGGGTCGCGTGCTGGTCGACGCCAGCATCGGCTATCGTTTCCCCAAGGAATGGGGCGGCTTCTCGATCGAGGGCAGCGTGACCAACCTGACCGACAAGCGCTATATCTCGACCATCGGCACCAACGGCTTCACCGCCAGCGGCGACAACCAGACCCTGCTCGCGGGCGCCCCGCGCCAGTGGTTCGTCACGCTGAAAAAGGGGTTCTGAGCTAAGCCGTAATGCACGCCCCTCCCGCAAGCGGGAGGGGATGGGGGAGGGCAAGGAGTCTCACCGAGACCATCGCTTGGGGCCTTGCCCCCACCCCAAACCCCTCCCCCCTGCCGGGAGGAGGGGCTTCTTTATACGGCTCTCAGACCGCCCAGGCCGCGATATCCGCCTGCTCGCCGATCAGCGCCAGGCCATGTGCGATCGAGGTGAGTTCGCCGCCCGTCGCGATCTTCTCCCCCCCGAAGCGCGTCTCGAACATCCGCCGGATGGCGGGCATCAGCGAGGTGCCGCCGGTTAGGAATACCCGGTCGATCGCGCCCGCCTCGGTTGCGGCGGCGGTCAGTGCCCGGTCGACCGCCTGCTCGATTCGCGCGAGGTCGGGAGCGATCCAGCTTTCAAAATCCTTGCGCGTCACATCCGCCTCGATCGACAGCCCGCCGCCCTCGAAACGGAACCGCGCGTCTTCCGCCGCCGACAGATCGCGCTTCACCCGGCCGACCGCGTCGTAGAGGCGATAGCCCTGCTCTTCCTCGATGATCGCGATCATCCGCCCGATCGTGTCGGGGTCGAGCGCGGCGCGGCGCAGCTTTTCCAGTTCGGCCAGCGTCTTGCGGTTGCGCATCAGCGCCAGGCGGGACCAGTCGCCAAAATCGGCGAAATAGCCGCGTGGAATCTCCAACACCTTGTCGAAAGACCGATATTTCCCGCCCGCGCCGAGCAGCGGCAGGACGAGATGATCGATCAGTCTCTGGTCGAACCGATCCCCCGCGATGCCGACACCGGCATGGCCCAGCGGCTCGCAACGCCGGGGCGCGCCGGGGGTGGCGATGCGCACGACCGAAAAGTCGCTGGTGCCGCCGCCGAAATCGGCGACCAGCACGGTGGCAGGCTCGGTGATGCGCGAGGCATAGCTGAACGCCGCGCCGAGCGGCTCATAGACATAATGAATCTCCGCCCCCAGCCGCGCGAACATCGCGTCGTAACGCTGGCGGGCGAGCGCTTCGTCGGGCCGGTGCCCGGCATATTCGACCGGCCGCCCGACCACGATCCTCGCGGCCTTGCCATCAAGCACAGCACCGCTGCGCGTCGCCATCCGGTCGAGAAATGCGCGGCCCAGTTCCTCGAAGCGATAGCGTTTGTCGAACACGGTGGCGTGTTCGAATACGGGCGAGGCGGCGACCGACTTGAACGACTGGATGAAGCGGCTGCCGCCCGGAAAGTCGAGATATTCGGCGATCGCCCAGGGGCCCGCCTCGACCTCGATCCCGTCATCCTCCCAGAAACACAGCGCGGAACGGAAGACGGGGTCTTCGCCCTTCGGGGCCTTGAGGGGAACGAGATGCGATTCTCCCGCCACGGCGCGGGCGACGACCGAGTTGGTGGTGCCAAAGTCGATGCCGAGGATGGGGGACGGGGTGTCGGTCATGCGGCGTCCGCTACACGATGTGCGCGGCGGGGGAAGAAATTTTGTTCGCCTCCTTATTCTTCTCCTCTCCCGCAGGCGGGAGGGGCCGGGGGAGGGCAAAGCCATAAGCGACGGTCTCGGTGAGACGCCCGGCCCTCCCCCCAACCCCCTCCCGCCTGCGGGAGGGGGAGCAGCAGGTCATTGCTTCTCCAAATCCGGCCACCGCTCCAGCATCGCCGCCGTCACGCCGTTGGTCCAGCCAAAGCCGTCCTGCGTCGGATATTCGCCGCCGCCGCCGGGTTTGCGCTCTTCGACATCGTATTTTTCCAGCAGCTTGCCCGTTTCGGCATAGGTGCGCGCGACGGTGGCGATCCAGCGGCGGGCAATGTCCCTGGCCAGCGCCTGTTCGCCGTATCGCCCCAGCGCCTCGACCGCGATCCATTGCAGCGGCGCCCAGCCATTGGGCGCATCCCATTGCTGGCCGGTGCGCAGGGACGTGGTGCGCAGGCCGCCCTCGCCGACCAGCGTGGCGCGGGTCGTGGCGGCGACCGCACGCGCTTGGTCCAAGCTGGCCAGCCCGGCGAATAGTGGGAAGAGCGAGGCGGCCGTCTTTGCGGGCGTAGGCCGCTTGGCCATCCGGTCCCAATCGGCGTAGCGCTTCTCGCCCGCGACCCAGAGATAGCGGTCGATCGCCGCCTTGCGCCGCGCCGCCATGTCGGTGAAGCGTCGCGCCATTGCCGTATCTCCGGCGGCGGCCGCGCGCGTGGCGATGCGGGTTTCAGCCATCCACAACAGGCTATTGAGATCGACCGGCACGATATCGGTGGTGTGGATCGTCTCCAGCCGCATCGGATCGCTCAGCCAGCGCGAACTGAAGTCCCAGCCCGACTCCGCCGCCGCGCGCAGGTCGCGCTGGACGACGCCGGGGGCACGCGGCGCGGCCTTGGCGGCGGTTTCGCGGTCCTCGCGCCAGCTTTCGTCGCGGGGCGTGTCGCGGGCATCCCAATAGCGGTTGAGCAGGCTGCCGTCCGGCATCCGCACGACATGGGCGCAGGCACCCGAAGCATCAAGGCAGTTGGCCCCCGCCATCCAGTAATCATGCTCGCGGACCAGCGCCGCCAGCCGCCGTTTCGCCAATACCGGATCATGATTCTCGGACAGGTCCATCATCAGCGCCAGGAAAGGCGGCTGCGACCGGCTGAGATAATAGGTCCGGGTGCCATTGGGGACATGCCCGTAACGCTCGACCAGATCGACGAAATCGGCGAGCATCGCCTCGATCAGCGGGGCCTGGCGGTCTGCTTTCAGGCCCAGCATCGTGAAATAGCTGTCCCAGTAGTAGATTTCCTGGAAGCGGTCGCCGGGCACGACATAGCCATGGTCGAGTCCCAGCGCCGATGATCCCTGCACCGGCGCAAAGGGTGCGCGGCCCAGGATCGGCCAGAGCTCGCGGATCCGTTCGCGCAGAGGGAGCTTGGCTTGCGTGTCCCCGCGCACGGAGAAATAGCGACGGACGAAGGCGGCCAATGCCGCCTTGCCGACCGGCTTTTCGCGGGCATAGGCCGCCATGATCGCCTGCGGCGCCTCGCGCGGCACCGCGTCGGCAAAGGTCTTGCCGTCGGGAAATACCTGCGCCTCCTGCACGGCGCCGAACAGCGGGCCGTAGATATCGGCCGGGGAGGGCGGGGTATTCTGGGCCTGGAGGAGCAGCGCCAGTGCGGGCAGCAGGACCAGGGGGCGGAGCCGAGCAGCGATCATCCTATACTCCTGACTATTCGGGTCGTGCGGCGCGGGGCAACAGGACCGTGGCGGACAGGCCACCGCCCGGCGCTTCGTCCAGCATCAGCGTGCCGCCATGCAGTTCGGCCAGTTCGCGCGCGATGGCGAGGCCGAAGCCGTGCCCGTCGCCCCGCTCGTCCAGCCGTGCGCCCGCCTGCGTCGCGCGAAGCCGGTCGGCCTCCGGGATGCCGGGGCCGTCATCGGTGACGCTCAGCCGGATCTGCCGTCCCTCGACCGCCGCCGCGATCTGCACCCGGGTCCGGGCATGGCGGGCGGCATTGTCGACCAGATTGCCCGTCACCTCGTCCAGATCCTGCGCGTCCATCGCGACGGTCATATCGTCGGCGATGTCGGTGACGATGGCGATTCCCCGATCGGCGTGGATGCGCGCAATGGCATGGGCGAGGTCGTCTATCGCCGGGCGCAGCGCGGTCGCGGCGCGGCTGGTGCCGAGTTGCACCCGCGCGCGGGCGAGGTGGTGCCGGATGGTGTCATCGATCCGCGCGACCTGCGCGGCGCGGGGTGGATCGCCCGCGAGGTCGAGCGCCAACGTCGCCACCGGCGTCTTGAGTGCGTGGGCGAGGTTGGCGGCCGATGCGCGTGCCGCCGCCAGGGCACGTTCGCTGTCGGCGGTCAGCGCGTTCAGCTCGATGGCGAGCGGCTGGAGCTCGGCAGGTTGCTCCTCATCGACGCGGGTGCGCTCGCCGGTGCGAATGGCGGCAACCTGTTCGCGCAGCCGCCGCAACGGGCGCAGGCCGAGCCGCAACTGGATCAGGCTGGCAGCGGCGAGCAACACGCCCAGTCCCGCCAGCATCGCCAGCAGCGGCACCAGCGCGGCGCGGATCGGCCGTGCGACGACCGCGCGTGGCGCGGCGGCGGTGATCGTCACGGTCCCGCGTGTCGAGGGGATGGCGATCTGGCGCGCATGAACGCGGACGCCTTGCTCGGTGCGCCCTTCGGCCGGGCGCGGCGGCGCGATGGGGGCGGGACCGGGCGGTGAGCCGGGGGGCGGGGGGGCTCCGACCGAACCAGGAGGCCCCGGCGGATGCGGCGCGGCAAGCGGCGGGAAGTCGCCCGACCCGATCACCCCGTCCGGCCCCGCGATCCGCCAGCGCCAGCCGGGCTCGGGCTCCAGCAATCCGCGCCGCTGGTCGATGCGGGCCCGATCCACCGCGCCTTGTTTGTCGACGGCCGATGCCAGCACCGCGATCTCGGAATCGAGCCGCTGGTCCAGCCCGCGCGTCACGATCCCCTCCAGCGCGCCCGCCAGCCCCCAACCCGCCAGCAACAGCGCCGCTAGGATCGCCGCGCCCGAAATCAGGATCATCCGGCCATGAATCGACCGGGGAAGTCTCACGCCGCCTCTCCGGCGGTCAGGCGATAGCCCAGCCCTCGTACCGTCTCGATCAGGTCGGCGCCGATCTTCTTGCGCAGCCGCCCGACGATCACCTCCAGGCTGTTGGAATCGACATCGGCATCGCCTTCGTACACGCGCTCGAGCAGTTCCAGCCGGGGGATGACCGCCTCTTTGCGCAGCATCAGCGCCGACAGGACCCGCCATTCGAACGCGGTGAGTTTCAGCGGCAGGCCGTCCAGCTCGAACTGCCCGGTCTGGCTGTCGAAGGAGAGGGGGCCGCAGGTCAGGCGGGGCTGGGCATGGCCCGCCGCGCGGCGGACCAGCGCGCGCAGCCGCATGACCAACTCCTCGACGCGGAAGGGCTTGGTCAGATAGTCGTCGGCCCCCGCCTTGAACCCGGCCACCTTGTCCGACCAGCCGTCGCGCGCGGTGAGGATCAGCACGGGCAGGGCGCGCCCCGCCTCGCGCCATGCCTTGAGCAGGGTCATGCCGTCGCCGTCGGGCAGGCCCAGGTCCAGCACGGCGGCGTCATAGATTTCCGTGTCGCCCGCATGGCCCGCATCGATGCCGCGATCGAACAGGTCGACCGCGCATTGTTCGGCGCGCAGCGCGCGCGCGATGGCGGGGCCCAGCGCGGGATCGTCCTCGACCAGCAGAATCCGCATGACGTGTTCGTCGTCCCCTTGATGTCCCCGCGCCCGGCTATCGTCGCATAGCCTAAACCCAATCTGAACCGCGTGGTTCAGCGGGCATCGGGGCGAATCACCTAAAAGCATCTCCATCAACCAAGGAGATCGACAATGTCTCGCTTTCGCATTCCACTCCCCCATCTGCAGGGCAAGGCGCCGCTGGCCGCCGCTGCGGCCGTCCTGATCGCGCTGGGCGCGGGCGGTGGCGCCGCCGCCGTCTCGATGACCCGGCCGACCGTGACCATGGCGCCGGCCATTCCGACGCCGATCGCCAAGCTGGCGTCGACCAGCGGCGTCGTCACCGCCAAGGGGCGGGTGGCCGAAGTCTTCGGCGACCGTTTCGTGGTGCAGGACGGCACCGGCCGCGCGATGGTCGCCAGCAACCGCGATGCCATGCCCTCGGTCGGCAGCAACGTGATGGTGCAGGGCCGCTATGACGACGGCATCATGCACGCGCAGTATCTGGTCGATCCGAACGGATCGGTCGTGCCCGTCGGCCCGCCGCCGCCCCCGCCGGGTGGTCCGCGTGGTCCGGGCGGCCCGCGCGGCGACGGCCCGCCGCCGCCTCCGCCCCCCGGTGGTCCGGGAGGACCCGGCGCACCGGGTGGCCCGGGCGCGCCCCCTCCGCCTCCTCCGGGTGGCTGCGCACCCGGTGGTCCCGGTGGTCCGGGCATGACGCCTCCGCCCCCGCCGCCCCCGCCGGTGAATGGTGTGGCACCGCAGGGCGCGCCGGTCCCGCCGCCCCCGCCGCCTGCCGGGGCTCCGGCGCCTGCCCCCGCCGGGGCGGCGCGTCCGGCGCGGTGATCGGGGTTTGACGAAGACGCCCTCCGGCTTCGGTCGGGGGGCGTTTTTCGCTTGGGGAGAGGTTCGGGCGTGGCCTTCGACTTCGGCGCAAAGCGCCAAAGTTTATCCTGAGCGGCTGGCTTGCCAGCCAGCCGAAGGGCTCAGGCTGAACGGGGTTTAGAGCATGATGATATGAGATTACCTCACCCCTCCCCTTCAGGGGAGGGGCCGGGGGTAGGGCGTTTCCGCAAACGTGCGGTCTGTGGCGAGGCCCCACCCCAACCCCTCCCCTGAAGGGGAGGGGCTCTCCTTAGGCCGGATCGACATTCAGGCTTCCCAAAGCCGCTGCAGGCTGATTCATAGGCCTCCGTGTCAAAGCGCGGAGGGAGTGATGGGGATCAAGCGTTACGAGTTGAGCGAGGCGCAGTGGTCGCGGATTGCGTCGCTGGTTCCGGGCAAGACGACTGATCCCGGCCGAACGGGTTCAGATAACCGATTGTTCGTAAACGGATGTTTGTGGGTGCTGCGCTCGGGAGCGCACTGGTGCGACCTGCCGGAACGCTACGGCAAGTGGAAGACGGTGCATCGGCGTTTCAGCCGCTGGTGCCACGCCGGCGTCTGGGAGCAGGTGTTCGAGGCGCTGACGGCCGACCGGGACAACCAGTATCTGATGATCGACAGCACCATCGTTCGAGCACACCAGCAGGCTGCGACCGGAAAAGGGGGGCCAAGGATCAGGCGCTGGGGCGTTCCCGAGGTGGATTGACAACCAAGATTCACATGCTCGCCGACACGTTCGGTCGCCCTGTGCGGTTCCGCATCACGCCGGGGCAAGCCAGCGACATCGCCTCCGCATCTGATCTGCTCGAAGGTCAGCACGCCGTG
The DNA here is from genome assembly GCF_056497825.1 of Sphingomonas sp. 77B. Lineage (NCBI taxonomy): Bacteria > Pseudomonadati > Pseudomonadota > Alphaproteobacteria > Sphingomonadales > Sphingomonadaceae > Sphingomonas > Sphingomonas sp. 77B. Next base: position 2,722,541 of record NZ_JBWMBY010000001.1, read on the forward strand.
GCGGTGCTGGCCGACAAAGCCTATGACGGCAACGACTTGCGTGACCGGATCGCAGGCATGAACGCCACCGCTGTCATCCCGTCAAAACGCAATCGCAAGGTCGCAATCCCGCACGACGCCGACATCTACAGGCACCGCAACCAGATTGAGCGATGCTTCGGACGCCTCAAACATTTCCGCCGCTTCGCCACCCGCTACGACCGCCGAACTGCTCACTTCACCGGCTTCGTACATCTCGCCGCCGCCATGATATGGTTACGCTGAATGTCGATCCGACCTAGTTCAACGCAACGTCATCACGGTTTAGGGGAGGTCTAACTCCAAACCTCCGTTCAGCCTGAGCGAAGTCGAAGGCCACGGGAATCGGGAACCTTCGCTCCCCTGACCCTTTAGCTCCCCATGCGCTGGCTTCGATCGCTCGACATTCCGGCCGAATGGCTGTGGCTTCAAAACGTGACGATCATCGCGGTTGCGATCCTGATCGCGGTGGTGGTGCATGCCATCGCGATGCGGATCGCGGGCCATGCCGCGCGGCGGACGGCCAGCCAGAGCGACGACCTGGTCCTCGAACATGTCCGCCAGCCGCTGCGCTGGGTCGCAATCGCCATCGCGGTCAGCTTCGCGATGCGGCTGGTACCGATGACGAGCGACGGGCGGGAAATCTGGCGGCAGGTGCTGGGCTTTTGCGTACCCGCGCTGCTCGGCTGGCTGGCGGTGGCGGGGCTGCGCGCGCTGCAGGGCGTCGTCTATCTGCGCGCCGATGTCAGCGTCGAGGACAATCTGCGCGCCCGGCGAAAGCGGACGCGCGCGCAGATATTGGGGCGGATCGGCATCTTCCTGATCGTGTTCCTGACCGTCTGCCTGATGCTCTTGAGCGTACCGGGTATCCGCACGATCGGCGTCACGCTGATGGCGTCGGCGGGTATTGCGGGTCTGGTCGTCGGCGCCGCCGCGCAGCCTGCGCTGAAGAACCTGATCGCGGGCGTGCAGATGGCCTTTACCGAGCCGATCCGCCTCGACGACGTGGTCATCATCGATAACGAATGGGGGCGGATCGAGCAGATCCACCTGACCTTCGTCGTGGTGCGCATCTGGGACGAGCGGCGGCTGGTCGTGCCGGTCGCCAAGTTCCTGGAGAACAGCTTCCAGAACTGGACGCGCGAGACCAGCCAGTTGCTGGGTTCGGTCTTCTGGTATCTCGATCCGGCGGCGGACATTCCCCGCCTGCGCGAGAAGATGGGGCAACTGGTCGAGGCGAGCACGCGCTGGGACCGGCGGTTCTTCAACATGCAGGTGACCGATGTGAAGCCCGACTCGATCGAGGTGCGCGGGCTGATGACCGCGCGCGATGCCTCGACCGCGTTCGACCTGCGATGCGAGATTCGCGAAGGGCTGCTGGAGTATATCCGGTTGGAAATGCCCGAGGCATTGCCCAAGCGGCGGTTGGAGCATTCCACTCCTCCCCAGCACGGGGAGGGGGACCAGCCGCAGGCTGGTGGAGGGGGCGTGCCGTTGGGCTAATCCTGTGTTGCAAGCCCCCTCCGTCAGGGCTGACGCCCTGCCACCTCCCCGTACCGGGGAGGATTAGTGGGCCGCCGCCTCGATCGCCTTGGCTTCCGCCTTCGTCCCGTCCCCACGCAGTGCCGCCAGGAATAGCTCGCACCACCAGAACACGTCCTCACGCCGGACATTGTCGATCAGGCTCTCCCAGCGCCGGATGCGCTCGTCGCGCGGCATGGCGAGTGCCTGGACGATGGCGTCGGACATTTCCTCGGCGCTGTACGGGTTGATGAGGACGGCGTCCTTCAACTGCTCGGCCGCGCCGGCGAAGCGCGACAGGATCAGCACGCCGGGGTCCTCCGGGTCTTGCGCGGCGACATATTCCTTGGCGACCAGGTTCATCCCGTCGCGCAAGGGCGTGACCAGTCCGATCCGTGCCGCGCGATAGATGCCCGCGAGCACCGGCCGGGGAAAGCCCTTGTTCACATAGCGGATCGGCACCCAGTCGATATCGGCATATTCACCGTTGATCCGCCCCGACAGCGAATCGAGATTGGCGCGAATCTCCTGATAGGTGTTCACCTTCTCGCGGCTGGGCGGTGCGATCTGGAGCATATAGACCAGACCCCGCCGCTCCGGATGCTGCGCCAGGAAGCGTTCGTATCCCAGGAACCGCTCGGCCAGCCCCTTGGAATAATCCAGCCGGTCGACGCCGACGATCAGGCTGCGACCCGTCGCCGACATATACATGCGTTCGCGCGCGAAACGGGCGTCATGGCCGTTGGCGGCTTCCTCGAACTCCTTGGTCTCGATGCCGATCGGCGCGCGAATCGCCTGGATCGTCTTGCCGTTCCATGTCACCGCGCCATTCTCGCCGAGGGTCCCGCCCAGCTCCTTGGTCACATAGTCGCGGAAGCTGTCGAGCCAGTCCTCGGTATGGAAGCCGACCACGTCATAGGCGAAGAGCGACTCGACCAGCTTGCGATGGCTGGGCAGCGACATCAGCAGCCGCACCGGCGGCCACGGGATGTGCAGGAAGAAACCCATCCGGTTCTTGAACCCCCGCTTGCGCAGGTCGCGGCCCAGGGGAATTAGGTGATAGTCATGCACCCAGACCAGATCGTCGGGCTCGATCAGCGGCTGCACCGTCTCGGCGAAACGCTCATTGACGCGCGCATAGCCCGAATCGAAGTCGCGCTCGAACTCGGTCAGGTCGATCCGGTAGTGGAAGAGCGGCCACAGCGTCCGGTTGGCATAGCCGTTATAATATTCGTCGATATCCTGCTCTTCCAGGTCGATGGTCGCGGTGGTGACGCCGCCGCCCTGCTGGAAGTTGATATGGCCGCTGAACTGGTCGGTGGTCTCCCCCGACCAGCCGAACCAGATGCCGCCCTGTTCGCGCAAAGCGGCGAGGAGTGCGACCGCCAGCCCGCCCTGATTTCCGCCCGGCCCGGTGGTGGGCGGCTGGACCCGGTTCGAGATGACGATCAGGCGACTCATCGCACGGCACTCCATGGTTTACTCAGCAGGACGGCGCAGTTGATGAGGCCGACCAGCGAATAGGTTTGCGGATAATTCCCCCACAGCTCGCCCGTATTCGGGTCGATATCCTCGGACAGAAGCCCGGCGGGGGTGCAACGCGCCACCATCTCCTCGAACAGCGCGCGGGCGTCCTCGTGACGCCCGGTAACATACAACGCCTCGATCAGCCAAAAAGTGCATACATTGAAGGCGGTATGGGGAAGGCCGAAGTCGTCCTCGGTCGCATAGCGCAGCATGTGGCTGCCCCGGCGCAGGCCCTTTTCGACCGCGTCGAGCGTCGAGCGGAAGCGGGGATCGTCGGGCGACAGGAAGCGCAGGTCGAGCAGCTGGATGATGCTGGCGTCGAGGTCGTCGCCGCCAAAGGTCGCCGACATGCGCTGCGTTTCGGGGCGCCACGCCGCCTGCTCGATCGTCTCGCGCATCAGGTCGGCGCGCTCCTGCCAGAAGGCGCGCCGGTCCTCCAGCCCCAGCGCCTGCGCGGCGTTGGCGAGTCGATCACATGCCGCCCAGCACATCGCCGCCGAGTAGGTGTGGACATGGCTCTTGGTGCGCAGCTCCCACAGGCCTGCGTCCGGCTGGTCGTATTTGGCCCAGGCGCGCTCGCCGACGCGTTCGAGCGAGTGGAAATCCTCGACGCCCGACATGCGGAACAGGCGGGTGTCGAAGAACGCCTGCACGTCCGACAACACGATCTGGCCGTACGCGTCGTGCTGAATCTGTTCATAGGCCTGGTTGCCGACCCGAACCGGCCCCATGGCGCGGTAGCCGGGGAGCTTCTCCTCGATCCGCTCGACCAGGGTCGCCTCGCCGCCGACGCCGTAGAGCGGCTGGATATGCCCGCCGCGCGCCGCATCAACGATGTTGCGAAGATATTCGAGATACCCTTCCAGCACGTCGAGCGCACCCAGCCGGTTGAGCGCCTGCACCGTGTAATAGGCGTCCCGGATCCAGCAGTAGCGATAGTCCCAGTTGCGGCCCGAATTAGCATGTTCGGGCAGCGAGGTGGTCAGCGCGGCGACGATCGCGCCGGTTTCCTCATGCTGGCACAGCTTCAGCGTGATGGCGGCGCGGATGACGACCGCCTGCCACTCGACCGGCGTGGCGAGACCGCGCACCCAGTGATGCCATTCGTGCGTGGTCCGCTCCAGCATGGCGCGGCACGCCTCGCTCAGCACGCCCGCAAAGCTCTCGTCGGGCCCCAGGAACATGTGGATCGGGCGTTCCAGGCGGAACCATTGTTCGGCGGTGATATGGCCGACCGGCGCATCGGTCGACAGGCGCAGCGTCTGTTGCGTCATCAGATAGCGGACATGATTCGACCCCTGGGTCCGCTCGGTCGGATTGCCCCAGTCGGTCGCGACGCGCAGCGCGATGCGGATACGGGGAGAGCCGATCGGCCGCACGATCCGCACATAGCTGGTCGGGCGATAGACGCGCCCCTCGCGCGAGAAGCGTGGGCAGAAATCGGTGATCTCGATGCCGTTGCCCCGGTCGTCCATATGGGTCGTGACCAGGATCGGGGTGTTGCGTAAGTAACCTTGGGTGGTCGAGACCCGGTCCTCCAGGTCGATCGCCCAATAGCCGGTCTCCGGCTCGCCATCGCCCAGCAGCGCGCAGAAGGCGGGGTCGCCATCGACGCGCGGCACGCAGCCCCAGACGAAGCGGCCGGTCGAATCGATCAGCGCGGAAACCTGGCAATTGCCGATCGGCCAGAGGTTCATGTCCTGTTGCATTACTTGGCATTCTCCAGCGCTTGGGCGAGCCACTCATGGACGGCGGCGACATCGGGCAGGCGGTAGCGGGCGGCGGTGTCGCGCATCGGGCCGACCAGCACGCCCGCGCCGCCGAGCCGGGCGGCGGCCTCGAAACCGTCCTCGTCGGTGACATCGTCGCCAAAGAAGATCGGGACCGTTCCTCGCATCGCGGGGGCCTGCATCAGCGTCTCGATCGCCTGGCCCTTGTCGCCGGGCAAGCGGACCTCGACCATCATCTTTCCCGGTTGCAAGGTCAGCCCGTGGCGCTCGGCGATGGCGGTGGCTTCTCGCAGGGCGAGCGGCTCCGCGTCGGGGTTGCGACGATAGTGGAGGCCCGCACCGAAGCTCTTGGTTTCGAAATACAGGTCGTTGGCTTCGGCCACCGCGCGCATCTCGTCGGTCGCGGTGGCCAGATGCTCGGGCTTTTCGGGCTGGCTATGGCCGTCCTCGGGGGTGCGGCGTTCGGCGCCGTGGCTGCCCGCCAGCGTGAAATGCTCGGCCTGCGGGCCGAACAGCGCGTCGAGCTGGGCGATCGAGCGGCCGCTGACGATGGCAAGGCGGCCGGGCATGTGCGCGGCAAGCGCGTCGAGCCGGTCGGCGAGTTCGCGGCTGACATGCACTCCCTCCGGGTTGTCGGCGAGGTCGACCAATGTGCCGTCGAAGTCGAGGAACAGGCTGTCCGTCGCGGACAGGCGGGGCGGGGGCGGGGGCAGGTCGGCCGACATGGGCGAAAGCATAGCGGATGCGGACATGCCGAGTGAACCCATCCCCGCCGCTCGCGTTCCGCTGCGCTGCCGAAATGATTACAGTTTGAAGGGCGACCGTCGCACCAAGCGTACCCCCTCGCGCAGGCGGGAGGGGGATGGGGGGAGGGTTCTCTCCGCAGGCTGAGTCGCCTGTGGCTTTTCCCTCCCCCGGCCCCTCCCGCTTGCGGGAGGGGAGAAGAAGGGGGCTGCCGGTGCGGATCAATTCTGGCGCTCGCCGCTTGGCGCACCCCCTCCCGCAGGCGGGAGGGGGATGGGGGGAGGGCTCTTTCCACAGGGGATGTCGCTTGTGGCTTTCCCACCCCCAGCCCCTCCCGCCTGCGGGAGGGGAGAAAGAAAAAAGAAGGTAAGAAAAAGGGGCCGGCGATCGCTCGCCAGCCCCTCTTTTCCGAACCGTAAACCGGGCCTCAGTACACCCGCTTCTTCGGCTTGATATACTCGATATCGTCGGTCAGCGTGTAGTCGTGGACCGGGCGATAGTCGATGGCGACCCCGCCGCCCTGGCCGCCCCAGCCGTCGAAGGTCGCAACGGTGTGCTTCATCCAGTTGGCGTCGTCGCGATCGGGGAAGTCCTCGTTCACGTGTGCGCCGCGGCTTTCCTTGCGGTTCAGCGCCGATTCCATCGTCACGACCGCCTGGCTGATGAGGTTGTCCAGCTCCAGTGTCTCGACCAGATCGGTGTTCCAGATCAGCGAGCGATCCTTGATGCCGATGTCCTTCATCCGGTCATAGGTGGCGCGGATCATCTGGCGACCTTCGGTCAGCAGTTCGTCGGTGCGGAACACGGCGCAGTGGCGCTGCATCGTCTTCTGCATCTCGCTGCGCACCGACGCGGTGGTCGAGCCACCGGCGGCGTTGCGGAAGTGGTCCAGGCGGCTGAGCGCGAGCTCTTCCGAACCCTGGGGCAGCGGCGCGTGGGGCGTGCCGGGCTTCAGCGTGTCCTTGATGCGCAGGCCGGTCGCGCGGCCGAACACGACGAGGTCGATCAGCGAGTTGGAGCCCAGGCGGTTCGCGCCGTGCACCGACACGCAGGCCGCTTCGCCGACCGCGAACAGGCCGGGGACGACCGAGTCCGGGTTGCCGTCCTTCAGGCGGACGACTTCGCCGTGATAGTTGGTCGGAATGCCGCCCATATTATAGTGGACGGTCGGCGTGACCGGCAGCGGCTGGCGGGTCAGGTCGACACCGGCGAAGATCTTGCCGGTCTCGGTGATGCCGGGCAGGCGCTCGGCCAGCACCTTGGGGTCGATATGGTCGAGATGGAGGTAGATATGATCCCCCTCCTTGCCGACGCCGCGCCCTTCGCGGATTTCCATCGCCATCGAGCGCGACACGACGTCGCGGCTGGCGAGATCCTTGGCCGACGGGGCATAGCGCTCCATGAAGCGCTCGCCCTCGGAGTTGGTCAGATAGCCGCCTTCACCGCGCGCACCCTCGGTGATGAGGACGCCAGCACCATAGATGCCGGTCGGGTGGAACTGAACGAACTCCATGTCCTGGAGCGGCAGGCCCGCACGCAGCACCATGCCGCCGCCGTCACCCGTGCAGGTGTGCGCCGAGGTGGCCGAGAAATAGCAGCGGCCATAGCCGCCGGTCGCCAGCACGACATTGTGCGCGCGGAACCGGTGGATCGAGCCGTCTTCCATGCACAAAGCGATCACGCCGCGGCACTGGCCCTGCTCGTCCATGATGAGGTCGAGCGCGAAATATTCGATGAAGAAGTCCGCGTCATACTTCAGCGACTGCTGGTACAGCGCGTGCAGCATGGCATGGCCGGTACGGTCGGCCGCGGCGCAGGTGCGCTGCGCGGGCGGGCCTTCGCCCATATTCTGCATCATGCCGCCGAAGGGGCGCTGATAGATCTTGCCCTCTTCGGTGCGGCTGAACGGCACGCCGGCGTGCTCCAGCTCGTACACGGCGGCGGGCGCCTCGCGGCACAGATATTCGATCGCGTCCTGGTCGCCCAGCCAGTCCGACCCCTTGACGGTGTCGTACATGTGCCAGGTCCAGTGGTCGGGACCCATATTGCCCAGCGAGGCGGCGATACCGCCCTGCGCTGCGACGGTGTGGCTGCGCGTCGGGAACACCTTGGTGATGCAGGCGGTCTTCAGACCGGCCTCTGCAATCCCCATGGTGGCGCGCAGGCCCGAACCGCCCGCACCCACAACGACGGCGTCATAGGTATGGTCGATGATCTTGTAGGCGGCAGCAGACATTATGCAGCGGCTCCGAAGGCGATCTTGAGGATCGAAAAGATGGCGATGGCGGCGGTCGTGAAGACGAACAGGTTCATGACGACGAGCAGCGCGACCCGGTTCTGGTCCTGCTCATAATCCTCGATCACGACCTGAAGGCCCAGGCGCATGTGATAGAAGATCGAGGCGACCAGCAGGACCATCGGGATGGCGGCCCAGGGGTTGGACAGCCACAGCCGCATCGCGGCATAGTCATAGGACGGCTGGCGCAGGATCGAGATCATCAGCCAGACGACCAGCAGGAAGTTCGACCCCGCCGTCAGGCGCTGGTTGAGCCAGTGATGGGTGCCCGACTTGGCCGAGCCCAGGCCGCGCACGCGGCCGATCGCGGTTCCGGAACGCATCACTTGATCCCCAGATAGAGCCAGAAGGCCACCGTCATCACGACGGCGAAGATAATGGTCGCCTGCGCCTGGCGCTTGTTCGACTTCAGCTCGAACCCGGCGCCGACATCCATGAACAGGTGGCGGATGCCGTTGGCCAGATGCTGGAACAGCGAGGCGGTCAGGCCGATGCCGAGGACATAGCCCAGGATGTTCAGCTTGCCCGAGTCGGTGGTGAAGACGTCGCGGAACGTCGCATAGCTTTCGGGACCCGCGGCGACCGCCGCCAGGAACCAGACGAGAAGCGCCGCGCCCACGGTCGCCAGCCCCGTGCCGGTGGCACGATGCAGGATGGAGACCAGCATGTTGGGACCCCATTTCCAGATCTGGAGATGCGGGGAGAGCGGGCGTGCGGTGTTGCGGGCGGCCAAGGGCAGATCCTCGAACAGTCTAAAGTCGGGCTGGTTTGCGGATATGCCTATGGTGAAGACGCCGTCAGGATGCAAGTCGCGAGGCGCGATTCGCGGCCCTGCGCCGGTCATGGCGGCATGGCCCGTCCGGTGACTAACCCGGCTTTAACGCTTTTCGCGGCAGAATCACCCGCATCACGTTCCGATTGCCTGAACGCGGGAGCCATTATGCCCGAACGGGGAAATATTGTTGCCAGGACCGATCTGCCGCCGCCGACGGAGATTACGGCGGGGATCGATCTTGATGCGCGGATTCGCGCCTTCGACGGGGGCGACGGCACGCTGACCCGCCTGGCCACCGATCTCTGGCCCGCCATAGAGGCGCGCGCCGACGAGGTGGTCGAGGCCTATTGGAATCACTGGCGTAGCGCCAATCCGGCGGCGCCCGACTGGACCAAGCTGGACCGCGAACGGCAGCTGACCGCCGGGCGCGCCTATCTGCGCAACCGCTTCTGTCATCTGTCGGGGCGCGACTGGGTCGAGTCGCTGGGGCGTTCCGTCGTGTCCGCCTATGCCGCCGGGGTGCCGCCGATGGAGGTGCTCGCCATGTCCTGCGCCAGCGACCGGGCGGCGTTGAAGGTGCTGCAGGAGACGGTTCCCGTCGACGATCCGCGGCGCGAGGCGATGATCGACACGCTGATGCGTCTGTTCGGCATGGAGACCGAGCTGACCGTCGAGCTGTTCGCGGGCTTTCGCGAATGGAGCGCCGAGCGCGAGCGCGAGCGGCTGGCGGGTGATTTCCGCAACGGCATCTCCTCGGTGGTCGAGAATGCCAGCGTCGAGGGGCGCGATCTGCGGCGTCAGGCGCAGGAAGCCTCGCTGTCGACGCGCGGGATGCTCGGCAAGTCGAGCGAAGTCGCCGCCGCCGCCGAACAATCGGCCGTCGCGATGCGCGAAGCCGCACAGACTGCCGCCGGGCTGATCCGTGCGATCGAGGATGCCCGTACCGAGGTCGACCAGGCCGCCGACGTCGCCAACCGGGCCGCCGATCAGGCGGGGCAGGCGGTCGGCATGTCGGAGATGCTGTCCGACCATGCCAAGTCGATCGAGTCGATCCTGGGCCTGATCCGCGACATCGCCGGGCAGACCAACCTGCTCGCGCTCAACGCCACCATCGAGGCGGCACGCGCGGGTGATGCGGGCCGGGGCTTCGCGGTCGTCGCGCAGGAGGTGAAGAGCCTCGCCAGCCAGACCGCGCGCGCGACCGACGACATCGCGACCAAGATCGCCGCGATCCAGGCCGCGACCCGCTCGACGGTCGAGACCAATGCCTCGATCAAGGCGACGGTCCATGAGGTGCAGATATCGGCCGAGCGGATCCGCCACGCCATGGAGGCGCAGGCCCAGACCGTCACCGCGATCACCGCGGCCGTCGACGAAACGGCGCTGGCTGCCGATTCGATGTCGCACACCATCGCTGCGATCCGCCAGGATACCGAACATGTCGCGCAGGAGATCGACCGGGTCGGGCGGGGCTTCGACCATCTCGACACGCAACTGGGCGACCTGAAGACCAGCGCCAGCCAGTTCGTCGCGCGGGTTGCGGCCTAGTCCATTCCTCCCCGGTACGGGGAGGGGGACCATGCGCAGCATGGTGGAGGGGGGCGTGCCACCAGGGATTCCTTGTGTAGCGGGCCCCCTCCGTCAGCGCTGAGGCGCTGACACCTCCCCGTGCCGGGGAGGATCGATCCAATCGGTTGACGCATCGGCCCTTGCCCGGCACGGACATGGGCATGACGACGATATTGGTAACGGGCAGCAGCCGAGGGATCGGCGCGGCCATCGCATCGAGCCTGGGCGATCTGCCCGACACGCAGGTCCTGGGCCATGGTACGCGCAGCGGTATCGCCGCCGACCTGTCCGATCCCGCTGCCCCCGCGCGGCTCTGGGCCGAAGCGCTCGACCGGGCGGGCGGCGCGATCGACATCCTAGTAAACAATGCCGGGATTTTCGAGGCCAGTCCGCTCGACGCCGACGACTGGTCGGACAGCTGGGCGCGGACCATGCAGGTCAACCTGACCGCCTCGGCCGAACTCTGCCGCCTGGCGGTGCTGCACTGGCAGGAGCGGGGCGTCGGCGGGCGCATCGTCAACATCGCCAGCCGCGCCGCCTATCGCGGCGACTCGCCCGCGCACTGGCATTATGCCGCATCCAAGGGCGGCATGGTCGCGATGACCAAGACCATCGCGCGGGGCTATGCCGCGCAGGGCATCCTCGCCTTTGCGGTCTGCCCGGGCTTCACCATGACCGGCATGGCCGACGACTATCTGGCGAGCCGGGGCGGCGACAAGCTGCTCGCCGACATTCCGCTGGGCCGCGTCGCCTCGCCGGAAGAGGTTGCCGCGACCGTCCGTTTCCTGTGCACCGATGCGCCGCACTCGATGACTGGCGCGGTCCTCGACGTGAATGGAGCCAGCTATGTCCGCTGACAGCTGGAGGCTGACGCTGCCCTGCACCCGCGACGAGGCGGAGGCGATCGACGCCGCCGATGACCTTGCGATCGAGGCGGTCATCATGACCACCGAGGAGGTGGAGGACGACCGCGAGCATTGGCGGCTCGACGCCTATTTCGAGGCGGAGCCGGATGCCGCCACGATCGCGGCGATCCGCGCGCTGGTGCCGAGCGCGGGCGACCATCCCGCTACGGTCGAGCATGTCCCTGCGCAGGACTGGGTGACGATGAGCCAGGCGGGACTCGAACCACTCTCGGTCGGGCGCTTCTTCGTCCACACCGGCGACGAGGTTGTGCCGGAGGGGCTGCGCGGCTTCCATATCCCGGCGGGCCGCGCCTTCGGCACCGGGCATCATGAGACGACCAGCGGCTGCCTCGCCATGCTCGACGCGATGGCTTCGGGTACGGTGATGAACGCCATCGATGTCGGCACCGGCACCGGCCTGCTCGCTTTCGCCGCCCGTCACCTCTGGCCGGACGCCAAGGTCGTCGCGACCGATATCGATCCGATTGCGATCGACGTGACGGCTGAGAATGCCGCGATCAACGGCGTGGACGGCGTCGAACTGATCGTCGCCGACGGGGCGCTGGCCGATCCGATCATGGCGGCGTCGCCCTATGATCTGGTGATCGCCAATATCCTGGCCGGGCCGTTGATCTCGATGGCGCCGGAGTTGGCCGCGATCGCCGGGCCGGGGGCGACGCTGGTGCTCGCGGGGCTGCTGGAGACGCAGCGGGCAGACGTTGTCGCGGCCTATGAGGCATGCGGGTGCGCGCTGGAGACGGTCGACCGGCGCGGCGACTGGAGCGTGTTACGGCTGCGCGCGGGGGTGGAGCGGTTCGTGCCGAATGGGCCGTTCGATCCCAAGGGTCGCGACGGCTGGGCGCTGGATATCTGATCGCCGAAGACGCCTCTCCTTCTTCTCCCCTCCCGCAAGCGAGTTTCAAGTCGGTCATGCCCCCGGCATGACCTAAACGATGCGGGGCATCGTTTACCTGAAACTGGGCTGGGGGAGGGCAGGGCCGTGGGCGACAGTCTCTGTGAGACTCCCAACCCTCCCCCCAACCCCCTCCCGCATGCGGGAGGGGGAGCACAGTTCATCCACCTTCCCCTTACGAAAACGGAAATCGCCGCGATTGCCATCCCCTACGCCAGTCGGGCATAAGCCCCGGCAAAGACGTAAGGAGAGGTCATGGCATCGACGATGGTCGAACTGGAACGCCGCCGCGAGGGCGCGCGCGCCGGTGGTGGTGAGAAGCGCGTCGCCGCGCAGCACGCCAAGGGCAAGCTGACCGCACGCGAGCGGCTCGACGTGCTGCTCGACGAGGGCAGTTTCGAGGAACTCGACATGTTTGTCGAGCATAACTGCACCGACTTCGGCATGACCGAACAGGTCATCCCCGGCGACGGCGTGGTGACCGGCTCGGGCACGATCAACGGGCGGCTGGTGTTCGTCTTCAGCCAGGACTTCACCGTGTTCGGCGGCTCGTTGTCGGAACGGCACGCGCAGAAGATCTGCAAGATCATGGACATGGCGATGAAGGTCGGTGCGCCGGTCATCGGCCTGAACGATTCGGGTGGTGCGCGCATCCAGGAAGGCGTGGCCAGCCTGGGCGGCTATGCCGAGGTGTTCCAGCGTAACGTGCTGGCATCGGGCGTGGTGCCGCAGCTTTCGCTCATCATGGGGCCGTGTGCGGGCGGCGCGGTCTATTCGCCCGCCATGACCGACTTCATCTTCATGGTGAAGGATTCGAGCTATATGTTCGTCACCGGCCCCGATGTGGTCAAGACGGTGACCAACGAAGTGGTGACCCAGGAAGCGCTGGGCGGCGCGGTGACGCATACGACGAAGACCGGCGTCGCCGACGTGGCGTTCGAGGACGATATCGAGGCGCTCCTGGCGGCGCGCGACTTCATCGACTTCCTGCCCGCCAACAACCGCGAGGGCGTGCCCGAGCGGCCGACCGCCGATGCCTGGGACCGTATTGAGGAAAGCCTCGACACGCTGATCCCCGCGTCCGCCAACCAGCCCTATGACATGCACGAACTGCTGTCGAAGGTCGTCGACGAGGGCGATTTCTTCGAGGTGCAGCCCGCGCACGGCGCGAACATCATCACCGGCTTCGGCCGGATCGAGGGGCGCACGGTCGGCTTCGTCGCCAACCAGCCGATGGTGCTGGCGGGCGTGCTCGACATCAACGCGTCGCGGAAAGCGGCGCGCTTCGTGCGCTTCTGCGATGCGTTCGAGATTCCGATCGTGACCTTTGTCGACGTGCCCGGCTTCCTGCCCGGCACCGCGCAGGAGCATAACGGCATCATCAAGCATGGTGCCAAACTGCTGTTCGCCTATGCCGAGGCGACCGTCCCGAAGATCACGGTCATCACCCGCAAGGCTTATGGCGGGGCCTATGACGTGATGGCGTCCAAGCATTTGCGCGGCGACCTCAACTATGCCTGGCCGACCGCCGAGATCGCGGTGATGGGGGCCAAGGGCGCGGTCGAGATCATCTTCCGGGGGAAGACCCCGGAGGAGATCGCCGAGCGGACGGCAGAATATGAGGCGCGCTTCGCCAACCCGTTCGTGGCGGCGTCCAAGGGTTTCGTCGACGAGGTGATCCAGCCGCACTCGACCCGCCGTCGCATTGCGCTGGGCCTGCGCAAGCTGCGCAACAAGGATCTGGCGAACCCGTGGAAGAAGCATGACAATCTTCCGCTCTGAACGGGTCGTGAGCGGCGAAGCCCTCCCCCATCCCCTCCCGCCTGCGGGAGGGGCGTGCTCGCGGACGACGCTCACCCCAAACCTCTCCCCTCCCGCAGGCGGGAGGGGCCGGGGGAGGGCTGGCGCTCTCGCCACAATGAAACGCTGGAGGCACGCATGACCCTGGGCCGCCTCAACCATATTGGCATCGCCACGCCGTCGATCGAAAAGACGGTCGAAACCTATCGCCACCTGCTCGGCGCGGACGCGATCGGCGAGCCCTTCGATCTGCCGCCGCAGGGCGTGCGGGTGTGCTTCATCGACGCGCCCAACACCCAGATCGAGCTGATCCAGCCGCTCGACGAAACATCCCCTATCGCCAACTTCCTCAAGAAGAACCCGGCGGGCGGGCAGCATCACCTCTGCTTCGAGGTCGCCGACATCCCCGCCGCCGTCGCCGGGCTTCAGGCCAAGGGCGCGACGCTGTTGGGCCAGCTGCGGATCGGCGCGCATGGCACTCCGGTCGTCTTCCTCCATCCGCGCGACATGGGCGGGGTGCTGGTCGAACTGATGGAAACGCCGGGAGACGATCATTGAGCGACATGTTGCGTGTCGAGCGCCGGGGCGACGTGCTGGTCCTGACGCTCAACCGCCCCGAGCGGCTGAACGCCGCGCCGCCTGCGCTGTTCGATGCGATCCGCGAGGCGCTGGACGCTCGCGATGATGCGCGCGCGGTGCTGATCGCGGGCGAGGGGCGGGCCTTTTGTTCGGGGGCGGATATCTCGGGCGGTGATGTCGGCCCCGATACCGTCCACCGCGCGCTGGTCGAGCATTACAACCCCGCGATGCAGGCGCTCGCCGACCTGCCCATTCCCGTGGTCAGCGCGGTGCGGGGCGCGGCGGCCGGGATCGGGTGCAGCCTGGCGCTCGCCGCCGATTTCTGCATCGCGAGCGACAATGCCTATTTCCTTCACGCCTTCGTCAATATCGGCCTTGTCCCCGATGGCGGCGCGAGCTGGATGTTGCCGCGCCTGATCGGCCGCGCCCGCGCCGCCGAGATGATGATGCTGGGCGAGCGGCTTCCCGCGACCCGCGCGCTCGACTGGGGCATGATCCACAAGGTCATCGCCGACGCTGCGCTCGACGCCGAAGCCTTCGCGCTGGTCGAGCGGTTGGCGGCGGGGCCGAGCGTCGCGCTGGGGCTGATGCGCCGGGCGCTCCATGCCGGATTTGACAGCGACTACGCCACCGCGCTGGCTCGCGAGGCCACCGACCAGCGCACCGCCCGCGCGACGCAGGATGGCGAAGAGGGCGGCCGGGCCTTTTTCGAGAAGCGTCCACCCCTCTTCCAAGGACGCTGACCCTTGCGTGCGTATGATAATTTCGCTCTAGTGAAATAAAATAAGAGTGTATGAGGAGTGGCCCGATGGCCGAACGCCCTGAGCTGTCAGACTGGGAAGCCCTTGCCGCCAAGGAGGTGAAGGGCCGCGACCTCGACTGGCAGACGCCCGAAGGGATCACGGTCAAGCCGCTCTACACCGCTGCCGATGTGCGCGAGGACCCGGGCCTGCCCGGCTTCGCGCCGTTCACGCGCGGCGTGCGCGCCAGCATGTATGCGGGGCGTCCCTGGACGATCCGGCAATATGCGGGCTTTTCGACCGCCGAGGAGTCGAACGCCTTCTACCGGCGCAACCTGGCGGCGGGGCAGAAGGGGCTGTCGGTCGCCTTCGACCTCGCCACCCACCGGGGGTACGACAGCGACCACCCGCGCGTCACCGGCGATGTCGGCAAGGCGGGCGTCGCGATCGACACGGTCGAGGATATGAAGATCCTGTTCGACGGCATTCCGCTGGATGCCATGTCGGTCAGCATGACGATGAACGGCGCGGTGATCCCGGTGCTCGCCTTCTTCATCGTCGCGGCCGAGGAACAGGGCGTTCACCGATCGAAGCTGGAAGGGACCATCCAGAACGACATCCTCAAGGAGTTCATGGTCCGCAATACGTACATCTACCCGCCCGAGCCGAGCATGCGGATCATCTCGGACATCTTCGCCTATACCTCGGCCGAGATGCCCAAGTTCAACAGTATCTCGATCAGCGGCTATCACATGCAGGAGGCCGGGGCGACGCAGCTTCAGGAGCTGGCCTTCACCATCGCCGACGGCATGGAATATGTGAAATATGGCGTGGCGTCGGGCCTCGACATCGACAAATTCGCCGGCCGCCTGTCCTTCTTCTTCGCGATCGGCATGAACTTCTTCATGGAGGTTGCGAAGCTCCGCGCCGCCCGCGTGCTATGGCACCGGGCCATGACGCAGCTGGGCGCGAAGGACGAACGCTCCAAGATGCTGCGCACGCACTGCCAGACGAGCGGCGTGTCGCTGACCGAGCAGGACCCGTATAACAACGTCATCCGCACCACGATCGAGGCGATGGCGGCGATGCTGGGTGGCACCCAGTCGCTGCACACCAATGCGCTCGATGAAGCCATCGCGCTGCCCACCGACTTCTCCGCCCGGATCGCGCGCAACACGCAGATCGTGTTGCAGGAGGAGACGGGGATGACCAAGGTCGTCGATCCGCTGGGCGGCAGCTATTATGTCGAGAGCCTGACCCAGAGCCTCGTCGATGGCGCCTGGGAGCTGATCGAGCGGATCGAGGCCGAGGGCGGCATGGCCAAGGCGGTCGCTTCCGGCTGGCCCAAGGCGATGATCGAGGAAGCGTCCGCGGCGCGCGCCGCCAAGGTCGATCGCGGCGAGGATGTCATCGTCGGGGTGAACAAATACCGGCTGGCGGATGAAGCGCCGGTCGAGATCTTGGACATCGACAATCATGCGGTGCGTGCTGGCCAGGTGGCGCGGATCGCGGCGGTGAAGGCCGCGCGCGACGAGACGGCATGTCAGGCTGCCCTCGATGCCCTGCGCCAAGCCGCCAAAACTCCTCCCCTGCAAGGGGAGGTGGCATCGCGGAGCGATGACGGAGGGGTATCACCCCTCCCGAGCGTGGACACCTCTCCGTCAGCGGCTGACGCCGCTGCCACCTCCCCCGCCGGGGGAGGAATGGAGCGCAATCTCCTCGCGCTGGCGGTGGAGGCCGCCCGTGCCCGCGCGACGCTTGGCGAAATTTCCGCCGCGCTGGAGGATGCCTTCGGCCGCTACGGCACCCAGCCGACGCCGGTGTCGGGCGTGTACGGCGGCGCGTACGCCGAGGACGAACGCTGGGCGCGCCTGATCCGCGGCGTGGAGGCGGTCGAGCGCCGTCTCGGACGCAAGCCCCGGCTGTTCGTCGCCAAGATGGGCCAGGACGGTCATGACCGGGGCGCGAACCTCGTCTCCTCAATGTTCGGCGATCTCGGTTTCGAGGTGGTGGCGGGTGCGCTCTTCCAGACGCCGGAGGAAGCCGCGCAGATCGCGCTGGCCCGCGACGTCGATGTCGTCGGCGCCTCCAGCCTGGCGGCGGGGCACAAGACACTGATCCCCGAACTCATCGGCCACCTGCGCGACGCAGGCCGCGCCGATATCAAGGTCATCGCGGGTGGCGTTATTCCCGCACAGGACTATCAGGCGCTTTACGATGCCGGGGTGCAGGCGATTTTCGGCCCCGGCACCAATCTTGTGAAAGCGGCCGAGGATGTGCTGAGGCTGCTGGGCCATAATATGCCGCCCGAGACGGGCGAATGACAGGACGATACGGAATGACGACCACCGCCCTCAGTCCCCAGGCGACGACCTTGCGCACCGATTGGACCCGCGCCGAGATCAGCGCGCTGTTCGACCTGCCCTTTACCGAATTGCTGTTCCGCGCCGCTGAAGTCCACCGCGCGCATCATGCGGCGGACGAGGTGCAGCTTTGCACGCTCTGCTCGATCAAGACCGGCGGTTGCCCCGAGGATTGCGGTTACTGCTCGCAAAGCGCCTCGGCGGAAAGCGACGTGAAGGCCGAGAAGCTGATGGATGTGCAGGCCGTGCTGGCCGCCGCCGCCGAGGCCAAGGCGGCGGGCTCGCAGCGCTTTTGCATGGGCGCGGCGTGGCGCAGCCCCAAGGACCGCGACATGGACAAGGTCGTCGCCATGGTCGAGGGCGTGAAGGCCATGGGTCTTGAGACCTGCATGACGCTGGGCATGTTGGATGCGCCCCAGGCGCAGCGGCTGGCCGAGGCGGGGCTCGATTACTACAACCACAATATCGACACCTCGCCCGAAAACTACGCCAACGTCATCACGACGCGCTGCTTCGAGGACCGGCTGGAAACGCTGTCCAACGTGCGCGAGGCGGGGATTTCGGTGTGCTGCGGCGGCATCGTCGGCATGGGTGAGACGCGCGGCGACCGCGTCGGCTTCGTCCATGCGCTCTCCACCCTGCCGCGCCATCCCGAAAGCGTGCCGGTCAATGCGCTGGTCCCGGTCAAGGGCACGGTGCTGGGCGACATGCTCGCTGACACGCCGCTCGCGCGCATCGACGATATCGAGTTCGTCCGCACCGTTGCGGTCGCGCGGATCACCATGCCGATGAGCATGGTCCGCCTGTCGGCGGGCCGCGAGAGCATGTCGGCGGCGACCCAGGCCTTGTGCTTCCTGGCGGGCGCGAACTCGATCTTCACCGGCGACAAGCTGCTGACCGCGGGCAATGCGGGCGACGATGCCGACGCCGCGCTGTTCGCCAAGCTGGGCCTGAAGCCGATGGAAGGCGCCGAGCCTATGCGGGTTGCGGCGGAGTAATCCGTTTTACCCTTCTGTTCCCCGGCGAAGGCCGGGGCCCAGTTGCGGTGAGCCATCGATGGCGCGCTACCGATTATGAAGAAACTGGACCCCGGCCTTCGCCGGGGAACAGGTGACACGGACCAACGACATAAAAGGAGAGGTATCCCCGTGTTCCAGAAAATCCTGATCGCCAATCGCGGGGAAATCGCGTGCCGGGTGATCCGCACCGCCCGTGCGATGGGCATCGCCACCGTCGCAGTCTATTCCGACGCCGATGCCGGTGCGCCGCATGTCCGGCTGGCCGATGAAGCCATCCGCCTCGGGCCAGCGCCCGCCGCCGAGAGCTATCTGAAGGCCGAGCTGATCCTCGCCGCCGCCAAGGCGACCGGCGCGGATGCGATCCATCCCGGTTACGGCTTCCTGTCCGAACGCGAGAGCTTCGCGCGCGCCTGTGCCGAGGCGGGCGTCGCATTCATCGGCCCGCCGCCGAACGCCATCGCCGCGATGGGCGACAAGATCGAATCGAAGAAGCTCGCCAAGGCGGCCGGGGTCAATGTCGTCCCCGGCTATCTGGGCGAGATCGCCGATACCGAGGAAGCGGTGCGCATCGCCACCGAGATCGGCTTTCCGGTGATGATGAAAGCCTCGGCTGGGGGCGGCGGCAAGGGCATGCGGCTCGCCTGGTCGGAGGCGGACGTGCGCGAAGGTTTCGAGGCGACCAAGCGCGAGGGGCTGGCGAGCTTCGGCGACGACCGCGTCTTCATCGAGAAGTTCATCGAGTCGCCCCGCCATATCGAAATCCAGGTGCTGGGCGACCAACATGGCAACATCGTCTATCTCGGCGAGCGCGAATGCTCGGTCCAGCGCCGCCACCAGAAGGTGGTCGAGGAAGCCCCGTCGCCGTTCGTTACGCCCGAGATGCGCCGCGCCATGGGCGAGCAGGCGGTCGCGCTGGCGCGGGCGGTCGGCTATTATTCAGCGGGCACCGTCGAGCTGATCGTGTCGGGCGCGGATACTACGGGTAAGAGTTTCTATTTCCTCGAAATGAACACCCGGCTCCAGGTCGAGCATCCCGTCACCGAGGAGATCACCGGGCTCGATCTGGTCGAGCAGATGATCCGCGTGGCCGCCGGTGAGCCGCTGTCTTTCGGTCAGGATGAAGTGACGCTGACCGGCTGGGCGATCGAGAATCGCGTCTATGCCGAGGATCCGTATCGCGGCTTCCTGCCCTCGACCGGGCGGCTGGTCCGTTATAACCCGCCCGCCGAGCACTCGGACGACGATGTGCGGGTACGCGTCGACGACGGCGTCGCCGAGGGCGGCGAGGTCAGCATGTTCTATGACCCGATGATCGCCAAGCTCGTCACCTGGGCCCCGACCCGCGAAGCCGCGATCGACGCCCAGATCGCCGCACTCGACGCGTTCGAGATAGTCGGGCCGGGGACCAATATCGACTTCGTCTCCGCGCTGATGCAGCACCCGCGCTTCCGCTCCGGCGCGCTGTCCACCGGCTTCATCGCCGAGGAATATCCCGAGGGCTTCCACGGCGCGCCCGCCAGCGAGGAGCTGACCCGCACCCTCGCCGCCGTCGCCGCTTTCGCCGCCACCGCCGAGGCCGACCGCGCGCGCCGCATCGACGGCCAGCTCGGCCACCGCCTGCAACCGCCCGCCGACTGGACGGTCAGGATCGGCGGGGCGGACCATGCGGTCAACGTCTCGACCGACGGGATCGGCGTCGACGGTGCCGAACTCGACCTCGCCATCGCCTACACGCCGGGCGACCGGATGATCGCGGTGGAGGACGAGGATGGCGAGACGCTCCACGTCCGTATCGCGAAAACCCGCACCGGCTTCCGCCTGACCACGCGCGGCGCGGCACACACGGCCCGGGTCCTCCCCGCCCGTGCCGCCCCTTATGCGCAGCACCTGATCGAGAAGGTGCCGCCCGACCTGTCGAAGTTCCTGATCGCCCCGATGCCTGGCCTGCTCGTCCGGCTTGATGTGGCCGAGGGCGACAAGGTCGAGGCAGGCCAGCCGCTGGCGGTGGTCGAGGCGATGAAGATGGAGAATATCCTGCGCGCCGCGAAGACCGGCACGGTGAAGGCCATCTCCGCCAAAACCGGCGACAGCCTCGCCGTCGATGCCGTTATCCTGGAGCTGGAATAAGGCGACACACCCTCACCCTTCCGGCGCTGCGCGCCTCCCTCCCTCTCCCGGCGGGAGAGGGAAGGGGCCCGCCCGCGATAGCGGGTGGGAAGGGTGAGGGTAGATTATCCGGCTGCCTTCGCCGCGAGCGCCAAAATCCGTTCCGCCTCCGCCAGATGCAGCCGTTCGACCATCTGCCCGTCCAATCGGATCGCGCCCAGCGCGGCCTGCGCCGGATCGGCAAAGGCGGCGACCACGCGCCTCGCCCAGGCGATCTCCGCTTCGTCCGGCCCGAACCCCGCATTCGCCGACGCGATCTGGTTGGGGTGGATCAGCGTCTTGCCGTCGAACCCCAGCCGTCGCCCCTCGGCGCACTCCGCCGCCAGCCGCTCGGGTGTGTCGAGGGCGTTGCATACGCCGTCCAGCGCGACCAGTCCGGCGCTGCGCGCCGCGACGACGATCTGCACGCGCAAGGGGAGCAGGGCCTCGGGCGCCGGGGGCGAGGGCAGGCGCATGTCCTTCGCCAGGTCGTTCGTCCCCGCGACCAGCGCGGTCAGGCCCAGCTCCGTCGCGGATCGTGCGATTGCATCCAGCGACAGGATGCCACGACACGTCTCGATCATCGCCCAAAGCGGCACGTCCGGCCCCAGCGCGGCGCGCGCGGTGGTGAGGGTTGCGACGTCATCGACCTTGGGGATCAGCACCGCCGCCGGACGCGTCTCCGCCAGCGCAGCGAGATCGTCGGCCGCATGGGGGGTGTCTCGGCCATTCGTCCGCACGACCAGCACCCGCTCGCCGAAGCCGCCTTCGCGTACCGCTGCCACCGCCGCCTCGCGCGCCATGGTCTTGGCGTCGGGGGCGACCGCATCCTCCAGGTCGAGGATCACCGCGTCGCTGGGCAAGGTCCGTGCCTTGGCGATGGCGCGGGGGTTGGAGGCGGGGAGGAACAGGGCGCTGCGCAAGGTCATGCCGCGATCATAGCGGGGTCACGTCTCTGGTGGCACGGTCTTTCCGCACCCATAATACGGTGACGGCAAAATCAACCAGGCCATCCCGGCGAAGGCCGGGATCCGGCAGGGATGTCTTTGCATATCGCGTCCATCGTCTCGCAACTGGACTTCGGCCTTCGCCGGGGTGGACATTGAAGGTGGAGCAAATTGGGGGGAATGCCATGATAATCGCGACGGTGCTGCTGGGGCTGACGATATTGCTGCGCTGCTGGCCGACTTTGCCGGTCAGCCGCTGGCTGGCGGCGTATCTGGTGGCTGCGCCTGCAAGACTGCTCGGCCGGGTCCGGCCCGGGCATTGGGCGATGATGGCATTGGGAGCTGCGCTGCTCGGCCTCGCCATCTGGTTCGAGATCGACGAGATTCGGATGCTGGCCGCGGCGGCCGCGCCGATGGGCGATCTGGTCATGCTCGCCTCGGCGATCGAATGGGGCGGGGTGGCCGAATTGGTCATGGCGGCCGTCCTGTCCTCCTCGATGCTGGCGCGCTGGCCTGTTTTCGGTCGCTGGGCCGGGCGGATGTCCGCGAGCCGGACCACTCGCCCGCGCCGGGTGGAGCGGCCCGCCAACGACGCAGACGATGGCGAGGGGCGAAGACTCGCCGCCTGATCCTTTTACGGTGGCGGAACGAAAGCGTCGGGCCACCGTTCACCGCCTGAATGCTCCGCGATCCGCGCCTCGCCACAAATTCCGCGCGTTTCGCGTGTCTTGGGCTGTGCGTCGTTCTGTCCGCCTGCGAACCGGGCATCCTGAACCCCGCCGGGCCGATCGCGGCAGGCGAGCGTAGCATCTTCTTCAACTCGCTGGCGGTGATGCTGGCCATCGTGGTGCCGGTCATCGTTCTGGCCTTCGCCTTCGGCTGGTGGTTCCGCGCCGGCAACACCCGCGCCAGGCATCTGCCCGAATGGGCCTATTCGGGACGGCTGGAGCTGCTGGTCTGGTCGATCCCTGCGCTCGCCATCATGTTCCTGGGCGGCATCGCCTGGATCGGCAGCCATGACCTCGATCCGCCCAAGCCAATCGCCTCGCGCGCGAAGACGATGACGGTCGAGGTCGTAGCGACCGACTGGAAATGGCTGTTCCTCTATCCCGAACAGGGGATCGCGACGATCAACCGGCTGGTCGTGCCGGTCGGCACGCCGGTGAAGTTCCGCATCACCTCGGCAGGCGTGATGAACAGCTTCTTCGTGCCGCAGCTGGGCAGCCAGATCTACGCCATGTCGGGGATGGACTCGACGCTTCACCTGCGCGCCGACAAGGCCGGGCGCTATCGCGGGCTGTCGGCGCATTATAGCGGAGAGGGCTTTGCCGATATGGACTTCTTCGTCGATGCGGTGCCGCAAGCGAGCTTCGACCGCTTCGTCGCGACCGCGCGGGGAGGGCAGGGCAAGACGCTCGACTGGAACGAGTTCGTCGCCATGGCGCATCCCAGCCGCAATGTCCGCCCTGCCAGCTATCCTCGGCTCCAGCCCGGCCTGTACGACCAGATCGTCATGAAGAACGGCGCGCCCGAGGGCGAAAAGGCCAAGGACGGGCGCGAGCAATGAGTTTGACCGGCAAGCTCGGCTGGGACTCGATCCCGTTCCACGAACCGCTGCCCCTGGTGTCGGCGGGAGTCATCGGGCTGGTCTTGCTCGGCGTCTTCATCTGGGCGTGGCGGCGTGGGCACTTGCCGTACATCTGGAGCGAATGGATCACGAGCGTCGATCACAAGCGGATCGGCGTCATGTACTGCCTGCTGGCGGGCGTCATGCTGCTGCGCGGCTTTTCGGACGCGCTGCTGATGCGGTCGCAACAAGCCATCGCCTATGGCAATGGCGGCTATCTGCCGCCGGATCATTACGATCAGATCTTCTCCGCGCACGGCACGATCATGATCTTCTTCGTGGCGATGCCGTTCATGATCGGGCTGATGAACTTCGTCGTGCCGCTGCAGCTCGGCGTGCGCGACGTGGCGTTCCCGACGCTCAATTCGGTCAGCTTCTGGCTGACATGCAGCGGCGCGCTGCTCATCAATATGAGCCTGGTCATCGGCGAGTTCGCCAAGACCGGCTGGCTGGTCTATCCGCCCTTGTCCGAGCTGCGCTTCTCGCCCGGTGTCGGCGTCGATTATTATCTCTGGGCGCTGCAGATATCGGGGATGGGGACGCTGTTGTCCGGCGTGAACCTGGTCACCACCATCCTGAAGATGCGCGCGCCGGGCATGGGCTATAGCCGGATGCCGATGTTCACCTGGACGTCGCTGGCCTCCAACCTACTGATCGTTGCGGCCTTTCCGGTGCTGACCGCCGTGCTGGCCATGTTGATCCTCGACCGCTATCTCGGCTTCCACTTCTTCACGCCGGAAGCGGGCGGCAACCAGATGATGTTCGTCAACCTCATCTGGGCCTGGGGCCACCCGGAGGTCTATATCCTGATCCTGCCCGCTTTCGGTGTGTTTTCCGAGATCATCTCGACCTTCTCGTCCAAACCCCTGTTCGGCTACCGCTCGATGGTCATCGCGACCATGGTGATCTGCATCCTGTCCTTCATGGTCTGGCTGCATCATTTCTTCACCATGGGGGCGGGGGCCGATGTGAACGGCTTTTTCGGCATCACGACGATGATTATCGCGGTGCCGACGGGGGTGAAGGTCTTCAACTGGCTGTTCACCATGTATGGCGGGCGCATCCGCTATACGTCGATGATGCTGTGGTCGATCGGGTTCATCGTGACCTTCGTGATCGGCGGCATGACCGGCGTGATGCTGGCGGTGCCCCCGGCCGATTTCGTGCTGCACAACTCGCTGTTCCTGGTCGCGCATTTCCACAACGTCATCATCGGTGGCGTGCTGTTCGGGGCGTTTGCGGGCTTCACCTTCTGGTTCCCCAAGATGTTCGGCTTCACCTTGGACGAGACCTGGGGCAAGCGGGCCTTCTGGCTGTGGATCACTGGCTTCTACGTCGCCTTCATGCCGCTCTATGTCCTCGGTCTGATGGGCATGACGCGGCGGATGCAGCATTATGACGTGCCCGGATGGCACCCCTGGCTGCTGGTCGCGGGCGTCGGTGCGCTGCTGATCGCCGCTGGCATCGCGTGTCAGGTCATGATGCTCTACGTCTCGATCAAGACGCGCAAAGACCGCGTGGACGAAAGTGGCGACCCCTGGGACGGGCGCACGTTGGAGTGGATCACCACCTCGCCGCCGCCTGCCTTCAACTTCGCGGTGCTGCCCGATGTGAAGGGCGAGGAAGCCTATTGGGGCATCAAGGCCAAGGCGCGCGAGAACCGTGCTCTGTCCGATCTTCCCGATTACGAGCCGATCGAGATGCCGCGCAATTCGCCGACCGGGATCGTTGCGGCCTTCTTCGCCACGGCCATGGGCTTTGCGCTGATCTGGCATATCTGGTGGCTGGTGATCCTGGGCTTCTTCGGCGCATGGGGGACGTTCATCGTCTTCGCCTGGCGCGACAAGGCCGAGTATGAAATCCCGGTCGAGGAGGTCGAACGGCTGGACCAGGCGCGTCGGCGCAGCAAGGCGACCCTGCTCGACCTGCCCGAAGAGGCCCTCTCATGAGCAGCGCGGCGCAGACCCATGATCCCAACAAGCTGGGCCGCTCGGCCGAGCCGAACCCGGACGGCCCCGCGCCCAAGCGGGTGGTGGTGTCCTATGGCTTCTGGATCTTCCTGTTGTCGGACTTCATCCTGTTCGCCTGTTTCTTCGCCGGTTACGCGGTGTTGAAGGATGCGACGGCGGGCGGCCCCTCGGGCAAGGAACTGTTCGAGCTGAAGCTGGTTGAGACGGAGACGGTGCTGCTGCTCCTCTCCAGTTTCGCCTGCGGGCTGGCGGGGATCGCGACGCTGGCGCGCGACATGCGCTGGTTCCAGATCGCGATGGCGGCGACCGGGCTGCTCGGCGCGGGCTTCCTGGCGTTGGAGGCCTATGAGTTCCTGCACCTGATCGGCGAGGGCAATGGGCCGGGGCGTAGCGCCTTCCTGTCGGCCTTTTTTGCGCTGGTCGGATGCCATGGGCTGCACGTCCTGCTGGGGATGCTCTGGCTGACCACGATGATGGCACAGGCCTGGGCCAAGGGGTTTCGCGAGGATATCCTGCGCCGCATCCTGTGCTTCAGCCTGTTCTGGCATGCGCTCGACATCATCTGGGTGGCGCTGTTCACCATGGTCTATCTGATGGGAGTGCGGGGATGAGCCAGCGGCCTGACGAGGAAATGGCCCGCGACGAAACCGCGCCGGGCGAACAGAGCGAGCAGGACTCGATCGTCGGCGGCGTCCGCAGCTATGTCGTCGGCCTGATCGCGGCGGCGATCCTGACCACGGCGTCCTTCGCGCTCGTCCAGTTCGACATCGTCTGGGGGCCTGCCGTGCCCGCCGCGCTGGTCGCGCTGGCGATCGGGCAGATGGGGGTGCACCTCGTCTTCTTCCTCCACATCACCACCGGGCCCGACAACAGCAACAACGTGCTGGCGCTGCTGTTCGGCATATTGATCGTGGCGCTGGTGCTGCTGGGCTCGATCTGGATCATGGGGCATTTGAACCACAATCTCATGGGGCCGATGGCAACGCCCTAGCTTTGGAGGACAGCACCGCGGAGGGCAGAGACGCCGTGCGTGCGGTCGAAGCGCAGGATCAGGCTTTCGGTGCCGACGGGGACGTACAGGGCAAAGCCATCGCCGTCCCAATCGCCGGGCCCCATGACATCGCCCGATAGCGTCCGCCATTCGGCATCGGCGAGCCATGCCGTCCAGTCGATCGGGGTGTCCCGACGAAAGGCGCTCAGCGCCGCGACGAAATCCTCCAGCGCCCGATCACGGTTTTCCCAATCGAGCCAGGTCGTCTCGTTATCCTGGGCATAGCCGTTGTTGTTGCCGTTCTGGCTACGGCCGAACTCGTCGCCTGCGGTCAGCATCGGGGTGCCGCGCGACAGGAACAGTGTGGCCAGCATCGCGCGAACTGAGCGAATGCGCGCGGTGCGGATGGCGGGATCGTCGGTCGGTCCCTCGGCCCCATGGTTCCACGACACCTCGTCGCCATGCCCGTCGCGATTGTCCTCGCCATTGGCGCGATTATGGCGTTCGGCATAGGCGGTCAGGTCGGCGAGGGTGAAGCCGTCATGCGCCGCGACGAAATTGACCGAGCGGCTGGCGGGGCTGGCGAAGACATCCGCCGATCCCGCCACCCGCGTCGCCAGATCGCCCGCCCGGCCGTCACCGCGCCAGAAGCGCCGCACCTGGTCGCGATAGCGGTCGTTCCACTCCAGCCAATGATCGGGGAAATTGCCCAGCTGATAGCCGCCCGGGCCGATGTCCCAAGGCTCGGCGATCATGATGCGGGTCGCGAGGATCGGATCGGCGGCGATCTCGGCGAAGATGGGGGCGTGTGCATCGAACCCCGGCCCGCGCGCCAGCACCGGCGCCAGGTCGAAGCGGAAGCCGTCCACCCCGGCTCGCGCGAAATGGCGAAGCGTGTCGAGGATCATCGCGCGCACGCTCGGGCGGCTGGCGTCGAGCGTGTTGCCGGTGCCCGCATCGTTGATGAGCGTGCCGTCGGGTGTGCGGGCATAGACGTCCGGGTCGAGCCCCCGGAAGGATAGCGTCCCGCCCTGCACGTCGCTCTCGCCAAAATGGTTGAAGACGAGGTCGAGGATGACGCCGATCCCCGCCTCGCGCAGCGCCGCGACCGTGGCGACCAGTTCGGCGACGCCACCCGGCACCCGCTCGGGGCAAAGCGCCATCGGCACGACCGGGTTATAGCCCCAGGCGTTGCGCAGGCCGAGCGGGGGCAGGTGGCGCTCGTCGATCGCGGCGGTGATCGGCATGAGTTCGACCGCCGCCACGCCCAGCTTGCGGAGGTGATCCACCACCGTCGGATGCGCCAATGCCGCCAGCGTGCCGCGATGCTCCGGGGGGATGGCGGGATGGCGCATGGTGAATCCGCGCACATTGAGTTCGTAGATCAGCCTGCCCGGCCGGAACAGCGGCGGGGCAGGGCTGTCGGTCGGTGGTGCGACGACACGGGCGCGGGGGACGATGTCGGCGGTGTTCTCGCCATAGGCCACCAGACGCGGGGACTGGACGAAGGGGCGGTCGAGTTCGATGGCGTGAGGGTCGACGAGCAGCTTGGCGGGGTCGAACCAGCGATTGTGCGTCGGGTCGTATTCGCCGTGTGCGCGGTAGCCATAGAGATGGTTCGTGCCAGGGACGGTGGCGGTCCACACATCGCCGTCGCGCGTCATGGCAATGCGGCGTTCGTCCGCGCCGTCGAACAGGCAAAGCTCCACCTGCTCAGCGGTCGAGCGGACAGCGAAGCGGGTGCCGCCGGGGACGGGCGTCGCGCCGAGGGGATAGGGCTGATTCGTCATGGCGACCCGACCTTACCCATCATAACCACCCCGGCGAAGGCCGGGGTCCAGTTGGGCCAGCCTATCGAGACTCCCACCAGCTTGGTGGCATCTGGACCCCGGCCTCCGCCGGGGTGGAAGGGGGTAGGGCGATAGCCCCTCCCCCAAGGGCGATCAGGTCACCACATCGGGTTCGATGCGGCCGGTATGCCGGGTGATCCCGGCGATCTCGTCCGCCGCTTCGATGATGTCCGCCAGCATCTCGGGCGTTTCGCGGTCGAGCTGGTCGGCCGAGTAGCGCTCCAGATACACCCGCAGCGTCGCGCCGCTGGTGCCGGTGCCCGACAGGCGGAACACGACGCGGCTGCCGCCCTGGAACAGGACGCGGATGCCCTGGTTGCGGCTGACCGACTGGTCGGTCGGGTCGGTATAGGCGAAGTCGTCCGCCGTCTCGACCGTCAACCCGGCGAACGTCTCGTCCGGCAGGCTGGCGAGGCGGCCGCGCAGGTCGGTCATCAGCGCATCGGCGCGCTCGCTCTCGACGCCCTCATAATCATGGCGCGCATAATAGTTGCGGCCATAGGTCGCCCAGTGCTCGCGCGCGATTGCATCGACCGACTTGCCCGAGGCGGCGAGGATGTTGAGCCAGAGCAGCACCGCCCACAGCCCGTCCTTCTCGCGGACATGGTCCGAGCCGGTCCCAGCGCTCTCCTCGCCGCAGATCGTCGCCATCCCGGCGTCGAGCAAATTGCCGAAAAACTTCCAGCCGGTCGGCGTCTCGTATGCCGGAATGCCCAGCTTCTCGGCCACGCGGTCGGCGGCGGCGCTGGTCGGCATCGAGCGGGCGATGCCCTTCAGGCCACCGGCATAGGCGGGTGCCAGATGCGCGTTCGCCGCCAGCATCGCCAGGCTGTCCGACGGCGTGATGAAGCGTCCACGCCCGATGATGAGGTTGCGGTCGCCGTCACCGTCCGACGCCGCACCGAAATCGGGCGCGTCGGGGGCCATCATGCGGTCGTAGAGGTCCTTGGCGTGGACCAGATTGGGGTCGGGATGATGTCCACCGAAATCGGGGAGCGGCGTGCCGTTCCGGACAGTGCCCTTGGCGAAGCCCAGCCGGTTTTCGAGGATTTCGGTCGCGTAAGGCCCGGTCACTGCGCTCATGGCGTCGAACGACATGGTGAAGCCGCCCTCGACCGCGCGTCGGATCGCGGCGAAGTCGAACAGGCTTTCCATCAGCGCGGCATAGTCGGCGACCGAGTCGATCACCTCCACCGTCATGTCGCCGACCGTCACCTCGCCCAGCGCGTCGAGGTCGATGTCATCGGCCTCGACCGTCAGCCAGCGGCTGATCGTCCGGGTGTTGGCGTGGATCGCATCGGTCACCTTTTCCGGCGCGGGGCCGCCATTGGCGATGTTGTACTTGATGCCGAAGTCTTCGTCCGGGCCGCCGGGATTGTGGCTGGCCGACAGGACCAGACCGCCCAATGCCTTGCGCTGACGAATTACGTTGCTGGCGGCAGGCGTCGAAAGGATGCCGCCCTGCCCGACCACGACGCGGGCGAAGCCGTTTGCCGCCGCCATGCGGATCGCGACCTGGATCACCTCGCGGTTCAGGAAGCGGCCGTCGCCGCCGATCACCAGCGTCTGGCCGGTTTTCTCGTCACCCAGCGCGTCGAAGGTCGACTGGATGAAGTTTTCGGCATAATTGGGCTGCTGAAAGACGCGGACCTTCTTGCGCAGGCCCGAGGTGCCGGGCTTCTGGTCGAGATAGGGCTCGGTCGCGACGGTCTTGATCATGGGGTCCCCAGCACGGATCGATAGAGTTCGGCATAGTGGCGGCCGCTATGGTGCCAGCTATAGTCGGCGTTCATGCCATTGACCTGAATGGTCCGCCATTGGTCTTGGTCGGCATAGAGTCTCATTGTGCGACGCAGCACCGCGACGATATTGTCGGTGGTGACATTGTCGAACTGAAGGCCCGTGGGCACGCCCATCGCCAAAGCGGCCTCGTTGGCGTCGATGATCGTATCGGCCAGCCCGCCGGTGCGCGCGACCACGGGAACGCAGCCATAGGCGAGCGCATAGAGCTGGGTCAGCCCGCACGGCTCGAACCGCGAGGGGATCAGAATCGCGTCGCAGCCGCCCTGCAGCAGGTGCGAGACCGGCTCGTCATAGCCGATCCGCACCGCGACGCGGCCCGGATGGCGCAGCGCGGCGGTGGCGAAGGCGATCTCCAGCGCCGGATCGCCGGTGCCCAGCACGACCAACCGTCCGCCCAGCGCGACCAGATCGTCGATCACCTCGACCAGCACGTCCATGCCCTTTTGCCAGGTCAGGCGGCTGATGACGGTGAAGATCGGGCTGTCATCCTCGTCCAGCCCGAAGGCCTGCTCGACCGCGCGCTTGTTGGCGATGCGATCGTCCAGCGTGTCGACGGTGAAGGGGGCGGGCAGGGCGGCATCGGCCCTGGGGCTCCAGATGGCGGGATCGATGCCGTTGACGATGCCGCTGACGCACTCGGCGCGTGCGGCGATCAGGCCCTCCAGTCCCATGCCATATTGGGCGCGGTGGATTTCCTCGGCATAGGTCGGGCTGACCGTGGTGATCGCGTCGGCGGTGCGCAGGCCCGCCTTCAGATAGCCGATCTGGCCATAATATTCGACGCCGTCGACGCTCCACGCTTCGGGCGGCAGACCCAGATCGGGGAAGTGGTGTGCCGCGAACGAGCCCTGGAAGGCGATGTTGTGGATGGTGACGATGCTCTTCGCCACCGGCCCGGGGCCGGGCGCGTAATGGAGAAAGGCGGGGGCCAGCGCCGCCTGCCAGTCATGCGCGTGGAGCAGGTCGAAGTCGTAACCCGGCACCGCGCCCGAGGCGAGGTCCGCGCCCGCCCGCGCCAGCACCGCGAAACGCCGCCAATTGTCGTGCCAGTCGTTCCCGGCGGTATCGACATAGGGAAGCCCCTCGCGCTCCCACAGCTGCGGCGCCTCGATCACCAGCAGCCGGTGCGTGCCGATCATCGCCTCGCGCAGCCAGGCGTCGGTGCCGATGATGTGCGTCCAGTGATGGACGCGCGGTGCGTCCTCGCCGATCGCGCGCATCACCTTGGGGAAGCCGGGGATCAGCGTGGTGACGGCGATGTCGTGCGGCGCCAACGCCTCGGGCAGCGCGCCCACGACATCGGCCAGACCGCCGGTCTTGATGAGCGGGAACGCCTCCGAGGCGACCGACAGGACGGAAAGGGTCATGGGGACTTTCAGTTGGCCAGACGGTCGATCATCGGCTGGGTGATGAGGCAGATGCCCTTGTCGGTGCGCCGGAAACGCTGAGCGTCGAGCACCGGGTCTTCGCCGACCACCAGTCCGTCGGGGATCTTGACGCCGCGATCAAGGATAACCCGCCGCAGCTGCGCGCCCCGCCCGATCTGGCAGAAGGGCAGGACGACGGCCTCGTTCAGCGACGCATAGCTATGCGTGCGAACCCCGGTCGATAGCAGTGAGCGGTTGATCGACGATCCCGAGACGATGCAGTCGCCCGCGATCAGGCTGGCCACCGCCGATCCGCGCCGTCCCTCGATATCATGGACGAACTTGGCGGGCGGCGTGATCTCGGCATAGGTCCAGAGCGGCCAGCTGCGGTCGTAGAGGTCGAGCTGCGGCACCACGTCGGTCAGGTCGAGGCTGGCCTCCCAATAGGCGTCGACTGTGCCGACATCGCGCCAATAGGCACCGGGTTCATCCTCGGATCGGACGCAGCTGGCGGAGAAACGGTGCGCCTGGGCTTTGCCGTGTTCGACCAGATAGGGGATGATGTCCTTGCCGAAGTCGCGGGCGGAGCCGGGCGTCTCGGCATCGCGGCGCAGCTGTTCGAACAGGAAGGCGGTGCGGAAGACATAGATGCCCAGCGACGCCAGCGACACGCCCGGATTGCCGGGGATGGACGGCGGATCGGCGGGCTTTTCGACGAAATCGACGATGCGGTCGGTCTCGTCGACATGCATCACGCCAAACGCGCTGGCCTCCTCGCGCGACACTTCCAAGCAGGCGACGGTGACGTCGGCGCCACTGTCGACATGCTGCTGGAGCATCAGTTCATAGTCCATCTTGTAGACGTGATCGCCCGCCAGGATGACCATGAACTCCGGCGCATAGCTTTCGATGATGTCGATATTCTGGAACACCGCGTCGGCGGTGCCCTCATACCATTGAAACTCGCTGATCCGCTGGCTGGCGGGCAGGATGTCGAAGCTCTCGTTGCGTTCGTCGCGCAGGAAGTTCCAGCCGCGCTGGAGGTGGCGGATCAGCGAATGCGCCTTGTACTGGGTCGCCACGCCGATGCGACGGATGCCGGAGTTGATCGCGTTGGACAAAGCGAAGTCGATGATCCGCGCCTTGCCGCCGAAATAGACGGCGGGCTTGGCGCGGGTGTCGGTCAACTCCATCAGGCGACTGCCGCGACCGCCCGCCAGCACATAGGCCATGGCATCGCGCGCCAGCGGTTGTCCGCGCCTGTGGTCCATCGTCCGTCTCCTGTCCGTATGTTAGTGTCGCAACGCTTGATCGGTGCGTTGTTATTCCAGGCAAATTCGATTGCGCGTCAGCCATCGAAGCGCAGGATGACGGTGGCGAGCGGCGGCAGCGTGACCCAGGCCGCGCCGTCCTTCGCATCCACGCCGCCCATATTGCCCAGGCCCGAGCCCCAATATTGGGTCGCGTCGGAGTTCAGCACTTCGGTCCAGCGGCCGTCATGCGGCAGCGGCAGGCGATAGGGCGCGCGCGCGACGGGCGTCATGTTGGCGATGACCGCAACCGGCGGCTCGCCCGGTGCCTTGCGCAGCCAGGCGAAGACCGATTGCGCGCTGTCGTCGGCGACCAGCCATTCAAAGCCTTCGCGCTCACAGTCGCGGGCATGGAGCGCGGGCGTGTCGCGATAGAGATGGTTCAGGTCGCGGACCAGCGAGCGAACGCCCTCATGCGCATGGCTGCACCGCAGATGCCAGTCGAGCGGACGATCCTCCGACCATTCCTCGCGCTGGGCGAATTCCTGGCCCATGAAGAGCAGCTTCTTGCCCGGATAGGCCCACATGAAGGCGTAATAGGCGCGCAAATTGGCGAATTTCTGCCAGTCGTCGCCCGCCATCTTGGTCAGCAGGCTGCCCTTGCCGTGCACCACCTCGTCATGGCTGAGCGGCAGGACAAAATTCTCGTCGAAGGCGTAATGCAGGCCGAACAGGATCTCGCCATGATGGTGCCGCCGATGCACGGGTTCGCGCGCCATATACTGGAGCGTGTCGTGCATGAAGCCCATGTTCCACTTGAAGCCGAAGCCCAGCCCGCCGTCGTGCGCGGGTGCCGAGACGCCGGGCCAAGCGGTCGATTCTTCGGCAACGGTGAAGACGCCGGGATGCTGGCCGTAAACCTGGCGGTTGACCTGGCGGAGGAATTCGACCGCCTCCCAATTCTCGCGGCCGCCCTGCTCGTTGGGCACCCACTCGCCGTCCTTGCGGCTATAATCGCGATAGAGCATCGAGGCGACGGCATCCACGCGAAGCCCGTCGATGTGATAACGCTCGGGCCAGAACAGCGCGTTGTTGACCAGGAAGCTCGCCACCTCGCGCCGCCCGAAATTATAGATGGCGGTGTTCCAGTCGGGGTGGAAACCCTGGCGCGGATCCTCATGCTCGTAGAGCGCGGTGCCGTCGAAATGCGACAGGCCATGCGCATCGGTGGGGAAGTGCGCAGGCACCCAGTCGAGGATCACGCCCAATCCGGCGCGGTGAGCGCCGTCGACGAAGCGCGAAAACCCCTCGACATCACCGAAGCGCGCCGACGGGGCATAGAGGCCCGTCGTCTGATAGCCCCAGCTGGGATCGTAGGGATGTTCGGAGATGGGCAGGAATTCGATATGGGTGAACCCCATCTCGACCACATAGGGGATTAGCCGGTCGGCCAGCGCATCCCAGCTGAGATACCAGCCATTCTCATCGCGGTCCCACGATCCGGCATGAACCTCGTAAATGCTGATCGGCACGCGGCGCGGGTCGATCTTTGCCCAATGCTCGCGGTGGGCCACGTCCTGCCAGACATGGGCAGGCGGCGCGGTCGTGACCGAGGCGGTCTTGGGACGAAGCTCGGCGGCGAAGGCGAAGGGGTCGGCCTTCATCGGCTGGTCCGCGCCATGCGGGCCGGTGATGGCGAACTTGTAGGCGCGCCCCTCGCCGATATCGGGGATGAAGATTTCCCAAACGCCGACATCCAGGCGGCGGCGCATGACGTGGCGGCCGGGATTCCAGTCATTGAAGTCGCCGACCACCGCGACCCGCTCGGCATTGGGCGCCCAGACTGCGAAATGCACCCCCGCCACGCCCTGATGCCCGATCAGGTGTGCGCCCATCTTGTCGTACAGGCGGAAGTGATTGCCTTCGCCCATCAGGAAGTCGTCGAGGGGCCCCAGTACCGGGCCGAAACTGTAGGGATCGGTGATCCACCACTCCGCGCCATGGCCCCGGGCGCGGTACTTGACCGGCTGGGCGGGGCCTTTGACGGCTCCCTCGAACAGGCCGCGCGCATCGACGCTTTCCAAATCGCCCAGGGTCGTACCGGACAGGTCGAAGGCGGTGACCGCCTCGGCGCCCGGCACCAGCGCCCGCAGGAACGTACCGCCCGGCCCTTCATGAGGTCCCAGCAACGCGAACGGATCGGCGTTGCGGCCCTCGATCAGGGCATCCAGAGCGGCACGGGGTGGCTTCACATCACGTTCCAGATTTCCTCGGCATATTGCCGAATGGTGCGATCGGAGGAGAACCATCCGACTTTCGCGACATTGTGGATGGCCGAGGTCGCCCAGCCCGCCTGGTCCTGCCAGCGCGTGTCGACGCTGCGCTGCGCGGCGGCATAGGCATCGAAATCGGCGGCGACCATGAACCAGTCGCCGTCGTAGAGGCCGCCCATCAGCCCGGCATAACGGCCGGGATCGTCGGGCGAGAACACGCCCGAGGCGATGGCGGAGACGGCTTGGCGCAGCTCCGGGCTGCCCTCGATCACTTCGCGCGGGTTATAGCCGTCGCGGCGCTTGGCGGCGACCTCGTCGGCGGTCAGGCCGAAGATGACGATGTGATCGTCGCCGACATGCTCCTTGATCTCGACATTGGCACCGTCGAGCGTGCCGATGGTCAGCGCGCCGTTCAGCGCGAACTTCATGTTCCCGGTGCCCGACGCCTCCATGCCCGCGGTCGAGATCTGTTCGGACAGGTCGGCGGCGGGAATGATCTTCTCGGCCAGGCTGACATTGTAATTGGGGATGAACCCGACCTTCAGCAGATGGCCGACGCTGGGGTCGGAATTGACCCGACGGGCGACGTCGTTGGCCAGTTTGATGACCAGCTTGGCGTTGTGATAGCTCGACGCGGCTTTCCCGGCGAACAGCTTGACGCGCGGCGTCCAGTCACGTTCGGGGTGGCTGCGGATCTGGTCGTAGAGCGCCACCGTCTCGATGATGTTCAGCAGCTGGCGCTTATATTCGTGGATGCGTTTGATCTGGACGTCGAACAGCGCATCGGGGTCCACCCGAAGTCCCGTCGATTCCCGAAGATAATTCCCAAGCCCCACTTTGTTGGAACGTTTGATCGCCGAAAAGCGTTCCCTGAAATTCGCGTCCTGCGCAAATTCCGTGAGCGCTATCAATTTTTCCGCGTCATCCTCGAAGCCCGGCCCGATCGCCTCGCGGATCAGCGCGGTCAGTTGCGGGTTGCATTGCTGCAACCAGCGGCGCGGGGTGATGCCGTTGGTCTTGTTGTTGATCCGCGTCGGATAGAGGCGATGCAGGTCGGCAAAGACCGTCTGCTTCATCAGCTCGGTGTGCAGTGCGGCGACGCCGTTGACGCTGTGGCTGCCCGCAAAGGCCAGGTTCGCCATGCGCACCCTGCGCTCGCCGCCCTCATCGATCAGGCTGATCGCCGCGATGGCGCGGTCGTCGATACCTTCCATGCCCCGCGCCTCGCGCAGCAGCTTGGCGTTGATCGCATAGATCAGCTGCATGTGACGCGGCAGCAGCCGCTCGAACAGGTGCAGCGGCCAGCTCTCCAGCGCCTCGGGCAGCAGCGTGTGGTTGGTATAGCCGAAGGTGCGCCGGGTAATGTCCCACGCCTCGTCGAAGCCCAGGTCATGATGATCGACCAGCAGCCGCATCAGCTCGGCGACCGAGACGGCGGGGTGGGTGTCGTTCAGCTGGATCGCCGCCTTATCGGGCAGGGTGCGGATATCCTTGAAATACTGGATATGCCGCCGAACGATGTCCTGGAGCGAGGCGGAGGAGAAGAAATATTCCTGCCGCAGCCGCAGCTCCTGGCCCGCGGGCGAACTATCCGATGGATAGAGGACACGGACCAAGGTTTCTGCCGCCAGCTGTCCCGCCAGCGCGCCGCTATAGTCGCCCGCGTTGAACCGATCGAGCCGGATGGGGTCGATCGCCTGTGCGGTCCATAGCCGCAGCGTGTTGACCCGCTTCCCGCGCCAGCCCACGACGGGGGTGTCGACCGCCACCGCCTCGACCGCCTCGGCGGGCTTCCAATGGACCGCGCCGGTCTCGGTCCCGATCACCTCGCCGCCGAAGCCGACGAAATAGGCACTCTCGCGACGCTCGAACTCCCAGGGATTGCCGTGGCTCAGCCATGTTTCGGGGAGTTCGACCTGCCAGCCGTCATCGATCCGCTGGCGGAACATGCCGTTCACATAGCGGATGCCATAGCCGTAAGCGGGCAGATCCAGGCTGGCGAGGCTCTCCATGAAACACGCCGCCAGCCGCCCCAGGCCGCCATTGCCGAGCGCGGCGTCGGGTTCCATCTCCTCCAGTTCGGCCAGATCGACACCCAGCGATTGCAGCGCGCCCGCCACTTGCGCCATCACCCCCAGATTGGACAGCGCGTCACGCAGCAGCCGCCCGATCAGGAACTCCAGGCTGAGATAATAGATCCGCTTGGCGCCCGCCGCATGGGCTTCGCGGGTCGAGGCCATCCAGCGTTCGATGATGTCGTTGCGCACGGTCAGGATGGTGGCGGCCAGCCAGTCGTGCGGCCGCGCATTGGCGGCATCCTTGCCGATCCGGTGCACCAGCGTGTCGACGATCGCGTCGGCCAGCGGCCCGGTGTCGTCGACATGCAGGGTGGTGATGGTGGTCGTCATTGATTCGGGCGTCCCTGTGGGTCCAGTCGCGCCCAGCTTAACCGCGTGAAGAGCGAAGTCACGCGGCATTCCTTCGCATGTGCGAGACGAAATCAGCCCGTCGCCAGACCCCATAGCAGCGTCAGGTTCAGCCCGATGATGATCGCCGCAATGATCCAGGCCAGGATGCGCAGCCAGGCGGGGCTGGCAAAGGGTCCCATCATCCCCTTGTTCGCGGTGAAGCGGACCAGCGGCACCACCGCGAAGGGCAGCTGGAGACTGAGGATCACCTGGCTGAGGACCAGCAGCTTCGTGGCGCCCGCCTGACCGCTCGCCCCCACGACCAGCACGGCGGGGATGATGGCCAGGCCGCGCGTGATGAGCCGCCGCAGCCAGGGGGCGAGCCGCAGATCGAGAAAGCCCTCCATCACGATCTGCCCGGCCAGCGTTCCCGTGACGGTCGAGTTCTGGCCCGAGGCGAGCAGCGCGACGCCGAACACCACGCTCGCCGCGCCCGCGCCCAGCATCGGGGCGAGCAGGCGGTAGGCCTGGTCGATCTCGGCGACGTCGGTACGCCCGGCGACATGGAAGGTGGCCGCCGCCACGATCAGGATCGCGGCGTTGATGAAGAAGGCGAAGAACAGTGCGACCGTGCTGTCGATCGTCGCCATCCTGATCGCGTCACGCTTGCCATGCTCGGACTCGTCGAAGGCGCGCGTCTGCACCACCGAGGAGTGGAGGTAGAGGTTATGCGGCATCACCGTCGCCCCCAGGATGCCGATCGCGATGTAGAGCATCGCCGGGTCGGTCACGATGCGCGCCGTGGGGATGAACCCGGCCATCACCGCCCCCGCATCGGGGCGCGAGGCGATCAATTCATAGAGGAAACAGCCGCCGATGATGAGGAGCAGCGCGATGATGAACGCCTCGACCTTCCTGAATCCGTAACGCTGGAGCGCCAGGATCAGGAACACGTCCAGCCCGGTGATGAGCACGCCCCAGACCAGCGGCAGGTCGAACAGCAGTTGCAGCGCGATGGCGGTGCCCAGCACCTCGGCCAGGTCGCAGGCGATGATCGCGATCTCGCACAGCAGCCAGAGGATACGCGAGACGGGCTTGGAATAGGCCGCCCGGCACGCCTGCGCCAGGTCCAGCCCGGCGGCGATCCCCAGCCGCGCCGACAGCGCCTGCAGGATCATCGCCATGATGTTGGACAGCAGGATGACCGAGAGGAGGGCATAGCCATAGGCCGATCCGCCCGCGATGTCGGTCGCCCAATTGCCCGGGTCCATATAGCCGACCGCGACCAGATAGCCCGGCCCGGCAAAGGCGAACAACCGCCGCAGGAAGGACGCACCCTCCGGCACGACGATCGAACGATGGCTTTCGGCAA
Organism: Sphingomonas sp. 77B; assembly: GCF_056497825.1. Classification (NCBI taxonomy): domain Bacteria; kingdom Pseudomonadati; phylum Pseudomonadota; class Alphaproteobacteria; order Sphingomonadales; family Sphingomonadaceae; genus Sphingomonas; species Sphingomonas sp. 77B. The sequence continues at coordinate 2,761,043 of NZ_JBWMBY010000001.1, forward strand.
GCGAGCGGGTGGCGGGCGTGGCTACGGTCATCGGCTTTCCGATGTGGCGGAGTTTGGGCAAGGCGACAACCCGTCATGGCGTTACGCGCGGTAAGGACGTTCTGCCGATTGTGAGGGAGAAACGCTCGGTTTGCCCTGACATTTCCTCCTTATCTTCCTTCCCCCTCCCCTGGATAGGGAGGGTTAGCGGAGCTTGCCAGCATGCTGGCTAGCGCAGCTTGGGTGAGGGGTTGAGCGAGCCAAAGGCTCGCGCGCTCGCGTCCCGCGAACGCTCACCCCTCACCCAGCTTCGACTAGGACTTTGCTTACGCAAAGCCCAAGTCTGCGCAACCCTCTCCCCTCAAAGAGGGGCGAGGGAGGGAGTATGAAACGGACGGCGCGTCTCTTCCTAACGCCTTGCTTACCGGAATACGCTAAGGCCCGTTTGCCATGGTCGATTCCGCCCCGCCTGTTCCGCGCCTGCCGCGTCCTCGCTCCGCCGTCAGTGCGGGGGTCGGGCTGGCCGGGCTGGTGGGCTCGCTCGGCTGGATCGGCTATGCCCGGTGGCAGCATCTCGACGGCCCTTATGCGGCGCTGATCCATCTGGTCTGTGCGGGCGTGCCGATGCTGCTCTGGTCGGTGCTGGTCGACAAGGTGCATCGCCATGCCTCGACCGGGATCGACTGGGCCAATCCGCGCCCCTGTCGCGAGACGCTGGACATCAGTCTGACCAAGCTGGCCGGGCTCTGGGCGACGTTCGGCGGGATCGCGCTGATCTTCGCGACAGGGCGCTTCTATTGGCAAGGGATTTTCGCCTTTGCCATGTGGTGCCTGGGCTGGATGGCGCCCGTGCTGTTCCTGCTGTCCATTCCCTATGTGATCTGGCTCGACCGGCGGCTGGTCGAGCCCAAGGACGGCGCCTGGATGCTCGGCGCGTGGCTGACCGGACAGCCGGGGGTGGATCGGCACGCCATCTATTCGCATCTGCGGGCCTGGGCGGTGAAGGCGTTCTTCCTGCCCTTTATGCTGGGGGTGGTGCCGGGCGGCTTTGCGATGTTCGTGCGCGGCGACCTGTCGGTAGTGTTGCACGACCCGGTGGCGCTGGCCAACTGGCTCATCACACTGATGTTCCTGATCGACGTGGCCTTTGCGACGGTCGGCTATATGCTGACCATGCGGCCACTCGATGCGCATATCCGCTCGGCCAATCCTTATGCGGCGGCGTGGGCGGCGGCGCTGATCTGTTACCCGCCGACGATCCTGATGGGGGATAACGGCCCGCTCAACTATCGGCCGGGGACCGCCGAGTGGAGCTATTGGTTCGCGGGGCATCCCATCGTGCTGACGGCGATCGGCGCGGTGCTGGTGGCGCTGACCGCCATCTATGCGTGGTCGACGGTGGCGTTCGGCATCCGTTTTTCCAACCTGACGCATCGGGGGATTTTGACTCATGGGCCCTATGCGGTGTCGCGGCATCCGGCCTATCTGTCGAAGAACCTCTTCTGGTGGATCGCGACGATCCCGATCCTGTCGACGGGGACCTGGGTGGATGCCGCGCGCAGCACGCTGTTGCTCGGCGTGGTCAGCGGGATCTATTACTGGCGGGCGCGGACGGAGGAGCGGCATTTGTCGGCCGATCCGGCGTATCGGGATTATTATGACTGGATGGAGCGGTATGGAGCGGTACCGCGGTTCTTTGGCTGGGTTTTTGGGCGGCGTTAGTCCCTTGGCCTTCGACTTCGCTCAGGCTGAACGGGGTTTGATAGCCCCTAAAGCCGTTCAGGCTGAGCGAAGTCGAAGCCTACGCCGAAACCTCAAAAACTCGCTTCCCCATAAACCCGCGAGATATCCCCACCCCATTCGCCATGATAACGGTCGAGCAGCACCTGCGCGGGCACCTTGCCCGAACGGACGATCTCGCGCAGCGGGTCGAGGAAGCCGGTCTCGTTATCCCCCGCCCCATTGAGCCGCGCCCGCGCCGCAAGGCCCGCATGGGCGATGTCGAGCACCTCGCCCGCGATATCGCGCAGACGTCCGCCCCCCGGCAGCGGCGCATCCAGCGCCAGCTCGGGCACCGAATCACGCAGCGCCTGCCGCTCGTCCAGCGACCAGCCCTTGACCAGGTCCCAGGCCGCATGCAGCGCGCCATCGTCATAGAGCAGCCCGACCCATAGCGCGGGCAGCGCGCAGATGCGGTTCCACGGCCCGCCATCGGCCCCGCGCATCTCCAGGAAGGTCTTCAGCCGCACCTCGGGGAAGGCGGTCGAGAGGTGATCGTTCCAGTCGTCGATCGTCGGCAGCTCGCCCGGCAGGACCGACAGCTCGCCCTTCAGGAAATCGCGGAACGACAGCCCCGCCGCGTCGATGTACTTTCCGTCGCGGTAGACGAAGTACATCGGCACATCGAGCGCATAGTCGGCGTAACGCTCATAGCCAAAGCCGTCCTCGAACACGAAGGGCAGCATGCCGGTGCGCGCGGGATCGGTGTCCGACCAGATATGGCTGCGGAAGGACAGCTTGCCGTTGGGCTTACCCTCGGTGAAGGGCGAGTTGGCGAACAGCGCGGTCGCCAGCGGTTGCAGCGCCAGCCCGACCCGGAACTTCTTCACCATGTCGGCTTCCGACGCGTAATCCAGGTTCACCTGGATCGTCGAGGTCCGCAGCATCATGTCGAGCCCCAGCGAGCCGACGCGCGGCATGTGGCGCAGCATGATCGCATAGCGGCCCTTGGGCATGATCGGCAGCTCGGCGCGGGTCTTGTCCGGCCACATGCCCAGGCCCAGGAAGCCAACGCCCAGCTTGTCGCCTGCCGCCTTCACCTGGGCCAGATGGCGCCCCGTCTCGGCACAGGTCTGGTGCAGATTGTCGAGCGGCGCACCCGACAGCTCGAACTGGCCCGCAGGTTCCAGGCTGATCGATCCGTCCGCGCCGGTCAGCGCGATGACGTTGCCGCCCTCCATGACCGGAGCCCAGCCATATTGCTCCAACTCGCCCAGCAGCGCACGGATGCCCGATGCTTCGTCATAGGAGGGCGCGTGATGGTCGCCCAGCGCATAGACGAACTTCTCGTGCTCGGTGCCTATCCGCCAGCGATCGCTGGGTTTTTCGCCGCGCGCGAAGCTGGCGATCAACTGGTCGCGCGACTCGATGATGGCGCTCTTGGCTGTGCTCGCGGTCTTGGTGCTCATGAACCGCGCCTTACGCGCGCGGAAGCGTCCACGCCATAGGGTGAATCAACGCCAGTCGCCCGCCGCCGCCATCCAGAGGGACACCGCCGCCGCCGCCGCCGTATCCGCGCGCAGGATGCGGGGCCCCAGCCCGATGCCGATGGCGGAGGGATGGGCGCGGATCGCCTCGCGTTCCTCGGCGTCGAAGCCGCCTTCGGGGCCGATCAGGATCGCGGCCGGGCCCTGGTGCGCCCGCATCGCCTCCAGCGCGGGCACGCCGCCGGTCTCGTCGGCGAAGAACAGTGCGCGCCCCTCGGGCCAGTCGCGCAGGCACGCCGCCAGCTTTACCGGCTCGGCCACCTCCGGAAGGGCGGTGCGGCCGCATTGCTCGGCGGCCTCGATCATGTGCGCGCGCAGCCGCTCGGTATTGGGCTTGTCGACCACGGTGCGGCGGGTGACGACCGGCACCAGCCGCGCCACGCCCAGCTCGCATGCCTTTTCCGCCAGCCAGTCGACCCGCCCCTTCTTCAGCGGCGCGGCACACAGCCACAGGTCGGGCACCGCCTCGCGCGCGCGCAGCAGTTCGGTCACGTCCAGCGTCAGGTCGCGCTTGCCGACCGAGGCGGCGACGCCCAGCCATTCGCCGGTGCGGTCGTCGAACAGCTTGACCGGATCGCCGACCTTGGTGCGCATCACCGACACCAGATAATGCGCCGCCGGGCCGTCGATGCGGATCGGCCCCTCGGCCAGAGGCTGGTCAACGAACAGGCGGGGCGTGGATTGCGGCGGCCAGGCGGGGGTAGCGGGCATGGGCTTCGCTTACACGGGTCACGCGGCACTTGCCACTTTTGCGGCTTCGGGTGTTTTCTGTCGTGAAAGGACGGACGATGGGCAAACATTACCAAGAGGAACTGGAGTCACTGCAACTCGCGCTGGTGCGCACCCAGATGGCGATGGCGGGGTCGGACGAGCGCGTCGTGATCGTACTGGAGGGACGCGACGGCGCGGGGAAGGACGGCACGATCAAGCGGATCACCGAGCATCTCTCGGTTCGCGCCACCCGCGTGGTCGCGCTGCCCAAGCCGTCCGATCGCGAACGCACCCAATGGTATTTCCAGCGTTACGCCACCCACCTGCCCGCCGCGGGCGAGATCGTGATCTTCAACCGCAGCTGGTACAACCGCGCCGGGGTGGAGGTCGTCATGGGCTTCTCCACCGCCACCGAGCAGGAGGCGTTCCTGCGCGACGCCCCCGACTTCGAGCGGATGCTGGTCGAAAGCGGCATCAAGCTGGTCAAGATCTGGCTCGACATCTCGAAGAAGGAACAGGAAGAACGGCTGGAGGCGCGGCGAACCGATCCGCTGAAGGCCCTGAAGGTGTCCGACATGGACAAGGTGGCCCAGGCCAAATGGGCCGATTATTCGGCGGCGCGCGACACGATGCTGACCCGCACCCATACGCCCTTCGCGCCGTGGCATATCGTGCGCGCCGACGACAAAAAGGACGCCCGGATCGCGATCATCCGCCACATCCTCCACCAGATCGCCCCCGCCGACATTGCGGACGATGTGAAGGCGCCGGACCCCGACATCCTGTTTCCGTTCGAGATGGCGGCGCTGGAGGATGGGCGGCTGGCGAAATAGGGTTGCGGCCGCATTAGGCAAATCTTCACGGGGGCGGTGATAGCGTCGACGGTAATCTCCTGTGCCTCGAGGACCGTCCGCCATGTTGCCCACTGCCCATCGGCCCTCATCGTCCAGGATCGCCGCGACGCTGATCGTCCGCAACGAGGAGCGCTGCCTGGCGCGCTGTCTGGACAGCGTCGCGCCGTTCGTGGACCGGATCGTCGTGCTCGATACCGGATCGACCGATGGGACGGTCGCGATTGCGAAGGCCGCCGGGGCGGAGGTTCATCACCTTGCCTGGCCGAACGACTTTGCCGAGGCGCGGAACCATGTGCTGGCCTGCGCCGATGCCGACTGGAACCTGATGCTCGATGCGGACGAGTGGATCAGCGCGGGCGGCGAAGACCTGCGCCGCTGGTGCGCGGGGCCGCCCCGGCTGGGGGCCGTCTGTATCGAGAATAGCGTGAACGGCAGCGCCGATCCGACGCGCAGCTGGCTCCCGCGACTGTTGCCGCGCGGCGCCTATTATGAGGGGCGGGTCCATGAGCAGGTCATCTCATCCCTGCCGCGCGCGAATACGCCGATCCATGTCGGGCATGACGGCTATCTGTCGGCCCAGAAGGCCAGGAAGATCGACCGCAACTACCGGCTGCTGGAGCGCGAACTCGCCGCACAGCCGGACAATCCCTATCTCCTGTTCCAGCTCGGCATGGAGGCGCAGGCCCGGCGCGACCTGCCCACCGCCTGCGACTATCTGGAACGTGCGCTTGCGACCGCGCCGCGCGACGCGGGCTGGCGGCATCCGCTGGTGACGAGCGCCATGACGCTGATGACCTATATGGGGCGGCGCGACGAAGCGCTGGCGCTGGCCGATGCCGAGTTCCCGCATTGGCCGCAGTCCCCCGACTATTTTTATGTGCTGGGTGACATATTGTTCGACCGGGCGCTGGCCGATCCCGCGCAGGCGATCGGCCATTGGCTGCCGCTGGCCCAGGTGGCGTGGGAACGCTGTCTCGCCATCGGCGAGCGCCCCGATCTGGACGGCAGCGTGGCGGGGCGGGGCAGCTATCTGGCGCAGCAGAGCCTGGACATCGTCCGGTCGCAACTGGCGACGCTGGCCGCCTGATGCCGACGACCCCGCTTCTTCAACCTTCGACTCCTGTCATGTCCCCAGCACCGTCGATCGCCGCGACCCTGATCGTCCGCAACGAGGCGCGCTGCATCGCGCGGTGCCTGGAAAGCGTCGTGCCATGGGTCGACCGCATGGTCGTGCTGGACACCGGCTCGACCGACGATACCGTGGCGATCGCCAAGGCCGCCGGGGCGGAGGTGCATCATCTGCCCTGGCCGGACAGCTTCTCGATCGCGCGCAACCATGTCCTCGATCTTGCCGACAGCGACTGGTCGTTGATGCTGGACGCCGACGAATGGCTGATAGCGGGTGGCGAGACCCTGCGCGACTGGTGCAGCGGCTCGGCGCTGTTGGGGCGGTTGTGCATCCACAACCAGCATGACGACGGCGCGACGGCGACGCGCAGCTGGATCACCCGGCTGATCCCGCGCGGCACACGCTATGAGGGGCGTGTCCACGAGCAGGTCGCTTCCCCGTTGCCGCGCGTGGCCCTGCCCGTGCATGTCGGGCATGACGGCTATCTGACGGCGCAGATCGCCCCCAAGCGCGATCGCAATCATGCCCTTCTGCTGCGCGATCTGGCCGAGCAGCCGGACGATCCGTACCTTCATTACCAGATCGCGCGCGACGCGCGGATGCGCGGCGACCTGACCGCCGCCTGCACCCATTTTGCGCAGGCGCTGGCGCTGACCCCGGCGGAGGCGAATTGGCGGCATGAACTGGTCGTCACCGCGATCACGGTCCTGACAAAGGCGCGGCGGCTGGACGAGGCGCTGGCGCTGGCCGATGGGGAAATGCCGCATTGGCCCGAATCGCCGGACTTCTTCTTCGTCCTGGGCGATCTGCTGCTCGACCGGGCCATGGCCGATCCGGCCCATGCGATCGCACATTGGCTGCCGCTGGCCGAGGGGGCATGGCAACGCTGTCTGGCGATCGGCGAGCGCCCCGAACTGGAAGGCAGCGTTTCCGGGCGCGGCAGCCATCTGGCGCAGCATAATCTGGACGTCCTCCGCTCGCAGCTGGCGATGCTGGCCGCCTAGGTGTTTGATCCCGGCATTTGATGGTGCATCATCGTCGCAAGCTTGGAGGGATGCACTATGGGACAGGTTCTACACGGGAGCGCCCGCACGACAGAGGCGGTCCGTCGAGCGATACAACATAGTCAAGAGAGCCTGAGGGTGCTGGCGAAGCGCCACGGGATCAACCAGAAGACCGTCGCGAAGTGGAAGAAGCGGACGGCGGTCAAGGATCTGCCGACTGGGCCGAAGGACCCGCACTCGACGGTACTGACCATCGAGGAGGAAGCGGTCATCGTCGCTTTCCGGCGCCACACGTTGCTGCCGCTGGACGACTGCCTCTACGCGCTACAGGCGACGATCCCGCACCTGACGCGCTCGTCGCTACACCGCTGCCTGCAACGCCATGGCATCAGCCGGTTGCCCGAGATCACCGGCGACAAGACGCCCAAACGCAAGTTCAAGACCTACCCGATCGGCTACTTCCACATCGACATCGCCGAGGTTCAGACCGCCGAGGGCAAGCTGCGCCTGTTCGTGGCGATCGACCGAACGAGCAAGTTCGCGTTCGTCGAACTGCATCAGGAAGGTGGCAAGATGATCGCGGCGCAGTTCCTGCGTAATCTGGTCACGGCCGTGCCCTACCGTATCCACACCGTGCTGACCGATAACGGTATCCAGTTCACCAACCATGCCCACCAAAAATACGCCTTCCACCACATCTTCGATCGCGTCTGCGACGAGAACGGCATCGAGCACCGGCTCACCAAGGTGAAGCATCCCTGGACCAACGGCCAGGTCGAGCGGATGAACCGCACCATTAAGGAAGCGACCGTCAAGCGCTACCATTACGACAGCCACGACCAGCTCCGGCAACATCTCGGCGACTTCGTCGCCGCCTACAACTTCGGCCGCAGGCTCAAGACGCTCAAAGGCCTCACGCCCTACGAGGCCATCTGCAAAGCATGGCAGAACGAGCCAGCACGCTTTACATCAAACCCGCACCATCAAATACTGGGACCAAACACCTAGAGCATGATGACATTGCATTGAATCGAGGCAAACCCCTCCCCTTCAGGGGAGGGGCTCTCCTTGGTTCAACGCAACGTCATCACGGTCTAGCGCCGCCGGATCGTCCACCACATCACGCCCAGCACGGCACCGACGAGCAGCACCACGCCGCCGACCATGCCCGCCACGCGCAGGATCGCCCAGAACAGCGCCTCGACGAAACGGCCGACCGCGACCGACAGGCCGATCATGACAGGGAGGCGCGCGGGAGGATCACGGCGGTGACGATAGCCGCGAACGGGCTTGCGCGCCACGGGTCGCCCCCATAGGGGCCAGCCCCATGACCATCGAGCCCATGACCGTCGAGATCGTACCCGATAGCGAGCATCGGGGATTGGTCGGGCGACTGCCGCCCCGACTGCGCGGGCTGGCGCTGCTGGCGCGGTTCGACCGTCCGATCGGCTGGTGGCTGCTGTTCTGGCCCGGCGTCTGGGCGATCGCACTGGCGGGCGGGCTGCCCGATCGATGGCCGCTGGTGCTGTGGTTCCTGCTCGGCTCGATCGCGATGCGCGGGGCGGGATGCGTGTTCAACGACATCGTCGACCGCGACCTGGATGCCAAGGTGGCACGGACGCGCGCGCGGCCGATCCCGTCGGGGCTGGTGTCGGTGAAACTGGCGGCGATCTGGCTGGTGGCGCTGTGCCTGATCGGCCTTGTCGTGCTCGTGCAGTTGCGCCCGCTCGCCGCGATCGTCGCGGTCGCCAGCCTGGCGCCGGTCGCGGCCTATCCCTTCATGAAGCGGATCACCTGGTGGCCGCAGGCATGGCTGGGCATGGTGTTCAGCTGGGCCGCTCTGGTCGGCTGGGCGGAGGTGGCAGGCGAACTTTCCGCGCCGCTGTGGCTGCTCTATGCCGGGTCGATCGCCTGGGTGATCGGGTACGACACCATCTACGCGCTTCAGGACCGCGAGGACGATGCGCTGATCGGGGTGCGCTCCTCGGCGCTGCGCATGGGTGCGTATGTGAAGCCGGGCGTGGGGGCGTTCTACCTAGCGGCGGTTCTGTGCTGGGCCGGGGCGATCTGGCTGGTACGGCCCGACGGGCTGGCGGTCGCGGCGCTGGCGCCGGTGGCGCTGCATCTGGGATGGCAGGTCGTGACGCTGAAGCCCGAGGACGGCGCAGGCGCGCTCCATAGGTTCCGGTCGAACCGTTTTGCCGGGCTGTTGATGGCGCTGGCCTGCGCGGTGGTGGGCAGCAGCCTCTAAGGCCGGGGAAGGATCAGGAAGGCTCGTCCGTCGCGAGGATGTGTGCGACCTCCTCCGGCGTAATGCCGAATGCCGCCGCCAGGCCCGATAGCGACGCCCCCCGTTTGGACAATTCGCGGATCCGCCCCTCGTCGACCACCGTGGTATAGCCGCGGGTATCCCGCTGTTCGCGCACCACATCCTTGCGCCCCGAGGTGCGGTGCCGCTTGGCGGCGGCGGCATGGGGGTCCCTCGCGGCGGCGGCTTCCTCCGCCTCGCGGCGTGCGGCGCGCTCCGTTTCGCGGGCCAGCGTCTCGCGTTCGCGGAAGGCCGCGCGTGCCTCCATCCGCTCGGCCATCAGCGCACCGCGGTCGGCCGCCCGCGCCTCGCGAGCCTTGGCCCGTGCGGCGGCGCGCTCTTCCAAACTGTCATTCGTCCGGACGCGCAGTCCGCCGCGCGGCGGCGTCACGCCCCAGCTGTCATCGACCATGTCTTGCCTCAAATTCGGAAGCTGCCGTCTATAGCGTGGCCGCCCGCCCCCGCCAGAGGGCGCGGGTGTTCGTCCCGAAAGCGGCAGCAATGGCAACCAGCGCGCGCTCCAGTTGTTATTGATCCAGAATAAAAAGGGAGGATGGTGATGAACCCGATGCTGGACCCCGATCTCATGGAATTCATGGACGACGAATCGCTGCTCCTGGCCTTCGCCATGGCCAGCGCAGAACCCGGCGGCGGCGACGCCCAGGCGATCCAGGCCGAGATGACCCGGCGCGGCCTGCGGCCGATCGCGGCCATGCCCGGATTGCTTGACGCGGTGCGCACCGATCATCGGAGCGCACAGCTTCGCCTCTAGGCTTCGGGGGGCGGGGGATTACCGCCGGATATACCGGAAATACCACACTTCATGCCCCTGGCGGCGGGCCTTGCGTTCGTAGCGCGTTTCGGGCCAGTCGGCGGGGCGGGTCAGGAAGTCGGCGGGCGTGCGCGCCTGCCATTCGAAATCGTCTCGGCCGTTCATAATCATCATCGACCAGCGGCAATAGGTTGGGTCGTCGGTGCCGAGGCGAAACTCGCCGCCCGACCTGAGCTTGCGCGCGATGGTGTCGAGCGGGCCGTGGTTCATCATCCGCCGCTTGGCATGGCGCGCCTTGGGCCAGGGATCGGGGTGGAGCAGATAGACGCGCTCCAGGCTAGCATCGGGCAGCCGCTCGATGACTTCCAGCGCGTCGCCCATGTGCAGGCGGACATTGGTCAGCTCCCGGTCGCGGATATGGCCGAGCGCGCCGACCACGCCGTTCAGGAACGGCTCGCAGCCGATAAAGCCGGTGCCCGGCGTCGCCTCGGCCTGTCCGGCCAGATGCTCGCCCGCGCCGAAGCCGATCTCGACCTGGAGCGGCCGATCCTCGCAGAACAGACGCGTCGCATCCAACGGCCCTTCCTCGGGGACGCTCAATGTCGGCAGCATCTCCTCGACCAGCGCGGCTTGGCCCTGGCGCAGCTTATGGCCCTGGCGCCGACCGTAAAGGCGGCGGATCGTCGTCGGATCGTTCATCGCCGGGCCTTTAGCGCGGGTCGGGGAGGGAGCCAAGGGTGGGGCCGCTCGTTGCCCTGGCATCATGAATGACGATGCTCCCCAACCCGATGGCCCCGTGGATGACGGGAAGGCGCAAAAGGCCGCCGATGCCAAGGACCTTCACCGCGCGGTGCGCGAGGCGGGGGAGAGCGAGCTGGACCGGCCCGCGGGCGCGCTGTTCTGGTCGGGGCTGGCGGCGGGAATTGCGATCCACAGCTCGCTGATCGCCGAGGGCGCGCTCCATGCCGGGCTTCCCGAGGCCCTGTGGCGCGGGCTGGTCGCGGCGCTTGGCTATCCGGTGGGATTCCTCGTCGTCATTCTCGGGCGGATGCAGCTGTTCACCGAAAGCACGATCACCGCGATGCTGCCGCTGGTGACGAAGCCGTCGGGCTGGGCGCTCCGGCGGACCTTGCGGCTGTGGGGGATCGTGCTCTTCGCCAATCTGATCGGCACCGCGCTGGCGGCGGGAATGGTCGCGGCGGGTGCGCTGGGCAATGCCGAGATCCGCGAGGCGATGGTCACGGTGTCGGCCCGCATCCTGGAACTGGGCGGGTGGGAGACGTTCGTGAACGCCATCCCCGCCGGATTCCTGATCGCGGTGGTTGCCTGGATCCTGCCCAATGGCCGGACCCAGGCCTTCTGGATCATCCTGGCGATCACCTATGTCATCGCCATCGCCGGGTTCAGCCACTCGATCGTCGGCGCGGACGAGGCGTTCCTGTTGCTGTTCACCGGCCAGGCCGATCTGGGACGCACCGTGTTCGGCCTGCTGATCCCGGCGATCCTCGGCAACCTGGTCGGCGGCGCGGGGCTGTTCACCCTGCTCGCGCACGGACAGGTGCAGGGCGAGACGCGGGAATAAAAAAGGGGAGCCGAAGCTCCCCTTTTCCTTTGCCGATGGCGATCGGATCAGGCGACGGCGGCCTTGATCTGGTCGACCAGGTCGGTCTTCTCCCAGGTGAACAGCGCGCCTTCGGCTTCGCGGCCGAAATGGCCATAGGCGGCGGTCTTGGAATAGATCGGCGCGTTCAGCTTGAGGTGTTCGCGAATGCCCTTGGGGGTCAGGCGAACCAGCTTCGGCAGCGCGGCCTCCAGCTTGGCTTCCTCGACCTGGCCGGTGCCGTGCAGGTCGACATAGACCGACAGCGGCTCGGCGACGCCGATCGCGTAGGACAGCTGAATGGTGCAGCGCTTGGCCAGACCCGCCGCGACGACGTTCTTGGCGAGGTAGCGCGCGACATAAGCCGCCGAGCGGTCGACCTTGGTCGGGTCCTTACCGCTGAACGCGCCGCCGCCATGCGGGGCCGCGCCGCCATAGGTGTCGACGATGATCTTGCGGCCGGTCAGCCCTGCGTCACCGTCCGGGCCGCCGATTTCGAACAGGCCGGTCGGGTTGACGTAGATCTGCTTGTCCTGCGGAAGCCAGCCCTCGGGCAGGATGTCGGTCAGGACGGACGTCACATAGTCGCGGAGCTTGGCTTGGCCCGCCTCGTTCGACAGCTCTGCCGAATGCTGGGTCGACACGACGATCGCGGTCGCGCGGACGGGCACGCCGTTCTCATACTGCAGCGTGACCTGGCTCTTGGCGTCCGGCTCCAAGAAGGGGGCCGCGCCGGAGTGGCGGTCGGCCGCCATCTTTTCCAAGATCTTGTGGCTGTAATACAGGGTGGCGGGCATCAGGCCGGGCGTCTCGTCGGTCGCGTAACCGAACATGATGCCCTGGTCGCCGGCGCCCTCGTCCTTGTTGCCGCTCTCGTCCACACCCATCGCGATGTGCGCCGACTGGGCGTGCAGGTTGTTCGAGAAGTCGAAGGTCTGCCAGTGGAAGCCCGACTGCTCGTAACCGATGCGCTTGACGGTATCGCGCACGGTCTGCTCGATCTCCTCCAGCGCGCCCTCGGCCCACTGGTCGTTCTCGAACACGCCCTTGCAGCGGATTTCACCCGCCAGCACGACCTTGTTGGTGGTGGTCAGGGTTTCGCAGGCGATACGCGCTTCCGAATCCTTGGACAGGAACAGGTCGACGATCGCGTCGCTGATCTGGTCTGCGACCTTGTCGGGGTGACCTTCGGAAACCGATTCCGAGGTAAAGATGTACGAGTTCCGCATTCCCGTCCTCATAAGGATATAAAGATAGCTTTATATCGGTCCTAGCGGCCACGGCGGCGGAAGGCAACGCCGATCGCGGCCAGCGCTGCGGCGATGGCCAGTGCCATCATGTTGCCGATGCGCGAAAAGACCGTGGGCGGCAGGGCGGCGGGCAGGGGGGCTTGCGCGGCACCCGCCGTCTCGTGGGGCACGGTGGCGATCAGGTGGCCATCGGCGGCGATGATCGCCGAGATGCCGGTGGGCGTCGCACGGATGATCGGCAGCCCCTCCTCGATCGCGCGCATCCGCGCCTGCGCCAGATGCTGCGGCGGCCCCCAGCGGCCGAACCAGGCGTCGTTGGACGGATTGAAGATCAGGCGCGGGCGATGCGCCTCGTCGACCACCTGGCCGGAGAAGATGATCTCGTAGCAGAGCTGCACCCCGACCGGCCCAAAGTCGGGCACGCGCAGATTGCGGGGACCGGGCCCGGGGGTGAAGTCCATGTCGCCGGGGACGAGGCGGGCAAGCCCCAGCGGCTTGAGCAGCCACGGCATGGGCAGATATTCGCCGTACGGCACCAGATGCGCCTTATCGTAGCGGCCGGTGATCTGCGCGCGCGGATCGATCGCGAAAACGCTGTTCGTCGCGCTGCTCACCCGAGCGCGGTCGGGCGAGAAGATCAGCGCGGTGCCGCCGACCAGCGCGGTGTCGCGGGGCCCAAGCACGCGGGCGATCTGGCGGCGCGTCCAGAAGGGGGGGGCGTAATTGAACCCGAAATAGGCCCAGTCGGGATAACCGTCCTCGATCATGTCGCGCACGACGCCCTCGGGCCAGACGACCAGACGCGGACGGGGGCCGGGGCGCCCCGACAATTCGGTCAGCCGTTGGAGGAGTAGAGGCCCGTCGCTCTGCCCGCGCTGGTCCTGGCTGACATTGGGCTGAACCACGCGGACCAACGGCGCATCGGCGGCGGGCTCGGGCGCGCGGGTGAGGGGGGCGGACAGTGCGGCGAGCCCGGTGGCGGGCACCATCACCGCCGCCAGATGCCAGTGCCGCCGAAGCGCCAGCCAGATTGCGCCCGCCAGCACGACGGTCAGCCCCGACAGCGCATAGGTGCCGACGAATGCGCTCATCCGCGCCACGCCGATCACCGGCAGCCACGCGACCGAAATCGGGTCCCAGGCATAGCCGGTGAACAGGCGTGCGCGCAGATACTCGGTCGCGATCCACGCCGCCCCGAAGATCAGGACATAAGCCGCATCCGGCCGCCGCCCGCGCAACCGCCAGGCGACACCCGCTGCCGCCATCGGAAAGATGGCGAGGTACAGCGCCAAGCCGACCGCCGCGAAATAGCCCAGCACCGGCGGCATCTTGTCCTGAAAGTCGAAGGCGTGCTGGAACCAGTTGTTGTTGACGGTGAAATGCCCGACCCCGAACGCCCATCCGCGCCAGAGCGCACTCCGGATGCTCGGCGCATCCTGCACCAGCGCGAGCAGCACGATCAGCCCGATGAGCAGCAGCGGCCACAGGTCGAGCGGAGCAAAGCCGCAGGCGGCGACGGCCCCGGCGATCAGGGCGATAAGAGCGGGATAGCGGGTCACGGCGGCAGGATATGGCGCGGGCCTGTGACAGGAGCAATGCGGGATGTGGGGTGATGCCCCTTCACCATGCTTGCGCATGGTCCCCCTCCCCAAGCCAAGCTCGGGGAGGAATGGGCTGAACAAATCCTCCCCAAGCTGTGCTTGGGGAGGGGGACCGCCCGGCAAGGCCGGGTGGTGGAGGGGCGGAAGCTCGGAAATGCTGGCAAATCCCGCCCCGCCACCCTAGCTTCCCCCGCATGACCCTGCGCCCTTTCCACCTTGCCTTTCCGGTCCACGACCTGGCCGCAGCCCGCCATTTCTATGGCGAGGTGCTGGGCTGTCTCGAGGGGAGGTCGAGCGATCACTGGATCGACTTCGACCTGTTCGGGCATCAGATCGTCGCGCATCTCGATCCGGCGGCCAAGCCGGTCGCGGTCGAGAACGCGGTCGATGGCCATCAGGTGCCGGTACCGCATTTCGGCGTCGTCCTGACTATGCCGGACTGGGAGGCACTGGCCGCAAGGGTCGAGGCGGCGGGCGTCTCCTTCGGCATCGCCCCCTATGTCCGCTTCAAGGGCCAGCCTGGCGAGCAGGCGACGATGTTCTTCCGCGACCCCAGCGGCAATGCGCTGGAGTTCAAGGCCTTTGCCGACGACGCGATGCTTTTCGCTACGGAGATGACCGCATGAGCGCCCCCATTTCGCTCGATATCCCGCACAAGCTCGGCAAGGAGGGCGTGCGCCAGCGGCTGGACGGCGGTATCGGCAAGATCGGCCGGATGATCCCCGGCGGCGCGACCGTCGAGCATCGCTGGGACGGCGACACGATGCACTTCACCGTCGGCGCGATGGGTCAGTCGATCGGCGCGCAGGCGACGGTTTATGAGGACAAGGTCCACGCCGTGGTGAACCTGCCCGCCTTCCTGTCACTCTTCTCCGGCCAGCTCGAGGCGGTGATCCGGTCGGAGGTGCCGAAGCTGTTGAAATAGGGGGGCCTGACGGGCGTTGGGAAGAATAGGAAAAGATGGCGCTTCATACCTGGTGGTTGTTCGTCGGGGCGGTGTTCCTGCTTTCGGGGACGCCTGGCCCGAACATGCTGCATATCATGACCCGCTCGGTCGATATGGGACTGAGGCGCAGCATCGCTGCCATGGCGGGATGCCTGACCGCCGTCGTGATCGTCCTCGCCGCCTCTGCGGCCGGACTGACGACCCTGTTGCTGGCCCTGCCGGGGGCATTCGAGGTGATCCGCTATCTGGGCGTCGCCTATCTGCTCTTCCTGGGTATCAAGGCCTGGCGCGCGGATGTCGCGCCGGTCGATGTCGGGGGCGGCGTCGGGGGCGGGGCACTATCGCCGGGTCTGTCGCGCGGCGCAGTGTTTCGAGGGGGCTTGCTGATCGGGATCAGCAACCCCAAACTGATCCTGTTTGCGGTGGCTTTCCTCCCGCAGTTCATCAACCCGGCAAAGGCGCAGGTGCCGCAATTCGCGATCCTCGTGGGCAGCTTCGCCGTGATCGAGGCGATGTGGTACGGGGTTTATGCGCTGGGTGGACGCTCCCTGTCGCGCCACCTCGGCAGGCCGAACGTGAAACGGGCATTCAACCTGGCGACCGGCGCCATCTTCATGGGTTTCGGTCTGATGCTCCTGAAGGTGAAGCCCGCCTGAGCTTTGGGCGGGCGCCCGACCTCACTTCGCCGCGCTGACCTTCCACACCATATTGCCGACATCGTCCGCGACCAGCAGGCCGCCGGTCTTGTCGACGATCACGCCCACGGGCCGCCCCTGCGCCTCGCCCTTGGCGTTCAGGAAGCCGCCAACCACCTCGACCGGCTTGGCGTTCGGCACCGGGAAGGCTCCCGCGAAGGGCACGAACACGACCTTGTAGCCCGAGGGTGGCTTGCGGTTCCACGAGCCATGCTCGCCGACGAACACCCCTTGCGCATATTTGTCGCCCAGCTTCGCGCCCTCTGAGAAGGTCAGGCCGAGCGCGGCGACATGCGGCCCCAGCGCATAGTCGGGGCGCTTCACATATTGCTGGAGCGGCGGATTGGTCGGCTGGACCCGGTTATCGGGATAGCCGCCCCAATAATACCAGGGCCAGCCGAAGTGATCGCCGAACTCGACCTGGGTCAGATAATCGGGCGCGAGGTCGGAGCCCAGCATGTCGCGCTCATTGACCACGGTCCACAGCCGCCCGTTGACCGGATTGAGCGCCATGCCGGTCGGATTGCGCAGGCCTGCCGCATAGATGCGCCAGTTCTTGTCCTGTGGCCAGACCTGCAGGATGGCCGCGCGGTTCTTCTCGGCATCGATGCCGTTCTCGGCGATATTGGTGGCCGAACCGACCGACACGAATAACGTCTTGTTATCGCCCGACGCGATGACGTTGCGCGCCCAGTGATTGCCCCCCGGCGGCAGCGGCACGACCTTTTCGGGCTTGGCGGTGATCTTCGTCTCGCCGTCGCGATACGGTACGCGGACCAGCGCATCGGTGTCGGCGATATAGAGCTGGCCGTCGAACAGCACCATGCCGAAGGGCGAGTTGAGCCCGGTCATGAACGGCGTCTTCACATCCGCCACGCCGTCGCCGTTCGTGTCGCGCAACAGGGTGATCCGGTTGGCCGAGGGCACCGCCGCGCCCGCCTGGCCCAGGAAGAAGTTCATCACCCGCTGGACGATCCCCGAACTGGGCCGCGGCGGCGAGTTGGTCTCGGCCACCAGCACATCGCCATTGGGCAACTGGTACAGCCAGCGCGGATGGTCGAGCCCGCTGGCGAAGGGCTGGATGGCCAGCCCCGGCGCGACGCTGGGCTTGGCGCCGTTCGCCCAGCCGATGGGCTTGGCGATGTCGACCGTCGGGATCGTCTGCTCGCGCGGCGCGCTGATCGTGGGCACCCTGCCCGCGACCTGATCGACGCTCAGCCGCGCCGTGTCGGGCCAGGCGAGCCAGGTGACGACCCCGATACCGATCAGGACGATGATGCCAAGGACGATCAGGACATGTTTGCGCATGGGCGGAAACTAGGCGGCGCAGCGCGTCGGGGGAAGCGCCTATGGGCTCCGCGCCTCAAAAATTTGGCCGCCGGTGCCACGGGGAGCGCACCGGCGGCCGTCAAGGGCGCAAAAGACAGGGAGTTATTCCGCGCCCTCGAACTCGGAGGCCTGAGCTTCATAACCTTCTCACCGCAGCCCATAGGGCAGGCCGTTGTGCGGAGATAACGTAATAAAATGCAGTCTGTGATCGATTGAGTGATCTTGAGCGGGTGGTGACGTCCCCTCCGAAACGAACCCATCGGGCATTGTCCGGCTTGAACCTGCGCCTACACTCGATCGCGCCATAGGGCATTTCAGGGAGGCCAAGATGAAGAAGATTGCGCTGTCCATTCCGGGGTTCGCCGCACTCGCGACGGTCGCCGTTGCTGGAGCGGCAACGCCAGCTGTTGCCGCTCCGACGTGTCAGCAGGAAGTCGAAATTCGCTGCTCTGGCTATGATTTCAATGGCCGGCCTCGGCTGGACATCTATTATTCGAGCTATGACGAATGCGTCGAACACGAAACGGCCGCGCGCTGCACTGCGCCCCGCGACGATCAGCAGACCGCCAGTTTGATGCGCTTCCGGTATCAGCAGGCATAAGGGTGCTGCGGGGCGGTTTGTCTGATTGTCCGGCAAGCCGCCCACCACGTCGCTTCACGAACAGCGTTCAGAGCGTCCGCACCATATCCCATCGATCCAGCCCCGGCCCATATCTCTCGGCCGTCATCGTTTCGGTACGAAAACCTAGCCGCGCATAAAGACCTCGTCTGCGCTGGCTTGTATCCAGCCGGACCTCGCGGGCGGCCTTGTCCAACCGGCGCGGACCAGCGCAATTCCGATGCCGTGTCGGTGCAACGAGCGGTCGGCCATGTCCCAGCGGAAACGTGCTGTCCTGCCAACCGCGCCGATTGCCATGCCGCCGCAGCCGATGGGGCCGCCGTTGCGATCCACCGTCCGACAGGTGCGTATCACTCCTCGGCCGTCGCCACGCCCGGGTGCAGGCGGAGGCGGTGGATGCGACGTTCGTCGGCTTCCGTAACCTCGATCCGCCAGCCGCTGGGATGGTCGATACAGGTGCCGACCGGGGGCACCTGTCCCGCCAGCACCGCGGTCAGGCCGCCCAGCGTGTCGACATCGTCCTCTGCCTCTTCAAGCAGCGGGTCGACGGCGCGGCCGACTTCCTCCAGCCCGACGCGGGCATCGGCATCCCATGCCCCGCCGTCGAGCGGCACGAGCAGCGCCTGGGGCGCGTCGTCATGCTCGTCCTCGATCTCGCCGACGATCTCCTCGATCAGGTCCTCGATCGTGACCAAGCCCTCGGTGCCTGAATATTCGTCGAGCACGATCGCCAGATGAACCCGCTTCTGGCGCATGTCCGCCAGCAGATCGAGCGCCCCGCGCGACATCGGCACATAGAGCGGATCGCGGATCAATCCCGCGATGGTCGCGGGATGCTCCGCGCCGGTCGCCAGGATATTGAACACGTCCTTGATGTGGACCATGCCGATGATCTGGTCGAGCGTCTCGCGATAGACGGGAAGGCGGCTGTGCCCGGCCTCCGCGAAGATCTGGACGAGATGGTCGAAGGTCGTCCGCTCCTCGACCGCGATGATGTCGGCGCGCGGCACGCCCACGTCGCCTGCATCGCGTTCGCCGAAATGCAGCAGGTTGCGCACCATCTGCCGCTCCAGCGGGGTCAGGTCGCCCTTGGCATCGGGGCCGGGATCGCCCTCATGCCGGTCGATCGCGCCCTCCAGCTGGTCGCGCAGCGACTCTTCCTGATCGCCGCCGAAGATCAGGGATTTCAGCCCCCGCCAGATACCGGATTCGTTGGAGTCACCGTTGCCGGTGCTGCTACTGGGGCCGTCGGCCATCGGGGGGTGTCAGTCCTCGCGCACTAGATAGGGGTCGGCGATGCCGAGGCTGGCCAGCGCGTCGCGTTCGATCGCCTCCATCGCCTCTGCCTCGTCATCGTTCATATGGTCATAGCCTAGCAGATGCAGCACGCCATGCACCAGCAGATGAGTCGCATGGGTCTCCGCCGAAATCCCGCGCTCGGACGCCTCGGCCAGGCAGACGCCGTGCGCGAGCACGATATCGCCCAGCAGCACCTCGCCATCGTCGGAATTCTGCGTCACCGTCTCGATCAGGTCGGGCTGGACCATCGGGAAGGACAGGACGTTGGTCGGCTTGTCCTTCTGGCGATATTGGCGGTTGAGCGCGTGCACCTCGTCATCGCTGGTCAGCCGCACCGAGATTTCGATCAGCGCGGGCGTGGTCAGCAGCGGGCCGTACGGCGTCCGCTCGATCGCGACCCGCGCGGCGCGGGTGGCGAGTGCCTCCCAGCTTTGCTCGTCCCCGGACCAGGGCTCTTCGTGGATCAGCGCAATCTCGATCATTGGAGCCTTTCGGTATCGGCCAGGTCAGTCAGGGCGAAATCGTCGCCCTTGTACAAGAGTTCCGCGCTTTGGCTATGCGCGCAGGCATAGGCGAAACAATCGCCCATATTGAGGCGGGCGGGGTGGTGGCCCTTGCCGTAGCGGGCATGGGCGATGACGGCTTGTTGCACTTCCTCGGCGCCGATGGGTATGAGGCTTAGTCCAAGCGCAGTACGAAACCGCTCGACTTCAGCCCAGGCCAGTTCGACGCTCGTATCCCGGGCACGACGGACTGCGGCCATCGTTTCCCAGAGTGCGACGGCGCTGGTCAGACGCTGCTCGTGACGGTCCAGGCGATCGGCAAGCACGTCGACATCTGGTTCCCTGAGGATGATCGCAACCAGAGCCGATGCATCGACGAACAGGGTCACAGGCCGCCCGAAAGATCGTCGTAAAAGGCCTTGTCGATCACGATTCCTGTCGGAGGCGGCAGCGGCGAGGTGCGGTGCAGTTCGGCGATGACGTCTCGCACCGGTCGCCGTTCCGGCTGGTCGGGTACCCGGTTCGCCAGCATCTCCGCCAGCGCCCGCCGAATCGCTTCCTCCTCACTGACGCCCAGACGCCGGGCCGCGCGGGCGACCTGCTCGCGCGTTTCCGTGCCCAGCGTCAGCGGCGGATAGGGATCGCGTTCGGCCATGGCGGCATCCTATCTCAGGCGTTGGGTCCTTCATAGGCGTCGACGATCCGCCCGACGATCGGGTGGCGGACGACGTCGGCGGCGGAGAAGCGGCTCATCGCGATGCCCTCGACGCCCTCCAGACGGCGCACCGCATCGGCAAGGCCAGATGCCGCGACGCCGCCGGGCAAGTCGACCTGGTTGGGGTCGCCGCAGATGACCATGCGGCTGTTCTGGCCGAAGCGGGTCAGGAACATCTTCATCTGGGCAGGGGTGGTGTTCTGCGCTTCGTCGAGGATGACGAAGGCGTCGGCCAGCGTCCGGCCGCGCATGAAGGCGATGGGCGCGATCTCGATCTCGCCGCTGGCGATCCGCCGCTCGACTTGTTCGGCGGGCAGGCAGTCGTGCAGCGCGTCGTAGAGCGGGCGGAGATAGGGATCGACCTTCTCCTTCATGTCGCCGGGCAGGAAGCCCAGCTTTTCGCCCGCCTCGACCGCCGGTCGCGACAGGATCAGCCGCTGGACAGAGCCGGTGATGAGCTGCGCCACCGCCTGCGCGACCGCGACATAGGTCTTGCCGGTCCCCGCCGGGCCAAGCGCGAAGATCATGTCGTTGGACACGAGCTCCTTCATGTAATGCGCCTGGGCGGGGGTGCGCGGCACGATCGTCTTCTTGCGGGTGCGGATCATGACCGACGGGGTCGAACTGCGCTCGGCACTCAGGATGCCGTCGAGCGTGGGTTCGGACGCCATCGCGATTGACGCGTCGACCAGGCCGGTATCGACCTCCTCGCCGCGCTGGATACGGGCATAGAGGTCGTTCAGCACGTCGCGGGCCAGCGCGACCTGTTCGGCGGTCCCCTCCAGCCCGACGCGGTTGCCGCGCGCGGTGATGTAGACGCCCAATCGATTCTCCAATGCGACCAGATTGCGGTCATATTGGCCGAACAGCTGCGCCAGCACTTGCGGCTTGTCGAAGCTGAGTTCCGCCCGGCTGCGTTCACCGGCCTGGGCGGGGAGGGGCTTGCGGCTCATGCGGTCCTTTCACCGTCTGTAGGTTCCACCAAGATGGGGTGGCGTCGGTTGGAACGCCAGCGAAATTGCGTGACTTGGGTGTGACGGGATGAGAGTTTTTTGCGCGCCAAAAAAGATTTTGGTTCACGCGGAGACGCGGAGGCGCGGAGAGGGTGTATCCAACCGCGATCTTGGCCTGTCTGCTTCAGGCGCTCGGAACATGTCTTCCGACCGCGAGGGCCGGATGGACCATCGGCAGGCGAGACATCTCCGCGCCTCCGCGTCTCCGCGCGAACAAAATCGCGGAGGCGTGGGCTTCGACTTCGCTCAGCCTGAACAAAGGTTGGTGCTTACGCCGCCACTTTCACCTTCGCCTGCCCGGTCAGCGAGTTCGGGCCTGCCGCGACCAGTTCGACCTCGACCAGGTCGCCGATCTGATGGTCGCCGATCAGGTGGACCGATTGCAGCCAGGGCGACTTGCCGAGCATCTGTCTGGGTAGTTTGCCGCGCCGCTCCAGCAGGATGGTGCAGGTCCGCCCGACGCTGGCGAGGTTGAACGCATGCTGGTCGCGGTTGAGCGCAGCCTGCAAACGCTGGAGTCGGTCGTCCATCACTTCAGGCGGAACCTGATCCGCCATCGTCGCGGCGGGGGTGCCGGGGCGGGGCGAGTATTTGAAGCTGAACGCCTGGGCATGGCCCATCGCGTCGACCAGGCTCAGCGTATCGGCGAAGTCCTCTTCTGTCTCGCCGGGGAAGCCGACGATGAAGTCGCCCGACAGCGCGATGTCGGGGCGCGCCGCGCGCACCCGGTCCATCACCCGCATATAGCTGTCGCGCGTATGCTGGCGGTTCATCGCCTTCAGGATACGGTCGCTGCCCGACTGCACCGGCAGGTGGAGGAAGGGCATCAGGCTCTCGACATCGCGATGCGCGTCGATCAGCCCCTGCGTCATGTCGTTGGGATGGCTGGTCGTATAGCGGATGCGATGAAGCCCCGGAATCCGGTCCAGCGCGCGGATCAGGCCGTGCAGCCCGCGATCGTCGGCGTCGTTCCAGGCATTGACGTTCTGGCCCAGCAGCGTGATCTCGCGCGCGCCCGCATCGACCAGCGCTTTGGCCTCATCGACGATCGCCGAGAAGGAGCGGCTGACCTCCGCGCCGCGCGTATAGGGTACGACGCAATAGGTGCAGAATTTGTCGCAGCCTTCCTGTACGGTCAGGAAGGCCGAGGGGTTCACCTTGCGACGGCCGGGCAGGTGCGCGAACTTCGACTCGACCGGCATATCGGTGTCGAGCGCGGCCTCGCCCGCCGCGGCCCTGGCGACGAGATCGGGCAGGTTGTGATAGGCCTGTGGGCCGACCACCACATCGACCTTGGCGCGGCGGACGATCTCCGCGCCTTCGGCCTGCGCGACGCAGCCCGCGACCGCGATCATCGGCTTGCGCCCCTGCTCGCCCGCCTCTTTCCGCAGGCGGCCGATCTCCGAATAGACCCGCTCGGTCGCGCGCTCGCGGATGTGGCAGGTGTTGAGCACCACCAGATCGGCGGCGCTGGCATCATCGGTCGTCGACAGGCCTTGCGCGGCCATCAGCTCGGCCATGCGCTCGCCGTCATAGACGTTCATCTGACAGCCGAAGGACTTGACGTGGAAGGTCTTGGGAGATGCGGGCATGACGCGGCCCTTATCGCAAATCGCGTGCGGTCGCCAGCGTTGGAGCGCAACGCCCTTCCTCCCCTGTAAGGGGAGGGGGACCAGCGCAGCTGGTGGAGGGGTGTCCCGCTCTCGATAGGGTGACACCCCTCCGTCAGGGCTGCGCCCTGCCACCTCCCCTTGCAGGGGAGGAAGCGGTGTTCCTCAGCCCTTTGGCAGGCAGACACGGGTTTCGTCGGCGATGTCGCTGCTCTGGCGGTAGAGGTCGATAAAGGCGGAATAGGCGGCGTCACGCGGGGGCTGGGCCTTGGCGGAGACATAGCGCGTGATCGTCACCGCTTCGGTATCGGTGACAGCGGGTCCGCTGGCTCCTTTGGTCACCACGCGGACCAGGGTCGTCCGGGTCGGGTCCTGGTGGCTGACATACCAGGCATTGTGCGCGGCGACGGCCTTGGCGAAGGTCGCCCACTGGCCGGGCTTGATCCTGTTATGGCGGATCGTCGCGGGGGTCGTGCCGCCGGGACAGGGGTTGGCCATCTGCGCCGTCGCAGCGGTCGTGGTCAGCAGGCTGGCGGCAACGAGAATCGTCTTGAGCATGGCGTCCCCCCGGATTGGCGCGCCGATCCTATCGCGGACAAACACTGCTGGCGATGGGGGATGTCAGGTGTCGAGGATCCCCCTGCGCGCCTCCGCTGCGATGGCCTTGCGATCCGGAAAAGCGGCGGGATCGAAGGGGGCGAGATAGTGCAGGGTCACGGTGAAACGCCCCCGCCGCCGCAGCACCCGCTTGGCATGGGCATCACCCGGATCGGTGCCGAGCCACGCCAGGTCGTGCGCGGCCGTGCCATAGTCGATCCGCACCGGCTGCACCCGGATGCCCGGCAAGGGCGGGACCAGCGCGGCGAACAGCGCGGGCTTGAAGGGCAGGAGGGACAGGTCGTCGCCCGTCGTCCCCTCGGGAAACACCGCCAGCGGCTGCCCTTCCGCCAGCGCGGATCGGATCGCCGCGACCTGATCGCCGACCCCCAGCTTGTCGCCGCGCTCGACGAAGAGCGTGCGGTTCAGTCCCGCCAGCCAGCCGACCAGCGGCAGGGCGGCGACCTCGGCCTTGGCGACGAAGCGCGTGCCCGCCGTGCCCGCCAGCAGCAATATGTCGAACCAGCTGAGATGGTTGGCCGCGATCATCACGTCACGGCGCAGCGGCTGGCCCTCGACCCGAATGTCCGCACCCAGGATCATCGCGACCCGGCGCAGGAACCAGCGCGGCCAGGGTGAAAAACGGCCGAACAGCCGCCACGCCCCGTGCAGCGCCAGCGCGATCAGCAGCGTGGCCACGATACACAAAAGGCGACCCGCTGCACGCAGGCCGCCTTTGCTCTCGGCATCGGTCGAGGCCGCGACGGCCATCACCCCTTGCGGTCGAGGCTGACGCCGTAGAGTTCCATCCGGTGATCGACCAGGCGGAAGCCCAGCTTCTCGGCGATCGCCTTTTGCAGCTGTTCCAGCTCGGGATCGACGAATTCGATGACCTTGCCGGTCTCGACGTCGATCAGATGGTCGTGATGCGCCTCGGGCGATGGCTCGTAGCGGGCGCGGCCGTCGCCGAAGTCGTGGCGGTCCAGGATGCCCGCTTCCTCGAACAGGCGAACGGTGCGGTACACCGTCGCGATCGAGATGCCCGGATCGATCTTGGCGGCGCGCTCATAGACCTTTTCCACGTCCGGATGGTCCTCCGCTTCGGACAGGACGCGGGCGATCACGCGGCGCTGTTCGGTGATGCGCAGTCCCTTTTGTGCGCACAGCGCTTCGAGATCGATCTTGCGGGCCATGATAACGTCTAACTCCTCGGGCGAACCCCTCTCTATCCGCAAAGCCCAATTGCGAAAAGAGGATAGCGACTCGCAATAACCCGGAAACAGTGATCGGGTCAGCCGATCGGGCGGGAGTAGGTATGCGCGTCGTGATGCCGCCCGTCCGCGCCCTTGTAATAATTGCGCCGTTCTCCGCACTTGGCGAAGCCGTGGGTCGAGTAGAACAGGATGGCGGGATTGTTCGACCGCACCTCCAGATGCAGCGTTTCTACGTTATGCGCGGCGCAATCGGCGACGACCGCCTCGACCAGCTGGCTGCCGATGCCGTGGCGGCGATGCCCGGGGGCGACGCCGAGCAGCAGCAGCTCCGCTTCGTCCAGCACCGAGCGGGTCAGCGCAAAGCCCGCCGGTTCCTCGCCCGCCTCGGCGATCAGCAGCTTAATACCCGGCAGCGCCATCACGCCCAGCAGCTGCGAGCGGGTCCAGGCCTCGCCCCATTGCGGGTCGAAGGCGGCGGCCATGACCTGTTCGACGACACCGGCGTCGCGCGCGTCACCGGGGCGAAGCGAGATGCCGATGCTGGCCATCAGGCGACCGGCTCGGGCGGTGTGATGCCGCCGGGCAGCTTGGCGTCGGGCGCACGGCCATAGACCGGGCGCGGGGGCAGGGCGGTCAATTCGAGCGTCAGCCGCCATGCCTCGGCGGCATCGGGCAGCGCCTCGATGACCGGCAGATCCGGCGCCAAGGCCGTCAGCCAGCGCACGCCGTTGCCGACCGCGACCCGCCCTTCCAACGCGGCAAGCGCGGCGTCGGGCTTCATCGAGGCGAAGGCGGCGAGCGCGGTCAGATCGCGGGCGAAGGGCTGAACGAAGACCTCGCCATGCCCGCCCTCCAGCACGACCGACAGCGCCTCGTCGTCGCAGGTCGCGAACGCGGCGGCGGCGACCAGCGCCAGCGAACTGTAGCCGGAGGCGGGGACGCCCCAGCCCAGCGCCAGCCCGCGCGCCGCCGCGATGCCAACGCGGATGCCGGTAAAGCTGCCCGGCCCGCAATCGACCAGGATGCGCTCCGCCCGCCCGCCATCGGGCAGGGCCGCGATCATCGGCACCAGCCGCTCGGCATGGCCGCGCCCCACCACATTATGGTCGCGCGCCACCACCCGATCGCCATCGAGAAGGGCGACCGAGCAGGCGGCGGTGGCGGTGTCGATGACCAGCGTGCGCAAAGTCGGGCTCAGGCGATCCGGTTGGCTTGCTCGAACGCCAGCCGGGGATTGCGCGGGTGCAGCTTCTCGCGATCGCCATAGCCCAGCGTCGCGATGAAGTTCGACCGCACGCCCGGCTGGTCGGCGAAGAACGCCTTGTCCACCGCGCCCTGGTCGAAGCCCGACATCGGCCCGGTATCGAGCCCCAGCGCCCGCGCGGCGAGGATCAGATAGGCGCCCTGAAGCGAGCTGTTGCGGAAGGCGGAGGCCTCGCGCAGTTCGGTATTACCCTCGAACCAGCTCTTCGCGTCCACATGCGGGAACAGCTGCGGCAGGGTTTCGTGAAAGTTCACATCCATGCCGATAATCACGGCGGCGGGCGCCTGGCGGATCTTGTCGGCATTGCTGTCCGAGGCGCAGGCCGCGAGCTTGTCCTTCGCCTCTTCGCTCAGGCACCAGACCATGCGGGCCGGGCTCTGGTTGGTCGAGGTCGGCGGCATCTTCATCAGATCCCAGATCGCCCGAATCTCGTCCTCGCCGACGGGCGTGTCGAGATAATGGTTGAAGGTGCGACCCTCGCGGAACAGCCGGTCGAGGCTGGCGTCGTCGATCGGGTTCATCAGACGGCCCTCACTTCGGTGACTTCGGGGACATAATGGCGCAGTAGCTGCTCGATGCCGTTCTTCAGCGTCGCGGTGGACGAGGGGCAACCGGCGCAGGCGCCCTGCATCTTGAGGTAAACCTTGCCCTTGTCGAAGCCGCGATAGACGATGTCGCCGCCGTCATTGGCAACGGCAGGGCGCACGCGCGTGTCGATCAGCTCGCGAATCTGCGCGACGATGTCGGCATCCTCGGGATCGTCGGTGAAGCTCTCTTCGGAGGGCACCGAGAAATCGGCCGCGCCCTGGCGGAACAGCGGCATCTGCGCCGAGAAATGGTCGAGCAGGATGCCGAGCACGTCGGGCTTCACCTCCGACCAGTCGGTGCCGGGCGCAATCGTCACCGACACGAAGTCGCGGCCGAAGAACACGCCGGTCACGTCGCCCAGATTGAAGATCGCCTCGGCCAGCGGGCTGGCGGCGGCTTCCTCGGGCGAGGCGAAGTCGCGGGTGCCGCTGTCCATGACCTTGCGGCCGGGCAGGAATTTCAGCGTCGACGGGTTGGGCGTCGGTTCGGTCTCGATCAGCATGACCCCCATGTGGCGCGGGTCGCGATGGGGATCAAGCAGGGGACGGGAAAGGATGCGTTTCCCGGCTGCAATCTATCGCGTTAGGCCGCGTTGCCCAGCAGGCGCAGCACGCCGTCGGCGACCGTGCGGCCGGGCTGGCGCAGGGGGCGGGCGAAGCGCAGGCGCAGGACGATCCGTGCGGCTCGCGCCTCGTTCCACAATTCATGCGGATGGGTGTCGTCGAAGACCAGCGTCTCGCCCTCGGCCCAGCGGACGATCCGGTCGCGCACCCGCATCCGCGCATCGCCGTCACGCGGCACCGTCAGCCCCAGGTGACAGGTCAGCAGTCCCTTGGTCGTCCCGCGCCGCATCGCGACATGGGCCCCCGGCGCCAGCAGCGCGAAGGCGGCGTCGTGAAGCCCCGGCACCTCGGCCAGGGTCGCGGTCGCGACGGGGCAGCGATTCGCCGTCTCGCCACCGCGCGGCAGCGGCACGATCCGGCTCGTCGCCGCAGGGCCCGTCACCGCCAGCGCCTCGTCCCGGATCGCCCGCCACTGGCGGCGCAGGCCAGCCGTCCAGTCGAAGTCGCGGACATTGAGCACCGGCTCGTTCGATACCAGCGACGAGGCCGCGATCACGCCATCGAACAGGCGACACAACCGGGCAAGCGCGGGATGGGGTAGGGGCGAGGGCAGGCTGGGGACGGCGACGAGATCCGGAACCGCCATGATCGGAGAGGGGCGCGCGGGCCGCATGGCCTCGCCCGAATTGTGCCATATTGTGGCCTGTCCCTGACGCTGGGCACTGGCCTTGATCGACTTGGTCATCACGTTCCGAACATCCCCGGCCCGACCCTTGGCGCCCCAGGCATCGACGGCCCTTGTGACGCGGGATCAGCCTGGACGTGCTACGCCGCCACTGGGTCGAAATGATGGCGTTCCGCGTCCGATCCGCGCCGCATTGGGGCGATTTAGGGGCGGCTGGCGATCCGGCGAGCGGCGGGCTATGAGGAGGGCATGGCGTTTCCGTCCCGCGCTATGCGCAGCCTTGCCCTGCCGGTCCTTCTCGGACTGGCGATTCCCGTCATCGGCCAGGTTCCCGGCCAGACCGACAGTCGTTCGGTGCCGCAGGGCATGCCGGTGCCCGCCACCGTCGCGCCCACTCCTGCGACGCCCACCGCCGATCCGCTGGCCCCGCTGCCGCCGATCCCCGGTGTCGACCAGACCCCCTGGCTCTACAAGGGCTCCGACCTGCCGCAGGACAAGATGTGGAAGTTCGGGCGGCTGGCCAACGGCCTGCGCTATGCCGTGCGGCGCAACGGCGTGCCGCCGGGACAGGTGGCGGTGCGGGTGCGGATCGATGCGGGCTCGCTAAACGAACAGGAATCCGAACGCGGTTTCGCCCATCTGATCGAACATCTGTCCTTCCGCGGATCGCAGCACGTTCCCGATGGCGAGGCCAAGCGCATCTGGCAGCGGCTGGGCGCGACCTTCGGGTCGGATTCCAATGCGTCCACGACGCCGACCCAGACCGTCTATCAGCTCGACCTGCCCGGCGCGACCGAGGCGGGGCTGGACGAAAGCCTGAAGATCCTGAGCGGCATGATGGCCGCGCCGTCGCTGACCGCCCAGTCGCTGAACGCCGAACGCCCCGTGGTGCTGGCCGAGCGGCGTGAGCAGCCGGGGCCGCAGGTCCGCTATTCGGACAAGCTGCGCGAGACCTTTTTCGCCGGACAGCCGCTGGCCGAACGCTCGCCGATCGGCCAGCTCAAGACGCTGGAAGCCGCGACGCCGGAAACGGTGAAGGCCTTCCACGACCGTTGGTATCGCCCCGAGCGCGCGACCGTCATCATCTCGGGTGACATGGACCCGTTGCTGCTCGCCAAGCTGGTGACCAAGAATTTCGGTAGCTGGCAGGGTGTCGGCCCCAATCCGCCCGACCCCGATTTCGGCAAGCCCAAGGCGGACGCGGCCGTCGCGGGCGCGCTGGTCGAGCCGTCGATGCCGCCGGTCGTCGCCATGGCGGTGCTGCGCCCGTGGCAATATCAGGACGACACCGCGATCTTCAACCAGAAGCGGATGGTCGACATGGTCGCCGCCCGCCTCATCAGCCGCCGTCTGGAGAACCGCGCGCGGGCGGGGGGCAGCTTCCTCCAGGCCAGCGTCGCGCTCGACGACGTGTCGCGCTCGGCCAATATGACGACGGTCAATGTCGTGCCGCTGGGCGACAATTGGGAAGCCGCGCTGAAGGACGTGCGCGCGGTCATTGCCGATGCGATGGCGACCCCGCCGACCCAAGCGGAGATCGACCGCGAACTGGCCGATTACGACGCGATCCTGCGCAACCAGGTGGACACCGCCCGGGTCGAGGCGGGGTCGAAACAGGCCGATGACATGGTCGGTGCGCTCGACATCCGCGAAACGGTGACCGCGCCCGAGACCAGCTACCAGATCTTCAAGCAGGCGGTGGCGGCGAAGATGTTCACGCCCGACACGGTGCTGGCCTCGACACGCAAGATCTTTCAGGGCACCGCGACGCGTGGGCTGGTCAATACCCGAACCGCGCAACCCGATGCCGTCGCCAGGCTGACCGCCGCCTTGAAGGCCGATGTCCGACCGCTCGCCGAGCAGCGCCGTCGCCAGGGGACGGTCAGCTTCGCCCAGCTCCCCAAGCTTGGCACGCCGGGCAAGGTCGTCTCGCGCGAGACGGTGTCCGATCTGGGGCTGGAGCGGGTGACGTTCGCGAACGGCGTGCGCCTGTTGCTGCTGGCCAATGACGGCGAGACGGGCCGCGTTTACCTGCGCGTCCGGTTCGGGCGGGGCTATGACGCCTTGCCCGCCACCCGCGAGAGCCCGGCCTGGGCCGCCGACCTCGCGCTGGTCGCGGGCGGGATCGGCAAGTTCGACCAGGGCGATCTCGACCGGCTTACCGCCGGGCGGACCATGGGCATGGACTTCGACATCGACGACGATGCCTTCGCCTTCAACGCGCTGTCCTCGCCGGGCGATTATGCCGACAACCTCAAGCTGATGGCGGCCAAGCTGATCGCGCCGCGCTGGGACGCCGCGCCGGTCAACCGGGCCAAGGCGGCGATGCTGGCGGGTTATGACGGGTTCGACTCGTCGCCCGATGGCGTGCTGGGCCATGATCTGGAACGGCTGCTGCGTGACGGCGACCCGCGCTGGGGCACCCCGCCGCGCGACGAAGTGGCGGCGACCACGCCCCAGGCGTTCAAGGCGCTCTGGGCCCCGCTGCTCGCCTCGGGCCCGATCGAGGTGTCGGTGTTCGGCGACGTGAAGGCCGACGACGCGATCAAGGCGGTCGCGGCTAGCTTCGGCGCGATCCCGGCGCGCAAAGCCGATACCGGCCCGGTGCCGCCGATCCGCTTCCCCGCGCATGTCGCGACGCCGGTGGTGCGCTATCATACTGGCCCGGCCGACCAGGCGGCGGCGGTGATCGCCTGGCCGACCGGCGGCGGCTCGGCCGACGACCGGGTTCGCAACCGGCTGGACGTGCTGGCCCAGGTCTTTGCCGACCGGCTGTTCGACCGGCTGCGATCGCAGGCCGGCGCCAGCTACAGCCCGCAGGTCGCCAGCCAGTGGCCGATCGGCTTGCCGACCGGCGGGCGGATGATCGCGATCGGCATGGTCGCGCCCGACAAGGTCGACTTCTTCCTGTCGACCGCCCGCGCGATCGCCGCCGACCTGGCCTCCAAGCCGATCGATGCCGACGAGCTGCAGCGTATCAAGCGCCCGATGGCCCAGCGGCTGGCGCGCATGGCCTCGGGCAACATGTTCTGGATGCAGCGGCTGGGCGGCGCGGCCTATGACCCCAAGCGGATCGACGCGACCCAGCGGCTGGCCAAGGACTTCGTGTCGATCGGCCCGGCGGACCTGCAGGCGGTCGCGGCAAAGTATCTGCGGCCCGATACCGACTGGACGCTGAAGGTGGTGCCGCGGCAAAAGTAATCCTCCCCTGGAAGGGGAGGTGGCAGCCCGAAGGGCTGACGGAGGGGTGTCACCATCAGCGGGGACACCCCTCCACCAGCTTCGCTGGTCCCCCTCCCCTTCCAGGGGAGGAACAACAAGGCCGTCAGGACGTTTTACCCACCAGCTACATTTGTGCGGCGCAATATCCGCGCTGCCCTTTCGCTTTGCTTGGCTTTCGGCTATGGCGCGCGGCGACATACCCTCCGAACAAGAGAAATTTGCATGAGCCTCCGCAACGTGGCGATCATCGCGCACGTCGACCATGGCAAGACGACCCTGGTCGATCAGCTGTTCCGCCAGTCGGGCACCTTCCGCGACAACCAGCGCGTCGAAGAGCGCGCGATGGACTCCAACGACCTGGAAAAGGAGCGCGGGATCACCATTCTCGCCAAGCCGACCTCGGTCGACTGGACTCCGCCGGGCAGCGACGAGTCGATCCGCATCAACATCGTCGACACCCCCGGCCACGCCGACTTCGGTGGCGAGGTGGAGCGCATCCTGTCGATGGTCGACGGCGTCGTCCTGCTGGTCGACTCGTCGGAAGGCGCGATGCCGCAGACGAAGTTCGTGACCGGCAAGGCGCTGGCGCTGGGCCTGAAGCCCATCGTCGTCGTCAACAAGGTCGACCGCGCCGACGCGCGTATCCAGGAAGTGCTGGACGAAGTGTTCGACCTGTTCGTCTCGCTCGACGCGAATGACGAGCAGCTCGACTTCCCCGTCCTCTACGCCTCGGGCCGCAATGGCTATGCCTCGACCGACATGGACGCGCGCGAAGGCACGCTGATCCCGATGTTCGAGACGATCGTGAACCATGTTCCCGCCCCCAAGGTCGAGGTCGAGGACGTGCCCTTCACCTTCCTGGTGACGCTGCTCGACCGCGACAACTTCCTCGGTCGTATCCTGACCGGCCGCGTCAACTCGGGCACGGTCAAGCTGAACCAGGCGATCCACGCGCTCGACGCCGATGGCAATGTCATCGAAACCGGCCGCGCGTCGAAGATCCTGTCGTTCCGCGGCCTGGACCGCGTTCCGGTCGAGGAAGCCAAGGCGGGCGACATCATCTCGCTGGCGGGTCTGGCCGTCGCAACGGTCGCGAACACCATCGCCGACACTTCGGTCAGCGAGCCGCTCCAGGCGCAGCCGATCGACCCGCCGACGCTGTCGATGCGTTTTGCGGTCAACGACTCGCCGATGGCCGGCCGTGAGGGCACCAAGGTGACCAGCCGCATGATCCGCGACCGCCTGATGCGCGAAGCGGAATCGAACGTCGCGGTGAAGGTCACCGAGAGCGACGACCGCGACAGCTTCGAGGTTGCCGGTCGCGGCGAACTCCAGCTTGGCGTTCTGATCGAAACGATGCGCCGCGAAGGCTTCGAGCTGGGCATCAGCCGCCCGCGCGTGCTGTTCGGCGAGGACGAGGACGGCAAGAAGACCGAGCCGTATGAAACCGTCATCATCGACGTGGACGAGGAATATTCGGGCACGGTCGTCGAGAAGATGAACCTGCGCAAGGCCGAGATGACCGACATGCGTCCCTCGGGCGGCGGCAAGACCCGCATCACCTTCTCGGCGCCGTCGCGCGGCATGATCGGCTATCATGGCGAGTTCCTGTCGGACACGCGCGGCACTGGCATCATGAACCGCCTGTTCGAGCGTTACGGCCCGCACAAGGGCAAGATCGAGGGCCGCAAGAACGGCGTCCTGATCTCGAACGGCGCCGGCGAAGCGCAGGGCTATGCGCTGGGTCCGCTCGAAGAGCGCGGCATCCTGTTCGTCGGTCACGGCGAGGCGCTCTATGAGGGCATGATTATCGGCGAAAACGCCAAGACGGATGACCTTGAGGTCAACCCGATGAAGGCGAAGCAGCTGACCAACTTCCGCGCCTCGGGCGGTAAGGATGACGCCATCCGCCTGACCCCGCCGAAGAAGATGACGCTGGAGCAGGCGATCGCCTATATCGACGACGACGAGATGGTCGAAGTGACCCCGAAGTCGATCCGTCTGCGCAAGCGCTACCTCGACCCGAACGAGCGCAAGCGCGCAGCTCGCTCGAAGGCAGCGTAATGAAGAAAGGGGCCGGACGGAAACGTCCGGCCCTTTTTCGTCATGGGCTAAAAATCCTCCCCGGCACGGGGAGGGGGACCATGCGCAGCATGGTGGAGGGGGCGTGCCGCTAGGGACGTCTTGGGGGGAAGCCCCCCTCCGTCAGCCCTTCGGGCTGCCACCTCCCCGTGCCGGGGAGGATCGTCAGCGAGCCATCACGCCGCGTGCGACAGCGTATCCCGCTCCGCATCCAGCGCCGCGCCCAGATCGGTCCAGATGTCCCGCACATCCTCCAGCCCGACTGACAGCCGCACCAGATCGGGCATGATCCCGTGCGCGATGAGCTGTTCGACCGGATAGGTGGAGTGGGTCATGCTGGCGGGATGCTGGATCAACGTCTCGGCATCGCCCAGCGACACCGCGCGCTGGATCAGGCTCAGCCGGTTCATCACCCGCTTGCCCGCCTCATAGCCGCCGCGCAGCTGGAAAGCGATCATGCCGCCGGGCAGCGCCATCTGGCGCCGGGCAAGGTCGTACTGCGGAAAGCTCTCCAGACCCGGATAATGGACCGCATGCACCGCCGGATGCGCCTGGAGCCGTTCGGCGATGTCCTGCGCCGAGGCGGCATGACGCTGCACACGCAATTCCAGGGTCTTCAGCCCGCGCAGGATCAGCATGGCGTTGAACGGCGACAGCACCGCGCCGGTCATGTCCTTGACGCCGAACAGCCGGATCTGCTGGATGTCCGCCGCGCGGCCCAGCACCATGCCCGCGACCAGATCGCCATGTCCGCCCAGATATTTGGTGGCGGAGTGGACGACGAAGTCCGCGCCCAGCGCGATCGGGCGGGTGATGACCGGCGTGGCATAGGTGTTGTCCACCACGCTCCACGCGCCATGCGCCTTGGCCAGCGCGCAGACGGCCTGGATATCGACCAGCCGCATATTGGGATTGGCGGGCGTCTCGAAATAGACGAGTCTGGTGTCCGGCCCGAACGCCGCCTCGACCGCGGCGATATCGGTCATGTCGACATGGGTGACGCGGATGCCGAACCGGCCCAGCCCGTGCTGCATGAAGGCGAAGGTGCAGCCATAGAGCGTCATGTCGGTCAGGATCTCGTCACCGGGGCGCAGCAGCGTCCACAGCGTCGCGGTGATCGCACCCATGCCCGATGCGGTCCCTAGCGCCGCCTCGGCCCCCTCCAGATGCGCGATGCGCCGTTCCAGCAGGTCGACCGTCGGGTTGGAGATGCGGCTATAGACATGGCCCAGCGCCTCGCCGGAGAATCGCGCCGCGCCGTCCTCCGCGCTCTCGAAGGCGAAGGTCGAGGTCAGGTGAAGCGGCGGGGTCAGCGCGCCCTCATGATCCTGGGGATCATAGCCATGATGGATGGCGGCGGTCGCGAAACCGAAAGGGGCTGGGGTCGACATGGGGACAGGCTTTCTTTGCGTGGTGAAGCCATTCTAGGGTGGAAGGGTCTTGCCGAAATTGCGTTCTTTGCCAATCGTGCGTGCCAGATTGGCAGAATCTGCTAAGATCAGGCATGGACACGAAGGATCGCCAGATCGTCCGCCTGCTCCAACAGGATGGGCGTCTCACCAATCAGGACTTGGCCGAGCGGGTCGGCCTGTCACCGTCGCCCTGTCTGCGCCGGGTGCGGCTGCTCGAACAGGCGGGCGTCATCCAAGGCTATGGCGCGATCGTCGATCAGCAGCGATACGGCCTGCCGGTGACGGCCTTCATTCGGGTGCGGCTGGAGCGCCACGCCCGCGATCTGGTGCAGCAGTTCGAGGAGGCGATCCGCCAGCTGGACGAGGTGATGGACTGTCACCTTCTGACCGGCGACGCGGATTATCTGCTGCGCGTCATCGTCGCCGATCTGGAAGCCTATGAGCGCTTCATCCGCCGCAAGATGCACGCGATCGCCGGGGTCGCCAGCCTGGATACGACCTTCGCTTACGGGGTGGTGAAGAGCAGCCGGACCTTTCCGGCGGTTTAGACTGTGATGACATTGCCTTGAACCAACGTAAGCCCCTCCCCTTCAGGGGAGGGGTTGGGGTGGGGTCTCGCCACAGACTGTACGTTTGCGGAAACGCCCCACCCCCGGCCCCTCCCCTGAAGGGGAGGGGGGCATCTCATGTCGTCCCGCCTAAAAACGCCTGCACTCTGGGGTGGAGTTTTCGACCTACCAACGAAAAACGCCCTCCTTCCGCTTGGGGAAGGAGGGCGTCTTGCCGTTCGGTGCCGGGGCGATCAGGCGCCGAAGGTCCGCTGCCACCAGCCGCGGCGCGGGGTTTCCCCGGTCGTGCTTTCGGCGTCGGCCGATGCCGCCGGTTCCTCGGCCGGAGCCGGTTCGGCGACAGGGGCCTCCTCGGCGACCGGCTCGGCGGCGACCTTGGGGGCGGCCTTCTTGCGGACGCGCTTGGGCTTGGTCGGGGCTTCGGCTTCCGCCTCAGCGACCGGCGCGGCTTCCTCGGCGGCGACCTTCGGAGCGGCCTTCTTGCGGACGCGCTTGGGCTTGGCCGGGGCTTCCGCCTCGACTTCGGCCACGGGGGCGACCGGCGCAGGCGCTTCCTCGACGACCGGCGTCTCGACCGCTTCGTTGGCGACCGGCGCGGCCTTGCGGGCGCGCGGACGGCGGCGGGTCTTGGGCGCGTCGCTCGCCTCGGCCTCGGCCACCGCGAGCGGAGTCGTTACCGGCGCGGCATCGCCCGCCTCGATCGGCTCGACGATCGGCAGCGGCGCGTCCGACGCATCGTCATCCGATGCCGCATCGGTCGCGGCCTCGGCCGTGTCATTCGCGGCACCCTCGCCACGACGAC
This sequence comes from Sphingomonas sp. 77B, assembly GCF_056497825.1. NCBI lineage: Bacteria > Pseudomonadati > Pseudomonadota > Alphaproteobacteria > Sphingomonadales > Sphingomonadaceae > Sphingomonas > Sphingomonas sp. 77B. The sequence goes on from NZ_JBWMBY010000001.1 coordinate 2,797,244, forward strand.
CGCCACGGCGACCGCGACGCCCGCGACGGCGGCGTCCGCCTTCGCGCGGCTCGGCCTCGGTGGCGTCGACCGTCTCGGCGGCGTCGTCCTCGACCGATTCCTCGGCGTCGGTTGCGTCCTGCTCGGCCCCGTCCTGCTCGGCGTCGGCGTGATCTTCGCCCTCGGCCGGCTCGGCGCCTTCGCCCTCGCCACGGTTGCGGCGACCACGGCGGCGGCGACGGCGCTTGCGGCCATTGCCGTCACCCTCGTCACGCGACTCGCGCGGACGAGGAGCCTCGGTCGCTTCCTCCTCGACCTCGTCCTCTTCTTCCTCCTCGACCTCGTCGATCAGATCGTCCTCATCTTCCTCGACGGAAAGGAGCGTGTCGATCTTGGGCGCATAGGCGGGCGGCGGGCCCGAGGCCTCGACCGTCATGCGCGCACCCTCTTCCTCGCGGTCGGGGATGATCTCGACGGTCACGCCGTAGCGATCCTCGATCTCGGCGATGTCGGCGCGCTTGCGGTTCAGCACATAGACGGCGGCTTCCTGGCTGGCGCGCAGCGTCAGGATCGAGCCGCGACCGCGCGCGGCCTCGTCCTCGATCAGGCGCAGTGCCGACAGGCCCGAGGACGAGGCGGTGCGGACCAGGCCGGTACCTTCGCAATGCGGGCAGGGGCGGGTCGAGGCTTCGAGCACGCCGGTGCGCAGGCGCTGGCGGCTCATTTCCATCAGGCCGAAGGACGAGATGCGGCCGACCTGGATGCGGGCGCGATCGTTCTTCAGCGCCTCCTTCATCGCCTTCTCGACCTTCCGGACATTGGAGTTGTTGTCCATGTCGATGAAGTCGATGACGACCAGACCCGCCATGTCGCGCAGACGCAGCTGGCGCGCGATTTCCTGCGCGGCTTCCAGATTGGTCGCGGTCGCGGTCTGCTCGATATTATGCTCGCGGGTCGAACGCCCGGAGTTGATGTCGATCGAGACCAACGCTTCGGTCGGGTTGATGACCAGATAGCCACCCGACTTGAGCTGGACGACCGGATTGTACATCGCGGCCAGCTGATCCTCGACATGCGCACGCTGGAACAGCGGGACCGCGTCGGCATATTGCTTCACCCGGCGGGCGTGGGCGGGCATCAGCAGGCGCATGAAGTCCTTCGCCTGGCGATAGCCTTCCTCGCCCTCGACGATCACTTCCTCGATCTCGCGATTATAGATGTCGCGGATCGCGCGCTTGATGAGATCGCTGTCGCCATAGATCAGCGCGGGCGCCGACGAGTGCAGCGTCTTCTCGCGAATGCCGTCCCACAGGCGCGCGAGGTAATCGAAGTCGCGCTTGATCTCGGTCTTGGTGCGCTGAAGCCCGGCGGTGCGGACGATGCAGCCCATGGTCGAGGGCAGCGCCATCTCGGCCATGATGGTCTTCAGCCGCTTGCGGTCGGCCGCGTTCGAGATCTTCCGGCTGATGCCGCCGCCGTGCGACGTGTTGGGCATCAGCACGCAGTAGCGACCGGCGAGCGACAGATAGGTCGTCAGCGCCGCGCCCTTGTTGCCGCGCTCTTCCTTGACGATCTGGACCAGCAGCACCTGGCGGCGATGGATGACGTCCTGGATCTTGTAGCGGCGGCGCAGATTCTGCCGACGCTGGCGCAGCGCCTCGACCTGGTCGTCGTTGACGGTCGACTTCTTGGGACGCGGCGCGCCTTCGCCGTCCTCGTCGTCGTGATGGTCGTCGGCGTGATCGTCATGATCGTCGCCGTCATGATCCGCGTGATCGTCGTCATCCTCGGCGTCGAGTTCGGCGCGCAGCGCGGCCTCTTCGGCGGCATGCTCGGCTTCTTCGCGCAGCAGGGCTTCGCGATCTTCCTTGGGGATCTGGTAATAGTCGGGGTGGATTTCCGAAAAGGCCAGGAAGCCGTGACGGTTGCCGCCGTAATCGACGAACGCCGCCTGCAGCGACGGTTCGACCCGGGTCACCTTGGCGAGGTAGATATTGCCCTTGAGCTGCTTGCGCTCGGCCGACTCGAAGTCGAATTCCTCGATCCGGTTACCCTTGACGACGGCCACGCGGGTTTCTTCCCGGTGGCGTGCGTCGATCAGCATACGCGTGGTCATTGTGAAGTCTCCACGCGCGCGCCGGGCCTGAAGGCAGCCGTCGCGCGCGGTAAATAAGGTGGGCGGCGGCGCGGGGCGCCGATGCGCTGGAAAAAACGGAAAGCGTGCCGCTCTCAGCCGCAGCATCGGCAACGGGGCCGGTGCGGACCCACGGCACCGCGATCCCACCGGCAAAGGCCGGTCGGTCAGCGGGGTGGATCATATGCGTCATGCGAGCGTCAACCTGGTTGGTCCGGGCGCGAAATCCTCGCAGTCCCAGCCCTTTTAGAGATGGCCCCGTCCCGATCGTGGGAGAGGTGATCGAGGCCGGGGTCCGCAGGAGTGCTAGCATCATCGGAACGTTTGCGCAACAGGCGGGAATTTGCCGATTCGGCGGCCGGAATATGCCGAATTTTGGGTTAACCAATGGCTGAAAGCCCTGCGTCAGCTACGTCCTTCTATGCCCGATGTTCGATCCCCGGATCGTTGAAAAGGGTATGGCGTAATGGCTTTTCGCTGGACCGGCGGGGCACCGACGCGGCATGGTTGCCGGGTCGTGCTGATGCTGTTCACTTTCCTGTTCGGGCTGTTCGCGCCGGTGGGCGCGATGGCGGCGACGGTGCAGAAGGTCGTGGTGCGCGGCGCCCGGCTCATCATCCGGTTCGACACGCCCGTCAAACGCGCGCGCAGCGTCATGCTGAACGAACAGCGGCGGGTGGCGGTCGACGTGACCGGGGCCTCGCCGGGCAGTGCCTCCATTCGGACGGGGGTGGTGCGTGGGCTGACCCAGACCCGGATCAAGCCCGGCGTCACCCGGCTGAGCTTTGCGCTGGCGCAGGACGCGACGATCTTCGACGGCGGCTTCGACGACGACGGCAAGACTCTGTCGCTGACGCTGAAGCCCGTCACCGGCCGCTATACCCAGGCGAGTTTCGCGGGGGCGCTCGACTTCTTCCCGTTCCATTTCCAGCGCAAGCCCGCCTACACGCTGACCGTGCCGGTCCCCAGTCCGTCGCGCACCCTGCCGATGCCGCGGGTCCGGGGCGCGGACAACCGGCCGCTGGTGGTGATCGATGCCGGGCATGGCGGGGTCGATCCCGGCGCGATCAACCCGGTGACGGGCTTGCGCGAAAAGGACGTGACGCTGGCCATCGCGAAGGAAATTCGCGACACGCTGGTCGCGTCCGGTCGGGTGCGCGCGGCGCTGACCCGCGAGGACGATCGCTATATCCTCCACCGCGAGCGTTACGGCATCGCGCGGCGGCTGCACGCCGACCTGTTCATCTCGATCCATTGCGACAGCGCGGGCGCGGGCGAAGCGCGCGGGGCGACCGCCTATACCCTGTCCGACGTGGCCTCCGACAAGGAAGCCGCGCGACTGGCCGCACGCGAGAACAAGGCGGATGTGATCGCCGGTGTCGACCTGGGCGGAAACAGCGACGTCTCTTCGATCCTGATCGACCTGACCCAGCGCGAGACGATGAACGCCTCGGCCAGCTTCGCGCGGCTGCTGGGTCGCGAGGCGCAGCCGCTGATCCCGGTCAAGCCGACCTTCCACCGCATGGCCTCGCTGATGGTGCTGAAGGCCCCCGACATGCCGTCGATCCTGTTCGAGACGGGCTATATCTCGAACATGCAGGACGCCGCCTTCCTCGACAGCGAGGCGGGCCGCGAGCGGATCGCCAAGGCGGTGCTGCAGGCGGTCGAGGTGCATTTTGCACGGCGGATGGCGGCGCGCTAAAGAAGCGCACCAATGATCGTTGGCGGATCGGCGAGAAGGTCAATGTATAGCGAGTTGGTCACCCTGTTGAGCGGCCGGACGCTCGATGACGAGGCTGTTCGGGAAATGGTCGCAGAGCTGGACGCGGCACTGCGCGAACCCGAGGAATGGATGCTCGACTTCGACCCCGAGACGATCAGGCAACTGACTGTCGAGTTGGCGATCATCGATTATGTCCTGATCGGCGATAAGATCGACGAACTTCATGAGCTTATCAGCGACGAATTCGCCGAACCGCTCAAGCCCTTTCCATACCGCGACGATAACGAAAAAGTCCTGGTTGCGGATTACTTCGCGTGGCTCGACAACGAGCTGGGGGCGAGGACCCCGGCCTGGGAATTGCTGTCCTGGGACAATGATCTGGACGACAATCTGCACGTCGTCATCGTCCGCCGTTTGGATACGGACAGGATCGTCGCGCTGGCCGACTCGCTGGGCCTGCGGGTGAGCAGGGCGACCGACGCGGTAAGGCTGCCCTGACGAGCGGGGGCGTTATGTCCGGGCGCGGGGGGCGATCAGCATCGCACGGATCGGGTGGCCATCGGCCCGCGCCCGCCGGATCGATCGCACCATCGCATAGACCAGCGCGGCCAGCCCGAGGAGCCATAGCGCGGTGGTCAGGATGAACGGGCCGATCAAAGCGAACAGGGCGAAAAAGAGCAGCAATCGCCCAAGTGGCTCCACGCGACGGAGCGCGATCCACAGGATCGGCGCGAGGACGAGGGTGCCCAGCAGCGCGACGAACAGGGCGGCGTAACCGCAGCCCCCTTCGAAACAGGAGCCGAAAATGGTCGGATCGATCGCCTTGGCGATGCCCGTGCCCGCGACGGCGATGACGAAGGCGAGCATCAGGGACAGCAGGACTCTCATCGCCTGATGAGTGACCGCCGTATCCGCAGGGGTCAAGGCCGTCGCGGCGCGGTTGATCCGGCTGGTGCGGGCTGGCAGGATCGTGGGATGGTTCGCCGCCTGTCTGTTATCCTGCCTCTCGTCTTGGCTTTGGCTCGGCCAATTCCTGTGCAGGCCCAGACCGCGCCTGCGAAGTCCGATGCGCCGGTTGCGCTGACGCCCGAATTGCTCAGTAATGCCCTGTCCTGTCGTTCGCGTGACGCGCTCTACGCCTTTGCCGATGCCCTGTTTCTCGATCCCAGGCCGCCCGCCTGGATGCGGGAGATGACGGACGACAAGGCGACCAAGGGCATGGTGGGCATTGCGGGCTATCGGCTCGCCACGCCGGTCTTGTTGTCGGGGCGGCAGGTCGATCGCGTCTATTTCCTGAACGACTGGATCGTGACGCTCTGGCCGCGCAAGGTCGCCGAGGCCTTCATCGCCGCCCAGGCGATGAAGCGCGCCCCGATCGCTGCGACCGAGCAATATTATCGCTTTCTCGACCCGGACAGCGGCCCGATGCTGGGAGCCTTCGCGCCTACCGGCCATGCGACCGCCGCCATGCTGGCCCGGGCGTTCGGCGCCAAGGTACCGCCTCCGCCGCCCGCCGACAGCCTGTTCGTGGGATGCAATTACACATCGGCCTCCGAGGCCGAGTTTCTGTCCCTCGCGCGCCGGGCATCCGGGATGGCGGCAGATGCCGGTCAGGACGTCGCCGATGACATTCAGGCCATCGTTCCGCCGCGATAGGGTCCTCGACAGATGTTTCGCGTCATTGCCAGGATATGCGGGTGATCGACGGCCATTCCGAACTGGCGAAGCGCTATGCGGGGCGCATCCAGACCCTTATCGGGCACTGCCCGGTCGGCAAGTCGCTGAAGGTGCGTGACAAGGAACGCCTCGTCCAATGCTCGCGCAGAGCCGATAGCGCGGAACTCGACCTGAAGATGGAGCTGCGTTCCGACGTGTCGGGCGCGGCGTTGCTGCATGCCCGGTTTCGCCTTCATGTCCCCCCGGGCTGCGATGCCCGAATTTCGTTGCACCATCTCGAAGGGCGACGGGAAACCGAGACGTTGACCGGACGGCAGGAAAAATACCTCTCGGCCTTGCTGGTCTGGGCCGAACAGGTCCTTCCCACGGCATCGCCCCATGCACCCGGCCCCGGACTATCGCCATGGCAGCGGCAATTCGCAGAGCTGTATCATCGGTTGTCCGGCGTTTCGGTGCCGGTCGCACGGCGGCGGCTGCGCGAGAGCTTCTTCGTCGATCAGGAGGACGCGCCGGATTCGGTGCGGATGGAGGCTTTTCTCGACATGCTGCGCGAGGAAGGGTGGGTGGCGCTGGTCGACTGGCGGGAAGACACGGTCGATGAGATCGTTCTCCAGCTTGCCGAACAGAGACTCGCAAGCCTCCGCTTGCAACCGGCAGGCCCCATTGATCGGGCCGTGTTGGCGGCGGTGGGATATGTCGTCGTCCGGCTGGAAGACGGCAGCGACCAGGCGGTGATGGCTCTGGTGGCGAATGAGGAGGTCGCGCCGGTCGAGCATCTGTTGTCCGATCTCGCTCCGCCCATGCGCGTTCGGCGATAAAGGAGCGATCGGGTCCCGCCTGCCGCATGAGGAACGGCATCTGGTCCCCCACGTCCGATCTGCGTAAAGGCAACCGGATGATCCGCGTCTGTGCCCTGTATCGTTTCGCTTCTTTCCCCGACCCCGCCGCCTTGCGCGAACCCCTGCTCGCCGTCGCCGAGGCGAACGGGATCCTTGGCACGCTGCTGCTCGCGAGCGAGGGGATTAACGGCACGGTGGCGGGCACCCACCACGCGATCGAGGCGCTGCTCGCGCATATCCGGACGCTGCCGGGGTGTGCCGATGTCGACTATAAGGACTCGACCGCCGAGACGATGCCGTTCCACCGGATGAAGGTGCGGCTGAAGCGCGAGATCGTGTCGATGGGCGTCGAGGGCATCGACCCCACCCGCGAGGTCGGCACTTATGTCGCGGGGCAAGCGTGGAACGCACTGATCGCCGATCCCGACACCCTCTTGATCGACACGCGCAACGATTACGAGGTCGCGATCGGCACGTTCGATGGTGCGGTCGATCCGGGGACGAAGAGCTTCCGCGACTTCCCGCGCTGGTTCCGCGAGCATCGCGACGAACTGATGGCGGGCAAGTCGAAGGTTGCGATGTTCTGCACCGGCGGCATACGCTGCGAAAAGGCGACGGCATTTTTGAAGGCGGAAGGGGTGGCGGATGTCTTCCACCTTGATGGTGGCATCCTGAAATATCTGGAGACGATGCCCGAGGAGCAGAGCCGCTGGAACGGAGAATGCTTCGTCTTCGACGCCCGCGTCGCGGTCGGGCATGGGTTGGCGCAGGGATCGCACGGCTTGTGCCATGGCTGTCGGATGCCGGTCAGCCCGGAGGATCGGGCCTCGCCGCTTTATGTCGAGGGGGTGAATTGCCCCGTCTGTCACGGCACGCGCGATGCGGAGCGACTGGCCGCCTATGCCGAGCGGCACCGGCAGGAGCAACTGGCGGCGGCGCGGGGCCACGCGCATGTCGGGGCGCGCTACCCGTCCGACGAGGATGCGCGCGACGAACCGCCGCACCCCTGACGCGCAACGACTATCCAGGCGGGTGGCAAGCGTGGGCGAACCTGCTACACGAAGCCCCGCAAAGCCATGGCCGTCGAAACCTTTTCCCCCTCCGAACCCGCCGAACCGCCGCGCCGCCCGCTCTGGCGCCGCTGGTGGGTGCGGCTGTTCGCCGTCCTTGCGCTGCTCGCGGCGATCGGTGGCGGCGTGTTCTGGTTCCTGTTCATCCGCGACCTGCCCTCGGTCGATGCGCTCAAGGCCTATGAGCCGCCGCTGCCGACCCATGTTCGTGGTATCGACGGCACGCCGATTCAGTCCTACGCCCGCGAACGCCGCGTCGAATTGTCGTTCAACGAATATCCGCCGCTGCTCGTCCGTGCGTTCCTGGCGGCCGAGGACAAGAGCTTCTTCGAGCATGGCGGCGTCGACTATCCGGGGCTGGCGGGCGCGGTCATCGACTATGCCAAGAAGTTCGGCAGCGGTCGGCGCGCGCGCGGCGGCTCGACCATCACCCAGCAGGTCGCCAAGAACCTGCTGATCGGCAACACCTATTCGCCGACCCGCAAGATCAAGGAGGCGATCCTCGCCTACAAGATCGAAGATACGCTGACCAAGCCGCAGATCCTGGAGCTGTATCTCAACCAGATCGGGCTGGGGCGGAACGCGTACGGTGTCGAGGCGGCCGCCCATGCCTATTTCGACAAGGAACTGAACGAGCTGACGCTCGGGCAGATGGCCTATCTGGCGCTGCTGCCCAAGGGACCGGCGAATTACGATCCCGTCCGCCATCCCGACCGCGCGCTGGAGCGCCGCGCCTATGTGCTGCGCGAGATGCTGTCGAACAACTTCATCACCCGCGCGCAATATAATTCGGCGATGGCCGAGCCGCTGGGCACGGTGCTGCGCCGTACGCCCAAATATGCGCAGGTCGGCGGCTATTTCGTCGAGGAACTGCGTCGCCAGCTCGTCAAGCGGTACGGCGAAAAGGCCGCGGACGGACCCAATAGCGTCTATGAGGGCGGCCTGTGGGTGCGCAGCTCGCTTGACACCCGGCTCCAGGACTTCGCGGCCGAAGCGTTGCGCGACGGGCTGGTCCGGTTCGAGGGCGGTCGCGGCTGGTCGGGGCCGATCCGGCACGAAGAGATTGACGACGGCAACTGGCAGCAGGTGCTGCTGAACAGGAATATCGGCCTCGACTATCGCGACTGGCGCGCTGGCATCGTCACCGCCAAGGAGGCGGGCGAGGCGACGATCGGGTTCGCCAATGGTCGAACCGGCATCTTGCCGCGCAGCCTGGCGCAGATGCCGCGCCGGGGCACGGCCGCGACCGCGTTCAGCGCGCTGAAGGTCGGCGACATCATCGCCGTGTCGCCCGCAGGCGAGCAATTCCAGCTGCGTTCGATCCCGCGCATCTCGGGCGGTTTCGTGGTCGAGGAGCCCGCCACGGGGCGCGTGCTGGCGATGCAGGGTGGCTTCGACGCGCGGCTCAGCGATTTCAACCGCGCGACCCAGGCGGAGCGCCAGCCGGGCTCGACGATCAAGCCGATCGTCTATTCCGCCGCGCTGGAGCATGGCATGACGCCCGCCTCGATCATCGTCGATGGGCCGTTCTGCGTCGACCAGGGCGCGGGGCTCGGCACCAAATGCTTCCGCAACTTCGGCAATTCGGCGGGCGCCGGGCCGCACACGATGCGCTGGGGCATCGAGCAGTCGCGCAACCTGATGACCGTGCGGACGGCATCGACCGTCGGCATGAAGAATGTCGTCGCGATGATAAAGCAGATGGGGATCGGCGACTTTCCGCCCTATCTCGCCTATTCGCTGGGCGCGGGCGAGACGACGGTGGGGCAGATGGTCAACGCCTATGCCATCCTGGCCAATAACGGACGCGGCGGCGACCCCTCGCTGATCGACTTCGTGCAGGACCGGCATGGCAAGGTCATCTGGCCGGAAAATTGGCGCGCCTGCGACCGCTGCAACGCCGCCGATTATGACGGCAAGCCGATGCCGCGCCCGGTCTCGCACCAGCGCCAGGTGCTCGACGCGATGACCGCGTATCAGATGGTCCATATCACCGAGGGCGTGGTCCAGCGCGGCACCGCCACGGGCTTGCGCGACCTGAACCGGCCGATGTTCGGCAAGACCGGCACCAATAACGGCCCGACCGATGTCTGGTTCGTCGGCGGCACGCCGCAATTCGTCGGCGGCCTTTATATCGGCTATGACACGCCGCGCTCGCTGGGCGGCTATGCGCAGGGCGGGACGATCGCGGTGCCGATCTTCCACCAGTTCGCCGAAAAGGCCTATGAGGGGCTGGAGAAACTGCCCTTCCGCGCCGCGCCCGGCATTCGCATGGTCCGGATCGACCGGGCGAGCGGACGGCCGGTTTACGGCACCTTCCCGACCGGCGACGATCCCAAGCCCGCCGTCATCTGGGAGGCGTTCAAGCCGGAGAGCGAGCCGCGCCGCCGCGCCCGCCGTGCCGCCGCCGAAGCCCCCGTGACGCCGACCGGCCCGGCCAAGCCCGCAGCCCCGCGCGACAGCGATTTCTTGCAAAGGGAAGGCGGAATCTACTAGCCCGCTACCCATATTGGGTTTTCCGCCCGTTTGGCGGACGTACGACCGATTCGGAGAATATTCATGCGCGCTGAAGCGCAGGCTCATGTCGACACGATCAAGGACGCCCTGGAGCTGCTGCGCCGCTTCCTCGACTGGGACCGCGCGCTGCGCCGCCTGGACGAGCTGAACGCGCGCGTCGAGGACCAGGCGTTGTGGAACGACCCCAAACAGGCCCAGGCCGTGATGCGCGAACGTCGCCGCCTGGACGAGGCGATCACCGCCACCCGCGCCATCGAGAACGAGCTGTCGGGCACGGTCGAGCTGATCGAGCTGGCCGAGATGGAGGGCGACGAGGAGCTGGAGAAGGAAGCCGTCGCCAGCCTGGGCGAGCTCGCCAAAAAGGCCGAGGGCGACAAGGTCAAGGCGCTGCTGGCCGGTGAGGCCGATGCCAATGACAGCTATATCGAGATCAACGCGGGCGCAGGCGGCACCGAAAGCCAGGACTGGGCCGGGATGCTCCAGCGCATGTACACGCGCTGGGCCGAGCGGCACGGCATGAAGGTCGAGCTGATCGACTATCATTCGGGCGAGCAGGCGGGGATCAAATCGGCCACGCTGCTGGTCAAGGGCGAGAATGCCTACGGCTATGCCAAGGTCGAATCGGGCGTGCACCGGCTGGTGCGGATCAGCCCGTACGACTCGGCTGCGCGCCGCCACACCAGCTTTTCGAGCGTGTGGGTCTATCCGGTGATCGACGACAATATCGAGGTCGAGATCAACGAGAGCGAACTGCGCATCGACACCTACCGCGCGTCGGGTGCCGGTGGTCAGCACATCAACACGACCGACTCGGCAGTGCGCATCACCCACTTGCCGACCGGCATCGTGGTGCAGTGCCAGAACCAGCGCTCGCAGCACAAGAACAAGGCCGAGGCGTATAACCAGCTTCGTGCTCGCCTCTACGAGCGCGAACTGGCCGAGCGTGAAGCGGTGGCGAACGCCGAGAACGCGACCAAAACCGATATCGGTTGGGGCCACCAGATCCGCTCCTACGTGCTCCAGCCCTATCAGCTGGTGAAGGATCTTCGGACGGGGGTGACCTCGACCGCGCCGGGCGATGTGCTGGACGGCGATCTCGACGCATTCATGGCCGCGGCCCTGTCGCAGCGCGTGACCGGCGAAGCGGTCGCGGTGGAGGATGTCGACTAAGATGCGTGTCCGGGGGGCGGGGCCCATGATGGCGGCGGCACTCGTTATCGCGCTGGGGGGCGCGGTGGCGGCGTGCGACGGATCGAAGCCGCTGATCCAGCAGCATGACGATTCGGATGACGACAAGGTCGGCCCGTTCCCGGCGGCGGATCGGCCGGTCGCCGATGTCGTGTCGTCGCGCTGGTCAAGCGAGGATGCGCGCGATCGGCTGCGCGAGGCGGATCAGGTCATGGACCGGGCCAGGATCCGCCCCGGCATGACGGTGGCCGATATCGGCGCGGGCGAGGGCTATTACACCGTCCGCCTGGCGCAGCGGGTCGGCAAGAACGGCCGGGTGCTGGCCGAGGACATCGTCGCGGCCTGGCGCGATCGGCTCGCCGAGCGTGTCTCGCGCGAGCGGCTGGACAATGTCAGCGTCCGGCTTGGCGAACCCGCCGATCCCAAGCTGCCGCCGAACAGCTTCGACCGGGTTCTCATGGTCCACATGTATCATGAGATCGAACAGCCTTATGAATTCCTCTGGCGGCTGTTCCCCGCGCTGAAGCCCGACGGCCTGGTCGTGGTGGTCGACGCCAATCGCCGCACCAAGGCGCACGGCACCCCGCCCGCGCTGTTGAAATGCGAATTCGAGGCGGTCGGCTTCACCCAGGTCTCGTTCGAGAACATGCCTTCGGCGGGCGGGTATCTGGCGACGTTCCGCACGACCGGCTCGCGCCCCGATCCCAAGGACATCCGCCCCTGCCGCATGAAGGATAACTGACGCCCGCTTGGGAGTGATCGGCGATCACGCAGGTCTGCCGCCCATTCCACCCCTGTAAGGGGAGGGGGACCATGCGAAGCATGGTGGAGGGGTGTCGCTCTATCGAGAGCGGGACACCCCTCCGTCAGGCCTTCGGCCTGCCACCTCCCCTCACAGGGGAGGAATGGATAGGTATTCGTCGCTGCGGCCACGACAAATTTGGAACATGACAGCTTTGTCATGTATTGATCCCGTATCGGCCCCGAACGGTGCCGATAGACCACCGGCCGACACAAGCCGGGGTCCCGCAGAAGGAGAAGATGATGAACATGCTTTTGATCGCCGGGCTCGCGCTCGGTGGTGCCGTCGCCTCCGACGGGGCGCTCGAACACCGCGTCCAGCTCGACCATCATTCCGGGCCGGTTGCGGTTCGCTACAGCGCCGATGTCGGCGTGACGCACAAGCAGATCGGCGCGGTGACGACCGGCGGCCGTCCCTCGACGCTGCGCTGCCTGTGGAGCGCCAATGTCATCGTGCACCGCGAGGCCCGCGGCGCCAGCGGTACGGCCCTGATGCGCAGCGCTGCGCAGGACCGCGTGATCGAGGGCAGCCGCCCCGGCTGGTGCAGCACCAACCGCGCCGCCATCGCACAGGAGGTCGCCCAGCGTCAGGACGCAGTGCGTGATCACCTTCAGGCGGTGGCCCAGGAAGATCATGACCTGCTGCATGCCGAGATGGATCGCCTCCATGCCGAGACGCGCGCCGGATGACCTTGCGTAATATCGTTCTGACCGCCCTGCTGGGTGGTTCCATGGCGTCGCCGCTCCTCGCGCAAGAGCGGCCTTCGATCGGCGTCGAGCTGAACAGCGACGAGAATCGCCGGGGGCTGAGCTGGAGCGGGGGGCGCGTCTCGCCCTCCGCCGATATCTTTGCGACCCAGGGGCCGTTCGAGGCGAGCGGCCGGATCGTCGCGCTTCGCGAATCGGATCGGCATGGCGGCGCTGGCGTGGTCGGCGACCTGAGAGTCGGCGCCTCGACGCTGGTTGGTCCCGTAACGTTACGCGGGCGTGTGACCGGGCATCTGTTCGGCGGCGCGGGCTTCGACGCCGATTATGTCGAACTGGGCGGCTCGGCGGCCTATACGCTGGGTCCCGTGCAGGTGAACGCCGGTGCGGACTATGCCCCGTCGCAAAGCGCGATCGGCGGCGACAATCTCTATCTCCATGCGGGCGCGCAAGCGGGCATACCGGGCACGCCCTGGACAGTGCTGGCCGGGGTCGGCCATTCGACCGGCAAGACCGACGACCCCTTCCGCGCCGCGCGGCTGCGCCCCGGCGGCGATTACAGCGACTGGCGGATCGGGGTGGAGCATGTCACCGGGCCGGTGACGCTGGGGCTGGATTATGTCGGGACCGACGTGTCGGAGCGGGCGGCGTCGGCCTTTGCGCTGGCCGATGCGCGGCATTCGGGGGATCGGATCGTCGGGCGGGTGCGCTTCGGTTTTTAAGGGCCAGTTTGAAATTCGACGGAAGCGTGCCGTGGACGCCATGTTTTGACAGTCTCGTTGTTAACCGTCTCAAAAGCACGCTGATCGCCGGCCACAAGCTTTTCCCCTCCCGCAGGCGGGAGGGGATGGGGGAGGGTAACGCCCCAAGCTGCATGGCCCGCTTGACCCCCACCCCAAACCCTCCTCCTGCCGGGAGGAGGGGCTTTTTAGACCAGCCCCATTTCGCGCAGGCTTAGGACCGAACCGCCCCCCAGGATCAGGTGATCGAGCAGCATCACATCCAACGCCGCAAGCCCCTGCGCCAGCCGCCGGGTCAGCGCCATGTCCGCCGCGCTCGGCCGCAGATCGCCATCGGGGTGATTATGCGCGATCAGCACCGTGGCAGCTCCCATCAGGATCGCATCGCGGGCGATCCGGGTGACCGGTACCGTTACCGAATCGCCGTGCCCCCAGACATGGCGCAAGCCCAACAACATCCGATCCGAACCCAGATAGGCGACGCCCATCGCCTCGCCGCCGTCGCGATCCAGCCCGGCGAACAGCATCAGCGCGTCCTGGCGCGTGCGGATCATCCGCGAAGGGCGGGGTAAGCGGTACACCGCCAGAACTGCCGGAACGGCGGCCCGCGCGCACCATCATCCCGCGCCAATCCGGTTCGGCTTGGCTCCGGCGCTGCGCGGCGCTAGGCCCGGATCATGCGGCAATATCTCGATCTCATGGACCGGGTCCTGACCCAGGGCGTGCAGCAGATGGACCGGACGGGCACCGGCACGCTGTCGGTCTTCGGCCACCAGATGCGCTTCGACCTGGCTAGGGGCTTTCCGGTCCTGACCACCAAGAAGCTCCATCTGCGCTCGATCATCGTCGAGCTTTTGTGGTTCCTGCGCGGCGACACCAATGTCCGCTGGCTGCAGGAGCGCCGGGTGAGCATCTGGGACGAATGGGCCGACGAGCAGGGCGATCTCGGCCCCGTCTATGGCAAGCAGTGGCGCGACTGGGCGGCGGCGGATGGTCGCCATATCGACCAGATCGGCGAGCTGGTGGAGCAGATCCGCACCCAACCCGCGTCACGCCGCCAGATCGTGTCCGCCTGGAACCCCGGCGACCTGCACGCCATGGCATTGGCCCCGTGCCACTGCCTGTTCCAGACCCATGTCGCGAACGGCCGCCTGTCGCTGCAACTCTATCAGCGTTCCGCCGACATCTTCCTGGGCGTGCCGTTCAACATCGCCTCCTATGCCCTGCTGACCCACATGCTGGCGCAGCAATGCGATCTGGAGGTGGGCGAGTTCATCTGGACCGGCGGCGATTGCCACCTGTACCTGAACCATCTGGAGCAGGCCAAGACACAGCTCGGCCGTGAGCCGGGCGTGCTGCCCCGCCTGGAAATTCTGCGCCGCCCGGATGGTATCGACGGCTATGAGCCGGAGGATTTCGTGCTGCATGACTATGTGGCGCAGCCGCATATCAAGGCGCCGGTCGCAATATGATAACGCTGGTCCTCGCACGGGCGCGCAACGGCGTGATCGGACGCGACGGGGGGTTGCCCTGGCATCTGCCCGCCGATCTCAAGCGGTTCAAGGCGCTGACCATGGGCAAGCCGATGATCATGGGTCGCAAGACCTTCGACAGCTTTCCCGCGCCGTTGCCCGGTCGGCGGCACATCGTGCTGACCCGCGACCGCAACTGGAGCGCGGCGGGTGCGGAGGTGGCGCATGACGTCGCGGGCGCGCTGGCGCTGGCGGGCGAGGGGCCAGCGGCGGTGATCGGCGGCGCGGAGATTTTCGATCTGTTCCGGACTATTGCCGATCGCGTGGAATTGACCGAAATCAATATCGACGCCGATGGCGACACGGTTGTTCCCCCCTTTGCGGAATGGAACGAGGTCGACAGGCAAGATCATCCCGCGATCGATGATCGTCCTGCCTATTCCTTTGTGACGCTGACACGATAACAGAAGTTTGAATTTTTTCCCGGCTATCGCGTATGTCGGGAAAAAATCTGCCACAGCCGTCTTCTATTGTTAATGGAACGATCGTAAACCTTTGAACGGATAAAGAACTGCGACATGAATCGCATTCGTCTTTGATACGGGCGGGATCGGGATGATTATCGACGGGGGGATCGGGCAGGGGCATCGTGGCGGTGGCGATCCGCTCGGCATTCTGGATGCCAGTCATGAGGCGGTGGAGTTCCTCGATCGCCATCATCTGCCCCGGACCACGACCAGCTATGCGCTGGCCCTGCAGGCGGTCCTTCACCCCTATGGTCCGCTTGGCGGAGAGGTCGCACGGCGAACCGATGGCGGCGTGCGCCTGACTGAAGATGATGTCCGCGAACTGATGCCGCTGGTCCGCGAGCATGAGGTCTCCGATCTCGGCCTGGGCCGTTTGCAGATGGAGCGCGACCTGGGCGAACAGGCCGAGACGCTGGAGGCGTTGACCTCCGACGCGCGGGCGATCACCAGCGATTTCTCGGAACAGGTCACCGCGCTGTCCTATGCGCATCGCAGCAATGATCTGGGCCCCGACACGCGGGCCATCGCGATGCTGCTCGAACAGCTGATCGCGCGGATTTCCAAGACCGAGCGCGATCTGGAAGAACTGGCGGGCAATATCGCGGGCCTGCGCACCCGGATGGAGCCGGGCGAGGCCGACGACCGCATCGACCAGCTGACCGGCGTGACCAGCCGCACCGGCGCGCGCGCCATGGTCGACGGGCTGGTCGACGCGCCGCATGGCTATGTCCTGGCGGCGTGCAGCCTGGACGATCTGGAGGGGATCAACGAACGTTACGGGCGATCGGTCGCCGACAATGTGCTGCGTGCGTTCGTCGCCACGCTGCGTCAGGCGTGCGAGGGAACCGAGATCATCCGTTGGCAGGGCAATCTGTTCCTGGTCGTGCTGCGCGGGCGGCCGCTGTCGACACTGACGGGAATGATGGAGGATGCGCGGACGGCGATGCGCGAGCGTACGCTCCGCCTGCGCGGATCGGGCGAACCGATCGGCGTCGTCACCATGTCGGGCGGCGTCGCGGTGGGCGTCGGCGTGCCATTGGAAGACACGCTGGCCCGCGCCGACATGTTGCGCGATCTGGCGAGCGGGGGCGTGGGCAATCGCATCCTGTCGCGCGCCTAGCCAATTCGGCGCGGCCTGTTATAGGCCCGGTCATGCAGCGTGTTGACGGCGCGGGGCCTATCCCGGCGCATCTGGCGGGCGGAATCGTCGCGCTGGGCAATTTCGATGGGTTCCATCTGGGGCATCAGGCAGTCGTCGGTGCCGCCGTTGCCCGCGCGCGCGCCGAAGGGAGGCCTGCGCTGGTTGCGACCTTCGACCCGCATCCCATCCGCTATTTCAGGCCCAACGCCGCGCCTTTCCGCCTGACCACGCTCGACCAGCGCGAGCGGCTGTTCGCCGCGGCGGGCGTGGACGCGATGGTGGTGTTCCACTTCGACGAAGAGCTGGCCGCGCTGTCGGCGCAGGATTTCGTGCAGGCGCGCCTGCTGGCCGCCTTGCGGGTCGGTGGCGTGGTGACGGGCGAGGACTTCACCTTCGGCCGCGCGCGCAGCGGTGACGTGACCTCGCTGCGTGCCTGGGGCCGGACGCACGGTTTTTCGACCGATGCGGTGGCGCCGGTGATGCTGGACGGCGAGACGATTTCGTCCAGCCGGATTCGCGCCGCGCTGACGGCGGGCGATCCCGAGGCGGCGGCACGATTGCTGACCCGGCCTTATACCATCGAGGGGGTGGTGCAGCACGGAGACAAGCTCGGCCGGACGATCGGCTATCCGACCGCCAATCTCGACATGGCCGAGTATCTGCGTCCCGCTTACGGTATCTACGCGGTGCGCGGGCGGCTGGAGGATGGGCGCGTGCTGGACGGGGCGGCCAATCTGGGCATCCGGCCGCAGTTCGATCCGCCCAAGGAATTGCTGGAGCCCTATTTCTTCGACTTCAGCGGCGACCTTTACGGTCAGCGCCTGTCGGTCGAGCTGATCGATTATCTCCGGCCCGAGGCGAAGTTCGATTCGCTGGACGCGCTGGTGACGCAGATGGACGCCGATTGCGCTCGTGCACGTCGGATACTTTCGTCGCATAATCCGGCATGACGTGTTAACCTAAAGTCGTTAAGGGCGTGTCCCCTATGAGCGACGCGCCCGATTTCCGCGACACCGTCTTCCTGCCGAAGACCGATTTCCCCATGAAGGCGGGGCTTGCCGCCAAGGAACCGGCGATCCTGGATCGCTGGGCCAAAATGGGGCTGTACGACCGCCTCCGCCGCGAGCGGGCCGGGCGCGAGCGGTTCATCCTGCATGACGGTCCGCCTTATGCGAATGGCGACATTCACATGGGTCATGCGCTCAACAAGGTGCTGAAGGACATCATCGTCCGTTCGCAGAGCTTGATGGGCAAGGACGCGCCCTATGTCCCCGGCTGGGACTGTCACGGCCTGCCGATCGAGTGGAAGGTCGAGGAGGCCTATCGCGCCAAGAAGCTGAACAAGGACGAGGTGCCGGTCGCGCAGTTCCGCGCCGAGTGCCGCGCCTATGCCGATACCTGGGTCGGTACGCAAAAGGCGCAGTTCGAGCGGCTGGGCGTGATGGGCGACTGGGCAAACCCCTACCTGACCATGACCTATGACGCCGAGGCGGTGATCGCGGGCGAGCTGCTGAAGTTCGCCGAATCGGGCCAGCTCTATCGCGGCGCCAAGCCGGTCATGTGGTCGCCGGTCGAAAAGACCGCGCTGGCCGAGGCCGAGGTCGAGTATGAGGACATCACCTCGACCCAGATCGATGTCGGGTTCGAGGTCGCATCCTGCCCCGAATATCCCGATCTGGTCGGCGCGCTGGCTGTCATCTGGACGACGACCCCCTGGACGATCCCGGTCAACCAGGCGCTGAGCTATGGCGAGGCGATCGACTATCTGCATTTCGAGTGCGACGGCCGCCGCTATCTCGTCGCCGAGCCGCTGCTGCCCGCCTTCACCAAGCGCACCGGCATTTCGATGAAGGGCTTCCTGGCGCTGGCCAAGGGCCCGGTGCTGGAGGGCGCGACCGCGCTCCACCCGATGCACAAGCTGGGTGGTTTCTTCGCCAAGCCCCGTCCGTTCCTGCCGGGCGAGTTTGTCACCACCGACGCCGGCACGGGTCTGGTCCACATGGCCCCCGACCATGGCGAGGACGACTTCCTGCTGTGCAAGGCACACGGCATCGACCCGGTCTTCGCGGTGCAGGGCGACGGCACTTATCGCCCCGACTGGGCGTGGCTGGGCGGCCAGGGCAGCGTCATCAACAAGAAATTCGTCTCCGCCGACGGCCCGATCTGTTCGGACCTGCGCGAAGCCGGCGCGCTGCTATCGGCCTCGGACGATTTCCAGCACAGCTATCCGCATAGCTGGCGGTCGAAGGCCAAGGTCATCTTCCGCGCCACGCCGCAATGGTTCATCCCGATGGACCGGGCCGACACGACGCTGATCCCCGACATGGCGATGGCCAATGTCGACCCGATCTCGGGCGTGACGCCGCTGCTGACCGTGCCACTGGGTAATGGCGCGACGCTGCGCCAGACCGCGCTGGACGCGATCGAGCGCACCCGCTGGGTGCCCGAGCGCAGCCGCAACCGCATCCGTTCGATGGTCGAGGGGCGTCCCGACTGGGTCATCAGCCGCCAGCGCGCCTGGGGCGTGCCGATCGCGCTGTATGTGAATCGCCAGACCGGCGAATATCTCGCCGACAAGGCGGTCAACGCCCGTATCCTCGACGCCTTCCGCGCAGGCGGGGCGGATGCGTGGTTCACCGCCGACCACCAGGCGCTGCTCGGCCCCGACTATAATCTCGCCGATTATGAGCCGGTCAATGACATCCTCGACGTGTGGTTCGACTCCGGCTCGACCCATGCCTTCGTGATCGAGGCGCGGTACGGCGAGGGCACCCGCGCCAACCTGTATCTCGAAGGGTCGGACCAGCATCGCGGCTGGTTCCAGTCGTCGCTGCTCGAATCCTGCGGCACGCGCGGCCGCGCGCCGTACGACGCGGTGCTGACCCACGGCTTCGCGCTCGACGGGCAGGGGCGCAAGATGTCCAAGTCGCTGGGCAATGTCGTCGATCCGCTGAAGATCATTGGCGAGTCGGGTGCCGACATCCTGCGCATCTGGACCGCCTCGACCGATTATTTCGAGGATGTCCGCATCGGCAAGGAGGTGCTGGCCACCGCCTCGGACAGCTATCGCAAGCTGCGCAATACCTTCCGCTATCTGCTCGGCGCGCTCGACGGGTTTACCGAAGAAGAGCGCATCTCGTTCGACGCGATGCCCGAGCTGGAGCGTTATGTCCTGGCGCGCCTGACCGCGCTCGACACCGAGCTGCGCCGTGCGGCCGACGCCTATGAATTCAACCGCTACCTGCGCGCGCTGACCGATTTCGCGAATGAGGACCTGTCGGCCTTCTTCTTCGATATCCGCAAGGACTCGCTCTATTGCGATGCCGCGACCGATCCGAAGCGTCGCAGCTATCGCACCGTGCTCGACATCCTGTTCCACGCGCTGGTCCGCTATGCCGCGCCGATCCTGTGCTTCACCGCCGAGGAAGTGTGGCAGTCGCGCTTCCCGTCGGAGGATGGCTCGGTCCATCTGCTCGAATGGCCGGAGCTGCCGCAGCTTGGCGAGGACGAGGCGCTGATGGCGCGCTGGACCGAAATCCGGTCCTTGCGCGCGCAGGTGACCGAGGCGATCGAGCCGCTGCGCAGGGAAAAGACCGTGCGCTCGTCCAACGAGGCCGAGGTGACGGTGCCGTCGCTGCCGCTCGAGCCCCATGCCATGGCCGAGGCGTTCATCGTCGCGGACGTGAAGATGGCCGATGAGGTGACGGTCGCACGCACGACGCATCACAAGTGCGGCCGCTGCTGGCGTCACCTGCCCGACGTTTCGGCAGACGGCGAACTGTGCGGTCGCTGTGCCGAGGTGGTCGCGCATGGCTAATCTGCCCAAGCGTGGACTGGTGACGGCGCTGGCGCTGTTCCTGGTCGATCAGGTCATCAAATGGGCGGTGACCGGGCCGATGGGCCTGCGCGCGCTCGGCGACGTGCGTGAAGTCCTGCCGATCTTCAACCTGCGCTTCGTGCCCAATTACGGCATTTCGCTGGGCCTGCTGACCGCCGACAGCAACGCCTCGCGCTGGGCGCTGGTCGCGATGACCGGCGCGATCGCGCTGGCGGTGGCCTTCTGGATGACGCGCGAGCGTAACCCGGTCGACCAGGTCGCGCTCGGCTGTGTGCTGGGCGGCGCGCTGGGCAATATCCTCGACCGGGTGCGCTTCGGCTATGTCGTCGACTTCGCCGATCTGCACTTCGGCGAGTGGCGTCCGTTTTTGGTCTTCAATGTCGCTGACGCAGCGATTACGATAGGCGTTCTGGTTCTGCTGGCGCGCGCGCTTCTCGTGCGCGACCGGCCCGCTCCCGTGGAGAAGAGCAATGCGTAAGTTGGTGCCCGTCATCGCAGGTCTGTCCTGCGCCGCGTTGCTGACGGGATGTGGGGCCGGTCGTGGCCTGGACCGGGCGCGTCCCGACGAATTCGCCGTCGCGCGCCAGCCCTCGCTGGTGATCCCCCCCGACTTCGCGCTGGTCCCGCCGCAGCCCGGCGCCGCGCCCGTCCAGTCGCGCAGCGGCCAGCAACAGACGCTGGACGCGCTGTTCGGCGGTCAGGCGGCGCGCAGCCAGTCGGAATATGGCCTGGTGCAGAATGCCGGTGCCGATAGCGCGGACCCGGGCATCCGCTCCTCGGTCGGCGATCCGGGCACGAACGTCGTCGACAAGGGCGCGACCACCCGCGACATCGTCGCCGCCCCCGAAGGCGACGGCCAGGACGCGCGCGCCGCGACCAAGTGACGCCGTACAAGGTTTAGAAAAGGGCCGGGGGCGGATCGCCTTCCCGGCCCTTTTTTGTTGTGGCCTGATTCCTCCCCGGCACGGGGAGGGGGACCATGCGGAGCATGGTGGAGGGGGCGTGCAGCCAATGCCGTCCTTTGCGGCGATCCCCCTCCGTCAGGGCTTCGCCCTGCCACCTCCCCGTACCGGGGAGGATCTGATTACGCCTCGGGCACCGGCGCGCCGCCTTCACCGCCGACGGCGGGCGATACTTCCGGCCCCATGTTGAACCGCACCCGGTCGACGCAGCCGGTATAGCCCTGCTGGCTGCTGGGCAGCTTCGCATCGCGGATCATGGCCATGGCCTGCTTCCCGAACTCATCGGAGGGCTCGGCGGCGATCACCTTTAGATTGCCCGTCTGGCCCCAGGGCGCGACGTCATAGCTGACGACCGCCCAGCCCTCGATCGACCGGCGGCGATAGGGTTCGGGAAAGCGAAGCTGCGGCGGAACGGCCCAGCCATGCTGGTCGGGGCAGTTGCCCTCGACCTTCGTGGTGCGGATGGACTCGGGCATGACGGGCGCGGGCAGTTTCGCCGCGGCCCGCCAATAGGGATAGAAACACCCCGTCCGGGCGCCCTTGGTAAAGCGGGATTCGCGGATGGCCTTCACGGCCGCACCGTCGAGCGCGCGATTGCCGGTGCCGATCAGCACCGCCGCCCCGCGCGTCCGGCCCGCCGCGTCGATGTCGTAGCGGATCATCGACCAGTCCCGCACGCCGGGCGTGGCGGGAATCGTCGCGAAGTCCGGAAAATGCCGTTCGAGCGGTTGGGGCTGCGGATCGCTCAGGCAGGTGCCGCCCGCCGCGCGGATCCGCTGCCACCCTTCCTCGGGCAGGCGGCCCGACAGCGGATGGACGGTATAGGACATGAGTTCGGGCACCGCCGCGTCGGCCAGCGGACTGCTGCGCATCGTATAGGTGACGGTGCAGCCCTGTTGCGACTTTCCGGCGGCGAAGCGGCTGGCGGCGAGGGCGGGCTCGACATCCTCGGACAGCGGTACGAAGCCCGTCGTCTCGCGCGCCAGCGAGACGGGACGTCCCGTCGCGTCGATCGCGAATCGGACGGTCACGGCGCGGAGCGCCTGATTGCCAGCCCAGCTCAGCTGGTTCCACGGCCGCCGAATCGGTTGCCCCGCCACCGGCGCGCCGTTGCAGCGTATCTCGCCCGGCTCCCACTGGACCAGCACCCGCGCGGAGCCCCCGGTTTTCAGCTCGACGATGGGGAGAGCCTTCTGAAGCGACCAGGCTGCGGCGGCGGGAAGGGTCAGCGCGCCCAACAGGCCGAGTGACAGGGCGGTGTGGCGGAATCGGATCATCGAACGCACTCCACGACGAGAGGGCGTCAGCTTAGGCGCGGGTCCGGCCCAAGGCGAGGGGCTTGTCCGCAACGCAAAGGAAAAGGGCGGCACCGCCATCGGCACCGCCCCTTCACCCCCCGAAAAGCCATTTCGCCTTTTAGAAAGCGGCGGTCAGCGAGAACACCACCGTCGCATCCGAGATCGAGGCGCCCCCCGGCACCTGACCCTGCGAGAAGTTCGGCTGGATATAGGCCGCCTTCGACTTGGTGATGTCGGTGTCGATATAGGACACGTTGAAGGTCAGGTTCTTGTACGCGGCGACATCGGCGCCCAACGACCAGTCCCAATAGCTGCCGGTCGGCGACAGGCTGGTGCCGTTGGGGCCCAGGCCCGGATTGCCCTTGGAATAGCCGATATGCGCCTTGGCGGTGATCGGCGTGCCCGGAATGCCCGCCGCGCCGTCGCCGGTCAGATAGACGTTATCCCAACGCTGGCCCCGGCTGTACGAGGTGTTGGAGAAGTTGCCGAGCGACGTCTGCTTGGGCGCGTAATAGGCACCGGCTGTCAGAGTCGCGGGACCGGCGGTGCCCGACAGGCGGCCGAAGAACTCGACGACATCGGTCTCGGACGCGCCGCCCGGATAGGTGTACCAGGTCACGCCCGCATCGACCGTCGCGGTGCCGTATGTGTGCTTGTACCCGGCAATGCCGTCCAGCTCCATATTGGCGCCGCCGAACGTGCCCCAGCCCGCCAGGTTCGACGCGAAGGTGCCGATGTAGAATCCGCTTTCATGCGCGACGGTCAGCGCCGCCTGGACGGCGGCGTTCTTGTTGGTCTGCGACACGCCGCGCAGGCGATAGTCGGTCAGGATCGCGGCGCTGCCGCTGACCGTGATCGGCGAGGGCGGCGCGGTGTCCGCACCAGCGCTGTCCTGCGCAAAGGCGGGCGTCGCGGCGACCAGCGAGAGGCCGCCAAGGAGGATCGTGGAGAAGCGCATCGTTTCCCTTTCAAACGGAAATTCGATGTTCTCACCTGCAACCTCGCATGGGTGCGGCCTCTGTATGTCGGGTAAACCCGGCGGACCGTCTGCCGTAGCGAGGACCGAAGGATTGGCAGGCCGTGGTGCACTGCACAAGCATAATCTAACGCCGGGTGATGCTCGGATGACGCGATGTTGCGCGAATCACACAGATCAAGCGTCGAGATTCTCGTGGCGCATCCCCGTCGGCAGCGACCGGATATGGATGTCGCGCTGGGGATAGGGCAGGCCGATGCCATGCTCCTTGAACAGGAACCACAAGCGGTTGAGTACGTCGGAGCGGACATTGCCGACGCCGCTTTCCGGGTCGCTGATCCATGCCAGTATCTCGTGCTGGAGCGCATAATCGCCAAAGCTCATCAGCCAGACGGTCGGCTTGGGGCTTTTCAACACGCGCGGTGATTCGCGTGCGGCGCGCAGCATCAGTTCCTGCGCCAGCTTCAGGTCGTTGTCATAGGCGATCGACACAGGGATTCGGACGCGGACGTTGCGGTCGGAATACGACCAGTTCTCCACCTCCTGCGTCATCAGATTCTCGTTCGGGATCAGATGCTCCTTGCCGTCGCGGGTGATGATCGAGACGGCACGCACGCCGATCTTGTTCACCCAGCCGATCTCGTTCTGGAGGGCGATGACGTCGCCGGGCTTGATCGAGCGATCCATCAACAGGATGATCCCGGCGATCAGATTGCCGATCGTCTTTTGCAGCCCGAACCCGATTGCCAGACCAAACCCGCCTGAGAACAGCGCCAGGCTGGTCAGGTCGATTTCCAGCAAGTCCATCGCGAAGAAGAAGGCGAGGACGACGATGGCGATGCTGGCAAGCTTCTGCGCCAGCAGCTTCTGCGTCGGATCGAGTCCGCGCGCATGGCCGATCCACTGCTCGGTGATGCGGGTGACGGCACGGGTGACGGCGAGAATCGCGACGACGGTGACCAGCATCGTCACCAGCAGCATGACCGAGAATCGCCGCGATCCGATGGTGAATCCGATCTGCTCGGCCAGGCGACTGACCGGCTCCAGCCCGCCGATCTCGCGGCTGAACAGCGCCACGAAACAGACGATGGCAAAGACCCAGGCCAGCCAGCGCGGCAGGTTCAGCCCACGCAGCAGCTGGAACCCCGCGCGGGCCACCGACGCGCCCAGCGCCAGCCCGATCGGCACCCCCGCCAGCGACTCCCACGGCCAGATCGCGCCCAGCGTCATCAACAGGAAGGCGGCGGTGCCATGCCGGGTGATCGCGCAGATTCGCGCGTGCAGCGCCTCGCCCTTGGCGATGGCGAAACGCTGTACCATCGCGGCGATGGGCGGGCCCAGCTTGCGCCCCGCGATCACGCCGGCCGCCAACATGGCGAGCGTCAGGACCGAGGCGACGGCCGCCTCCATGGCCTCGGCGCGGGTCGGCAGTTCGATGCCGCTGGCTTGAAGCCATTCGAACAGGGTCATCCGCGCGCGGCCCGGAAGCGAGCAAGCCCCCGGTCGAGATCCGCGATCAGGTCGTCCGTGTCTTCCAGCCCGATCTGAAGCCGGATCAGCGGCCCGGCGAACTCGCGCCTGGTCACGCTGCGATAGCGATGCGGGTCGGCTGGGATGGCGAGGCTTTCATAGCCGCCCCAGCTGAACCCAAGTCCGAAATGCGCGAGGCCATCGAGCATCGCGGTGCGCGCGGCGTCGTTGCCGCCGTCGAGGACGAAAGCGAACAACCCGCTCGACCCCAGGAAGTCGCGCGCGAAGACCTCATGGCCGGGGCAGGAGGGCAAAGCGGGGTGCAGCACCTGCGCCACGCCCGGCTGCTCGGCAAGCCACTGGGCGATGGTCAGCGCGCTTTGCTGATGCTGGGCGAGGCGCACGCCCATGGTGCGCAGGCCCCGACTGCCCAGATAGGCGTCGTCGGGGCTAACGACCTGGCCCAGCTGGAAACTCGTGTCGCGAAGCGCCGCCCAGTGCGAGGGCGCGGCGGTCACCGATCCCAGCATCGCGTCCGAATGGCCGACGACATATTTGGTGCAGGCCAGCACCGTCAGGTCGATGCCCTTCTCGATTGCGGGCAAGAACAGCGGCGTCGCCCAGGTATTGTCGAGGATCGTCGTGATCCCGCGATCCTTGGCGACCGCGACGATGGCGGGAATATCCTGCACCTCGAAGCTCAGCGAGCCGGGGCTTTCGAGGAAGATCGCGCGTGTCGCCGGGCCGATCAGCTCGGCGATGCCTGCTCCGATCAACGGATCGTAGAAGCGCGTCGTGATCCCCATCCGCGCGAGCAAGCCGGTCGCCAGCCCGCGCGTCGGGTCATAGGCGCTGTCGACCAGCAGCAGTTCGTCGCCCGGTGACAGCACCGACAGCAATGCCGCCGCGATCGCCGCCACGCCCGAGGGATAGAGGAAGGTCGCCTCCGCCCCCGGCTCCAGGCTGGTCAGCGCATCGGCCAGCGACCATTGGGTGGGCAGGCCCTTGCGGCCGTAGAACAGCTTTTCGTGCAGATCGCCCGCCCCGACGCTGCGCATGTGTGCGACATTGTCGTAGAGCACCGTCGAGCCGCGCCAGACGGGGACGTTGACCACGCCCTTGGTCCATTCGGCGCGGCGGCCCGCCTGGACCAGACGGGTGGCGGGCTTGATGGGCAGGTCGTCGTCGGTCATCGTTTCAAGCGTCTTTCGCCTTGGGGGTGCTGGGGTCGGAACCCCATTCGGTCCAGCTGCCGTCATAGACCGGCATCAGGCCGCCGATCCGCTCCGCCCCGAAGGCGAGGACGCAGGCGGTGATACCCGAACCGCAGGTAGCGACCATCGGCTTGGCCGGATCGACCCCGGCGGCGGTGAAGGCGGCGGCGATGGCGTCCGGGGATTTCCAGCGGCCATCGCCCTCGAACAACTGGGAATAGGGCAGGTTCAACGCGCCCGGAATATGGCCGGGCTCGACACCGGGGCGGGGCTCGGGCTCGGTGCCTGCGAAGCGGCCGGGCGAGCGGGCATCGACAATCTGCGCATCGCCCGCCTCGACATGGGTGCGGACCTCATGAAGGCTGCGGACGCGGGCGAGATCGGCTTGCGCGACGAACAGGCCGGGGACCTCGGGCGCACCCGCCGGGCCGACCATCACGGGATGCCCCGCCGCTGCCCAAGCCTCCAGCCCGCCGTCGAGCAGCGCCACCGATGGCGCGCCGAACAGGGTCAGCAGCCACCAGACCCGCGCCGAGCTGTGCAGCGGCGAGCGGTCGTACAGGACGATGCGGTCGGCATGGCCGACGCCTGCCTCGCTCATCGCATGGGCGAAATGCTCGGGCAGGGGCAGCGTCATCGGCAGGTCGCTGTCGGGGTCGGCCAGGGTGCTCATCGGCAGGAAGCGCGCACCGGGGATATGGCCGTCCTCATAACCGCGCCGGGCCCTGGTGCCGTCCGCGTCGTCGAGGAAGTAGGTGACGTCGAGGATGCGGACGTCTGCGTCGCCCGCGATGGCGGCGAGGTCTTGCGGGTTCAGGAGTGGCGGCATCTCGGATCCCCTTGGTCGAGCGCCGTACCTAGGCGCGTTGGGGGCGGGCTCGCAAGCCACGCGCGGTAAGCCCCTCCCGCAGGCGGGATGGGTTTGGGGAGGGCGGGGCCATGGGCAACAGGCTCTGTGAGACTCCAAGCCCTCCCCCATCCCCTCCCGCCTGCGGGAGGGGAGCGGCTAGAGGTGAGGGAGGCCTATCCCAAACTCTGTTCAGCCTGAGCGAAGTCGAAGGCCACGGGAATAGCTCTATTCCAACCCCTTCAAATACCCGGCCGCCTGCGCCCGCACCGCTTTCTGATCCGCCTCCGTCATCCGGTTCCAGTTGCGATAGGCCATCGCCATCCGCACATTCTCCCCCAGCCGCTTTTCATGCCGCGCCAGGAAATCCCAATAGAGCGCGTTGAACGGACAGGCGTCCTCGCCCACCCGCTGCTTCACATCGTATCGGCAAGCCCCGCAATAATCCGACATGCGGTTGATATACGCCCCCGACGAGACATAGGGCTTGGACGCGATGATGCCGCCATCGGCGAACTGGCTCATGCCGACGACATTGGGCAGCTCGACCCATTCATAGGCGTCGATATAGATTTCCAGATACCAGCGATGCACCTCCGCCGGATCGGCGCCGATCAGGATGGCGAAATTGCCCGTCACCATCAGCCGCTGGATGTGATGCGCATGCGCGGTGTCGAGCGTCTGGCCCAGCGCCTGCGCCATGCAGTGCATGTCGGTCTCGCCGGTCCAGTAGAAGCCGGGCAGCTTGCGATGCGCGCGCAGGAAATTGCGGTCCACATAATCCGGCCCGACATGCCAGTAGAGCCCGCGCACATATTCGCGCCAGCCGATGATCTGGCGGATATAGCCCTCGACCGAATTGAGGCTGGCATGGCCGTCCTCATACTCCCCCTCGGCCATCCGGCAGAGTTCGAGCGGGTCGAGCAGCCCCGAATTGATGTAAGGCGACAGGACCGAGTGCCATAGCTGGTGCTGCCCGGTCAGCATCGCATCCTGATAGTCGCCGAACTTGGGCAGGCCGTGGGCCATGAACGCCTCGGCCTGCTTGCGTGCGTCCTCGGCGGTCACCGCATAGGCGAAGCCGTCGAGCGAGCCGGGATGGTTGTCGAACCGCGCGGCGGCCAGTTTCAGCACGTCGCGGGTGATCTTGTCGAGCGCGAATTTCAGCGGCTCGGGCGGCGTGTCCTTTTTGGGCGCGGGCTTGCGGTTGTCGGCGTCGTAATTCCACTTGCCGCCCTCGGGCTTGTCGCCCTTCATCAACAGGCCGGTCTTGCGCCGCATCAGGCGGTAGAAGAACTCCATGCGGAGTTCCTTGCGATCCTTCGCCCAATCCTCGAACTCGGCCTGGCTGGCGATGAAGCGGGTGTCGGGGCGGATGTCGACGGGAATGCCGAACATCGTCTCCCATGCCTCCAGCATCGCGGCCACCCGCCATTCGCCTGCCTGCGTGATGACGATGCGGGTCGGATCGTGCCGTTCGACCGCACGCGCGACCTCGCCGGTGAAGCTGCCCGCATTGTCCGGGTCGTCCAGCTTCACATAGTCGACCCGCCAGCCCGCCTTCTTCAACGCCTCGGCATGGTGGCGCATGGCGGACAGGATATAGGCGATCTTGGCCTTGTGGTGGCGGACGTAACCCGTCTCGTCCGCCACCTCCATCATGAGGAGGACGGTGTTTTTAGGGTCGGCGCCCTCCAGCGACGAGAGGTTCATCGACAATTGATCGCCGAGAATGGGGATCAGCGTTGGCGCTTTGGGCATGGCTGTCCTACATGGCCTTTCATGAAGCATCTCGGCCAGACCAGCGCGCTGCCCGCTTCCCCGGAAGAGGCGGTGCTCGATTATGTTCCCAACCCCCGGCCCGGACGGACCTATCTGATCCGGTTCGCCGCGCCCGAATTCACCTCGCTCTGCCCGGTGACCGGCCAGCCCGACTTCGCGCATCTCGTCATCGATTATGTGCCGGGCGAGACGATCGTCGAGTCGAAGTCGCTGAAGCTGTTCCTGGGCAGCTTCCGCAACCATGCCGGTTTCCACGAGGACTGCACCGTCGGTATTGGCGAGCGTCTGTTTGAGGAAATGAAGCCGGTCTGGCTGCGCATCGGCGGCTACTGGTATCCGCGCGGCGGTATCCCGATCGACGTTTTCTGGCAGTCCTCCGCGCCGCCCGCCGATCTTTGGCTGCCCGACCAGGGCGTCGCCGGGTATCGCGGCCGGGGCTGACCGGCCCCGCACCTGCCGCGCGTCGACCCTCGTTCCCATCCCGATGTGATACAGTACTAGTATTTGAAGCCCTCCCACGGACGGGGTATGTACCGTCGCAAGGAACGTACCTTTGTGTGCGAAAGGGAATTGGGCAGTGCAAAAGATCGTCAGGTTCGTCGCGATGATGGTGTGTTCGGTGGTCGGGCTCGGCACGGCCGGTGCGGCCAGCGCCAATCCGACCATCCTCATCAATGATGCGAACGGCAGCATCGTTTCGTATGATACGGTGACCCGGGCATCGACGGTGCTCAGCAAGACGAGCACCCAGATGTTCGACATCGCGTTGAACTCCGGCGGCGACCTGTTCGGCGTGGACGGCGGCACGCTGTTCAAGATCGCGCCGACGACCGGCGTTACCACCCGCCTGGGTTCGCTGGGCGCGTTCGTGAACGGTCTGGTGTTCGGCGCGGACGGCACGCTGTTCGGTTCGGGCGACAACAACCTCTTCAAGATCAACACCACCACGGGTGCTGCCAGCTTGGTCGGTTCGATGGGCATTGCGCAGTCGTCGGGCGATCTCGCTTTCTTCAAGGGGCAGATGTACCTCGCCAGCAATCTGGGCCTGGCGATTGTCGATCCGACGAGCGGCGCGACCCGCCTGATCGGCGGTACGCCCGATCTGTTCGGCCTTGCCTCGACCGCTGATGCGCTGTTCGGCGTGAAGGACACGACGATCTACAAGATCGATCCGACCACCGGCCTGGGCGTGAATGTCGGCACCTATAGCGGCAGCGGCGCTTATGGTGCGGCGTCGGTCCCGGTCTCGGTGCCCGAGCCCGCGACCTGGGCGATGATGCTGCTGGGCTTGGTCCTGATCGGTGGCGTCGTCCGCCGCCGCCAGGCCGCACCGCGCGCCGCGATGGCCTGAATATCCTCGGTCCACGCGCGTCGGCGCGAAGTAAGGGAATGACGACCGGCCGCCCCTATGGGCGGCCGGTTTCGTTTCGGGCATCTGGCAGATCGCCAGGCTAAGGATATCGAAACCGATTTGCGCCACGATCCGGCAACTGAAATAGAAGCCGGCATGGGTCCGCATCCGCTTTTACCCTGCGGGCGTGGCCGATTCGGTAATGGAGTACATTGCGTGAGACATCTGCTTTGGAGCGCCGCTCCGCTGGCCCTGCTGGCGCTGTCGGGATGCCAGTCCCGCTCCGATGGCCCGGCGGCCGCCAAGGTGGACGGGCGTGTGATTTCGACCCAGGCGCTGGATGCGGAGCTGAAGGACGCGCCGCCGACGGTCGACCGCCTCACCTATCGCAGGACCGTCCTGCCGCAGGTGATGGACCGCGATCTGCTGGCGCAGGCGGCACGGCAGATGGGGCTGGACAAGACGTCTGAATTCGCGGCCCAGCGCGACCGCGAAGAGCAGAAGCTGTTGGTCGGCCTGCTGGCGGAAAAGCTGGCCAGCACCTTGCCCGCGCCCTCGGTCCAGGCGGTCGACCGCTATGTGGCCGCCAATCCCAACGAGTTCGCGCAGCGCCAGAAATATTTCGTCGACCAGATCCGCTTCGCGAAGCCCGCCAGCACCGAGGCGCTGATCGCGCTGGGCCAGTACAAGACGCTGGACGCGCTGGCCGATGCGCTGACCCAAAGTGCCACGCCGTTCGTGCGCGATCATGTGCTGGTCGATTCGGCGTTCCTCGACCCGGCGATCGCGGGGGCGATGGCCAAGCAGCCGCTCGGCGATCCGATTCTGGTGCCGTTCGAAGGCAATTACACCGCCAATGCGATCCTGCAGCGCCTGCCGACGCCGGTTTCGGGTAACGACGCGCGTAGCCTCGCCGCCGAAATCCTGAAGCGCAAGGCGATCGCCGACGCGATGGGGCAGAAGCTGAAGGAGCAGCGCAAGGCCGCCAGCATCTCCTACGAACCCGGCTTCAAGCCGGACGGAAAGGCATCGGGCAATAGCAAGGCCATTGCCGAGGCCACCAGTCGGGCGCCTGCGCGCTAGGGCCGATCGACATTCAGGCGAAATGCCGCATATTCCTCCCCTGCAAGGGGAGGGGGACCATCCAGAGGATGGTGGAGGGGTGTCGCCGGTGGTAAGGGAGATCCAACCTTTCCAACCGGGACACCCCTCCGTCAGGCCTTCAGCCTGCCACCTCCCCTTACAGGGGAGGAATAATGTGAATATCGATCCGGCTTAATACCAATATCGGTCTGGGCAGCGGGGGCAGTGCGGGCGAACAGGTCCCCGCCTGCCTCCGCTGAAGTCGTCGTATGACCGAGGGTGCGGCCTGCGCACCTGGGCCTGCCGTAGCGTCATCCCGCCGCAAGGATCGGGTGCGGTGCAGCAAATATGTAATACGCCTTGCAACCTTCCCCGATCATCGCGGGTTAATCTGGCAGCGAGGGGATTTGCGGATCTGCCGCTTCCTCGCGCCTGCAAGGACAAGCGATATGGTGGATGCGAACGGAACCGTGATCGAACGACTGGCGCTGATCGGCAATTTCCTGCCCCGTCAATGCGGGCTCGCAACCTTCACCACCGACGTCTATTCCGCGCTGCGCAATCGCTTCCCCGAACTGGCGGTCGATGTTTATGCGATGGATGACCATCCGGGTCGCTACGCCTATCCGCCCGCCGTCACCGCCGCCATTCCGCAGCATGAGCGCAGCGCCTATCTCGACACGGCTCGTCGTATCGAGTCGAGCGGGGCGCAGGCGATCTGGGTCCAGCACGAATATGGCATCTATGGCGGTGCCGCCGGCGAGCATCTGCTCGCACTGCTCGATCGCACCACGCTGCCCGTAATCGCCACGCTCCACACCGTCCTCGAAAAGCCGTCCGCCGATGAGCGCCGGGTGATGGAGGGGCTGCTGCGCCGCTGTGCGCGGATCATCGTCATGGCCGACAAGGGCCGCGACATCCTCCAACGCGTCTATGGTGCCGATCCGCGCCAGATCGCGATGATCCCGCACGGCGTGCCCGACCGCGAACTCATCACCCCGGATGCGCTGAAGGCGCGGTTCGGCTGGGAAGGGCGCAAGGTGGTCTTCACTTTCGGCCTGCTCGCCCCGAACAAGGGGATCGAGACGATCATCGAGGCGCTGCCCGCCGTCGCCGCGAACCATCCCGAACTGCTTTACGTCGTGCTGGGTGCCACGCATCCGAACCTCATCGCGCATGAGGGCGAGGCGTATCGCGACCGGCTGAAAGCGCTGGCCGAAGCGCGCGGCGTGGCCGACAATGTCGCCTTTGTCGACGCCTTCGTCGAGCATGACGAGCTGATCGAATATCTCCAGGCGGCCGATATCTATGCGACGCCCTATACCAACCCGGCCCAGATCACGAGCGGAACGCTGTCCTATGCGGTCGGTGTGGGCAAGGCGGTGATCTCCACCCCTTATGTCCATGCCACTGAAATTCTGGACGACGACCACGGCGTTCTCGTGCCCTTCGGCGACGTCGGTGCCTTTGCCCGAGAGATCGATCGGCTGCTGTCGAACGAGGGCGCGCGCAATCGCCTGTCCAGCCGGGCCTATACGCGGGGCCGCACCATGATCTGGCCGCGCCTGGCCGAAGCGGCGATCGAGCAGATCGCGACGGCCATCACCGCGCGTCCCCGCCGGATCGCCAGTCACCAACCGTCCATCAAGCCGCTCAAGGCCGATATCGCCGCTGTCGAGCGGATGAGCGACTCGACCGGCATGTTGCAGCACGCCATCTATTCGATCCCCGATCGTCGTCATGGCTATTGCATCGACGATAATGCCCGCGCGCTGATCTTCATGACCCAGGCGCCCGATATCGATCCGGTGACACGCGACAAATGGACGACCATTTACGCCTCGTTCCTGCAATATGCCTGGAATCCGGAGGCGCGGCGCTATCGCAACTTCATGCGCTTCGACCGTAGCTGGTGCGAGGATGTCGGGTCGGAAGATTCGAACGGCCGAACCCTGTGGGCGCTGGGCGTGACCGCGCGCGATGCGCAACTGCCCAAGCATCGCGATTGGGCGCAGATGTGGTTCGACGCCACCGCCTCGCTGGCCCTCGACCTCGGTTCGCTGCGCGCGCAGGCCTTTGCGATGCTGGGCGCGGCCGCGATGCTGGAGGCACGCCCGGGCCATCAGCTGGCGCGCGCCATCCTGGAGAAGCTGCCCCCGCTGCATCTGGCCCTGCTTGAAGAGGCACGGCGGCCCGAATGGCAGTGGTTCGAGATCGTGCTGGCCTATGACAATGCCCGCGTGCCGCAGGCGTTGATCGAGGCGGGTCGGGCGCTCGACCGGAAGGATCTGATCGATTGCGGCATCTCGACGCTGGAATGGATCGTCGCCAAGCAGACCTCGCCCGAGGGCCGTTTCCGCGCGGTCGGCAGCGAGAGCTTCGGCCGCCCCTATGCCGAGCCGCTCCAGTTCGACCAGCAGCCGCTGGAGGCGCAGGCCACGGTCGAGGCATGCCGCTCGGCCTATCTGGCGACGGGCGATGCGGCCTGGGTCGCCGAGGGGGAGCGGGCCTATGGTTGGTTCCTGGGCGCCAACGACCTCGACCTGCCGCTGGCGACCGCGCATGATGGCGGCTGTTTCGACGGCCTGATGCCCACCGGCCTCAATCGCAACCAGGGTGCCGAGTCCATCCTAGCGCTGCAACTCGCCAATTGCGCGATAGCCAGGCTTTGCCATTCCGCGTCATCCATGGCAGGAGCCGATCGTCACATTGCCTGACATGCTGTCATGTTTCGGGGGTGTGATGAGCGTTTTAGGTAAAGTGGCGAGACGGTAGCGCGATGGATCTTTTCAACCACCGGCTGCGGCTTCATGCCGACCCTTCGCGCGTCGTGGTGCGGCCGTTTCATATTGCCTGGGGCGGCGGCAACGGTGCACCGCCCAGCCGCACCGAGCGGCTGGTCGGCGAGGTCCTGGCCATGTCGCCGCAGGAAGCCCGCGACCAGCTGGAAACCGTGCTGAAGGATTTCGAGGCGCGGCATTGGCAGACGCGGCGCGTCTTCATGACCCGTTACGACCAGATCGAGGATCTGCTGAAGCTGGACGGATCGAAGATCAGCGACGAGAAGCGTCAGCTGATCGGCGCCTATTTCTGCCACGAATACAGCTATGCCGCGGCCGCGCTGATGAACCCGTCGGCGGTGCCGCATTTCGACCAGACCGGCATCCAGCCGGGGTCGCAGCGTATCCTGATGTCGATGCGCGCGGTGGGCGAGGGGCATATCTCCTCGGTCGCCTTCCGCGAAGGCATCATCAACGACCAGAACCAGCTGCGCCTCGCGCCCGAGCCGCCCTTCGCGACCGCGACCGACGTGCATGGCTGGGGCGACGAGGATGTGCCGAGCGGCCCGATCACGGTGCATCGCCACCGCGACTCAACGCTGTCGGGCACCGTCATCTTCCCGATCACCCAGGCCCAGTCCAAGGGTCTGGAGGACATGCGCATCGTCCAGTTCACGCATGACGACGGCGCGGTCGAGTGGATCGGCACCTACACCGCCTATGACGGCTCGGGCATCCAGTCCGAACTGATGCGAACCCGCGACTTCCGGGCGTTCGACCTCGTGCCGATGACCGGCGCGGCTGCGCGCAACAAGGGCATGGCGCTCTTCCCGCGCAAGGTCGCCGGGCAATATATGATGATCGGGCGGCAGGACGGCGAGAATCTGTTCCTGCTCAAGTCCGACTCGCTGACGCACTGGGACGAGGGCGAGAAGATCCTGACCCCCGTCTATCCGTGGGAGCTGGTGCAGATCGGCAATTGCGGCCCGCCCATCGAGACGGACGAGGGCTGGCTGCTGCTGACCCACGGCGTCGGCGCAATGCGCAAATATTCGATCGGCGCGGCGCTGCTCGACAAGGACGATCCGTCCAAGGTGCTCGGCCGGACGAAGCAGCCGATCCTGGCCGCCAAGGATCAGGACCGCGAGGGCTATGTGCCCAACGTCGTCTATTCCTGCGGCGCGATCCGCCACGGCGATTCCCTGTTCCTGCCTTACGGCATCGCGGACAGCTCGATCGGTTTTGCGTTCGTGAAGATCAGCGAGTTGCTCGCCGCGATGTGATGTCCAAGTGGTGCGGGTGCCGTCCCGCGCCATTGAGACTTATCTCTTCCTCCCCCTTAGGGGGAGGGGGACCATCCGAAGGATGGTGGAGGGGTATCCCCGCTATCGATAGGGTAACACCCCTCCGTCAGGCCTTCAGCCTGCCACCTCCCCTTACAGGGGAGGAATGACCGCCAGTTCCTGTGATAAGGATCAGCGCACCGCTGGCGGCAGGCTCACGACCTGACGGCGGGTATAGCGATACAGCGCCGCCACGATTCCCAGGAACAGGATCGTCCCCCCGACCAGCGCGGGGGTGGCGAAACCGTCTCCGACCAGTGCCAGCGGCGCGTCCGAGTTGGTCAGGTACACAATCCCCGCAAAGCCCACGCCCCACAGGCTCTCACCCACGATCAGCCCCGTCGCGGCCAGCACGCCCAGCCGCTCGGCGGCCTCCGGGTTCGCGCTGCGCTTGGCCCAGCGGTCATAGGCGTGGCCGATCACCGCACCGACCACGACGGGCAATGTCGCCGACATGGGCAGATAGATGCCCAGCCCCACGCCCAGCGGGGGGAGGCGCAGCCAGCCGAGCTTGCCGCACAGCTCGTCGACGACAATCACGCCGACGCCGACCAGCGCACCCACGCCGATCATCGTCCAGTTCAGGTCGCCACCCAGCACACCCTTGGCCAGCGCGGAGATCAGCGCGGCCTGCGGTGCCGACAGCGCGTTCGGTCCCGCGCCCGGCGTGCCCGCAAAGCCCAGCGTGGCGTTGAGCAGGTCGAGCACCGGCGGGATCACCAGGCTGCCGAAGACGACGCCGATCATCAGCGCCACCTGCTGCTTCCACGGCGTCGCGCCGACCAGCTCGCCGGTCTTCAGGTCCTGGAGATTGTCGTTGGAAATGGTCGCAACGCCGAACACAATGCCGGTGACGATCAGGGCATAGGCGACCAGCGCCTGGGTCGTCTCGGGCGGGGTACCGCGCCCGAACAGCCCGACCAGCAGCAAAGCGGCGGCCAGGACGGACAGGATGCCGATCCCAGATACCGGGCTGTTCGACGCCCCGATCAGGCCCGCCATATAGCCGCAGACAGCCGCGATCACGAGGCCGATGAGCAGGATGAACAGCAGCGCACCACCGATCAGCGCAACGCCTGACGCCGCCAGCGGCCCGCCCGCGATTACCGACCAGAGCAGCCCCGCGATCGGCACCAGCGTCGCCAGCGCGACGGCAGTGACGATCCCGATCGGCAGGTCGCGTTCACCGATTGCCAGCACCGCGCCGTCGCGCTTGGCGGAGGCGGCGGCCAGCGAGGAGCGGATGCCGCCGATGACCGGCCCGATGATCTTCAGAAGTGTCCAGATCGCCGCCACGCCGATGACGCCCGCACCCAGGAAGCGCACATCGCGACTGAAGACTCCGCCTGCCCATTCGGCGACTGGCCCGGCCGAGGGCGACATGGCGGTGAGGATGGGTAGCGCGACCCACCAGCCGATGGCGATCCCCGCCAGCATCGCGATGCCGACCGACAGGCCGACCAGATGCCCGACGCCGATCAGCGCGAAAGAAAGCCCGCCCGAAATCCCGGTCGCGCCCGCGCCGGTACGGAACCAGATGGCGGCCTCCGCGACCGCCAGCTTGGTCTGGGTCAGCACCGCGAAGGCGGCCGAGGCGATGGCGTTGACGACGATCAGGCGCAGCCCGGTCGCGCTCTCCGCCTCACCCTCGCGGCTGCCCGCGCCGACCTTCAGCACTTCGGCGGCGGCTCGGCCTTCGGGGTAAGGAAGGTCGGTGTCGACGACGAGCGCGCGGCGCAAGGGGACCGAGAACATGACGCCCAATATGCCGCCCGTCGCGGTGATCCCGGCGGTCAGGAGGTAGGGAAAGCCCTGCCACCAGCCGATCATGACCAGACCGGGCAGCACAAAGATGATCGCCGCCAGCGTCCCCGCCGCCGAGGCGACCGTCTGGACGATATTATTCTCCAGCACCGAGCTGTTCGGCAGGTAGCGCAGGATCGCCATCGAGATGACCGCCGCCGGGATCGAGGTGGCGAAGGTCAGCCCGACCTTCAGACCCAGATAGACGTTTGCGGCGGTGAACAGCAGGGTGATGATCCCGCCCAGCGCGATACCGCGAAGGGTCAGCTCGGCGATGGGGGCGGTCGTGGTCGGGGTACGGCTCATGCGCGCAGATGTGGCAGAGTGCGGGGCGCTCGCCTAGCGTTTCGTGGCGGGCGTGGGCTTCGACTTCGCTTAGCAGGGGCGGGGAATTTACACCCCAACCTCCGTTCAGCCTGAGCGAGGTAGAAGGCCCAGGGACTCCATCGCCGCCGACCCTCACCCTTCTGGCGATCGAGCAAGATGACATGAGATGAACGCACCCCTCCCCTTCAGGGGAGGGGCCGGGGGTGGGGCGTGTCCACAAACGTGTGGCCTGTGGTGAGGCCCCACCCCAACCCCTCCCCTGAAGGGGAGGGGCTTACATTGGTTCAAGGCAATGTCCTCACAATCTGAGACGCCTCCCTCGCTCCCTCCCTCTCCCAGCGGGAGAGGGAAGGGCCCCGCCCCGGCGGGTGGGAAGGGTGAGGGCGGTGCCTTCGCCTTCGCGCGACCCATTCCATCGAGGGGGACCGATCCCGTGGTCTTCGACGTCGCTCAGGCTGAACGGAGGTTGGGGTGGCGGTGCTGGAAGGGGGAAGCATTACCCCCGAAACAGATTCCCCAGCACGCCGCGCACCACCGCGCCCACGATCCCCCCGCCCGCGCTGTTCGATCGCCGCCGCGATCCACCGCCGAACACCTGCTTGCCGATCTCGTTGGCGACCTGTCGCCCGATCGAGGAACTGGCCGAGCGCGCCGCGCTGCTCGCCATCTTGGCCCAGGGCGAGTTCGCGGCGGCGCGCTGTTCGGCGATGCGGGCGCGTTCGGCCTCCTTGGCGGCCTTTGCGTCCGCCTTGGCCTGTTGCGCCGCCTGCTTGTCGGCTTCGGTCGCCGCCTTGGCCTCGGCGGCCGCGGCGGCCGCCTCCTGCGTCTTGGCGGCGAGCAGTTCCTCGGCCGACTCGCGGTCGATGGCCTCGTCATATTTGGTGCCGACCGCGTCGGTCTCGACCAGCACCTTGCGTTCCTCGGGTGTCGCGGGGCCGACCCGGCTGCGCGGCGGGACGATCAGCGTGCGCTCGACCGGCGAGGGCGAGCCGTCGGGCTGGAGCAGCGAGACCAGCGCCTCGCCGACCTTGAGCTCGGTGATGGCGGTGGCGACATCGACACCGGGGTTCGCGCGGAACGTCTCGGCGGCCGAGCGTACCGCCGCCTGATCGCGCGGGGTGAAGGCGCGCAGCGCGTGCTGGACCCGGTTGCCCAGCTGCCCGGCGATCTTGTCGGGCACGTCGATCGGATTCTGGGTGATGAAATAGACGCCGACGCCCTTGGACCGGATCAGCCGCACGACGCGCTCGATCGTGTCGACCAAGGCGGGCGCGGCCTCGTCGAACAGCAGATGGGCCTCGTCGAAGAAGAAGACCAGCTTGGGCTTGTCGGGGTCGCCGATCTCGGGAAGCTGCTCGAACAATTCGGACAGCAGCCAGAGCAGGAAGGTGGCATAGAGCTTGGGGCTGGCCATCAGCTGGTCGGCGGCCAGGATGTTGACCACCCCGCGCCCCGCATCGTCGGTGGCGATCAGGTCGCTCAGTTCGAGCGCGGGTTCGCCGAAGAAATGCTCGCCCCCTTGCGTGCGCAACTGGAGTAGCGCGCGCTGAATCGCGCCGACCGACTGTTTCGACACATTGCCGTAGGTCGTGGTCAGCTCGTCCGCCCGCGCGGCGCATTCGGCCAGCATCGCCTGGAGATCGTCCAGGTCGAGGAGCAGCAGTCCTTCCTTGTCCGCGACGTGGAAGGCGATGGTCAGCACGCCCTCCTGCGTCTCGTTCAGGCCCATCATGCGCGCGAGGAGCAGCGGCCCCATCTCCGACACGGTCGCGCGAACCGGATGGCCCTGGGTTCCGAACAGGTCCCAGAACTGCACAGGCGCCGCGTCATAGGCCCAGTCGGTCATTCCCAGTTCGGCGGCGCGGGCGGCGAAGGCGGCATGGGTCTTGCCCATCGCCGATCCGGCCAGGCCCAGGCCCGACAGGTCGCCCTTCACGTCGGCAACGAAGCTGGGCACCCCGGCGCGCGAAAAGCCCTCGACCATCGTCTGCAGCGTCACCGTCTTGCCGGTGCCGGTCGCGCCCGCGATCAGGCCGTGCCGGTTCGCGCGCTTGAGGTCGATTGCCTGTGGCTTGCCGCCACCCATGCCGATGAAGATGCCGTCCATGGTGCGCATATTATCGCGGTGAATGGGGACGGGAATAGCAAAAGGCCGCCGCACCCCTGGGATGCGACGGCCTTTCGTGCCTGCCCGTAAAGAGCGTGCGGGTTACTTGATCCGCAGCGGGATCAGCGCGCCTGCGATCTTGCCGCGGGTGATCTGCGCCAGCACCTGCGGACGGCCCGCGGCCTTGGCGGCGGCGACGACCTGCTGGAGGTCGGCGGCGCTGCGGATCGGCGTGCCGTTGACGGCGGTGATGACGTCGCCGCGCTTCAGCTTGGACGCCGCATCGCTCGACGGATCGACCGCCGCGACGACCACGCCCTGCGTCGACGGATCGACGTTGATCGCGCGCGCGATCGCAGGCGTCAGGGCCTGTACTGCCAGACCCAGGCCGCCGCCGGGGGTGGGGGTGGTCTGCGCATCGTCATCCTGGTCGGGGAAGGCATCCGAGCCGTCGCCCATGGTCGAGCGCAGTTCCTCGTTCGAGGGGCGGGTCGCGGCGGTGGCGGTGACCGATACCGGCTTGCCGTTGCGCAGCACCTCCAGGTTGACGCGGCCGCCCGGCGGCACGTTTGCGATCAGATAGGACAGGGTCTGGTCGGGGGTCACCGACTGTCCGTTGACCTTCGTCACGACGTCGAACGCCTTCAGGCCGGCCTTGGCGGCGGGGCCATTGGGTTCGACCTTCGCGATGATCTCGCCCTGGCCCTTGGGCACGCCGAGCGAAGCCGCGACATCGTCGGTGACCGGGCCACCGATCTGCACGCCCAGATAGCCGCGCTCGATCTTCTGACCCTTCATCAGACGGTCGATGATCGGCTTGGCGTCCTCCGCCGGGATGGCGAAGCCGATGCCGATATTGCCGCCCGACTGCGAATAGATCTGGCTGTTGATACCGATGACGTTGCCGTTCATGTCGAACATCGGGCCGCCGGAATTGCCCTGGTTGATCGCGGCGTCGGTCTGGATGAAGCGGTCGTTCGCACCGCCCTGTCCGGTGACGCGGTGTACCGCCGAGACAATACCGGCGGTGACGGTGCTCGACAGGCCGAAGGGCTGGCCGATCGCCAGCACCCAGTCACCCGGACGCGCGCGCGACGAATCGCCGAAGCGGACGAAGGGCAGGTTCTTGCCGTCGATCTTCAGGACCGCGAGATCGGAGGTCTCGTCGCGGCCGACGACCTTGGCGGTATATTCCTTGCGGTCGTTGAGGGTGACGGTGATCGAATCGACCGACGCGCCCGCCGCGCCCGGCGCGATGACGTGGTTGTTGGTGACGATATAGCCGTCGGGCGAGATCAGGAAGCCCGAGCCCAGCGACATGCCCTCACGCTTTTGCGGCTGCGGCCCGGCCTGACCGCCGAACTGGCCGAAAAAGCCCTCGAACGGCGTACCAGCAAAGGGGTTCGCCTGCTGCTTGGTGGTGATCGACTGCTTGGTCGAGATGTTGACGACGGCGGGCTGGAGCTTGGCGACCATGTCGGCAAAGCTCATCGGCGCACCGGCGCGCGGGGCGACTGCCTGGATCGCCCCGGGTTCGTTCTGCGCGACCTGGGCGGTCCCGGGCTGAAGGGCCAGGGTCGCGGTCGCGCCACCGAGGAGGAGCGCACTGGTAATGGCGTAGGCGTAGCGCACTGGGCTAGGGTCCTCTCAAAGAAAATTCAGTTTGACCGTGACCTATTTGCCACGGCCAGGCTGAACGACGCTTGAATATGAACGAGCGGAAAGGTGAATTGTCCACCTATCGGCCCGGCGCGGTAAATTCCTTCAAATA
This sequence comes from Sphingomonas sp. 77B, assembly GCF_056497825.1. NCBI lineage: Bacteria > Pseudomonadati > Pseudomonadota > Alphaproteobacteria > Sphingomonadales > Sphingomonadaceae > Sphingomonas > Sphingomonas sp. 77B. The sequence goes on from NZ_JBWMBY010000001.1 coordinate 2,838,709, forward strand.
GCTGTTCTCGGGCGACAGAATGATCTGGGTCGACCCGTGTTCCTGGTTCGAGCCGTCCGCGCCGAAGGTATGGCGATAGGACTGCATGGCACGATAGAAGTCGTAGAAGCCGGGATCCTTGCCGAACGCCTGGGCATAGATTTGCGCGGCTTCGGCATCGGCGTCCGCCCGCACGATCTGCGCCTGCTTCTGCCCTTGCGCGGCGATGGTGATCGCTTCCTGCTGGCGGGCGGTGCGCATCCGGGCGAGCGCGCTGTCGAGCGGCGTGCCCTCGGGCAGTTCGGCTTCCTTGATGCGGACGTCGACGATCTGGACGCCATATTGGCGCGCGATTCGGTCGAGCCGCACCTGGATCGCGTCCATCACCTGGCCACGCTCCGGGCTGAGCAGTTCGGACGACCGACGCTTGCCCAACTCGTTGCGCAGCGCCGAACCGAAGATCGGGCGAAGCTGGTTGATGACGCCGTCCACGCTGCCCGCCGTCGCCAGCATGCGGCGCGGATCGATCACGCGGAAACGGGCGAAGGCGTCGACATTCATGCGCAGCTGGTCGGTCGACAGCACCTGGGTCTTTTCCAGGTCGAGGTCGAGCACGCGCTTGTCGACCCAGACGATCCGGTCGACGAACGGGATGCGCGCGATCAGGCCCGCGCCGCTATCGCCCAGCTGTTCGCCCTGCCGATAGCCGTTGACCACCCGGCGCGGCTGTTCGAAGCGATAGATCACCGCCTGCTTGGTTTCCGGTACTATCGCGAAGGTCGAAGCCGCGATGATGACCGCGACCAGCAGGGCGACGCCCAGCACGATCGGGTTGCGTGCGTTCAGGCCGTTCACTGGCCACCCCCCTGACCGGAACCGGCGGCTGGCGTAGCGGGAGCGGTCGCGGTGATCTCGGGCGGCAGCGGCCGGGGCTGCGCCTTGGACAGCGGCAGATAGGGCACGACGCCCGGCGTCTCGACGATGGTCTTGTCCGACTTGGCCAGCACGGCCTCCATGGTCTCGTAATACATGCGGCGGCGGGTCACTTCGGGGGCCAGGCGATACTGTTCATACACCTTGTCGAACTGCGCTGCCTCACCCTGGGCGCGGGCCACCACCTGTTGCGCATAGGAGCGCGCCTGGTTGACGTCCGCGACCGCACGCTGCTGCGCCACCGTCACCTTGTTGAAATCGTCGACGATCTGCTGCGGCGGGGCGGCCTGCTTGATCGCCACGCCCTGGATGCGCACGCCCGAGCGATACTCGTTCAGGATCGACTGGGTCAGTTCCTGCACCCGCTGTTCGATGCCGGTGCGCCCCGATCCCAGCGCCTGGTCGAGCGAGGTGTCGGCGATCACCGCGCGCATCGCGCTTTCGGCCGCCGCCCGGACGGTTTGCTGAGGTTGGGCCAGACGGAAGGCATAATCGGCCGGATTGGCGATGTCCCAGCGCACCGAATAGGTCAGGTCGATGATGTTCTGGTCGTTGGTCAGGACCAGATTCTGGCCCGAGCCTTCCGGAAAATTCTCGGTGCGGATCTTCTGCACGTCCAGCACCCGGACATTGGCGAACGGCGCGGGCGCGGTGATCTGGATGCCCGGATCGAGGATGCCGGTATAGCGGCCGAAATAGGTGACGACGCCGCGCTGCTGCGGGCCGATCGGGTGGATCGAGGTGTAGAGCAGCCAGACGACGATCAGGATCGCCGCGCCGATCGCCCAGAGCGTCCGCCCGCCGGGTGCGCCGGGAAGCCCGCCGAAACCACTGCCCGATCCGCCTGGCCCTTCACCGGGGCCGCCGCCGCCGGAGCCACGCGCCTTGCGGATGAATTCGTCCAGCGCGGTGGGCTTGCCCGGCGCCTTGCGGCCGCCCGGCGGCACCGCCCAGGGGTTGCGGGGACCATTGTCGGGGTCATCGCCGGACCCGCCCCAGGGGCCCTTTGGCGTGTTCGCGGCCAGAATGGGGGGGCGTTGAAACCGGCCCGTCAGCTTTCTCATGTTCATCGTTATAGGAACGGTTCGCCGACAAAAACAGTGCCAAGCCGCGCATCGCGTCCTATCTGCCGCGCATGAGCATCATCGAGACGGTAAAGGCGGCGGTCGCCGCGGTGGCGGGCAAGCGCGCGAATGTACGGATGGAGGGCGCGCGGGCGGGGGTCGTGCTCGACACCACCGGCCTGGACGGCGCGGGCCGCCACGCGCTGGAGGAAGAGGTAAAGGCCGCCGCGATCCAGTCGGGGGCCGAGGATGTCCGTGTCGTCCTGACCGCCGAGAAGCGCGAGCGTCGCATCATCGCGGTCGCCAGCGGCAAGGGCGGGGTGGGCAAGTCCACCCTGTCGGCCAATCTCGCCATCGCGCTGGCGAGGGCTGGCCGCAAGACCGGCCTGGTCGACGCCGATATCTATGGCCCGTCGCAACCGCGCCTGATGGCGGCGGAGGGCGTGAAGCCGGTCGCGCAGGACGGCAAGCTGCAACCCGTGCCCACGCCCTATGGCGTCTCGCTGCTGTCGATGGGCCAGCTGGTCGAGCCGGACAAGGCGATCGCGTGGCGGGGGCCGATGGCGGCGGGCGCGCTGAGCCAGCTGGTCGACGGCGACTGGGGCGCGACCGAGCTGCTGGTCCTGGACCTGCCGCCCGGCACCGGCGACGTACAGCTGACCATGGTACAGAAGCATCGCCCGGCGGGCGCGGTGATCGTCTCGACGCCGCAGGATCTGGCGCTGATCGACGCACGCCGCGCGATCGACCTGTTCACCAAGGCGGGGGTGCCGATCATCGGCCTGGTCGAGAATATGGCGGGCTATTGCTGCCCGCATTGCGGTGGCATCTCCGACCCGTTCGGTTCGGGCGGGGCGGAGGCGGCCGCCGCCGAGCTGGGCATTCCGTTCCTGGGCCGGGTGCCGCTGACCATCGCGATTCGCACCGCCTCTGATGCGGGCCGGCCTCCGGCGGCGGGCGAGGGCGACACGGTCTTTTCGCCACTGGCGGACAAGGTTGTTGAATGGCTCGCTCGGGCATGATGAAACCGGCATGGCGGCGGGGCGTTAGACTGCGATAGCCTGCCGCCCCTGCCCGAAAATGTCCGGCGCCGGTGGGCAACAAGGGGATAGCCGATGCCGTTGACCGCTGATGACGATATTCGCGAGCTGTTGGCGAATGCGCGGACGATCGCGCTGGTCGGCGCGTCGGATCGGCCGGATCGGCCGTCCTATGGCGTTATGAAGCGCCTGCAGGACCATGGCTACCGCGTGATCCCGGTCAATCCGCAGATCACCGGCGAGCATGTGCATGGCGAGTTCGTTTTTCGCGAACTGGCTCAACTGGGCGATCCCATCGACATCGTCGATATCTTCCGTCGATCCGAGGCGGCCGGGGATGTGGTGGATGAGGCGATCGCGATCGGCGCCAAGGCGGTCTGGCTGCAGCTGGGCGTCGTCAACGAAGCGGCCGCCGCGCGAGCCGAAGCCGCTGGTTTGAAGGTCGTGATGAACCGCTGCCCCGCGATCGAGATACCCCGTCTGGGCATCGCGCCGGTCGGGCAGGACTGACAAGGTACAAAGGGGCGAAGCGCGATATTCAAAGGGGAGAGAGACGATGGTGCCGTTGCTGTTGTTATGGGCTGCCCCGATGGCGGATGGAGAACAGAAGCTGTCCTTGCCGCGCCTGACGCCCGCCTGCACCCTGTCCCGCTGTCACGGCGACAAGCGTCCCTCGCCCTATCGCCTGACCCCCAGCCATGTGGTGCCGACCGATTCCAAGGCGCGCGCCTTTGCCAATGACGGGACCTATTGCGCGGTGGTCGGCGACAAATATTGCACCAGCAAGCCGCGCACCCTGTTCCGCACCGCGATTGATTAGCGGCGGCGATGGGCGCTAGGTTCGCCGAACCGAGGAGGATCGCCGATGCTGCCCCTGTTATTGGTCGCCGTGCAGGCCGTTCCCGCCGCTCCGTCGCCGGGGCATGAGCGGGTTTCCATCCTTCTCCCGGATTGCCCGGCATCGGCGGACGCCAAGCAGGACGTCGTCGTTTGTGGTCGTCGACCGGGAAGCGACCGCGCGCCCGAATTGCGTGACGCACCGTCCGATCGTCCGATGCCCTCGAATCCTGCCATGACGGGCATCGGCGCTTTGCGTGCGGAGGGGACGCCGTGTGCGGCCACCCAATGGGGTTGCTCCTCGCAGCTCAATCTGGTCGCCCCTGCGCTGATGCTCGCCAACGAGGCGCGGGTCGGCCTCAGCAAGCTGTTCGACAAGGCGCGCGACAAGAGCAACCGGGTGCCGATCGCGCTCGACGGGCCGGGGCCGCAGGGGCATCTCGAACCCTGAGCGAAAGCGGGACTCTTTCGGCGCTGGCGGTCGGCCCGGAAAAGCGGCATGATCGCCCCGCCCCGGCCTTCAGGCACGAGCGGGCGATGCCGGGAGGGCGTCATGATTGCGACGATGCTAGTCATGGTGATGGCGGGACTGTCGGGGCAGGGCGAGGATGCGCCGCCGCCCTCGGTCGATACGATCATGGCGAAGACTCGCCAGTTGACCAGTGTCGAGACACGCTGCGTCTATGATCCCAACCACGCCGACATCACGGTCTGCGGCCGCCGTAATGCGGATCGCTTCCGCATCCCCTTCGCACTGCCGCCCGAACCCGGCGATCCCCGTCATGAAGGGGTGATGGAGGAGCGTACCCGGCTGCTCGCCCGGACCACGCCGGTCAAGGATCTGTCGCCCTTTCAGGTCGGTGGCGGCATGGCCGGGGTGACGATGGACACCAACGCGCGGGGGAGCGGCGGCAAACCCACCCTGCGCCAGCCCGCGCCGTGACCAAGGGGGATGCGCGATGATCCCGCTGTTGCTGATCGCCTTGCAGGCGGCGCCCGCCGCTCCGCCGCCGGGGACCGAGCGTTTTTCGATCCTGACGCGCGATCCCTGTCCGCCCTCGGCCGGGACGGAGGCGGATATTCTGGTCTGTGGGCGGCGGTTGGGGAATGACCGGCTGCCACATGATCCGGACGCGCCGCCCGCCAAGCCGCTGATGTCCAATCCCGACTTGACCGGCGCGGGCGCGCTGGCGGCCGCCGGTACACCTTGCGCGGCGCGGCAGGCAGGATGTCAGGTCGGCATGGACGTCCTCACTCCCGCCCTGCTGCTCGCCAACGAGGCGCGGATCGGGATCAGCAGGATCGTCGACAAGATGCGCGACAAGAGCCGGCGCGTGCCGATCGCGCTCGACGATGCCGGGCCTCGGGGGCATCTGGAGCCCTGAATTTGCGCGAATGCCGAGCCCCTCCCGTCCAAGGGAGGATTTCTCTGCAAAACTCCCTCTCCGCCATCCCGGCGAAGGCCGGGATCCATTTGCGGGGCGACGGTAAGTTACTCTTATGGTTGCCCAACTGGACCCCAGCCTCCGCCGGGGTAATACATTTTCCTAGACCGTGATGACGTTGCGTTGAACCAAGGCGAGCCCCTCCCCTTCAGGGGAGGGGTTGGGGAGGGGTTGGGGTGGGGCCTCGCCACGGGCCGCACGCTTGCGGAGGCGCCCCACCCCCGGCCCCTCCCCTGGAGGGGAGGGGTGAGTTCATCTCATGTCATCATGCTCTAGGCGACGTGCGGACCTTCGCAGAGGAATCAAGGGAGGAATGGGGGCCTGTTCTCAGGCTGCGTACCTGTCGAAGCGCACCGCCCTCCGCCCCTCCCCTCCAGGGGAGGGGAGATTATTGGACTTCATCAGCCGCGCCGGACCTGGCGTCGCGAGCGAGCGGAGGGTGGCGGCAGGAACCAGTCGGCCAGCGTCATGCCCGTCTCCGCCATCGCGCGCAGCACGACCTGACCCGCTGCGCGCGCATCGCTGAGCGCGTCATGGTGGCGGTGCTCCAGTTCCAGGAACGCCGCCAGCGTATTGAGCTTGTGATTGGGCAGCTCCGGCCAGGCGCGCCGCGCGATCGTCACACTGTCCAGCCAGCGCGCGGCGATGGGCGGCAGGGCGTCGCGCTCGCACGCGCGGCCCAGCGCGCCCTTGTCGAAGCTCGAATGCGCCACCGTCACCCGCCCGGCCAGATGCCCCGCCAGTTCGGGATGCAGCGCGGCAAAATTCGGCTTGCCCAGCACATGGTCGGCGGTGATGCCGTGGATGGCGACATTGAACGCGCTGAACTCGTCGCACGGGTCGACCAGCGTTTCATAGGTGAGCACTTCGACGCCCGCGGCATAGCCGACGATGCCGATCTGGCAGATGCTGCTGGTCCGCGAACAGGCGGTTTCGACGTCGATGACCACGAAATCGGGGGAGATCATGAACGGCCTTTAGCGGCATTGCCCCATTCGAGCAATAAAAGGTCGCTGACCGGCTCGACAGCGACCGTTTCTATCCGCTACCGGCCTGCACTCAACAAACGCTCCGATACGGGATTTGGACGATGGGCGATGCTTTGCGAGTGGCTTTGGCGGGATTGGGCACGGTGGGGGGCGGCGTCATTCGCCTGCTCGATGCGAACCGTGACCTGATTACCCGGCGCGCCGGTCGCCCCATCGAAATCGTCGCCGTGTCCGCGCGCGACCGGACCAAGGATCGGGGCGTCGACCTGTCGCGCTTCGAATGGGTGGACGACACCGCCGCGCTCGCCTCGCACCCGAACGCCGATGTCGTGGTCGAGCTGATCGGCGGGTCGGACGGCCCGGCGCTGACGCTCGCACGCACGGCGCTGGGGGCGGGACGCGGTTTCGTGACCGCCAACAAGGCGATGCTGGCCCATCACGGGCTGGAACTGGCGCAGAAGGCCGAGGAATCCAACGCCGCGCTGAAGTTCGAGGCGGCGGTCGCGGGCGGCATTCCGGTCATCAAGGGCCTGCGCGAGGGCGCGGCCGCCAATGCCATTGCGCGCGTCTATGGCATCCTCAACGGCACCTGCAATTTCATCCTGTCGAAGATGGAGGCCGAAGGCCGCGACTTCGCCGAGGTCTTGGCGGAGGCGCAGGCGCTGGGTTATGCCGAGGCGGACCCCAGCTTCGATATCGACGGCGTCGATGCGGCGCACAAGCTGTCGATCCTGGCGGCCATCGCCTTCGGTACCCAGCCCGCCTTCGACGACGTCGCGATCGGCGGCGTGCGCCATGTGCTGGCCGCCGATATCGCGCAGGCGGCGGCGCTCGGCTACCGCGTCCGCCTGGTCGGCGTCGCGGAGGAGGGGGCGAACGGCCTGTTCCAGCGGGTGCACCCGCATCTGGTGCCGCTCGACCATCCGCTGGCGCATGTCACCGGCTCGACCAACGCCGTCGTCGCGGAGGGCAATTTCGTCGGCCGCCTGCTGTTCCAGGGCGCGGGCGCGGGCGACGGCCCGACCGCCAGCGCGGTGGTCGCCGACCTGATCGACATCGCGCGCGGTGAATATGGCGCATCCTTCGCCATGCCTGCGCACGAGCTGACCCCGGCGTCCAAGGCCGATAGCGGCGAACGGCGCGGCCGGGCGTATCTGCGCTTCACGGTGCAGGACAAGGTCGGCGTCCTGGCCGAGATCGCCGCCGCGATGCGTGATGCGGGGGTGTCGATCGAAAGCCTGATCCAGCGCGGCGAGGCGGCGGACGGTGGCGTCATGATCGCCATCGTGACGCATGAAGGGCCGGAACGCGCGGTCGCGCAGGCGCTGGAGCGGTTGCGCGGGAGCCAAAGCTTGGTCGGGCAGCCGCTGTTGATGCATATTTTGGGGTGAATGTTGAGGAGGTTGGGCTCGGTGAGACCCCGTGCCCTCCCCCAGCCCCTCCCGCCTGCGGGAGGGGAGAAGAATGCCTTCCCCGTCTCCGGGGGTGTTATTTGAATTCAAACCTAGGCTCTTGCCGCGCCCCTCCCGCAAGCGGGAGGGGATGGGGGAGGGCAGGGTGTCTCACCGAGCCCGCCCTATCACTTCTTAATCAACCCGATCTCCACCAGCCGCTCGAACAGATAGTCATGCGCGGTGATTGGCTCCGGGTAACGATCCGGGTGCCCCTCGCTCACCGTCCCCGGCAGCGTCTTGATAAGAAAGTCCGGCGCCGGGTGCAGGAAGAAGGGCATCGAATAGCGCGAGAAGCTGCGCCGCTCGACCGGCGGGTTGACCACCCGGTGCGTGGTCGAGGGCAGGACATGGTTCGTCAACCGCTGCAGCATGTCGCCGACATTGACCACCATCGCGCCCTCAGGCGGACGGATGGCCAGCCACTCGCCTGAATCGCGGTCGAGCAGTTCCAGCCCCGCTTCCTCGGCGCCGAGCAGCAGGGTGATGAGGTTGATATCCTCATGCGCCCCCGCCCGGACACCCTCGGCATCGGCCGGGATCGGCGGATAGTGGAGCAGGCGCAGGACCGAATTGCCGTCCTTCACCGCCGGGTCGAACCAGTTCGGCTCCAGCTTCAGATGGCGTGCGATGGCGGAGAGCAGTCGGTCGCCTGCCCGGTCGAAGGCCGAGAAGAGTTCGACGAAATCCTCGCGAAACCCCTCGGGCCGGTCGGGCCAGATATTGGCGGGCATCCGGTCGGCATAAGGGTGGCCCTCGGGCAGTTCGCGGCCGACGTGCCAGAATTCCTTCAGGTCGACGACCTTGGCATCCTTGGCGATTTCGGTCTTGAACGGGGTGTAGCCGCGCGCGCCGCCGCCGCCGGGGACATGGTAAGCGCGCTTCTCATCCTCGGGCAGGTCGAACAGCGCCTTGGTCTGCGTCCAGGCGCGGTCGATCAGGTCGGCGGGGACGCCGTGATCGGCGACGATCGCGAAGCCGAACCGCTCGAACGATTGGCCCAGCGCGGCGGCAAAGCCTTCGGGGTCACGGTCCTGGTCGGCGAGGCTGAGCGTCGGAACCTCGGCGGAGCGGGTGTCGGTCATGGCGATATGTCCAGAAAAACGAATAGGCTGGCCTCTATATAACGCGCCCGTCATCCGCGAACAGGGTGCGTCATCCGCCTAGCGTGATCGTCCCCGTCGATCGATCGCCGCCCGCGGGGCGAAGATCGAGGCGGAAGGATTTCTCCTCCGCCGTCTTGCCGACCAGCGCGCCGCCCCGATCGGTCAGGGTGAAGTCGGCCTGATCCATCTTGTCGCGAAACCAGTCGCGCACGGTCGCCGGATCGGCCGGGCTGTCGAAGGTCATGGTGAACGCCTTGTCGCGCCCATTGCCGACATCGACGTTGCGGATCGTCGAGCCGGGATAGAGGTGCACGCCGTTCAGCTCGAAATTATCGGCCTCCATCGACACCTTGGGCAGCTTGAACGCACCCGAAAAGCCGGGCAGCGCCAGCTTCACTTCGCCCGACTTGCCATCGACCGACGCCAGCGTTTCGCCGTCCGAACCGTTGACGGTGATCGACGTGCCCTGGCTGGGCCGATCACAAGCGGACAGCGCCAGCGCCGCCAGCAGCGGGAGGGCGAGGGGCGAGCGGGACAGGATGGACATGGCGATAAACTCCTTACGCGTCCTGTGGGCCGAGATGGCTGACCGGGGATTGTCGGCCTGCTATGCTTTAGCCACGCTGAATGTCCGCCTTTAACAGTTGGATGGCGCTGTCGGTGCCAGGGGCGCGGCAATGCTGGAAGGAACCATGCGGTGACGACTGACACATCCGAAGGCTGGGATGCCGTTGCGAAGACGTTCATGGCGGTTCGTTCGGAGGTCGGTGCGAACATCGTTCGCCGCTGGGCGATGGACGCCTTCCCGCCATCGACGGCGATCCTCGACCTGGGTTGCGGCTCCGGAATGCCGATCGCGCGGGCGTTGGTCGACGAGGGCTTTTCGGTATGGGGGATCGATGCGTCATCCTCACTCCTTGCCGCCTATCGCGCCCATTTTCCCGAAATGCCCGCCCTTTGCGAGCCGGTGCAGGGCAGCGAGCTATTCGGGCGACGCTTTGCCGGCGTCGTGGCGATCGGCTTGATCTTCCTGTTGGCGGAGCCCGATCAAGGCAGGCTGCTGGAGAAGGTGGCGAAGGTGCTGGAACCGGGTGGACGCTTCCTGTTCAGTGCCCCGCATCAGCGATGCGAATGGCGCGACAGCCTGACCGGGCGCGTTTCCCGTTCGCTGGGGGCGTCGGCCTATGCGGAACGGTTGCAGGCGTGCGGGCTGCTTCTGGCCGATCGCCTGATCGATGAAGGACAGAATCATTATTACGACGCGGTGAAACCCGGCTGACCTTGGAAGTCGGAAGGGCAACCATGAGGCGGCCGCCGGGTTTTCCCGGTTTCCCTCTCCGTCCATCTCCCCTATGTGGCAGCCATCATGTCCGAATCCCGTTCCGTTGATCCGGTGACGCCCGTCACCGCCGAGCCCCCCGGTGCGCCCATCGGCTTTGTCGAGTTCGTTCTGCTGATCGCCGCGCTGATGGCGCTGACCGCGTTGGGAATCGATTCGATGCTGCCCGCGCTGCCTGCCATCGGGGAAGCGCTGGGGGCGTCGCCTGCTGCGCGGCCGTTCGTCGTCACGGCGTTTCTGATCGGTTTCGGCGTAGCGCAGCTGGTGCATGGGCCGCTGGCCGATCGCTATGGACGGCGGCGGGTGCTGATCGTCGCGCTCGTCATCTACATCATCGCCAACGGGGCGTCGGCGGTCGCGGGCAGCTTTACCCTGTTGCTGGTTGCGCGGGTCTGTGCGGGGGCGGCGATCGCGGCGACACGGGTGGCGACGGTGGCGCTGGTCCGCGACTGCTATCACGGGCGCGCCATGGCGCAGGTCATGTCGATCGCCTTCATGGTGTTCATGATCGTGCCGATCCTGGCGCCTGCCTTCGGCGAGCTGGTGCTGCTGTTCGGCAATTGGCGGCTGATCTTCTGGACGATCGCGGGGCTCGCGACGCTGGTCCTGGCCTGGTTCTCGCTGCGCATGCCCGAGACGCTGGCGGCGGAGGCGCAACTGCCCATCTCCGCCTCGCGGATCGTCGGCGGCTGGCGCGAGACGCTCGGCGACCGGCTGTCGCTCGGCTATACGCTGGCGGCGACCGCCTTGATGGCGGCGCTCTATGGCTATCTCAATTCGGTGCAACCGATCATGGCGCAGACCTTCGGACGCGAAAAGCTGCTGGCGCTGATCTTCGCCACCACTTCGGTCACGATGGCGGCGGCGAACCTGCTCAATTCGCGGATCGTCATGCGGCTGGGCACGCGCCTCATCAGCCACAGCTCGGTCACGATCCTGATCGTCGTGTCGGCGATCCACCTTGCGATCGCGCATTTCGGCGGCGAGTCGCTGATCGTCTTCGCGGTGCTCCAGGCGATCACGATGGCGTGCTTCGGTCTGGCGACCTCCAATTTCTCGTCGATGGCGATGGAGAATATGGGGCGGATCGCCGGTACCGCATCGAGCGTCCAGGGCTTTACCAGCGTCACCATCGGCTCGGTGATCGGTGCCGGGATCGGCCAGGCCTATGACGGGACGACGCAGCCGCTGACCCTGGGCTTCCTGATCGCCGGATGCGCGGCCTTTGCCTTCGTCTTTGCGACCGAGCGCGGGCGGATGTTCCGCCCCGCCTGACGTCTGCCGATCGAGGCCGGGGGAACCGCCCGGCCCGCCCCCGTGTTCCCCCTCCACAGTTCAAGAGGAGGCAGTGATGGGCGGACATCAGGTTCCAAGCCAGGGACCCGGCGACGATGGCTGGGACGAAGAAGGCTATGACGAAAGCCAGCGCGCCGAAATCCTGGAGGTGACGCGCGACGGCCCCAGCGACGGCGTGCTGCTGACCGATATCGAACCCGATTTGGGCGACGACAGCGTCGAGGACGAGCCGATCGGCGAACTCGACATGGACTCCGAAGCGGTGGGGACCAGCGATGCCTCGGTCGACATGGATGCCGAGGATATCGACGAGGACGATCTCCAGGAAGATTTCGAGGACGACACGGTGGCCGACGGCGATATCGACGACGCCGACGACACCGCCCTGCGGCCATGAACGGCCTGCCGATCGCCCTGGCGGCGGGCGGGATCGTGTTGGTCGGTTGTTCGACCATGCCCGATCCGCGTGCCGCCTCGACCCTGCCGCCGATGGTCTCGACGACCTTCCAGTGCGAGAATGGCAGCAGCTTCTGGGTGCGCTTCGACAATCGCGACGACAGCGCGCTGGTGCGCTTCGGAGACGATCTGGAGATGCGGCTGGAGGGGCAGCGTGTCGCATCCGGCATCCACTATGCCGGTTTTGGTCACGACCTGCGCGGCAAGGGGGGTGAGGTTGTTTTGACACGCCCCACGGGTGATTCCGTACGTTGTACCGCCGCGAGGTAAGGACGGGGTACGGAAACGAGGCTGAAAAGTGGCGGAAATCCGCCATTGCCGCATTCCGCCCCCAATTGGTTCATCTTGATGACAGGAAGTGTGGCTCTGGCGCCACAGGTTCCGGCAAGGCGACCAAAAATCTCAAATCGTGTGCAACCCCTGCGCGTCTAGCCGGTTAAGCGGGCCTGGGCTGAGCGGTTCGATCCGCCGCCCCACATAGAATAAGAGAAGGGTATCTCACATGCGTAAGCTTTCCCTCGTCGCCGCTGCGGCGGCTGCGTTCGTTGCCGTGCCTGCCATGGCCCAGGACATGAACACCACCGACACGGCGGCGGCTCCGGCCCCGGCCGCTGACACCGCGACCGCTCCCGACGGCACCCGCGCCTTCGGTATCGAGCCGTACGTGGCGATCATGGGTGGTTGGGAGCAGTTCGACCGCCAGACCGTCGCTGGCATCCCCGCGCAGCCCAAGGGCTACAACCTGGACGGCGCGCTGGTCGAGGGCATCGTCGGCTTCAACGTTCCGCTGGGCCCGGTGTTCGTCGGTGCCGAGGGCGCGGTCGCCAAGGGCGTGTCGGGTGACATCGACTGGCAGTATGGCGCCTATGGCCGCGCGGGCTTCCGCGCCGGTGAGAGCGGCCTGTTCTACGGCAAGGTCGGCTATCGCTGGAACAACTTCCACAACTTCGCTCCGGGCGTCCAGGGCGACCTGAAGCGTGACTATCACGCGACCGTCTACGGCGTCGGCGCCGAAGTCGGCCCTAAGGACATCGGTCTGGGCGGCCTGACCGGCAATTCGGGTCTGCGTCTGCGTATGGAAGTCTCGACCTTCGACAACGCGCACTCCTTCCGTCCGATGGCGGGTGTTGTCGCACACTTCTGATCCCTTACGGATCCAGTTGGCGTAAAGGAGCGGGGTTCGGCAGCGATGCCGGACCCCGTTTTCTTATGGGGCTGCGCTTCCCATATCGGCCGCATGGTCGGACGGGTGAAGCGAAAGGCGGGGCTGGTGGCCGCCGCCGAGCGGGTTGAGCGGGCTGTGCCGCTGACGTGCGCGCTGTGCGCTCGGCCGCTGGGGGTGAAGGTGGAGTGGCACCACCCGGTCCCCAAGAGCGAAGGCGGGCGCGAGACGGTGCCGGTCCACCCGATTTGCCACCGGACGATCCATGCGACGTTGAGCAACGTAGAATTGGCGCGAGGCTATGCGGACTTTGCGGTGCTGCGCGCGCAGCCGGAGATCGCGCGGTTCCTGCGATGGATCGCGGGAAAGCCAGCGGACTTTCATGCGCCGACGCGGGCGGCGCGGTAGGTTGGGTTCGCGCGAAGCCGCGATGGCGCGAAGAAGGTTGGTTCGCGCGGAGGCGCGCGGGGCGCAGAAAACAAGGGCAGAAGACGATCCATCCCTATCTCCGTTCAGCCTGAGCGTAGTCGAAGGCCACGGGATAACGTCCGCCACTTCAGCCGGTCTTTTGGTTTGTCCTGTGGTCAGGGGTATGGGGCGCTGATGTCCCTTGGCCTTCGACTACGCTCAGGCTGAACGGAGCGGGGGAGCGGGCGGCGTTCCCTGCCTTCTCTACGCCCTCCGCGCCTTCACGCGAACCAACCTTCTTCGCGCCCTCGCGTCATCGCGCGAAACAAAAAAGGGCGGGCCGAAGCCCGCCCTTTCCGAAGCTCACTCCGCCGCGACGCCTGCGGCCGAGAACATGTCGCCGGTCTCGCTCGCCTCTTCGTTGGCGGCCTTGCCGGTCTTGGCCTTCTGGCGCTTGTCGAACGAGTCCCACACATCGTTCCACTGGCCGCGCGTCGCCGCCTTGGAATATTCCGTCGCGCGCGTTTCGAAGAAATTGGCATGCTCGACGCCGTTCAGCAGCGGGGTCAGCCAGGGCAGGGGATGCTCGTCGATCATGTAGATCGGCTTCAGGCCCAGCTGGCCGAGACGCCAGTCGGCGATGTAGCGGATATACTTCTTGATCTCCTTGGGCTTCATCCCCTCGACCGGGCCCATTTCGAAGGCGAGGTCGATGAAATTGTCCTCCAGGCGGATCGTCGTCTGGCACACATCGGCAATGTCGTCCTTGACCGCCTTGGTCAGGCACTGGCGCTCCTGGCAGAAGGCGTGGAACATGCGGATGATGCCCTCGCAGTGCAGGCTCTCGTCGCGCACCGACCAGCTGACGATCTGGCCCATGCCCTTCATCTTGTTGAAGCGCGGGAAGTTCATCAGCATCGCGAACGACGCGAACAGCTGGACGCCCTCGGTGAAGCCGCCGAACATTGCCAGCGTGCGCGCGATGTCCTCGTCGCTGTCGACGCCGAAATTCTGCATGTAATCATGCTTGTCCTTCATCTCGGCATATTCGAGGAAGGCGCCGTACTCGCTCTCGGGCATGCCGATCGTGTCGAGCAGATGGCTGTAGGCGGCGATATGCACCGTCTCCATGTTGCTGAACGCGGTCAGCATCATCTTGATCTCGGTCGGCTTGAACACCCGGCCGTATTTCTCGTGATAGCAGTCCTGCACCTCGACGTCCGCCTGGGTGAAGAAGCGGAAAATCTGGGTCAGCAGGTTACGCTCGTGATCGGTCAGCTTCTGCGCCCAGTCGCGGCAGTCCTCGCCCAGCGGCACCTCTTCGGGCAGCCAGTGGAGCTGTTGCTGGCGCTTCCAGAACTCGAACGCCCAGGGGTATTCGAAGGGCTTATACTGCTTGGAGGCTTGGAGGAGAGGCATCGGGGTTACTCCGGATACAAATCAGATGAGGTGATAGGGTGAAGGCCGGTTCAGCCGCTGCTCGCCCAGGAGTGCAGAGCGGTGGCGAAACCGGCGAGAATGATCCCGCCCATGGCGAACATGGTGCCCGCGATCAGACGCGCATAGCGGCCCTGCTCCGACCGGGTTGTGCGGAGTTGCAGCAGCAGCGTTGCGCCGATGCCGGTTAAGATGGCCGCAACGGCGTACATGATCGTGGCCCCCGTCATGCGACCATTTCCGGCGTTGCGCGTTCCGAACCCGAACCCAACACAGGAGACGTAAAATGGTCGATGCCAGCCAGATCAAGGAACATGCGGAAGTCATCGGTGCGGACGGCGTCCATGTCGGCACCGTCGACCACGTCCAGGGCGACCGCATCAAGCTGACCAAGAACGACAGCCCCCAGACCCAGGACGGGCAGGGCGCCAAGCATCATTACCTGCCGATCGGCCTGGTCGCCGAGGTCGAGGGCGACAAGGTCCGCCTGTCGGCGACCGCACAGAACGCCGTCGACCAGTTCGAAGAGGCTGAGTGATGTCCCGGTCCCTCTCCCCTTGTGGGAGAGGGAGGGGCCCGCGACCGAAGGTCGTGGGAGGGTGAGGGGGCCGTCCATCACGGGCGGCCCTTTTGCTTATGCGCGATCCGCGCGCCGATCGCCGTCACGACGCCGTCGAGGTTGGTCATCACATCGGCATTGGCGAAGCGGATCACGTCATAGCCTTCGTGTTCAAGAAAGCGGGTGCGCGCGGCATCGCACTTCAGCTTCATTGCATGGTCGTCGCCGTCGACCTCGACGATCAACCGTGCAGCGTGTGAGCAGAAATCGGCGTGGTACGAGCCTATCGGAACCTGACGGCGAAACTTCATGTCCGGCAGGGCTTCGCGTAAGGCACGCCATAGCCGACGCTCTGATTCGCCAGCATTTTTCCGCAGTTCACGCGACCGGGTGACTGTTGTAGCGGGAAGCAACTGACGCTTGGTCAGGCCTTGGGCGTTGCCCCTCACCCTTCCCACGGCCTGCAGCCGCGGGCCCCTTCCCTCTCCCACAAGGGGAGAGGGAGGTTTAGGTGAGTAAGGGGCCATGGCTCTGCCTTCCCGCTGGGCAGCCGTTACCTCACTGGCACGCCAGGCATTCGTCGTAATCGGTCGTCTCACCGATCTCAAACTTCGGCGCGCTGATCGTGTTGTCCGCCTCGACGCCGCCCGACCCTGCGAACCCGGCGCGCTGCACCGACTTCGACCGCAGATAATAGAGCGACTTGATGCCCAGCTCCCAGGCGCGGAAGTGGAGCATCAGCAGATCCCACTTCTCGACGTCCGCCGGGATGAACAGGTTCAGCGACTGCGCCTGGTCGATATAAGGCGTCCGGTCCCCCGCCAATTCGAGCAGCCAGCGCTGGTCGATCTCAAACGAGGTCTTGAACGTGTCCTTCTCTTCCTGGCTGAGGAAGTCGAGATGCTGGACCGAGCCGCCATGTTCCAGGATCGAGTTCCAGACCGCATCCGAGTTCTTCGACTTCGCGATCAGGATCTTTTCGAGATAGGGGTTCTTGACCGAGAACGATCCCGACAGCGTCTTGTGAGTATAGATGTTCGCCGGGATCGGCTCGATGCAGGCGCTGGTGCCGCCGCAGATGATGCTGATCGACGCGGTCGGCGCGATCGCCATCTTGCAGCTGAAACGCTCCATCACACCGACGTCAGCGGCATCGGGGCACGGGCCCCGCTCGACCGCCAGCGTCATCGACGCCTGGTTCACCTGCGCGTTGATATGCTTGAACATCCGCAGGTTCCACGACTTGGCCATCGCGCCCTCGAAGGGAAGCCCTCGCGCCTGGAGGAAGCTGTGGAAGCCCATCACGCCGAGGCCGACCGACCGCTCGCGGCTGGCGGAATAGGCGGCACGCTCCATGCCCGGCTCGTGACGGTCGATATAGTCCTGCAGCACATTGTCGAGGAAGCGCATCACGTCCTCGATGAACTGCTTGTCGTCCTTCCACTCGTCCCAGGTTTCCAGATTCAGCGACGACAGGCAGCAGACCGCCGTACGGTCATTGCCCTTATGGTCGATGCCGGTCGGCAGGGTGATTTCCGAACACAGGTTCGAGGTCGATACCTTCAGCCCCAGCTCGCGGTGATGCTTGGGCATGTTCTTGTTCACATGGTCGGCAAAGACGATGTACGGCTCGCCGGTCGCCAGACGGGTCTCGACCAGCTTCTGGAACAGCGCGCGCGCATCGACGGTGCTGCGGACCTCGCCGGTCTTCGGGCTCTTGAGATGCCATTCGGCACCGTCGCGCACCGCCTCCATGAAGGCGTCGGGGATCAGCACCCCGTGATGGAGGTTCAGCGCCTTGCGGTTGAAGTCGCCGCTGGGCTTGCGGATTTCGAGGAACTCCTCGATCTCGGGGTGCGAGATGTCGAGATAGCAGGCGGCCGAACCGCGCCGCAGCGAACCCTGGCTGATCGCCAGCGTCAGCGAGTCCATCACGCGGACGAAGGGGATGATGCCGCTGGTCTTGCCGTTCAGGCCGACCGGCTCGCCGATGCCGCGCACCTGGCCCCAATAGGTGCCGATGCCGCCGCCGCGTGAGGCCAGCCACACATTCTCGTTCCAGGTGGTGACGATGCCGTCCAGGCTATCGGGCACCGAGTTCAGATAGCAGCTGATCGGCAGGCCGCGCCCCGTGCCGCCGTTCGACAGGACGGGCGTGGCGGGCATGAACCACAGCTTCGAGATATAGTCGTACAGCCGCTGCGCATGCTCGGCATTGTCGGCATAGGCCGACGCCACGCGCACGAACAGGTCCTGATAGCTTTCGCCGGGCAGGAGATAGCGGTCGTTCAGCGTTTCCTTGCCGAAATCGGTCAGCCGCGCGTCGCGGGCATGGTCGACCTCGACCGGATAGGGTTGCGGGTGCACCGACTTGGTGTCCGCCGGGGTCGGCGCGGGGGCGCTCGTCTGAGCCGTGTCCGCCGCCATCTTTTCGAGCATATCAGTCGTCATGTCGCTATCCCGGCTATCCCTGAAATCCATCACCGATGCCGCTCCTTTGTTCTTGTTCCGTTCGAGTCGGCATCCTGCCCTTGGCACCACGCGCCACACGCGTCGCGATCGGGACGAGGGGGAGTGGGAAATCCCCGATTCCGGGGCTCTCCGCGTATCCGATCATGCATGGGAGCATGACCTCGTCCTACCAGTGCTTGGGGGCGTCCCCGGCCTCTTCCACAATCCTTAGTGGAAAATCCCGAGCGGCACCGCAAGAGGGTAAAGCGTGGCGAGGGGGTTGGTTGCGACGAATGGCGGGCGCGTTCGGGCCGCCCAAAAGCCGCGACGCATGGATGTCTGCGGGGTTCGGGAAGCGCAAGTCCCTAAAAATATTTTTTGGTCGGTCGGATCAGCGCGGGGCAAGCAGGAACAGCGCGATCAGCCCCACAATCGCGACCACCATCTGTGGGGGGCGCAACCGCGCGAAATGGCCCGGCGCCCCGCCCCAGCTCGCCAGCCAGGGATCGGTCAGCGCGATCGAGGCATAGCCCAGAATCAGCAGGCCGAAGCCGGTCGAAGGCCCCGCGATCAAGGCCAGCAGACCCAGCGAGAAGCGCAGGGCCATGGTCGCCATCTGCGAAACATGGGTGCCGCCCGGCGTGAAGAAGCTCAGGCCGCGCGCGACCCCGGCCAGGAAGATGAGGATGGCCGCCCCCCATATCTGCCCGATCAGCAGCGCGAGCGGCATGCCCGTCCAGGCGGCCAGCGCCGCGATCGGCAGGACCAGCACCGGACCATAGCCGAAGATCAGGCTGAGCGCGGGAATCCGGGGCGACGCGCCTTCCGGCGTGGGGGCCGGAGTCGGAGTGGGGGAGGTCATGACGGCGCGAACGTCCGGCGCGGCGTTCCTATCCCGCCCCGATTCTGCGGGAGGCCGATCATGCCGATCGGCGCTGCACCTCTCCGGCATCCTGGCCATGGTCCAGCCAGGGATGATTCTCGGGCAGCGGGGTCGCAAAGGCCAGGCCGACCCGCCCTTCGCGCTCCCAGCGGATATAGCAGCGGATGGGGGTGTCGCCGCCGATACTGATGCCCACGGCGGCCCCGCCTATGACATAGGCGGGTGGCAGCCCCTCGATCATGACGCCCGCGGTCGACAGGTCGCGGATGCGCACGTCGATCGTCGCATTGTTCGACAGGATCTGGGCGGCGCGCAGGATTTTCACGCGCGGGGGACGAATGGATTTCAGGCCGACCGGCGTGGCATGGCCGTCATGCTCGCGCATCGATTGGGGCACGTCGGCCGCCTCCATCGGCTTGCCATAGACGAAGCCCTGGATATGGCTGCACCCCAGACTGCGGATCAGGTCGATCTCGTCCTGGATTTCGACGCCCTCGGCGGTGGTTTCCATGCCCAGCGTGTCGGCCATGGTCACGATCGCGCGGATGATCGCGGCATTGCGGCTGCCCGCATTGCCCGCACCGCGCACGAACGACTGGTCGATCTTGATCTTGTCGAACGGCGCGTGGCGCAGATAGCCGAGCGAGGAATAGCCGGTGCCGAAATCGTCGAGCGCCAGCCGGACGCCCAGCGCCTTCAGCGCGGCGAACTGGCGGTGCGACTCCTGATCGTCGTTCAGGAAGACGCTCTCGGTGATCTCCAGCTCCAGCCGAGCTGCCGCGAGGCCCGATTGCGCCAGCGCCTGCGCGACCAGCGAGGTCAGATGCGGCTTGGCGAACTGGATGGACGAGACGTTGACCGCGACGCGCACGTCCTGCGGCCAGCCCGCCGCCTCGATACAGGCGGTGCGCATCACCCATTCGCCGATCTGTTCGATCAGGCCGCAATCCTCGGCGACCGGAATGAATTGCGACGGCGGGATCGCGCCCTGGACAGGGTGGTTCCAGCGCAGCAGCGCCTCATAGCCGACGATCATCGCATCGCGCGTCGACACGATCGGCTGATAGACGAGGCGCAGCTGATCCTGCGCCAGGGCGAGGCGGAGGTCCTCCTCCATCCGCTTGCGGCTGCGCGCGCCCTCCAGCATCGCCTCAGCATAGAAACGATGGACGCCGCGCCCGTCGCCCTTGGCGGCGTACAGCCCGAGGTCGGCATTGCGGATCAGCGTGTGCGAATCCTCGCCGTCATGCGGCGCGATGGCGATGCCGATCGAACAGCCGATCGTCACCTCGTTGCCCTGAATGTCATAGGGCCGCGACAGCGCGGCGATGATCCGATCCGCCAGCATGGCCAGCCGGTCGCGTGCATCGATGCCGGGCAGCAGGATTTGGAACTCGTCGCCCCCGAGCCGCCCGACCAGGCCGATGTCGCCGACCACCCGCTCCAGCCGCCGGGCGACCTGTTGCAACAGCAGGTCGCCCGCCTGATGGCCGAGCGTGTCGTTGACCGCCTTGAATCGGTCGAGGTCCATCAGGAACAGGGCGTTGGGGCGCCAGGGATGGACCGACTGTTTCAGCGTCTTGTCGAGCGACAGCGTCATGCGCTGGCGATTGGCCAGCCCGGTCAGGCTGTCGAATAGCGCCAGGCGGGTGATCTCCGCCTCGGATCGACGCTTCTCGGTCAGGTCGGAGCCCGAGCCGATAAAGCCACGAAACCGGCCGACACTGTCCAGGATCGGCCGGCCCGAGATCGACCACCAGCGCTCGGGCGTCAGGTCATTCTCGCCCACCGCGCAGACGGTATAGTCGGAAAAGCTGGTGCGCGAGGCCATGTGGAAGGACAGGGTGCGCTCGGTGCCGGGCGCGGAGGGGTCCATCTGGAACAGCTCGGTCAGCAATTGCCCCCGGCTGTCGATTCCCGACGCGGCCAGCTCGTGCGCCACCTTTTCGGACAGATAGGTCAGCCGCCCATGCCGGTCGGTTTCCCAGAACCAGCCGGTGCCATGCTCCTCGAACTCGGCGATCATCTTCACCGCCTGCTGCCCCTGGCCGAAGGCGCGGGCGCGGGCGCGGGCACCGGCATAATCGATCCGGCCCACCACCCGGGCCTTGAGCACCAGGAAGAACAGCGGCGGGACGACCGCCGCCAGTATCGGCAGGACCGGCACGCCCCAGGCGAGCGCGGTGACGGGCGCCAGGAACGCAAAGCCGAAGGAATAGCCGAGCAGCGCGCCGCGCACCGCGTTCAGCATGTATGCGGTCGTCCACATCGTACAGGCCAGCGTCAGGGTCGCCGCCCATCCGCCATGGCCGTGATGCGCGTTCGCCACGATCAGCAGCATCGGCCCGGTGGCGAGCGCGACCAGCAGCCCCAGGCCGCTCAGCCATTGCTTCAGCCGGTAGAAGGGCCATTGCCCCGACACGCCGCGCCACAGCACCACTCCGAAAGCCAGCGTGGACCCGACCATCAGCCCCCCCGCCACGGCCTTGTCGACCAACCGGGGAGCAGGCGCGGCGAAGGCGTCGAGCGCCAATATGATCGCCACCGCCACGATATTCTGCAGGATGGCCAGCGGCCAGGTGCGGCACAGCGTCTTCAACCGTGTCAGATGCAGCGAAACCAGCAGCTCGTCATTGTCCTCGACCAGGCCCATCAGGGCCAGGAAGGACAGGTTGGAGGAGGAAGCGGACGACATGCGGGGTTACGGATTTCCAATATTGCCGGATGATCCTGCGCTAACTCCGGTTAAGATTGCTTGAAGTCGGTCGCATCCATTGCGTCGGTCGCGCCGCTTTCGCTAAGGACGGGGCATGACGACCCTGATCCGCGACACCGACCTGATCGAGAGCGTGGCCGACGCGCTCCAGTTCATCAGCTACTATCACCCGATGGATTATATCCGTGCGCTGGGTAAGGCCTATGAGGCCGAGAAGAGCCCGGCGGCCAAGGATGCCATCGCGCAGATCCTGACCAACAGCCGCATGTGCGCCGAGGGGCATCGCCCGATCTGCCAGGACACCGGCATCGTCACGGTCTTCGTGAAATGGGGCCAGGACTGCCGCCTGTCGGGCGACCGGTCGTTGCAGGAGGTCGTCGACGAGGGCGTGCGCCGAGCCTATCTCCATCCCGAGAACAAGCTGCGCGCCTCGATCCTGGCCGACCCCGCCTTCACCCGCCGCAACACCAAGGACAACACGCCCTCGGTCCTCCATGTCGAGATGGTGCCGGGCAACAAGGTGACGGTCGACGTCGCGGCCAAGGGCGGCGGGTCGGAGAACAAGTCGAAGTTCAAGATGATGAACCCGTCCGACTCGATCGTCGACTGGGTGCTGGAGATGGTGCCGCAAATGGGCGCAGGCTGGTGCCCGCCGGGCATGCTGGGCATCGGCATCGGCGGCACCGCCGAGAAGGCGGTCCTGCTCGCCAAGGAATCGCTGATGGGCGCGATCGACATGGGCCAGCTCAAGGAGCGCGGCCCCCGCAACGATATCGAGGCGCTGCGCATCGAGCTGTTCGACAAGGTCAACGCGCTGGGCATCGGTGCGCAGGGGCTGGGCGGCTTGTCCACCATCCTCGACGTCAAGATCCTCGACTGGCCGACCCATGCCGCGTCCAAGCCGGTGGCGATGATCCCCAACTGCGCCGCGACCCGCCATGCGCACTTCACGCTGGACGGCTCCGGCCCGGTCTATCTGGAGGCCCCCAAGCTTGAGGAATGGCCCAAGGTCGACTGGAAGCCCGACCTCCAGGCCGCTCGCCGTGTCGACCTGAACACGCTCACGCCGGAAGAGGTGAAGAGCTGGAAGCATGGCGACCGGCTGCTGCTCAACGGCAAGATGCTGACGGGCCGCGACGCCGCGCACAAGCGGATCAAGGACATGCTCGACCGCGGCGAGGAACTGCCGGTCGAGTTCAAGGGCCGCGTGATCTATTATGTCGGCCCCGTCGATCCGGTCGGCGAGGAAGTGGTCGGCCCCGCTGGCCCGACCACCGCGACGCGCATGGACAAGTTCACCCGCATGATGCTCGACCAGGGCCTGCTGGCGATGGTCGGCAAGGCCGAGCGCGGGCCCGCCGCCACCGACGCGATCCGCGAATACCAGTCCGCCTATCTGATGGCGGTCGGCGGCGCGGCCTATCTCGTCGCCCGCGCGATCAAGGGATCGAAGGTTGTCGGCTTCGAGGATCTGGGCATGGAGGCGATCTACGAGTTCGACGTGGAGAATTTCCCCGTCACCGTCGCGGTCGATTCCGAAGGCCAGAACGTCCACACGCTGGCCCCGCTGGTGTGGCGCGACAAGATCGCCAAGGAAGGGCTGCTGACCCCGGCGTGAAGCCGGGGCAGGGACCTCAAACTTCGTCCTCCCACCGCACCGTCCAGCTCGCATGGGCGGTGGGCAGGGCCGAAAAGATGGTCATCATCAGGAACCCGCTGGCCAGGACTGCCCGGGACAGCTGGGCCATGTCCCAGCCCGCCAGCGGCGCAAAAGCGACGAGCAGGCAGAGGCCGGCGGGAACCGTTACGGATACGGTCATATAGGTAAAGGCGATCGAGCGAGCCCGTGTCGCGCGATCCCATTCGTCGGTCGGCTCCATCGCGCCGAACGGCTTCAGGGGGCCCCACACCCTCATGACGTTGCCCAGGGACACCCCTGCGATCAGGCCCAGCCAGCCTAGGAAGGTCGGACCTCGCACCGCCAACACCAGTATATAGCCCGCGACGGCGAAGATCAGGGCAAATGTCGCGGGCCAGCGCAGCGGCCGCCGCTTTGGCTTGCCCTCAGCCAGCGCCGGGATGCCGGTCCAGCGGACCATGGCGTCCAGCCGCTCGAAAAAGCTCTGGTTCGTCACAGCGTGTCGTCCTCGGCATCGGGCATCGGGACCATGAACTCGGCAAAGGTCGGGGGTAGGCTGATGCCGATGACGAGCAGGGTCACCAGCCATCCCGTCCACTGCATGGGGCGGACGGGCACCGGCCAACCGAAGGCGGGCGCCGATACCATATAGCCGACGAGCAGCGCTATCAGACCGATATAGCTGCCAAAGGCGCGTGCGGTGGCGCGCAGCAGCGCGGCCTGCTCGAATTCGTCATACACGCTCAGGTCCTTGTCGGCAGCCCAGCTGTCTCTGGCAAAGGGCGAAAAGCCGATGAAGAAGCCGGGCAGGCACGACAGGAACAGGGGAGGATGGTCGTTTGCCCCGGACAACGCCGTTGCCGTGAGCGCGACGATGCTCCCCCCGGCCAGCCCCCAGCGGACCCAGTACCGACGCGGCCGTTCCTTGAAGCTGGCGGCATACCATTTGCGGAAATCATAGCCGTCGCGATAGCTGGTCATGCGGCGTCCTCCGGGTCGGGGAAGGGGATGGCGAATTCGGCGAACAGGGCGGTGCGCTCGAGCTCGTCATACTCGCCGCGCGACCAGCTTTTCTTTGCGAAGGACGCGCGGCCCGCTGGAAGATCCAAGGCCGCGGTCGCGACGAACCAGCCGATGGGCAGGCTGCCAGTGACCGCGACGAGTGGCCACCATATCCAGCGGCGGCTGTCATAACCCATCAGGCGTCTCCGTCCCGGCGCAGCGCGTCGGTCAGCGAGGGGAAGGGGGAGAGGGAGAAGACCAGCTCGACCGGCGCGTCGAAATAGGCGGCGATCTTCAGGCCGAGTTCGAGACTGGGCTTATAGTCGCCGCGTTCGAGATAACCGATCGTCTGCGGATTGATGCCCACCGCCTCCGCCAGTTCGCGACGCGACACGTTGCGGTCGTTGCGGAACAGGGCGATCCGGTTGTGCATATCGTCGAGGCTATACCGAATGTTGTGTTTACACAACGATTCGTTTTCGAGGAGCGAGGGCGTACAGCTACAGTCCTCCCCTGTGAGGGGAGGGGGACCATGCGCAGCATGGTGGAGGGAAGTGGCAGGTCAAACCCGCCCCGCGGGTTTGAGGATTGCTGGGGGCAATCCAGCCTGCCACTCGCTATCGAGAGGGCGACACCTCTCCGTCAGGGCTGTCGCCCTGTCACCTCCTTTTGCAGGGGAGGAATGGGGAGTATCTTCAATTCTTGTAGAGCGCATCCAGCCGCTCGCCATAGACCTCGCGCAGGACGTGGCGGCGGATCTTCAGCGACGGGGTCAGCTGCTGGTTCTCGATCGCGAAGGGTTCGTCGGCGATGATGAAGCGGCGGATGCGCTCGGTTACCGACAGGTCGCGGTTCACCCGGTCGATCGCGGCCGAAATCGCGCCCCGGAAATCCAGGTCATCGTCCAGTGCGGCGCGGTTGCAGCCGGTGCCCGACTTCGCACACCATTCGGCGGTCCATTCCGCGTCGGGCACGATCAGCGCGACCATATAGGGCCGCCGGTCGCCCGCGATCATCGCCTGGCCGATCTCGGGCTGCAGGGTCAGCATGCCCTCGACCTTCTGGGGGGCGACATTCTCGCCCTTGTCGTTGATGATGAGGTCCTTCTTGCGGTCGGTGATGCGCAGGCGGCCTGCCGCATCGATCTCGCCGATGTCGCCGGTGTGGAGCCAGCCGTCCTTCAGCACCCGCTCGGTTTCGGTCGGGTTGCGCCAATAGCCGTGCATGACCAACTCGCCGCGCACCAGGATCTCGCCATCCCCGGCGATGCGCACCTCGGTATTGTCGAGCGGCGGGCCGACCGTGTCCATACGCACGCCGGCCTTGGGCCGGTTGCAGGCGATGACCGGCGCCGCCTCGGTCTGGCCATAGCCTTGCAGGAGGGTGAGGCCGATCGAGTGGAAGAACAGGCCGATCTCGGGGTTGAGCGGCGCGCCGCCCGATACCATTGCCTTCAACCGGCCACCGAACTTCTTGGCGATCTTAGGCTTGAACAGCGTATTGACCGCCAGTTGCGCAGGCCGGTCGATCAGCCGCAAGCGGCCGTCATAGCTCTTCGCCCCAAGTGCCAGCGCCTGGTCGAGCAGCCGTGCGCCCAGCCCGCCCTTCTTCTCAATCGCCTTGGCGATGCGGGTGTGCAGCACCTCGAACAGGCGGGGCACGACGAACATGATCGTCGGGCGCACCTCCTCGATATTGGCGGCCAGCTTGTCGAGGCCCTCGGCATAATAGATCTGCCCGCCCAGCGAGATGGGGAAGTGCTGGCCCCCGGTATGCTCATAGGCGTGGGAGAGCGGGAGGAAGGACAGGAACACCTCGTCCTCCCAACCGAAATCCTCGGCGATCACCGCGCTGCACCCGGCGCAATTGTGCAGGATCGCGCCGTGATGCTGCATCACCCCGCGCGGCGCGCCGCCGGTGCCCGAGGTGTAGATGATGCAGGCCAGATCCTCGCGGGTGAAATCGGCCTGCGCGGCGACCACCACCGGATCGGCGGGATGCGCGGCGATCATCGCGTCATATTGGCGGCATTCGATCTGGCTCTGGCCCAGCTTCAGCGGCTCGATCCCGATCACCGTCTGGACATGGTTGGAGCGCAGCGCGGCGGGCATCAGCGTCGTCGCCAGCTTCTGGGTCGAGACGATGATCGCGCGCGCGCCAGAATTCTCGATGATGTGCGCATGGTCGCGTTCGGTATTGGTGGTGTAGGTCGGCACGGTGACGCCGCCCGCCGCCATGATGGCGAGGTCGGCGATGCACCATTCGGGGCGGTTCTCCGACACCAGCATCACCCGGTCGCCGCGTTGCAGGCCCGTCGCCTTCAGTCCGGCGGACAGGCTGGCGACCTGCTGCGCGGCCTGCGCCCAGCTGATCGAGCGCCAAGCCCCACCTCCCTTGCGCCAGAGGAACGGCGCGTCACCCTTCTCGCGAGCGCGCGTGAAGAACATGGTGACGAGATTGGGGAAATATTCGAGCGTACGCATGGTGCCTCTCCCACCGGCCCGTATCACGCTACGCAACGCATGATCGGGCTCTTTGTATTCTTATTCCGCCGGACGGTTCGGTTTGTCGCCGACCCGCTGGATCGCGGTCGTCCGGCCGGTCACGTCGATCGCCACGCCCTCGCTGCGCGGATCGGCGGCACCGACCCAGCGGCCGCCGACCTGCTCGATGGCGTTGGCCTTCAGCCCCATCGGCGCCACGACCACCGTCTCGCCCAGCGCCTGCAGGCCGGGGACGAGCGATTCCAGCGCGGTGCCCTGTTCGACCGTCGCGACCTTGTACGGCGCGAAGAGCAGGCCTTGCGCGATCGCGTCCTGCGCGCTCAGCTTCCAGTCGATGACGCCGATGATCGCCTTGGCGACCTGCGCGATGATGGTCGATCCGCCCGCAGCACCCACTGCCAGGCGCACCTTGCCGTCGGGGCCATAGACGATGGTCGGCGACATCGAACTGCGCGGACGCTTGCCGCCCTCGACCCGATTGGCGACCAGATTGCCGTCCTTGACCGGCACGATGTCGAAATCGGTCAGCTCGTTGTTCAGCATCGTCCCGTCGACCGACAGGCCCGATCCGAACGAGCCCTCGACGGTGGTCGTGACCTCGGCGACATTGCCCGCGCTGTCCACGGTGACGAGGTCGGTGGTGCCCGGCACCTCGCTGACCGGCGCGCGGACGCGCGGCGGTGCGCCCGGCGGCGTACCCGGCGAAACCGATGCCATGGTGCGGTCGGGCGAGATCAGCGCCGAACGGCTGGCGATATAGGCCGGGTCGAACAGCCCCTTGATCGGCACCCGGATATAATCGGGATCGCCCAGATACATGTCGCGGTCGGCATAGGCGAGGCGCGAGGCCTCGGCGAACAGATGCCAGGCGACCGGCGAATCCTTGCCCAGCCTGGCCATGTCGAAGCGTTCGAGCAGCTTCAGGATCGACAGCATCGTCGATCCGCCGCCCGAGGACGGCCCCATGCTGCAAATCCGGTAGCCGCGATAGGTGGCGCAGAGCGGCGGGCGTGGCTTGGCGGCGTAGCTGGCGAGGTCGCCGGTCGTCATCTTCGACGGATTGCGCTGGGCGGTGTTGACGGTCGTCACCAGCTTCTGCGCCTGAGGGCCGACATAGAAAGTATCGGGGCCGAGCTTGGCGATCCGCTCGAGGAGGGCGGCCTGTTCGGGATTGCGGATGACGCTGCCGAGCGGGAGCACCTGTCCATCGGGGCCGGTCAGCCGGGCGCGGGTGGCGGCGTCGACATGGCCGCCATAACGAGTCAGCGCGGTCTGGAGGCGCGGGGTCAGCTTGAATCCGTCGCGTGCCAGCCGGATCGCGGGCTGGAACAGCCGCGCCCAGGGCAGCTTGCCGCCTTGGCGGTGGGCCAGCGCCATGCCGCGCAGCGCGCCGGGCACGCCGACGCTGCGCCCGCCGGGCACGGCATCGGCATGGCTGAGCGGGCGGCCGTCGGGGCCGTAGAACCAGTCGGGGGTGGCGGCCATCGGCGCGGTTTCGCGCGCGTCGATAGTGTTGGTACCGCGCGCGTCATGGCGCACCCAATAGCTGCCGCCGCCGATGCCCGAACTTTGCGGCTCGACCACGTTCAGCGCCAGCATGGTCGCGATGGCGGCATCGGTCGCGCTGCCCCCTGCGCGCAGAATTTCCACCCCGGCGGCGGCGGCGCGCGGATCGGCGGCGCTGACCATCCCGGTGGCGGGAGCCTTGGCGGTGGGCTGGCGCGCTTCGACGGGCGCGGCGAGCGGCAGCGCGAGCGCCGCGACGGACAAGAGCCAGTGCTTCATGGCCGCGACCCTAGCGGCAAGCCTCGCCCCACGCCAAGCCGTAACGTCAGGCGCCGACGGCCTCCGCCACGCTCGCGAACCCGTCCCGCGCGAGCAGCGCGTCGAGATCGGCGAGGATGCGGGCGGCGAGGCCCGGTCCTTCGTAGACCAGCGCCGAATAGAGCTGGACCAAGCTGGCCCCGGCCCGGATGCGGGCATAGGCCTCTGTGCCGGAGTCGATCCCACCCGCCGCGATCAGCGTCATCGCGGCTCCGGTGGCCTTGCGGAAATCGGCGAGCCGCGCGCGGGCGAGGGGAGCCAGCGGACGGCCCGACAGTCCGCCGGTCTCGGCCGCGTTGGCGCTCGTCACGTTCGGCCGGGTGATGGTGGTGTTGCCGATGATGATCGCGTCCAGCCGGTTGTCGATCGCGGCGCGCGCGATCTCGTCGATCTGGGCGGGGTCGAGGTCGGGCGCGACCTTCAGGAACAGCGGCACACGGCCCGCCGCCTCGCGCGACGCGGCCAGCAACTCGGCCAGGGCTGCTCCATGTTGCAGGTCGCGCAGGCCCGGCGTGTTGGGGCTGGAGATGTTGATCGTGACGTAATTGGCGATCGGGGCGGCTTGCGTAACGCCGTGGCGATAGTCGGCGATACGGTCGGCGGCGTCCTTGTTCGCGCCGACATTGATGCCCAGCACGCCCTTGCGCTTCGCGGCTTTCGCCCGCGCCAGTCCCGCGTCCAGCCCGCCATTGTTGAAGCCGTAGCGGTTGACCACGCCCTGATCCTCGACCAGCCGGAACAGGCGGGGCTTGGGGTTGCCGGGCTGGGGCTTGGGGGTCAGGGTGCCAATCTCGACCATGCCGAAGCCCAGGCCGAAAAAGCCGTCGATCGCCTCGCCATTCTTGTCGACCCCTGCCGCCAGCCCCAGCGGATTGGCGAAGTCGATCCCCGCGACCCGCGTCGCCAGCCGGGGATAACGCGCCGGATCGGCTCCCAGCGGGGCCCCTAGCGCGCCCCAGCGCGACAGCATCGCGACCGTCAGACCATGGGCGCGTTCGGCATCGAGGGCGAAGAGGAGCGGGTGATAAAAGGCCATGTCGGCCCGGTTAGCGGATTGCGGGGGGAGGGGGAAGCAGGGCTCTATCTTCTCCCCTCCCGTTGTCATTGCTCCCCCTCCCGCAGGCGGGAGGGGGTCGGGGGGAGGGCAGGGTGTCTCACCGAGACTGTCGCCCTTGGTCTTTCCCTCCCCCATCCCCTCCCGCCTGCGGGAGGGGAGCGGCAAGACCGGCGCGCATGAGCGATCTTGAGGAACGCTATTACCCAACATGGGTTGGTGGGGATCCACAGGGAGAGCCCCGATGAAGACCCCCGTCGCATTCACCCACCAGGTCGAAGACGTGAAGCCCCAAGAGGGTGAAACCGTCGACCAGATGAAGCAGTCGTTCGAGCATATCCTCGACACCACGTCCAAGGATTATGGTCACGGCGTCCGCGCCGTCCATGCCAAGGCGCATGGCATCATCCGAGGCAAGCTGAAGGTCCACGACAACCTCCCGCCCGAACTGGCGCAGGGGCTCTTCGCCAAGCCGGGCGAATATGATGCGGTGGCGCGTATCTCGACCAATCCGGGCGACATCTTGGACGATGCCATCGGCCTGCCGCGCGGTCTCGCGCTGAAGGTCATCGGGGTCGAGGGCGAGCGGCTGCCGGGTTCGGAGGGCGATGCGACGCAGGACTTCGTCATGGCCAACGCCCCGGTCTTCACCGCGCCGACCGCCGACGCCTTTGCCAAGAATCTGAAGATGCTGGCCTCCACCACCGACAAGTTCGAGGGCGGCAAGAAACTGCTCTCCGGCATCCTGCGCGGGATTGAGGCGACGCTGGAGACGGTCGGGGTGCAGAGCGCGACGCTCCAGACGCTGGGCGGGGCCAAGCAGGTGCACCCGCTGGGCGAGACCTATTACAGCCAGACGCCGTTCCGCTACGGCGACCATATCGCCAAGTTCGGCCTGTTCCCGGTCAGCCCGGCGCTGACCCAGCTGACCGGCGATACGGTCAACACGCACGATCGCCCCGACGCGCTTCGCGAGGTGGTGTGCGAGGTGATGATCGAGCAGGGCGGCACTTGGGAGCTGCGCGTTCAGCTCAACCGCGATCTGGAGTCCATGCCGATCGAGGATGCGACCGCCGAATGGAGCGAGGAGGACAGCCCCTATATCACCGTCGCGACCTTCACCGCCGAACCGCAGATCAGCTGGCAGGACGGGCAGACCAATGCGATCGACGATGCGCTGTCCTACAGCATCTGGCACGGCTTGGCCGCGCATCAGCCGCTGGGCAATATCAACCGGGCGCGCAAGGACACCTATCGTTTCTCGGCCGACTATCGCGGCCGGGTGAATGGCTGCCCGATGCACGAACCACGCGCCATGGCCGAGTTGCCGTGACGCGGCAGCAGCGGCTAGGACGGGCGGCATGATCCGTCTGTTTCATGTCAGCGACGTGCATTTCGGTGCCGAGGACCCCGCCGCGCTCGCCTGGTTCGCCGAGCGGGTCGCGGCGGAAAAGCCCCATGCGGTCATCATGACCGGCGACCTGACCATGCGCGCGACCAAGCGTGAATTCCAGGCGGGCGGCGCATGGCTGCAATCGCTGGGCGTTCCGGTGACGGTCGAGGTCGGCAACCACGACATCCCCTATTATTGGGACCCGTTCCGGCGGCTGTTCGCGCCGTACCAGCGCTATGCCGCGATCGAGCGGATGATCGAAAAGCCGCTCGACCTGCCCGGCGTGACCGTCGTGCCGCTCAAGACCACGGCGCGTGCGCAGTGGCGCTGGAACTGGTCCAAGGGGCGGGTGAGTTCCGGTTCGCTCCGCCGCGCGCTGGCGCTGATCGAGGAGGCGCCGAAGGACCACCTGATCCTGGTCGCGGCCCACCACCCGTTGATCGAGGGGCCGACCAAGGGCACCGCCAAGACCCGCAACGGCGACGCCGCCCTGACCCAATTGGCGGCGGCGGGGGCGCATGCGGTGCTGTCGGGCCATGTTCACGACCCGTTCGACGTGCCGATCGATCGCGATGGCCGGATCATCCGCATGATTGGGGCGGGCACCCTGTCCAAGCGGACGCGCAAGACGCCGCCCGCGTTCAACGAGCTTCGGGTGGAGGGCAAGGGATTCGAGACGCTGGTCCGCAGCTTCGGCGAAACCGCCCCGCATGTGATTACCGAGGATATGCGGGCGGGGTAGTGGCAGGTGTGGGGCGTGGCCTTCGACTACGCTCAGGCTGAACGGAGTTCTGGCATTTTCGGCTTCATCACCAACAGCCGTTCAGCCTGAGCGAATTCGAAGGCTACACTCAGGCTCCTGGATCACCCCCGCATCACATGCGGCCGCGCGGCCACCTGATCGTACATCCGCCCAGGCTGATCGAGCCAGATCGGTGACAGCTTACTCGAATCGACCCGTTCCAGCCCGACCGCATAGGCGCAGCGGGCGACGCCCCAGTCGGTATGCGCGGCGGCGGCCAGGATCGGCACGAACATCGGGCGGCCCGCCGCATCGATCACATGGATCGCCTCTCGCGGGAGGGCGGTGACGCCGCGCACGGTGCGGCTCTCGCCCGGCGCCAGCGCGAAGGCCGGGA
The DNA here is from genome assembly GCF_056497825.1 of Sphingomonas sp. 77B. Classification (NCBI taxonomy): domain Bacteria; kingdom Pseudomonadati; phylum Pseudomonadota; class Alphaproteobacteria; order Sphingomonadales; family Sphingomonadaceae; genus Sphingomonas; species Sphingomonas sp. 77B. The sequence continues at coordinate 2,870,815 of NZ_JBWMBY010000001.1, forward strand.
CGATCGGGCGGCCCTGCGGCTGATGGGCCAGTTCGATCAGCTGCGTATCCAGCCCCGCATGGGCGCTGAGTAGCCGCAGGTCGACCGCGACCCGGCCGATCGGCGTCGCGCCGCTATTGTGGACCGTGACCTCGGCCTCGATCGTCGCGGTCAGCATGTTGAGGCCGACGCGCAGCGGCCTTGCCTCGACCGCCAGGAAGCTGGGCTCGGGCGGCATAGCCAGCGCCGGGGCTGGTGGCGGGGCGGCCTGGGCGCGGGGTGCCGCATCGGGAACCGGCGCAGGCGGGGGCGGCGGCTCGACGGGGTCGGCGGCGGCACGCGGGGTGGGGGCCGGGAGCGCCGGAACCTTGCGGCTGCGGCGACCCAGCCAGATGCCGATGGCCAGCGCAGCAAGGCCGGTGCCGATCAGCAACGGCCAGAAGGGCAGGCCGCGTTCCGTCTCGCCCTGTTCGGGGGCGGCCGTGCCCGGTGCGGCGATGGCAGGCGCCTGATTGTTGGCGATGGTCACGCCGTCCACGCCGGGCGCGGTGTCGCTGCCCGCCTCTGCGGTACGGTCGGGCAGGCGGGTGGCGGGCGGCTCCGGCGAGGGCGCCGGTGCGGGCGTCTCGACCGGGGTCGGGCTGGGCGTCGGGGTCGGCGTGGGCCGTGGGGCCGGGCGGGGCGTCGGCGTGGCGCGTGGTGTCGGGGTCGCCGCTGGCGTGGCCTGGGCGGCGGACTGGCCGGGCAGCACGATGCGTGGCGGCGGCGGGGTCGGCACCGTGGTCGGGTTGGTCTGAGGAGTCGAGAGGCGCGGGCTCAGGCTGAAGCTCTCCAATCCGCCGGTGCCCGGGCGCGCAGCGTCATTGTCCTGCGACGTGCTCTGGAACGGGACGGCAGCGGCGGGCAGCGGGGCAAGCACCGGCACCAGCGTCAGGGCAAGAAGGCGCGCGGCGCGGCGCGGCCCGGACGATGTCATGAAATGCATTCCTCGTGGTAACTACAATCTTCAACCGCCGTCCGGGTCGAGGACCCGGCCGCATCAGCCGTGCCCGCTGGGCCCGGCCGATGCAACCCCATATAGTAAGCCGATATGCGGCCAATATGTGGCAGGCGGCTTGCTGGCGGGAACTTTGGACCCGCCCGCGCGTGGCGCCGGTTTGACACCGACGGGCGCCGCGCCTATATCGCGATCACTCACCACGATCTTCGGGAAATGACGCGCCTTCGCGCAGCGTGTCGGTCGAATGGAGGATCGCTGGTTCAACGGACGCCGGATGCCGCCGCAGAGACTTGCGCGCGGCCTTTCGGCGTCTGTCGTTGCGTCTGGTCCGGAGGCATCCGGGCAGTGATTTACGGCTGACGAGGCAGACAGACCCATGGCAACCAAGGCGATCGACAGCGGCTCCGCCCCGCGCAAGGGCGATGGCGGCACCGCCAAGCGGCGTATCCGCAAGGTGTTCGGCGACATCCACGAAGTGGTGCAGATGCCGAACCTGATCGAGGTTCAGCGCGAAAGCTACGAACAGTTCCTGCGTTCGGACAAGTCCACGGGCCATGTCTCGGGGCTGGAAAAGACGCTGCGCAGCGTGTTCCCGATCCAGGATTTCGCCGGCACCGCCTATCTCGACTTCGACGATTACGTCCTCGAGGATCCGAAGTTCGACGTCGAGGAATGCCGCCAGCGGGGCATCACCTATGCCGCGCCGATGCGCGTCACGCTGCGCCTGACCGCGTTCGAGGTCGATCCCGATACCGAAGCCAAGTCGGTCATCGATATCAAGGAGCAGGACGTCTACATGGGCGACATGCCCCTGATGACGGAGAACGGCACCTTCTTCATCAACGGCACCGAGCGCGTCATCGTCAGCCAGATGCACCGTTCGCCGGGTGTGCTGTTCGACCATGACCGCGGCAAGACCCACGCCTCGGGCAAGTATCTGTTCGCCGCGCGCGTGATCCCGTATCGCGGCTCGTGGCTGGACTTCGAGTTCGACGCCAAGGACATCGTCAACGTCCGTATCGACCGTAAGCGCAAGCTGCCGGTGACGGCGCTGCTCTATGCGCTGGGCATGAACTCGGAAGAGATCCTCAACTATTTCTACAACCGCCTGACCTTCGTTCGTGGCGACGGCGGCTGGAAGATCCCGTTCCAGGCCGAGAACTGGCGCGGTGCCAAGCCGATGTTCGACATCGTCGATGCGAACTCGGGCGAGGTCGTGTTCCCGGCGGGCCAGAAGATTTCGCCCCGCGCGGCGAACAAGGCGGCCAAGGACGGCCTGTCGCAGCTGCTGATCCCGACCGAGGAAATTTTCGGTCGCTACTCGGCCTATGACCTCATCAACGAGCAGACCGGCGAAATCTACGTCGAAGCCGGTGACGAGATCAGCGCCGAGAACCTCGAAGCGCTGGACAAGGCGGGCGTCGACACGATCGAGCTGCTCGACATCGACCATGTCGCCACGGGTCCGTGGATCCGCAACACGCTGAAGGCCGACAAGGCCGAAGAGCGTGAGCAGGCGCTGTCGGACATCTACCGCGTGATGCGCCCTGGCGAGCCGCCGACGCTGGAAACGGCCGAAGCGCTGTTCGCGGGTCTGTTCTTCGATCCCGATCGCTACGACCTGTCGGCCGTGGGTCGCGTCAAGCTGAACATGCGCCTCGACCTCGACTGCCCGGATACGGTGACGACGCTGCGCACCGAGGACATTCTGGCGGTCGTCAAGACCCTGGTCGACCTGAAGGACGGCAAGGGCGAGATCGACGACATCGACAATCTCGGCAACCGCCGCGTGCGTTCGGTGGGCGAGTTGCTGGAGAACCAGTATCGCGTCGGCCTGCTGCGCATGGAGCGTGCGGTCAAGGAGCGTATGTCGTCGGTCGACGTGTCGACCGTCATGCCGAACGACCTCATCAACGCCAAGCCTGCGGTTGCCGCGGTGCGTGAGTTCTTCGGTTCGTCGCAGCTGTCGCAGTTCATGGACCAGACCAACCCGCTGTCCGAAGTGACGCACAAGCGTCGCGTCTCGGCGCTCGGGCCGGGCGGTCTGACGCGTGAGCGCGCGGGCTTCGAAGTCCGCGACGTTCACCCGACGCACTATGGCCGTATCTGCCCGATCGAAACGCCGGAAGGCCCGAACATCGGCCTCATCAACTCGCTGTCGACCTTCGCTCGCGTCAACAAGTATGGCTTCATCGAGACGCCGTACCGCAAGGTGATCGACGGCCGCGTCACCGACGAGGTCGTGTACCTGTCGGCAATGGAGGAGCAGAAGCACACCGTCGCCCAGGCTTCGGCCGCGACGGATGCGAACAACCGCTTCACCGAGGATCTGGTCTCGGCGCGTCAGGCGGGTGAATTCCTGATGGCGCTGCCCGATCAGATCACGTTGATGGACGTGTCGCCGAAGCAGCTCGTCTCGGTCGCCGCGTCGCTTATTCCGTTCCTGGAAAACGACGACGCCAACCGCGCGCTCATGGGCTCGAACATGCAGCGTCAGGCCGTGCCGCTGGTGAAGGCGGAAGCGCCCTTCGTCGGCACCGGCATGGAAGAGACCGTGGCCCGCGACTCGGGCGCGGCGATCGCGGCGAAGCGTGCGGGTATCGTCGACCAGGTCGATGCGGCGCGTATCGTGGTTCGCGCGACCGGTGAGGTCGATGCGGGCAAGTCGGGCGTCGACATCTACACGCTGATGAAGTTCCAGCGTTCGAACCAGTCGACCTGCATCAACCAGCGTCCGCTGGTGAAGGTGGGCGATGTCGTGAAGGCGGGCGACGTGATCGCCGACGGCCCCTCGACCGAGTTCGGCGAGCTGGCGCTGGGCCGCAACGCGCTCGTCGCGTTCATGCCCTGGAACGGCTATAACTATGAGGACTCGATCCTCATCTCCGAGCGGATCGTGAAGGACGACGTGTTCACGTCGATCCATATCGACGAGTTCGAAGTCATGGCGCGCGACACCAAGCTCGGGCCGGAAGACATCACCCGCGACATCCCGAACGTCGGCGAGGAAGCGCTGCGCAACCTCGACGAGGCGGGCATCGTCTATGTCGGGGCCGAGGTGGAGCCGGGCGACATCCTGGTCGGCAAGATCACGCCGAAGGGCGAGTCGCCGATGACGCCGGAAGAAAAGCTCCTCCGCGCCATCTTCGGTGAAAAGGCCAGCGACGTGCGCGACACCTCGCTGCGCCTGCCGCCGGGCGTGGCCGGTACGATCGTCGACGTGCGCGTCTTCAATCGTCACGGCATCGACAAGGACGAGCGCGCGATGGCGATCGAGCGCGAGGAGATCGAGCGTCTGAAGAAGGACGCCGACGACGAGCGTACGATCCTCAACCGGGCGACCTGGAGCCGCCTGCGCGAGATGCTGCTCGACCAGACCGCCACCGCCGCGCCCAAGGGCGTGAAGAAGGGCATCGTCATCGACGCCGAGGTGCTGGAATCGGTCGATCGTCACGAATGGTGGAAGTTCGCTGTTGCTGACGACGCGCGCCAGAGCGATCTGGAAGCGGTCAAGGCGCAGTATGACGAAGCCGCCAAGCGGATCACGGACAAGTTCCATGACCGTCGCGACAAGCTGGAGCGTGGCGACGAGCTGCCGCCGGGCGTGCTGAAGATGGTCAAGGTCTTCGTGGCGGTGAAGCGCAAGCTGCAGCCGGGCGACAAGATGGCCGGCCGTCACGGCAACAAGGGCGTCATCAGCCGCATCCTGCCGCAGGAGGATATGCCCTTCCTCGCGGACGGTACGCCGGTCGATCTGGTGCTGAACCCGCTGGGCGTGCCGTCGCGTATGAACGTCGGTCAGATCTTCGAGACCCATCTGGGCTGGGCGGCGCGCAACCTGGGTATGCAGGTCGCGGCGCAGCTCGAGGATTGGCGTGAAGCCAACCCCGACGCCAAGCCGGGTGCGGTGCCGGAAGCGGTCAAGGCGCGGCTCGTGGAAATCTACGGCGATCACTATGCCGAAGACATCCAGAACCGCGACGACGAGGAAGTGGCCGAGCTGGTCCAGAACATCCGCACCGGCGTGCCGATGGGGACCCCGGTGTTCGACGGCGCGCGCGAGAGCGACGTGTCGGAGATGCTGGAGCTGGCAGGCCTTCATACCTCGGGCCAGTCGGACCTGTTCGACGGGCGCACCGGCGATCAGTTCGACCGTAAGGTGACCGTGGGCATCATCTACATGCTGAAGCTGCACCACCTGGTCGACGACAAGATCCACGCGCGTTCGATCGGGCCGTACAGCCTCGTCACCCAGCAGCCGCTGGGCGGTAAGGCGCAGTTCGGTGGCCAGCGCTTCGGGGAAATGGAAGTGTGGGCGCTGCAGGCTTATGGCGCGGCGTACACGCTCCAGGAAATGCTGACGGTGAAGTCGGACGACGTGGTCGGCCGCACCAAGGTCTACGAAGCGATCGTCAAGGGCGACGATACCTTCGAGGCGGGCATCCCGGAGAGCTTCAACGTGCTGGTCAAGGAAATGCGCTCGCTGGGTCTCAACGTCGACCTCAAGTCGATGGAAGACGCCCAGGACGACGGTCTGGCCGAGGCGGCGGAGTAAAGAACAGAAGCCGGTGTGACGGAATAGGTAGACGTACCACCTCAGTGGTCCCCGAAAGGGGTGCGGGTTCGATCCCCAGCCACCGGCAACTGCTCAGAACTTCGCCCGATGAATTTTCCCTCCCTGTGAGGAAAGCAAAATGAACGAACTGACCAACTTCGCCAATCCGGTGGCCAAGCCGGAAACCTTCGACCAGATTCAGATCGGCATCGCGTCGCCCGACAAGATCCGTTCCTGGTCGTTCGGCGAGATCAAGAAGCCCGAGACGATCAACTACCGCACGTTCAAGCCGGAACGTGACGGCCTGTTCTGCGCGCGCATCTTCGGCCCGATCAAGGATTACGAATGCTTGTGCGGCAAGTACAAGCGTATGAAGTACAAGGGCATCGTCTGCGAAAAGTGCGGTGTCGAAGTCACGGTGTCGAAGGTCCGCCGCGAGCGGATGGGCCATATCGAGCTGGCCGCGCCGGTCGCGCACATCTGGTTCCTGAAGTCGCTGCCGTCGCGCATCGGCCTGCTGCTCGACATGCAGCTCAAGCAGCTCGAGCGCGTGCTGTACTTCGAAGCCTATATCGTCATCGAGCCGGGCCTGACCCCGCTGGAGAAGTATCAGCTTCTCACCGAGGACGAACTGCTCGACGCGCAGGATGAATATGGCGAGGACGCCTTCTCGGCCGGCATCGGCGCCGAGGCGGTTCGCATCATGCTCGAGAATCTCGACCTGGAAGGCGAGAAGGTCGCGTTGCTCGAAGAGCTGGCGACGACCAAGTCGGAGCTGAAGCCCAAGAAGATCATCAAGCGCCTGAAGGTCGTCGAGAGCTTCCTGGAATCGGGCAACCGGCCCGAGTGGATGATCCTGGAAGTCATTCCGGTCATCCCGCCCGAGCTGCGCCCGCTGGTGCCGCTGGACGGCGGTCGTTTCGCGACCTCGGACCTGAACGACCTGTATCGCCGCGTCATCAACCGCAACAACCGCCTGAAGCGCCTGATGGAGCTGCGTGCGCCGGACATCATCGTCCGCAACGAAAAGCGCATGTTGCAGGAAGCGGTCGACGCGCTGTTCGATAACGGCCGTCGCGGCCGCACGATCACGGGCGCCAACAAGCGTCCGCTCAAGTCACTATCCGACATGCTGAAGGGCAAGCAGGGCCGCTTCCGTCAGAACCTGCTCGGCAAGCGCGTCGACTATTCGGGCCGTTCGGTCATCGTGACCGGCCCGGAGCTGAAGCTGCACCAGTGCGGCCTGCCGAAGAAGATGGCGCTCGAGCTGTTCAAGCCGTTCATCTACGCCCGTCTGGACGCCAAGGGTCTGTCGATGACCCTGAAGCAGGCCAAGAAGTGGGTCGAGAAGGAGCGCAAGGAAGTCTGGGACATCCTGGACGAGGTGATCCGCGAGCACCCGGTCATGCTGAACCGCGCGCCGACGCTTCACCGTCTGGGCATCCAGGCGTTCGAGCCGGTGCTGATCGAGGGCAAGGCGATCCAGCTTCACCCGCTGGTCTGCTCGGCGTTCAACGCCGACTTCGACGGCGACCAGATGGCCGTGCACGTTCCGCTGTCGCTCGAAGCGCAGCTGGAAGCGCGCGTCCTGATGATGTCGACCAACAACATCCTGTCGCCCGCCAACGGCAAGCCGATCATCGTGCCGTCGCAGGACATGGTGCTGGGCCTGTATTACCTCTCGCTCGAGAAGCAGAAGGAACCGGGCGAGGGCATGATGCTGGCGGACATGGAGGAGGTCCATCAGGCCCTCTTCGCCGGTGCCGTCACGCTCCACACCAAGATCATCAGCCGCGTTCCGCAGACCGATGAGCAGGGCAACCAGTATCTCAAGCGCTATGAGACCACGCCGGGTCGCATGCTGCTGGGCGAGTGCCTGCCGAAGAGCCACAAGGTGCCCTTCGACATCGTCAACCGCGTCCTGACCAAGAAGGACGTCGGCGAGGTGATCGACGAGGTGTATCGTCACACCGGCCAGAAGGAGACCGTGCTGTTCGCCGACGCGATCATGGCGCTGGGCTTCCGTCACGCGTTCCGCGCCGGCATCTCGTTCGGCAAGGACGACATGATCATCGCGCCGGACAAGGATCGTCTGGTCGACGAGACGCGCGAGCAGGTGAAGGACTTCGAGCAGCAGTATCAGGACGGCCTGATCACGCAGCAGGAGAAGTACAACAAGGTGATCGACGCCTGGAGCCGTTGCGGCGACCAGGTCGCGAACTCGATGATGAACGAGATCAAGGCGGTCCGTCATTACGAGGACGGCCCGATGGAAGGCCGTGAGAAGCCGATCAACTCGATCTACATGATGGCCCACTCGGGCGCGCGTGGTAGCCCCGCGCAGATCAAGCAGCTGGCGGGTATGCGCGGCCTGATGGCCAAGCCGTCGGGCGAGATCATCGAGACGCCGATCATCTCGAACTTCAAGGAAGGTCTGACCGTTCTTGAATACTTCAACTCGACCCACGGCGCGCGTAAGGGCCTGGCCGACACGGCACTGAAGACGGCGAACTCGGGTTACCTGACCCGCCGTCTGGTCGACGTCAGCCAGGACTGCGTCATCATCGAAGAGGATTGCGGCACGACCCGCGCCCTCGAGATGAAGGCGATCGTGCAGGGCGGTTCGACCATCGCCTCGCTCGGCGAGCGTATCCTGGGCCGCACCACGGCCGAGGACATCGTCAACGCCAAGACCGGCGAAGTCATCATCGCATCGGGCGTCCTGCTCGACGAGCCGATGGTGGCGAAGATCGAGGCGGCGAACACCCAGTCGGTCAAGATCCGCAGCCCGCTGGTCTGCGAATCGAAGGTCGGTGTCTGCGGCAAATGCTATGGCCGTGACCTCGCCCGCGGTACGCCGGTGAACATCGGCGAAGCGGTCGGCGTCATCGCGGCGCAGTCGATCGGTGAGCCGGGTACGCAGCTGACCATGCGTACCTTCCACATTGGTGGTGCGGCGCAGCTGAACGAGCAGTCGAACCTGGAAGCGGCGGCCGACGGTACGGTCGAGTTCCGCGACCTGCGCCTGATTACCGATCAGCGTGGCCGTCGCGTGGTTCTCAGCCGTTCGGGTGAGATCGCGATCGTCGACATGGACGGCCGCGAGCTCTCGGTCGACCGTATCCCCTATGGTGCGTACGTTCTGTTCGACGATGGTCACATCGTGTCGAAGGGCGACCGCATGGCCGAGTGGGACCCGTTCACCATGCCGGTGATTACGGAAAACCCCGGTACGGTGAAGTTCCAGGACCTCATCGAGGGCAAGACCCTGACCGAGCAGGTCGACGAAGCCACGGGTATCGCCCAGCGCGTCGTCACCGAATATCGCGCCTCGACCAAGTCGAAGGAGGATCTGCGTCCGCGCATGACCCTGCTCGACGACAATTCGGGCGAGGCCGGTCGCTACATGCTGGCGCCGGGTGCGACGCTTTCGGTCGAGGACGGGGCGCAGGTGCAGGGCGGTGACGTTCTGGCGCGTGTCGCCCGTGAATCGGCCAAGACCCGCGACATCACCGGCGGTCTGCCGCGCGTCGCCGAGCTGTTCGAGGCCCGCGTACCGAAGGACTCGGCGATCATCGCCAAGGTCTCGGGCCGTGTCGTATTTGGCAAGGATTACAAGGCGAAGCGCAAGATCGGCATCCAGCCCGAGGATGGCGGTGAGGTCGTCGAGTATCTGGTGCCGAAGTCGAAGGTGATCGACGTTCAGGAAGGCGACTACGTCAAGCGTGGCGACAACCTGATCGGCGGTTCGCCCGATCCGCACGACATTCTGGAAACGATGGGCGTGGAGCCGCTGGCCGAATATCTGGTCAGCGAAATCCAGGAAGTCTATCGACTCCAGGGCGTGAAGATCAACGACAAGCACATCGAAACGATCGTTCGTCAGATGCTGCAGAAGGTCGAGATCACCGACGGCGGCGACACCACGCTGCTGAAGGGCGAGCAGGTCGATCGCGAGGAAATGGACGCGATCAACGACAAGCTCGACGCGAACCAGGCACGTGCGCAGGGCAAGCCCGTCCTGCTCGGCATCACCAAGGCGAGCTTGCAGACCCGCAGCTTCATCTCGGCGGCGTCGTTCCAGGAGACCACCCGCGTCCTCACCGAGGCGGCGGTCCAGGGCAAGCAGGACACGCTGATGGGCCTGAAGGAGAATGTCATCGTCGGCCGCCTGATCCCGGCGGGCACCGGCGCGGGCATGAACCGCCTGCGCGTGGCGGCCTCCAGCCGCGACGCCGCGCTCCGTGCGCAGCAGCGCAAGCTGGCCGAAGCGATCGTCGCGCCGGTCAGCGCCGCCGAAGAGCGGGCCGCCGAACAGGCGCGTTCGGCGCGTGACGCGGGCGGCACCGGCAACGATCCGCTGGCCGAGGTCGCACCCTCGGGCCACGGCACGGACGCCGATGCCGGTGAGTATCTGAACGACTGATCCGTCTAACGGATCGGAAGCAAAAGGGCCGCCGTCCGGGCAACCGGGCGGCGGCTTTTTAACGGCCCTTCGTGGCCACGCTTGATGCAAGGCAAGGCCGTCGTTTCCGGCCATAATTTGTAACAGGAAAAACGACGGTTTTGCGCCGAATGGAGGGCGCGCAAGGCCGGTCGCAGGAACCGAACCGCCCTCCCAACCATATACAGATATTGGAGAAGATCCCGGAAATGCGCGGGTTATTGGCGCATCTTCGGGGCCCTGGAGACCTGAAATGACGTCGCCTGAGATTGACGAAGACTATTTCTACCAACGTGCCGAAACCGAACTCGAACTGGCCCAAAAGGCGACCCACCCTGCCGCGGTGCGAGCGCATTACATCATCGCCAACCACTATCTCGACCGCGTGTACAGCCAGCCGGAAAACGGCGCGGTGATCGAGGCGGCGGAGTAAACCACCATCCTGATAGGAGGGGCGGCTCCCGCGACGCGGCGGCCCCCTCCGCTACAATAGCGCTCCCGGTGACATCGCTATGTCCGGTCACCGACATGCCGCGCCCCTAGACCGTGATGACATTGCGTTGAACCAAGGAGAGTCCCTCCCCTTCAGGGGAGGGGTTGGGGTGGGGCCTCGCCACGGGCAGTACGCTTACGGAGGCGCCCCACCCCCGGCCCCTCCCCTGAAGGGGAGGGGTGAGTTCATCTCATATCATCTTGCTCTAAAAAGTGCGTCTCACAAATTCGCGAACGACCTCCGCGTCTCATGCGGCGTCTTGCCGGGTCTGGTCATCGGAAATGGCAGCAGCGCGCGCGATCGACCGACAAGCACCATGCGATAATCTTCGGGCGCAAGTTTCTGTAGTAAGGTGATAATGATTTCGCTGTCCGGATGCGCAACTGCCCGGTGCTCGACAGTCCTTCTGCCCCGGCCTAGGGCGCGGTCATGGAACGCCCCCATACCCGCTCGACGGCTTTTTCGGTTCGCTCCCCGCGGAGTTGGGCCTCTATCGCGTTGTTCGTGCTTACCTGGGGGATCGCCATGGCGATCTTCTTTCGCGTGCCGATCGCCAGCGGCTTCGATCTGGGCTTTGGCGAGCGCGGCGATGCGCTGATCGAGATGACGATCCTCGAACATTGGCGCAACGTCTGGTCGGGGGTGTCGTCGTGGAACAGGGGGTTCTACTTCCATCCCTATGGCGGGACGCTGGGCTATAATGACGGCTATTTCCTCTATGGCATCGTCTACAGCCTGTGGCGGCTGATCGCCGATCCCTTTCATGCCGACACGCTGAATATCCTGACCTTCAAGACGATCGGCTTCGTCGCGGCCTATGCGCTGGTGGCGCGAAGTCTGTCCTGGGGGCGGGGCGCGGCGCTGCTGGTCGCGCTCCTCTGGACGATCGCCAGCAACATCCATCTGCAAGCCGTCCATGCACAGTTGCAAAGCGTCGCGCTGTTGCCCGTCGCGATGATGCTCGCGATCGGCTGCGTCCGTGCAGAAGGGAAGGGGCGGCACGGTGCGGCAAGGGTGCGGGCGGTGGGGCTCGCCGCGCTGATGGCGGCGTGGCTGATGACCTCTTATTACATGGCCTGGTTCACGATCTTTTCGGCCTGCCTGTTCCTGTTATGCTGGGGCGTGATGACCGGGCAGGCGCGACCGGCCGTCGCCTTCGGATTGGTTCGCCGTCATGCCGGGACGATCGCGATCGGCTTTGCGGCCTTTGCCGTGCTGATCCTGCCTTTCCTGATCGTCTATCTCCCCAAGATGCGCGAGACGGGGGGCGAGGGGCTGGAGGACATGCTCGGCTATCTTGTCACGCCGGTCATCGACATGGTGAATGTGGGCCCGGGCAATTATGTCTGGGGCTGGCTGTTCGTGCCGCTCCACGCGCTGGTCCATCATTGGCTGCCGGGTGATCCCGACCTGCCGCGCCGGGTGCTTGGGGGCGAACATGAGGTGGGTTTCCCGCTGGTGATGGCTGCGCTGCTCCTGGTCGCGGCGTGGCGGATCGTCGTGCGGCGGCGGGCGAGCGAAGGGGAGGCGCCGGTGACGCTCCGCGCCTTCACGCTGGCCATGATGATCGCCTGGCTGCTGACGCTGCAATTCTGGTATGCCTCGCCCTGGCTGCTGGTGTTCGAACTGGTGCCGGGCGCCAAGGGACTGCGCACCGTCTCGCGCTATCAGCTATGGCTGACCCTGCCATTCCTGCTCATCCTCGTCGCAGGCTGGCGGGCGCAGGCGGCGCGCCTGTGGGGGAAACGGCCAGGCTGGTTGGTGGCGATCATCGCATTGCTGGTCGCCGAGAATCTGAGCGCCGAGACGCCCGCCCAGCTCAGCCGCGCCGAGCAACGCGCTGCCCTGTCCGCCATCCCCCGGCCGCCGCGCGACTGCCATGTCTTTTATGTTACCGCATCGCGGGTGACCGAGCCGCTCTACATCAGCGCGGAACTGCACAAGCTTTATCCCCACAATGTCGACGGCATGTTCCTGGCCGAGCTGTGGCGGGTGCCGACGATCAACGGCTTCTCGACGTTCAACCCGCCCGACTGGAATTTCGGCGACCCGCGGGCGGCGAGCTATGACGCGCGGGTGCGGGGCTATGTCCGGCGGCATGGGCTCCACGGTGTTTGCGGGCTCGACATGCGGCGGGCGCAGCCTTGGAGTCGGTTGTAACGAAGGCCTATCGTAGGATGGGCCCAAGATCGACGAGCGTCACGTCGCGCATCTGGTTCAGATAAGCTTCGTAATAGGGTTTGTGCGACGCGCCGACGATCGCGATCATCCGCGTGCCGGGCGCACGACCCAGGACCTCGCGGATATTGGCCACCATGCGCAGGTTGCGGGTTTCCCAATAGGCGACGTAACGCCGCCCATAGCCCTGTGGCGACGGCTCGGCGAGCGCGGCGCCCCAATCGGAGCGATAAGCCAGGTCGGCGGCTTTCGGCGCGTTCAGGGCGCGATAGAGGGTCAGCAGCCCATCGGGCCGGGCAAGCCCGGCATAAAGTCGCTCGCCCTCGGCCTTACGCGCCTTGGTGGCGGGGTTGTCCCAGGCACGCGCGATCGCCTCGCCATACGCCTTGTCATCGATCTTCGCGCCGACGAAGGACTGGTCGTCGACGCTCCAGACCCGCTCCAGTCCCGACCGCGCGGCGAGTTGCGCGGCGACCAGTTCCGTTTCGTTTTTCATCGTGAGTCGGGCCTGCAGATCCTTCACCAGCGCCGGCGTCAGCCCGTCCTCCGCGCGTCGCTCATCGGCGGGCAGGCGGAACCACTGGACCATCGCCGAGGCCGGTTCCCCGGCGGCAAGGAAGAGTAGCGCCAGGCGGCGGCGCTGGGCGGGTGTCGGCGCGGCGGGCCAGGCGGCGAGCAGCTCTTCGGCCCTGGCATTGGCGGCAACGACGTCGAGCCCCGCTGCCTGTCCGGCGGCGCTCGGATCGAAGCAATAGACTTCGACTTCCTCGGCATGACGTTCGCGCTGGTGGCGCATGGCATCGCATTGCAGCCCGGCGATGCTCTCGCTGGCCACCGCAGTCGGCTTCCAGCGGATCAGGCGTTCGAGCAGTGGTTCGATCATTTCAGGCCGGAAGCTGGCGGGGAGGCTCGACAGGTGTGGCGAGCCCAGTACGAGCACCTCGTTCGGGCGTCCGGCAGGCCGGTCGGTCAGCGCGTCTGGGTGAAAAACAGGGCGATAGCGCTGGGCCTCGGCCATGCCCGCCAACCCTGCCATGGCCGCCAAAAAGACAAAGCTGATTCGTCGCATCGGTTGCCCCCCATATCTCCTGACACAGCCGCCATGCAGTCCGATCAGCGGCTGTATTGTTTGTATAGTACGGTGTGGTGATAGCCGGGGTCAATGGCATGGCGGATCCACGTCCGACCCCAAAAGAAAAGGGCGACCCCCGCGAAGGGGCCGCCCTTGACTTTAGCTCGCCAAGCGAACGGGTGCGGGGGTTGCCCCCGCAGTCCGATTACTTGAGCTCGACGGTCGCGCCGGCTTCTTCGAGCTGCTTCTTGATCTTCTCGGCCTCGTCCTTGGCAATGCCTTCCTTGACGGGCTTCGGAGCGCCTTCGACCAGCGCCTTGGCTTCGGTCAGGCCCAGGCCGGTGATCGCGCGGACTTCCTTGATGACGTTGATCTTCTTGCCACCGTCGCCGGTGAGGATCACGTCGAATTCGGTCTTCTCTTCAGCGGCCGGAGCAGCAGCGCCGCCAGCAGCAGGAGCCGCGGCAACAGCAGCGGCGGCCGAGACGCCCCACTTCTCTTCGAGCATCTTCGAGAGCTCGGCGGCTTCGAGGACGGTCAGCTCGCTCAGCTGGTCAACCAGCGCGTTCAGGTCTGCCATGTTCTTATCTCCAATACGGGCCGGATGAAGTGGCCCGAGTGTGTCAGTTCAATCGTGTTCGCCCGAAGATCAGGCGGCTTCCTTGTCCTTGTCGGCATAAGCCGCGAGGACGCGGGCGATCTGCGCCGCGGGAGCCTGGGTGATGGTGGCCAGCTTCGTGGCGGGCGCCACGATGAGACCGACCAGCTTCGCCCGGAGCTCGTCCAGCGAGGGCAGAGTCGCCAGCGCCTGCACGCCTGCGACATCAAGGACGTTCGCACCCATCGATCCGCCGACGATCTCGAACTTGTCGGTCGTCTTGGCGAAGTCCACGGCCACCTTGGCGGCGGCCACGGGATCGATCGAGCTGGCAATGCCGACGGGACCCGTCAGCATGTCAGCGACACCGGCATAGTCGGTGCCCTGGGCTGCGATCTTGGCAAGCCGGTTCTTCGAGACCTTGTAGGTCGCGCCGGCTTCCCGCATCTTCGTGCGCAGGGCCGTCGACTGGGCGACGGTCATGCCGTGGTTGCGGGTGATGACCACCACGCCAACCTCGTTGAAGTTGCGGTTCAGTTCGGCGACGGCCTGGCTCTTTTGATCGCGATCCATGCCATTCTCCATGGTTGGAACGACCGCGAACGGCCATCCCGGTTGCTTGACCGGGGGGTGAAACCACCCCTCGGGGTGTCCAGCGATGGGGAATGGGCAACCGACGCGTATGGAAACGCGGGGCAGACCGGGCGGGACCAGCGAGGGGCACGACCGGCAAAATCCTTTTCCCCGTCTCGGCAGGAGATTAAGCCAGGGCATATTCCCCGGCACCTGCTGTCTTGGACGGAATCCGAACGGGCAAGCCCATCCGGATGCGGGGGTGCCGTTAAGCCAGGTGCGTTGCGGAGTCAAGCCGCATGGCGAGATGGCGATGATGTCATGATATGGTCATCCCAAAGTCACCGACATGACGCCGAAATGAAGCCTGCGTGACTTGCGGGCGCGGCAAAGGGCGCGGTGAGGCCGCGTTCGATCCCAGCGGCGCCGGGGGATTTTCCATGTCGGATATCAATAGCATGGTCGCCTATGACGATGGCGACGTCGATACCAACCGTTCCGCCAACACGCACATGAGCGAGTTGATCGCCACCCGCCTGTCGCGCCGCCAGACGCTGCGCCACGGGGTATCGGCGATGACCACCGCGCTGTTCGGCGGCGCGCTGCTGGCCGGTTGCGACGACGAGAATCCGCAGGCGGTCACCGCGACGGCGGCGGGCAGCACCGCCAGCGTCGCGGCGGGGCGTCCCGTCACGCTGACCGGCACGGTGGGCAGCGGGCAGGTGGCCAATGTGAACTGGAGCCAGACGGCGGGTCCGTCGGTCACGCTGACGGGCGCCAACCAGCTGGTCGCTTCGTTCCGCGCGCCCGCCGTGGCGACCGCGACGCAGTTGGGCTTCAACTTGGAGATCACCAGCCGCGACGGCCTGGTCACCAACAACAGCGTGACCGTCACCGTCACGCCGATCACGCTCGACTTCACCGCTGTGCCGCATAGCCTGGCCGACATCGTAACGGTCCCGGCGGGTTACAGCGTCAGCGTGCTCTATCGCCTGGGCGATCCGATCGCGGCGGGCGTGCCCGCTTATGCGAACAACGGCACCGACACCAACTTCGCGCAGCGTGCGGGCGACCATCATGACGGCATGAGCTATTTCGGCCTCGCCGCGTCGGGCACCAACCCGGACCCGAACAACAGCACGCGCGGCCTGCTGGTTCTCAACCACGAGAATATCAGCGAGCAATATCTCCATGTAAACGGCCAGACGCCCGCCCCGCGCCCCGAAAGCGAGGCGATCAAGGAGATCGAGTGCCACGGCGTCTCGGTGGTCGAGGTGACTCGGACCAATGGCGTGTGGAGCTATGTGCAAGGCTCGGCGCTGAACCGCCGCATCACGCCGAACACACCCATGGCGTTCAGCGGCCCGGTCAAGGGCAGTGCCTGGCTGAAGACCGCCTATTCGACCGACGGCACCGCCGGTCGGGGTACGATCAACAACTGCGCCAACGGCACGATGGCGTGGAACACCTATCTGACCAACGAAGAGAATTGGGCGGGCTATTTCCGCCGTGCCTCGGGCGACGCGGCGGTGCGGACGGCGACGACGCCGAAACAGAATGTCTCGCTCGCCCGCTATGGCATCGGCGAAGGGCGTGGCGGCAATTACAACTGGACCACGGTGACGCCGTCCAACCCGTCGAGCACCGTCTTCCGTCGCTGGAACGCGACCGCTACCGCCGCGCTGGCCGCCGACGGGACGGCGGACTTCCGCAACGAGCCGTTCCAGTTCGGCTGGGTGGTCGAGATCGATCCGTTCAATCCCGCCTCCACGCCGCGCAAGCGCACCGCGCTGGGCCGCATGAACCATGAAGGCTGCCAGAGCGGCCGGATGATCGCGGGGGTTCGTCCGGCCTTCTACATGGGCGACGACGCGCAGAACGAATATATCTACAAATTCGTGTCGGCGACCCCGTGGAGCGCCTCGGACGCCAATGCCTCGGATCGTCTGGCAGTGGGCGACAAGTATCTGGACACCGGCACCCTCTATGTCGCCAGATTCAACGCGGACGGCACCGGCCAGTGGCTGCCTTTGGTGTTCGGGCAGAACGGGCTGACCGCGTCGAACAGCATCTATCCGTTTGCCGACCAGGCCGATGTGCTCATCAACACCCGTCTGGCGGGCGATGCGCTGGGCGCGACGAAGATGGACCGGCCCGAATGGACCGCGGTCAATCCGGCGACCGGCGAGATGTATTGCACGCTGACCAACAACGCCTCGCGCAAGCCGGTCGCGTCGGGCAGCAACACCGCCGTCGATGCCGCCAACCCGCGCGCCTATGTCGATCCGCCGTCGACCTCGGTCGGCAACCGCAACGGCCATATCATCCGCATCCGCGAGGCGAACGACACGACCGAGGCGACCAGCTTCACCTGGGACGTCTATGCCTTCGGAGCGGGCGCGGACCTCGACCCGACCAACGTGAACCTGTCTGGTCTGGATGCGACGAACGATTTCTCGTCGCCCGACGGCCTCTGGTTCAGCCTGCCGAGCAATGTCGCGGGCCAGGCGACGCCGGTCATGTGGATCCAGACCGATGACGGCGCTTTCACCGACGTCACGAACTGCATGATGCTGGCCGCGATCCCCGGCCGGGTCGGCGATGGTGGCACCCGTTCGGTGACCAGCAGCGCGGGCGGCGCTTCGGCCACCGTCACCACCCGCATCGGCAAGGCGCCGGGCGTCACGCTGAAGCGCTTCCTGGTGGGGCCGAAACAGTGCGAGATCACCGGCATCCACTCGACGCCGGACGGCACCTCGGTCTTCGTCAATATCCAGCATCCGGGCGAGGGGGCGACCACGCCGTCGGCCCCGACCAGCAACTGGCCCGACAGCCAGTCGGGCAATGCGGCGGCGACCGTGCGTCCGCGCTCGGCCACCATCGTCATCACCAAGAATGACGGCGGCGTGGTCGCGATCTAAACCGCTCGCCGCATCGGGCACGCCGGGGGGCGGGAAGGTGATTGCCTTCCCGCCCCCTTTGGCGTTCAAGAGCCGCCGAAGAGGAGGGGCGGCATGACGACGACACGGCGCGAGGTGATGGCGGGCGCGATCGCGGCCACGGGGCTGGGCATCGCGGGCGAACCGCTATTCGCGCGGGCACCGGCGGATCGGCTGATCGCGGGCACCTATGTCAATGAGGGCGGCAAGGGGCTGTACCCGGTCGTCGACGGACGGGTGGGCGCGCCGATGACGGGAATCGTCAACGCTTCCTATGGCGTCGGGGGCGGGCCGAACGGCACTTATTATCTGCTCCGCGAACAGGCCGAGGGGCGGGTGACCGGCTATGGCCCCGAATGGCGGCCACGGGGCGGGGCGTCGACCGGCGGCGCGGATCCGTGCCATGTCGCGATCGACCGCGCCTCTGCCTGCCTGGCGGTGGCCAATTATTCCAGCGGCTCGGTCGCTTTCTACCGGCTCGACCGGCGGACGGGCGCGCCGGGTGAGCCGCAGCTCTTCCAGCATCGCGGCACCGGCCCCAATACCGAGCGCCAGGCCGGGGCGCATGCGCATTGGGTGGGGTTCAGCCCCGACCGGCGCTGGCTGCATTCGGTCGATCTGGGGGCGGATGCGATCTTTTCCTATCGCTTCGATCCGGTGGCGCGCACGCTCTCCGACCAACGGGTTGCGTGGCAGGCCCCGGCGGGCGCCGGGCCGCGTCACATGGTCCGCCACCCGACCCTGGCGCGTGCCTATCTCGCCTGCGAGTTGCAGCCCCGGCTGTTCGTGCTCGACGCGCTGCCCGATGGTCGTTTCCGTGACGTGGGCGAGCATGCGCTGCTGCCCGAGGGGACGAAGGGGCCGTCCTATGCCGCGCATATCGCGATCGATCGGGCAGGGCGGACGCTCTATGTCTCCAATCGCGGGGCGAACAGCATCACCGTCTTCGCCCTCGACGCCAAGGGCGAGCCGCGCGTGGTGCAGCATGTCCCGACCGGCGGCGACTGGCCGCGCTTCTTCCTGCTGCGCGAGGAGCGCGGCGAGATGCTGGTGGCGAACGAGCGTTCGGGCACGGTCAACGCCTTCCGTATCGGCAAGGACGGCCGCCTGACCGCGACCGGGAGAAACATCGCGATCCCCGGCATAGTATTTTTGGCCGAGGTCTAAGGCGCGCCGACCGCCGCCAAACCGCACGCCCCTCCCCCAACCTCCCCCTGCCGGGAGGAGGGGCTTACACATTCCAACCTCGAAGGCGGCTATGCGCTTCTTCCAACCCCTGCTTGCCGGAGCCACTTTGTCTGGCCGTCTGCTCGCCTGTGTCGGGGCGGTCATCGGGATCGCGCTGACGATCATCGTGTGCGGCGGGCTGCCCATATTCGGGCCGGACCTGCCGATCATCGTCGCACCGCTGGGGGCCTCGGCCGTGCTGGTTTTCGCTGTGCCCGCCAGTCCGCTCGCCCAGCCCTGGTCGGTGGTCGGCGGCAATGTCCTGTCGACGCTGGTCGGAGTGGCGATGTTCCAGGCCATCCCCTCGCTGCCGCTGGCGGCGGGGTGCGCGGTCGGCGGGGCGATCCTGGTCATGTCGCTGACACGCTGCCTGCATCCGCCGGGCGGCGCGGCGGCGCTGACCGCCGTCATCGGCAGCCAGGGAATCCATGCGGCGGGCTTTTCCTTCGCCTTCGCGCCGGTCGCGATCAACTCGATCGCGCTGGTGGCGCTGGGCATGTTCTTCCACCGCGCGACGGGGCGCAGCTATCCGCACGAACCCGCGCTGGCACCGCCGGTGAGCGACGCCTCGCGCATCCGGGCCGAGGATGTAGATGCCGCACTCGAGGACATGCACGAGAGCTTCGACATCGCGCGCGAGGATCTGGACATGCTGCTCGCCCATGCGGAGCGCCATGCACGGGCGAGGGCGGCGCCGGTTCGGGCGAAGCGCTTCTTGAGGGGCGGTTAAGGACCGACCCTCCGTTCGCGCTGAGCGAATTCGAAGCGCACGGGCGAACCGGGCGGCTTGGCGAATGTTGGCCTGTGGCCTTCGACTTCGCTCAGGCTGAACGGAGGGTGGAATCAGGGCCCGTCCGTTCACGCTGAGCGAAGTCGAAGCGCACGGGCGAACCTTGGCCACGCGACAAAAAAAGCCCGCCCCCCACGAAGAGGGACGGGCCTTTCCATCACACCGTCAATCCGATCAGCGATACTTGCCGCTGAACGACACGCCGATGATGCGCGGTTCGTTGAACACGGCCGCCATATAGTTTTCAATCACGCCCTTCAGGTTCTTCTCGTTCGTGATGTTGCGGGCGAAGACCGACAGGCTCCAGTCGTCGTTCGGTGCGGAATAGCCGATGCTCAGGCCGCCCTCGAAATTGCCGTTCGAGGTGAACTCCTTGGTCCGGTACAGGACGAAGTTGGTATAGCCCTGCAGGTTCCAGTCGGTCGAGATGAACGCCTTGCCGCCATCGGCCAGCGGCATGTCGTACTTGGCCGCCAGGTTGACGTTATATTCCGGCGCGTTGGGCAGCGGGTTGCCGTTGATCGGCACGAAGAACGCGTTCGCCCCGAAGATGCGCCGCGTCGTCACCGGGCCGTTCAGCACGGTGCAGACCATCACGCCGTTCAGGCCGCAGGTCTGGACCTGCACGTTACGGTCGCGGATTTCCGAGTGCAGCAGGCTGACGCCCGCCGACAGCGCCAGGTTGCGCACCGGCAACCACTGTGCATCGGCTTCCAGGCCATAGGCGACCGCCTTGTCGGCATTGAGCAGCACGCCGTTGCCGTCCGAATCGTTGCCGTTCAGCTGGATGTTCTTCACCCGGTACGCAAAGGCCGCCGCGTTCAGGCGCAGGGTGTTGTCGAACAGCTTCGACTTGAAGCCGGTCTCGAACGACAGGTTCGTTTCCGAGCCCGCGGTCGAGAAGTCCGAGTTGAACACCGCCGAGCGACCCTGGATCGTCGGCCCGCGGAAGCCCTGGGCTGCGCGGACATAGACGTTGACGTTCGGGTTCACCTCATAGAGCGCTGACAGGTCCCAGCTGGGCTGGGTATCCGACAGGCGCACGTCGCGGCGGCCGCGATAGGTGGAGACACCAGTCGCGCTGTCGGCGGTGCGCAGCAGCTGGGTACGCTTGGTATCCTCGCTGATCCGGCCCCCGGCGGTCAGGGTCAGGCGGTCGGTCGCGCGGTAGCTGACCTGACCGAACACGCCCCAGGACGTATTCACGTCGTGCAGGCGCACCCAGTTGTTCGGGTTGGCGCCGATCAGATAGGCACGCTGATAGAAGTCGGTGATGTCGCGGCTGTCGAAATAGATGCCGCCCAGCTGCCACTTGAAGGCATTGTTGCCGGTCGAGGCCAGGCGGACTTCCTGCGTCCACTGGTCGAGACCCCGGATCTGACCCTGGCTCAGGCCATAGCCATTGGGCACACCGTTGACCGGGAAGTTGGTCGCGGCCCCGCCATCGGTGTCGCCCCGGCTGAAGCCGGCCGTGGTTTCATAGGCGGTGATCGAGGTCAGCTCGGCGGGCCCCAAGTCCCAGGCGGCGCGCAGCGAGGTGCCTTGCGTGTCATAGGACTGTGGGTTGTCGCGGCCTTCGTCATAGGCGACGCGGTCGCGCGGCTCGGCCGACACGTCGCGCGAACCCTTCTTGAGCGCGCCGCGATGGAACAGCGTCGAGGTGCCGTCATACCAGCGGGCATGGCCCGACAGGTTGAACGACAGTGTGTCGGTCGGCGTCAGCAGCAGCTGAAGGCGCACGTCACGCTCGGTGAAGCCGCCCATGGCGTCCTTCTTCGGGGTCAGCGTGCCATCGGCGCTGGGGCCCGAATAGGTATTGTCGACCCAATTGTCGCGATGCTGGACCAGCGCCGACAGGCGGAAGGCCAGCACGTCGCGGATCAGCGGGCCGCCGACACCGGCGTCCATGCTGATCGTGTTGTAGCTGCCGATCGAGGCGGTGGCGCGGCTCTGGAAGGTCTGGGTCGGCTTGATCGTGTCGAACTTGATGATGCCTGCGGTCGTGTTGCGACCGAACAGGGACCCTTGCGGCCCGCGCAGCACTTCGACCTGATCGACGTCGAAGATCGGGTTCGACTTCAGTACGACATGTTCCAGGACGACATCGTCCTGGATGATCGAGACGGGCTGCGACGCGCCCAGATAGAAGTCGATATTGCCGAGGCCGCGAATGTAGAAGCGCGGGAAGATGCGGCCGGTGGTCGTCTCGGCGTACAGGCCAGGTACGCGGCCCGACAGCGCCAGAATGTCCTCACCGCCCTGCTGGAAGGTGCGCAGGTTCGACCCGCTGACCACGCCGACCGACACCGGCACGCGGTTCAGGCTTTCCGAACGGCGCTCGGCGGTGACGACGACGTCGCCCAGGCCCTGCTGCTCGTCCGTCGCGGCGGTGCCCTGCGCCGCGCCCTGGTCGGCGGCTTGCGCCATGGCCGGTACGGTCGCCAGCGTTCCCCACGCAGCGCCCAGCAGCGCCGCGGTCTTGATAACCGATTTCATATATTCCCCACGCTCCGGCGGGCGGTTCACGCCGCCCGACTGATTCAATTCTCCCGGTAAGGCGGGCCGTTAGAGGCGCATTATGGCGCTCGCGTGACAGAGGTGATGCGCCAAAACCACAATCCGGAATGAAATCGATATGGTTGTCGGGTCCTGGCGATCGGCGGCATCGAGGGCCCCTGCGTCAACGCTCGCATGGCCTTCGGTGGTGGCGTGTGTCACATCGTTGTAACCCAGTTTTGCTTGACGTGATGCCTGCGTCTGGTCAGGGGGGCGACATTCGTGCCATCCTCGGTTCATGACCTTTTCACGGTCCGGCGTTTCGCCGTGGCCCGATCGGCCATGGCCTGAAGACGTACACGTTATCGGATCACTATCGGGGTTTACCGACTGATGTTCGCCTGGTTCCAACGCCTCCTGCCGAAGACGGGAAATTTCTTCGAGCTGTTCGAGGCGCAAGCCGCCACCATCCTTGCGGGGGCCGAAGCCACCGTCCGCATTTTCGACGCGCAGGGCCGCACCGCCGACGAGATCGCCGTCGTCGCCGCGCGGGAGCATGACGCCGACGAGATCACGCGCCAGGTCCTGACCTCGGTTCGCTCGACCTTTCTGACGCCGTTCGATCGCGCCGCGATCACCTCGCTGATCGGCTCGATGGACGACACTATCGACGAGATGCACGCGGCGGCCACCGCGATCGGCCTGTACCGGCTGACCAACTTCGCGCCGGAAATGCGCGAAATGGCGGCGGTCGCGGTCGACGCGGCCAAGCTGACCGTCGAGGCGATGCCGCTGATGCGCGACGTCGCGCGCAATGGCGACCGCCTCCACGCGCTGACCGAGGAGCTGGTCCGGCTGGAAGGCCGCGCAGATGAGATGCATGCGGCGGGCCTGAAGCGCACGCTGGACGAATGCGGCGAGCGCGACACGCTGCGCTTCGTCATCGAAAAGGAAGTGTACAAGCATCTGGAGCGCATCCTCGACGCGTTCGAGGATGTCGCCGACGAGATCGACGGCATCGTCATCGACCACGCCTGAGGCGAGGGACATGCACGAACTCGCCTTTCCGCTGCTGGCCGGCCTGATCCTGGTCGCGCTGGCGTTCGATTATCTCAACGGCCTGCACGATGCGGCCAATTCGATCGCGACCGTGGTGGCGACGCGCCTTCTGTCGCCGGTCGCGGCGGTAGTGTTCGCGGCGTTCTTCAACTTCGCGGCTTATTTCCTGACCGTCGCCTTCCCCAGCCTGCACAAGGTGGCGGAGACGGTCGGCAAGGGCCTGATCGCGCAGGACGTGGTGACGCCCGCCGTCATCTTCGGCGCGCTGGGCGGGGCGATGGCGTGGAACGTCATCACCTGGCTGCGCGGCATTCCTTCCTCCTCCAGCCATGCACTGGTCGGCGGGCTGGTCGGCGCAGGGGTCGCCCATGCGGGCATGGGCGCGGTCCAGTGGGCGGGCCTGAACAAGACGCTGCTCGCCATCGTCCTGTCGCCGCTGCTCGGCATGATGCTGGCGATGCTGGTCATGCTGCTGAGCAGCTGGGCGCTGCGCCGCTCGACGGCGGGCGGGGCGGAGCGCAGCTTTCGTGCCCTGCATCTCGTCTCGTCGGCGGCCTATTCGCTTAGCCACGGCTTGAACGATGCGCAGAAGACGATGGGGATCATCACCGTCCTTCTCTATTCGACCGGCCGCCTGACCGGCCCGTTCGAGGTGCCGCACTGGGTCGCCATCTCGTGCTACGTCGCCATGGCGCTGGGCACGATGACCGGCGGCTGGAAGATCATCGAGACGATGGGCAGCCGCATCACCAAGCTGTCGCAGCACCAGGGGTTCAGCGCCTCGACCGCCGGGTCCATCGTGATCTTCTGCGCTTCGGCGCTGGGTATTCCGGTGTCGACCACTCACACCATCACCGGCTCGATCATCGGCGCGGGCGTCGCGCGGCGCGCCTCGGCGGTGCGCTGGGGGGTGGCGGGCAATGTGGTGATCGCCTGGATCATCACCATCCCGGCCTCTGCCGTGATGGGGGCGGGCTTCTACCTGCTGACCCGGTTGTTCTGATTGGGGGGAGGGCTGAGGCTCTCCCCTTTTTTATTCCTCCCCTGGAAGGGGAGGTGGCATGCCGAAGGCATGACGGAGGGGTGTCCCGCTTTGCGAGGGCAGCCCGATCTCGTCGCCGGTGACACCCCTCCACCAGCTTCGCTGGTCCCCCTCCCCTTACAGGGGAGGAACAGATTTGCCTTCGGCCTTCGACTTCGCTCAGGCTGAACGGAGGTGGGGATGAGCGATTGAGCCCATCCCCCCTCAAGCCTCACGACCCCGTAACCGGCCCCCCGGCGGCCTGAAACAGCGCGACCGTGTCGGTCATCCGCGCCGCCTTGGCCTGGATCAGCTGCGAGCGGGCCTGCGCGTCCGTGGCGGTGGCGTTGAGCAGTTGCAGCGTCCCCACGTCACCCAGCGCCAGCTGCCGCCGCGCGAAGGTCAGCGCCTGGCCTGCCGCGTTACTCGCCCGCTGCGCCGCATCCAGCGCCTGGGCGTCGGTCGACAGGCCGGTCAGCGAGTCCGCCACATTGCCGAACGCCTGGAGCACCGCCTGACGATATTGCGCCTTGGCCCCCTCCAGCGCGGCCTCCGCCGCCTTTTGCTGGTGGCGCAGTGCGTTCGCATGGAACAGCGGCTGGGTGATGCCGCCGAGCAGCGCCCAGAAGGGATTGCCGCTCTTGAACATGTCGCCGAAGTTCTGCGCGGAGCCACCGGCATTGGCCGATAGCTGAATGCTGGGCAGCCGTGCCGCGATGGCGGCACCGACATCGGCACCTGCCCCTTGCAACTGGGCGGCGGCGGCCAACACGTCGGGGCGGCGATGGACCAGCTCGGACGGCACGATCGCGGGCAGTTCCTTCGGCAGGGTCAGCTGCGCCAGTTCGGGAAGCGGCGGCAGCGCCGAGCCCGCCGGGCGGCCGATCAGCGTTGCGATGACGGTTCGCTGTGCGGCTTCGGCGCGGACCAGCGGGGGCAGGGCACCCTCGGCGGTGGCGAGCGCGGCCTGTTGCGTCGCCACGTCGGACGCGCCCACTGCGCCCAGCCGCTGCCGCTGTTGCAGCGCGGACAGGATGTCGCGGTTGACCTTCACGGCCGTCTGCGCGGCGGCGACCTGTTCGGCCAGGCTCGCCCGCTCGATCAGCGCGGTGACGAGGTTTGCCGCCACCGTCATCCGCGCGGCATCCAGCTGATGCCGCTGCACCTCGGCGCGTGCGGCGGCGGAGCGGACCTGCGCCCGGTTCCCGCCGAACGCATCGACGTCATAGGAGACGCTGACCTGCGCGGTGTGGAGCGTATAGAGCTGCTGGTTCTGATCGGCGACCGCCGGGGACAGTGCATTGGACACGCGGGTCCGCTGCACATTGTAGTTCAGCCCGCCCTGCGGAAACAGCAACGTGCCGCGCGTGGCGCGTGCCTGCTCCTGCGCCTGCCGCAGCGATGCCTCCGCCACCGCGACATCGTTGTTGTGGGCCAGCGCCTCGGCGACCAGCGCGTCGAGCTGGGCATTGCCGAAGGCGTGCCACCATTCCGGCGCGATCGTGGCCGATACCGTCTGCGCCGGGCCGCTGGTCGGTGCGATCACCGGGGCAGGGGCGAGCGGCGGCAGGCTGGCATGCGCGTCCAGATCATGCGGGCCCACGGCGCAGGCCGAAACGCACGCCAGAAGCGGCAGGGTCAGGAAACGCTTCATGCCGGAACCCCGGATCCAGGAGTGGTGGTATCGTCCTGGTCATCGACCATCGGATCATGCTTCTTCTTGCGCTGCGCCAGCGGCAGGCGGGTCGAATAGCGGCTGATGAGCACCGGCAGGACCAAGAGGATCAGTACCGGGGCCAGCGTCATGCCGCCGACCACGACCAGCGCGAGAGGCTTCTGCACCTGGCTGCCGATCCCGTGCGACAGCGCGGCGGGCAGCAGGCCGATCGCGGCGACCAGACAGGTCATGACCACCGGGCGCAGGCTGTTCTTGACGGTGGTGGCCAGCGCATTCTCGCGCGGGGCGCCCTCGTCGATCGCGTTGTTGAAGGTGGTGACGACCAGGATGCCGTCCATCACCGCGATGCCGAACAGCGCCACGAAGCCGATCGCCGCCGAGATGCTGAACGCCGTGCCCGTCAGCGCCAGCGCCAGCACGCCGCCCACGATCGCCATCGGGATCGCGGAGAAGGCGAGCAGGCTGTCGCGCATCGAGCCGAAATTGGCATAGAGCAGCAGCAGGATGAGCACGAGGCTGATCGGCACCACGATCTCCAGTCGGGCGATCGCGTTCTTCAGGTTGTCCAGCTCGCCCGCCCATTCCAGGTGATAGCCCGGCGGCAGGTGCACATTCTGGTTGATCCGCGCGCGCGCTTCCTCGACCGCCCCGCCCAGATCGCGGCCACGCACCGAGAATTTGATCGGCACATAGCGCTCCTGATGCTCGCGATAGATGAACGAGGCGCCGGTGGTCAGGCGGACGTTCGCCACCTCGGACAGCGGCACCTGGATCGTCCCGTTGCCGTCGGGCGACGGCGCGCCGATGGTGATGTTGCGCACCGACTCGAGCGAGTCGCGCTGCTTGGGCTGCAACCGCACGATGATCGGGAAGTGGCGATCGGTGCCCGGTTCATACAGGTCGGCCGTCGACTGGCCACCGATGGCGGCCGCCACCGTCTGGTTGATGTCGTCGGGCGTCAGGCCATAGCGCGCGGCCTTGGCGCGATCGACGTCGATCCGCACGGTCGGCTGGCCCAGAATCTCGAACACGCCTAGATCCTCGATGCCCTTCACCTTGGCCATCTGCGCCTTAATCTGGTTGGCGAGCTTTTCGAGCGTGACGAGGTCGGGGCCGAACAGCTTGATCGAATTGGCGCCCTTCACGCCCGAGGCGGCTTCCTCGACGTTATCCTCGATGATCTGCGAGAAGGAGAAGTCGACGCCGGGATATTTCTTGGCGAGGCGGGTCGACAGTTCATCGATCAGCTTCTCCTTGGTCATGCCCGACGGCCAGGTGTCGAACGGCTTCAGCGGCACGAAGAACTCGACGTTGAAGAAGCCGGTCGCATCGGTACCATCGTCAGGGCGGCCATGGGCGGACAGGACCGCCGTGGTCTCCGGATAGGACGCGATGATCTTGCGCACCTCGTTGGTCACCTTCTCGCCCGCCTCCAGGCTGATCGAGGAGGGGAGGGTGGCGCGGATGTACATATTGCCTTCTTCGAGGTGCGGCAGGAACTCGATGCCCAGCGAGCGCACGCCGACCACGGCCAGCACCATCATCAGCGCCGCGCCGCCGATCGTCACCACCTTGTTGCGCAGCGCGAAGGACGCGGCGGGTTCATAGACGCGGCGCAGCTTGCCGACGATGAAGGTCTCGGTCTCGGCCAGCTTGTCCGGCAGCAGCAGCGTCGAGAGCACCGGCGCGACGGTGAAGGTCGCGAGCAGGCCGCCGCTGATCGCATAGGCATAGGTCTTGGCCATCGGGCCGAAGATGTGCCCCTCGACGCCGGTCAGGGTGAACAGCGGCAGGAAGCTGGCGATGATGATCGCAGCGGCGAAGAAGATGCCGCGGCTGACCTCCGACGAGGCGCCCAGCACCGCGCCGAAGCGGCTGGCCATGGTGTAATGGCCCTTGCCGCTTTCCACGGCGGCGGAGCGTTCGACCATGTGGCGGAAGATATTCTCCACCATGATGACGCAGGCATCGACCACGAGGCCGAAGTCGAGCGCGCCGACCGACAACAGGTTCGCACTCTCGCCCTGCAACACCAGGATCAGGATGGCGAAAGCCAGCGCGAAGGGGATGGTCGCCGCCACGATGATCGCCGAGCGCAGATTGCCGAGGAACAGCCATTGCAGCGCGAAGATCAGGAGGATGCCGACCACCATGTTTTCCATGACGGTGTGGATGGTCAGATTGATCAGGTCGGAGCGGTCGTAGATGCGTTCCAGATGGACGCCGGGGGGCAGCACGCCGCTGTCGTTGATGTTCGCGACCTCGGCCTGCACGGCCTTGATCGTCGGCATCGACTGGGCGCCGCGCTGCATCAGGACGATGCCCTGCACGATGTCGTCGTCGTTATTGTACCCGGCGATGCCCATGCGCGGCGCGTTGCCGACCTTGACGGTCGCCACGTCCTTGATGAGCACGGGCGCGCCGCCCGCCTGGCCGACCAGCACGTTCTGGATCGCGTCGGGCGACTGGATCAGGCCGATGCCGCGCACGATCGCGGCCTGTTCGCCGAAGTTGATCGTCTGGCCGCCGACATTGCCGTCGCTCTTGGACAGCGCCGCCAGCACCTGCGCGACGGTGACGCCGTGCGCGTTCAGGCGGTTCTGGTCGATCACCACGTCATAGGCGCGCAGCTTGCCGCCCCAGCCGGTCACGTCGATGACGCCCGGAATTCGCTTGAACCGGCGCTGGAGTACCCAGTCCTGCAGCGTCTTCAGGTCCATCACCGAATAGCCCTTGGGCGCGACGATGCGGTAGCGATAGATTTCACCCACCGGCGAGGTCGGCGACAGCGTCGGCTGCGCGCCACCGGCCAGCGGCGGCAGTTGCGACAGGCGGTTGATGACCTGCTGGCGCGCCTGTTCGTTGGTATAGTCGTAGGTGAACTGGATCTTGATGTCCGACAGGCCGAACAGGCTGATCGCGCGGATCGCGGTCAGATGCGGGATGCCCGCCATCTGGACCTCGATCGGGATGGTGACGTTGCGCTCCATCTCCTCGGCCGACAGGCCCTGGGTCTGGGTGATGACCTCGACCATCGGCGGGACCGGGTCGGGATAGGCTTCGATGTTGAGGTTGATGAAGCCGATGACGCCAGCGACGATCATCGCGAAGAACAGGCCGACGATCAGCAGTCGCTGACGCAGCGCGAAGTCGACGATGCGGTTCATTATTCGCCGATCCCCGCTTCGTTGACGAACAGCGCGCCCGAGGTGACGATCTTCTCGCCCGGCTTCAGTCCGGCGGTGATGGTGACCAGGCCATTGGCGGAGTCGCCGGTCGTCACGTCGCGCGCGACCAGCAGGCCGTCGGGACGCATGATCCAGACGCGCGCATTGTCGCCTTCATGGATGACGGCGGCGGCGGGGACGCGGATCGCCTCGCCCGCGTTCAGATGCTTGATCGCGAAGCTGGCGAACATCTGCGGCTTGAGCAGCTTGTCCGGGTTGGGGATCGACGCGCGAACCGGCAGGCGGTGGGTTTCGGGATCGAGCGCGGCGCCGACCAGATCGATGGTCGCGTGGAAGACGCGGCCCGGCACGGCGGGCGTCGTCACCTCGACCGGATCGCCGACGCGGACATTCTCGGCATCGCTCTCGGCCACCTGCGCGACCAGCCAGACGCGCGAGGGGTCGGTGATGGTCATCACCGGCTTGTCGCCGCCCTGCGAAACGTACTGGCCCGGCGCGACATCGCGCGACGCGACAACGCCGCTGATCGGCGCGACCAGCGTCGTGATGTCGTGGATGCCCGAACCCTGACCGGAATTTTCCAGCCGGTTGATCTCGCCCTGCGACTTGCCGAGCACGGCCAGCTTGTCGCGCGCGGCGCCCAGCGCGGCGGCGGCGGTGCGCGCGGTCGCCTGCGCGGCGGCGAGGTCGGCCTTGGCCTGCTGGTAATCCTTCAGCGCGCCGCCAGCGGTCTCATAGATCTGCTGCTGGCGGTCGGCGTTGCGCTGTGCCGCGACCAGTTGCGCCTGCGCGTTCTGGTATGCCGCGCGCGCCGAGAACAAGCCGGATCGGGCATCGACAAAATCGCTGGTCTTGATGAGCAGCAGCGGCTGGCCCTGGCGCACCACCTGGCCGGCATCGGCCAGCACGCGTACCACCTGCCCGGCATAGGGCATCAGCACCGGGGTCGAGCGCGTACCGTCGGCGGTGATCGCACCCGTCGCCATCGTCTGCGCGCCCGACGCGCCCAACCCGACGCGCATGGTCGGCATCGCGTCCAGCTGATCCTTGGACAGGCGCAACGTGCCCGGCGGAGGCGGCGGGGGCGGCGTTTCCTCCTTGTGCGTCAGCTTGCCGATGACCGTGAACAGCACCAGCGCGCCGATCACGACGGCGGCGGCGATGCCGACCCAGCGCCATTGCTGCGCGGAGGAGAGGCTGCGGGTTTCGGGTAGCGTTGCGTCGGCGGGATTGACGTGCATCGGTGTCTTTCGGCGCAAGAAGGCGGATATTGCCACGGCCGATAGGGGCAAATCCCTGACGCACCCCTTACGGGTTCCTTACGAGACGTTCATCATCGCGCGCGGCGGACCCGCCCCAAATCCCATCGAAAATGCGCGAACGACCGTATTTCAAGACTTTGTTGGATGGCTTGCCGATATGAACGCCCTGTCACCCGGCAGGAACAAAAGTCTCGGTTCGTCGTTAAAAACCAACGGCTCGACACAAGGGAGGGAATAAGATGGCCAGTCACATGCCGCCGCCACGGATTTCCGACATGCCGCGTGAACAGCGCTTGGATGCGCTTTATCGCCGCGCTGCCGAGGATCGTGCCCGGTACATGGCGATGCGTAAACGCAAACCCGGCCTGTTCGACCGGCTGCTCCACCTGTTCTGACAGGATTGCCCGCTGCGTGCCCAGAGCGTCAGCGCGCCGCCCGTCGTGCGCGCCGCCGCGGAATGGATCGCGGGCGAAGCCGTTTTTCGCGCCGCATATCGCTGTTTCCGATGGCGATCATGACGATGACGAGTGAAGACAGCGCCGATACCGTCAACCAGATTTCCACCAGCGCACCCGCCATGCCGCTCCCCCTGTTTTGAACCGCGCCAACGCGCTGGGCGCCGATCCGATCCCCGGCCGCCCGCCAATATCGCTTGGTCGCGTCTCGCCCGCCGGGATATAGCGTCCGGCCATGATCCGATCCGACCGTCGATCCTGGCCGCTGGCCATCTGGCTGGCCCTGCTTTGCGGTTATGTCGATGCGGTCGGATTCCAGCAGCTCGGTGGCTATTTCGTTTCGTTCATGAGCGGCAACGGCACGATGCTGGCGGTTCGGCTGGCCGCGCCGAAAGAGGCCGTTTCAGGCGCCGTTACGGTGCTGGCGATATTGCTGGGCCTGTTCGTCGCGGGCGTGATGGCGGGCACGCTGATCCGGCTGGCGCTGCCCCGGTTCGGGCAGGTGGCGGTGCTGCTGCTGGTCGCGCTGTTGCTGGGCGGGGTTGCCCTGCTCGGCGGATGGGCCGCGCCTGCCATGGTGCTGGCGATGGGCGCCGCCAATGCCACGTTCGAGCGCGACGGCGAGGTGAGCATCGGTGTCACCTATATGACCGGCACGCTGGTCAAGATCGGCCAGCATCTGGCGCACACCGTCGCGGGGCGCGAGCGCTGGGCGTGGTTGCCCTATCTGTTGCTCTGGGCCGGGTTTCTGGTCGGTGCGGGGCTGGGCGCGCTGGCCTTTCCGCTTTGGGGGCTGGAGTCGTTATTCCTGGCCGTGGCGGGCGTGCTGGGCGCGGCGGTCGCGGCATGGCGGCTTCGCCCGACGGCCTGACGCAAGCGGAAGCAGCCTCGCCGCCTTTTTGGCGGACCCGGCTTGGATTTCACGGCCGAGCAATATAATTACAAGCCGGAGAGTCGGGCATCAGACCCGGAACAGGAGAGTTTATGCGCGTGATCGACCATCTGGTTGCCGGTGGACAGACCGCAACCGACACCGCTTCGGCCCGGCCCGAAGAGCGCTGGGGCGATATCTTCGACCCCAATAGCGG
Source organism: Sphingomonas sp. 77B (assembly GCF_056497825.1). Classification (NCBI taxonomy): domain Bacteria; kingdom Pseudomonadati; phylum Pseudomonadota; class Alphaproteobacteria; order Sphingomonadales; family Sphingomonadaceae; genus Sphingomonas; species Sphingomonas sp. 77B. Next base: position 2,902,910 of record NZ_JBWMBY010000001.1, read on the forward strand.
CCAGGTTCAGGCCCGGGTGATGCTGGGCGACGCCGCGCTGCTGGAACGTGCCGTCGCCGCCGCGCAAGCCGCGCAGCCCGGCTGGGCCGCGACCAATCCGCAGCGCCGGGCGCGCGTGATGTTCCGGTTCAAGGAACTGGTCGAGCAGAATATGGACGCGCTGGCGCATCTGCTCTCCTCCGAACATGGCAAGGTGATCGCGGACGCGCGAGGAGACATCCAGCGCGGGCTGGAGGTGATCGAGTTCGCCTGCGGCATCCCCCACGTGCTGAAGGGCGAATATACGCAAGGGGCAGGGCCGGGCATCGACGTCTATTCGATGCGCATGCCGCTGGGCATAGGCGCGGGGATCACCCCGTTCAACTTCCCCGCGATGATCCCGATGTGGATGTTCGGCGTCGCCATCGCCTGCGGCAACGCCTTCATCCTGAAGCCGTCCGAGCGCGATCCGTCGGTTCCCGTCCGCCTCGCCGAACTGATGCGCGAAGCGGGCGCCCCCGAGGGCATTTTGCAGGTCGTCCACGGCGACAAGGCGATGGTCGACGCGATCCTCGACCATCCGGCGATCAGCGCGGTCAGCTTCGTCGGCTCGTCCGACATCGCGCATTACGTCTATCGACGCGGCGTCGAGGCGGGAAAGCGGGTCCAGGCGATGGGCGGTGCGAAGAACCACGGTATCGTCATGCCCGACGCCGACCTCGACCAGGTGGTCGCCGACCTGTCGGGCGCAGCCTTCGGCTCGGCGGGCGAGCGCTGCATGGCGCTGCCCGTCGTCGTGCCGGTCGGCGACAAGACGGCGGATGCCTTGCGCGAAAAGCTGATCCCGGCGATCGATGCGCTGCGGGTCGGCGTGTCCACGGACGCGCAGGCACATTACGGCCCGGTCGTGAACGCGGCGCACAAGAAGCGCGTGGAGGACTGGATTCAGACCGGTGTCGATGAGGGGGCCGAGCTGGTCGTCGACGGGCGCGGCTTCCAGTTGCAGGGCTATGAGGAAGGCTTCTTCATAGGCCCGTCGCTGTTCGACCGGGTGACGCCTGCGATGCAGAGCTATAAGGAGGAAATCTTCGGCCCCGTCCTCCAGATCGTCCGCGCCCCCGATTTCGAGACGGCGGTGCGCCTGCCGAGCGAGCACCAATATGGCAACGGCGTTGCGATCTTCACCCGCAACGGCCATGCGGCGCGGGAGTTCGCGGCGCGCGTCGAGGTGGGGATGGTCGGCATCAACGTGCCGATCCCGGTGCCGGTGGCGTATCACAGCTTTGGCGGCTGGAAGCGTTCGGCCTTTGGTGACGTGAACCAGCATGGCATGGAGGGCGTCCGCTTCTGGACCAAGGTGAAGACGGTGACGCAGCGCTGGCCGGATGGCTCCGCCACGGGCGAGAATGCCTTTGTAATTCCTACCATGGCCTAAAAGCACGCCCCTCCCGCAGGCGAGTTTCAGGTCGGTCATGCCCCCGGCATGACCTAAACGATGCGGGGCATCGTTTACCTGAAACTGGGATGGGGGAGGGCAGGCCAGAAGCGACGGTCTCTGTGAGACTCCCTGCCCTCCCCAAACCCCTCCCGCCTGCGGGAGGGGCTTAACAGGACTAGACCGACCGATGACCCAATTCGACCTCACCGACGAGCAGCGCGAGATCCAGGAGCTGGCGCGCCGTTTCACCGCCGACCGCATCACGCCCTTCGCGGCGGAGTGGGACGAGAAGCACATCTTCCCGCGCGACACGATCAAAGAGGCGGCCGAACTCGGTTTCGCCGCCATCTATGTGTCCGAAGAGTCCGGCGGCATCGCGCTCGGGCGGCTGGAGGCGGCGCTCATCATGGAGGCGATGGCCTATGGCTGTCCCTCGACCTCAGCCTTCATCTCGATCCACAACATGGCGTCGTGGATGATCGATCGCTTCGGCGATACGGATGTGAAGAGCCGTTACCTCCCCGACCTCGTCACGATGGAGCGCATGGCGAGCTATTGCCTGACCGAGCCGGGATCGGGCTCCGACGCCGCCGCGCTCAAGACGCGCGCGGTCCTCGACGGCGACCATTATGTCGTGTCGGGATCGAAGCAGTTCATCTCGGGCGGCGGCGAGAATGAGGTCTATGTCACCATGGTCCGCACTGGTGAGGAGGGGCCCAAGGGCATTTCCTGCCTGGTGATCGACAAGGACACGCCCGGCGTCTCCTTCGGCGCGAACGAGCGCAAGCTGGGCTGGCATTCGCAGCCGACCCGGCAGGTGATGTTCGATCAGGTTCGCGTGCCGGTCGCCAACCGGCTGGGCGCGGAGGGCGAGGGGTTCCGCATCGCGATGATGGGGCTCGACGGCGGACGGCTGAACATCGGCGCCTGCTCGCTGGGCGGGGCGCAACGCTGCCTCGACGAGTCCGTCGCGTACGTGAAGGACCGGCGCCAGTTCGGCAAGGCGATCGCCGAGTTCCAGAACACGCAGTTCACCCTCGCCGACATGGCGACCGAGCTGGAGGCAGCGCGCGCGCTGCTCTACCTCGCCGCTGCCAAGGTGACTGACAATGCGCCCGACAAGACCCGCTTCGCCGCCATGGCCAAGCGGCTGGCGACCGACACCGGATCGTCGGTGGTCGACCGCGCGCTCCAGCTGCATGGCGGCTATGGCTATCTGATGGACTATCCGATCGAGCGCTTCTGGCGCGACCTGCGCGTCCATTCGATCCTGGAGGGCACGAACCAGGTGATGCGGATGATCGTCGGGCGGGATTTGCTGAAGGATTAATCAACACAGGGGCACCACCCCGGCGAAGGCCGGGGTCCAGTTGCCGCTCACTTGATGGCGCGCCATGAATGGCGTCCCATCTGGACCCCGGCCTCCGCCGGGGTGAAAGAAGAAGGTAGGATCGCCGAATGACCCAAGACCTGATCGTCACCCGCGAAGGCCCGGTCGGGCGGTTGCGGCTCAACCGGCCCAAGGCGATCCATGCTTTGACCCGCGACATGTGCGAGGGCGTGCTCGCCGCGCTGGAGGACTGGCGCGGCGACCTGTCGGTTGAGGCGGTCATCATTGACCATGCCGAGGGACGCGGATTCTGCGCGGGCGGCGACATCCGGTTGCTGGCCGAGAGTGGCGCGGGCGATGGCGAGGCGGCGCGGGGCTTCTTCCATGCCGAATACCGGATGAACCACCGGCTGTTCACCTATGCCAAGCCGATCGTCGCGGTCATGGACGGCATCACCATGGGCGGCGGCGTCGGCATTTCCGCGCCCGCCCGCTTCCGCATCGCGACCGAGAATACCCGCTTCGCCATGCCGGAGACGGGCATCGGCCTGTTCCCCGATGTCGGCGGCGGCTGGTATCTCTCGCGCCTGCCCGGCCGCATGGGCGAGTTCCTTGCGCTGACCGGCCACCGGCTCGATGGGGCTGAGGCCTATGCTTTGGGCCTGGCCACCCATTATCTGCCATCGTCCGCGCTGGACGAGGCGAAGGCCGCGATCATCGCCGCCCCGCAGGAGATCGCCGCGACGCTCGACCGGCTGTCGACGCCCGCGCCCAAAGCGAAGATTATGGCGCATGCCGCCGAAATCGACCGGCTGTTCGCCGCCGACACGCTGGAAGAGATCATCGCCGCGCTGGAGGCGGATGGCGGCGAATGGGCGGCGCAGCAGCTCGCCGTGTTGCGCACCAAATCACCGCAGGCTTGCAAGGTCTCGCTGCGCCTGCTCCGCGAAGGCAGGCGGACCACCGACTTCGCCGACGAGATGCGCCGCGAGTACGGCATCGCCTCCCATGTGGTCCAGCGCCCCGATTTCATCGAGGGCGTCCGCGCGCTGATCGTCGACAAGGACAATACGCCGCGCTGGAATCCGCCCGAGCCGGAGGGCGTGACCGATACGATGATCGACCATATCTTCGCGCCGCTGCCCGAGGGGCAGGCCTGGACCCCCGACGACCGTTGAGAAGGACGCCCGCATGACCGATTACAACACCCTGATCGTCGAGCGCCGCGAGGCGGTGACGCTCGTCACGCTCAACCGGCCCCAGGCGCTCAACGCGCTGAATGCCGAGCTGCTGGCCGAACTGCTGGACGTGATGCGCGCCTATGACGCCGATCCGGAACAGCGCTGCGCCGTCATCACCGGCAGCCCCAAGGCGTTCGCGGCAGGCGCCGACATCAAGGAGATGCAGGAGATGGACTTCGCCGCCATGTATGGCGGCAACCATTTCACCGGCTGGGACGCGTTCACCCGCACGCGCAAACCCATCATTGCGGCGGTCGCGGGCTATGCGCTGGGCGGCGGATGCGAGCTGGCGATGATGTGCGACTTCATCCTCGCCGCCGACACCGCCAAGTTCGGCCAGCCCGAGATCAAGCTGGGCGTGACGCCGGGCATGGGCGGCTCGCAGCGTCTGGCCCATGCGGTCGGCAAGGCCAAGGCGATGGAGATGTGCCTGACCGGCCGGATGATGGACGCCGAGGAAGCCGAGCGATCGGGCCTCGTCGCGCGCATCATACCCGGCGCCGATCTGATTGAGGAGGCGCTCAAGACCGCCGCGACCATCGCAGGCATGGCCCCGATCGCGGTCAAGGCCAACAAGGAAATGGTCAACGCCGCCTTCGACATGGGGCTGGCGCAGGGCGTGCAGTTCGAGCGGCGCCTGTTCCACGGCCTGTTCGGCTCGGCCGACCAGAAGGAAGGCATGGCCGCGTTCGTCGAGAAGCGCAGCCCCAACTGGACCAACCGCTGATGAGACCCACGCCCCTCCCGCAGGCGGGAGGGGATGGGGGAGGGTAGGGATTCTCACCGAGATTATCGCCTGTGGCCTTTCCCTCCCCCGGCCCCTCCCGCCTGCGGGAGGGGAGCAGAAGAAAAAATAGCAAGTTAGGAGAGAGCATCATGGCACGGATCGCCTTTATCGGCCTGGGCAATATGGGCGGCGGCATGGCCGCGAACCTCGCGAAGGCGGGGCATGACGTCCGCGCCTTCGACCTGTCGGCAGACGCGCTGGCGGCGGCGAAGGCGGCCGGGTGCCTGCCCGTCGACAGCGCCGTCGCGGCGATGGACGGGGTGGAGGCGGTGGTGACCATGTTGCCCGCCGGAACCCATGTCGAGCGCGTCTATGCCGATGCGGTATTCGCCGCCGCGCCGCCGTCCGCGATCCTGATCGACTGCTCGACCATCGACGTCGCCACCGCGCGCCGTGTGGCCGAAGCCGCGCAGGCCAAGGGCATGATGGCGGTCGACGCCCCCGTCTCGGGCGGGATCGCCGCGGCCAAGGCGGGGACGCTGACCTTCATGGTCGGCGGTACGCAGGAAGCGTTCGACCGGGCCGAGCCTTTCCTGTCCGCCATGGGCCAGGCGGTGATCCATGCCGGCGGCAATGGCGCGGGCCAGGCGGCCAAGATCTGCAACAACATGCTGCTCGGTGCGACGATGATCGCGACCTGCGAGGCGTTCGCGCTGGCCGAGAAGCTGGGGCTGGAGGCGCAGACCTTCTACGACATCGCCTCGGTCTCGTCTGGGCAGAGCTGGTCGATGACCAAATATTGCCCCGTGCCCGGCGTCGGGCCGGAGACGCCCGCCGACCACGACTATCAGGGCGGCTTCGCGGCGGCGCTGATGCTCAAGGACCTGAAGCTGGCGATGCAGGCCGCGCATGATGCGGGCGCGACCACCCCGATGGGGGAGCGGGCGGCGGACCTCTATGCGGCGTTCGTCGGCGAAGGCCAGCCGCCGGTGGACTTTTCCGGGATCATCCGCACCCTGCGATGAACTCCATTCCCACCCTCCGTTCCGCCTGAGCGCAGTCGAAGGCCAAGGGATGCTCGATCCACCAAGGATCGCTTGTCGACGGCGCATGACGTGGCCTTGACCCCGTTCAGGCGAAAGGTGGCCGGGGGCAAAGAGGGGGAAGCGGTGAAAAACCCGTCGCGCCTTTTCCCCCTGACCAATGCGGCCTAAAGCCCACCGGGTGATCGAAATACCCGCCCCGCTCCGCCTGCGCGTCGACCGCGATGCGCTTGTGTCCAACTGGCAGGCGCTCGACCGGCTGAGCGGCGCGGCGGCGTGCGGCGCGGCGGTCAAGGCGAACGGCTATGGCCTGGGCGCGACCCTGGTCGCCGGGACGCTGGCCCGCGCGGGATGCCGCGATTTCTTCGTCGCCAACTGGGCCGAGGCGCAGGCGCTGGCGCCGCTCGGGCTGACGGTGTCCGTCCTGCACGGCCTGCGCGTCGAGGACCTGCCCGCCGCCAAGGCCGGTTTCGCCCGCCCGGTGCTGAGCACGCCCGAACAGATCGCGCGCTGGCGGGACAGCGGGGGCGGCCGTTGCGACGTTATGGTCGACACCGGCATGAATCGGCTGGGCGTATCGGTGCAGGCGGTGCGGGACGGCCTGCTCGACGGACTGGCGATCGAGACACTCATCAGCCACCTCGCCTGCGCCGACGAGGATGTCGGGATGAACGCGCGTCAGCGAGCGGCCTTTGCCAGCCTGACCGGCCGTACGGCGGCGCGGCGGATGAGCCTCGCCAATTCGGCCGGGATCGGGCTGGGCGCGGATTATCATTTCGACCTGACCCGACCGGGCCTGGCCCTCTATGGCGGTATACCGCGTCGCGACATGGCGGGACACCTCCGCCAGGTCGCCATTCCCGAGGCGCAGATCCTCCAGCGCCGCCAAGTGCCCGCAGGCGAGACGGTCGGCTACAACGCCACCTGGACCGCGCCCGCCGATACCGAGGTGGCGATCCTGAACCTGGGCTATGCCGACGGCTATCGCCGCGCGCTTTCGGGTTTGGGCGCGGCGGTGGCGGATGGGGTGCGATTGCCGGTGCTGGGTCGCGTATCGATGGACCTGATCGCCGTCGATGTCACCGCCCGTCCCGACCTGGCCGAGGGCGACTGGCTGGCCATGGACTATGACCTCGCGGCTGCCTCCGCCGCATCAGGCGTGTCGCAATATGAACTGTTGACCGGCCTCGCTCAGCGCTTCGCGCGGGACTGATCCCGCTGGCTCGGAACATCACGTCCAACGCCATTTCAAAGGACAAAAAAAGGGCCGCCTCTGATCGAGGCGGCCCCACAGTCGGGCTATTTTAATCCGCGATCAGAAGCGGGCCTCGACGCCTGCATACAGGAAGCGGCCGATGTTCGGATAGATTGCGTCGCTGCCGGTGCCGGTCAAATCGTACGGCGGCAGCTGGTTGGTGATGTTGTCGACGCCGAAATACAGGCGGAACTTGTCCGTCGCGTTCACCCCGATGCGCGCGTCGTGATACACGATCGGGCTGTAATAGACGAATGGGCGGGCATCCGGGTTGAGCGCCGGACGACCCTGCGAGGCGAAGAATGTCTCGTAGGACAGGCTCGAGACGATCTGCTTGCCGACGTAACGCGCGGTGTAGCCGAAATCGATCAGCCCGACCTTGCCGTTGATGTTGAAACGTGCCTGCCAGTTGGGATCGCCCAGCGTGCTGTTCAGACGGTCGTAACGATCCGGCTCCGCGATGTAGGCGTAGTTCAGACGGTTGATGACATAGCTGGCCGTGAAGCTGGCATTGAGCGAAGCGTTCTCGCTGAACCGCTTTGCATATTGCACGTCGAAGTCGATGCCGTTTGTCTTCAGGGCCGCGAAGTTGAACGGCTGGTTGATGAAGCTGATGCCGTTGCCAGCGCGATCGAACTGGAACTGCGACTGGTCGATGGTGCGGCCGTTCTGGCCCAGGAACGTGTAGTTCTGGACGGGGTCGGCCGACTGGCGACGGAAGACCGCAGCGCAGAACGGGTTGTTGATGCCGTTGGTGTCGTCATAGCAACGGTTGACGATCTGCTGGCCGGTCAGGCCCGAGATCACGTTCTTCACCCGCACGTTGTAGTAATCGACCTTGATGGTCAGGCCACGCACCTGTTGCGGCTGATACATCAGGCCCAGCGTGAAGCTGTTGCCGACTTCTGGGGTCAGACCGATATTGCCCTGGTTGACGCCCGGGATGTTCGAGGGTGACTGGTTGGTCCATGGCCGCACCAGCTGCGCGCCGGTCGTCGGATCAGTGAAGGTGATGGTCGTCGGGATACCGGCCGCGGCGCAGTTGCGGGCGCGGTTCGGGTTGGACGTGATATTGTTGCCGGCATTGGTGCCGCCGGGCTGGTCGCAGGGATCGGCGATGGTGGCGAAGGTCTGCGACTGCGAGGCATACAGGTTGCTCAGGTTCGGTGCGCGAACCGAACGCGACAGGCTGGCGCGGAAGCGCAGGTCGCTGACCGGGGCCCAGATGACGCCCGCATTCCATGCCCAGACGGAGCCGGTGCTGCCGCCATAGTCGGACAGGCGGCCCGCACCCTCAACGCTCAGTTCCTTGATGAACGGAATGTTGGCAAGCAGCGGCAGACGAAGTTCGCCATAAGCTTCCTTGATGTTGACCGCAGGCGGATCGAAGGTCGCCGCCGGGTTCAGGAAGGTCGCACCCGACGCGGTGACCGGATCCTGGCCCGAGAAGGCGTCTTCACGACGATATTCGCCGCCCAGCACGAAGTAGATCGGGCCGCCCGGCAAGTTGAAGAACGAACGGGTATTGCCCGAGATGAACGCGGTCGCATTGATCTCTTCGGCCCACTGGTTCCGGGTCGAGGTATAGGTGATGTAGTTGGTAGCCCGCGGATCCGCCGCGTTCTGGCCGAACAGGTTCAACGGTACGCAGTTGGGATCGGCGGTGGCGGGATTGGCGTTGACCGCACAGATCACCCGCTGTCCGCGCGAGTTCAGCACGAAGTTCGTGCCGGTATAGCCAGCCGGTGCCACCACCGCATTGACCGCCCGCGCATAGTTGGCGAGCAGGACGTTACCGCCCGTGCGGTAGAAATTCTCGGTGCGGCCGTAATTGCCCGCGACTTCATAATACAGGTCGCCCGACGGCACGATGTCGCCGCGAACGCCGATCACGCCGCGATAGGTCTTACGGTCATGGAATTCGGCGCGCGTACCGAGGTCGTTGTTGAAGCGGTTGAGCTGGAACGACGTCGCGGTCGGCCCCAGGATGGTGGTCAGCGTCGAGCGCGCATCGTTCGTCAGGAACGGATTGTTGACACTGAACACGTTGGTCAGCGTGCCGCCGGTGAAGCTGGGCTGGGTCGACTGCTGCGTTGCCTTGATCTTGGCGAAGCTGAATTCAACGAACGGCTTGAACGCGGGCGAAATGTCGCCGTTGAGCAGGATGTTCGCCAGGAAGCGGTCGAGGCCCGGCATCAGCATGGCGCCTTCGACGCCGCTGGCACCCCCACCGAAGAGCACGCCGCCGCCGATCGCGCGGTTGTCGACCAGACCCGTCGTGCTCGGCGAGTCCTTCAGCAGCGAACCGTTGGGCTGGAAGATATAGGTATACGCGATCGGGCTGCCGGTCGGCGAGTTCTGACCGGTGCAAACCGCCGCACGCTGCGCCGCATTGGCGGCGGTCGCCGTGGCCGGGCAGGTCGTGATGACCGAGCCGCCGATCGAGCGGTTGCTGAACACGCTACCGCGCGGCACGAACACGGTGTTTGGAATACCGTCGAAGTTGCGGTTCGGCGCGGTCGTGATCTGCGACGTGATGAAGCCCGGAGTGCCGCCATACGCACCCAGATAGTCACGCTGGTCGTAGAAGACCGGGTTGCTCTTGGAATATTCGGCCGAGACGGTCAGGTTGAACCGGCCCTCCGCGAAGTTCGCGCCGGTAACGCCGCTGACCAGATAGGTGCCGCGATCGCCATAGCTGGTGACGCCGCTCTGCGCGCGCAGGCGGGTGCCCTCGAAATCGCGCTTCAGCTTGAAGTTGACGACGCCCGCAATGGCGTCCGAGCCATAGACCGCAGACTGACCGCCGGTGACGATCTCGATACCATCAACCAAATCGAACGGGATGGTGTTGACGTCCGGGGTGTAGTTGCCCGGGACGGCGGTGACGATGCGGCGACCGTTGACCAGCGTCAGCGTGCGCGCCGTACCCAAGCCGCGAAGGTCGAGCAAGTTGATGCCCGCCGTACCGATCGAGCCGGTCGAGTTCGCCTGGGTGAAGGTGTTACGCAGCTGCGGCAGCTGGCTGACCGCATCGCCCAGCGCAATGTCGCCCCGCGTGCCGAGCAGTTCGGCGGCGTTGATCGATTCAACCGGGATTGCCGCATCGAACTTGTTGGTCAGACGGATACGCGAGCCGGTGACGACGACATCGCCGTCGCCGCTACGGTTGCCCGGCTGTGCAGCCTGGGACGTTGTGTCAGCATCCTCTTCCTGAACTGCCGGTGCTGTGGTCGACGTGGCGGTCTGCGGGTTGGTCTGCGCGAAGGTCGTGGTCGGCAGGAGGACCAGGGTGCTGGCCAGAGCGGAGGCTCCCAGCAGGGTACGCATATTCATTCTTTACCCCCAATATGACGGATCATTCACGTCCGTTAATCGCAGGGAAAGAAATTTCAGGTGGGAAAACAAGCGCTCGTCGCAGCGTGTTTAAAAATTACGTCACCATAGTTGCAGGGATGTGACAGGTTCGACACATCCCTGCAATGTAACCGTTAATCGCGAAATTTTCGAAAAGTGGCGTGTTTATCGCTCAACACACGTTTAGCGCTCGACGCACATGGCGATGCCCATGCCGCCGCCGATGCACAGCGTGGCGAGACCCTTCTTCGCGTCGCGCTTCTGCATCTCGTAGATCAGAGTCGTCAGGACGCGCGCGCCGCTGGCGCCGATCGGGTGGCCCAGCGCGATCGCGCCGCCGTTGACGTTGACCTTTTCGGGGTCGAGGCCCAGTTCCTTGCCGACCGACAGCGCCTGTGCGGCAAAGGCCTCGTTGGCCTCGATCAGGTCGAGGTCGCCGATGGTCCAGCCCGCCTTTTCCAGCGCGCGCTTGGTGGCGGGGACGGGGCCGATGCCCATCACCGACGGGTCGACGCCCGCCGAGGCCCAGCTCTTGATCGTGGCGAGCACGGGGGCGCCGCGCTTTTCGGCTTCCTCGCGGCTCATCAACACGATGGCGGCGGCGCCGTCGTTCAAGCCTGAAGCGTTGGCGGCAGTCACCGTGCCGTCCTTCTTGAAGGCGGGGCGGACGCCCGAGACACTTTCGATGGTGGCCCCGGCGCGGATATATTCGTCGTCGGCGACGACCGTCTCGCCCTTGCGGGTCTTGATGGTGACGGGCGCGATCTCGTCCTTGAAGCGGCCCTCGCCGCGCGCCTTTTCGGCCAGGTTCTGCGAGCGGACGGCGAACTGGTCCTGCTCGTCGCGGGTGACCTGATATTGCTCGGCCAGGTTCTCGGCGGTGATGCCCATGTGATAACCGGCAAAGGCGTCGGTCAGGCCGTCATGCACCATGGTGTCGACCATGGTCAGCGGACCCATCTTGGTGCCGCCGCGCATCGTCTGGGCATGGGGCGAGAGCGACATGGACTCCTGGCCGCCCGCGACGACGATGGTCGCGTCGCCATTGGCGATCGCCTGCATGCCCAGCGCCACCGCGCGCAGGCCCGATCCGCAGACCTGGTTGACGCCGTAGGCAGGCACTTCCTTGGGAATGCCCGCGGCCATCGACGCCTGGCGCGCCGGGTTCTGGCCTTGCGCGGCGGTCAGCACCTGGCCGAGGATGACCTCGGACACGTCCTCGCCCTTGATGCCCGCCTGTTCGAGCGCGGCGGTGATCGCCACCCGGCCCAGCTCGTGCGCGGGCGTGGCGGCGAAAGCGCCCAGGAAGCTGCCCACGGGGGTGCGCTTGGCGGCGGTAATGACGATCTCGGTCATGAAGGCTCCTTTAAGGTAGGATCTATCTAGGTGTTGGGAGGGCGGTGATCCAGTCGGCGAGCGGCTGCCAGAGCTGTTGCTCCGCACGGCCGCCGACGACCATGCCGACATGGCCGGTCCCGCCGCTGCGCCGGTCGGACAGGCCGATGGCGGTGGCGGCGGGGACGATCCGGTCGGCGGTGGCGACGAACTCGACGCTAGGGGCGTCGCATTGCGATGGTGTGACGGTGGCGCCGCCGACGCGCCACTGTCCCTGGCCGGGGCGATCCTGGGCGATCAGCTCTTCGAACAGCTCGCGGCCGAAGGCATGGGGCAGGGGAGCGCCCTGGTTGGCCCAGTCCTCCAATCGGATGAAGCGGTGCGCGGCCTCGCTGCGCGGATCGAGTTCGGCAAAGGCCGCATATTTGGCGATCGTCCGCGCCGGATCGAGCCGCCAGAAGCCCGCCTGCAACGCCTCCATGGGGACGAGGCCCAGCGCTTCGGAAGTCGGCTTGATTGCGGCCCATTGCGCGGCCATTGCGGCCCGGGCTTCGTCGCCATAGCCGGTGAAGTGCCACGGCGCGGCGATCGCGGCCAGCCCGGCGACCTTGCTGCGCGCTGCCGCCGCCATGGCGAGCGTGCCGCCCAGGCAGTATCCGACCAGCACCGGCGGCTGTGGAAAGCTGGAGATCAGGGGGAGCAGGAAACGCTCGACATGCCCCGCCATGTCGATGTCGCGGTCCTTCACCCCCGGCGTACCCCAGTCGATCAGCCAGGGATGGAAACCCCGCCCCCGTAGCCAGCGGATCAGCGAGCGGTCGCGCGAAATATCGAGGATCGAAGGCGGATTGATGAGCGAGGGAATGAACAGCACCGGCCGACCTTCTCCGCCGCCGTCGCGCAGACGCACCCGGCCGCGCCGCCGCCGGACGGGCAGGGCACGCATCGGACGCTCGCGCTTCGCCTCCTGAAAGCGGCGGAGGCCGGTCAGCGCCGCTTGCGCCAGTTCGGGATTTTCCGCAGCCTCGCTGCGCAACATCGCCAGGAACAGCGGCAACGGACGCGGACCATGTTGCGATGCGAAATCCAAGGCGTTAGGCTGCGGCAAAACCATGAAAGGCGGGGGTCCATGAAGAAGCAGGCATCGGACGGCGTCGTGATCGTCAAGAAATACGCGAACCGGCGGCTCTACAACACCGAAACCTCCTCCTACATCACGCTCGATCATCTGGCGGGCATGATTCGCGCGGGCCGCGACTTCAAGGTGGTCGACGCCAAGACCGACGAGGACATCACTCATAATGTCCTGACCCAGATCATCATGGAAGAGGAAAGCCGGGGCGAGACGATGCTGCCGGTGAATTTCCTGCGCCAGCTGATCTCGATGTATGGCGATTCGATGCAGGCGGTGGTGCCGGGCTATCTGGAGGCGTCGATGGACAGCTTCCGCCGCAATCAGGAACAGTTCAAGTCGGCGGTCGAGGGTGCGTTCGCCAACACGCCCTTTGCCGACATGGCCAAGCGCAACCTGGCGATGTTCGAGGCCGCGACGCAAGGGTTCCAGGCCGCCGCCCCGGCGCCGGCACCCACCCCCGCGCCGACGGCCACGGCCGCGAGCAAGGATGCCGAAATGGCCGCGCTGAAGGCCGAACTCGCGGCGCTGAAGGACAAAATCGAGAAGTTGGGGGAGTAATCCTTCTCCTCCGTTCAGCCTGAGCGAAGTCGAAGGCCACGCTGAGACGGTAAACGCGAGGCCTTCTCTATTCCTCCCCTGCAAGGGGAGGGGGACCAGCGAAGCTGGTGGAGGGGTGTCACCGCCTGCGACGACGGTCCTTCACCTCAACTCGGGACACCCCTCCGTCAGGGCTGCGCCCTGCCACCTCCCCTGCAAGGGGAGGAATAGGTACGCCCAGCCGCAATGGCCGCGCGTGGCCTTCGACTTGCTCAGGCTGAACGGCGGCGGGGAGTGATCTCCTCCATTGAACCCGCGCACCGCTGCATCCATATCGCCGCGCATGAGCGGTAACGAACACGCCATGCCGACCTGGCATGGCACGACGATTTGCTCGGTGCGCCGTGGCGGCCGAGTGGTGGTGGCCGGGGACGGTCAGGTTTCGATGGGCCAGACGGTCATGAAGCCCAATGCGCGGAAAGTCCGGCGTCTGGGCGACGGCTCCGTCATCGGCGGCTTTGCGGGCGCGACGGCGGATGCCTTTACCCTGTTCGAGCGGCTGGAGGCCAAGCTGGAGCGGCATAACGGCCAGCTGCTGCGCGCGGCGGTCGAGCTGGCCAAGGACTGGCGAACCGACAAGTTCCTGCGCAATCTGGAGGCGATGATGATCGTCGCCGACAAGGACGTGACGCTGATCCTGACCGGAAACGGCGACGTGCTGGAGCCCGAGAACGGCATCTGCGCGATCGGCTCGGGCGGCAATTACGCCCTCGCGGCGGCACGCGCGCTTGTCGACTATGAACAGGATGCCGAGACGATCGCGCGCAAGGCGATGGCGATCGCCGCCGATGTCTGTGTCTACACCAATGACCGCGTCACGCTCGAAGCCATCGACGGCGCGCAGTAAGTCAGGGCTCCCATGAACGACCAGTTGACCCCCAAGGCGATCGTCGCCGCACTCGACGCGCATATCATCGGCCAGGCCGATGCCAAGCGCGCCGTCGCCGTCGCGATGCGCAACCGCTGGCGTCGCCAGCGCCTCGGCGCGGACCTGCGCGACGAGGTGACGCCCAAGAACATCTTGATGATCGGCCCCACCGGCTGCGGCAAGACCGAGATCAGCCGCCGTCTGGCCAAGCTGGCCGACGCGCCCTTCGTGAAGGTCGAGGCGACCAAGTTCACCGAGGTCGGCTATGTCGGCCGCGACGTCGAGCAGATCGCCCGCGATTTGGTCGAAGAGGCGATCCGGCTGGAGAAGGAACGCCGCCGCGTTGCGGTGAAGGACAAGGCCGAAGAGGCGGCGATGAACCGCCTGCTCGACGCGCTGGTCGGCAAGGACTCCAGCCAAGCGACGCGCGAGGCCTTTCGTCAGCGCTTCCGCGACGGCCATCTCGACCAGACCGAGATCGAGATCGAACTGGAGCAGGCCCAGGGCACGCCGTTCGAAATCCCCGGTGCCGCGCCGCAGATGATTAATCTGTCCGAGATGATGGGCAAGGCGTTCGGCGGCGGCCAGCCGCTCAAGCGTCGCAAGCTGACCGTCTCCGCCGCTTGGACCAAGCTGGTCGAGGAAGAAGCCGACAAGCGGCTCGACCAGGACGAGGTCAGCCGCGCCGCGCTCGCCGATGCCGAGGCGAACGGGATCGTCTTCCTCGACGAGATCGACAAGATCGCGGTCAGCGACGTACGCGGCGGCTCGGTCAGCCGCGAGGGCGTGCAGCGCGACCTGTTGCCGCTGATCGAGGGGACGACGGTCGCGACCAAATATGGTCCGATGAAGACGGACCATATCCTGTTCATCGCGTCCGGCGCGTTCCATGTCGCCAAGCCGTCCGACCTGTTGCCCGAGCTGCAGGGGCGCCTGCCGATCCGGGTCGAGCTGAAGGCACTGACCGAAAGCGATTTCGTCGCGATCCTGTCGGACACCAAGGCGTCACTGCCCGCGCAATACAAGGCGCTGATCGGCACCGAGGGTGTCGAGATCACCTTTACCGAGGACGGCATCGCCGCCATCGCGCGCATCGCCGCCGAAGTGAACGGCCAGGTCGAGAATATCGGCGCGCGGCGGCTCCAGACGGTAATGGAGAAGCTGCTCGAGGAGGTCAGCTTCGAAGCGGAGGATCGCCAAGGTTCGACCCTGACCGTGGATGGCGCTTATGTCGACAAGCAACTGTCGGCGGTGGCGCGGAATACGGATTTGAGTCGGTTCGTTTTGTGATCGGGGTGGGGGCTCGGTGAGACACCGGGGACCTTCCCCATCCCCTCCCGCCTGCGGGAGGGGCGTGCCCAGTGCGAAACGCAGGGACAGAAGCGAAACCGTCGATCTTGCCGCTCCCCTCCCGCAAGCGAGTTTCAGGTCGGTCATGCCCCCGGCATGACCTAAACGATGCGGGGCATCGTCTACCTAAAACTGGGATGGGGGAGGGCGGGAGTTCCAGGCTGTCAGCCCTATTTCTTCACCCGATCATACGGCACGAACCCGTCGAAGAAACACCACGCGCCGGGGATCGACATCCCCTGCTGCAGCACCCGGAACCGATCGTTGCGACACACCTGCGAGCCCCAGCGGTCGATCAGCAGCGTGTTGAACGGCTGAATCCCTGCGCACTGGCCGCGCACCTTGGCACGCCAGAGGCGGGGGCCGGCCCGGACGATAATCATATCCTTATCGGCGATGACCGGCCCCGACATGGTCGTGCTGGTGTCGACGCATTGTGCCGGTGGCCCCGCGACGCGTCCGGCAAAGGGGTCGGACCTGGCCGCCGACAGGGTCAGGGCCAAGCCCAGAGCGGCGGCGATCGTGATCCTGCTACGCATCAGCCTTGCTTCCGATAGGGGATGAACTCGCCGAAGCCGCAGCTGCCGGTAAAGAAGCCGGAGGTGCGGTCGACCGTCTGGGCGATGTCGCCCGAACAGAGCTGGCCCGTGGTGGTGCGGGTCACGAAGATGTTGTTGCCCGACCCGCCGACATCGCTGCATCCGCCCGCCGTGTGGCTGACATATTTCAGGCGCGGCGACACGGTGTAGACCAGGGTGGGGCCATAGGATCGCACCTGCTGGGTCCGATACTGGCTGATGCACTGGGTCGGCGTGCCCGGCGTCAGGCCGCGCAACGCCTTGTCGAGGTCGGCGCGCTCGGTCTGGGCGCGCTGTTCGACCTGCGCCCTTTCTGCCGGGGTCAGCGTACAGCCGCCCAACGCGGCCATGGGGATCAGAACAGATAAAAACGTCACGATACGCATCATTCCGTCTCCGTCAAAATACCCCTGTAGCGATCGTTCAACCCTTGAACGCGTCCTTGGCTGCACGATGCCGGGCCAATTCCTCGGCATCGACCGAGCGGAGGAACGGGTTGGTCGCCCGCTCCAGCGCGATGGTCGTCGGGATGGTCGGCTCGCCCTGTTCGCGCATCGCCACGACATCGGCCAGGCGTTCGGCGACGGCGGCATTGTCCGGCTCGGCGGCGGCGGCGAAGCGCGCGTTGGACAGGGTATATTCGTGCCCGCAATAGACGCGGGTGTCGCCGGGAAGCCCCGCGAACCGGCGCATATTGGCATGCATCTGCGCCGCCGTCCCCTCAAACAGCCGCCCGCATCCCATGGCGAACAGCGTGTCGCCGGTGAAGATCGTCGCGCGGTCGGGGATATGAAAGGCGATATGCCCCGCCGTATGGCCGGGTACCGACCAGATGGTCGCGATAGCATCGCCGACCGCGATCGTGTCGCCCTCGGCCAGCAGCGTGTCGAGTCCGTCGATCTTGGCCGCCTCCGCCGCCGGACCCGCAATGCGCGCACCTTGCGCCTTCAGCGCGGCGGCGCCGCCGACATGATCGGGATGCCAATGGGTCAGCCAGACCTGATCGATCGTCCAGCCGCGCGCGGCCGCCGCCGCCGCGACGGGCGCCGCCTCGCCAGGGTCGAGCGCGACGGTCTGGCCCGCATCGTGGATCAGCCAGGCATAATTGTCGGAAAGGACGGGGACTCGGACGATTTCCATGGGAAGCCTCTTACCAGCTTCCGACATTGGGCATCGAGACCCAGGGTTCGGCGGGCGGCAGCGCACCGTCCTGCAACAGTTCGATCGAGATGCCGTCCGGCGTCTTGACGAAGGCCATGTGCCCGTCGCGCGGCGGGCGGTTGATCGTGATCCCGGCGTCCATCAGCCGCTGGCACGTCTCGTAGATATCGTCGACGCGGTAGGCGAGGTGGCCGAAATTGCGGCCGCCGGTATAGATTTCCGGGTCCCAATTGTGCGTCAGCTCGACCTCGGCCCGGCCTTCGTCGCCGGGTGCCGCCAGGAAGATCAGCGAGAAGCGGCCGCGCTCATTGTCCACGCGCCGGACTTCCTTCAGGCCCAGCAGCGCGAAAAAGCGGATGCTGGCGTCCAGGTCGCTGACTCGGATCATGGTATGGAGATAGCGCATCGGTGGTTCTGCCTGTTCAACGGGGCCGCTGGTGCGGTGGGGGCCATCCTATCCCTAACGGGAACGCACGACCTTTACGTGCGATAAGGGATTAACGGGACGGAAATTGCGAGAGCGCCTTGGCGGCCTCGGCGCGGATCGGGCTGTCGGGCGGGGAAAGGCGGGCGGCCTCGCTCCACGCCTTGCGCGCGCCCGCTTCGTCGCCCGCCACGGCGGCGATGTTGCCGGCCTCCAGCTGGACGCTGGCATCATCGGCGGAGCGGGCCAGCGCCTGGGCGATGTCCTTCTGCGCGCGGGGCAGGTCCTTCATCCGCCGTGCCAGCGTCGCCGACAGCAGCCAGGCGAGCGGATCGGCAGGCGCGTTGGTCAATGCGGCGTCCAGGTCGACCCGCGCGGCGACCATCTGTCCGCCAGCGACCGAGGCGCGCGCCCGGTCGAGCTGCGCCTCACCCAGCGCAAAGCCGCTCAGCTCGCCTGCCGCCAGTGCGGCATCCAGCGCGGCGCGGGCATGGGTGGCGTCGCCGGCGGCCAGAAAGGCATTGCCCGCCTGCGCCCAATAATTGGCGGCGCGCACGTCATGCGCGGTCTCGGCGGCGCGGGCGGCCTGTTCGAAGGCGCTGGCGGCGGCGCTCCAGCTCCGCTCGGTCGCAAAGGCCAGCCCCAGGCATTGCTGCGCAAAATAGTCGCCGCCCGCCAGTCGCCACTTGCCCGCCTCGTTCTTGGCGGCCGCGGGATCGCGCTCGGCCAACGTCACGCAGCGCTGATAGCGTGCCTCGCGCGGGTCAATGGGCAGCGGTGGCGTCTTGGCGGGGGCGGACTGGACGGCGGCGGCGAGCGCCATGGAGAACAGGATCATAGGCGGTGCAACACGTCCTCGACGGCCCGGATCAGCAACGCGATATCGGCATCGCGCGACAGCCGGTGGTCCCCGTCCTTGATCAAAACAGTCTGCACATCGGCTGAACGAAAAAGCTGCGCCAGATGGGGCGTCCGCTGCCAGGGCACGTCGGGGTCCGCCATGCCCTGCAGCAGCCGCACCGGCCCGTCGAAGGCTATGGGTCCGAAGGTCAGCCGGTTGGCCTCGCCCGACGACCAGAAGCGGCGCGTATAGACGGTGGGGGCGGGGCCGTACGGATTGGCCCGCTCCAGCCGCCCGGACTGGAGGATCGTCATCTTCTCCCCTTCGGAAAAGCCCCAGTCGGTGAAGTCCGGCGCGGGCGCGATGCCGACCAGCGCCCGTACCTGATCCGGCCGCGCGGCGGCGGCCAGCAGCATCAGCCAGCCGCCCATCGACGATCCGACTAGCACCGCCGGTCCCCCCACCGCATCGTCGAGCATCGCGACAACATCGTCGCGCCAGTCGGCCAGCGCCTGATCCTCGAACGCGCCCTCCGACTCGCCGCAGCCGCCATAGTCGAAGCGCAGGAAGGCGCGGCCGTTGGCCTTGGCCCATTCCTCCAGCGCCAGCGCCTTCGACCCCTGCATGTCCGAGGCATAGCCGGGCAGGAAGACGATCGCGGGGCCGGTCCCCGGCGTCCAGTGATAGGCGAGCTTGGGGCGGGGCGCGCGGGTGTCGGTCATGCCACCGGATTTAGGGGGCGGGGCAGGAATTGAAAACCCGCCGCCTCTTTCTCCCCCACCTCCGTTCAGCCTGAGCGAAGTCGAAGGTCACGCCATGGCATCGCCAAGCAACCCCGTGGACAGGTTATCCCTTAGCCTTCGACTTCGCTCAGGCTGAACGGAGGTGGGGCAAGAATGCGGCAACGGACGTCTACACTATTCCTCCCCTCGCAGGGGAGGTGGCAGGGCGAAGCCCTGACGGAGGGGTATCCCGCTCTCGACAGGGCCCCCCTCAGATCACATACTCAACACTCTTCATCTGCGCCTGTGCGGCCTGCTTCTTGCGCCGCTTGGCGACCATCTCGGCGTGCAGCTTGGCCACCGTGTCGCTGCCCGTCGTGGTGCACAGCCCCGGCACCACCGCATGGACGATCGCGCCCAGGCCGCCCAGGATCATGATCCCCCCGAACCGCGCCGCGACTCCGAAATGCTCGACATAGCTTTCGCCGACACTCTCGGGATGCTCGGTAAACAGGCGGCGGAACATGGCGGGCATTCTCCTATGGCCGTTTTGCCGATCCTATCATGCCGCTGGGAATTGGCCAATCAGGCTTTGGAGGGGCTGACGAAGATGTCCTCGATCGCGCAATCGAACAGCTCGGCGATCTTGAAGGCGAGGGGGAGCGACGGATCGTAGCGCCCCGTCTCGATCGCGTTGACGCTCTGGCGGCTGACCTCCAGCTGCTGGGCCAGGTCCTGCTGGCTCCAGCCACGCTCGGCACGCAGGGCGCGCAGGTGGTTGTTCACGCCCGCGCCCGGCGTTCGAGGATGGCGTTGACGCATCCGCCGACGCCAAGGCCCGCGAACCAGATGGTGGCGGCATAATAGCCCTGGGCATGGGGCGCGAGGTGAAAGCCCTCCAGAAAGCCCCAGGCGGTCGTGATCGAAAGGGTTAGGCCGGTTGCAACGAGCGACTGGCGAACCAGCAGCATCCTCACATACTCGTCGCGCATTTCGAGCAGCAGTCGGCCTATGATGACGAACACCCCCATGATCGGCAACGCGGGGAGGATCGCGACGAAATATGCGAGCAGGCCAGAGGGCGGCGCATAGCGGAACCACATATTCGCGCCGACCAGCGCGACGCCATACAGCGCCATCGTCGCGATCAGGCGGCGGGTATAGCGCTTCATTTCGGGTGGGACAGCCATGACGAACCTCCTTCGGGTGTGAGGGAGGCTTTACATGGAAAGTCTACTTTACGTCAAGCGTCCTTTACGTGGCCGCCAGTTGCGCCACCATATCCTGCGCCAACAGGCTGAGCGTGTCGTCACGCGCGCCCATCACGACGATGCGGTCGCCCGTCCGCGCCTCCGCCACCAGCGCCGCCGTCGCCTCGGCGCGGTCGGCGATGTGGCGGGCGTCGACGCCGCGCGCGCGCAAATCGGCGACGATGTCGGCGCTCGTCACGTCGCGCGCGACGGTGCCGCCGAAATAGGCCGGGTCGGGCAGTGCCAGCACGTCGCCGGGCTGCATCCGCGCGGCGATGCTGTCGACCAGTTCGGTTCGCATCACCTTCAGCGGGCCGTAGCCGTGCGGCTGGAACAGGATCAGCAAGCGTCCGGCGAAGGCGTGGAGCGTGTCGAGCGTCGCGGCGATCTTGTCCGGGTTGTGGCCGAAATCGTCGATGACGGTGACGCCGTTCGCCTCGCCGACCTTCTCGAACCGGCGCTTCAGGCCGCTGAAGCGCTCGACCGCGCGGATCGCGTCGACCAGTGGCACGCCTGCCGCGACGCTGGCACCGATCGCGGCCAGCGCGTTGGAGACATTGTGGCGGCCCGGCACCGACAGACGAACGTGATAGCCAGCGCCCCCCGTAATCAGGTCGAAGGAAATCGCGAAGGGCTCGGGCTTCAGCGCCTCGGCAACCAGATCGGCCGCGCCCTCCACCGCAAAGGTGGTGAGGTTGGGGATGTCCGCCAGCAGCGCCGCCGTCTCGGCATCGCCCGCATTGGCGACGACGTGCCGCGCACGGGCGGCAAACCCGCCGAACAGGTCGCGCAATTCCTCCAGCGACTTGTGGTCCAAGCTGACATTATTGAGCACCGCGATCGCCGGGTTATAGAGCGCGATCGAGCCGTCGCTTTCGTCCACCTCGCTGACAAACGCGTCGCCACCGCCCACCAGCGCGCTGGCAAAGGGGCTGTCGGGCGAGACGAAGTCCTTCATCACCGCGCCGTTCATCGCGGTCGGATCACGCCCCGTTTCATGCAGGATGAAGGCGATCATGCCGGTGACGGTCGACTTGCCGCTGGTCCCCGCCACGCCGATCGGCAGTGCGCTCTCGTTGAACAGGCTGGCGAGCATCTGCGCACGGGTCGCGCGGGTGCAGCCCAGCCGGTTGGCGGCGACGATATCGGGCACCGTCTCCTCGACCGCGGCGGAGGCGATGACGAGCTGGTCGGCCGAGGTCACGCCCGACCCATCCTGCGGGAACAGCGCGATCCCGGCGGCGCGCAGGGCGTCGAACTTGGCGGCGATGCGTCCCTGGTCCAGCCCCCGGTCGGAACCGGCGACGGTCCAGCCCCGCGCGCGCAGGATCATCGCCAGCGGCATCATGCCCGATCCGCCGATACCCACCAGAAAACAGGAATTGCCGTTGGTCATGGGCCCACGCTATCGGCGAGTTGGCGGCACAGGGCAATGCCCGGCCGACCCGCCAGCCAGGGGGATACGCCAGAATGAAGATCGGAATCCTCGCCCCCGCCAGCATCGGCAACCCCGCCGCCGAAGCCCCGGTCAGCGCCTTCGCCGCCATCGCCTATCCGGATGTCGACCTGATCTTCCATCCGCAATGCTATGAGCAGGACGGGCATTTCGCAGGCTCCGACGAACGCCGCGCCTCGGCCTTTCTGGAATTCGCCAACGATCCCGGCATCGACGCCATCTGGTTCCTGCGCGGCGGCTATGGCTCGAACCGCATATTGTCGCGGGTCATGCCGAACCTGAACGCGGCGGCGGGGCACAAGACCTATATCGGCTATTCCGATCTCGGCTTCGTGCTGGCCGCGCTCTATGCCCGGCGGATCGGGCGGCCGGTGCACGGGCCGATGGCGAGCGACATTCGCCGCCAGCATGGCGACGTGACCGTGGCGCGCGCGCTCGGCTGGCTGGCGAGCGGCGACCGTCAGGGGCTGGAGCCCGGCCTCGACGGGCGCCCGGCGGCGGCGTTCAACCTGTCGATCCTGGCCGCGCTGATCGGCACGCCCTGGCTCCCCGACCTGACCGACCATGTCCTGATCGTCGAGGAGGTGTCCGAGCATCTCTATGCCGTCGACCGGATGCTGTTCACCATGGCCAACGCCACCCAGCTGAAGGGCGTCGCGGGCGTCCGGCTGGGTGCGGTCAGCAATGTCCAGCCCAACGAACCCGAATGGGGCGAGACGCTGGAATATATGATTCAGCGCTGGTGTGCCGAGATGGGCGTGCCCTATCTGGGGCGGGCGCGCATCGGGCACACGCAGGACAATCATCTGGTGCCGTTCGGGATCGTGTGAGCAAAGGGAGGGGAGTAATGAGGGGACTGGTTTTCCGAGTGCTGGTCGGGATGGCCGCGTCTGCTGGCGCGCAAACGCCATCGCGGCCGCAGATCATGGTGTCAGGCACCGGCGTTGTTCAAACGCTGCCCGACCGTGTTGAGGTCGGCTTCACGATTGTGGGCGAAGGCAAGACATCCGATCAGGCCGCCGCCAAGGTGCGCGACCTTGCCAAAGACATCGGCTCGGGTGTGTCGGGCTATCTCGGCGGGAAATTGCAATGGCACGCGTCGCAATTTTCCATCCGTCCGGTGCGACCCGCCAAGTGCCAGAAGGATGAGTCCGATATGGTCGTCCCCACACCGCCGGTCGGCTCCTGCGCGATTCAGGGCTATGCCGCGACCATGCCTGTCTCGATCGAGACATCGGAAATCGACAAGGCCGGGACGATGGTAAGTCTGATCGGTCGGCTAGGTGGTCAGGATATCAATGTGGGGGCGTTTGGGCTCCGTGATCCCGCCGCCGCGCGTCGCAAAGCGATGCAGGCCGCGCTGGTCAATGCGCGTGATCAGGCCCGATTGATCGCCGAAGGCTCGGGCGCGAAACTAGGTGCGCTGCTGCGCGTCCAGGATGCCGATTATGTGGGCGACGACAGGGCTACCGCTTGGGACCGAAACAGCGCGAGTATGGCCCCGCCCGCCATGGTTGTGACGCCTCCGCCAATAGCCGTTACGCTGACTCCTGAGCCGGTCGAGACGTCGGTTCGGCTGATGGTGGCCTACGCCATCGACCAGTAAGTCGTATGACGGCCTGGGGTTTTACGTAGGAGGCTGATATCCGCCGCCATCGGTTCTGGGCAGAAGGGCCGTAACACAAGGCGTTAACCATTGCCCCCTACATCCGCGCCGATGGAAATGCGCAAGATCTGCCCCGGATGCCGCGACGGTATCGATTTCGACATCCCGTTCGCGATGGCATTCCAGCCGATCGTGGACACGGCGACCGGCCGCCCCTTCGCCTATGAGGCGCTGGTCCGGGGCATCGATGGCGAGGGTGCGTATAGCGTGTTGTCGCAGGTGACCGAGGCCAACCGCTATTCCTTCGACCAGGCGTGCAGGGTCAAGGCGATCGAAACCGCGATGGCCGCCGGGATCATGGCGGGCGACGCCAAGCTGTCGATCAACTTCCTGCCCAACGCCGTCTATTCGCCTATGGCCTGCATCCAGCTTACCCTGCGCACCGCACGGGCCGAGGGGTTGCCGATCGACCGGCTGATCTTCGAGTTCACCGAGAACGAACAGATGGGCTCGCCCGAGCATGTCGCAACCATCATCGACAACTACAAGCAGATCGGCTTTTCGGTCGCGATCGACGATTTCGGCGCAGGCCATTCGGGGCTGGACCGCTTCGTTCGCTTCGCCCCCGACGAGGTCAAGTTGGACATGGAATTGGTCCGCGACATCGACACCGATCCCAGGCGGCGCGCCATCGTGCGCGCCATGGTCGGCATGTGCGCCGAACTCGACACGCTGCTGATCGCCGAGGGGATCGAGACGGCGGCCGAGGCCGCGACGCTGAACGATCTGGGCGTCCGTTATCATCAGGGTTACTGGTACGCGCGCCCCGCGCTGGGGGTGTTGCCGGAGATCCGGGCATACGCCTGACCGCCACCCCATATACCTGCCGGGGATTCTTCCCTATAGAGCCCCTCGCGCCGGGCCATGCTGGCGTATTACCCGTAATTATCGAAGAGAGTATCCATGTCCGCGATGTTCCGTATCACGCTGCCCGACGGTTCCGTCCGTGAGGTCGCGCCCGGAACTACCCCCGCGGACATTGCCGCCGCGATCGGGCCGGGGCTGGCCAAGGCGGCGATCGCCGCGCGCGTCGATGGCGAGCTGCGCGACATCATGCGGCCGTTCGAGGGCGACTCCGCCCTCGCCCTGGTGACCGCCAAGGACGAGGCCGACGCGCTCGAACTCGCGCGCCACGATTATGCGCATGTGCTGGCCGAGGCGGTGCAGGCACTGTTCCCCGGCACGCAGATCACCTTCGGCCCCGCCACCGATGACGGTTTCTATTACGACTTCGCGCCCAAGGACCGGCCGTTCACCGAGGAGGACCTGCCCGCGATTGAAGCCGAGATGCGCAAGATCATCGCGAAGGACGAGCCGCTGATCCGCGAGGTCTGGACCCGCGAGCAGCTGATCGAGCGCTGGAAGGCGCAGGGCGAGAGCTTCAAGGCCGAATGGGCTGCCGAGCTGCCCGATACCGAGGAACTGACCGTGTACCGCGCGGGCAAGGGCGAGGACGCCTGGCTCGACATGTGCCGCGGCCCGCACCTCGCCTCGACCGGCAAGCTCGATCCCAACGCCTTCAAGCTGACCCGCGTGTCGGGCGCGTACTGGCGCGGTGACCAGAAGAACGCGATGCTCAGCCGCATCTACGGCACCGGCTGGCTCAACAAGAAGCAGCTGGCCGAGCATCTGACGCGTCTGGAGGAAGCCGCCAAGCGCGACCATCGCAAGCTGGGCAACGAGATGGACCTGTTCCACCTCCAGCAGGAGGCGCATGGCTCGGTCTTCTGGCATCCCAAGGGCTATCGCATCTGGCGCGAGCTGGAGGCCTATATGCGCCGCGCGATCGACGCGGGCGGTTACCGCGAGGTGAAGACCCCGCAGGTGATGGACGCGCGCCAGTGGGAACAGTCGGGCCATTGGGGCAAATATCGCGAGAATATGTTCGTGATCCCCGACGAGGTGCCCAATGTCGAGGACGAAGGCCCGCTGGTGTCGGACGATGCGCAGTGGATGGCGCTGAAGCCGATGAACTGCCCGGCGCACGTCCTGATCTTCCGCCAAGGGATCAAGTCGTATCGCGACCTGCCGCTGCGTTTCTATGAGAATGGCTGCTGCCACCGCAACGAACCGCATGGCGCGCTGCACGGCCTGATGCGCGTGCGCCAGTTCACCCAGGACGACGCGCATATCTTCTGTCGCGAGGACCAAATCGTCGAGGAGGTTCGCGCCTTTTGCGAGCTGGCGGATCGGATCTACAAGGATTTCGGCTTCACCTATTCGATCAAGCTGGCGCTGCGCCCCGAAAAGCGCTTCGGCACCGAAGAGATGTGGGACATGGCCGAAACCGAGCTGCGCGACGCAGTCGTGCGCGCGGGGCTGGCGACCGAGCAATATGGCTGGGAAGAGCTGCCGGGCGAGGGGGCTTTCTATGCGCCCAAGCTGGAATGGCACCTGACCGACGCGATCGGCCGCACCTGGCAGGTCGGCACCATTCAGTCCGACCGCGTCCTGCCCGAACGACTCGACGCGTCGTACATCGGCGAGGATGGCGAGCGGCACCGCCCGATCATGCTCCACCGTGCGATCTTCGGTTCCTATGAGCGGTTCATCGGCATCCTGATCGAACATTATGCGGGCCGCTTCCCCGTCTGGCTGGCACCCGTACAGGCGGTGGTCGCGACGATCGTGTCGGATGCGGACGGTTACGCGGAAGAGGCGGCGGCCAAGCTGGCGGCCGCGGGTATCCGGGTCGAGACCGATCTGCGCAACGAAAAGATCAACTACAAGGTGCGCGAGCACTCGGTCGCCAAGGTCCCCGTGCTGCTGGTCGTCGGCAAGCGCGAGGCCGAGGAAGGCAAGGTCGCCGTCCGCCGTCTGGGCAGCCAGGCGCAGGAGATCATGACGCTGGACGAGGCGATCGCGATGCTGCGCGAGGAAGCGACTCCGCCCGATCTGCGCGGTTGAATCAGCGGCAGATAGAGGAAAGGGCGGGGCGTTTGTCTCGCCCTTTCAAATTCGGGCCCGATCGCTTATATTAGACTTGTAATTGCCACAGGAGAAATACCCATACGTCCTCCCATGATGCGCCGTCCGATGCAGGCGCCGCCGATGAACGGTCCTCGGTTCAACGAGTGGATTCAAAGCCCCAAGGTTCGCGTGATCGACCATGAGGGCGAGAACCTTGGCGTGATGTACACGCGCGAGGCGATGGCGCAGGCCCAGGAGCTGGGACTCGACCTGGTCGAGGTGTCGCCCAACGCCGATCCGCCCGTCGCCAAGTTCCTCGACGTCGGCAAGTATAAGTACGAGGCGCAGAAGAAGGCGAACCTCGCCCGCAAGTCGCAGAAGACGCAGGAGATCAAGGAGATCAAGATGCGTCCGAACATCGACGACCATGATTACGACACCAAGATGAAGAAGGTGGTCGAATTCATCGGCGAGGGCGACAAGGTGAAGGTCACCATGCGCTTCCGCGGCCGCGAGCTGAGCCACGGCCAGCTCGGCATGAACGTGCTCCAGCGCGTCGCCGAGCAGGTGGCCGAGGTCGCCAAGGTCGAAGCCTATCCGCGCATGGAAGGCCGCCAGATGCTGATGGTGCTGGCGCCCAAGTGATGCACGGCGACTCGGGGGCGTGAGCCCGCCGGGTAGTGCGATGTCTGCAAAACCCCCGGTGGCCCGATGGGCCGCCGGGGGTTTTTGTTTTTGGTTCGTGCGGAGGTGTTTGGGATGTTGTCCGGCGGCGCAACCCGACTGCACGGTTTCCCCAATCTCCGTTCAGCCTGAGCGAAGTCGAAGGCCAAGGGAATCCGGCCGGCCCCACCCTGTCATCGGGACGTGGGCATTGCCGGGACGTGCACTTCGACTTCGCTCAGTGCGAACGGGGGTTGGGAAGCTTTGCCTGCTCCAAAACCATTCCTCCCCTGCAAGGGGAGGGGGACCAGCGAAGCTGGTGGAGGGGTGTCCCCCATCGCGTGGTCGGATTACCTCTCCAGCCGGGACACCCCTCCGTCTGGCCTGCGGCCAGCTACCTCCCCTTCCAGAGGAGGAAAGCATGATGCCTGCTAGAGCATGATGACGTTGCGTTGAGCTAAGGCAAGCCCCTCCCCTTTAGGGGAGGGGTTGGGGTGGGGCCTCGCCACGGGCTGCACGCTTGCGGAGGCGCCCCACCCCCGGCCCCTCCCCTGAAGGGGAGGGGTGAGTTCATCTCATGTCATCATGCTTTAAGCGCGACCTATGTGTCCTCTGCGCGAACCGCCGTTCGCACTGAGCGAAGTCGAAGTGCATGGGATGTCCTTGCGACTGCGCTCCGGGGGCGTGGCCTTCGACTTCGAGCAGACTTACGCCGCAATCTCCATCGCTTCCCCCGCCGCAGCCCCCAGCAACCTTTTCTCCAGCGTCTTCAGCCGCCCGCCATTGGTGATCTGGTCCCCGGTCAGATCGGTCAGGTAGAACACGTCGACCGCGCGCTCGCCATAGGTTGCGACATGCGCCGAATGGATCGTCACCTTCGACTGGAACAGCGCATGCGCCAGCTGGTTGAGCAGCGCCGGGCGGTCGCGGGCATGGACTTCGACCACAGTGAAGCGGTTGGACGCGCGGTTGTCGATCAGGACGTTGGGCGCGATGGGGAAGGCATCGGCGCGGGGGCGGACATTGGGCTTGGCGACCAGCCGGTCGGCCAGCTTGCTGCGATTGGCGAGCGCATCCTCGATCGCGCGGCTCAGGCGGGACAGCTGGCCGGGATCGTCGAAGGGCCGCCCCAGCGGGTCCTGGACCAGGAAATTGTCGATCGCCATGCCGTCGCGCGTCGTGTGGATGCGCGCATCGATGATGTTGCCGCCCGCGACATGGATCGCGCCCGCGATGCGGTAGAACAGCCCCGGATGGTCGGCGGCGTAGATCGACACCAATGTCGCGCCGCGCTCGCCGTAAACCTGCGCGTCGATCGACAGCTGGGCATCGCCCGCCGCCGCCATCTGGCGCGCATTATGGGCGAGGACATCCTCGGGCTCGGCGATCCAATAGGCCTCGGGCAGGCGGCGGACATGCGCGGCGACCTGCGCCTCCGGCCAGCCGAGCATTTCGCCCAGCCGCGCCTGCTTAGCGGCGATGCGTTCGGTTCGGCCGCGCTGCTTGTGACCCAGGCGCAGCACCTCCTCGGCGGCGTCGTAGAGATCGGCGAGCAACTGGCGCTTCCACCCGTTCCACGTCCCCGGACCCACCGCGCGAATGTCGACGATGGTCAGCAGCAGAAGCAGGCGAAGCCGCTCCGGGCTCTGCACCGTGTCGCAGAAATCGAGAATCGTCTTGAAGTCCGACAGGTCGCGCTTGAACGCGGTGGCGGACATCAGCAGGTGCCAGCGGACCAGCCAGGCGACCGTTTCGGTCTCGGCATCGCTCAGGCCCAGGCGGGGGCAGAGCCGTTCGGCCACCTCCGCACCCAGGATCGAATGGTCGCCGCCGCGCCCCTTGGCGATGTCGTGCAGCAGCACTGCGACATAGAGGACGCGCCGCGACACGATCTGGTCGATGATCGCCGAGGCGACCGGATGCTCCTCGACCAGCTCCTGCCGCTCGATACGCGCGAGCAGGCCCAGCGCGCGGATGGTATGCTCGTCGACCGTATAGTGATGGTACATGTCGAACTGCATCTGTGCGACGACACGGCCGAAATCGGGCACGAAGCGGCCGAAGACGCCCGCCTCGTTCATCCAGCGCAGGACGAGCTCGGGATCGTGGCGGCTGGTCAGCACGTCGAGGAACAGGGCGTTGGCGCGCGGATCATTGCGGATGTCGTCGGCCAGCTTGGCATCGCGCGACGCCGCGCGCATCGCCAGCGGATGCACCTCCAGCTCGTAACGGTCGGCGAGCTGGAAGATCTCGATCAGGCGTACCGGGTCTTCCTGAAAGAAGTCGTCGCGGGGCAAGGCGAGCCGACCGCGATCCAGCACGAAGCCGTTCAACCGGCGCGGGCGGCGGCGGATGGTGGGAAGGCCGAAGCGATGCCCGCGCGCCGCGAATCGCTCGTCCAGATGCGCCAGGAACGCGCCGGTCAGCGCGCCGACGGTCTTCACCTGCAGGAAATAGAGCTGCATGAACCGCTCGACCTTGGCCTTGCCCGGCCGGTCGGAGAAGCGCATCCGCTCGGCGATCTGGCGCTGCACGTCGAAGGTCAGCCGATCCTCGGCGCGGCCCGTGATGGTGTGCAGGTGACAGCGTACCGCCCAGAGGAAATTGTCGGCACGGTGGAACTGGCGATATTCCTCGCGGGTGAACAGGCCCCGGTCGATCAGGTCGGCGGCGCGGTCGACGTCATAGACATATTTGCCGATCCAGAAGAGCGCGTGAAGGTCGCGCAGCCCGCCCTTGCCCTCCTTCACATTGGGTTCGACGACATAGCGGGTGTCGCCCATCTTGCGATGGCGCAGGTCGCGCTCGGCCAGTTTGTCGGCGATGAACTGGCGGTGGGTATCGGTCTGGATCTCCGCCTTGAAACGGCGCGACGCCTCGTCATACAGCGCCTGGTCGCCGCACAGGAAGCGCCCCTCCAGCAGGGCGGTACGCACCGTCACGTCGCCCCTGGCCTGGCGGATCATTTCATCGACCGAGCGGCTGGAATGACCGACCTTCAACCCCAGGTCCCAGATCGAATACAGCATCGATTCGATGACCTGCTCGGCATGGGGCGTCTGTTTGAACGGCGTGAGGAAGCCGATGTCGACGTCCGAATAGGGCGCCATCTCGCCCCGGCCGTATCCCCCGACCGCGATCAGGGTCAGCCGCTCGCCCGCCGTGGGGTTGCTCAACGGGTAGAGCGTGTCGGTGGTGAAGTCGAACAGCACCTTCAGCACCTGATCGGTCAGATAGGCCTGCGCCGCCGCCGCCTCCAGCCCGCGCGAAGGGTGGAGGGACAGCCGCCGCGCCACTTCCCGCCGCCCGGCGTCGAGCGCGGCGCGCAAGACCGGCGTGACGAGCGTGCGGCCCTCCGGCCCGGTGATCCCCAGCGCCGCGACCTGTTCGGCAAGCGCCCGGCGGTCGACGATGGCGCGGCGGTTGGGGAGGGATTCGAAACGGCTGTGCATGGGGCCACCATAGGGGGTGCAGGTGAACAAATGGAGAGGGGGGTTAGATTTGTGAGCGTAATGCCCCTCCACCACCCGGCTCTGCCGGGCGGTCCCCCTCCCCAAGCAGAACTTGGGGAGGAATGACGTTCTCTCTAATCCTCCCCAAGCTGTGCTTGGGGAGGGGGACCATGCGCAGCATGGTGGAGGGGCTTGGTCCCGCCCTTTCCACCAGCCAAGATTCCCATGCTTGGGCCCGTCGCCCGACCATGATACCGACCCCGCATGGCCGACCATCACGACATCCCCGCCCTGATCGCCGACATGGGGCAGCGCGCCCGCAGCGCCGCCGCCACGCTGGCGCAGATGCCGACCGAGGCCAAGGCGAAAGCCCTGCGCGCCGCCGCCGAGGCGATCCGCGCGGCGACCCCGGCGGTGCTGGAGGCCAATGCGCGCGACGTGGCGGCGGGCGCGGCGAACGGCCTGTCCCCGGCGATGCTCGACCGGCTGAAGCTGGACGAGGCCCGGATCGCGGGCATCGTTGCGGGTGTCGAGGCGGTGGCGGCGCTGCCCGATCCGGTCGGCGAGCGGATCGACGAGCGGACCCGGCCCAATGGCCTGAACCTCTCGCGCGTCCGCGTGCCGGTGGGGGTGATCGGCATCGTCTATGAAAGCCGCCCCAACGTCACCGTCGACGCCGCCGCGCTATGCGCGATGGCGGGCAATGCCGCGATCCTGCGTGGGGGCACGGAGGCGGTGCATAGCAACCGCGCGCTGCACGCCGCCTTCGTCCGGGGCTGGACGGTGGCGGGCGGCCCCGGCGATGCGGTGCAGCTGGTGCCGACGACCGACCGTGCGGCGGTGGGAGCGATGCTGGCGGCGGACGGGCTGATCGACCTGCTGATCCCGCGCGGCGGCAAGAGCCTGGTCGCGCGCGTGCAGGCCGAGGCGAAGGTGCCCGTCCTCGCGCATCTCGACGGCATCAATCACGTCTATGTCGATGGGTCGGCGGATACCGCCATGGCGGCCCGGATCGTGCGCGACGCCAAGATGCGCCGCACCGGCATTTGCGGGGCGATGGAGACACTGTTGATCGACCGTGCCTATTGCCGCCCGGCCGAACTGGTCGCTGCGTTGATCGACGCAGGGTGCGCGGTGCGCGGCGACGCCGACATCCGCGAGATCGTACCCGGACTTGAAGCGGCCACGTCCGAGGACTGGGACACCGAATATCTCGATGCCATCGCCAGCGTCGCCGTGGTCGACGGGGTGGATGGCGCGATGGCGCATATCGCCGCGCATGGATCGCACCATACCGATGCGATCGTTGCCGAGGACGCCGCCGTCGCCGAGCGTTTCCTGGCACAGGTCGACAGCGCGATCGTGCTGTGGAACGCCTCCACCCAGTTTGCGGATGGCGGCGAGTTCGGGCTGGGCGCGGAGATCGGCATCGCCACCGGGCGACTGCACGCGCGGGGGCCGGTCGCGCTGGAAGGGCTGACGACGTACAAGTGGATCGGGCGCGGCACGGGCCAAATCCGAGGATGAGGATCGGGCTGCTCGGCGGGTCTTTCAATCCCGCCCACCGGGGGCATCGCCGCATCACGCTGGACGCGATCCGGGCGCTGGATCTGGACGAGGTGTGGTGGCTGGTTTCGCCCGGCAATCCGCTAAAGGACGGCGCCACTGACATGGCGCCCTTCGCCGCGCGCTTCGCCTCGGCGCAGAGAATGGCCCGGCGTGCACCGATCCGGGCGAGTGCGATCGAGCGGGAATTGCATACCCGCTACACGCTCGACACGGTGCGAAAAGTCCAGCGCCGCTACCCCGGCCATCAGTTCATCTGGCTGATGGGCGAGGACAATCTGGAGCAATTTCATCGCTGGCGCAGGTGGCGTGATATTGCGCGCGCGATCCCGATTGCGGTTATCGGCCGTCCGGGGTACAATGCCGCCGCCCACGCGACACCCGCGCTGGGCTGGTTCAGGCGTTTCCAGAGGCGTCCGGGCCAGGCGAAGAACTGGACGATGTGGAGTTTGCCGGCCTTCGTGCTGTTGCGCTTCCGCCCCGACCCGACTTCCGCCACGGGCCTTCGGGCCCGCGATCCGGACTGGTTTCGGCACATGGGCCGAAACGTCCCCTGAACAGGAGCTCACTTGGCCACTTCCCCGCAATCGCCGCGTCCGTCCGATCCCGCCGAGGTGGAGGCGCTGCATCGCCTGATCCTCGCGTCGCTGGATGACGACCAGGCGGTGGAGACTATCTCGATCCCGCTCGCGGGCAAATCGTCGATTGCCGATTTCATGGTGATCGCCAGCGGTCGCTCGACCCGGCAGGTCGCCTCGATGGCGATGAAACTCGCCGAGAAGATCAAGGCCGAGTTCGGCCGTTCGGTTCGGATCGAGGGTCTGCCGACCGCCGACTGGGTGTTGATCGACGCGAACGACGTCATCGTCCACCTGTTCCGGCCAGAGGTTCGCAGCTTCTACAATCTGGAACGCATGTGGGCGTTCGGCGACGCACCGACCCCACCCGCGAGTCCCGTCGACCGCAGCCTCTGACGCCGGCAAGGTCCGCCCGTGCTGCTGCATATCGTCGCGCGCGGGCGGATCGGCCGTTCGCCCGAGGCCGAGCTGGTCGACCGCTACATCAAGCGGATCGGCTGGCCGACCAAGGTCACCGAGCTCCCCGACACCGGCGGCAAGGTCCCGCCGCTGGAGGGGCAGGTGCGCCTCGTCCTGATGGACGAGAAGGGCGAGAACCTGTCCTCGATGGATTTCGCGCGTCGGCTGGAGCGCTGGCGCGATGACGGCGTGCGCGAGTGCCGCTTCATGATCGGCGCGGCGGACGGGTTCGAGGATACCGATCGGGCGCGCGCCGACCTGCTCATCTCCTATGGCCGGGCGACCTGGCCGCACATGATGGCGCGCGCGATGCTGGCCGAACAGCTGTTCCGCGCGACCAGTATCCTCGCCAACCACCCCTATCACCGCGAAGGCTGACCGCGTGGTGTTGCGTCACGGGGCGCGGCGGCATGGCGTGTTGGCGCTGGCGGCCCTGGCGCTGCTGGGCGCGACCGACATCGCCGCCGATCAGCGACGTCTGGCCGATGCCCGTGCGGGGGCGGCGGCCGCGCAGGCGCGCGCCCAGGCGCTGGAGCAGCAGGCAGGCGCCGAGCGCAACGCCGCCGCCATTGCCCAGGCGAAAGAACGCGCCATGGCCGCCCGCGTCGCGGCGGCGGAGGCCGAGGTGACGGCGGCCCGCGCCCGCGTCGATCTGGTCGCCGGGCTGCTGGAGCGGCAACAGGCGAAGCTGGCCAGGGCGCAGGCGCCGCTCGCGCATCTGCTGGCCGCGATGCAGAGCATGGCCGCGCGTCCCCCCGTGGCGGCGGTGGCGCAACCCGGCTCGGTCGCCGATCTGGCGCATGTCCGCGCGGTCTTCGCCACCGTCGCCCCCGTCATCGCCCAGCGTTCGGCGACCGTCCGCGCCGAACTGGCCGCCACCCGCCGCGTCCGGGCGCAGGTGACGGTGGCGGCGCGCGCGCTCGCGACGACCACCACCAAGCTGGAGGGCGAACGTCAGGCGCTTGCCAGGCTGGAGGCCAGCCATCGCGGCCGGGCCGAGGCGCTGGGGCAGGTGGCGATCGACGAATCTAACCGCGCGCTGGCGCTGGGCGAGGCGGCGCGCGACATCGTCGACCGCATGGCCGAACGGGGGGAAGCGCGGGCGACCGCGGGCGAGCTCCTGACGCTGCCCGGCCCCGTCTCGCGCCCGCTTGGGGCGGGCGTCATGGGACCGGCCATCGCACCGGGCACCTATCGCCTGCCGGTGCAGGGCAAGGTGGCGGGGGGCTTCGGCGAGATTTCGGATTCGGGCGTGCGGGCGCGCGGCATCACCCTGTCGACGGTACCCTATGCCCCCGTCGTGGCGCCGGCGGGCGGCGAGGTCCGCTATGCGGGGGCGTTCCGCGGCTATGGCGGGATCGTCATCGTCAACCACGGCGCGGGCTGGACCAGCCTGGTGACGGGCCTCGGCGGCATCGCGGTCAAGCCCGGCCAGCGGGTGGCGGCGGGCGCAGTCTTGGGCCGTGCGGGGCAGGGGCGCGGCGGTGTAGAGCCGCGCGTCACGGTGGAGTTGCGCCGCGACGGGCGGCCAATGGATATCGCCGCGATTTTGGGGTGAGGGGGGCTTTCGCCTTATCCCCTTCCCGCAAAAGATTTCGCGAGGCCAGATGACAAGAGGCTCTCAGGGCGTAAGCATTGGGCGCGGATATAGCGGAGCTACATAATGCCGGGACGAACTTCAGCCTATTGCTTGATGGCTATCCTGGCCACCCTCACGGCCATGCCGGTTCCCGCTCAAAAGCGACCGAGCACCCCGGTGCTCCCATCGGGACGTGGCGTGGCTTCGATCGATCCCGAAGCACAGAACAAGTGGATCGATATGGAGGGCGATGACGATGGCCTCGTCATCATCCCGATCGTGCTGAACGGTCACCGGCTTATGGCTGTGCTCGACACCGGGGCCCCGGAGACAACGCTGGACGCGAGTTGGGCAACGCGCCACGGCATGAAATATCAGTCCTATGGTCACGTTACTGCGATGGCAGGCAAGTCGGTGCAGACCGGGATCGCCCCCGTGGAAACCTTGCAGATAGGGGGCTTCCATCAGGTCGGGGGCGCGATCGAGATCGCCGATTTGGAGCCGCTGTCATCCGCATTACACACACCGATCGATGCCGCGATCGGTGCGGATTTTCTGGCGTCGTATGCCGTTACGATGGACTTTGACCACCGTCGCGTCCGCTTTCAGTCGAGCGGATCGCCTCGCCCATCGGGCAGCGTCATGCCGGTGGAACCGCGCGGCAAAGGTGAAGGCTTTTCCACGAGGATTCAGATCGGCAAGCGCATGCTGTCGCCCGTCATGATCGATACGGGAGACGACTCCAGCCTGGCGATCACCAAGACTGCTTGGGACAGGTCAGATGGGCCTCTTCACATGACGGACATCGCCTCAGTTGGATTGAGCGGTGATATTCTCCTGTCGGATATCGGCCGCGTCGACGGTGTCCAGTTTGGCGGGCAGGTGCTCGACAAAGTGCCGGTGATGTTCGAGCCCGCTCCATTGGTTCCCGGCGATGAAGCGCGGCTAGGGATGAAGTTGCTGGATCGTTTCAACGTCTTCTTGGATCTGGGACGCAGAGCGATGGTGCTGTCGCCCCGTGCGACCGCCCCGACGCCAGACCCCGTGACGATGTCAGGCATTCAGGGCTCGTGGTCGGATGCCGGGATGCAGATCGTCCATGTGATGAAAGGTTCACCCGCCGAGGCGCTCGGCCTGCGTCCCGGAGAGCGCATCTGCGCGATCGATGGGACGAGGGTCACGGAAAATGCACCAGCGTCGTTGAAACAATGGAGCTGGGGGCCGGTTGGCAAAACAGTCCTGCTAACGATGTGTGATGGTCGCGCGATCCCGATAACGTTGAAGGAGTTCTACTGACATCACGCCTTCGCCAAGCGCGTACGCGGGACAATCAGCGTAGGCGAATGAGGCGCGGCTTCCCGGCTTGCCAGTGTTTTGGGAGCGCCGCATCGTAAGCCATCGCCGTAAACCCTCTCCCATCGTGGTTCCCACTCAGCCCCCGTTCAGCACGGTTGCGCTTTGATTGCGTCCGGCTTCCCGCTACACAGGCGGTTCGCTTATCTGGTCCAGGACCCTCGATGCCCAGCCCGTTCTCAAGACTCTTGCTGCCGAAACGTCCGCTTCTGACTGCTACTGCCCTTGTCGGCGCGCTGGCCATGGTGCCGATCACGACCTCCGCGATGGCGGCGGTGGACAGCTCGACCGTGCGGCAGTTCGATCGGTTCCTCGACGTCTATAACCGGATCAAGGCCGATTATGTCGACAAGGTCGATGACGACACGCTCATCAAGGGTGCGATCCAGGGGATGCTGGCGGCGCTCGACCCGCATAGCAGCTATGTCGACGCGCTCGACTTCGACAATCTGAAGATCCAGACCGAGGGCAATTATGGCGGCCTGGGCCTGACCGTCTCGATGGAGGACGGCGCGATCAAGGTCATCGCGCCGCAGGAGGATACGCCTGCGGGCCGCGCGGGTGTGAAGTCGGGCGATTACATCACCCATATCGACGGCAAGCTGATCTACGGCCAGTCGCTGGACGAGGCGATCGGCCAGATGCGCGGCAAGCCCGGCACCAAGATCAAGCTGACCATCGTCCGCCCCGGCCGCGACAAGCCGATCGAGCTGACCCTGACCCGCGAGGTCATCGTCCAGCGCCCGGTGAAGTGGGAGGTGCGCGGCGATGTCGGCTATATCAACATCAACACCTTCTCCGAGAATACCGGCGCCGACACGCGCGCGGCGATCATGGCGATCGACAAGGCGCTGGGCCACCGGCCGCTGGGGTACGTGGTCGACCTGCGCGACAATGGCGGCGGCCTGCTGACCCAGGCGATTGCCGTGTCGGACGCTTTCCTCGACCATGGCGAGATCGTGTCGCAGCGCGGCCGCGAGAAATCGGATATCGAGCGCTATTACGCCAAGCCCGGCGACGACGCGCATGGCCTGCCGGTGATCGTGCTGACCAACTCGGGCACCGCCTCGGCATCGGAGATCGTCGCGGGGGCGCTCCAGGATCATCACCGCGCGCTCATCATGGGCGAGCGCAGCTTCGGCAAGGGCTCGGTCCAGACGCTGCTGCCGCTGGGGCCGGAGACGGCGCTGCGCCTGACCACCGCGCGCTACTACACCCCGTCTGGCCGGTCGGTGCAGGAGGGCGGGATCGAGCCCGACATCAAGGTGCCCGAAATCTCCGATCCCGATTACAAGACGCGCCCCGTCTTCCGCGAGGCCGATCTGCGCCGCCACCTCATCAACGAGGTGAAGGCCGATAACGCGATCCTGGAAGAGGATACCAAGACCGATCCGCGCTTCGCGATGACGCCCGAGCAGCTGAAGAAGCAGGGGATCGAGGACTTCCAGCTCTATTATGCGCTGAAGACCATCGCGCGCCTGGGCGGTCCGGCCCAGATCGCCGCCGCCACCAAGCCGCCGGTGAAGTGACCATGGCCGTCACGCGCACCCGCAACGAATGCCTGGCGAACTGGATCGCCTTTGGCCTGCCCGCCGCCCTGCTGGCCGGGGCGTGGGGCAGCCAGCTCTTCGGCGGCCTATATCCCTGCGAGATATGCCATTGGCAGCGCTGGCCGCATTATGCCGCGCTGGTGCCCGCGCTGATCGCCTTCTTCGTGCTCCAGCGCAGCATCCGGGGATCGCTTGTCATCCTTGCGGCGTTGTTGATCGCGGTGTCGGGAGCGATCGGTGTCGCCCATGCCGGGGTCGAATATGGCTGGTGGCAGGGCTTTACCGCGTGCACCTCGACGGTGAATTTTACGGGCGGGAGCGCCGCCGACCGGCTGAACGCGATTTTGAAGGCGCCGGTCATCCGTTGCGATGTGGCGCAATGGACCCTGGGCGGAATTTCGCTGGCCGGGTTCAATGCGATCTTCTCGCTGGGCGGTGCGGTGGTGATCCTGCTGTTGATGAGGAAGGCGCGATGAGCCAGCTTCGCTGGATGCCGGGCGACCGGCGCGAACCGATGAAGGCGATGGTCCGAGTGGATCAGGCCGGGGAATATGGCGCGACCCGCATTTATGCCGGGCAGCTGGCGGTGCTGGGCGATCGGCATCCCTTTTCGCGCGCGATCCACCACATGGCCCAGCAGGAAGAGCGTCACCGCGCCTTTTTCGACCGGATGATCGCCGAGCGGCGCGTGCGCCCGACGCTGTTCCAGCCCTTCTGGGACAAGGCCGGTTTCGCGCTGGGCGCGATCACGGCGGCGATCGGGCCGAAGGCGGCGATGGCCTGCACCGCAGCGGTGGAAACCGAGATCGACAAGCATTACCAGGAACAGCGCGACCAGTTGGGCGACAGCGACCCCGAATTGTCGGAGGCTATCGCCGATTTCCAGGCCGAGGAGTTGGAGCATCGTGACCATGCGTTGGGCGCGGGTGCGGAGGAAGCGATCGCCTATCCGGTGATGTACGGATTGATCCGGGCAGGCTGCAAGGTCGCGATCGCCGCGGCCAAGCGCATCTGAACGGCACGAGCGGGAGAGAGAGGATGATAAACCGCCCCTGGGCCGCCGTCGCATTGGCGGCCTTCGCGATGACTGCGCCTGCGGCTGCGCAGCAGGTCGCCGCCCCCGGCGCGATTCCGCCCAAAAAGATCGAAGCGCCGGGCGAGGTCTCGCGCAACGCGCCCGTCAACGGCGTGCTGACGCTGTTCGGCAACGAACGCTGCCCAACCGACAATCAGGGCAATGAGATCGTCGTCTGCGTCCGGCGCGGCGCGGAGGAGCAGTTCCGGGTTCCCAAGGAACTGCGCGATCTTCAGGTCACGCCCGAGAATGAAAGCTGGGCCGCGCGCGCGACCGGCACGTTGAACGAAGGCACCGGCGTCAACAGCATCGGCAGCTGCTCGGCGGTGGGCGCGGGCGGTGCGACGGGGTGCTTCGCGCAACGCGTGCGCGAGAACCGCGCCGCCAATGCCCAGCGCCAGCGCGACGAGGAACCGCGCAATCCTTGATCCTTGTGACCGAACGCTGGCCCGCCGGGGTGGCGCGGGATTCGTTCGATGGTGCTGGGCGCGTCTATAGCATGATGCCATGAGATGAACTCACCCCTCCCCTTCAGGGGAGGGGCCGGGGGTGGGGCGCCTCCGCAAGCGTGCAGCCCGTGGCGAGGCCCCACCCCAACCCCTCCCCTGAAGGGGAGGGGCTCTCCTTGGTTCAATGCAACGTCATCACGGTCTAAGGTGATCGCCGTGGAGGGGGGCTTGGCCGGAGGTTTTGCCCGTGGCCTTCGACTTTGCTCAGGCTGAACGGTGTAGGGGGCATTTGGCGGGCAGATCGCGAGGACGGGGCCGCCCTCCGCACCTCGTCGCCCATCTCATCTCCCTCCTGCCGAACAAAGGGAGGCGATAAGCCTCCCTCCGCCTACTACGCCGCCACCGCCTGCACGCGCGGAACCTGGGCAATCCGTTCCAGCGCCATCGCGCGGGCGGCTTCGTCGGGGGTGATGCCGTTCCGGTCGGCCAGCGTCAGGGCATCAGTCATCGTCCGCCCGACCGCCAGGACCCGCCGCCGGACCTCCGCGCCGCGCCAGCCCAGATATTCGCCCGCGACATTGATGATCCCGCCCGCATTGACCAGGAAGTCGGGGGCATAGAGGATGTCGCGTTCGGCCAGTCGCTCGGCCATGTCCTCGCTGGCCAGCTGGTTGTTGGCCGCGCCGCACACCACGCTGGCGCGCAGCTGGGCGACCGTCTCGGCGTCCAGCACCCCGCCCAATGCGCATGGGGCCAGCACGTCGACACGGGCAGACAGCAGCGCCCGGCTGCTCATCACCATCGCGCCGAAACGATCGGCGGCGCGCGCGGCGACCTCGCTGCGCGGTTCCGCGACGATCAGCCTGGCGCCCTGTTCGTGGAGCAGCTCGCACAGCGCGTAACCGACATGGCCCAGCCCCTGTACGCCCACCGTCACGTCGGACAGTTCCGCGCCCAGCCGCTGGCGAACCGCGACCCGCATCGCCTGCACCACGCCCAGCGCGGTCCAGGGTGAGGGATCGCCGCCGGGCTTCTGGCCCGACACGGGCAGCCCCGCGACATGGCGGGTGCGAGTCGCGACCACCGCCATGTCCGTCACGCTGGTCCCGACATCCTCTGCGGTGACATAGCGGCCCTTCAATTCGGCGACCTGACGGCCAAAGGCGCGGAACAGCGCGGCGCGGTCGAACGACCCCTGGGGCAGGCGAATGACGGCCTTGCCGCCGCCAAAGGGCAGGTCGGCCAGCGCGTTCTTGAGCGCCATGCCCTCGGCCAGCCGCAGCGCATCGACCGTCGCGGCGCGATCGTCGGCATAGTGCCACAACCGGCACCCGCCCGCCGCCGGACCCAGCGCGGTCGAATGGAGTACGATGACACCGTTCGCGCCGCTGTCCTTGTCATGGAACGTCACCACCTCTTCGGGGGCAGGCTCTGGTGGTCTTGGGCTTGGCGAAGCATCGGTCGTGTCCCTGAAATTCTGTCTGACGCAGACATAGCCCGGTACGAGAGGCGAAACTGATCCCATTCAGGTGGTGAAGAGTGATTCTTGGGTTAAGATGACCGCTATATCGCTATTTCGGGAATAAAATGTCGCAAGAGCTGGACATCTGGGAACGTCGCATCCTCGCATTGCTGCAGGAAGATGCCAGCCTGTCCACGGCCGCCATCGCGGAGGCCGTGGGGCTGTCGGCCTCGCCCTGCTGGCGGCGGATCGACCGGCTGGAGCGGGAGGGCATCATCAAGCGCCGGGTCGCGCTGGTCGACCGGGCCAAGGTGGGGTTGAAGGCGCAGATTTTCGCGCAGGTGAA
This sequence comes from Sphingomonas sp. 77B, assembly GCF_056497825.1. Taxonomy (NCBI): domain Bacteria; kingdom Pseudomonadati; phylum Pseudomonadota; class Alphaproteobacteria; order Sphingomonadales; family Sphingomonadaceae; genus Sphingomonas; species Sphingomonas sp. 77B. Next base: position 2,944,105 of record NZ_JBWMBY010000001.1, read on the forward strand.
GCTGAACGCGCATGGCCGCGCCAATCTGGACGAGTTCACCGCCGCGATCCGCGAGGTTCCCGAGGTGATGGAATGCCACGTCCTGATGGGCTCGGTCGACTTCATGCTGCGCATCGTCGCGGCCGATATCGAATCCTATGAACGGCTGTTCTTCGAACGGCTGTCGAACCTGCCGGGGGTGCAGGAAATCAACTCCACCGTGGCGCTGTCGGAAATCAAGTCGACCACCTCGCTGCCGATTAGAGCATGATGACATGAGATTAACCCACCCCTCCCCTTCAGGGGAGGGGCCGGGGGTGGGGCGCCTCCGCAAGCGTGCAGCCCGTGGCGAGGCCCCACCCCAACCCCTCCCCTGAAGGGGAGGGGCTCGCCTTGGTTCAACGCAACGTCATCATGGTCTAGGGCCTAGCCAATTCCTCCCCTGTAAGGGGAGGAATTTGGTCGTCGCGCGCTTGTCGCTTGCGATGCGGGCGAGTAGCGCCAACGCCACGAACCAGGGGGATCCGATGACGAAGCGGCAGGGCTTGGGCGGCATTCGGGCGGGGCTGTTCCTGCTGGTCTGGTTATCCTGCGCGTGGTTCGGATCGTGGGAGTTCAATCCCAACAACGCGACCCGCCTGTTCGCCGCGATCCGCCTGGTCGAGAACGGCACCGCGACCATCGATCCGTTAGCGCCGCTGACCATCGACAAGGCGCAGTTCGGCGCGCATGCGTATCTGGACAAGGCGCCGGGCATGACGCTGATGGCGCTGCCCGCCGTGGTGCTGACGGACTTCGTCACCGGCGACCGGGCCGAGCATCATGTCCTGTCCTCGGTCGATCCGGGGTTCGTCGACTATCTCAAGCTGCGAACGCGGGTGGCCGCCGCCACCGGATCGGCGCTGCTGACCGCGATCGCCGCCGTGCTGCTGTTCGATCTGGCGCTGGGGCTGACGGGGAGCGCGGGGGCGGCGTTGTTCGCAGCGCTGGGCTATGCGCTGGGCACGCCGATCTGGGGCTATTCCACCACGCTGCTCGGTCATGCGAGCGTCGCGGCGCTGTTCGTCATCGCGTTGGCGGCGGTGGCGCGGGGAGGCGGGCGATGGCTGGCGGTTGCGGGATTGGCGCTCGGCGGGGCGGTGGTGATCGAGTATCAGGCGGTACTGGCCGGAGCGGCCATCGGGCTCTGGGCGCTCTGGCGACATCGTGTCGATCCGAAGGCGCTGGTGCCGTTCCTGGCGGGCGGGCTGGTGGGCCTGTCACCGCTGTTCGCCTATAATCTCTTCGCCTTCGGGACGCCGTTCCGCATCGGCTATTCGGGCGTGGTCGGGTTCGAGGGGATGAACCAGGGGTTGTTCGGCCTGACCATGCCCGGATCGCGGTGCTGCGCGAAATTCTGGTCGGGCCGATGCGCGGGATCGTCTGGGTCGCGCCGGTGCTGGTGCTGGCGCCGATCGGGCTCTGGAGCCTGGCGGAGAACAGGACGACGCGCGAGCTGGCGCTGACCGCCGCCGGGGTGGTTACCGTCGCGCTGCTGGTCAACGCGGCCTATGTCTATTGGGACGGCGGAAACGCCACCGGGCCGCGTCACGCCATGCCGATGGCGGGGGTGCTGGCGCTGGGGCTGGCGCCGGTCTGGGCTATGGCGCGGGCGCTGTGGCAGAGGGCGGCGCTGGCGCTGCTCTTGGCGGCATCGATCGCGATCAATCTGACCATCGCCTCGGCCGAGATCTTCGCGCCGCCGACCTTCCGCTGGGCCTGGTGGCAGGCGGTGATGCAGCAGCGCTTCCTGGTCGGCGACCTGCGCACCATCCCCTCCGACTGGTGGGGATGGACGACATGGAACGGCCTGTACCTCTGGGCGGCGGTGGCGATCCCGCTCGCTGTGTGGCTGGTTCAGCGTGCCGCGCGCTTTAACCCGCGCACCCGGTGCCAGATATAAAGGCCGATCAGCACGACCAGCACGACCCCGATCGCCAGATCGGCGCGGTGAAAGAACGCCTTCACGCGGGGATCGGAATCCCACTTCTCGCCCAGCTCGCGCCCGACAATGGCCAGCACCAGGCAGAAGGGCCAGCTGCCAAGGAAGGTATAGAGGTGGAAGGGGACGAGCTTCATCCGCGCCACCCCGGCCGGAAAGGCGATGAAGGTGCGGATGACCGGCAGCAACCGCCCGATCAGCACCGCGATCGAGCCATAGCGCGCGAAGAAACGATCGGCGGCGTCCAGCTCGCCGGGGCCGATCAGCAGATATTTGCCCCAGCGCTCGGCGACCGGCCGCCCGCCGCGCTTGCCGATCTCATAGGCGACGATCGAGCCCAAATTGCATCCCAGCGCCCCCGCTGTCGCGGCGAGGTAGAGATTGAATTGCCCGGTCGACACCAGATAGCCCGCGAACGGCATGATGATCTCGGAAGGCAGCGGAATGCACGCGCTCTCGATCGCCATCAACAGCATGATGCCCAGATAGCCGCCGGTGGAAATGACCCAGATGGCGAAGCTCGCCAGCGCGGAAAGAATATGCTCGACCATGGGACCAGCGACTTGCGCGATCGGGGGCGGGGGTCAATCGGAACCGGACGGCCGCCACAGCCTGCTTCGGGACAGCGGGCGGGGACTTGCCGGGGCATTTTCTCCTGCGATAGACGGGGTGCATGATGGTTCAGGCCCTGTTTGCGTTGTGGCTGGCGGCCGCGCCGCTTCCCGCCGCACCGCTTCCCACTGCCTCGGATGCCGAGGTCGATCCCGCGACGATCAATGTCGTCGATGCGATCGACTGTCGGCTGAATACCGACACCTATGGGGCGCTGACCATGGCGCTGGACGAAGAGGCGAAGCGGCGCGGCTGGCGGCCGGTCGAGGGCAAGAATGCCTTCCTGCAGGAATATGAACTGCCCCAACCGATCCGCGTCGGTGAGGGCTGGACCACGCGCCGCATCGCCTTCAGCGCCAATGCACTGCTCGCGATCCTGGACATTGCCGATCCGAAGACGGTGGCCGACCGTATCGGTGTCACCAACACCATGCCCGACCTGTCGGGACAGGGTGTCGCGGCCAAGTTTCTGGGCCAGCATGTCGTCAGCGACGAGACCGTCCTGCCCAAGGGCGAGGAAAAATTCGGCACGCGCAGCATCATCGCGCGCTCCGTGTCGACCGTCACCAGCCATCCGGGCAAGACGCTCTATGGCTGTTCCTATGCCACCGACGTGATCGGCCGGGACGGCAAGCCGATCTGATCGCGGGACGGGCGCAGGCAGCACCGGGAACCGGGAGGTGGGCCTGCCGGTTGGACGGCCCATGACGATGCTGACCCTGAATGACGGCCGCAGCCTGCCCCGACTGGGGCTGGGCACCTATCAAGTCCCGGATTCGCAGGTGGCCGCCGTGGTCCGGCGCGGGCTCGACACGGGATACCGGCTGGTCGACACCGCCGCCATCTATGGCAATGAGCGCGGTGTAGGCGATGGTCTTCGCGACGCGGATGTCTTCCTGACCACCAAGCTGTGGAACGACCGCCACCGCGATGCCGAAGCGGCGCTGGACGAGAGCCTGGCGCTGCTGGGTGTCGAGGCGGTGGACCTGTATCTCATCCACTGGCCGGTCCCGGCCGAGGACGCCTATGTCGAGGCATGGCAGAGCCTGATCGCGCTGCGCGAGGCGGGCAAGGCGAAGTCGATCGGCGTGTCCAACTTCCTGCCCGAGCATCTCGACCGGATCATCGAGGCGACCGGCGTGGTGCCCGCCGTCAACCAGATCGAACTCCATCCCCGATTCCAGCAGCGCGAGGCGCGCGCGTATCACGAGGCCAAGGGCATCGTGACCCAGAGCTGGAGCCCGCTGGGGCAGGGCGGCGAATTGCTGAAGACGCCGGAGATCGTCGCGATCGCCGACAAGCACGGCCGCTCGGCGGCGCAGGCGGTGCTGGCCTGGCATCTGGCGCATGGCCTGTCGGTCATCCCCAAGGCGGCGGATGCGGCGCATTCAGCGGACAATTTCGCTGCGACCGAACTGACACTGGATCATGACGACATGGCCGTCATCGACGCGCTGGATGAAGCGGACGGGCGGATCGGGCCTGATCCCAGGACGATGTGACGAAGGCCGCTAGTGGCTGATATCTTTCGCCTTCTGACAAGCGCGATGTCGTGAAAGGACGAATGGTCCTATTATGCGCTCCAATCAGTCCATTAGAGCAAGATGACATGAGATGAACTCACCCCCCTGTCTGATGCGACGGTGGTATGAAGATGTTGCGGAAGGGAGCCCGTCCCCCCGAGGGTCTGGAGCCCGATAGGGAGCAAGGGTCCCTTCCGCGTTGGTCACAACCCTGAACAGTTGCTTGGGACTGCTGATCCCGCACGACATGGACAGGAGCCTATACCATGCCACAAGCCGTTATCGGCTGCGACCTTTCGCGTGCCGTCATCGACATCTGCGAGCTGCCATCGGGCCGGATCGGGCGGATCGCCAATACACCGGATGCCATCGCCGTCTGGCTCGACACGCTCGACCACGACATCCGCCTTGTCTTCGAGGCGACCAGTGGTTGCGACGGTGACCTGATCGCCGCGCTGGCGACACGCGGCCATCCCTCGCGCGTCAATCCGCGTCAGGCCCGCGAGTTCGCCAGAGCCACCGGCACGCTGGCCAAGACTGACCGCGTCGATGCCCGCGTGCTCGCGCAGATGGCGCAGCGCTGAACCTGCCCGCTACCATCCCGCTCAGCCCTGCCCGTTCACGCCTGGCCGATTTCCTGCGTCGCCGCAGACAGTTGGTCGACATGCGCAAAGCCGAAAAGCTGCATCGCCACAGCGCAGGCCAACCCGAAATCGCACAAGCCATCGAAGCCATGATCGACCTGCTCAGCCAGCAGATCGCCCAGCTCGACCGCCAGATCGCAGGCTTCATCGCCCAGGATCGGGCCCTGTCCGAACAGGCCCAGCTGCTGACGGCTGTTCCCGGCATCGGGCCCACCGTCCTGGCAACCCTGCTCGGTGAACTTCCCGAACTCGGCACGCTGTGCCGTCGAAAGATCGCCTCGCTCGCCGGCCTCGCTCCCCACGCCCGCGAAAGTGGCACATGGCGCGGCGCCAGGCGCATTTGGGGCGGGCGGCGCAAGGTCCGCGAAGCCCTCTACATCGCCGCCCTCAATGCCTCACGGCGCATCCCCGTCCTCACCGCTATGCGCGACAGGATGCGAGCCAAAGGCAAGGCGCCAAAGACCATCCTTATCGCCGTCGCACGCCAACTCCTCGTCATCCTCAACGCCATGATCCGAAAGCGACAGCCTATCGCTCTCTCATGAGCATCACAGTTGCCCCCTTCAGGGGAGGGGCCGGGGGAGGGGCGTTTCCGCAAACGTGCGGTCTGTGGCGAGGCCCCACCCCAACCCCTCCCCTGAAGGGGAGGGGCTTACATTGGTTCAAGGCAATGTCATCACCGTCTAGCGTCGATATATGCCGATTGCGCTCGATCTTTGATTGGAAAACCTAGCGGATGTTAGGATTCCAGAATGCGTGCGCGTGGAACCGCGCCGGGCTCATGGGTTCGGTGCCGTGCTGGTGGCAGCCGTCGATCATACCCGTCACGTCGGCCTCCTGGGCAGGCGTCAGGTCTCGACGAAAGGCGATCGCGCAGGTCCGTTCCGGGATGGCGACTTGATAATCGGGGCCAAGTACATCGTCGAACAGGTTCGGCACCAATAGTCGGGACGGCCCCAGCGCATCCTGATGCAGCATGATCTTGACGAACGGACATCCATGCTCGTCATCCTTCACGCCAGATGCGGGTTGGCGCATGGTCAAACGCGTTAGATTGCCAAGGGCGACCGCCTGCCAGTCTATACCCGCATCGTCCCACGCCTTTGCTTCTTCAAAAGTAACATAAAAGAATTGGTTGCCCTCAACGCAGTCCGCCCACGCCATGGCAAAGGGTAGCGTGCCGATGCGGACGATCGGGCCCGGCCATGCCATGTCGAGACATTCCAGCGGCAGGACGACGGGCATGACACGGACCAGATCAGGGGCTTCCGGCCTGGTCAGCAAGCCTGTTTCGTCCAGCTTCTCCGGAGAATGGGTATGGGCCTTTCGACGGAGTCGGCGGAGTAGTCGAGACAGCATCGCCACGACATATCGGGGGGACTAAAGGACGACAACAGTCAGGACGGCAACGCCTCCGCCGCCAGTTTCAGATCCTCGACGAACCGCGCATATTCGACCTCTTTCGCCGCCGGGTCGGGCAGGCGCAGCAGATAGCTCGGATGGACGGTGATGAAGGCGGTGCCGCCATCGGGCAGGGTCAGCGCCTTGCCCCGTTCACGGCCGATCGTCATGACCTTGCCGAACAGGGAACGTGCCGCCGTTGCGCCCAGGGCCACCGTCACCTGGGGTTGGATCAGCAGGCGTTCCTGCTCGACCCACCATCGGCACGCCTGAATCTCCCCGGCATTGGGCGAGCTGTGGATACGGCGCTTGCCGCGCGGTTCGAATTTGAAATGCTTGACGGCGTTGGTGACGTACGCGGTGGCGCGATCGATCCCCGCTTCCGCCACGGCGCGGTCGAAGACCTGACCGGCGGGGCCGACAAAGGGATGGCCCGCCAGATCCTCCTGGTCGCCGGGCTGTTCGCCGACGAACATCAGGGCGGCATCGACCGGCCCCTCGCCGAACACGGTCTGGGTCGCCGGCGCATGGAGCGGGCAGCGGGTGCAGGTTATCGCCTCGTCGCGCAGCGCGGCCCAGGCCGCCTGCGCATTGCCGCCGCGCCCGGTTCGCACATCCGTCTTGGCGGTGTCGATCATGCCCGTCTCCCGCGCTTGCGCGCCTGCGATCAATTCCGAGACCAACGCCGTTTCCGGCATGTTTTTCCAGTATTTGCGCGGCATCTCCTTCAGCATCGCGCCGATCTTCACGCGGGCGGGATTGAAGATGCTGGCATAATAGGTCTTCCACACCGCCTCGGTCGGATCGCCCTCGGGCGCGTCCGTCTTGGTCGCGCCGGGACCTTCGGTGAGTGTCTTTCCGTCCCAGTGGAGCGAGACCTCGGGCGTCAGGATCGACCAGCGCATCGTGGTAAAGCGATTGACGAAGAAGGCGGCATTGGCCCGCACGATGTGATGCTCGGGCTCGAACCAGGCGACATAGCGTGGGCCGTCGTCATCCTCAGTCTCGCGGAAGCGTAAAAAGGCGCGCATCTTGTGGATGTCGCGCCGCACCGCCTTGGCCAGCCGGTCCAGGCGGCGGATCAGCGGATCGGCCTGATCCTCGATCAGCCGGGGCTGGCGGCGCAATCGGTCGAGCGCGGTGTGGAGCAGCGCGAACCGCTCGGGATCGTTGGACAGGATGACACTGCGCGCGAGGTCGATGAAGGCGCGGGACACGGCGAAGCGGGGCACGCTGGTCGCCGGGGTGTCATCGGCGATCGCGCCGAACAGATCGGCGGACTGCTCGCCGACCTGCCACACGACCTGGTCGGGCGGTACGCTGTCAGCGACCAATCCGCGCGCGGCGTCGCGCCACGCGTCGAAGTCGTCGGGGGCGGGAAGGGTTATGATGCGCATGGCGTCTCAATCCTCCCCGGCACGGGGAGGGGGACCATGCGAAGCATGGTGGAGGGGGCGTACGGCCAGATAGGACCTGCGCGGAAGCCCCCCTCCGTCAGACCTTCGGCCTGCCACCTCCCCGTGCCGGGGAGGATCAGATATGTTCCGATCAATCGCGCTCGTCGCCGCCGGGCGGGTTGGCCTTGGCGTCCTTCGCTTCGATCGGTTTGCGCTCTTCATAGATGTCGGCGAGCTTCTGCTCGGTTGCGTCGTCGAGTTCCTTCTCGGCGGCGGGGAACATCTCTTCCTCTTCCTCGTCGATATGATGCTCGTAGCGATGGCGCATGTGGAAGAATTTGGATTCCCACTCGTCCGACGCGAAGTCGAGGTCCATCATCTCGCCGAGCAGATCGTCGATCTCCTTATGCTCGGACACCGAGTGGCGCGCATCGTCGCGCAGTTCGGGTTCGCCCAGCATGGTGGCATAGAGCGACTCTTCCTCGGCGGCGGCGTGGCTCTGGACCTCGATCCGGAACGCCTCGAACAGCTTCTTGCGCTTGGCACCGTCGCCCTTCAGTTCGGCGAGTTCCTTCAGCATCTCGCGCTGCTTGTCGTGATCGCGCTTCAGATCGGCATAGATGTCGGCGGTGGCCATGATCGTCTCCTTCGCGATGTCCAACGGCGCAAGATGACGGCCGTTTCACCCGCGAATCACTCTCATCCAAAGAGTTCGAGCTGCTCAGTCTTCGGCTTGACCAGCGGCCTCAGGTCCGCCCGCTCGGCCAGCGCCACCGGGCGCCAGTCCTCGGCGATCAGGAAGGGGCGCAGCTTGGCGATCGAGACGGTCAGCCGTCCGACATCCTCCAGTCGCAGCTTGCGCCATTTGCGCGTGGCGATGATCCGGTCGACGGCCTTCACGCCCAGCCCGGGCACGCGCAACAGCATCTCGCGCGGCGCGCGGTTCACATCGACCGGGAAGTTCTGGCGGAATTTCAGCGCCCAGGCGAGCTTGGGATCGATGTCGAGCGGCAGCATCCCCGTCGCCTCGTCCGCCGCCGCCGCGACCTCGTTCGGCTGATAGTCGTAGAAGCGCATCAGCCAGTCGGACTGGTACAGCCGATGCTCGCGCATCAGCGGCGGGCGTTGCAGCGGCAGCACGGCGGAGGCGTCAGGGATCGGGCTGAACGCCGAATAATAGACGCGGCGCAAGCGGAAGCGGTCGTACAAGGTCGCCGCCCGCCCCACGATATCGCGGTCGGTCGCCGCATCCGCCCCGACGATCATCTGGGTCGACTGGCCCGCAGGCGCAAAGCCGGGAGCGGACTTGTATTTCTTGGCCGCGTCGGTTCGGTCCTCGATCGCGGTCTTCACATCGGCCATCGCGCCTTCGATCCGGCCCGCATCCTTTTCGGGGGCAAGGCGACGGAGCCCGCCGACCGTGGGCAGCTCGACATTGATCGACACACGATCGGCATGGACACCCGCCAGGCGCACCAGTTCGGGATCGGCATCGGGAATGGTCTTCAGATGGATATAGCCGCGAAAGCCATGATCCTCGCGCAGGGACCGCGCGACCTCGACGATCTGCTCCATCGTGTAGTTGGAGGACTTGATGATGCCCGAGGAGAGGAACAGTCCCTCGATATAATTGCGCCGGTAGAAGGCCAGGGTCAGGTTCACCACCTCCTGCGCGGTGAAGCGCGCGCGGCGGACGTTCGACGATTTGCGGTTGATGCAATAATGGCAGTCGAAGATGCAGCTGTTCGTCAGCAAAATCTTCAGCAGCGAGATACAGCGGCCATCGGGCGCATAGGCGTGACAGATGCCCATGCCCTCGGTCGAGCCGATCCCCTTCCCGTCACGGCTGTTGCGTTTCGACGTGCCCGACGACGCGCAGGAGGCGTCATATTTGGCGGCATCCGCCAGGATCGCCAGCTTCTCACGGGTGTCGAGTTGCGCCATCTGTTCGATATATGTTCGCATCGATGGCGGGGCAAGCGGAACTCCGCCAGTCATCGGCCGTACAGCCCGTCTGATCCAGATTGACGACATCGAGGGGAGACGGATGATGCGCAAGATGATGTTCGCACTGGCTTTAGTCGGAGGCACGGCCCCCGCCATGGCTCAGGCGGCCGAGACCAAAGCCAAGACCGCCGACTATGAATTTAGCTATGCCTATCCGGCGGCCGCAGCCCGGATCGCGGGTCTCAAGGCGTGGCTCGACGCCGATCGTTCGCGCATCCAGGCGAAGGCGGCTCGCGACAGGGCCGCCGGTCGTCGCGACGCGAAGCAATCGGGCTTTCCTTATAACCGCTATTCCTTCGACAAGACGTGGAAGGTCGTGACCGACACACCGCGTTTCCTGAGCCTGTCGGCGGACAGCTATAGTTTCACCGGCGGCGCGCATGGCTCGCCCGCCTCCCATGGCTTGGTCTGGGACAAGTCGGCGGGGCGGCGGCTGGACCCCAAGGCGGTGTTCACGTCGCTGCCCGCGCTTCAGTCGGCGATCCGCACCGACTATTGCGCCAGGCTCAAGGCCGAGCAGGTGAAGCGCAATCAGGGCGATCTGTCGTCGATGAACGCCTGCCCGCCGGTCAAGGATCTGACCGTGCTGCTCGGGTCTACCAACGGGCGTGCGATCGACCGGATCGGGCTGATCGCCGATCCTTATGTCGCGGGTTCTTATGCTGAAGGGGCGTATGAGGTGACGCTGCCGGTGACGCGGGCGGTTTTGGGAGTGGTGAAACCGGAATATCGTCGGGCGTTTGCCGTGCGGCGATAAGAAAGTTCGACCGAAACTATTGGCGCCCGGGCCCCGCTCTTTCCTATAATCCTCGCATAACATCAGGCGCTAGGAGGGCCTTCGATGGCGGACGCGAAGAATTGCTGGATGGGCCAGTGCCATTGCGGCGCGGTTCGTTTTGAGGTGAGTCTCAGCGACGGTTTCAACACGGTACGCCGCTGTAACTGTTCCTATTGCCGGATGCGTGGCGCGGTGGCTGTTTCTGCCGAGATGGGAGGCGTGACGATTGTTCAGGGACAGGACCAGCTGACAAGTTACCGTTTCAACACCGGGAAGGCCGAGCACTTCTTCTGCTCGGTATGTGGCATCTATACGCACCACCAGCGGCGCTCCAACCAAAACCAGTATGGCGTGAACGTCGCCTGTCTAGACGGCGTGTCGCCGTTCGATTTTACGGAGGTGCCCGTTCATGACGGAGTCCATCACCCCAGCGATACCCTTAAACCGGCAAGGCGTGTTGGCGTACTTCGGTTCATTTCAGAGGGGCATCAGAACGCTGATCAACCCTGACGCCGCCCGCGCCCTTTGGTCATCGGGTCGGGCTTTTTCGGCGGCACCCAGCCTTCGGGGCGTTCGGGGCGAGACTGGCTGGTGCCCAGGCCCATCGCGCCGGGGCGCTGGCGGGCCAGGCCGCTGGTGTCGACGTCCGAATCCTCAGCACCGCCGCGCAGCAGGTTGATCCGGTCGCGTAAGGCCCGCGCCTCCTCGAAGTCGAGGCGTTCGGCGGCCGCTTCCATCTGGCGACGCAGTTCTTCGAGGGTGGGGGCGGTCATGCCCCGATCAACGCCTCAGGCCGCGATGCGTGCCGCCTCGGTCTCGGCGATCCAGCCGCCGCCCAGCACCCGGTCACCGTCATAGAGTACCGCCGCCTGGCCCGGCGACACGCCATATTCGGGCGCCTCGAAGACCAGCCGGTCACCGACCATGCGGGCGGGCACCGGCTTGGCCATGGAGCGGACCTTGGCGAAGAGCGGCCCGTCGAGCGGACCCAGCACGTTCATGGCTGTCAGCCGCGCCGCCTCCACCGCCAGCGCGACGCGCGGGCCGACGACGACGCGCTTGGTGTCGGGTTCCAGCCGGACGACATAGAGCGGTTCGGGGCTGCCGCCGATCTCCAGCCCGCGCCGCTGGCCGACCGTATAGTGGATCAGCCCGCGATGCTCGCCGAGCTTGGCACCAGATAGATCGACGATATCGCCGCGCGTATCCGCTTCCGGACGCAATTTTTTGACGAGGCCTGCATAGTCGCCATCGGGGACGAAGCAGATATCCTGGCTGTCCGGCTTGGTCGCGACGCCCAGGCCCAGTTCGGCGGCGATCTCACGCACTCGCGACTTCGGGAGAGCGCCGAGCGGGAAGCGCAGGAAGTCCAACTGCTCCTGCGTGGTGGCGAACAGGAAATAGCTCTGGTCGCGTGCGGGATCGGCGCCGCGATGCAGCTCCGCGCCGTTCACGCCTTCGACCCTGCGTACATAATGGCCGGTCGCCAGACAGTCCGCGCCCAGGTCGCGGGCCAGCTTCAGCAGGTCGGTGAATTTGGGGCCCATGTTGCACTGGACGCAGGGGATCGGCGTGCGCCCGGCCAGATATTCGTCGGCGAAGCGATCGACCACCTGGGTGCGGAAACTGTCTTCATGGTCAAAGACATAGTGGGCGATGCCCAGGCGATCGCACACCGCGCGCGCGTCGCGGATGTCGCGCCCCGCGCAGCAGGCGCCCGCGCGGCCCACCGCCTCGCCATGGTCGTAGAGTTGCAGGGTGACGCCGATCGTCTCGGCCCCCGTGGCATGGGCGAGCGCGGCCACCACCGAGCTGTCGACGCCGCCCGACATCGCGACCACGATCCGCTTGGCCCGGGGGGAGCCCCCAAGCTGAAAATCCACCATCTGCTCCATGCGCGATCCCATACGCCTTTCGCGCGCGTCATGCAAAAAACTGGAATCTTCCTGTTTCGGCAGGGCCGTGATGGGTCGAGCCCGGTAAAAAAGGTGGAATGCTTTCGGGCCTTTACCCGGCTTTCATATCCCGTCGATAAAAGGGGCGCTCACCCACCGGGATTGGACCGCGCTTTTGGATCTGAGTTTCAACCGTTTCGATCGGGATACCGAACTGACGGTGCTGCCGCCGGACCTGGCCGTGCTGATGGTCGGTGCGACCGCGCGACAGGCGGCCAGCCCAACCGCGGCGGTTCAGGCGGGTTTCGCCCGCGTCTCGCCCGATCCGATGCTGTTCGCCCCGCTGGACGGTGCATTCAACGGCCCCATGGCCAAGGCGCTGATGGGGTGGAGCAGGAATGAATGATCCGTTAACCTTTCGATTTTAGGCGATGTTCAAGGGCACATGGTAGAGCGGCCCTACAGACGACATGGGGTAGGGAGCCCCGACGAGGTTTGATGATGATCGAGAACCAGAAGATCCGCCCTGCCAAGGTAATCGGGCCGCTCGGCGAACCGCTGACGCTCGAAACCCTGCCGCCGCCCAGCACGACGCGCTGGGTCGTCCGTCGCAAGGCGGAGGTGGTGGCGGCCGTCAATGGCGGCCTGCTCTCGGTCGACGAGGTGTGCGACCGCTATGGCCTGACCGTCGAGGAATTCGCCGGGTGGCAGCGGGCGATCGACCGCTCGGGCATGCCGGGCCTGCGCGTTACCCGCATTCAGCATTACCGCTCGCTCTACGAACGCCAGCAGAAATACTGATCCCCGGATGGGCGCCGAATAAAAACGATCGCATTGTTGACATCCTGAAAACGCTTCGTCGAATTGCCGGTACGGGCACGGAACAATAGCCACATTCGCACGTCTTTTCCCCGTGTCCCGCTCGCGGGCCCAACGGAGGGAAAGACAATGGGTATTATCCTGTGGCTTATCGTCGGTGGTGTCATTGGCTGGCTGGCCAGCATCATCATGCGTACCGATGCCCAGCAGGGCATCTTCCTGAACATCGTCGTCGGTGTCGTCGGCGCATTCATCGGCGGCCTGATCTTCGCAGGCGGTTCGATCAACAATGCCGGTCTGACGCTGACCTCGTTCCTCGTTTCGCTGCTGGGCGCCGTCGTCCTGCTGGCGATCGTGAACCTGGTTCGTCGCGGTCGGGTGCGTTAAACAACGCACTTGCTCGTTGAGCGAGAAAGGGCCGCTCGGGAAACCGGGCGGCCCTTTTCGTGTGTCGGGTATGGCGGAGCCGCAGCGTTGCTGCGGCAAGGGACGCCCCCATGCCGTATCAGCGATGGGGGCGTCGTCGCTCAGTTCAGCAAAAAGCGAACCGAGACATTGACGGTCACGTCGCGCTCGCCCGGTGCGATACTGGTCTTTTCCATCGCGTCCGAACGCATGGCCGAGGCGCGGAACATGATCGGCGGCTGGGGGCCACCGGCGTCCGCGCCATTCTCGGAGATCGACACGATCCGCGCGACGCGTAGGCCCGCCGCCTTGGCATAGAGTTCGGCGCGGGCGCGGGCGCGCTGAATCGCGTCGGTTCGTGCTTCGTCCAGCGCGGCGTCGGGCTTGTCGATCGACAGATTGGGGCCATCGATCTGGTTCGCTCCCTGCGCGACCAGCGCGTCGAGCACGCTGCCCGACTTGGCGACATCGCGGAACCGGACGCTGATCGTATTGGTCGCCTGATAGCCGGTGATGGCGGGCGGGACATTGTCGCCATAACGGTATTGCGGCTGGAGCTGCACCGTCGCGGTCTGGATATCGCGATCGGCGATCCCGGCGCGCTTCACGGCGGCGAGCACCCGCGCCATGCGCTGGGCATTGTCCGACAGCGCGGCGGCGGCGGTCGCGCCCTGGCTGACCACACCCGCGCGAATCGTCGCCACGTCGGGCACGCGCGTCGTGCGTCCCTCGGCCGAAACGTCCAGTATCGCCCCGGCGGCAGGGATCAGCGGCTCGACCGTGGCGGCGCCGGTCTGGGCAAGGGCCGTCACGGGCGCGAGCGCGACGGGGGCCAAGGCGGCCATCAACAGTATCTTGTTCATCGACATCTCCCTTTGTGATGATGGATCAAGGCTTTGACGCCTTCCGGCAAAACAGGTGATGAACGCATTGCGCCGACCTTGGAGCCGCCGCAATTCCGGCTTAACAAAAGACACTTGAGCGGTGTGCTATATTTCTATAACACAGCGGGGATATAGGCACTCGTCATGGCAAGATGCGCATGATGGATGCGGTTCGGGGATCGATGACGAACATGAATTACGAGACGGGGGCGATCGGTGGCAGCCAGCATCTGGGGCTGGAGGGGCCGGTGTCCGCACCGCGCAGGCGCTGGATCTGGATCGTTGCGGCGGTGATCGTGCTGGCGCTGGCGGGCTGGCTCCTGTTCGCGCCCAAGAAGCATGAGCCGGCGCAGGGAGCAGGCGCGGGGTCGCAGGTGCCCAACATCACCGTCGTCGTGCCCGGCCAGCAGACGGTCAGCCGCGTGATCTCCGCCACCGGCACGCTGGCCGCGCGCCGCGAGATGCCGGTCGGCGTCGCGGGGGAGGGGGGCATGATTACCCGCGTCCTGGTCGAGCCGGGCCAGTGGGTCCGCGCCGGGCAGGTGCTGGCCACCGTCGACCGCTCGGTCCAGACCCAGACCGCGTCGGCGCTCGATGCGCAGGTCGCGGTCGCCCGGTCTGACCAGCAGATCGCGCAGGCCGAACTCGACCGCGCCCAGCAGCTGGTCGATCGCGGCTTCATCTCCAAGGCCGATCTCCAGCGCCGCACCGCGACGCGCGATGCCGCCGCCGCCCGCGTCCGCGCGGCCCAGGCGTCCTACAAGGAAGCGCAGGCGCGCAACGGCCGCCTCGACATCCGTGCGCCTGCCGAGGGCCTGATCCTGACCCGCGCCGCCGAGCCGGGCCAGATCGTCAGCTCGGGTTCGGGCGTGTTGTTCCGTATGGCGATGGGCGGCCAGATGGAGCTGCGCGCGCAGCTGGCCGAGTCGGACCTGGTCGGCCTGACCGTCGGCGCGCCCGCGACCGTGACCCCGGTCGGCGGCGACAAGAGCTTCAAGGGCGAGGTATGGCAGGTGTCGCCCGTGATCGATCCTCAGACGCGCCAGGGTATTGCGCGCATCGCCCTGTCCTACGACCCGGCATTGCGTCCCGGCGGTTTCGCCGCGGCGACGATCCGCGGCGGCGCGGGACGTGCGCCGATCCTGCCGGACTCCGCGATCCAGAGCGATGACAAGGGCAGCTTCGTCTATATCGTCGGCGCCGACGACAAGGTGGCGCGTCGCGACGTGAAGATCGGTCAGGTGTCGGACGACGGCGTGACCATCGCCTCGGGCCTGAATGGGACGGAACGGGTGGTGCGGTCGGCCGGTGGCTTCCTGGCGGCCGGGCAGCTGGTCCATCCCATCCTTGCAGGCCAGGAGGCCAAGTAAGATGAGTTTCCGCAACATCTCTGCCTGGGCGATCCGGAACCCCGTTCCGCCGATCGTCCTGTTCGTCGCGCTGACGCTGGCGGGGATCGTCAGCTTCATGCGGATGGACGTCAACAACGACCCCGATATCGATTTCCCGATCGTCGTGGTCGTCGTGAACCAGCCGGGTGCGGCGCCGACCGAACTGGAGACCCAGGTCACCCAGCGGGTCGAGGCGGCGTTGCGGAACTTGCAGGGCGTCGACCAGATCACCTCGACCGTGACCGAGGGTCAGTCGCAGACGCTGGTCCAGCTCGACATCGGCACGCCGATCGACCGCGCGGTCAGCGATGCGCGCGATGCGATCACCCAGATCCGCTCGATGTTGCCCGACGGCATCCTCGAGCCGCAGGTGATCCGCGTCGATTCGACCGACAACGACCTCGCCAGCTATTCGGCGGTGGCGTCCAACATGACGCCCGAACAGCTCAGCTGGTATATCGACAATAACGTCACCAAGGAATTGCTGGGCGTCCCCGGCCTGTCCAAGGTCATCCGCAACGGCGGCGTGACGCGGGAGATCCGCGTCATCCTCGATCCGCTGAAGCTCCAGGCGCAAGGGCTGACCGCCAGCGAGGTCAACGCGCAGCTGCGCCTGACCAATCTGAACGCCGCCGGTGGCCGCGCCGAGATCGCAGGCACCGAACAGGCGGTTCGCGTGCTGGGCAATGCACGCAACGCCTATGACCTGGGCCAGACCCAGATCAACGTGCGTGGCGGCCGCACCGTGCGCCTCGCCGATATCGCCACCGTGCGCGACCTTTACGCCGAACAGCGTTCGCAGGCGGCGGTCGACGGGCGACAGGTCATCAGCTTCGACTTCCAGCGGGCCAAGGGCGCCTCGGACGTCAGCGTCTTCAACGGCGCCGTCCAGAAGCTGAAGGATTTGGAAAAGCGCAACCCGGAGGTGAAGTTCGTCCTCCGCTCGAACAGCGTGAAGTACACCGAGGCGCAATATGAAAGCGCCATCCATGCGATGATCGAAGGCGCAGTGCTGGCCGTCATCGTCGTCTTCATCTTCCTGCGCGACTGGCGTGCGACGGTGATCTCGGCACTGGCCATCCCGCTGTCGGCGATTCCGGCCTTCTGGTTCATGGACCTGCTGGGCTTCACGCTGAACCAGATGACGCTGCTTGCGCTCAGCCTGGTGGCGGGCGTGCTGGTCGACGATGCGATCGTGGAGATCGAGAATATCGTCCGGCACATGCGCATGGGCAAATCCGCCTATCAGGCGTCGATCGACGCGGCGGACGAAATCGGTCTCGCCGTGCTGGCGACCACCATGGCGATCGTCGCGGTGTTCCTGCCGGTCGCGCTGATGCCGGGCGTTCCGGGGCAGTATTTCAAGAATTTCGGCCTGACCGTCGTCGTCTCGGTGCTGATGAGCTTGGCCGTCGCGCGTCTCATCACGCCGATGATCGCGGCCTATTTCCTGAAGTCCGCCGGCCATGCCAGCCATGGCGAGGGCAAGCTGATGGACGCCTATATGGCGACGCTGCGCTGGTCGTTGCGCTATGACCGGCCGACCGACGGCGTGCGGCGCGGGATCGTCCGGCGCTTCTTCGGGCGGTTCCGCGACCACCGCCTGTGGGTGATCGGTATCGGCGTGGGCGCCTTCATGCTGACCATCGCGATGTTCGCGATCATCCCCAAGACGTTCCAGCCGCCGCAGGACAATGACCGGGCGGTCGCCAAGATCGAAATGGTGCCCGGCACGACGCTGGCCCAGACCGATCTGGTGGTGAAGCGGGTCGCGGCGTTCCTCAGCAAGCAGCCGGACGTCGAGTCCGTCTATGCGCGCACCGGGGTCGGCAATGGCCGTGTCGTCGCGACGCTGAAGGAGGATCGCTCGATGAAGAGCACCGACTTCGAACGGTCGCTGGCGCCCGAACTGGCGGCGATTCCCGATGCGCGCGTGTCGTTCCAGTCGCAATTCGGCTGGGGATCGAGCGGGCGCGACCTGACCATCACGTTGGGTGGTGACGATCCCGCCGTGTTGCGCGACACCGCCAATAAGATCGTCGAGCAGATGGGCACGTTGCCCGGCCTGGTCGCGCCGCGCATCGTCGGCAATCTCGACCGGCCGGAAATCATCATCCGTCCGCGCCTCGACCTCGCGGCCAATCTGGGCGTGACGACGCAGGCGCTGTCCAGCGCGATCCGCATCGCGACGCTGGGCGACATCGACCAGAATTCGGCCCGCTTCTCGCTGTCCGATCGCCAGGTGCCGATCCGCGTCGCGCTGGACCAGAATGCGCGCGCCCGCCTGTCGACGATCCAGAACCTGCCGGTGCAGACCCAGACCGGCGGCTCGGTGCCCCTGAGCGTCGTCGCCGATATCGGGCTGGGCGCGGGGCCGACGCAGATCGACCGCGTGAACCAGCGGCGTCAGGTGACGGTCGGTGCCGACCTCGCCAAAGGCGTCATCAGCGGCGACGCGATGAAGAAGGTCCATGACCTGCCGATCATGAAGAACCTGCCCATGGGGGTCAGCGAAATGGTGCTGGGCCAGGCCAAGATGCAGGCGGAGATGATGAAGAACTTCTTCACCGCCATCATCTCTGCGGTGTTCCTGGTCTTCGCGGTGCTGGTGCTGCTCTATCGCCGCTTCCTGCCGCCCTTCGTTAACATGGCCTCGCTGTTGCTCGCGCCGCTGGGCGGATTGCTGGCGCTGTATTTCAGTGGCAATCCGCTCTCGCTGCCGGTCTATATCGGCCTGCTGATGCTGCTCGGCATCGTCGCGAAGAACTCGATCCTGCTGATCGACTTCGCGCTGGAGGAGATCGCCAAGGGCGTGCCGATCCGCGAGGCGGTGCTGGACGCCGGGCACAAGCGCGCCCAGCCGATCGTGATGACCACGGTCGCGATGGTGGCGGGCATGATCCCCACCGCGCTGTCGCTGGGCGGCGACGGATCGTGGCGCAGCCCGATGGGCGTGACGGTGATCGGCGGGCTTGCCCTGTCGACGGTCCTGACCCTGTTGATCGTGCCTGCCGCGTTCAGCCTGTCGGTCGGGGTCGAACGCTGGATCGGGCCGCGCCTGGGCCGACGGCTGCTGACGTACAAGCCCGGCGACGAACTGGGCAGCGGCCCGGTGATCGAAGGGCCAGCGGGCGGTCCCGCACTGCCGCCCGCGACCGGCAAGCTGGGCTACGATCCGGCGGAGTGAGTCATCCTCCCCGGCACGGGGAGGGGGACCGCCGCGAAGCGGTGGTGGAGGGGGAGCGCCACAGAGGGCCCCCTATGTGGAAGCCCCCCTCCGTCAGGCCTGTCGGCCTGCCACCTCCCCTTGTAGGGGAGGATCATCCGCCCTCTTTCGTTACGCTCGGGAAAGATTCCGCTTGAACAAAGCCGCCGCTCGCGAATTGTCGTAGGTGATGGAACTCGCAATGCGATCGGGGGGTAGCCAGACCGTTCCACCCGCCCTGCGGAAGATGCGGGTCGTGGCAACGGGGCTGCTGGTCGGTATGGCGGCGCTGTATCTGGTGTCGCGGGGGCTGCAGCCCGTGCATCCCGCCTGGGGCTATGTCCGCGCCTTTGCCGAGGCGGCGATGGTCGGCGGACTGGCCGACTGGTTCGCGGTTACCGCGCTGTTCCGCCATCCGCTTGGCCTGCCCATCCCGCACACCGCGATCGTGCCGCGCAACAAGGACCGGATCGGCGATACGCTCGCCAATTTTCTGCGCACCAATTTCCTGATCCCGCGCGTCGTCGCGCGGCGCATGGTCCGACTGGACGTGGCGGGCGCGGCCGGGCGTTGGCTGGCGCAACCGCCGCAAGAGGGCGGGCGTATCCGCCGCGGTGCCTCACGCCTGTTCGCCGAGATGCTGACCGCCTTCGACCCGCAGCGCCTAGGCGGCATGGTGAAGGCCGGGATCGGGTCGCGCCTGCGCGCCACCGAGGTCGCGCCGATCCTGGGCCAGTTGCTGAAGGCTAGCATCGCCGAGGGGCGTCACCTGCCGCTGCTCGACTCCGTGCTCCGCTGGGCGGCGTCTGCGCTGGACGCCAATGAAGCGATCGTCCGCGCGATGGTCCATGAGCGGGCCGGGGCGATCCTTCGCTGGACCGGGCTGGACGAGACGCTGGCGGACAAGCTGATCGACGGGCTGCACAAGCTGCTCCACGATGTCGCCGAGGATCGCGAGCATCCGCTGCGCCAGAAGATCGAAGAGGGGCTCGATCGCCTCGCCTGGGACCTGCAATATGATCCCGACACCCGCGCCAGGGTGGAGGCGATGAAGGCCGATCTGATCGCCAATCCGGCGATGCAGCGCTGGCTGGACGGCCTGTGGGAGCAGGCGCGCGAGGCGCTGCTGCGCATGGCGCGCGATCCGCAGGCGGTGACGGCCGGGCGCCTGGGCGATGCGATGCGGCAACTGGGCCAGACGCTGCAGGACAATCCGCGGCTGGCGGCGACGATCAACCGCTTCGTCCGCCGCGCGACGGTGGGCATCGCCGCCGATTATGGCGACGGCATCGTCCGGCTGGTGTCGGAGACGGTGCGTGGCTGGGATGCTGATACCGTCACCTCGCGTCTGGAAAATGCGGTGGGCCGCGACCTGCAATATATCCGCATCAACGGGACGTTGGTGGGCGGCAGCGTCGGCCTGATCCTGCATCTGCTGGATCGCCTGCTATGAAAACGTCACCTAGTCGTGTAATTAACGCCGCCAGTCGATTCGTCGTGGGAACGAAGCGCCTTGTCGACGCACCCGCTTTCCCGCAAAGAGGCAGTTGATGAACGCCAAGGCCGATTATCAACATGACCCGGCCGACGGAGGAGCCCTGCGCTTCACCGGCAGCCTGTCGCTGGCCACCTTGGGCAATCTGCCCGATCGGCTGGAACGCGAGGATGCGGCGGTTCGCCGGATCGACCTGTCGCAGGTCGACCGGATCGACACGGTCGGCGCCTGGCTGATCCACCGTTTCGCCGCACGCAACGACGCCGTGATCGACGGTCTGGACGACGACCAGCGCCACCTGTTCGCCAAGGTGACCGAGGCGGATCAGCCGGTCGCGATGCGCCCCAAGCCGGTCAGCCCCTTCGCGCGCGTGGCGGGCGAGGTCGGCGATGCGGTGGTCGCCGCCTTCCAGACGCTGTACGGCCTGCTCGGCTTCATGGGCGCGACCGTGCTCGCCGGACTGGCGGTGATCCGCCATCCGCGCCGCTTTCGCTTCAACGCGGTGGTGCATGAGTTCGAGACGGTCGGTGTCTCGGCACTGGCCATCGTCGGCCTGATGAGCTTCCTGATCGGCATCGTCATCGCGCAACAGGGCGCGGTGCAGCTGCGCCAGTTCGGTGCCGAGGTGTTCACGATCAACCTGGTCGGCCGGCTGACCCTGCGCGAACTGGGCGTGCTGATGACCGCGATCATGGTCGCGGGTCGCTCGGGATCGGCCTTCGCGGCGCAGCTCGGCACGATGAAGCTGACCGAAGAGATCGACGCGATGCGTGTCATCGGCGTCTCGCCGATGGAGGCGCTGGTCGTGCCGCGTACCATCGCGGCGATCACGCTGATGCCGCTCCTGGGCTTCTATTCCTCGCTGATCGCGATGATCGGCGGCTGTTTCCTCGCGGCGGTGTCGCTGGGCATCCCGCCCGTCACCTTCATCGCGCGCATCCGCGAAGTGGTGCCGATCACTGACCTCTATGTCGGCCTCATCAAGGCGCCCGTATTCGGCGCGATCATCGCGATCGCGGGCTGTTTCCAGGGGATGCAGGTCAAGTCGGATGCCGAGCAGGTCGGCCTGCGCACCACGGCGGCGGTGGTGCAGGCGATCTTCTTGGTGATCGTGCTCGACGCCTTTTTCGCGGTCTTCTTCACCTGGATCGGATGGGATTGATGGCCGGGCAGGACGAACATCTCATCCAGGTCCGGGGGCTGCGCAACAGCTTCGGGGAGCAGGTCATCCATGACGGGCTCGACCTGGACGTGCGCAAGGGCGAGATCCTGGGCGTCGTCGGCGGGTCGGGCACCGGCAAGTCGGTCCTGATGCGCACGATCATCGGCCTGCAGACCCCCGATGCGGGCGAGATCACCGTGTTCGGTGAGCCGACCATCGGGCGCGAGGCGACCGAGGCGGTCGATGTCCGCAAGCGCTGGGGCGTGCTGTTCCAGGGCGGCGCGCTGTTCTCGACGCTGACAGTCGCGGAGAATGTCGCGGTGCCGTTGCGCGAATTCTACCGCGATCTGCCGCAGGCGCTGATGGACGAGATCGCGTCCTACAAGGTCGTGATGACCGGCCTTCCCGCCGATGCCGGGCCGAAATATCCGGCCGAGCTGTCGGGCGGCATGAAGAAGCGGGCAGGGCTGGCGCGTGCGCTGGCGCTCGACCCCGAACTCCTCTTCCTCGATGAGCCGACCGCAGGTCTCGACCCGATCGGCGCGGCCGCGTTCGACCAGCTGATCGCCTCGCTCCAGAAGACGCTGGGGCTCACCGTGTTCCTCATCACCCATGATCTGGATACGCTCTACGCGATCTGCGACCGGGTGGCGGTGCTGGCCGACAAGAAGGTGATCGCGGTCGGTACGATCGACGAGCTGATCGCGCTCGACCATCCGTGGATCGAGGAATATTTCAAGGGGCCGCGCGGCCGTGCCGCCGTCGCCGCCAAGGACGAGGTGGCGGATATCCGCCCTCGTTCGGCGGACGCGGACGCCGCGCGCCACCCCACCGAAGTCGACGCCCATGCCACGGGACAGCGGTCCCAGGGCAATGCGGCCGATGCCCATGCGAGAGGCGAAGCAGGGACACGCTGATGGAAACCCGTTCGAACCACGTCCTTGTCGGCTCTGTCGTGCTGATCCTGCTCGCAGTGCTGGCGATCTTCACCGTCTGGATCGCCCGTCTGGGCGGCACGTCGGAGAAGGAATATGACATCTTCTTCCGCCAGTCGGTGGACGGCCTGGCCAAGGGCTCGGCGGTCACTTACTCGGGTGTGCCCTCGGGGCAGGTGAAGGAAATCGCGCTGTGGCGCCCCGATCCGCAATTCGTGCGGGTGCGCGTGGCGGTCAACGAGCAGACGCCGATCCTGCAGGGAACGACCGCGTCGATCTCGGCCAGCTTCACCGGCACCAGCACCATCTCGCTGGACGGCGCCCGCAAGGGCGCGCCGCCGATCACCTGCCCGCAGCCGGACAACAAGACGGTCTGCCCGTATGGTGTGCCGGTCATCCCGACCAAGCAGGGCGGCATCGGCGCGATCCTGAACTCCGCGCCGCAGCTGCTCGAGCGGCTGTCGACGCTGACCGAGCGACTGACCGGGCTTTTGTCGGATCGCAACCAGGCGTCGATCGCCGGGATTTTGGACAATACCAACCGCCTGACCGATGCGCTCGCCGATCGCGGGCCGGAGATCGCCGCAACGCTGGCTCAGACGCGCGTGGCGATCCAGCAGGCGGGTGACGCGGCGCAGTCGATCGGCCAGCTGGCGGCGACCACCAACGGCATTCTTGCCGAGGACGTGAAGCCGACCATGGTCAATCTGAACAAGGCGATCGCCTCGGCGCAGAAGAGTGCGGACACGCTGAACTCGGCGATCGGCGACGCGCGGCCGGGCCTCCAGACCTTCTCGAAGCAGACCGTGCCCGAGGTGGATCGTCTGGTGAAGGATCTGCGCGTGATGACCCAGTCGCTGTCGGCGGTCGCCGAAAAGGTCGACCAGCAGGGCGCAGGGTCGCTGATCGGGCAGCAGAAGCTGCCGGACTATAAGGGCAAGTGAGGATGCCGATGAGGACCGTCATGAAGACTCCGCTGATCGTGATGCTCGCATCGCTTCCACTCGCCGGGTGCATCAGCTTCGGCGCCAAGCCGCCGCCCTCGCTGTTGACGCTCCGGGCGCAGTCCGCGCCCCCCGTGGGTCAGACGCAGGACTCCGGGCCGGGCCGGTCGATCACCATCCAGGTGCCGTCCTCGCCGCAGGAACTGGCGACGGCGCGCGTGCCGGTGCAGGAGAATCCGACCAGCATCGCCTATGTGAAGGACGCGCAATGGGCCGAGCCGCCCGCCCGGCTGTTCGCGCGGCTGATGGCCGACACGCTGACCGCGCGGGTCGGCCGTGTCGTCCTGTCCTCGCGGGACTCGATCGGTGATCCCGGCGCCCGGCTGGGCGGCGAGCTGCGCCAGTTCGGCATGGACGCGACCCGGCGTGAGGCGGTGGTGATGTATGATGCTACGCTGCAACGCGACGGCCAGAATATGATCGAGAAGCGCCGCTTCGAGGCGCGCGTGCCGATCGGCAAGATCGACGCGACGAGCGTCGGCCCGGCGCTGAACCAGGCGGCGAATCAGGTTGCGCAGCAGGTGTCCGACTGGGTGGGGCGGTAAGAGCTGATCCTCCCCTGCAAGGGGAGGGGGACCATGCGAAGCATGGTGGAGGGGGATCGCCCCTAGGGGTGACTTTTATTGAAGCCCCCCTCCGTCAGGGCTTGCGCCCTGCCACCTCCCCGCATCGGGGGAGGATTTTTGATTGAAGTGGAACTTTCGCTCCTTTGAAACGTGCGTCGTCAAATGACGGAAATATGCCGCATCCGTCATACTTTGCGACAGAAATACACTGGACGGGGCCGTAACGGCACGGCACCTTCCTGCTCCATGAAGCCTCGCGCCCGCGTCCTTCTTCTGGCCCCGGCGGCCCTGTCCGCCTGTACGGTCGGTCCCGATTATCGTCCAGCCGCTCCGCAAGCGCTGGGGGTGCCCGACGTCTGGTCGGTGCCCGCCGCCAATGCGCAGGCGCAGGACCTGAGCCATTGGTGGCGGTCGTTTGACGATCCGCTGCTCGCCGAACTGGTCGAGCAGGCGGTGGTCGCCAACACCGATGTGGTCCAGGCGATCGCGCGGTTGCGCCAGGCGCGCGAAAGCCTGGTGCAGAGCCGCGCCTCGCTGCTGCCCAATGTCTCCGGCTCGACCGGCTATCAACGCAACGAGAATCTGCGCGGCGGCGGACGCAGCTTCACGCTGCCCGACGGCACGGTGGTCGACACCGGCGGCGGCGGGAGCAACAGCTTCACCGTCGGGCTTTCGGCCAGCTATCAAGTCGGCCTGTTCGGCGAGGTCCGCCGGACGGTCGAGGCGACCCGCGCGACCTATGAGGGCGCCGGGTTCAGCTATGCCGCCACGCTGCTGACCGTTGAGAGCGAATTGGCGCGCAATTATATGCTCGCGCGGGCCTATCAGGCGCAGCTGGCCAATGCGCGGGCCAGCCTTTCGCTACAGGACGACAATCTGGAGATTGCCGGTTTCCGGGTGCAGGCGGGGCTCGTTTCCTCGCTCGATGCCGAACAGGCGCGGGGCCAGCGGGCGCAGACCGCGGCGACCATCCCCTCGATCGAGCAGCAATATAACGCCGCCGTCTCGCGGCTGGGCGTGCTGACCGGGCAAGCCCCCGGTGCGGTCAAGACGCGGCTGGCGGCGGTCAGGCCGATCCCGACCGGCCCCGCCGTCATCGGCACCGGCATTCCCGCCGATATCCTGCGCCGCCGCCCCGATGTCCGCGCGGCCGAGCGCAATCTGGCCGCCGCTACCGCGCGGATCGGGGTGGCCCAGGCCGCGCTCTATCCCGCGCTCGCCATCTCCGGGAACATCAACACGGCGGCGACCAGCATCGGGTCGCTGGGCGATGCGATCACCGGCAGCCTGTTCGCCGGGCTGACCCAGGCGATCTTCAACGGCGGGCGGCTGCGCAGCCAAGTGCGTAACGCCCGGGCGCTCGCCGACCAGTCCTACGCCGCCTATCAGGGCACCGTCCTCCTCGCATTGGAGGATGTGGAAAACGCGATCGTCGCGCTCAACACGGCCCGCGCGCGCGAGCGGCAATTCGCCATCCAGCTCGACGCCGCGCGCAACTCGGCGATTTTGGCGCGCAGCCAGTATCGCTCGGGCCTCACCGACTTCACCACCCTGTCGCAACAGGAGGCGGCGTTCCTGAACGCACAGAACGGGCTGGTTCAGGCCCGCTCCGACGCCGCGACCGCGCAGGTCGCGCTGTTCGCCGCGCTGGGCGGCGGCTGGGACGACACGACCACCCCCGAAGCGCCGCCGCGCCTCGCCACAACCCCGGACAACCGCTGATGGCCGACCAGACTCTCGACGATTTCCTGGGCGTGAAGCCGCAGCCGCGCTGGCGCAAATGGGTGCAGTGGGGCGTGGTGATCGTCGGCGTCGTCCTGCTGGCGCTGCTGTTGAAGAGCTGCTTCGGCGGATCGAAGGAGGCGGGCTATGCGACCGCGCCGGTCACGCGCGGCAACCTGACCGTCACCGTCTCGGCGACTGGCAAGCTGGCCCCGACCAACCAGGTGACGGTGGGCTCTCAGCTGTCGGGCCTCGTCACCAAGGTCGTGGTCGATGTGAACGACCGGGTGAAGGCGGGCGAGGCGCTGGCGCTGATCGATCCCGAACAGATCGACGATCAGATCCGCGCGGCGCAGGCGACGCTGGCCGCCAATGTCGCGCAGGTGGCGCAGGCGCGCGCGACCGTCTCGGAATCGCAGGCGCAGCTTGCACGGCTGGAACAGGTCTATAAGCTGTCGAACGGCCGCGTGCCCTCCGCCACCGAACTCCAGGCGGGGCGTGCCGATGCCCAGCGTGCGGTCGCCGCGCTTCGCGTGGCGGAGGCCAATGTGACGGCCGCCCGCGCGCAGCTCGCCCAGTCGCAGACCCAGCGCCAGCGTGCGATCATCCGCTCGCCGGTGTCGGGTGTGGTGCTGGCGCGGCAGGTCGATCCGGGCCAGACGGTCGCGGCGTCGTTCAACACGCCGACCCTGTTCGTCATCGCCGAAGACCTGACCAAGATGAAGCTGGAGGTGGCGATCGACGAGGCCGATGTCGGCGAGGTGAAGGTCGGGCAAAAGGCCGATTTCACCGTCGACGCCTTTCCGGGGCGGACTTTCCCGGCGACGATCACCCGTGTCGATCTGGGATCGAACCTGACGGTGAGCGCGGCGACCTCGTCCGCGTCATCGACCAGCAGCGCCGCGTCGACCACGGGGCAGGTGGTCAGCTATGCCGCCGATCTGACGGTGGCGAATCCCGACCTGCAACTGCGCCCCGGCATGACCGCGACCGCCGATATCGTGACGTCGGACAAGAAGAACGTCCTGCTGATCCCCAACGCCGCGCTGCGCTTCAAGCCGTCGGACGGCGCGCAAGCGGGCGGCGGTGGCATCGCCGGATCGCTGACCTTCCGTCCGCGCCGCGACCGGGCCGCGCGCACCGCGACCGTTCAGCGCGGCGCGACGCAGACCGTCTATGTCCGTGGGCAAGACGGCAAGCCGCAGCCGATCCAGATCGTCACCGGCGACACCAACGGATCGATGACCGAAGTGCTGTCGGGCGGCCTGAAGCCCGATATGCAGGTCATCACCGGCCAACTGTCGGGCGGCGAGACTTCGGCTCCGCGTAGTGGCGGCCAGCGGCGTCAGGGCGGCGGCCAGCAGGGCGGGGGTGGCGGTGGCCGCTGACGCCGCGCTCATCCAGCTTCGCGGCGTCACCAAGACCTATGGCAGTGGCGCGACCCAGTTCCAGGCGCTGAAGGGCGTCGACCTGGACATCGCGGCGGGCGATTTCGTCGCGGTGATGGGGCCTTCGGGGTCGGGCAAGTCGACCACGATGAACATATTGGGCTGTCTCGACGTGCCGAGCGGCGGCAATTTCCTGTTCCGCGGCCATCCTGTCGAGACGCTCGACCGGGACCAGCGCGCGATGCTGCGGCGGCGCTATCTGGGCTTCGTGTTCCAGGGCTTCAACCTGTTGTCGCGCACGACCGCGCTGGAGAATGTCGAGCTGCCCCTGCTCTATCGCGGCGAGGACAAACGGACGCGGCGCGAGCTGGGCATGGCGGCGTTGGAGAAGGTCGGCCTCGACAAATGGTGGGACCATACCCCCGCCGAACTGTCGGGCGGGCAGCAGCAACGCGTGGCGATCGCCCGCGCCATCGTCACCAGCCCCGACGTCCTTCTGGCCGACGAGCCGACCGGCAATCTCGATTCCGAACGCTCGGTGGAGATCATGGAACTGCTGACCGGGCTCAACCGGGACAGCGGCATCACCGTGCTGATGGTCACGCATGAGCCCGACATGGCGGCGTTCGCGCGCACCGTGATCCATTTCAAGGACGGGCTGGTCGACCGGATCGAGGCGCAGCACCGGCCGGGCGAAATACCGCAGATGGATGGGCACTGATGTTCGGCACCACGCTCCTCCTCGCGATCCGCTCAATCCGGCGGCACATGCTGCGCTCGTTCCTGACGACGCTGGGCATCATCATCGGCGTCGGCGCGGTCGTGACCATGGTGACGCTGGGCAAGGCGACGACGGCGGCCGTGCAGCAGTCGATTTCGTCGCTGGGCACCAACATCCTCCAGGTCCGCCCCGGTCAGGGCTTCGGCCGCGGCGGCGGCGGCCCGCGTCCGCCCGACTTCAAGCCCGAGGATGTCGACGCGATCGCCGACCAGATCGCGGGCGTTACGGCGGTGGCACCCCAGGCACAGACGACCGCGACCGCCATCTATGAAGGCGCCAACTGGTCGACGACCGTCACCGGCACCACGCTCGCCTATTTCACCGTCCAGCCCTGGCCGCTGGCCTCCGGGCGATACTGGACCGGGGCGGAGCAGGCGGCGGGCAAGGCGGTGTGCGTCATCGGCAATACCGTGCGCCAGAACCTGTTCCGCAATACCGAGGCGGTCGGCAAGCGCTTCCGCATCGGGGCGATCAGCTGCGACGTGATCGGCGTGCTGACGACGCGCGGGCAGGGGGGCTTTGGCGACCAGGACGACGTCGTGCTGATGCCGATCAAGGCGGTGCAGCGCCGCTTCACGGGCAGCCGCGACATCCGCCTGATGCTGGTCGGCGTCGACCAGGCCTATTCGACCAGCGCGGTCCAATCGGCGCTCACCGACCTCCTGCGCGAACGGCGCAACATCACCGGCGGCAAGGACGATGACTTCAACATCTTCGACACCAAGCAGATCAGCGATACGCTGACCAGCACGACGACCATGCTGACCCGCATCGTCGCGGCGGTGGCGGCGATCAGCCTGGTGGTCGGCGGCATCGGCATCATGAACATCATGCTTGTGTCCGTGACCGAACGGACGCGCGAGATCGGCATCCGCTTGGCGATCGGCGCGGTCGCGCGCGAGGTGCTGATGCAGTTCCTGGTCGAGGCGGTGGTGCTGTCCTGCCTGGGCGGGATCATCGGGCTGATCCTGGCGCAGGCGATCATCGCCCTTCTCGTGCCCCTGATGCAGGTGCCATGGACCTTCGACCCGCAGATCAACGTGATCGCCTTTGCGATCTCGGCGGTGATCGGCGTGGTCTTCGGCTATTTTCCCGCACGGCGGGCGGCGGCCCTCAATCCGATTGACGCGCTACGGCACGAGTGATCGTCCGCTCGGGCGCATGGACGAGCTGGCGCAGGCGTTCCAGATCCTCGGGCGTATCGATGTCGATCAACTCGGCGGGCGCGGTGACGACATGGCGCCCGCCCGCCACCAGCTTGCGGCCGCCCTCGTCGCCTTCCAGCTTGAGCAGCGCCTCGAACTGGCCGGCACCGAACACGCCCGGCGGGGTGGGGTGTTCGCCGTTGCTCGACACCACGATCGAATCCGGCCCGTCAAAAGCGTCGAACAGGCGATAGATGTGCGCCGCGGTGACACGCGGCATATCGGCCAGCGCGATCAGGATCGCCTGGGGCGACGCCTTCATCGCCTCGCGCACGCCAAGATGCAGCGAGTGGGACATGCCCTGACCGATATCGTCATTATGGATGACCCGGTAACCGCGTGAGCCGAAGTCGAGCTGGCACCCGTCGGTCACCACGATTCGGTCGGCGAAGGGAATGCTTTCCAGCGCGGTGGTGACGTGGAACCCGACCGGCTTGCCGAGAAATTCGGCCTCCAGCTTGTTTCCGGTCCCGAAGCGGCTCGACTGTCCGGCGGCCAGCAGGACCAGGGCCACATCCTTAGGGTCGATCATGAAAGGCTCCTATCATCGCCGCCGCGATCGACAGCGCGATCTCGGAGGGGCCGATCGCACCGATATCGAGGCCGACAGGGCCATCGATCCGGTCGATCGCCTGGGGAGAAACGCCCATCGTGGCCAGACGCTCCCGCCGCGCGGCATGGCTGCGCCGACTGCCCAGCGCGCCGACATAAGCGGTATCGCTGGCGAGCGCGGCTACCAGTGCGGGATCGTCGATCTTGGTGTCATGGCTCAGCGTCACAACGGCGGTCGCCGGACCTGGCGTATAGGCCGCCACCGCCTCGTCGGGCCAGCGATCGTCCAGCGTGACGCCGGGGAAGCGTTCCTCGGTCAGGAAACGCGCGCGCGGGTCGATGACGACGGTCGCGATGCCCAAGGTCTGTGCCAGTTGCGCCAGGCTCTGCGCGATCTGCACCGCGCCGACGATCAGCAGGCGGCGCGGCGGGTCGTAGCGGTTGGCGAAGACCTCGCCGGTCTCGACGGGGCGCAGGTCCGAGCGGCCGGTGGTCAGGTCGGTGGTGACGGTCAGCGCACAGCCTTGTTCGCGGGCTTCGGCGATGCGGTCGAACAGCTCGGGGTCGAAACCCTCCGCCGATACCGGCTGCACCATGACCGCGATCTCGCCGCCACAGGGCAGTCCGACTTCCCATGCCGAGGCGTCCGCCACGCCGTAGCGCTTTACCTGAAAGGGAGCACCCGCGATGACCTCGGCGGCCGTGTGGAGGATGTCGTTCTCGACACAGCCGCCCGACACCGATCCCTCGAACCGGCCATCGGCATGAACCAGCATGTGGCTGCCGCGCGGGCGTGGTGCCGACCCCCAGGTCGACACCACCGTCGCAATCGCCATGGGCTCGCCGCGCCATGTCCGGGCCGCGGCGAGGATACTGTCATGGTCGCTCATCAAAGCGCCGGGAGATGGTCGAGCAGCTTGTCGAGCGTCACCGGCATCTCGCGCACCCGCACGCCGGTGGCGTTGTAGATGGCGTTGACCACGGCGGGCGCCGCGCCGGAAATGCCCAGCTCGCCGATCCCCTTGGCATGGATCGGGTTGGCATGGATGTCGCGCTCGTCGAGGAAGTGGACTTCCAGCTGGGGCACGTCGGCGTTCACCGGCACATGATATTCGGCCAGGTCGTGGTTGACCAGCTTGCCGGTGCGCGGATCGTGGATCAGATCCTCGGTCAGCGCGGTGCCGATACCGAAGGTCATGCCGCCCAGGCACTGCGAGCGCGCCGTCTTGGCGTTGAGCACGCGCCCGGCCGCGAACACGCCCAGCATCCGCCGCACGCGTACCTCGCCGGTGACGACATTGACGCCGACTTCGGCGAAATGCGCGCCATAGCCCGCCTGGTTATACTGTTTTTCCTGCGCGCCGGGCTTGATCTCCCCGATGGCGGACAGGCTCTTCTCGCCGACCAGTTCGCCGATCGGCACCGAGCGGTTGTCGCCGATCGCCATGCCGTCCTTCAGCGTCAGCGAGTCGGCATCGACGCCCATCGCCTTGGCGAGTTTTTCGCGCACGCGTTCCGCGGCCAGATAGACCGCCGAACCAGCCGAGCCCGCGCCCCAGGAGCCGCCCGACCCGGCGGCGGGGGGATCGTTGGTATCGCCCAGCGCCATCGTCACCCGCTCGACCGGCAGGCCCAGGATCTCGGCGGCGATCTGCGCCATGATCGTGTAGCTGCCCGTGCCGATATCGGTCATCGCGGACGAGACGGTGGCGGTGCCGTCGGGATGCAGCTCGACCTTGGCCGAGGACTGCTGGAGCATGTTGGAGCGCGTCGCTGAAGCGACGCCCATGCCGATCAGCCAGTCGCCCTCGCGCCGCTGGCCCGCCGCCTGGCGCTGGTCCCAGCCGAACTGCCTGGCGCCTTCCTCCAGCGCGCGGGTCAGTTGCCGCGACGAATAGGGGACCTTCAACTCGGGGTCCTGCTCGGGTTCGTTGATCTTGCGCAATTCGATCGGATCGATGCCGACCGCCTCGGCAAGCTCGTCCATCGCGCATTCCAGGCCGACCATGCCGACCGCCTCGCCCGGCGCACGCATCGAGCCCGACAGGGTCCAGTTCAGCCGGACGACGTCGTGATTGATCCGCCGGTTCTCACCGCCATAAAGGAAGTGCGTGCCGATCCCGACGGGCTCGAAGAAATCCTCGTCGGGCAGGTTGGAGGTGATCGCCTCATGGCCCAGCGCCACGATCTTGCCGCCCGCCTCGGCACCCAGCCGCATCCGCTGTTCGGTGTTGGAGCGGCGGACGGTGGCGTCGAACACCTGCTGGCGCAGCATCACCGCCTTGACCGGGCGGCCCAGCTGCTTGGCGGCGATGGCGGCGGCCACGCTCTCGGGCGCGATGCCCAGCTTCGAGCCGAACCCGCCACCGATATAGCGCGCAATGATCCGAACCTTGGACTGGGAGATACCCAGCGCCTTGGCGAGCTGCTGCGCGTCCGAGGTCGGCATCTGGTATGCGCCGTACAGCGTCAGCGCGCCGTCTTCCCAAACCGCGATGGAGGCATGGGGCTCCATCGCCGCCGAGTTCTGGCTGGGGGTGGTGTAGGTCACGTCGACCTTCACCGCCGCGCCGTCGAACGCCTTGTCGAAATCGCCCTGGTCGTAATGGCCCTTGATTAGACCGTCCGGGGCGGGCTCGGCCTTGTCCTTGTTGGCCTCATAGTCGAACGCACCGTCATCGAGCGGTTCGTAATCGACCTTAAGCTGCTTGGCCGCGTCACGCGCGACCTCGAAGCTCTCGGCGACGACGATCGCAATGATCTCGCCGAAATAGTCGACCGTCCGCACGCCCTGCGTCGGCGCACTCGTCTCGCCGCCCTGCTGCGAATTGCGGATGAAGGTGTCGTAATCCGTAATGACGTCGATGACGCCGGGGATCGCCTTGACCGCATCGGCATCGATCGCCTTGATCTTGGCGTGACCCTTGGTCGCACCGACCAGCACGCCGTGCGCAATATTCTCGATGGCGTATTCGGCGGCGTAGGTCGCGGTGCCCGTCACCTTTTTCGGGCCGTCGACGCGGTCGAGCGGTTTGGAAATCACCCCCTGCGCGCCCGTATCGAGCAGGCTGTCGGGATGCGGCTGATTCATGGTCAGCGAATGTGTGTCGTCCTTGCCGAATCCGAACATGGGATCAGCCCTCCTGCGTCAGTTCACGGAGCGTCGCGATCAACGTGCGGCGCGTCAGCGGAATCTTGAAATCGTTCGAGCCATGGCCCCTGGCATCCGCCAGCAGCGCATCGGCCGCGGCGTTGAAGGCGGCGTCGGTCGGTTCCTGCCCGACCAGCGCGGCCTCCACCGCCTCGTTCCGCCACGGCATCGGGCCGAGGCCCCCGAAGGCGAGCCGCGCCGAGCTGATCCGGCCACCCTTTACCGCGACGATCCCGGCGACCGAGACCAGCGCGAAGGCATAGGACGCGCGGTCGCGCACCTTGCGATAGGTCTGGCGGCCCGCAGGCGCGGGGGGCAGCTCGACATGGGTGATAAGCTCACCTGGCTCCAGCACATTCTCGATCTCGGGCGTCGACCCCGGCAAGCGATAGAAGTCGCCGATCGCGATGCGGCGGCGGTCGCCGTCCGGCTTCTGCGTGACGATCACCGCCTCCAGCGCGCGCATGGCGACCGCCATGTCGCTGGGATGGGTGGCGATGCACTGGTCCGAGGTGCCGAGGACCGCGAGGATGCGGTTCTCTCCACCGATCGCCGAACAGCCGCTGCCCGGCTCACGCTTGTTGCAGGGGGTGGCGGGGTCATAGAAATAATAGCAGCGCGTCCGCTGGAGCAGATTGCCGCCAGTCGATGCCTTGTTGCGCAACTGCCCCGAGGCCCCGGCCAGCAATGCGCGCGACAGCACCGGATAGCGCTCGATCACGCGCGGGTCGGCGGCCAGGTCGCTGTTGGGCACCAGCGCGCCGATGGTCAGGCCGCCATCCTCGCGCTCCTCGATCTCGGTCAGCGGCAGGCGGCTGATGTCGATCAGCGTCTCGGGCGTCTCGACCTGCAATTTCATCAGGTCGAGCAGGTTGGTGCCCCCGGCGATGAAGCGCGCGCCGGGTACGGCTCCGTCTTTCGTGGCGGTCGCGACCGAGTCGGCGCGGGCATAGTCGAACAGTTTCATGCCGCGACCTCCCGGCCCACATCCTCATTGGGATTGCGGTCGCCCAGACCGGCCACGTCGCGGATCGCATCGACGATATTGGGATAGGCGGCGCAGCGACACAGATTGCCGCTCATCCGCTCGGAGATTTCCTCGACCGTCAGCTCGGCCGCGCCCAGGTCCTCGGTGACATGGCTGGGCCAGCCCTTCTTGACCTCGTCCATCATGCCGACCGCCGAGCAGATCTGGCCTGGCGTGCAATAGCCGCACTGGAAGCCGTCATGGCGAACGAAGGCGTCCTGAAGCGGATGGAGATTGCCCGGCTGGCCCAGCCCCTCGATCGTGGTGATCTCGTCATCCTGATGCATCACCGCCAGCGTCAGGCAGCTGTTCACCCGGCGGCCGTTGACCAGCATCGTGCACGCCCCGCACTGGCCGTGGTCGCATCCCTTCTTGGAGCCGGTCAGCCCCAGATGCTCGCGACACAGGTCGAGCAGCGACGTTCGGACATCGACTTCGATGTCATGCGATTGACCATTGATTGTGAAATGCATGGGCGCATCCCCTTTGGGATTAGAATTGGATGAAACAACGCCATGATTTCCGCACGTTTCCCGTTGCGAACCACTCTCATTGCCGCCGTGCTGATCTTCGGGCAGTCTGAGGCCATGTCCGCCGACCTCGCCAAGCCGCTATCGTCGCCCATCGTCATCGCGCACCGCGGGGCGAGCGGGCAGCGTCCCGAACACACGCTGGCCGCCTATGACCTGGCGATCCGCGAGGGCGCGGACGTGATCGAGCCCGATCTGGTGCCGACAAAGGACGGCCACCTCGTCGCCCGGCACGAGAACGAGATTTCGGGCACCACCGATGTCGCCGCGCACCCCGAATTCGCCGATCGCAAGAGGACGAAGACGATCGACGGCCAGACCGAAACCGGCTGGTTCACCGAGGATTTCACTCTGGCCGAGCTGAAGACGCTTCGTGCCCGTGAACGCCTGCCGCAGCTGCGCTCGACCGCCTATGACGGCCAGTTCCAGATCCCGACGCTGGAAGAGATCATCGCACTGGCCAAGCAACGGTCGAAGGAACTGGGGCGGACCATCGCCATCTATCCCGAAACCAAGCACCCGACCTATTTCGCGTCGATCGGCATGGGGACCGATGCCCCGCTGGTCGCGGCGCTTAACAAGGCCGGGTGGAAGACGGCGGATGCGCCGGTGTTCATCCAGTCGTTCGAGGTGAACAACCTCAAGCACATCAAAACGATGACCGGCATCCGCCTGATCCAGCTGGTCGCGGGCGAGGGTGGCCCCGCCGACGATGCCGCGCCGAGCTATGCCGCGATGATGACGCCGGAAGGATTGAAGCAGGTCGCGACCTATGCCTGGGGGATCGGGCCGGACAAGGCGATGTTGTGGAAGGGCGATGCGCCCACGACGCTGGTCGCGGATGCGCACGGCTCGGGCCTGCGTGTCCATCCCTGGACGTATCGGGCGGAAAATGTCTTCGTGCGGCCCGCCTTTCGTCGGGGCGAGGATCCCAAGGCGCATGGCGATGTCGCGGGGGAAATTCGCGCCGCGCTGGGCCAGGGCATCGACGGTTTCTTCACCGATTTCCCGCAAATCGGGGTAGACACGCGCAACGCCTATTTGCGCACCCGCTGAAAGACCCCGTGACCATGCGTAACCTTGTCCTGAAACTCGCCGTCCTGACCCTGCCGCTGGCGACCGGAGGCTGCGTCAAGACGGTGGCCAGCGTGGTGAAGGCGCCGTTCCAGGCGGCGGGGCAGGTGGTCGACTGGACGACGACCAGCCAGGACGAGGCGGATCGCAATTACGGCCGCAAGATGCGCAAGCAAGAGGCCAAGGAAGGCCGTGCTCGCCGCGACTATGAGAAGCAGTGCCGCAAGCACCCCGACCAATGCCGGCAGAACCCGCAGGGCCAGCCCAGCCAACAGGGCTATGACGGCTATCGCGCCGGCTACTGACCCCGGCTAGCGCCCCCCCGGCTATCGACCGCTGGCGGGCGGCGGCCATCCCGCGAGGATGGTCGCCACCGCCGCCAGCACCTGCGGCCGGTTCTGCACCCATAGATGGCTGGAGCGGACCTCGACCGCCGGGGTCGTGTCGTCGCGGCAGATCGTGCCTGCGACCAGCCCGTCGCTCCGGCTCCAGATCGCGGCGGAGGGGCAGGGCAGAGGACCGGCGATCGCCGCCGAGCGGGCGATCACGGCCGGATCATCCACCCGCTCGCCGGTCAGCCGCTCGAACGCCCGCCAGACATTGGTCGCGCGCGGCGAGCCCGCATAAGGCGAGGCGACGGTGATGACCCCTGCAACGATATCGGGGCGGGCCTGCGCCACCATGCGCGCCATGATGCCGCCCAGGCTGATGCCGATCAGCGTCACCGAGCCTCGGGATGCGCGTGCTTCGACGCGGGCGATCAGTCGCCCGGCATCCGGCCCGACGCTGCGGATACCCAGGTTGCGCCCCAGTCCCCAGTCGTGCACGCGGTAGCCCTTGGCCGTCAGATATCGGCGCAAAAGGATTGTCGCACGGTCGGTATTGACCAGGCCGGGCAGCACCATGACCGTTCGTCCGTCTCCCTTCGGCGCGGCGGCGAGCACGTCGCGGTGCCGCCACCAGGTCGCACCCATCCAGAGCGCGCGCGGCAGCTCGGCGGCCCAGAGCGCTTTCGAGGGCGGCGGGATCACAGCCACCACGTCACCGTCCATGGAAAGGGCGTCCACCACCCCATCCGCACCCCCGCCGCCGCCAGTGCATCGCCGGTCCAGCTGTTGCAGGTGTGCGTGGCGCTGTACCGTCCATTCGCTTCGTAGAAGGCGTCATACACGTCATAGCCCGGATCATGCCGCCCGCCCCGCCGCCAGCTCGCCTGGATGAACGCGACGAGCTTGTGATAGGCCTGCGGCGACAGGCGGATCATGCGGATATCGCCGCCATTGGCGCGGGGTAGCGGCAGGTGGTCGACATGGATCAGCGTCCGGTCGCTGCCCAGCGCGGCGTGCAGGATCGTGCCCGGCTTCACGTCGCGCCAGTGCGGCGTTTCGCGAAAGAAGCCCGCCTCGCCCCAGCCGATGGCGAGGAAGGGAAAGCCCGCATAGCGCGGATCGCGCAGGTCCTGCCCCGGCGCCCAGTCGCGCCAGTCCATCCCCGCCGCCTGTTTGGGCACGATGATCGCGGTGTGGACCGCGCTCGACTCGACGAAGAGGGTGACGGCATCCGCACCCGCGGCCGGTGCGGGTATGGTCGTCCGGGGAATCGCACCCAGCGCCAGCCCCAGGCCGAAATAGCCGAACAGGATCAGGCCGATCGCGACCGCAGCCCCCCTTGCAACGTGCCCCAGCCGTCGCCACGATATGGTTTCATTTGTCACCATCATCATGATAGGCTCCGCGAATGGCACAGGATACCCATGTTCTCGCCGCCCCGCCCGAAGGCGCCGGAGCCGACTGGACCATCCCGCAGGGGTGGGAGCATTACACGGCGGAAGAGCACGCAACCTGGGATACGCTGTTCGCCCGCCAGTCCAAGCTGCTGCCCGGTCGCGCGTCGGAGGCGTATCTGCGTGGGCTGGACGTGCTCAAGCTGTCGCGACCGGGCATTCCCGATTTCGAGGAACTGTCCGAACGGCTGATGAAGCTGACCGGCTGGCAGGTGGTGGCGGTGCCGGGACTGGTGCCCGACGACGTGTTCTTCGACCACATGGCCAATCGCCGCTTCGTCGCAGGCAATTTCATCCGGCGGCCCGACCAGCTCGATTATCTTCAGGAACCGGACGTGTTTCACGACGTGTTCGGCCATGTGCCGATGCTCGCCGATCCGGTCTTCGCCGACTATCTCGCCGCCTATGGGCGCGGCGGGCAGCGGGCGCTGGGCATGGATGCGCTGAAATATCTCGGGCGGCTCTACTGGTACACGGTCGAGTTCGGGCTGGTGCGCGAAGGCGGTGACCTGCGAATCTACGGCGCGGGGATCGTGTCGAGCTATTCGGAAAGCCGTTTCGCGCTGGAGGACCCGAGCCCCAACCGGATCGGCTTCGACCTCGCGCGTGTGATGCGGACCGAATACCGGATCGACGATTTCCAGCAGAATTACTTCGTGATCCCGAGCTACGAGGCGTTGCTCAAGACCACGCTGGAGACGGACTTCGCGCCGCTTTACGAGGAGATCAAGGCGTTGCCGGATATTCCCGTAGCGGAGATCGTGGAAGGGGATGACGTGCTGACGCGGGGCACGCAGGAATATGCGCAGGGGAAACGGGGATAGGGTTTCCCTTGGGCTTCGAATTCGCTCAGCCTCAACGGCGTTCGGGGACAAGGCTCCGTTCAGCCTGAGCGAAGTCGAAGGCCACGCCTCAACCCCGCCCCGAACCCTCGAACCGGAACCTTATCCCGCACCCCCGGTTCGCCCATCATGCATGACGAACCCAACAGAGCGGTGAAATACCCGCTGCTCGCCCAGCCCCATGTCCAGCTCTACGGCACGGTGGACGAGGTGATGTATGCCGGTTTCAAGGACCAGCTTGCCGCAGCCCCGACCGAGGGGCCGCTGGTCGTGTCGATCACCACTTTGGGCGGCGACCCGGAAATGGCGCGGGCCATGGGCGACTCGATCCGTCTGCTGCGCGACTATACCGGGCGGGAGACGCTGTTCCTGGGCAAGGTCGCGGTCTATTCGGCGGGGGCGACTTTCATGTCGGCCTTTCCGGTCGAGACGCGCTTCCTGACGCGTGGCACCCGCCTGATGCTGCATGAGCGGCAGATGTCGGGTTCGATCGACCTGACCGGCCCGCTGACCAGCCTGCCCGCGATCCTGAAGGCCAAGCTGCACGAGATCGAGCAGTCGGTCCTGATCCAGGAGGAGGGCTTCCGCGCCATCGTCAACGGTTCGCAGGTATCGTTCGAGACCTTACGCGAAAAGGCGACGAGCAACTGGTATATCGACGCCGAGGAAGCGCGCGACCTGGGTCTGGTCCTTGATGTGATCTGAGCCAGCGCCTAAATCGCGCGAAGACATTTGCGACAACCGGCCCTGTCATGTATCGGCTCTGCTAATCCTTTGCCGGTCCCGGGACCGGCCCATCCAGCGGGTTTGTGACCATGGCCGAATTTGCCCTGCCGAAGAACAGCGTCATCAAGAAGGGCGAAACGCATCAGGCGACCAGCGGCGGCCGCCTGAAAAAGTTCAAGGTCTATCGCTACGACCCCGATTCGGGTCAGAACCCGCGCTATGATACGTTCGAGGTCGACTTGGACGAGTGCGGCCCGATGGTGCTCGATGCGCTCATCAAGATGAAGGCCGAGCAGGACAGCTCGCTGACCTTCCGCCGTTCGTGCCGCGAGGGTATTTGCGGGTCGTGTGCGATGAACATCGACGGCCGCAACGGCCTGGCCTGCACCACCGCGATCGAGGATGTGAAGGGCACCGTCCAGATCACCCCGCTGCCGCACATGGACGTGGTCAAGGACCTGGTCCCCGACTTCACGCACTTCTATGCGCAGTACGCGTCGATCAAGCCGTGGCTGCAGACCGTGTCGCCCGCCCCCTCGGGCAAGGAGCGGCTCCAGTCCCCGGACGACCGCGCCAAGCTCGACGGCCTGTACGAGTGCATCCTGTGCGCCTGCTGCTCGACTTCGTGCCCCAGCTATTGGTGGAACAGCGACAAGTTCCTGGGGCCAGCGATCCTGCTCCAGGCGTACCGCTGGCTGGCCGACAGCCGCGACGAGATGACCGGCGAGCGTCTCGACGAGCTGGAGGATCCCTTCCGCCTGTACCGTTGCCACACGATCATGAACTGCGCGAATGTCTGCCCCAAGGGTCTGAACCCGGCCAAGGCGATCGCGGAAATCAAGAAGATGGAAGCCGAGCGGGTCATCTGATCCCTCCGTCATTGCGAGGAGCGCAGCGACGCGGCAATCCAATGACGGATCGCACGACGCTTTGGATTGCTTCGCTTCGCTCGCAATGACGGCGGAGGTGTAGAAGGGGGTCGGAAACGGCCCCCTTTTTTTGTTTCGGCCCTGGTTCCCAAGCGACCTTCACCCTTCCGGCGCTAACGCGCCTCCCTCCCTCTCCCGATGGGAGAGGGAAGGGGCCCGCCCGCGTTAGCGGGTGGGAAGGGTGAGGGTGGAGAGGGGTTGACGCGCGGCAGGTCAGGGCAGACATCGCCGCTACATGCCCGACATCCTCAACGCCTATCGCCGCCTGATCGAGGCCGACGAACTCCGCCCCGATCCCGAACAGGCCGCCGCCGCCGCCCGGCTCGAGCAACTCGCGACCGAACTGGAAACCCCGCGCAAGACCGGGCTTTTCGCCCGGCTGACCGGGAAGGGCGCGCCCGCCCCCAAGGGCGTCTATCTCTGGGGCGATGTCGGGCGCGGCAAGTCGATGCTGATGGACCTGTTTTTCGATCACGTCGCGGTCGAGGCCAAGCGCCGCGTCCACTTCGCCGAGTTCATGCTGGAGGTCCACGCCCGCATCGCCACCGAGCGCGCCAAGCAGGCGGGCGACCCGATCGCCCCGGTCGCCGCCGCACTGGCCGGGGAAGTGCGGCTGCTGGCGTTCGATGAGATGATGGTGACCAACAGTCCCGACGCGATGATCCTGTCGCGACTGTTCACCGCGCTGATCGAGGCGGGGGTGACGATCGTCACCACCTCCAACCGGCCGCCCAAGGACCTCTACAAGAACGGGCTCAACCGCGAGCATTTCCTGCCCTTCATCGCGCTGATCGAGGACCGGCTGGACGTGCTGGCGCTCAATGGCCCGACCGATTACCGCCGCGATCGGCTGGGGCGGTTGGACACCTGGCTGGTCCCCAATGGACCGAAGGCGACGATGACGCTGTCGGCGGCGTTCTTCCGCCTGACCGACTATCCGGTCGAGGATGCCGCGCATGTACCCTCGGAGGATTTGAAGGTCGGCGGTCGCGTGCTGCATGTCCCCAAGGCGCTGAAGGGCGTCGCGGTCTTCTCGTTCAAACGGCTGTGCGGCGAGGCGCGCGGGGCGGCGGACTATCTGGCGGTGGCGCGGCGTTTCCACACCGTCATCCTGGTCGGCATCCCCAAGCTGGGGCCCGAGAATCGCAACGAGGCGGCGCGCTTCGTCCAGCTCATCGATGCGCTCTATGAACACAAGGTCAAGCTGCTCGCCGCAGCCGACGCCCAGCCCGCCTTACTCTACGAAACCGGCGATGGTCGGTTCGAGTTCGAGCGTACGATCAGCCGGTTGGAAGAGATGCGTTCCGACGAGTATCTGGCCCAGGGCCATGGTTCGCTGGAGGCTTAATCGCACCTTAATGCACTTGCGAACTATTATCGTTTAAAATCTTAAACTCTGTGGAATAACGGTTGCCCCGACGCTGCAATAGGCGTAGGCCGCGTGACCAATCACGTACGTCCACTACGGAGTAGGATTGGAATGGCTCGCAAGAAGATCGCGCTGATCGGCGCCGGTAACATCGGCGGTACGCTGGCGCACCTCGCCGCGCTCAAGGGGCTGGGCGATATCGTCCTGTTCGACGTCGTCGAGGGCGTGCCCCAGGGCAAGGCGCTCGACCTGTCGCAGTGCGGCCCGGTCGAGGGCTTCGACGCGAATATCAAGGGCTCCAACGACTACGCCGACATTGCGGGCGCGGACGTCATCATCGTCACCGCCGGTGTCGCGCGCAAGCCCGGCATGAGCCGCGACGACCTGCTCGGCATCAACCTGAAGGTGATGAAGGCGGTCGGTGAGGGCATCCGCGACAACGCCCCCGACGCCTTCGTGATCTGCATCACCAACCCGCTCGACGCGATGGTCTGGGCGCTGCGCGAATTCTCCGGGCTCCCGGCGAACAAGGTCGTCGGCATGGCGGGCGTGCTCGACTCGGCGCGCTTCTCGCACTTCCTCGCCGAGGAGTTCGGCGTGTCGGTGAAGGACGTGAACACCTTCGTGCTCGGCGGCCACGGCGACACCATGGTCCCGGTCCTGGAATATTCGACCGTCAGCGGCATCCCGGTCAGCGACCTGATCGAGATGGGCTTCTCGACCAAGGAAAAGGTCGACGAGATCATCAAGCGCACCCGCGGCGGTGGCGGCGAGATCGTCGCGCTGCTGAAGACCGGCTCGGCTTACTATGCCCCCGCCACCAGCGGCATCGCGATGGCCGAGGCGTATCTCTACGACCAGAAGCGCATCCTGCCGGCCGCGGCGCATCTGTCGGGTGAGTATGGCATCGACAACCTCTAT
This sequence comes from Sphingomonas sp. 77B, assembly GCF_056497825.1. Classification (NCBI taxonomy): domain Bacteria; kingdom Pseudomonadati; phylum Pseudomonadota; class Alphaproteobacteria; order Sphingomonadales; family Sphingomonadaceae; genus Sphingomonas; species Sphingomonas sp. 77B. The sequence goes on from NZ_JBWMBY010000001.1 coordinate 2,986,188, forward strand.
GTCGGCGTGCCCGTCGTGATCGGCGCTGGCGGCGTCGAGAAGGTCGTCGAGGTCAAGCTGTCGGACGAGGCGAAGGCCAACCTTCAGGTCTCGGTCGATGCGGTCAAGGAACTGCTCGTGGCCTGCAAGGGCATCGACGAGAGCCTGGCGTAATTTGGTCGCGGCTCTCCCATGTGCTCCCGCGAAGGCGGGAGCCCAGTACTGTGTCCCCGCCTTCGCGGGGACACATGGAGTGGTAGGATGACCAAAGTCGGCTACGTCTACATCATGGCGAGCCGATTGAATGGAACGATCTATATCGGTGTCACAAGCGATCTGGCGAAGCGGGCCTATCAACACCGCAACGCCCTGATCGACGGGTTTACCAGGAAATATGGTTGCAGGTTTTTGGTCTGGTATGAGGCTCATGACGAACTGGACAGTGCGCGGCTTCGCGAACGCCAGCTCAAGAAGTGGAACCGGGACTGGAAGCTGCGGCTGATCGAAGAGAAGAATCCGGATTGGCTCGACCTGTACGAGTCATTGTTTTGAGCGATCGTGCTCCCGCGCAGGCGGGAGCCCAGGACTGGGTCCCCGCCTTCGCGGGGAAACAAGGGAATTGGGAGCTAAGATGAGCATCCTCGTCAACAAGAACACCAAGGTCATCACCCAGGGCATGACGGGTGAAACCGGCACGTTCCATACCCAGCAGGCGCTGGCGTACGGCACGCAGATGGTCGGCGGCGTGACGCCGGGCAAGGGCGGCACCGAGCATATCGGCCTGCCGGTCTTCAACACCGTCGCCGAAGCCAAGTCGAAGACCGGCGCCGACGCGTCGGTCATCTATGTGCCGCCGCCCTTCGCGGCCGACTCGATCCTGGAAGCGATCGACGCGGAGATTCCGCTGATCGTCGCCATCACCGAAGGCATCCCGGTCCTCGACATGGTCAAGGTGAAGCGCGCCCTGTCGGGTTCGAAGTCGCGCCTGATCGGTCCGAACTGCCCGGGCGTGCTGACGCCGGGCGAGTGCAAGATCGGCATCATGCCGGGTTCGATCTTCAAGAAGGGCTCGGTCGGCGTCGTGTCTCGCTCGGGCACGCTGACCTATGAGGCGGTGTTCCAGACCTCGAACGCGGGCCTGGGTCAGACGACCGCGGTCGGCATCGGCGGCGACCCCGTCAACGGCACCAACTTCATCGACGTACTCGAGCTGTTCCTGGCCGACGACGAGACGAAGTCGATCATCATGATCGGCGAGATCGGCGGCGACGCGGAAGAGCAGGCGGCGCAGTTCCTGATCGACGAGGCGAAGCGTGGCCGTTCGAAGCCGATGGCGGGCTTCATCGCGGGCCGCACCGCGCCTCCGGGCCGTCGCATGGGTCACGCCGGTGCGATCGTGTCGGGTGGCAAGGGCGATGCGGAAAGCAAGATCGCGGCGATGGAAGCGGCCGGGATCAAGGTTGCGGCCAGCCCGTCGGAACTCGGCTCGACGCTGCTGTCGGTGCTGAACAAGTAAGGCGTATCGCGTCACCCCGGCACACCCGCCGGGGTCCGTGGCGGCAGGCGGGCCGCTCGCGGCTGCGGACCCCAGGCGGATGTGCCGGGGTGGCGATCATGAAGAAGTCGGGCGGTCGAGGAAGCGTCTCATGGGCTACGAAGGCCAGGATTTCAGCGACATCGCGGCGGGCGTCAGCCCCGCCTTCATCGAAGCGCTCTATGCCAAGTATCAGGCCGACCCGTCGTCGGTCGACGCGGGCTGGCGCGGCTTTTTCGACGGTCTGGAGCAGGGCGTCGGGGCCCCCAGCTGGCAGAACAAGCGCTGGCCGCTGACCTCGACCGACGACCTGACGGCGGGCCTCGACCCGACCCAGATGGAACCGGCCCCCAAGCCTGCGAAGGGTGGCAAGCCTGCCCCGGCGGCCGCTGCGGCCGCAGCCCCCTCGACCGCCGACATCGTCAAGGCGGCGGGTGACGCGATCCGCGCGCAGATGCTGATCCGCACCTATCGCGTGCGCGGCCATCTTGCGGCGAACCTCGACCCGCTGGGCCTGTCGGGCCTGCGCGAGCTTCCGGAAGACCTGAAGACCGAATATCACGGCTTCACCGACGCCGATATCGACCGCAAGGTCTATCTGGGCGGCACGATGGGCTTCGAATGGGCGACCGTTCGCGAGCTGGTCGACACGCTGCGCAAGAATTACTGCGGCAATGTCGGCCTGGAATATATGCACATCGCGGATGTGGAGGAGCGCCGCTTCCTCCAGGACCGGATGGAAGGCCAGGATAAGGCGATCGAGTTCACGACCGATGGCAAGAAGGCCATCCTGAACAAGGTCATCGAGGCCGAGCAGTGGGAAAAATTCCTCGGCAAGAAATATGTCGGTACCAAGCGCTTCGGCCTGGACGGCGGCGAGTCGATGATCCCCGCGCTCGAGTCGGTCATCAAGTACGGCGGCCAGATGGGCGTGCGCGAGATCGTGTTCGGCATGGCGCATCGCGGCCGTCTGAACGTGCTGGCCAATGTGATGGCCAAGCCGCTGCGCGTCATCTTCCACGAATTCGCCGGTGGCTCGGCCAACCCTGATGACATCGGCGGTTCGGGCGACGTGAAGTATCACCTGGGCACCTCGACCGACCGCGAGTTCGACGGCCACAAGGTCCACATGTCGCTGGTCGCCAACCCCTCGCACCTCGAGGCGGTGAACCCGGTCGTGCTGGGCAAGACCCGCGCGATCCAGACGATCGCGGGCGATCTGGAGGACCACTCGGCCTCGGTGCCGGTGCTGATCCATGGCGACGCGGCCTTTGCGGGGCAGGGCATCGTGTGGGAGTGTCTCGGCTTCTCCGGCATCCGTGGGTATAACACCGGCGGCTGCGTCCACTTCATCATCAACAACCAGGTGGGCTTCACCACCTCGCCGCAGTTCGCGCGCTCCTCGCCCTATCCGTCGGATGTGGCGAAGGGCGTTCAGGCGCCGGTCTTCCACGTCAATGGCGACGATCCCGAGGCGGTGACCTTCGCCACCAAGATGGCGATCGAGTTCCGCCAGAAATTCCACCGCGACATCGTGATCGACATGTGGTGCTATCGCCGCTTCGGCCACAATGAGGGCGACGAGCCGGGCTTCACCCAGCCGCTGATGTACAACAAGATCCGCTCGCACCCCGGCGTTGCCGAGACCTATGCGAAGCGTCTCGTGTCCGAGGGCGTGGTCGATCAGGCCTGGGTCGACGAGAATATCAAGCAGTACACCACCCGCTGCGAAGGCGAGTTCGAGGCGGGCGCCAGCTACAAGCCCAACAAGGCCGACTGGTTCGCCGGTCGCTGGTCGGGCCTGTCGGCGCCGAAGGAGACCGATCAGGGTCGCCGCAACGTGGAGACCGGCCTCGACAAGAAGCTGTTCGACGCGATCGGCCGCACGCTGACCACAATTCCCGAGGGGCTTCAGGTCCACAAGACGCTGAACCGCGTACTCGACGCCAAGCGCCAGATGTTCGCCACCGGCGCGAATTTCGACTGGGCGACCGGCGAGGCGCTGGCTTTCGGCTCGCTGCTGTCGGAAGGCTATGGCGTGCGTCTGTCGGGCCAGGATTCGGGGCGCGGCACCTTCTCGCAGCGTCACGCCGTCTGGGTCGACCAGACCGACGAGCACAAGTACGTGCCGCTGAAGACCGTCGAGCATGGCAGCTTCGAGGTGCTGGACAGCCCATTGTCCGAATATGGCGTGCTCGGCTTCGAGTATGGCTATGCGCTGGCCGATCCGAAGACTTTGGTCATGTGGGAGGCGCAGTTCGGCGACTTCGTCAACGGCGCGCAGATCATGATCGACCAGTTCATCACCAGCGGCGAGTCCAAGTGGCTGCGTGCCAACGGCCTCGTGATGCTGCTGCCGCATGGTTATGAAGGCCAGGGTCCGGAGCACTCGTCGGCACGTCCCGAGCGCTTCCTCCAGTCGTGCGCCAACGACAATATCCAGGTTGCGAACTGCACCACCCCGGCCAACTATTTCCACCTGTTGCGCCGCCAGATGCACCGCAATTTCCGCAAGCCGCTGGTCGTCTTCACGCCCAAGTCGCTGCTGCGTCACAAGCTCGCGGTGTCGAAGGCCGAGGACTTCCAGGGCGACAGCCACTTCCGCCGCCTGTTGTCGGACACCAACGGTGCCGCCGACGAAGCGACGACGCGGCTGGTCCTGTGCACCGGCAAGGTCGCCTACGACCTGATCGAGGCACGCGATGCGGCGGGCGACACGGGTACGCAGATCGTGCGCGTCGAGCAGCTCTATCCGTTCCCGAGCGATGCGCTCGCCAAGCGGATCGGGCGCATGCCGAACCTGCAGGACGTGGTCTGGGCGCAGGAAGAGCCGAAGAACAACGGTTACTGGTTCTTCGTCGAACCGCTGATCGAGGAAGCGCTGGCCGAGGCCGGTGCGAGCGTGAAGCGGGCGCGTTATGCGGGTCGTGCGGCGGCGGCATCGCCCGCCACCGGCCTGATGAAGCGCCACACCGCCGAGCAGGGTGCGCTGGTCGCCGATGCGCTGGGCCACAATGTCCGCGACGAAATCCGCCGGACGCGCGCCGAGGGCAGCAACACGACCGCCAAGCCGACGACGCAGGCGGCGGACTGAACTTTACCGAGTTCCCCGGTTCGTGACCGAGCCGGGGAGGGATGAAATCTGGCGCGGGCGTTTTGCCCGCCGGCGTAAGAGCCCCGGTCGATGGACCGGGCGGAGGAAATGGAAATGGCGACTGAAGTTCTGGTCCCGGTACTGGGCGAATCGATCTCCGAAGCGACGCTGGGCGAATGGCTGAAGCAGCCGGGTGACGCGGTGGCCGTCGACGAGCCGATCGCGAGCCTGGAGACCGACAAGGTCTCGGTCGAAGTGCCCTCGCCGGTGGCGGGTGTCATGGGCGACCATGCCGTGAAGGTCGGCGACACGGTGCAGGTCGGCGCGCTGCTGGCGACCGTCGATGCCGGTGGCTCGGCCCCGGCCAAGACCGAAGCGGCTGCGCCTGCCGCGACCGCGGCTCCGGCGGCTGCTCCGGCCCCCGCCGCTGCGCCTGCCGCCGCTGACGAGTCGAGCGACTCGCCCGCCGCGCTCTCGCCGTCGGTGCGCCGTGCGGTCCTCGAGCACGGCCTCGACCCCGCGACGATCAAGGGCACCGGCAAGGACGGCCGCATCACGAAGGAAGACGTCGCCGCCGCCGCCGCCAACAAGTCGAGCGCCCCGGCGCCTGCCGCTGCCGCTCCGGCCGCTGCCCCCGCCGGTTCGGCGCGCAAGGAAGAGCGCGTGAAGATGACGCGCCTGCGTCAGACGATCGCCAAGCGCCTGAAGGAAGCGCAGAACACTGCCGCGATGCTGACGACGTTCAACGACGTCGACATGACCGCGGTGATCGAGGCGCGCGCCAAGTATAAGGACCTGTTCGAGAAGAAGCACGGCGTCCGCCTGGGCTTCATGGGCTTCTTCGTGAAGGCCGCGACGATGGCGCTGAAGGACATCCCTTCGGTCAACGCCTCGATCGAGGGCGATGAGATCGTCTATCACGACTATGCCGATATCTCGGTCGCCGTCTCGGCCCCGAACGGCCTGGTCGTGCCGGTCATCCGCGATGCACAGGACCTGACGGTCGCGGGTATCGAAAAGACGATCGGCGACTTCGGCAAGCGCGCCAAGGACGGCACGCTGAAGATGGACGAGATGAAGGGCGGTACCTTCACCATCTCGAACGGCGGCGTGTTCGGCTCGCTGATGTCGACCCCGATCATCAACCCGCCGCAGTCGGCGGTGCTGGGCCTCCACCGTATCGAGGAGCGTCCGGTCGTCGTCGACGGCCAGATCGTCATCCGCCCGATGATGTATCTGGCGCTGTCCTATGACCATCGCATCATCGACGGCCGCGAGGCGGTGACCTTCCTCGTCGCGCTGAAGAACGCGATCCAGGATCCGACGCGCATCCTGATCGACCTCTGATCGCTTTGTGATCTATACGGGCCCTCGAACGGTCGAGGGTCCGTCCTTGCTGTGACAGGCGGGTGCGCCCGCAGGCTGGACCCCGAGAGCCGGGGAACGGGAGAGACAAATGGCTGAGTATGACTATGACGTCCTGGTGATCGGCGCTGGCCCCGGCGGCTATGTCGCGGCGATCCGCGCGGCGCAGCTGGGCCTGAAGACGGCGTGTGCGGAAGCGCGCGAGACGCTGGGCGGCACCTGCCTCAATGTCGGCTGCATCCCGTCCAAGGCGCTGCTCCACGCGTCCGAATTGTTCGAGGAAGCATCGCACGGTGCCCTCGCCAAGTTCGGCGTCGAGATCGAGGGTGCCAAGCTCAACCTCGACCAGATGCACGCCGAAAAGGCCAAGGCGGTCGGCGAGCTGACCGGCGGCATCGAGTACCTCTTCAAGAAGAACAAGGTCACCTGGCTGAAGGGCAAGGCCGCGTTCGAGGATTCGAGCACGGTCAAGGTCGGCGACCAGACCGTCACCGCGCGCGACATCGTGATCGCGACCGGCTCGGTCGTGACCCCGCTGCCGGGTGTCGAGATCGACCAGAAGGTCGTCGTCGACTCGACCGGCGCGCTGGCGCTGCCCAAGGTGCCGGAACATCTCGTCGTCATCGGCGGCGGCGTGATCGGGCTGGAGCTGGGCTCGGTCTGGCGTCGTCTGGGTGCCAAGGTCACGGTCGTCGAATATCTCGACCAGATCCTGCCGGGCTTCGACGGCGAGGTCCGCAAGGAATCGGCCAAGCTGTTCAAGAAGCAGGGCATGGAGCTAAAGACCTCGACGAAGGTGACCGGCGTCACCGTCGAGGGCGACCGCGCGACCGTCTCGGTCGAACCGGCGGCTGGCGGTGCGGCGGAGACGCTGTCGGCCGACGCCGTGCTGGTCGCGATCGGCCGCAAGCCCAACACCGACGGGCTGAACCTGGAAGCGGCGGGCGTGAAGCTGAACGGCCGTGGCCAGGTCGAGATCGACCATGACTTCGCGACCAATGTCGACGGCGTCTGGGCGATCGGCGACGTGGCACCGGGCCTGATGCTCGCGCACAAGGCCGAGGACGAAGGCGTCGCGGTGGCCGAGAACATCGCAGGGCAAACCGGCATCGTGAACCACGATGTCATCCCTAGCGTGGTCTACACCATGCCCGAAATCGCCGGTGTCGGCCTGTCGGAAGAAGCGGCCAAGGAGCGTGGCGAGGTCAAGGTCGGCAAGTTCCCCTTCATGGCGAACAGCCGCGCCAAGACCAACCGCGACACCGACGGCTTCGTCAAGGTCATCGCTGACGCCAAGACCGACCGTGTGCTGGGCGTGTGGATCATCTCGTCGCTCGCGGGCACGATGATCGCCCAGGCCGCGCAGGCGATGGAATTCGGCGCGACGTCGGAAGACATCGCCTATACCTGCCACGCGCACCCCACCCATGCCGAGGCGCTCAAGGAAGCCGCCATGGCGGTGCAGGGCAAGCCGATCCACATCTGATCGGGCTTTACCGGATGACGGAAGGGGCGGGCATCGCGAGATGCTCGCCCTTTTTGTTATGGGAAAAAATCCTTCCCGGCACGGGGAGGGGGGCCGCCGCGAAGCGGTGGTGGAGGAGGCGGGCTGCAAAGACGGTCCTGCGGCGAAGCCCCCCTCCGTCAGGGCTGCGCCCTGCCACCTCCCCGTGCCGGGGAGGATCAGGGTTTCAGCACCATCCGCACGGACGGGACTTCGCCGCCAACGGCCAAACAGCGCCGAATGACGCGGCCCGTCTCGATAAAGCCCAGCTTGGTGAGCACCCGGCCAGACGCGGGATTGTCCTCGAAATAACCCGAAGTCAGATGGGCGAGACCAAGCCGTTCGAACCCGAAGTCGACGATCGCCTGCGCCGCCTCGGTCGCTATTCCCCGCCCCCAATGGGCCGAGGACAGCCAATAGCCGAGTTCCGCCGTCTCCTCCTCCGGGGTCAGGCCGACTGCGCCGATCAGCCGGTCCTCGCCGCGCAGCGTGATCGCCCATACCCATTCGGTGGGTACGACCCGCTCGAGAAAGAAGCGCGCATCATCAGGCCCGTAAGGGTGCGGTACGCGGGCCAGACGGCGTGCGACGTCCCAGTCCCCGACGATGGAGATGATCGCCGCCCCATCACGCTCGGCCGGACGCCGCAGCGACAGGCGGGCGGTGGCAAGGTCGGGTCGGCTATCGAGATAGGGGAACATGATCTTGCCCGCTAAACGTTCATGGCATCGGCGCCCGATACAAAAAGGGCGGCCAACGCTTTCGCGCCGCCGCCCTTCCTGTCCTGGACCCGGCGCTTACGCCTCGCTGCGGTCGCCGTAATTGGCCAGCTCGTCGCCCATGATGCGGGTGACGTGGAGCACGTTGGTCGAACCCGGCGTGCGGAAGGGGACGCCCGCCATCAGCACGACCTGGTTGCCCGCTTCGGCGATGCCGTGGCGCAGTGCCATGCGCTTGGACTTGGCGACCATCTCCTCGAAGGACTCCACGTCGCGAGTATGGACCGCGTGCGTGCCCCAGAGCAGGCCCAGGCGGCGTGCCGTCTCCAGCTGCGGCGTCAGGACCAGCAGTGGCACCGAAGGCCGCTCGCGCGCCACGCGGCGCGCGGTCGAGCCGCTGGTGGTGAAACAGATGATCGCCTTGGCCGACACCGTATTGGTGATCCGCGCCGCCGCCTCGGCCAGCGCGTCGGCGGTGGTCGGGTCGGGGGTCATGGCGGTGAAATGGACGCGTTCGCCGTGCCCGGGATCATTTTCCACCGACACGCCGATCGCGTTCATCATCGCGACCGATTCGACCGGCCAGGCACCCGCCGCCGACTCGGCCGACAGCATGATCGCGTCGGCGCCGTCATAGATGGCGGTCGCCACGTCCGACACCTCGGCGCGGGTGGGCGAGGGGCTCTGGATCATCGACTCGAGCATCTGGGTCGCGACCACCACCGGGCGGCCCATGCGACGCGACACCTCGACGATGCGCTTCTGGAGCGGCGGCACCGCCTGGGGCGGCAGTTCGACGCCCAGGTCGCCGCGCGCGACCATCACGCCGTCGCATTGCTCGACGATTTCCTCCAGCCGGTCGATCGCCTGCGGCTTCTCGATCTTGGCGAGGAGCGCGGCACGCCCCTTGATGAGGCCGCGCGCCTCCATCAGATCCTCGGGGCGCTGGACGAAGGACAGGGCGATCCAGTCGACGCCCTGCTCCACCGCGAAGGCCAGGTCCGACCGATCCTTCTCGGTCAGCGCGGCCATGGGCAGCACGACGTCGGGGACGTTCAGCCCCTTGTTGTTGGACAGCGCGCCGCCGACCTCGACCAAGGTCGTGATCTTCTCGTCATCATGGAAGGCTACGCGCAGCACCAGCTTGCCGTCGTCGAGCAGCAGGCGCGCACCCGGCTCGATCGCAGCGAAGATTTCCTTGTGCGGCAGCTCGACGCGCGTGGCGTCGCCCGGCGTCGGATCGCGGTCGAGGATGAAGGTGCTGCCGGTTTCCAGCATGACCTTGCCGTCGGCGAACTTGCCGACGCGCAGCTTCGGGCCCTGAAGATCGGCCAAAATCGTGGTCGGGCGTCCGAAGCGTTCCTCCAGCGAGCGGATGGCCTGGATCAGCGGCACCTTCGACTGCTGGTCGCCATGGCTCATATTGATTCGGAACGCGTCGGCGCCAGCCTGAAACAGGGTGGCGATCGTCTCGGGATCGCTGCTGGCCGGGCCGAGCGTGGCGAGGACGCGGACTTTGCGCGAACGCGGTGGGAGGGCCTTGGTCATGTTCACATCCTGCTTCTTTGCGGCCAGTGTCCTAAAGCCTAATGCGTTACGATCAACCTAGGAGCGACGAATATGACCGATACGCTGGATGCGTTGAATGCAATCGATGACGCGGCGGCGGCGGCGGCCTTTCGTCGGCTGGTGCTGCATTTGCGCCATCGCACCGATGCGCAGAATGTCGACCTGATGGGGCTGGCGGGCTTTTGCCGCAATTGCCTGTCCGACTGGGTGGGCGAGGCGGCGGGCGTCGACAAGGCGACCGCGCGTGAGGCGATCTACGGAATGCCGTACGACCAGTGGAAGGCCGAGCATCAGGCCGAGGCGACGCCGGAACAGCTGGCGCGCATGGCCGAGAGTGTGAAGAAGAACCGTTAACGCCCGCTTGAGCCCGGCCTCGGAACCGCCTAGACCGCCAGCGATCCCGACATCCGCGCCGGACCGACCTTGCCTCAGGCGGGGCCGTGTCGTTGGCGGCGGGTTCATGGGGCAGACCGGATTTCACAAGGGTTAAGACAATGGCGGACGAGAATTTCGACAGCAGCGGCAATGTGACGGCCGACGAGCTGCGCCTGCTGATCGAGCGGGCCGAGCGGCTGGAAGAAGAGAAGAAGGGCATTTCGGACGACATCAAGGACGTCTTCGCCGAAGCCAAGGCGCGTGGGTATGACCCCAAGGCGATCAAGAAGATCATGGCCATTCGCAAGAAGAAGCGCGAGGAATATCAGGAAGAGGAAGCCATCCTCGAAGTGTATATGAAGGCGCTGGGCATGATCTGATCCCGGTTTCGGGTTCGGAATGCGAAGGGCGGCGGGGCTTCGGGCTCCGTCGCCCTTTTTTGTTGGTGGCGAGCGGTGGGCCGTGGCCTTCGACTTTGCTCAGGCTGAACGGAGTGAATGGCTGTGGCCCATAATCCCAACCCCCGTTCAGCCTGAGCGAAGTCGAAGGCTCGAGCATGATGACATGAGATGAACTCACCCCTCCCCTTCAGGGGAGGGGGCGGGGGTGGGGCGCCTCCGCAAGCATGCTGCCCCTGGCGAGGCCCCACCCCAACCCCTCCCCTTCAGGGGAGGGGCTCTCCTTGGTTCAACGCAACGTCATCACGGTCTAAACGAAACCCTCACCCCATCTCCGCCGCCTGGGTCGTCCAACCCAACCGGGGAATCGTGATCGAGCGCTTCCCCGTCAGGTCGGTGCGGCACACGAACAGATCGCGGCTCTCGATATAGGCGATCAGGCGCTTCACCCGGCCCAGCGAGCTGGTCCCGTACGTCTCGGCGATCTTGGTATCGGGCGGGCAGGGCAGCCCCTCGCGCGCGGCCCGCGCCACCAGCAGGAACGCCCCCAGCATGTCGTCGGGCAGCATCGCGGCCAGCGCCAGCGCCTCCTGCCAGTCGGGATCGTTCACATCGAAAATCCCCGCCCGCGCGCAGGATAGCCGCCGGGCAAAGCCGTTCAGGTCGAGCGGCGGCCGGGCCAGCCCCGCCATCCGGCACCGCACCTGGAAATCCTGGAACAGGACCGAGGCGGGGCGGAAGGTCGATTCGGGATCCTCGACGATCGCGCGGAGCACCTGTTCATAGATGGCCTCGACCTCGCCCTCATCCATCTCCGGCGCGGGCGGCGCGGCGGTGGTGGGTAGCGGCGGGCGGCCGAGATCGGCCATCAGCTCCTCGGCGGGCACTCGGCGCGGGCGCGGGTCGAAGGTCATGGGCAGGGTCGGCGCTTCCTCGACCGGCGCGAAGAGCAGTTCCTGCAAGTCCGGCGGCGGCGCGTCGGGCAGGGGGGTCAGCTTGGGGCTGCCCGAGCGGGCCGAGGTCTCGACCGCCCCGATCTTCACCGTGATCGGCCGCCGCGACACCGCAGGCCCCAGCGCCAGGAAGGTGCCGCGCGCCAGATCACGGATCGAATCGGCCTGCCGCCGCTCCATGCCCAGCAGATCGGCGGCGCGCGCCATGTCGATGTCGAGGAAGGTGCGGCCCATCAGGAAGTTGGACGCCTCCGCCGCGACATTCTTGGCGAGCTTGGCGAGTCGCTGGGTCGCGATCACGCCCGCCAGCCCGCGCTTGCGGCCGCGACACATCAGGTTGGTCATCGCCGACAACGAGGCGCGGCGAACCTCCTCGGTCACTTCGCCGCCGGTGGTGGGCGCGAACAGCTGGGCTTCGTCCACCACGACGAGCGCGGGATACCAATGCTCGCGCGGCGCGTCGAACAGCGCGTTGAGGAAGGTCGCGGCGCAGCGCATCTGCCCCTCGATCTCCAGCCCTTCCAGGCTCAGCACCACCGAGGCGCGGTGTTCGCGAATCCGGCTGGCGAACCGCCCGACCTCACGCTCGGCATAGTCGCCCGCCTCGATCACGACATGACCGTACGCCTTGGACAGGGTGACGAAATCGCCCTCGGGGTCGATGACCACCTGTTGCACCTGGCCCGCCGATTTCTCCAGCAGGCGGCGCAGCAGATGCGACTTTCCCGACCCCGAATTGCCCTGCACCAGCAGGCGGGTCGCCAGCAGTTCCTCAAGATCGATCGGCACCGACGAGCCGCGCTCATCGGTTCCCATATCCACGCGTACCGTCATGACTCTGGCGTTTGGCCGATCAACGCCCCAAGGAGCAAGGCATTTGATTCCTTGAACGGAGCCCCGCACCCATGGCCCTGTCGAACGCCGCCGAAATCGCCCGCCGCACGCTGGGTAAGCCCGCGCATGAACTGGACGAGGAAGAAGCCCAGGTCATCGCCGATATTGAGTCGGGCCAGCTCAGCGCGCGCGATGCCGCCGATATCGCGGACGAAACATCGACCTGGGGCGAGAGGCTGGCCGACCGGGTGGCGGCGGTCGGGGGAAGCTGGGGCTTCATCATCACCTTTTCGGTGATCCTGCTGGGCTGGATGCTGCTCAATTCGGACGTACTCAGCCATTTCGGCATGGCGTTCGATCCATACCCCTATATCTTTTTGAATCTCATGCTCTCGACGCTGGCGGCGATCCAGGCGCCGGTCATCATGATGAGCCAGAACCGGCAATCGGCGAAGGACCGGCTGGCCGCCAGCCTCGACTATCGCACCAATTTGCGCGCCGAGATCGACATATTGCGGCTGCACCACAAGCTGGACAATGCCGTCACCGAACGGCTCGACAGCCTGGAGGCGAAGATCGACGGGTTGGCAAAGGCCCTTGGGCAGTCGTAAGGAGCCCGATCATCTCAAGAGGCACCGATGGCAGGCCACAGCAAATTCAAGAACATCATGCACCGCAAGGGCGCGCAGGATAAGAAGCGCTCGGCAGCATTTTCCAAGCTCTCGCGCGAAATCACCGTCGCGGCGAAGATGGGCACGCCCGACCCGGACATGAACCCGCGTCTGCGCGCCGCCGTCAACGCGGCCAAGGCGGCCTCGATGCCCAAGGACAATATCGCCCGCGCGATCGACAAGGCATCGCGCGGCGACGGTGAGAATTACGAGGAAATCCGCTATGAGGGCTTCGGCCCCGGCGGCGTCAGCCTCATCATCGAGGCGCTGACCGACAATCGCAACCGCACCGCGACGAACGTGCGCACCGCGGTGTCGAAGAATGGCGGCAACCTCGGCACCGCCGGTTCGGTCAGCCACGGCTTCGACCGGATGGGCCTCATCAACTATCCCGCAAGCGCCGGTGACGCCGAAAAGGTGTTCGAGGCGGCGCTGGAAGCCGGGGCCGAGGACGTGACCTCCACCGAGGACGGCCACGAAATCTGGACCGCGCAGGCCGACCTGCACGAAGTCGCCAAGGCGCTGGAGCCCGTGCTGGGCGAGGCGGAAGGCGCCAAGCTCGCCTGGCGGCCGCAGACCATGGTGTCGGTCGACGAAGCGGCGGCGGCGACGCTGTTCAAGCTGATCGACACGCTGGACGATGACGACGACGTCCAGACCGTCTGGGGCAATTACGAAGTCTCCGACGAAGTGATGGAAAAGCTCGGTTAAACCCCATTCCTCCCCAAGCCCGGCTTGGGGAGGGGGACCGCGCGGCAAGGCCGCGTGGTGGAGGGGCAGGCAACGTCAAAACCCTTCCGAAAGCGCGCAATGACCCTACCCCCCGCGATCATCCTCGGCCTTGACCCCGGTCTCGGCACCACCGGCTGGGGGGTGATCGCGGTGGAGGGCAACCGGCTGCGCCATGTCGCCAACGGCCAGATCAAGACCGAGCCGTCCATGGTGCTGCCGCGCCGCCTCGCGAATTTGCACGCCGCGCTCTACGACGTGATCCGCCAGCAACAGCCCGACGGCGCGGCGGTCGAGGAGGTGCTGGGCAACAGCAACGCGCAGTCCACGCTGAAGCTGGGTCAGGCGCGGGGCGTCGTCCTGCTCTCGGCGGCGCAGGCCGGGCTGATCGTCGGCGAATATCATCCCAGCATCGTGAAGAAGGCGACCGTCGGCACCGGCGGGGCGGACAAGAAGCAGGTGCAGGCGATGGTCGGGCATTTGCTGCCCGGGGTGAAGCTGACCGGGCCGGACGCGGCGGATGCGCTGGCGGTGGCGATAACTCATGCGCATCACTTGGCGAGTGCAAGGGCGATGCAGCGGCGGGTGGGGGCGGTTTAGGGCGGCGGTCTGGCTTGTGGCTGGCCCTCCCCCATCCCCTCCCGCTTGCGGGAGGGGCGTGCCAAGGTTTCGGTGCAGGAATCTCTCGAAGCAGCGCTTGCGGACAGCCAAGTAGCACGCCCCTCCCGCAGGCGAGTTTCAGGTCGGTCATGCCCCTCGGCATGACCTAAACGATGCGGGGCATCGTTTACCTGAAACTGGGATGGGGGAGGGCTCGCCACAAGCAAGGCCGCCAACGATAACCCCCGTGACGTCCACCCCCTTTTGTTCTAACCCATCCACATGATCGCGCATCTCAAGGGACGTTTGGACTCCACCGGCATCGACCATGCGGTGATCGATGTGGGCGGCGTCGGCTATCTGGTCGGCGCGTCGGCGCGCACCTTGTCGTCCATCGGCCCGGTGGGCGAGGCGGCGATGCTGCATACCGAGATGCTGGTATCCGAGGATTCGATCCGGCTGGTCGGTTTCGCCAGCGCCGACGAGCGCGACTGGTTCCGGTTGCTAACCGGCGTGCAGGGCGTGGGCTCGCGCGTGGCGCTGGCCATCCTGTCGGCGCTGGAGCCCGCCGACCTGATGCGGGCGATCGCCAGCGGCGACAAGGCGATGGTCGCCCGCGCGAACGGCGTCGGTCCCAAGCTCGCCCAGCGGATCGTGATGGAGTTGAAGGACAAGGTCGGCGGCATCGTCCTGGCCCCCGGATCGGGCGGCGGTGTGGCGGCGTCGGCGGGGGCGGGCGCGGATGCGGTGTCGGCGCTGCTCAACCTGGGCTTCCGCCCGGCCGAGGCCAATGCGGCGGTCGCGGCGGCGGAAGAGGAGTTGGGCGCGGGCGCGACGCTGGATGCGCTGGTGCGGTTGGCGCTGCGGAAGGCGGCGAAGTAAGGGGCGTGGGCTTCGACTTCGCTCAGCCTGAACGGATGTTTTGGGCCAGGACCGAGTACAGCAGCCGTTCGGGCTGCGCGAAGTCGAAGCTAAAGGGACCCCGCTAGCCCAGCAGCCCCGGCGGAACCTCCCCGGCGAAATGCGCCTCCAGGTTCGCCACCACCATATCCGCCATCGCCGCGCGCGCCTCGCGCGTCGCGCTCCCCTGATGCGGGGCGAGCACGACATGGTTCATCCGGCGCAGCGCGAAGGGCACGTCGGGCTCCTCGGCGAACACGTCCAGCCCCGCGCCCGCGATGCCGTGCGACTCCAGCGCGGCGACCAGCGCGTCCTCATCGACCAGGCTGCCGCGCGCGATATTGACCAGCACTCCCTCGGGGCCCAGCCGTTCGAGTACCCCGGCATCGACCACCCCGCGCGTCCCCGCACCACCGGGGGCGGCGAGGAACAGCACGTCGCTCTCCGCCGCCAGCATCGCCAGATCGGGGACGAAGCGCCACGGCACCGATTTTTCCGACCGCGCGGTATAGGCGATCTCGCCGCCGAACGGCGCGGCGCGGGCGGCGATCGCCTGTCCGATCCGGCCCAGTCCGAAAATCCCGATCCGCCGCCCGCTCGCCCGGCGGCCGAGCGGCACCGTCCAGTTGCCCATGCGCAGCGCCCGGTCGTTGGCGGCGATCCGCCGATCGACCGCCAGCCAAAGTGCGATGGCCTGGTCCGCGACATCCTCGGTCAGGATGTCGGGCGTGATTGCGATGCGGATACTGCGCGCGGCGACTGCGGCGCGGTCGATCCCGTCATGGCCGACGCCGTGCACCGCGATGATCTCCAGCTCGGGCAGCCGGTTGAGCAGCGCGGCATCGACCGTCATCATGCCACCGCCGACGATCGCGCGGGTGGTCGGCGGCGGCGTGTCGCGGTGGAGCGTGAAGCGCTCGGCAAGCGCGATGTCCAGCGCGGGCGGAACGGCGGTGGCGAGGAAGAGATCGTGCGGCATGGGGCCCAGCATAGGCCGATTTCCCGCGCGAGTCCGCTACCCGCATCAAGTCCTTGCGACGCCAGGGCTGGCGTGCCGCCCGGTCGCTGTTATGTTCGCGCAATGTTCGCCTGCCGTCTCGACAGCCATGCCCCCCAGCCGCTAGGGCTGGGTGCGTGACCGACCAAGACCGCCTGTTATCCGCCAGCCGCCGTCCCGAGGATGTCGACGCCGCGCTTCGCCCCAAGAGCCTGGACGAGTTCGTCGGCCAGCAGGCGGCGCGCGACAATCTGCGTGTGTTTATCCAGGCGGCGCGCGGGCGCGGCGATGCGCTCGACCATGTGCTGTTCTTCGGCCCGCCGGGCCTGGGCAAGACGACGCTGGCGCAGATCATTGCGCGCGAGATGGGGGTGGGCTTTCGCGCGACCTCCGGCCCGGTCATCGCCAAGTCTGGCGATCTCGCCGCGCTGCTGACCAATTTGGAGGACGGCGATGTCCTGTTCATCGACGAAATCCACCGCCTGCAACCGGCGGTCGAGGAAGTGCTCTACCCGGCGATGGAGGACCGCGTCCTTGACCTGATGATCGGCGAGGGACCGTCGGCGCGCAGCGTGCGGATCGACCTGCCGCGCTTCACGTTGGTGGGTGCGACGACGCGGCAGGGGTTGCTGACCACGCCGTTGCGTGATCGCTTCGGCATTCCGGTCCGCCTGCAATTCTACACGGTCGAGGAACTGACCCGCGTCGTCACCCGCGCCGCGCGGCTGCTCGACCTGCCCATCGCGGAGGACGGTGCGGTCGAGGTCGCGCGGCGTTCGCGGGGTACGCCGCGTATCGCCGGGCGGTTGCTGCGCCGCGTCCGCGACTTCGCCAGCGTGGCGGGGCATGAGATCGTCCACGCCGCCGCCGCCGACCAGGCGCTCAACCGGCTGGAGGTCGATGCGCTGGGGCTGGACGCGATGGACCGGCGCTACCTGACGATGATCGCCGACGTCTATCGCGGTGGCCCGGTGGGGGTGGAAACCCTGGCCGCCGGGCTGTCCGAGCCGCGCGATACGATCGAGGAGGTGATCGAGCCCTTCCTGATCCAGCTGGGCCTGCTTGCCCGCACCGCGCGCGGGCGTATCCTCAATCCGGGCGGATGGAAGCATCTGGGGCTGAACCCGCCGATCGGGTCGCAAGACGGGCTGTTCGACGGCTGAAGGGTGGGCGTCACACATCGCCCACTTTGCATCTCACGTCCGTTCAGCCTGAGCGAAGTCGAAGGCCAAGCGGACCCGGCAGCCCAATAGATCGGTCCATCACCCACCGGAAATTCCGTGGCCTTCGACTTCGCTCAGGCTGAACGGAGGTCTGGGTCGGAGGCGCCTCCAAAATGGACCCCCGCCGGTCGGAAGACCGATAGGGGCCAGGTGGGTGTCTCTTTCTGCTGCGTTCGGCCCGGCATCTCCGCACGGCGGCGATCGCTTCCCCGCAACTCCATGATTCGCCACGCGAAAGCGCGAGAGACATGGGATTGAGGATGATCGAACCGCCCGGAGAGGCAAGGCCGAGCCGGGGTAACGAACCCCCCTGGCTTCGGTTGCGAAGAACCGGCGATCATTTTTCCGCACGGCATTGCGCATAGTATTACCCCGATAATACACTTGAACCCGGCGGCCATCCCCTCCACACTAGAGACGCGTATTTGGAGAGTTTGAACGATGGCCACGACCGCCGATACCGTGACCCAGGAAAAGGGGCTGACGCTGACGCCGCCCGATCCCGTGCCGACGGTGGCGCCCGCCCAGGCCGCCGGGCTGGTCCCGGTCGACGACAAGACGCGCAGCCAGCTGGAGCAGAAGGTCGACGGCTTCGTCGCCGAGCTGATCGCGCAGGACGTCAACAGCCCCGAATTCGGCCGCCGCGTCGATGCGATCACCGCCATGGGGCAGAAGGAAATCCGCGAGGCGGCCAGCCAGTCGAACCGCTTTCTCGATCGCCCGGTCAAGGCGATGGACGGCGAGACGGGGGTGGGCAAGGACCTGACCGAACTGCGCCGCGTCGTCGAGAGCCTCGATCCCGGCCGTCAGGGCAATCTCTCCGCCCCGCGCAAGCTGCTCGGCATCCTGCCCTTTGGCAACAAGATGCGCGACTATTTCGACGGCTATCGCTCGTCGCAGACGCATATCGCGGCGATCCTGAAGAGCCTGTCCTCGGGCCGCGACGAGCTGCTGATGGACAATGCCGCGATCGATACCGAGCGCGCGAACCTTTGGTCGGCGATGGGGCGGCTGGAGCAGATGATCCATCTGTCCAAGACGATGGACGCCAAGCTGGAGGATACGGCCAATGAGCTGGATCACAGTGATCCCGCCAAGGCCAAGGCGATCCGCGAGACCGCGCTCTTCTACACTCGCCAGCGGACCCAGGACCTGCTGACCCAGATGGCGGTGACGGTGCAGGGCTATCTGGCACTCGATCTGGTCAAGAAGAACAATGTCGAGCTGGTGAAGGGCGTCGACCGCGCCTCGACCACCACCGTCTCGGCGCTGCGCACTGCGGTCACCGTGGCGCAGGCGCTGGCGAACCAGAAGCTGGTGCTCGACCAGATCACCGCGCTCAACACCACGACCGCCAACATCATCGACTCGACCGGCAAGCTGCTGCGCAGCCAGACCGCGCAGATTCACGAGCAGGCGGCGGCCTCGACCATTCCGCTGGAGACGCTGCAACGTGCCTTCCAGAATATCTATGACACGATGGACGCGATCGACAGCTTCAAGATGAAGGCGCTCGATTCGATGAAGACCACGGTCAACACGCTGGGCAACGAGGTCGAGAAGTCGAAGGGCTATATCGCCCGGGCCGAGGGCGCGCAGAATCCGCAGCTGACCAGCGGGTCGGCCGCATCGTCGTTCAAGCTGGAGGCGCTGTAAGCCCGTGACCACCCCCCGCTCGAGTGAGGTCGATGCCCAGATCGAGCGTGCGCGCGAAACCATGGCGCGCATCTCGCAGGATTATCGGGGTCAGGCCCAACAGACCGTCAAGCGGGTGCGGCGACGCGCGCGGTCGGCGATGCAGCGGGTGATCCTGATCGCCATCGCCAATGCGGTCATCCTGATTGCGGCGATGGTGACGGGGCTGATCCTGCCCGGCGGGATCGGCATTTTTGGCGCGCTGGCAGCGATGATGCTGATGCTGGCCGCAACGCTGGCCATCGCGCTTGCCCCCGCCGCCCGCGCGCCGAGCCCGGCCAAGCTGGCGCAGGTCGATATCAAGGCGCTGCCCGCCCAGACCGAACGCTGGCTGGAGGCGCAGCGGCCCCTGCTGCCCGCGCCCGCCGTGCAACTGGTAGACCGGATCGGGCGGCGGCTCGACACGCTGTCGCCGCAATTGGCCGCCGTCGACAACGATACCGCTGAGGCGATGGAGGTCCGCCGCCTGATCGGCGAGCAGCTTCCCGCTTTCCTGCGCGATTACGAACGCGTGCCCGAGCCGCTTCGCCGGGTCGAGCGCAACGGACGGACGCCGGACGCACAGCTGGTCGACGGTCTCAGGCTGATCGAACAGGAGATCGGCGACATGACCCAGCGGCTGGCCCAGGCCGATCTTGACAGCCTGTCGACCCGCGGGCGATTTCTGGAAATGAAATATCGCGAGGAAAGGGCGGAGTAGGTCGCACCGCTCGCCAACATTGCCATTTCGGGGCACGCTGTCTTTCTACGACCACCCGGGCGAAGGCCGGGGTCCAGTTGCTTTGCGATTGATGGCGTGGGCACGCCCTAACGGCAAAATCCTTCCCGACTGGACCCCGGCCTTCGCCGGGGTGGAGCGGGAATTAAGTCTTTAACCCCCACACATGAAAAGAGGCTACCGGGACGTCGTCGCGACGGCCCCGGCAACCCCTAAACATGGTCAGCGGCCGGAGAGCTCCAGCCCGGGAGACCATGCGGGCCTCAAGACATCAGGCGCGACCGTTGATTGGAGGAAAATACCCCCCGAACCGCGCCCATCGATGTCAGAGACCGGCCCCCCGAACGAACTGAACCGACCCCCTTGCTGAACCATGAGACATCGGATCACCTCCTTTCGCTAGTTAAAGCCAATGCGCCCTTTGACAGTGCGCATGGTCAATGTGCGTAGGCGAAAGCCAATAAACAAGACTTGTAATGCAGCGATGTTTGGCCGAGCATCCTGCGCCCGCCAAATCGCGGGACTCAGCCCCGGCAATCTTCGATCACGCGTCCGATCTCCGCATAGGCGGGGATAACCAGCGGCACTTGTCCGCCCTGCTCGATGGTGAATCGTCCCCGGCTGAACGCCATGGCGTCGAGCAGCGAATCGCCGACTGGCAGCGACAGTTCTGCGCCGCCCGCCACCGCACGGGCGGCCAGGCTGCGCGTGGTGCTGGACGTACGGATCGTGACCGTGCCCGGAACCGAGGCGGGGCGGCCAAGACGGACCTGGCGGGTGCGGGGGTCGCAGGCGAGGGTCAGGCGGGTGACGCCGCTGGTGCCGAAGACCGCGATCGAGCCCTGCGGGTTGCGCTGATACCGCCAGTCTCCTGCCGTCAGCGGCCAGTCGCGCCAGTCATTTCCCAGCACCAGGCGCGGCGCAGTCGGGGCGGGGCGGGGGGCCTGGCGCACCGGGGCTGCGGTTTCGGGGCGCGGAGCAGCGGGAATACAGCCCGACAGGGCGGCGGCCCCGGCAAGCGGGGCGAGGGAAGCAAGGGACAGGCGACGCATCGACGCCAGCCTATGCGGGAGGGGTCATGGATGCTCAACCCCGCGCTGCGACGGAACGTGCCGATGGGGCGGGCATCGGAACCGATATCGGAACCCGGCCCCGCTCCGGCGGTTCATTCGGCTAAACGGAGGTTAATATGGCCGAACACGACACGCCCACCCTGATCCTGGTCCAGTCCACCGTCTCGGGTACGCTGAAGCTCGAAAGTCGCGACGGCGATGCGATCGGCAGCGTCTATGCCTTCATGGTCCACAAGCGTTCGGGCCGCGCGACCCATGCCGTGCTGGCGCTGGGCGGGTTCCTGGGCATGGGCAAGAGCTTCTACCCGGTGCCGTTCAGCCTGCTCCAGTTCGATCCGGTGGGCGACCAGTATGTCATCACCGTCGACCGCCGCCTGCTGGAGGGCGGGCCGAGCTGGTCCAACAATGCGCCGGTGTTCGACCAGGCTTATGCGGATCGCGTCGCGGGTTATTATGGGGTGGGGACGGAGAATCTGGATCTGGGGTAAGGTTTTCCGCGGTAGCCTTTGGGGCGTTCCCTCCCCCATCCCCTCCCGCTTGCGGGAGGGGCGTGCCCGTGGAAGCGGTAGGAAATCCTCAGACGTAGGGCTTTGACGCTCACCAAGTCACGCACCCCTCCCGCAGGCGGGAGGGGATGGGGGAGGGCAAAGGCCAAACAGCCCGAACCCCTTAATTCGCCTTCCGCCCACTCGCAAACTTCTTGCTCTTCCCGAACCGCGTCTTGCGCGTCCCCGGCTTGCCCTCGTTGGAGCGGCCCATGATCGGAGCCTTCTGCTCATGGACGGGCAGACCGAGTTCCTCATTCTCCAACTGCCGGATCTCGTCGCGCAACCGGCCCGCTTCCTCGAATTCGAGGTCGGCGGCGGCCTTGCGCATCTTCTTCTCGAGTTCCTCGATGTAAGCGCGCAGATTGTGGCCGACCATGTGCGGACGGTCCTCGTCGATCGGCACCGTCACCTGATCTCCGCTCGCCACATGCGCGATGATGTCGCCGATCTGGCGGCGGATCGTCTGCGGGGTGATGCCGTATTCGGTGTTGTACGCCATCTGCTTCTCGCGACGCCGCGACGTTTCCAGCATGGCGCGCTCCATCGATCCGGTGATCCGGTCGGCATAGAGGATCACGCGACCATCGACGTTGCGAGCCGCACGCCCGATCGTCTGAATGAGCGAGGTCTCGGAGCGCAGGAAGCCTTCCTTGTCCGCATCCAAGATCGCGACCAGCCCGCATTCGGGAATGTCCAATCCCTCGCGCAGCAGGTTGATGCCGATCAGCACGTCATAGACGCCTAAGCGAAGGTCGCGGATCAGCTCGATACGCTCCAGCGTCTCGACGTCGGAGTGCATGTAGCGGACCTTGATCCCCGCCTCGTGCATATATTCGGTCAGATCCTCCGCCATCCGCTTGGTCAGTGTGGTGACCAGGGTGCGATAGCCGAGTTCGGTCGTCTTCCTCGCCTCGATGATGAGGTCCTGAACCTGTTCCTCGACCGGCTTGATCTCGACGGGCGGGTCGATCAGGCCGGTGGGGCGGATGACCTGCTCGACGAAGACGCCGCCGGTCTGCTCCATTTCCCAATTGCCGGGCGTGGCCGAGACGCTGACCGTCTGCGGCCGCATCGCATCCCACTCGTTGAAGCGCAGCGGCCGGTTGTCGATCGCCGAGGGCAGGCGGAAGCCATATTCGGCCAGCGTGATCTTGCGCCGATGGTCGCCGCGCGACATGCCGTTGATCTGGCCGATGGTGACATGGCTCTCGTCGACGAACAGCACCGCGTTTTCGGGCAGATATTCGAACAGCGTGGGCGGCGGCTCGCCGGGCAGGCGGCCGGTCAGGAAGCGGCTGTAATTCTCGATACCGTTGCAGCTGCCGGTGGCGGCGATCATCTCCAGGTCGAAGTTCGTCCGCTGCTCCAGCCGCTGGCGTTCCAGCAGCTTGCCCTCGATCTCCAATTCCTTCAGCCGCTCGGTCAGCTCGAATTTGATCGCCTCGACCGCCTGCTTCATCGTCGGGCCGGGCGTCACATAGTGGCTGTTGGCGTAAATGCGCACCGAGTTGAGGCTGGCGACCTTCTTGCCGGTCAGCGGGTCGAACTCGACGATCTCCTCGATCTCGTCGCCGAAGAAGGACACGCGCCAGGCCGAATCCTCATAGTGCGAAGGGAAGATCTCCAGATTGTCGCCGCGCACCCGGAAATTGCCGCGCATGAAGGCGGCGTCGTTGCGCTTATACTGGAGCGCGACGAGCTTGCGGATGATCTCGCGCTGGTCGACGCTCTGGCCCTTTTTCAGGTCGAAGATCATCGCCGAATAGGTTTCGACCGAGCCGATACCGTAAAGGCACGACACCGACGCGACGATGATGACGTCATCGCGCTCCAACAGCGCCCGCGTCGCCGAGTGGCGCATCCGGTCGATCGACTCGTTGATCGAGCTTTCCTTCTCGATATAGGTGTCCGACCGAGGAACATAGGCCTCTGGCTGATAATAGTCGTAATAGCTGACGAAATATTCGACCGCGTTGTTGGGGAAGAAGTTCTTGAATTCCCCATAGAGCTGCGCCGCCAGGATCTTGTTGGGCGCAAGGATCAGCGCGGGACGCTGTAGTTCCTCGATGACCTTGGCCATGGTGAAGGTCTTGCCCGATCCGGTGACGCCCAGCAGCACCTGATCCTTGTCGCCCGCGCGGGCAGCCGCCGTCAGCTCCTTGATCGCTGCGGGCTGGTCGCCGCTGGCGGTGTATTCGGTCACCAGCTCGAACCTTTTGCCCCCCTCGGCCTTTTCGGGGCGCGACGGGCGGTGGGGGATGAAGCTGACCCCGGTTTCGGGCTCGTCGAGGGTGGTGCGGATCTGGATCGCCATGGAGGTGAATATGGGTCCGGTTGCACTTTTGTTCCAGTGGCCGCGATGTTGGGGCGTGATGGGGGTTGGGCGTGGGCTTCGACTTCGCTCAGCCTGAACGGGTTGTTGTATCCAGCCCCATTCCTCACCTCCGTTCAGCCTGAGCGCAGTCGAAGGCTACGCCCTCCCTCTATCGCAATGCCCGAACCTGCGGCGTGTCGAGGCAAGTCCGCATCGCCGCATCGCTGGTCCGTACCGCGCCCGCAGCCTGAAAAGGCGCGACCTCCACCGGCTCACCCAACCGAACCGGCGCAAACCGCCCCGGCGCGCCCGAACACCGCATCGCGGCACTCAGCAGCTTGGGTGGCGTGTCATAACCCTCGTAGGACAGCCGGAACGTGCCCCAATGGATGGGGATCGCCGTGGACGCCCCCAACCGCTCGAAAATCTGCACGGCTTGCGGCGGGCCGACATGGCTGCCCGCCGCCATCTGGCCCGGCATGAAGCGGAACGCCCCGATCGGCAGCAGCGCGAGCCGCACCGGCCCCAGCTTGGCCGCTTCCTCGGGCCAGCGCCCGTCACCCATGCCGGTATCGCCCGCGAAGAAGATATTGCCGCCGGGTAAGCGCACCACGAAGCTGGACCATAGCGCGCGGTTGCGGTCGGCGAACCAGCGGCTGCCCCAATGGTGGTTTCGCGTGACGGCGACGGAGACGCCGGGCCGGATCACCCTCTCCCGGCCCCAATCCAGCGCGGTGGCGGGTACGCCGACCTGGCCGATCACGCTGTCATTGCCCAGGCTGGTGACGATCAGCGGCCGGTCGCGCGCCCACAGCTTTTTGAGCGTCGCCTGATCGAGATGGTCGTAATGATTGTGGCTGATGAGGATCAGGTCGATCCGGGGCAGATCGTCCAGTGCCACGCCAGGCCGTGCCACCCGCTTCGGGCCGAAACCGAACGGCCCCGCCCGTTCGGCATAGATGGGGTCGGTCAGGATGTTCAGCCCCTGAGTCTGGACCAGCACGGTCGCATGGCCGATCCAGGTGGCGACCATGCGCTGTCCGTCGACGCGGGCTACGGGCTTGGAGGGCTGGACCGCGACCGTCTCGGGCCAGACGGGGCGGCCGTCATCGCCGGTCAGTTGCCGCCACAGGAAACCGCCGCGTCCGCCGCGGGTCGGCATCCGCAAGGTGTCGGCATCGCCATCGGGGTTGAAGAAGCGCGCGCCATCATAATGGCCGCTCTCCGGCCCCTCATAGTAGATCCGGTCGAGATAATGCGGCACGATCGTCGCGGTCAGGCCCAGCACGATCAGGATCAGCGCCAGCGCCTTGGCGATCCGGCGGACGATCGTCATGAGAGAGCCCGGTTTGAAAAGCGCATCGCAAAGCTCCTGACGGTCAGTATCGACCGCGCGCGATGCGGGCCTGCCAGAGCATAAGAAGCGGCACGACGCCCAGTTCCATCACCAGCCCCAGCTGGTGTCCGGTGGATGGCGCGCCGACCGTCATCGAGGACAGCAGCCGCGCCAGCCCGCCCGCCGCCACCAGCAGGCCGAGCAGGCGGAACCGTGCGCCCTTGCGCTCGATACCGGGCACGCAGGTCGTGAAGGCGAGGCCGAGGGCAAAGAAGATGCCGGAGACGTATCGGAACTGGCTGTCCAGATCGGCCGGGACCACCGGCGCATGGCCCAGCCAGCCGGGGCCGCGCACGATGCTGATCCCGCCGATGGCGAGCGGCACGAGGCAGGCGATGGCGACGACCAGCTGCAAGGCGCGGCGCTCGGTGGGCGTGGCGCTCAATCCAGGATTTCCTTGCGGACATGGATGGCGCGCAGCGAGATGCGCACCTCGATCATGAAGGCGATGAGGCACATCGTCAGCAGGCAGACCGACAGGATGAAGGCCAGCGCGATCCAGGTGCCAATATGGAATTTGCCGATATTGGCGATGAACAGCACCGCGATGACGATGCACGCCATCACCGCGCTCGACACCGCCAGGAACAAGGCGGCGTTGATGATCGACATGCGCCGGTCGAGCAGCCGCAATTCCCATTTGTGGCGCACCAGCTCGGGCCCGTCATCGACCTTGTGGATCATCATCTCCAGCCCGCGCGCCCGGTCGATCACCCGTGCCAGCCGCCCCGCGAGCACGTTCAGCAACTGACCGATCGCGGCCAGCAGGAAGACGGGGGCCAGCGACAGCTGGATGGTCTGGGCGATGGTGGCGACGGCGGGCAGGGTGGGCATCGTCGGAAATGGTGGCGCGTCACGCCGGGCGGGGCAAGGGGTAAGTGGCGTATGAACATTCCTCCCCTGCAAGGGGAGGTGGCAGGCCGAAGGCCTGACGGAGGGGGGGGCACGGGTTGAGAGGAAGAAGGCTCCTCGCGGGCGGTGACACCCCTCCACCATCCTGCGGATGGTCCCCCTCCCCTTGCAGGGGAGGAAAAGAATTGCCTTCACACCGGAGCGGCGTCGGCGCCTGCGCCGTAATGGTGCCAGGTAAAGATCGCGAGCGCGCTGCGGTGCGGGCGGAACGCCTCGGCCAGTTCGCGGACCAGCTTTTCCGACGGGCGCGAGTCATGACCCAGGATGCGCCCCATCTCGATCTGCACGGCCAGGTCGCCCGCGGGCCAGATGTCGGTGCGGCCTTCCGCGAACAATAGATAGACCTCGGCTGACCAGCGGCCGATGCCCTTGACCGCGACCAGCCTGGCGATCGCTTCCTCGTCATCCTGCGGTAGATCGGCCAGGTTCAGGCGGCCGCTGGTCACTTCCTCGGCCAGGCTGCGCAGATAGCCCGCCTTTTGCCGAGAGATGCCAGCGCCGCGCAGTTGCTCGTCGGTGACGCCGCTCAGCCGCGTCGGATCGCTCGCATCGCCGAGCAGGTCGTTCAGCCGCCGCCAATGCGCATCGGCCGACGCGACCGAGACCTGCTGCCCCAATATGGTGCGGACCAAAGTCGCGTAACCGCGCGCCCGGATGCGCGGCGCGGGATAGCCGATCCGATCGAGGGCGGCGGCGATGGCGGGCTCGACGGCGGCGAGCGCATCCATGCTTTCGCGAATCTGTTCGGCGCTCAGCCCCATGATGCTTGATCCGCGCGTTCAGGCCCGGCAGAGGCGCTTTCAATATCAGGGCCGACAAGGAGAATGGACATGCCCAAGCTTATCGTCGTGACCCGCGACGGGGAAGAACGCGAAATCGACGGCGAGGCCGGTCTGTCGGTGATGGAAGTCATCCGCGATGCCGGTGTCGACGAATTGCTAGCGCTGTGCGGCGGCTGCTGTTCCTGCGCGACCTGCCATGTGCATGTCGATCCGGCCTTTGCCGACACGCTGCCCGCGATCGGCCCGGACGAGGACGACCTGCTTGATTCAACCAGCGACCGGGATGCGACTTCGCGCCTGTCGTGCCAGCTGCCTTTCGGCGCGGCACAGGACGGGATGCGGGTGCGGATCGCGGCGGAAGACTGACGGGGCATCGCGTCGGAACGTCGGAGGCGGGGTTATGGCCCCGCCTCTTTTTTTGCGCGCGGAGGCGCAGAGATGGCGTCCTGTTCGGCGGCGTTCCGGCTATCCAGGAGATTGTGTTCGCGCGGAGACGCGGAGATGGTGTGTCTGGCCGTACGGCCTCTCCATCCTCTCGGGCCGCCACAAAGTCTACCGATCGTGATGGCAGCCTTCGTTCGCCCCGCGCCGGACATCTCCGCGCCTCCGCGTCTCCGCGCGAACCTTCATCCCGTGGTCTTCGACTTCGCTCAGGCTGAACGGAGGTTGGGGGAAGCGGCGTGTTTGACCGATCCACCATTCCCCACAGCCGTTCACGCTGAGCGAAGTCGAAGCGCACGCCCCGCCCTTCGTCACGCGCCAAAAAGGCGGCAGGGACTACCCCCGCCGCCCGCAAATCACCGCGCCGCCACCGCGTACAGCGCGATCGCTGCTGCGTTGGAGACGTTCAGGCTTTCCACCTTCGGGCTGATCGGCAGCTTGGCGAGTTCGTCGCAATGCGCCTCGGTATTCTGGCGCATGCCTTCGCCTTCGGCGCCCAGCACGATGCAGATGCGCTGCGTGCCCATCGCCTGGGCCAGCGTCTGGTTCGCATGGCCGGTCAGGCCGATGCGCCAGAAGCCCGCTTCCGCGATCTCCTCCAGCGCGCGCGCCAGGTTCACCACGCGCACCCACGGCACCGTCTCCAGCGCACCGCTGGCCGAGCGCGCGACCGTGCCCGATTCGGGCGGCGCGTGCCGGTCCTGGGTCACGATGCCCACCGCGTCGAAGGCGGCGGCCGAGCGCAGGATCGCGCCGACATTGTGCGGATCGGTCACCTGATCCAGCACGACCAGCGGCCGCTGATTGTCCTGCACCTCATGCAGCAGGTCGCCCAGCCAGATATCTTCCAGCGGATCGACCTCGGCCACCAGGCCCTGATGCGGCGCGTCGGACGGAACCAGGCGGCCCAGATCGGCGGCATCAGCAAAGGTGACCGGCAGGATCGGCGGCAGATCGAGCGCGGCCAGCGCCTCGCGCGTGCCCCAGATCTTGCGCACCGTCCGGTTGGGATTGGCGAGCGCCGCCGTCACCGCATGCCGTCCCCAGAAGCGGGGGCGGTTGGATGAAGCCTGGCTGGGGCGATGTCCTCGGCGTGCCATCAGTCGTCGTTGTCCGTGAAGTCAAAGGGTTTGGTCGTCGCCGGTTGCGTCGGCACCGGCGGGCGCGGCAACGCCTTGTCCGCATTCGCCGCCGCGAGCAAGACCCCGGCGAGCACGACCGAGGCCTGGCGCATGTCGTCGCCCTTCAAATGGTCGAAGGTATCGGCCGAGCTGTGATGCGTGCGGCTGCCATAATCCAGCGGGTCCTGGATGAACTGATAGCCCTGCACCCCGACCGCCTGCATGAAGACATGGTCCGTGCCGCCGGTCGTCCGCTGCACGACATTGCCCGCGCCGAGCGAGGCATAGGGCGACAGCCATTCCTTCAGCATCGGCACCGCCGCCGGATTGTTCTCGGCGTAAATCCCGCGCAGCTTGCCCGAGCCATTGTCGATGTTGAAGTATGCCGCCAGGTCGCCGTAACCGGGCTTGGGCGTGATCGGCCAGCGGTTGGTCCAGCCATAATAGCGCTTCAGGCCCGATTGCGGGGCGTCATCGGGACGGCCGCGCGTCGCCAGATGCTGCTCGACATAGGCCATGGAGCCCAGGATGCCCTGCTCCTCGCCCGACCAGAGCGCGAAGCGGATGGTGCGCCTGGGCCGCTGGCCGGTGGCGGCCAGGATGCGCGCGGCCTCCATCACCATGGCGCTGCCCGCCGCATTGTCGGTCGCACCGTCGCCCGCCACCCAGCTGTCGAGATGCGCGCCCGCCATTACATAGCCCGCCTTGGGATCGGTGCCCGGAATCTCGGCGATGATGTTGTAGGCGTTCACGTCGCTGTCGTCGTAGCGGACGTCGCTCAGCACCTCGAGGGTCGGCGCGGGGCCGACCTTGGTCAGGCGGGCGAGGCGGCGATAATCCTCGGCGGCCAGCTCGATGCCGGGAACGGCGGGCGTCTCGCCGCGCCCGAACAGATAGCCCTCGCCGTGCACCAGCTTGCCGTCGCGGTAGCTCTGGGTGACGTATGCCACCGCGCCCTCGGCCTTCAGGAACGCGTCCAGCTTCTGCGCGAAGTCGAGCCGCTTCATCCGACGATCGGCGCTGTCCGGGTCATGCTCGGGCTGCACATAGACGTCGAGCTTGGAAATATCCTCGCCGGTCAGGCGGCGGAAGGGCGCAGTGCCGGGTTCGTCGCCGGTGCCGGGCATCGACACCATCACGATCTTGCCGCGCAACTGGCCGCGCCACTTGTCGAAATCCCGCTCGCGCTTCATCGGCGCGACGATGACGGGGGCGGTCACCGCGCCATTGGTGCCGGGCGTCCAGGCGATGGGGATGGCGGTCAGCTGCAACGGGCGGGGCGATACCATCCGCACGCTGGCCCGCTCGATCGACCAGCCGCGCCCGAAGGCAAAGCCTTCCTTGTGGACGTTCTTCAATCCCCATTTGGCGAACTGGTCTGCGGTCCAGGCCTCGGCGGTGCGCATCGCCGGGCTGTTGGTCATGCGCGGGCCGATCACATCGGTCAGATGCTCAGCGGTCTGCATCACCTGGCTGTGGTTCATCCCCTCGTCGATGAGGCGGGTCGCCACGGTTCGGTCCTGCGCGGGCAGGGCGGCAGGCAGCAGCGCAGCCGCCGCGACGGCGGCGAACAGCGATGGACGCATCATGATATTTCCCCCGATGTCTTCCTGAATGGGTCAAAGGCTATGTCCCGATTGCGCGACATGCAAGCTAACCGATCGGGCAGGATCGACGAAAATCGTACAAATCGGCGTTGACAGGTCGGCCGGGCTTCGGCATTGGGCGCGCCTCGCTCCGATGGAGTGACACCCCGGAAGGGTGGCCGAGTGGTTAAAGGCAGCAGACTGTAAATCTGCCCGCGTGAGCGTACACTGGTTCGAATCCAGTCCCTTCCACCATCCCCGCCAATCGGCTAGGGTCGATCAGCGGCGCTGGACCTGAGCGGGTATAGCACAATGGTAGTGCAGCAGCCTTCCAAGCTGAATACACGGGTTCGATTCCCGTTACCCGCTCCATCCATCGCAATATTCCGTCCGTGTGGTTGATATATTATTTCACCGCATAGTGCTTGACCCCCATGGCAAATCGCGCCACGCGACCCCTGTTTTACAGGCGAAAAAGGGTTGCTTCTCATGGCATCGGTCAATTTCGACATCCCCCATCAGCTGGGTCATGCCGAAGCGCGGCGCCGGATCGAGCAGGGCCTCCCCAAGCTGGAGGCGCATATCCCCGGCGGCGGCCAGGTTTCGTCGGAATGGCCCGCCGAAGACCGGCTGATCCTGACCATCATCGCCATGGGGCAGACGGTAAAGGCCGATATGGATATCTCCGACCAGGCCCTGCGCGGCAGCGTGACCATCCCGATGATGCTGTCGATGATGGCCGGGCCGATCGGCGATTTCGTCAAGACCAGCGCCGAAAAGATGCTGGCCAAGGCCTAATCGTCAATCGCGGCGGGGCAGGTGCCGGGTCGCCACACCGACGAGCACCGCCGTCGACAGCAGGATCGACGATACGAAACCGCCGATCGCGAGCAGTCCGTCACTCGTGACATGAACCTTGGCGCGGATGTCGAATACCCGCCCCGCGGATATGCGGAGCGTCGCTTTATGACGGCCGGGATGCTGGCGGTGCGAAGGCGAAGCCATAGCGTCCCAACGCCCCGATCACTGTCGGGTTCAGCGCCGGCGGGCGGTGATGCGCGACATGATGGCTAAAGATGCCGATGATTTCGGCAAAGGTAGAAAGATTTTTTGCCAATAAGAATAAATTATCACCTCCATGCTAAACATAGGTTAGCATGGGGATAATCGCTTGAACATAAACGAAAAATGTCGCGTCGGTGGAATGGTCGTGATGGCCGTTCTGGTGACGGGCGCGGCGCTGACCGGATTCGAGATCAACACGATTCGGATCGGAGGTCCGCTGGCGGCCTCCAACCAGCGGATCAGCGATCTCCAGGCCGATA
The DNA here is from genome assembly GCF_056497825.1 of Sphingomonas sp. 77B. Classification (NCBI taxonomy): domain Bacteria; kingdom Pseudomonadati; phylum Pseudomonadota; class Alphaproteobacteria; order Sphingomonadales; family Sphingomonadaceae; genus Sphingomonas; species Sphingomonas sp. 77B. The sequence goes on from NZ_JBWMBY010000001.1 coordinate 3,017,543, forward strand.
TATTGCCGCCGCCCGCCTATATCATCGAACCGTTTCTGGAGGCGACGCTGCTGGTCGAGCAGCCCGCGACGCTGACCAAGCGGCAGGCGACGTTGGGGCGGCTGGAAAAGGATTTCCGGGCCAGCATCGCCAAATGGAAGGCGTCCCAGCTTCAGGATGGGCTGAAGTCAATGCTGATCGACAAGGCCGCGCGCGAGGCCGACGGGTTCTGGACCGAACTCGACGACACCATGCTCCCGGCCCTGCGACGGGGTGACCGGGCGGCGGCGCAGGCCAGCTATGCCCGGCTGTCCACGCTCTACGCCGCGCATCGGCGGAATATCGACGCGCTGGTCGAGGCCGCAGGCCAGGCGCAGGCGCGCGTGACCCAAGAGAGCCTCGCCTCCTTGCACATGACCATCGCGATCCTCGTCGTGCTCGGCCTGGTCGTCGGGGGGCTGCTGGCGGGCGGCCTATTCTATCTGTTGCGCGGCGTCCTGCGTCCGATCGGCGCGACGGCCGATGCGATGCGGCGGATGGCGGGCGGCGACCTGGCCCTGACGCTCGACGGGCGCGAGCGTGCGGACGAGATCGGCACGATGGTCTCTGCGGTCGAGGTGTTCCGCGTCGCGGCGCAGGCGCAGGTGACCAATGTCGAAAAGCAGGAGGTCGTCGTGCGCGAACTGGCCGCCGCGCTTCACGAACTGGGGGAGGGCAATGTCGCCTACAGGGTCGGCGACAATCTGCCCGACGAATATCGTGGGCTGGCCCGCTCGTTCAACGACAGCATGGAAAGGCTGGCACGGACGCTTCAGCGCATCTCCCACTCGGCGGGCCAGGTGAGGAACGGGGCCGCCGAGGTCCGCGCCGCCTCCGACGACCTGTCGCAACGCACCGAGCAGCAGGCCGCGAGCCTGGAGGAAACCGCCGCGGCGATGGACGAGGTCACGGGCGGCGTGCGCGCGACCGCCAGCGGCGCCAACCGGGTTAACGCGATCGTCGTGTCGGCGCGCCAGGAAACCGAGGAGTCGGGCACGGTTGTCCGTCGCGCGGTCGAGGCGATGGGCGCGATCGAGCGATCCTCGAGCGAGATTTCCGAAATCATCTCGGTGATCGACGGCATCGCGTTCCAGACGAACCTGCTCGCGCTGAACGCGGGCGTCGAGGCCGCGCGGGCCGGGGATGCGGGCAAGGGCTTTGCCGTGGTCGCCTCCGAAGTGCGTGCGCTCGCCCAGCGCTCTGCCGATGCGGCGCGCGACGTGAAGGAGCGCATTCAGAGCTCGACCGCGCAGGTCGGGATCGGCGTCGGTCTGGTCAACGAAACCGGGCGTATGCTGGAGGCGATCGCCGCGCGCATTGCCGAGATCAGCGCACACGTGTCACAGATCGCATCCTCGGCCGAGCAGCAGGCGACGGGCCTGCAACAGGTCAACATCGCGGTCGCCGACATGGACGGTTCGACCCAGCAAAATGCGGCGATGGTGGAACAGGCCACTGCCGCCGCCCGTCATCTCGCGGCCGAAGCCGAGGTGCTGGCCAGCGAAGTCGCGCAGTTCCGGCTGGATACCGCCGATCTTCGGGGTGCGCGGTCCCACCTGGCCCTGGTCGCCTGAGGGGACGGCCAAGACGGTGCGGGGATACGAGAGGGACTGGCATCCCCGGCCAAGCGTCCTTAAGTCCTGACCCATGCTGACTCCCGAACAGGCCCGCGACCGGGCCGCCGACATCGTTGCCCGCGCCCGTGCCGCCGGAGCCGACGCCGCCGACGCGGTCTTTGCCGCCGACGCTTCGCTGGAGGTATCGGTACGCCTCGGCGCGCTGGAGGATGTCGGCCGCTCGGAAAGCGAAGAATTGGGCCTGCGCGTCTTCGTCGGGCAGCGTTCGGCCAGCGTCTCGACCTCGGACCTGTCGGGCGATGCGATGACCCTTGCGGTCGAGCGTGCCGTCGCCATGGCGCGCGAGGCGCCCGAGGATCGCTGGGCGGGCCTCGCCCCCGAGGAACGCCTGCTGCACGGCGCGCCGCCGATGCTCGACCTGGACGATGGCGGCGAAGTCGCGCCCGAGGCGTTGCGCGCCGCCGCGCTGGAGGCCGAGGAAGCCGCGCGCGCCGTCGCGGGCGTGACCAACTCGGAGGGGGCGGGCGCGTCGGCCTCGCGCGTCGTATCGGCGCTGGCGACCAGCCATGGCTTTGCGGCGGGCTATGCCGCGACCGGATACGGCCTGTCGGTCAGCGTGGTCGCGGGCGCGGGCGCCAACATGCAGCGCGACTATGCCCATCACGGCGCGCGCCTGCGCCGCCTGCTGGAAAGCCCGGCGGCGATCGGGACCCGTGCGGGCGAGCGGACGGTGGCCCGCCTCAACCCCGGTAAACTCGCCAGCGGCGCGATGCCGGTCGTCTATGACCCGCGCGTCGGATCGTCGCTGGTCGGGCATCTCGTCTCGGCGATCGCGGGTGCGGCGATCACGCGGCGGACCAGCTTCCTGCTCGACCGGCTGGGCGAACGGGTCATGGCGGCGGGCATTCGCATCGAGGACGATCCCCACCGCCCCCACGGCCTGCGCTCGCGCCCCTTTGACGGCGAAGGGCTGGCGGTGTCGCCGACCGCCATCGTCGAGGACGGGGTTCTGGAAACCTGGCTTCTCGATTCCGCCTCCGCCCGACAGCTCGGGCTGGAGCCGACCGGCCATGCCGCGCGCGGCACCGCCGGTGCGCCGGGCGTGTCGACCAGCAATCTGTTCATGGCGGCAGGCCGTGTGCCCGTCGAGACGCTGATCGCCGACATTGCCGACGGCGTGTATGTCACCGAACTGATCGGCAGCGGGGTGAACCCCGTCACCGGCGATTACAGCCGGGGCGCGGCGGGCTTTCGCATCCTGAACGGACGGATCGCCGAGCCGGTTGCGGAGTTCACCGTGGCAGGCAATCTGAAGGATATGTTCCTCGGCATGACCCCGGCCAATGATCTGGAATTCCGCTACGGCGTCAATGTGCCGACCCTGCGCATCGATGGAATGACGGTTGCCGGCAGCTAAGCTGATCCCACCGGATTTGATTTCGGCCGTCGTGGCGGCGGCGCGTGAGGCGGCGGCGATGGCGCTCGCCCGCTGGCGCACCGATTTCCGGCAATGGGAAAAGACGCCGGGCAGCCCGGTGTGCGAGGTCGATCTGGACGTCGACCGGATGCTCTATGCCCGGCTCCATGCGCTGATCCCCGATGCGGGCTGGCTATCGGAGGAGACGGCGGACAAGCCCGACCGGCTGGCCGCGCGCCGCGTCTGGGTGGTCGATCCCATCGATGGCACGCGCGATTATATCCGGGGGCGCGAGGGCTGGGCGGTGTCGGTCGCGCTGGTCGAGGACGGCGTGCCGGTGATCGGCGTGCTGGCCGCCCCCGCGCGCGGCGAATTGTGGCTGGCGCAGGCGGGCCACGGCGCGACCCGCAACGGCAGCGCGCTGAGCGCGGGCTATTGCCACCAGATGCCCGGCGCGCGCGTGCCCGTGGATGCGCTGCCCAAGGCCGACCGCGATCTGGTCGCGGTGTTCAAGCCCAATTCGATCGCGCTGCGCATCGCCATGGTCGCCGCCGACGAGGCCGATCTGGTCGCCACACTGCGCTGGGGCAATGAGTGGGACATCGCCGCCGCCGCACTGATCGCGTCCGAGGCGGGGGCAGGGGTCGCCGATGCGCTGGGCCAGCCGCTGCTCTTCAACAAGCCCGATCCGCGCGCCTTCGGCGTGCTGGTGACGGCGCGCGGGCTTCAGGCGCCGGCGGTCGAGCGGCTCGCGCCGCGCGCCCGCGAGGTCATCGTTCCCGTGACTGGGTGAGCATCTGCTCGACCCATTGGGGCACCAAATCGCTCGCCGGGCCGAGGCGGCTCTCGTCGAACCAGCCGCTCCCCTCCGACCGTTCGAGATTCAGCTCCAGCGTCGCCGCACCATAAGCGCTCGCCATCCGTACGAACCCGGCGGCGGGATAGACCGCGCCCGAGGTGCCGATCGACACGAACAGATCGGCCTGCGCCAAAGCTGCCTCAATTCGCTCCATCTGATACGGAATCTCGCCGAAGAACACGATGTCGGGCCGCAGGCGCGGCGCGACACAGGCGGGGCAGAGCGTGCCCGGCGGCAGGTCGTCCGACCAGTCGAACCGAGCCCCGCACGCCGCGCACAGGGCCTGCTTCAACGCGCCATGCATGTGGAGAAGCCGGGCGGCCCCCGCCCGCTCGTGCAGGTCATCGACATTCTGCGTGACGATCAGCAACTCGCCCGACCATTCCCGGTCCAGCCGCGCCAAAGCCTCATGCGCCGCATTGGGCGAGACGCGGGCAAGCGCCGCCCGCCGCAGGTCGTAGAAGCGGTGCACTAGGTCCGGGTCGGCGGCGAGCGCCTCGGGCGTGCAGACATCCTCCACCCGATGCCCCTCCCACAGCCCACCGGGGCCACGGAAGGTGGCGATGCCGGACTCGGCCGAGATGCCTGCGCCGGTGAGGATGACGATGTTGTGGATGGCGCGTATCCGCATCGGTTTCTCGCTTTGCTTCTTCCCAATCATTCTCGTGCTTCGCGTATCGCATCCAACTCTGCCATCCTTACAGGATCGTCTGCTGCAAGTACCTCTTCAAGATAGAAGCTGTACGGGATGTCGCGCACCACCTGTTGGGCTTCATCGCTATAATCGGCGGCAATGACCGCAAATGCGTCGACAAGCTGACGGAGAAATCCGCGATCCAGTTCTTCGAGTTGACCTGCAAGGCCCTCCATCATCTTCACCGCGATATCTGGATCGAGGTTATCGTCGTTAGTCAGGTCGAGGAACACGACATAATCGGCTATGATATGAGCGATCTGCATGGCTATCATAGTTTAATGACCTTTAATTGAATGTTGGGAGCATTCATCTTCTTGGGCAGCGTTGCCTGTACAGCCGCAACTTTCCCATTCCTGACGTCGTAAATTGCTTCGCCAATATTTCCGATCAATTCCGTGACTGGGTTCGGCTGACGAGGTTGGGGGTTGTGATGATTCAGGAGCAGGGATCTTGGTGTTGCCGAAACGGAGCTATCCAGCACGAACGATATAAATGTGGAAGTTTTCAGCACAGTGACCGATCAGATGCTACTCTTGGTACGATTTTTGGCATTAGGGCGGTAGATTTTCCTGAGTGCCTTTCATGGTACAGGCACGATCCCGAAGTAATCGCTGCCGCCGGCGTTGGTGAGACATGGTCCCAAGCTCCGGGCATCGGCCGCTCCTCCATCTTGATAGATAATCATGCAGTGTTGCCGGGCGGCGATGTAAGCATCGGGACGCTGACGGATCGCATCGAAAAAAGGGATGCCGCGCCCTTCACCCCGGACGGCAGCGTGTGCATTGCTGTCGGCATGATTGGCGAGGATGAGTGCGAAATCCTGCGACGGCGGGCATAGTGGATCACCACGCCGCTTTTGCCAGCAAAACAGATAGGCCCGATCGCGCATTTTTTGAGTAGAACGGGACCACGTCGCATTGGAGAGCCGCCAATCACTCGTGGGCCCGTAGGTGGATTGCTGCTGCTCGGAATGGAATTGTTCCGGTGTCGGGGACATTTCGCGTTTCCCACAAGCGATGAGTGGCAGGGGCAGCACTGCGATCATCAGTATCCTTGTCGCGCTATGCAACGTTGTTCGTCCCCGTCGCCAAACTGGGCAGTGGCCGCTCTTCATCACGGATCATCGGCTCGGCAGCGGGGTTGGCAATAAAAAATTATGCGATCCGCAATGCCAATGATCGCCGATCCTTTCCGCCGTGGCTAACCGTCGGTTTCCCTTCGCCCGGACCTGTGCCAAGGAACGCCGCATGACGATCTTCTCCCGCTTCGCCACCGGAACCCCCGCATGACCGCCATCGGTATCTACGGTAGCGCCGGGCGCATGGGCCGCGCCATCGCGGACCTGATCGAGGGCGAGGGTGCGACGCTGGCGGGCGGGTGCGACTCGCGCGACGATCCCGATGCGCTGGCCAAGTCGGCCGACGTGCTGGTCGACTTCTCGATCGCCGGCGCGCTCGACGTGCATCTGGCGGCGGCGCGGGCGGCGCGGACCCCCATCGTGATCGGCACCACCGGCCTTTCCCCGGCGCAGCACGCCGCGATCGACGCCGCCGCCGCCGACATCGCGGTGCTCCAGACCGGCAACACCTCGCTCGGCATCACCTTGCTCGCCAATCTGGTGCGCGAGGCGGCGGCGCGGCTGGGCAGCGACTGGGATATCGAGATCACCGAGATGCACCACCGGCACAAGGTCGATGCGCCTTCCGGCACCGCGCTGCTGCTGGGCGAGGCGGCGGCGGCCGGGCGGGGGCATCCGTTGTCCGAGCTGCGCGTTGACGGGCGCGCCGGGCTGGTCGGCGCGCGTACCGAGGGGACGATCGGCCTGGCGGCTTTGCGCGGTGGCTCGGTGATCGGCGACCATGAGGTGATCTTCGCGGGCGAGGGCGAGCGGGTGACGCTCGGCCATTTCGCGCAGGACCGCACGATCTTCGCGCGCGGCGCGGTGCGCGCGGCGCTTTGGCTCGCGGGGCAGGCGCCGGGGCGCTATCGCATGGGCGACGTGCTGGGTCTGTAACGCCCGTGAAGAAGGCCGATATCGTCGAATTCTACCACCGGCTGGCGGAGGCGAACCCGCACCCCGAGACCGAGCTGGAATATCGCAACCCCTATACGCTGGTCGTCGCCGTCGCGCTGTCGGCGCAAGCGACCGATGTGGGGGTGAACAAGGCGACGCGCGCCCTGTTCGCCGAGGTCGATACGCCGCAAAAGATGCTCGACCTGGGTGAGGAAGGGCTCAGAGCCCACATCAAGACGATCGGCCTGTTCAACACCAAGGCCAAGAACGTCATCGCGCTGTCGCAGATGCTGGTCGACGATCATGGCGGCGAGGTGCCCGAGGATCGCGCCGCGCTGGAGCGGTTGCCCGGTGTCGGTCGCAAGACCGCCAATGTCGTGCTCAACACCGCCTTCGGGCACGAGACCTTCGCGGTCGACACCCATATCTTCCGCGTCTGCAACCGCACCGGCCTGGCCAAGGGCAAGACGGTGCTGGCGGTCGAGCTGAAGCTGGACAAGGCGACGCCCGCGCCGTTCCGGCTGCATGCGCACCACTGGCTGATCCTGCACGGCCGTTATATCTGCAAGGCCAGGCGCCCCGAATGCTGGCGCTGCCCGGTCGAGGATCTTTGCGCCTATCGCCCCAAGACGCCTGCGCCCGCTGCCAAGGCCGGAAAAGCGGTGGCGGCATAAAAAGGGCTGGCGCAGGGTGGCGGGCGATGCTAACCGGCCAGCCTACGCACCCGTAGCTCAGCTGGATAGAGCGCTGCCCTCCGAAGGCAGAGGCCACAGGTTCGAATCCTGTCGGGTGCGCCAGCTCAAAATGTCGTGTGGCCCTTTTGGGCGTGCTGCCGTGGTAGCGAACCCGGTAGTGCCGACACGCGGTCATTGCTGAAAAATCGGTCATGATGGCAATTCGGCTCGACGCTGTCCTGACCGTGGCGATAGGGACGGGTGTATGACAACGCTTCGCCTGCTCGCGCTCGTACCTGTCCTGCTCACCGGCGCCTGTGCCCTGGAACGGGCGGGCCATCATGATGATGGCAATGTGCTGGTCCTGACGCAGGTCGGGCCCGAGCCGCTTGCGACGTGTATCGGGCAGAAGTTCGGCGTGGCGGCCAGCCCGACGGAGCGCGGCGGCTTCGTGATCGATGCTCCGGGCGAACCGCCGCTTCGACTGCTCGTTGCGCGCGACGATGTCCAGACGGTCGTATCCGCCCCGGCTGGTGTGGTCGTGCGGCAGGCGACGAGCGGCACGGTCATTCAATGCACGCTCGAACTTACACTCCCGGCCAAGCAGGGATGAGCCCATGGCGGCGGCCGAGACGCCGCCGTTATTCCCGAAGCGGCGTGGCGAGGGTGTGGCGTTGATGGCCAGGCGGCGCACCAAGGCTTTGGCAAAAGGTTGCCGGAAGGTGTTTTTACGATGATTATTTCCGCCCCCACCGACTATCGGGAGGCCGCGCGGCGTCGCCTGCCGCCCTTCCTGTTCCATTATATCGATGGCGGCGCGAATGCCGAGCATACGCTGCGCTGCAATGTCGACGATCTGGCCGGGATCGCGTTGCGCCAGCGGGTGCTGCGCAACGTCGCGGATCTCAGCCTGGAGACCGAGCTGTTCGGCACCCCGCTCGCCATGCCGGTGGTGCTGGCGCCGGTCGGGCTGACCGGCATGTATGCCAGGCGGGGCGAGGTGCAGGCGGCGCGGGCGGCGGCGACGGCGCGGGTGCCCTTTACGCTTTCGACCGTCTCGGTCTGCGCGATCCAGGAGGTGCAGGCGGCGTCCTCCGCGCCGATCTGGTTCCAGCTTTATGTGCTGAAGGACCGGGGCTTCATGCGCGATGCGTTGGAGCGGGCGCAGGCGGCGGGGGTGACGACCCTGGTCTTCACCGTCGACATGCCGGTGCCGGGTTCGCGCTATCGCGATGCGCATTCGGGCATGTCGGGGCCGAATGCGGCGTTCCGTCGGATGGTGCAGGCGGCGACGCATCCGCGCTGGGCCTGGGATGTGGGACTGCGCGGACGGCCGCATGACCTGGGCAATATCTCGGCCTATCGCGGCAAGCCGACCGCGCTGGAGGATTATATCGGGTGGCTGGGTGCGAACTTCGACCCCTCGATCGCGTGGCGCGACCTGGAGTGGATCCGCGATGTCTGGAAGGGCGCCATCGTCATCAAGGGTATCCTGGACCCCGAGGATGCGCGCGACGCGGTGCGCTTCGGCGCGAACGGGATCGTGGTGTCCAACCATGGCGGGCGACAGCTGGACGGCGTGTCCTCCACCGCCCGCGCGCTGCCCCGCATCGCCGATGCGGTGGCGGGCGAGCTGAAGCTGTTGGCGGATTCGGGCGTGCGCTCGGGGCTGGACGTGGTGCGGATGCTGGCGCTGGGTGCGGATGCGGTGATGCTGGGCCGCGCGTTCATCTATGCGCTGGCGGCGGACGGGGAGGCGGGTGTCGCCAATCTGCTCCGCCTGGTTGCCGCCGAGATGAGGGTGGCGATGACGCTGACCGGCGTGCGGTCGGTGGCGGAGATCGACCGCACGGCCTTGGCGGGCGGATGCTGATTTCGCCGCCGTCCCGGTCGGCGGGGCGCCGCCGCGATCAAAAGGCACGCGCGTGCGATATTAGCGCATGACACCGCCGCACTCCGTCTGTTAGCCCTATCCCCATGCCCGTTTCGGCCGCCGCATCCGCCCGCGAGATCCTCGTTCGTCTGCACGACGTCATGGCGTCGCGCACCCCCGCCCAAGCCAAGCTGAACCAGGTGGTCCAGATCATCGGCGAGGCGATCGGGAGCGAGGTCTGTTCGATCTACCTCCTGCGCGAAGGGGTGCTGGAGCTGTTCGCGACGCGCGGCCTGGCCGAGGAGGCGGTGCACGTCACCAAGCTGGCGCTGGGCGAGGGGCTGGTCGGCACGATCGCCGAGGATGTCGAGGTGCTGAACCTCGATGAGGCCGCCAGCCATCCCGACTTCGCCTATAAGCCCGAGACGGGCGAGGATCGTTTCCACAGCTTTGCGGGCGTGCCGATCATCCGGCGCGAGCGGGCGGTGGGCGTGCTGGCGGTGCAGCACAGCGAACCGCGCAAATATGCCGATGTCGAGATCGAGGCGCTGCAGACCGTCGCGATGGTCCTGTCCGAGCTGATCGCCAATGCCGGGCTGATCGACGCGGCGGGGGCGGCGGGCACGCGGCCGCAGATGACCGCGACGATCCGGCTGTCGGGCCAGAAACTGGTCGAGGGCATGGGCAGCGGCTTTGCCGTTTATCACCAGCCGCGAATCGTCGTCGAACATACGGTCGCCGAGGATATCGATGCCGAGCGCCGCCGGGTCTATGCCGCGTTCGACAAAATGCGCGAACAGATCGACCGCATGGCGCGCGAGGCCGAGTTCGGCGTCGCGGGCGAACATGTCGAGGTCATCGAGACCTACAAGATGTTCGCCTATGACGAGGGCTGGGCGCGCCGCATCAACGAGGCGATCGACAGCGGCCTGACCGCCGAGGCCGCAATCGAGCGGGTGCAGCAGCGCACGCGCCAGCGGATGCGCCAGATCGACGATCCGTTGCTCGCCGACCGGATGCACGACCTGGAGGACCTGTCCAACCGGCTGCTGCGCATCGTATCGGGCCAGATGGGCACGGCGGCGCAGCTGGGCCTGCGTCAGGACACGATCCTGATCGCGCGCAACCTGGGTCCGGCCGAGCTGCTGGAATATGACCGGCGGCGGCTGAAGGGCGTGATCCTGGAGGAAGGGTCGCTGACCGCGCATGTCATCATCGTCGCGCGCGCCATGGGCGTGCCGGTGCTGGGCCGGGTCAGCGATGTGCGCCGCCAGATCGCGGACGGCGACCAGTTGCTGCTCGATGTGTCGGAGGGCAGCGTGCTGGTCCGTCCGACCGCCGCGATGGAGGAGGCGTTCGACGCCAAGCTCGAACTTCGGCAGAAGCGGCGCGCGGCCTTTGCGGCGTTGCGCGACGTGCCGCCGGTGACCAAGGACGGCCACCGCGTCACCCTGATGGTCAATGCCGGGCTTCGCGACGACGCCGCCGCGCTCGACACGACGGGCGCGGACGGCATCGGCCTGTTCCGCACCGAGTTCCAGTTCCTGGTCTCCGCCACCCTGCCGCAGCGCGAGCGGCAGCAGCGGCTGTACCGCGACGTGATGGAGGCGGCGGGCGATCGTCCGGTCGTGTTCCGCACCATCGATATCGGCGGGGACAAGGCGCTGCCTTACCTGAACACCGATCCGGGGGACGAAGAGAACCCGGCCATGGGCTGGCGCGCGCTACGGCTGGCGCTGGAGCGCGACGGGCTGATGAAGGCGCAGGCGCGCGCGTTGATCGAGGCAGGGTCGGGGCGCACGCTCCACGTCATGTTCCCCATGGTGTCGGAGGCCTGGGAGTTCGACGAGGCCAAGGCGCTGTTCGAGGCGCAGCGGGCCTGGCTGGGCTCGCGGGGTCGTCGCCTGCCGCTCGATGTCCGCTATGGCGCGATGCTGGAGGTGCCTGCGCTCGCCGAACAGCTCGACCTGATCCTGCCCAATGTCGATTTCCTGTCGATCGGCACCAACGACCTGACCCAGTTCCTGTTCGCCGCCGATCGCGCCAATCCCAAGCTGGCCGAGCGGTACGACTGGCTCAGCCCGTCCATCCTGCGCTTCCTGCGCCGGGTGGTCGATCCGGCGCGCGCAGCGGGGGTGCCGGTCGGCGTGTGCGGCGAGATGGGCGGACGGCCTCTAGAGGCGATGGCGCTGATTGGTCTCGGCATCGACCGGCTGTCGATCACCCCGGCGGCGGTCGGCCCGGTCAAGGCAATGATCCGCTCGCTCGACCGAGACGCGATCACCGCCGAGATGGCACGGCTGCTCGCGCATCCGGTGCGTGACATGCGCGGGGCGCTTGGTGCCTGGGCTGCGACGAACGGTGTGGAATTGGCCTGATCCAGGTCAGGTGTTCGCGTTGACTTGATCCCAACCGTCTGAAAGAACGACCGCGATCATGGGGTGGGCCATGGTCGCTTCGGAGTTGAGAATGGACGAGGTCAATCCCGGCCACGATGCCGCACCAGCGGCACCTGCCCGCGCCGGTGACGTCCTGCGCATGGCGCGTGAGGCGCAGGGGCTATCGCTGGGCGATATCGGTGCGCGCACGCGCATCCCCAGTCGTCACCTCGCGGCGATCGAGGCATCCGATTATCAGAGCCTGCCGTCGGCCACCTATGCGGTCGGCTTCGCCAAGGCCTATGCCCGTGCGGTCGGCGCCGACGAGGTCGCGATCGCGCAGGCGGTGCGCGCCGATGTCGACAAGCTGGGCCGCCGCGTGAACGAATATGTCCCGCAGGACATCGTCGACCCGTCGCGGGTGCCGTCGCGCGGGCTGGCCATCGTCGGTCTTGGGATCGCGCTGGCCCTGCTGGTCATCGCCGGGCTGTGGTACGGCACCGACCTGTTCCGCCGCGACCGCACCGCGCAGGAAGTGCCCAGCGCGACGCCGCTGGCCAACAGCGCGGCGCCCGCTCCCACGCCTGCGCCCAGCCCGACGCCGGTGACGGCGGGCAAGGTCGTGCTGACCGCCAATGGCGATGTCTGGCTGCGTGTCTATGACGCCGACAATGTCACGCTGAAGATGGGCACGCTGAAGCCGGGCGAAAGCTATGAGGTGCCCGCCACCGCCAAGGGACCGTTGCTCAATGTCGGCCGCCCCGACAAGCTGACGGTGACGCTGGACGGCAAGCCGATCCCGCCGCTGGGTGACGGATCGCGCGCGATCAAGGACGTGCGGATCGACCCGCAGGCGATCGGCGCGCGGCTGTCGGGGGCTCCGGTGCCGGCCGCCACGCCCGCGCCCACCGTCCGCACCCCGCTGCGCGAGCGGCCCCAGCGTCGCACGACGACGGGCGCCAGCAGCGAGGCGGGCGGCAATGCCCCAACGCCTGCACCGTCGCCTTCGCCTGCCACCACGGCACCGGCGGATTTGTAAGAAGCGGAATCTTAAGGCTGGAGACAGCCGGGGCAGGGCAGGGTTGCCCTGTCCCTTTCATAACCAGCCCACCGGGGGGTGAGACCGATGCGTAACCTGTTGCTGGCCGGGGTCGCGGCCGTGATGATCCTGCCGACCGCCGCCACCGCCCAATCCAATGTCGAGGGCCGGGTCGGCAAGCTGGAAAGCGAAATGCGCGCCGTCCAGCGCAAGGTCTTCCCGAACGGCGCGGGCGGCTATGTCCAGCCCGAGATCACTGCGCCGCAGACCCAGACGCAGGCGCCGGGCGTGCCCGCCTCCAGCGCGCTGTCCGACCTGACCTCGCGCGTGACCTCGCTGGAAGAGCAGATGGCCGGGCTGACCGGCCAGATCGAGCAGAATGGCTATCGCACCCGCCAGCTTCAGGATCAGTTCGACGCCTATAAGCGCGCCACCGAGGCGCGGCTGAAGGCGCTGGAGTCCGGCCCCGCGCCGATCGCACCTGCGGGCCAGAGCGCGCCGCTCGACACGCCAGCGCCCGCCGCGACCGGATCGACACGTCCGACCAAGACCCCGGCGGCCCCCTCGGTCGTCACCGGTGACACCGCGACGGCGACTCCGGCGGCGGTCGACAAACCCTCGACCGGCGATCCGGCGGAAGACGCGTATCTCTATGGCTATCGCCTGTGGCAGGCCAAGCGCTATCCGGAAGCGGAGGCCGCGCTGAAGAAGATGGTCGCCGATTATCCCAAGAGCCGTCGCGCGAGCTTCGCGCAGAACCTCCTGGGGCGCAGCTATCTGGATTCCGGCAAGCCCAGCCTGGCGTCGATGGCCTTCTATGAGAATTACAAGAAATTTCCGGACGGCGAGCGCGCGCCCGACAGTCTGCTCTATCTCGGCCAGGCGCTGACCAAGCTCAACAAGCCCGCCGATGCCTGCAAGGTCTATGACGAACTCAGCGACGTCTATGGCGCCAAGCTGTCCGCGGCGATGAAGGGCCAGATCGCCAGCGGCCGCAGTGCGGCGAAGTGCCAGTAAATCCTGCTCATCCCCTTTGAGGGGAGGATGACACTGCCTTGAATCGACGCAAGCCCCTCCCCTTCAGGGGAGGGGTTGGGGTGGGGCCTTTCCACGAGCGCCGCGCCCGTTGATACGCCCCACCCCCCGGCCCCTCCCCTGAAGGGGAGGGGGGCTCCATCTCAGGCGATTCCACTCTAGCCGAGAAGCGAGCACAGCCACGAAACCCCTTGCACTGGTACGGCGGAAGGGCCAGAGGGCGCGCATCCCTGACCAGTTTTGAGAGCATCATGGCCACCGATGCCACGGCCGTCGATCAGATTGCGCGCTTCGCCGCCGATCTGACGCTTCTTCACGATCTCCATGCCGATGCGGCTCCCCTATTGCTGGCGGTATCCGGCGGGCCGGACAGCATGGCGATGTTGACGCTGGCGGTGGCTGCCTTTCCGGGGCGTGTTGCGGTGGCGACGGTCGACCATGGCCTTCGCGCCGAGGCCGCCGACGAAGTGCGGATGGTCGCAGATCATTGCGCGACGCTGGGCGTCCCGCATCACTGCCTGCGCCCCGACATTCCGATCGCCGGGGCAAGCATCCAGTCCCAGGCGCGCGAGGCACGATACGCGCTGCTCGCTGACCATGCCGGTGCGATCGGGGCGGCCGCGATCCTGACCGCGCATCATGCCGACGACCAGGCCGAGACCTTCCTGATGCGCGCGGCGCGGGGGGCGGGGCTGTCGGGCCTGTCAGGCGTGCGGGCCCGGACGGTGATCGCCGATATGGTCGTGCTGCGTCCGCTGCTCGACTGGCGTCGCGCCGAGCTGCGCCAGATCGTGCGCCGGGCCGAAGCACCGTTCGTCGACGATCCGGCCAATCACGATCCGCGCCATGACCGCACGCGCTTCCGCCAGTTGCTCGACGGGCATGAGTGGCTGGGCGTCGCGCAGCTGGCGCGGGCGGCGGCGCAGCTGGCCGAGGCGGATACCGATCTGCGCGCGACGGTCGACTGGCTGTGGCAGGAGCGGGCGCAGATCGATGGCGATAATGTCCGTATCCAGGCGGCCGACCTGCCGCGCGAACTGGGGCGGCGGCTGGCGCGCCGGGCGATCGGCACGGTGCGCGCCGCTGCCGGGATCGAAGCCCCCGCCTGGAGTGAGGGGAGCAATATCGAAAAACTGCTCGAATCGCTGGCACATGGCAGCCGCGCGACCCAGGCCGGGGTGATCGCCAGCGTCCGCTCCGGCGTCTGGCGTTTCCGCCCCGCCCCGCCGAGGAAGACAGGCTGATCCTCCCCGGTACGGGGAGGGGGACCATGCGAAGCATGGTGGAGGGGGAGCGCCACCAGCGACGCACTTTGAGGAAGCCCCCTTCCGTCAGACCTTCGGCCTGACACGTCCTCGTGCCGGGGAGGATTGCCTTAGCCGACGATCACAATGATCGGTCTTGTTCCATTGCCATTAACCTCGTCATGCCTATCTTGGACACCGAAAGGTATCCGGCACCGATGAACGACAACGACAAGCAGCAGAGCCCCGATCCCAATGGGGGCGGCAACCCCTGGATGAAGAGCCTGTTGATCTGGGTGGGCATCCTGATGGCGCTCGCCCTGTTCGTCAGCCTGTCGGGCGCAGGCTCGTCGGCGCAGAGCGGCAATCAGATCGAATATTCCACCTTCCTGGACAAGGTGGACGAGGGCACGGTGAAGACCGCGACGATCTCGCGCGATTCGATCACCGGCCAGCTGTCGTCGGGCGAGAAGTTCCGCACCACCCCGGTTCCCGATTCGCAGCTGATCCCGCGCCTGCGCGAAAAGGGCGTGACCTTCACGGCGAAGACCGAGGAAGGGCCGTCCATCTGGATGCTGATGCTCTATAATTCGCTGCCCTTCCTGCTGTTCATCGGCATAGCCTTCTTCGTGCTGCGCCAGATGCAGAAGGGCGGCGGGGCCAGCGGCGCGATGGGCTTCGGCAAGAGCCGCGCGCGCATGCTGACCCAGAAGGAAGGCAAGGTGACCTTCGACGATGTGGCCGGCATCGACGAAGCGCGCGAGGAGCTGCAGGAAATCGTCGAGTTTCTGAAGGACCCGTCGAAGTTCGCACGCCTCGGCGGCAAGATCCCGAAGGGCGCGCTGCTGGTCGGCTCGCCGGGTACGGGCAAGACGCTGCTCGCCCGCGCGATTGCGGGTGAGGCGGGCGTGCCCTTCTTCACCATTTCGGGTTCGGACTTCGTCGAAATGTTCGTCGGCGTCGGCGCATCCCGCGTGCGCGACATGTTCGAACAGGCCAAGAAGTCGGCCCCTTGCATCGTCTTCATCGACGAAATCGACGCGGTCGGCCGCCATCGCGGTGCAGGCCTGGGCAACGGCAATGACGAGCGCGAGCAGACGCTGAACCAGCTGCTGGTCGAGATGGATGGTTTCGAGGCCAATGAGGGCATCATCATCATCGCCGCGACCAACCGCCCCGACGTGCTCGACCCCGCGCTGCTGCGTCCCGGCCGCTTCGACCGTCAGGTCGTGGTGCCGCGCCCGGATATCGACGGCCGCGTGAAGATCCTCGAAGTCCATATGAAGAAGGTGCCGCTGGCTCCCGACGTCGACGCCCGCGTCATCGCGCGCGGCACGCCGGGCTTCTCGGGCGCGGATCTGGCGAACCTGGTCAACGAGGCCGCGCTGATGGCCGCGCGCAAGGGCAAGCGCCTGGTCGCCAGCGCCGAGTTCGAGGAAGCCAAGGACAAGGTCATGATGGGCGCGGAACGCCGCTCGATGGTCATGACCGAGGACGAGAAGCGCATGACCGCTTATCACGAGGCGGGCCATGCGATCATCGCGCTGCACGAACCGGCGTCGGATCCGATCCACAAGGCGACGATCATCCCGCGCGGCCGTGCGCTGGGCATGGTGATGCGCCTGCCGGAGCGCGACTCGTACAGCTATCACCGTGACAAGATGTACGCGAACCTGGCGGTCGCCATGGGCGGGCGCGTCGCCGAAGAGATCATCTTCGGCTATGACAAGGTGTCGAGCGGCGCGAGCGGCGATATCCAGTACGCCACGGGTCTGGCGCGCGACATGGTCACGAAGTGGGGCATGTCGGACAAGGTCGGCCCGGTCGAATATGCCCAGCCGGAGGGCGAGAGCTTCCTGGGCTATTCGTCCAGCCAGCCGGTGCGCATGTCCAACCAGACCGCACAGCTGATCGATGACGAGATCAAGTCGATCGTCGAGGGTGGCCTGCATCGTGCCAAGCACGTCCTGACCGAGCATGTCGACCAGCTCCACCTGCTGGCCGGGGCGCTGCTCGAATATGAGACGCTGTCGGGTGACGAGATCAAGAAGCTGATCGCGGGCGACGATATCGGCCGCGACGATCCCAAGCAAAAGACCACCCCGATCGCCAAGGCGGGGACGTCGATCCCCAAGACCCGTCGGGGCGCGGGACCGTTTGGGTCGCCCAGTCCGCTCGGAGCGTAATGGGTTCCAAAAGCCGACAGGAAAGGCCGTCCCTGCAAAGGGGCGGCCTTTTTGTTAAGGGGGGATCGGCGTGTCCGGGGTCGCCTTTCAAGGCCGGGGTTTGGCGTGACGTGTCTCGTCGGCTCGGCTTGCCCGATCAGTTCTAGACGGTGATGACGTTGCGTTGAACCAAGGAGAGCCCCTGCCCTGAAGGGGAGGGGTGAGTTAGTCTCATGTCATCATGCTCTAATTCGCAGCGCGTTCTTCCTTGATGGCAGCGGCGCACAGGCGACGATCGGCCCGGCTGAGCGGCTTGATATCCGACCGATGGCAACGATCCGCGGCCACCTCCGACGGGATCATGTCGAGCGGTTCGGGGGACGCATCGCGGCGGGCGATGACCCGTCCCAGCTTGTCCAGATAGACGCTCCAGTTCTTGTCGGTACCGTGCTGGCCGACCAGCGGCAGCGCCGCCTTGCGCATCGCCTCCGCACCGGCAAAATCGCTCAACTGGCGCAGCTGGTTGGCCGCCCGCGCGGTCAGCCAGAGTCGATCCGCGACACTGGTTTCGGCGGGCAGGGCGTGGACGCGCGCGACGAATTCCCGCGCGTAGCGCTGGCGTCGTGCCGCATTGGCGGGATCGTCGGGGCCATCATTGGCCCCCGGCGTCGTGGCCCATAAGGCCTGGTGCAACCACCCCAGTGCATCCCCTTCCGGCCGACCCAACCGCGTCGCAAGCCAGGAAGCGCGGTAATGCTGTCCTTCGCCATCCGCGACCAGCTTGGCATAGTCGGGCGAAGCGATCAGCGTCGCCAACGCCGCCTGTTCCGCATCGGAAAAATCATTGAACACCACCAGGTGATTGCCGGGGCATTCGGGCAGGGGGAAGGGGAAGGGCATATAGCTGAAGGGCCGCCCGTCGGGCCGCTCGCCATAAGTGGAATACATGGTCACCTGCCATGCGGAAAAGGCCTCCCCGCCGACCGGGCAGGTCATGGGCCTGCCGCTGCCGTGCAGCGGTGGGGGTGGGGGCGGTTCTGCGGGCGGAACCGTCTGCGCCTGTAACAAGGCCCATGCGAAGATTGTCATCATATCGTCAGCCCCCATCGGTTCGATGCAAGCTATCCCATGGCGTCGCATCCGACTATGTTCGTCGGCAGGGTCGTGACGAAGATATCCGGCACCATGCCGAACCCACGACCATCAGTGGAGGATGCCCGCATGACTGATATCCCCCCAACCGATTCGCTGCGCGACCGCGCCGTCCGGATCTATGATGCCTTCACCCACGAGCATCACGACCGCCGTACCCTGCTTCGCCAGATGACCGCGCTCGCCGGATCGGTCGCCGCCGCAGAGGCGCTGATCCTCGGCATATCCGCCAGCCCGGCTGCCGCGGCGTTGACCGACCCGCATGACGCCCGGCTGCGCATCGATCGCCATGAGGGAATGGAGGCCGGTGCCCGCTCGGCGGCGTATCTGGCTAGTCCCAAGGGCATGAAGAAGCGGCTCGGCACGGTGCTGGTCATCCACGAGAATCGGGGGCTGACCCCGCATATCGAGGATGTCGCGCGGCGCGTGGCGCTGGCGGGTTTCCACGCCATCGCCCCCGATCTGCTTGCTCCGCAAGGCGGCACGCCAGCCGATGAGGACCGCGCGCGCACGCTGATCGGGACGCTGGATTATGATCTGGCGCTCGCCCAGGCGCGGGCGATGATGGCCCATGCCGCCGCCGAAAAGGCGGGGACCGGCCGGGTCGGTGCGGTCGGTTTCTGCTGGGGCGGGGCGTTCGTCAATCGGCTGGCGGTGGCGGCGGGCCCGGCGCTTTCGGCGGGCGTGGCCTATTACGGGCCGGCGCCGAACCCCGGCGAGGCGGTCAGGGTCCGGTCGCCCCTGATGCTCCATTATGCGGGCAAGGATGCGCGGGTGAACGCAACCGGCGAGCCCTGGGTCGCGGCGCTGAAGGCGGCAGGGCGTTCGGTCGAGGCGTTCACCTATCCGGGCGTCGACCATGCCTTCAACAATGATAGCTCGGCCGAACGCTATAACGCGGCGGCGGCGACCCAGGCCTGGGCACGGACGATCGCTTTTCTGCACCGCCATCTCGACCGCGCCTGAGCCCATTTCCGCCATTGCCCACGGAGCCCCCGATGACCGCCGACCTGACGCTGTACACCAACCCCCAGTCGCGTGGTCGCATCGCGCGCTGGATGCTGGAGGAAACCGGGGCGACCTATGAAACGGTCGTGCTGGATTACGGGACGACGATGATCGCGCCCGGCTATCGCGCGATCAATCCGATGATGAAGGTACCGGCCATCGTGCATCTGGGGCAGGTGGTGACGGAGACGGCGGCGATCTGTGCCTATCTGGCCGAAGTTTTTCCCGATGCCGAGCTGGCACCGCTTCCGCAGGAGCAGGCGCGTTATTATCGCTGGCTGTTCTTCGCGGCGGGGCCGTTGGAGGCGGCGATCACCAACCGGGCGCTGGGCGTGACCCCGACGACCGAACAACAGCGTATGGCGGGCTATGGCGATTTCGACCGGGCCGTGGGCGTGATCGACGCGGCAGTGGCGGAGCATCCCTATATCGCGGGAGAGCGCTTTACGGCGGCGGACGTCTATCTGGGATCGCAGCTGATGTGGTTCACCCAGTTCGGGCTGATTCCCAAGACCGACGCGATCATGGCCTATATCGGTCGCCTCCGGGATCGCCCGGCGCATCGACGCGCCACTGCGCTGGACGACGGGAAGGGCGACGAGGTGGCCTGAAGGATCATGCCGTCGGGGCCTCTCCGGCACGCTGGTGCGCGGCGCGCAATATCTCCAGTCCGGCGGCGATGTGATTGCCCGCCAGCGGCTGGTTCAGCGCATCGGCGCCGTCCATCGCGGCCTGCGCATAGGCGATCACCTGTTCGAAGGTCACACGCTGCTCACTCATACCAGTTCCACTCATCTCACTTGCCTTTATCGCGCTGCCTTAACGACTTGGCTGGAAGGCTCTGTTAAATCGCGATAACTTTACACGCGATATACAAATCATTGCAAAACGGTCATGTTCGCCCCCCGGTGAGACACCGGGGGGGCGTGCCCGGCGTCAGCGCATCAGGACCAGTTCTTCCGACATGGTCGGGTGCAGCGCGACGGTGGCGTCGAACTGCGCCTTGGTCAGCCCCGCCTTCACCGCGATCGCGGCGGCCTGGAGGATTTCGGGCACATCGGGGCCGATCATGTGCAGCCCGACGACGCGGCCGGTGTCGCCGTCGCACACCATCTTGTAGAGCGCGCGCTCCTCGCGGCCTGCCAGCACATTCTTCATCGGGCGAAAGTCGGAGGTATAGACCTGCACCGATCCCAGCGTCTGGCGCGCCTGCGCCTCGGTCATGCCGACGCCCGCCATCGGCGGATGGCTGAACACGGCGGCGGGGATGCAGTCGTAATCGACGCGGGTCGGCTTGGCGCCGAACACCGTGTCGGCAAAGGCCTGTCCCTCGCGGATCGCGACGGGGGTCAACTGGACCCGGTTGGTCACGTCGCCGACCGCATAGATGCTGGGGCAGGTCGAGCGATTCTCGTCGTCCACCTTGACCGCGCCGTGATCGTCCAGCTCGACGCCCGCCGTCTCCAGCCCCAGGCCGTGGGTGTTGGGCAGGCGGCCGGTCGCGAACATCACCAGGTCGACGATCATCGGCTCGTGATTGGACATGGACACCTTCAGGCAGCCATCGTCCATCTTCTCGATCCCCTCGAACGTCGCGTCGAAGCGGAACTCGATCCCCTTCATCATCGAAATCTGGAGCAGCCGGTCGCGGATCGTCAGGTCGTATCCGCGAAGGATGTCCTTGCTGCGGTTGATGAGGGTAACGTGCGCGCCGAACTGGTGGAACACGCCCGCAAACTCGTTGGCGATATAGCCCGCGCCCGCGATCAGGACACGCTTGGGAATTGAATCGAGATGGAACGCCTCGTTCGAGGTGATGCCATGCTCATGGCCGGGGCAGGAGGGGACGGCCGGATGCGCGCCGACCGCGATCAGGATCTTGTCGGCGGTCTTCTCGGTCCCATCGGCCAGGCGGATGCTGTGCGGGCCGGTGACGACGGCGCGCTGGCCAATGATCTCGACATTGTGGCTCTCCAGCGTCTTCTTATAGGCGCCGTTCAGCCGGTCGACCTCCGACAAGACATTGTCGCGCAGGGTCGTCCATGAGAATTCGCACTCGCTCGGCACCTGCCAGCCGAAGCGGCGCGCGTCCTTCAGGTCCTCGGCGAAATGCGCGCCGTAGACGAGCAGCTTCTTCGGCACGCAGCCGCGGATGACGCACGTGCCGCCGACCCGGTACTCCTCGGCCACCGCCACGCGCGCGCCATGCGCCGCCGCGACCCGCGACGCGCGCGTACCGCCAGAGCCCGCCCCGATGACGAACAGGTCATAGTCATAGTCAGCCATGGGAACGGTTTCTCCGGGGGATTGGGGCGGCAGACCCGCCTAAAAGCACAACGGGGGACACCGAGCCAAGTTCAGTGTCCCCCTGACAGTGATCGATATTTCAAATCCTCCCCGGCACGGGGAGGTGGCGGCGCGAAGCGCTGACGGAGGGGGGCTTCCGCAAAGGTCGTTCCTCGCGGCACGCCCCCTCCACCAGCTTCGCTGGTCCCCTCCCCGCGAGCGGGGAGGATCGGGTCAGCCAAAAGCCCGCTTGATCAGGTCCTCGGTCGAGGGGTCGAACTCCTGGCCGCCCTGGTCCGCCGCCTTGGCCATTTCCTTGCCCAGCTCGACGCCGAACTGGTCGAAGCTGTTGATGCCCAGCAGCACGCCGTTCACGAACACGCGGTGCTCGTAGAAGGCGATCAGCGCGCCCAGCGTGCGCGGGTCGAGCGTGTCGAGCAGGATGGTCGAGGACGGACGATCGCCCGAATAGCTGCGCGCGGGGTCGTCGGTTTTCTTCCCCTTCATCAGCGCCGCTCCTTGCGCGAACGCGTTGAGCAGCAGCTGGCGGTGATGGTCGTCGCTCAGCACGTCGCCCGGCTCGATCACCGCGATGAACTCGACGGGGACGAGGTGCGTGCCCTGGTGGAGCAGCTGGAACACCGCATGCTGCGCGTCGGTTCCGACGCCGCCCCAGGTGATCGCGGCGGTCGGGCGGCCGACTGGCTGGCCGTCGACGGTCACGCCCTTGCCGTTCGACTCCATCTCCAGCTGCTGGAGATAGGAGGGGAGAAGGCGCAGACGCTCGTCATAGGCGAAGGGCGCGCGCGTTTCGGCATGGCGGACTTGGGTGTAGTACAGGTCGGCAAAGGCGGCGAGCGCAGGCGCGTTCTGCGCCAGATCGGTCAGGCGGAAATGGCGGTCCATCTCGGCCGCGCCCTCCAGCAGTTCCTCGAACGCGTCCCAGCCCAGGCCCAGCGCGGCGGGGAAGCCGATGGTCGACCAGAGCGAATAGCGGCCGCCGACCGACTCGGCGAAGGGCAGGATGCGGGTTTCGTCCACGCCCCATTCGACGGCCTTTTCGGGATTGGCGGTCAGCGCGATGACGCGGCCATAGGGGTCCTCGACACCGCTCTCGGTCATCCACTGGAGCGCCGAGGTGGCGTTCAGCATCGTCTCGGTCGTGGTGAAGGTCTTCGACGCGACGACCAGCAACGTGGCGGCGGGGTCGAAGCGCTTGAACACCTCCTCCAGCGCGACGCCGTCGACGTTGGACACGATCGCCACGTCATAGCGGTCGCTGTCGCGGCCCAGCGCGTCGACCAGCAGGTCTGGGCCGAGCGCCGAACCACCGATGCCGATGTGCAGGACATGGCGGATCGGCCCGAGCGCCTCCGCCTCGATCGCGTCGATCAGCGCGCGCATCCGGGCGTGCGACTGGCGCGCCACGGCGACGCTTTCGGCCTTGCCCTCGCCACGCTCGGCGGTGTGCTCGACCGCGCGGCCCTCGGTGACGTTGACGACTTCGCCGCCGAACAGCGCATCGCGCTTGGCGGCCAGCCCCTTAGCCTTGGCGAGATCGGCGAAGGCGGCGACGGCTTCGCGCGTCAGATGCGTCTTCGACCAGTCGAAATGGATGCCCGCCACATCCAGGCTGAGCGACGCCAGCCGGTTGGGATCATTCGCGAAAAGATCGAGAAGCGGGGTCTGCGGGAGCGATTCGATCGTCGACCAGTCGGCAGCCATGATGCCTGTTCCTTCCTTGCGCGTGCCCGGGTGGGGCTTCCTCCACGGCGTTAGCCAAAGCGGGCGCGCAAAGCCAAGCCTTAGATTGGTATGGTGGGGGGCCGAGAGGGCGGAATGTATAGGAGGTAGGGGTATCGAAACTGGCTTTGGTCTCTAATCGCGGGGCTGGAAGGCGAGGGCGTCAAAAAGCCGTTCAATACGGCTCCGACCCGGGGACGCGGGCATGTATTTAAATAAGCGACACTCTGTAACGAGTGCCTCTAGGTCTGCTGACCTTGGGGATAGCGCATTATAAGCAATTGCAACCAACTCCACATTGGTTAGCTGTGATCTAAGTAATCTTGCGTATGCATTCTTTTCATCATTATTTAATATATTGTCGGAGCTGACTTTTTTCAAAATTGTGTATATCAAGCGAAAGTACGGGGAAAATGTTTTTTCCGTAGAGTGCTTCATAGTGGAGTCATAGATTCGCGAAAAATCTTCGCGAGATGCGGCGTTTAGGCTGCCGACTTCCGCTTTTACATTACTCATCAATTCTGTTAAGAAATAAGTTAACGCATCTACGCCAATTTTTCTCTGGCTTAGTAGTATTTTTCTATTCTCTGTTGGAGCAAGCTTTATATATTCTGCCGAGTGTCGAAATGATAGTTCGTTTCTTACCTCGCGAAGAAGTTTAAGGAGTTCGAAAAAAGTAGACTCAAATCTCTGTTTGTGATTTTCCTTGATCTGTGTTTCCAAAGATTTTTGCTGCTCCTTCAGAGATTCCTGCTGAAGGATTAGCGTCCTAATTATAAATAAGGCGCCGGCCAACGATACGAAACCGTTAAAGGCGCCGAATGTGTCACCCCACGCCCCAGCCTTGCTAATGTCGTTAACATGGTTACCTGCAAAGAATTGCGCTATCTGCACGCTATAATCTGCGTAGAATCCCCACATAAAAAATAGAGCGGCAATAAGGGCAAGGCAAAATTTAAAATTCATATAATGTTCCGCGTTAACTGCAGAAATAAGTTGTCTTATAATATCGCCAAGGTGGTGGCGCAATTTGTGTTGTCAGCGATGCTTCGCCGCCACCGGATCGCGGACCACGCCGACATCGGCGAAGCGCTTCGGTTCGGCCGGATGGGCGGCGGGTTCGGCGAGTTCGCGCTGCCAGTAACCCACGTCGATCCAGCGGCCATGCTTGTGGCCGACCTCGCGGAAGACGCCCGCGCGGCGGAAGCCGACCGCTTCGTGCAGCTTGATTGAGCCGTCATTGGGCAGCGCGATCACGCCCATCGCCTGGGTGAAGCCTTGCGCGGTCAGCGTGTCGACCAGCGCCTCGTAGAGCAGCCGCCCGATGCCCGAGCGCTGCGACACGTCGGCGACATAGATGGTCGTCTCCACCACCCAGCGAT
The DNA here is from genome assembly GCF_056497825.1 of Sphingomonas sp. 77B. NCBI lineage: Bacteria > Pseudomonadati > Pseudomonadota > Alphaproteobacteria > Sphingomonadales > Sphingomonadaceae > Sphingomonas > Sphingomonas sp. 77B. The sequence continues at coordinate 3,042,104 of NZ_JBWMBY010000001.1, forward strand.
AGGCCTCGCGCTCGCGGAAGCGCGCGGCATAGGCATAGCCGATCACGGCGTCTTCACGGCCCTCTTCGTCGGCCAGCGTCGCGACGATCCAGGGATAGAGGCCGCCCGCCCCCTCCATCCGCGCGCGCATCGTGTCGGCGTCGGGGGCCTGGGTCTCGAAGGAGACGACGCCCGCCAGGACGTGCGGCGCATAGATGGCGGCGATGGCGGCGGCGTCATCGGGGCGGGCGGCGCGGATGGCGATCATGGGGGCAGCGTCTCCTGAAACGATGGGTCTGGGTAGCGCGGGGATGCGCGGTTCGGAAGGGGCGGCTTCCCAGAGCCTGTTTCGGCGCGCCACAATCCCGACCCTCCGTTCGCACTGAGCGAAGTCGAAGTGCACGCTCCGCGCTTTGCGGCGAGGGAATCCCTTGGCCTTCGACTTCGCTCAGGCTGAACGGATGTGGGGGATTAGGCGGGCGGGGCTAGATCAGAGCCCCAACCGCGCGATCAGCAGGTCGAGCAGGCGCTCGTCGCTGGCCGTGCCCACCGGACCCAGCGCGCCGCATTCCAGGCACTTCGCCTGGACCGATCCACCCCGCGCCAGCCGCGCGACATCGCCCAGCGCGCGGGCCGCGACCGCACGCCGCTCGGCCGCCGCGATGGCGAAGACGTCGCCGCCCTGCTGGCTGTCATCGTCGCTGTCGAACCCTTCGGCCAGCAGCGCCGCGAAGCCCGGCTTCTTCTCCAGATATTCCGGATAGACCTTGGCCGGGTCCAGCTTGGCGCGGCGCGCGGCCTCGGCAATGGCGTCGGACAGGTTGCCGAAGCGGTCGACCAGCCCGATCTGGCGCGCGGTGCCGCCGTCCCAGACGCGTCCTTGCGCGATGGTGTCGACCTTTTCGGGCGTCATGTGGCGCGACTCGGCGACGCGGGTCAGGAACTGGCGATAGCCATTCTCGATCCCCGCCTGCAGGATGGTGTCGAGCATCGGCGTCGTGCCGCCCAGCACGTCGGGCTGGCCGGTCAGCGGCGTGGTCTTCACGCCGTCGGTGGTCACGCCGATCTTGGCGAGCGTATTCTCGAAGGTCGGGATGATGCCGAAGATACCGATCGATCCGGTGATCGTGCCCGGCTCGGCAAAGATCAGGTCAGCCGGGGTCGAGACCCAGTAACCGCCCGACGCAGCCAAGCCACCCATCGACACGATGACGGGCAGCTTCTGCCGCTTGGCCTCTAGGATCGCCTGGCGAATCTGCTCGGACGCCAGCACCGAGCCGCCCGGCGAATCGACGCGGACGACCAGCGCCTTCAAATTCTTCTTGGCCAGCCCGTCGAGCAGCGCCTTGGATATGGTTTCGCCCGCGGCGGTGCCGGGTCCGGCCTCGCCGTCGACGATATTGCCCGCGATGGTCAGCACGCCGATTGCATCGCCCTTGGTCGGCAGCGGGTTGGCCTTGACCCAGGAGGCGTAGGAGATGGTGCGGAAGCTACCGGCGGGCTTGTTCGCCTCGGCCCCGGCAAGCTCGGCCACGCGCTTGCCGAAGGCGAGCTTGTCGCCCAGCTTGTCGACCAGCCCGGCCTTCAGATTGGCGTCGGCGATGCTGCCGTTCGCGGCCAGCACGGCGCGGTCGGGCTGGGTCAGGAAGGCGTCGATCTGAGCCTTGGGCCGCGCCTTGGCGACCGACTCGCGCCACTGCGCGAACAGCGTGCCGTACAGCGCCTGCGATGCGGCGCGCGCATCGGGGCTCTGGTCGCTGCGAATGTAGGGCTCGACAAAGGATTTGAACTTGCCGACGCGGTAGACATGGGTGGTGACGCCCAGCTTGTCGATCAGGCCCTTGTAGTAAAGCTGATTGCCGCCCGGCCCGGTGAACAGCGTGCCGCCCAGCGGGTTGACCCAGATCTCGCTGGCATTCGCGGCCAGGCGATAGGCGCCGTCGGTATAGGCGGTGGCATAGGCCAGTACCGGCTTGCCCCCTTTACGGAAGCGCTGGATCGCGTCACCCACTTCCTGAAGGGTCGCGGGATAGGCGCCGCCGAACGCGTCCAGGTCGAGGACCAGCACCTTGACCCGGCCGTCATCCTTGGCGGCATCGATCGCGCGCACCAGATCGCGCAGGCGATATTCGTGCGGCACGCTGCGCCCCGACAGCATGGCGAGCGGCGCGACCGTTTCGGGTTGCTCGACGATCGGGCCGTCCAGCTTCAGCAGGAGCGCGCCGTCGGTGATCGCCTTGGTCCCCGGCCGGGCGTTGAGCGCGGCGAAGATCAGGCCGAAGAACAGCAGCATCGCCGCCAGCACCAGGAAATCCTTGATGCCGACCAGCAGGCGCCACGCGCCCCGGACCAGCCGCCAGCCGCTGCGTCGGCCGGGCTTGCGCCCCGGTCGGCTGAAATCCTGGTCGAGCGGAGAGGCGGGCGGAAGCGCGTCGGCGCGGGCGTCGGTCATTCCCTATCGCTAGCCCAGCGGCGAATGCTCGGCAATGGTCCGTGTTACGCAGCCAATACGCGGCCCATGCGGCCCCGATTTTGTTCCCGCCAGCGCCACGCTTCGTCGAAATTTTTTGCGGGCGGGCGTTGACGGGCTGAATGGCCGTTCACATATCCGAGGCGTTGGCACTCGCATGGCTCGAGTGCCAGAAAAGTGTAACACGCCAGATTAAAGGGACATGGCAATGAACTTTCGTCCGTTGCACGACCGCGTTCTCGTCCGTCGCGTCGAGGCCGAGGAAAAGACGGCCGGCGGGATCATCATCCCCGACACCGCCAAGGAAAAGCCCCAGGAGGGCGAGGTCGTCGCCGCCGGTTCGGGCGCGAAGGCCGAAGACGGCAAGGTCACGCCGCTCGACGTGAAGGCGGGCGACCGCATCCTGTTCGGCAAGTGGTCGGGCACCGAGGTCAAGGTGAACGGTGAAGACCTGCTCATCATGAAGGAATCGGACATCTTGGGGATCATCGGCTGAGCCGATGAGCACCAACCCCGGCGAAGGCCGGGGCCCAGATCAAAAGATTCCTGATCCCCATTATCCCAATCTGAAAGGGTAGCCACCATGGCAGCCAAGGAAGTCAAGTTTTCGCGCGACGCGCGTGAGCGCATCATGAAGGGCGTCGACATCCTCGCCGATGCCGTCAAGGTAACGCTGGGGCCGAAGGGTCGCAACGTCGTGATCGACAAGTCGTTCGGTGCCCCGCGCATCACCAAGGACGGCGTTTCGGTCGCCAAGGAAATCGAACTCAAGGACAAGTTCGAGAACATGGGCGCGCAGATGGTGCGCGAAGTGGCGTCGAAGACCAACGACATCGCCGGTGACGGCACCACCACCGCGACCGTCCTCGCTCAGGCGATCGTCCGCGAGGGCATGAAGTCGGTCGCGGCCGGCATGAACCCGATGGACCTGAAGCGCGGCATCGACATCGCCGTCGCCAAGGTGACCGAGGACATCAAGTCGCGCTCGAAGCCCGTCTCGGGCAGCCAGGAAGTGGCGCAGGTCGGCATCATCTCGGCCAATGGCGACCGTGAAGTCGGCGAGAAGATCGCCGAAGCCATGGAAAAGGTCGGCAAGGAAGGCGTCATCACCGTCGAGGAGGCCAAGGGCCTCGAATTCGAACTCGACGTCGTCGAGGGCATGCAGTTCGACCGTGGTTACCTGTCGCCCTACTTCATCACCAACCCGGAAAAGATGACGGTCGAACTGAACGACCCGTACATCCTGATCCACGAGAAGAAGCTGTCGAACCTGCAGGCGATGCTCCCGATCCTGGAAGCCGTCGTCCAGTCGGGCCGCCCGCTGCTCATCATCGCCGAGGATATCGAGGGTGAGGCTCTGGCCACGCTCGTCGTCAACAAGCTGCGCGGCGGCCTGAAGGTCGCAGCGGTCAAGGCGCCGGGCTTCGGCGATCGTCGCAAGGCGATGCTGGAAGACATCGCCATCCTGACCGCGGGCGAGCTGATCTCGGAAGACCTGGGCATCAAGCTCGAGTCCGTCACCGTCGGCATGCTGGGCACCGCCAAGCGCGTCACGATCGACAAGGACAACACCACCATCGTCGATGGTGCGGGTGATGCCGACGCGATCAAGGGCCGCACCGAGGCGATCCGTGCGCAGATCGAGAACACCACCAGCGATTACGACCGCGAGAAGCTCCAGGAGCGTCTGGCCAAGCTCGCTGGCGGCGTGGCCGTCATCAAGGTCGGCGGTGCGACCGAGGTCGAGGTGAAGGAGCGCAAGGACCGCGTCGACGACGCGCTGCACGCGACCCGCGCGGCCGTCGAAGAGGGCATCGTCCCCGGCGGCGGTACGGCGCTGCTGTACGCGACCAAGGCGCTGGACGGCGTCAAGGGCGTTAACGACGACCAGACCCGCGGCATCGACATCGTCCGCAAGTCGCTGACCGCGCTGGTTCGCCAGATCGCTCAGAACGCCGGTCATGACGGTGCGGTCGTGTCGGGCAAGCTGCTCGACCAGAACGACACCTCGTTCGGCTTCAACGCGTCGACCGACACCTATGAGAACCTGGTCGCCGCCGGCGTCATCGACCCGACCAAGGTCGTGCGCACCGCGCTCCAGAACGCGGCGTCGGTCGCGGGCCTGCTCATCACCACGGAAGCCACCGTGGCCGAGCTGCCCGAAGACAAGCCCGCCATGCCCGCCGGTGGCGGCATGGGCGGCATGGGCGGCATGGACTTCTAAGTCGGATCGGCGACCGGCGGGGGCGACCTCGCCGGGAACCGGATCGGCTTGGGCCATTGCGGCACAGCCAAAGAAAGGCCCGGGGAGCGATCCCCGGGCCTTTTTTGCGTCTGCGTTATGTCCGAACTTTTGATCGGCAGGCCAAGGCCGCGCGTGGTTCAAACGGCAGGGCGTGCACTTCGACTTCGCTCAGCGCGAACGGAGGTGGGGTGTGTGGCGGCACGGCTTGAGGCAGGGGTGTCTGCTCTGCCCGCGTGCCGGAGATGGCCCATCTTCCAACCTCCGTTCAGCCTGAGAGCAATCGAAGGCCACGGAACCCGCCCGGCGAGAGGGCGGGGCGTGCGCTTCGACTTCGCTCAGCGTTAACGGAGGTGGGGTGTGTGGCAGGGCACGGCTTGAGGCAGGAGTGTCTGCGCTGCCTGCGTGGCGGAGATGGCTCGTCCTCCCCACCTCCGTTAAGCCTGAGCGTAGTCGAAGGCCACGGGACTCGCCCGGCGAGAGAGTGGGGCGTGCACTTCGACTTCGCTCAGTGCGAACGGCGTGTGGGGGGCAGGGAGTCAAAAGGAAGGCCCCGCACTCTGAAGGCCCCGTACCCCGGCGAAGGCCGGGGTCCAGTTCGATGCGTCCGGAGGAGCATTGGGCATCGCATGGGATCCCCGCCCACACGATTCGCCTAGGCCTCCCCCGCATTGCTTGGCGCGCCACCATGGGAGGCGCGACTAAGCCTCGGCCTTCGCCGAGGTCATGGGCAGAAAGATCGTGATCCTAACAAAAAAGGCGGCCGGACCTTCGCCCGACCGCCTTTCCCGCAACCCGAAAACGCTGCCGCTTATGCGCCCGCGTTCTTCAGCGCCGCCTGCACGTCCGACCAGCTGACCGCACCCTTGAGCGGCTTGCCGTTCAGGATGAAGGTCGGGGTGCCGGTCACCGTGCCGTCCGCGCCGCGATCCTGGGTCTGCTTGGTCAGGCGGTCGATCTGGGTCATGTCGCTCAGGCACTGGCGCGCCTTGGCTTCGGGGATGCCACGCTGCTTGACGAAGTTGATGAGGTCCATCTGATCGGCCAGCGCCTTGATGACGTCGACCGGCTTGGCGTTCTGCAGCGCCTTCTGCTGCTCGGGGCTCATCGCCTGGAGCTTGTCGTTGAAGCCCTGCTGCGACTGGTACATCTGTTCCAGCACCGGGAAGAAGGTCGCTTCGCCAGCGCAGATGCCGAGCAGCGCCGGGGGAAGGTCGGGCGCGCCGTGGATCAGGAATTCGCGGAATTCCCAGCTGACCTTGCCCGACTTGACGTAATTGTTCGTCAGCGGCTCATAGCCCTCGCGCGCGAACGCGCCGCAGGCCGGGCACAGGCGCGAGCCATATTCGACCAGCTTGATGGGCGCGTTGGGGTTGCCCATCACATAACCCTCGGCGGTCTTGCTGACGACCTGGGTCCAGTCCTTGCCCGCAGGTGCCGCGACCGCGGGCAGCGGCGAGGCGGCGGGGGCGCTGCTGTTGGCGTCGCCATTGCCGCCACCGCAGGCGGCCAGCGCGAGCGGAAGGGCGAGGAGGAGGAGACGAGACTTCATCGACATATTCTCCGAAGGGAAAAGAAGGATTTAGCGGGCGCCGCTTGCGCGCAACAGCGGCTGCAGCTTGTCCCAGGTGAACACGCCCATCGCCTGCTTGCCGTTGATGAAGAAGCCGGGCGTGCCCTCGATCGAATTGGGCGCAGCGGTCGTCATCGCGACGATCCGGTCGGTGGCGGCGCGATCCGACAGGCAGGCGGTGATCTGCGCATCGCTCAAGCCGGCGCTCTTGCCGATCGCGGTCAGCCCCGATCCGTCCGCCTCGGCGCGCATCTGCGCGGCGGGGGGATAGGTGCCGATCCGCTGGGCGTTGGCCTGGTCGAACTCCATACCGCGCTTCAGCCAGTCGCGCTGCTGTGCGAAGATCGTCTCGGTCAGGCGGGCGAACTTGGCCGCCCCGCCGCACCGCGCGATCAGCGCGGCGGCGAGGTCCAGCCGGTCGCGGATGAAATGGCGAATCTCGATGCTGGTCGAGCCCGAGCGGACCATCTGTCCTTTCAGGACGGGCGCCGATTCGGTGGTGAAGACGGCGCAATGCGGACAGGTATAGCTGACATATTCGACCAGCTTCACCCGCGCCGCCGGATTGCCGATGACATAGGCCCCGGCGGGCGTCTGGGTGACGTGGGTGGTCCAGTCCATCTTGGCTCGCGCCTGGGCGGCATCGGCCGGGACAGCGGACAGCGAAAGGCCGAGCGCGGCCAGCGACAGGAAAAGACGCATCACGACACCTTGGGAAGGCCGCGCGTCGCAGCGACGCCCGCGGCAAGCGACTCGAGCACGGCGCGAAGCTCCGGATCGGCGATCTGGCGCAGGCCGTCGCCCATTTCCGGCGGCACCGGCTGCGGCTTGGGCGGAGCTGCGCGGCGCGGTGCCGCCATGGGCAGCTCGCCCTGCCGGATCTGGAGCCGGGCGACGGCCGGATACCCGAAGAAGCGGTTCACCCGCTCGATGATCTCGGGCGCGATATGCTGCATCATCGGCGCGTGGGCACCGCGTACGACCAGGGTCAGCACGCCGTTCTGCTTCTCGCCCTGCGGAAAGCGGATCGATTCGGGCGCACTGGCGGTCGACAGGCGGGGCCCTACGATATCGGGCCAGCGGCTGACGATCGCACTCTGGACGAAACCGAAGCGGCGAAAGGCCGCGCCGCCGATGGCGGGCAGCAGTTCGGACACCGCGCGGGGGCGGTTGGAACGGGGGGGCGGCTCCTGGGGGGCGCGGACGCGCTTGCTCATATCCGTCCCCATGCCATAGCGGGCGGGTGGACGCCAAGCATTCATCATCGCCCGATACGCCCGCCGCCCGGCTGCTCGCCTGGTATGACCGCCACGCCCGCGACCTGCCCTGGCGCGCCAGACCGGGGGAGACGCCCGATCCGTATCGGGTCTGGCTGTCCGAGGTCATGCTGCAACAGACCACGGTGGCGGCGGTGGCTCCCCGCTTCACCGCCTGGGTGGCGCGCTGGCCCGATGTCGTGAGTCTCGCCGCCGCGCCGGATGAGGACATCATGGCCGCCTGGGCAGGGCTGGGCTATTATGCCCGCGCGCGCAATCTGGTGAAGGCCGCGCGAGCGGTGGTCGCCGAGCATGGCGGACGCTTTCCCGAGACCGAGGCGGGTTTGCGCGCGCTGCCGGGGCTGGGCGCTTATACGGCGGCGGCGGTGGCGGCGATCGCGTTCGGCGAGCGGGCGGTCGTGGTCGACGCCAATGTCGAGCGGGTCGTCGCGCGGCTGTTCGCCATCACGACCCCGCTGCCCGCCGCGCGGCCCGAGATCCGCGAGGCCACCGACCGGATTACCCCCGACGCCCGCGCGGGCGATTTCGCGCAAGGAATGATGGATCTGGGCTCGTCCATCTGCACGGTGAAGAAACCGCAATGCCTGCTCTGCCCGATCGCGGAGGATTGCCGCGCGCGGGCCGAGGGGATCGCCGAGACGCTGCCCGCCAAGGCGCCGAAGAAAAAACGACCCTATCGTCATGGCACCGTCTTCTGGATCGAGGACAAGGGCCGGGTCTGGCTGGTCCGCCGCCCGGACAAGGGAATGCTGGGCGGTATGCGCGCACTGCCGACCGGGCCCTGGGCCGATGAGCGGCCGGGGCTGGCCGAGGCGCCGGGGAAGGGGCCTTGGGTCATGCTGAACGAGACGGTGGTGCACGGCTTCACCCATTTCGAGCTCGAACTTGCGCTGGCCAGCAGCGAGGGCGAGCCAACCGATCCGGCGGCGGGCGAATGGTGGCCGATCGCCGACTTGGGAACCGCCGGGCTTCCTACGCTGTTCGCGCGGGCAGCCGAGCGTTTGAAAAGGAACGAGGATTGATGATGCGTCGCGTGATGATGACGGGCGGGGCGGTGCTGGCCCTGCTGAGCACACCCGCCCTTGCGCAAGTGGCGCAGACCAAGCCCATGGCACAGCGGAACGCGGCGCTGCCTGCCACCCAGGCGCTCTTCGACGGTTATGTGAAGTCCGGCAAGATGCCCGGCATCGTCGCTGCCATCGGGCTGCAAGGGCGGCCGCCGATGTTCGTCGCCGCCGGGCGGACGGGGATCGAGCCGAATGCGCACGCCGTCACGCCCGACAGCCTGTGGCGCGTCTATTCGATGACCAAGCCGATCACCGCCATGGCCGCGATGGTCCTGATCGAGGAGGGCAAGCTGACGCTCGACCAGCCGCTGTCCGATATCTATCCGGCCTATAAGACCATGCGGGTGCTGACCAATCCGCAGGCCTCGCTCGACAGCCGCCCGGCCACCAACCCGATCACCATCCGCGAACTCATGACCCACACGGCGGGGCTGGGATACAGCTTCACCGCCAAGGGGCCGCTGCTCAAGGAATATGAACGGCTGGGGCTGGTGCCTTTCGCCGCCAATGCGCAGGTCGAGGCCAAGGTCCGCCCGACCCGCCCCGCCACCCTCCAGCAATTCGCCGAGCGCGCCGCCACCGCGCCGCTGATCGCCGAGCCGGGCACGCGGTGGAGCTATTCGATGGGCCTCGACGTGCTGGCGGCGGTGGTCGAGAAAGTGTCGGGCATGCCGTTCGAGCGGTTCGTCCAGACCCGTCTCTTCACGCCGCTGAAGATGAACAGCAGCTATTGGCAGGTGCCTGCATCGGCAGCGAACCGGCTGGTCAGCAATTATACTTTCCTTGGCGACCAGATGGTGCCGGTGGACCCGGCGGCGACCTCGGTCTTTCGCTTGGCCCCCAGCTTTCCCTATGGCGGCGCGGGGCTGGTCATGTCGGCGCGCGATTATGACCGCTTCCTCCAGATGCTTCAGAATGAGGGGCAGGTCGATGGGGTCCGGGTGATGAAGCCCGAGACGGTGCGGCTGGCCATGTCCAACCTGCTGCCCGCCGGTGTCACCTATGGTTCGGTGACGGGCGCGAGCGGCGGCAGCGGGGGCGAAGTGCCGACGGGTTATGGCGCGGGCGGATCGGTGACGCTGGCCGATACGCCGGGCGGGCCGGGCAAGGGCACCTATGGCTGGGGCGGGGCGGCGGGCACCATCGCCTATGTCGATCCGACCCGGCATGTGCGGGGTACGGTGATGGTCAATTATTTCCCCGCCGACCGCTATCCGTTGCGCAGCGATCTGGCGAAAGCGCTTTACAGGGATTTGGGACGGATGGCGAAGTGACGACCCTGGGTTTTACCGGCGGGCGGCTGGATCGTGCCGACCCGCTGCGCCACGATCCGGCGGGTTTCGCGGCAGCGCTGGCAGACCCGGCGGCGCGGCTGTTGATTCTGAACGACTATCAGCCGGAGATGACGGACGGGCGATTGGGCTGGACCGCGATCGAGCCGGGTGCGCTACCGGCGGACCATGTCCTGCTCGGCCTTGAGGGCGGTGTACCGCATTTCGCACGTCTGACCGGCGAACCGGCGGTGGGGCGCTCGGTCGAGATGATCGCGGCGCTTCATGCGTTGGAGACGGGTGAGGCGGCGACCTATGCGGCGGCGCGCTCGGTGCTCGACTGGCATGCGCGGCACGGCTTTTGCGCAAAGTGCGGCGCGGCGACCGAGCCGTTCCGGGCGGGCTGGGGGCGGCGCTGCCCGGCTTGCGCAACCGAGCATTTCCCGCGCGTCGATCCGGTGGTCATCATGATCGCCGAGCATCAGGGGCGTGCGCTGCTCGGCCGCCAGCCCGCCTTTCCGCCGGGGCGCTATTCGGCGCTGGCCGGATTTCTGGAGCCGGGCGAATCGATCGAGGAAGCGGTCGCGCGCGAGCTGTTCGAGGAAGCGGGCGTGCGGGTGCGCAATGTCCGCTACATCGCCAGCCAGCCCTGGCCCTTTCCGTCGTCACTGATGATCGCCTGCGTGGCGGAGGCGGTGGACGACCGGCTGACCATCGACACGACCGAGCTGGAGGACGCGATCTGGGTGACGCGCGCGGAGGTACGCGCGGCGCTGGCGGGGGACGGATCGCGCTTCGGTGTGCCGCCATCCTATGCGATCGCGCATACGTTGCTGGAGGCGTGGGCAAAATAAATCCTCCCCGTTTGCGGGGAGGTGGCAGGCCGAAGGCCTGACGGAGGGGGCGTGCCCCAAAGGGCGTCCCCTGTGGAAGCCCCCCTCCACCACCGCTTCGCGGTGGTCCCCCTCCCCGTACCGGGGAGGAGTTATCCCCGCTGCCGCGCCTGGGCGTAGGTCCCCAGCATCCGCACCCATTTGCTGTGGAAGCCCAATTCCTCGATCGCCCGGTCGAACGCCGCTTCGCCCGGCCGCCCGACCACGTCGCAATAGAATTCCGTCGCGGCAAAGCTGCCGCCGCGCTGATAGCTTTCCAGCTTGGTCATGTTGACGCCGTTGGTCGCAAAGCCGCCCATCGCCTTGTAGAGCGCGGCGGGGATGTTCTTCACCTCGAAGATCAGGCTGGTCATCCACGGGCCGTCCCCTACCGGCGGCTGTCCGCCCCGCGCCAGCACGACGAAGCGGGTCATATTGCTGTCGGCGTCCGAAATATCCTCGGCCAGCAGGTTCAGGCCATAGAGTTCGGCGGCGCGCGGCGGGGCGAGGGCGGCGACGCGCGGGTCGGCCATCTCCGCCACCCGCGCCGCCGCACCCGCCGTATCGGCATAGGCGATGGGGCGGATGCCATGGGCGCGCAGCCAGTGGCGGCACTGGCCCAGCGCCTGCGGATGGCTCATCGCCTCGACCAGCCCGTCGCGCCCGCCCGTGGCCATCAGCGCGTGGCGGATCGACAGGAAATGCTCGCCCGTGATGACCAGCCCGGATTCGGGCAGCAGGAAATGGATGTCGGCGACGCGCCCGTGCAGCGAATTTTCGATGGGAATGATCGCGCGGTCGGCCTTGCCGGTCTTCACCGCGTCCAGCGCGTCGGCGAAATCGAAGCACGGCAGCGGCAGGCCGTCCGGGAACACCTCGGTTGCGGCGACATGGCTGTTGGCGCCCGGCGCCCCCTGAAAGGCGACGGCGCGGGCTGGCTCGGCCAGGGCGGCGGCGGTCATGCCCGCGACGATGGGACGGGCGGGGGCGGCGTAATTCTCCATGGCGCTGCGGCGTAGAGCCCCCATGCCGCACGATCAAGGGAAGCAGAACTTGCCGTTCGCGAAAGCCGCACCTAAGGTTCGCGTTCAGGAGAGATATTGGCGGGGCAGCGAAACGCGATGGACCTAAAGACCAATACGATCGCGGGATGGGTGCTGGGCGCGGCAGGCGCGGCATTGGGCCTTTCGATCGTCGGAGGAATGATCTTCCACGAAGAACGCCCCGAGAAAATGGGCTATGCGATCGAGGGCGTGGAGGCGGAAGGCGCGGGCGGCGGTGCCGCCGAGGTGCCGATCGCCTCGCTGTTGCCTACCGCGGACGCGGCCAAGGGCGCCGAAGTCTTCAAGAAATGCGCCGCGTGCCATACCATCAACCAGGGTGGCGCGAACGGCATCGGCCCCAATCTTTATGCCACGATGGGCGAGGCGATCGCGCAAGGGAAAGCGGGCTTCGCCTTCTCCGACGCGCTGAAGGCGGTCGGCGGCAAGTGGGACTGGGACAAGATGAACGCGTGGCTGACCTCCCCGCGCAAATTCGCCCCCGGCACCAAGATGACCTTTGCCGGGCTTTCCAATCCGCAGGACCGCGCGAACGTGATCCTGTATCTCAACCAGCAGGGATCGAACCTGCCGCTTCCGGCCGCCCCCGCCGCCAATGCGGAACCGGCGAAGGGCGATGCGCCTGCCAATGGCGCGGACGCGGCGGTCAAGAAGGTCGAGGAGGATCCGCGCGCCGACACCGGATCGATCGCCAATACCGGCACGCCCGCCAAGGGCGCGCCCTCGGTCGATCCGCAGGCCGCCGTGGAGGGTGCCAAGGCACCGCGCTGATCGGCGTGTTGGCGGGTCTGACCCTCGACCTGCCGATCCTGCAGGCACCAATGGCGGGCGTTTCGACGCCCGCCATGGCAGCGGCGGTGAACGCGGCGGGTGGCCTGGGCGCGATCGCGCTCGGGGCCAGCGACCCGTCCGCTGCGGCGCGCATGATCGCCGAGACGCGGGAGCGAACCGACGGGCCGTTCAACGTCAATCTCTTCGTCCACGCGCCGCCCAAGCCCGATCCGGCGCGCGAGGCGGCGTGGTGCGCGGCGCTTCGCCCCGCCTTCGCGGCGTTCGATGCCGAGCCGCCGCGCGAGCTGCGTGCCATCTATCCCAGTTTCGCACAGGACGATGCGATGTTGGCGCTCCTGGTTGCGGCAAAACCGGCGGTCGTCAGCTTTCACTTCGGCCTGCCCGACGCCGCGCGTATCGCGGCGCTGAAAATGGCGGGATGCCTGTTGCTCGCGAGCGTGACCTCGCTGGCCGAGGCGCAGGCCGCCGAGCGCGTCGGGATCGATGCGCTGGTGGCGCAAGGCTATGAGGCGGGCGGCCATCGCGGGGTGTTCGATCCAGATGCGGCGGACGATCGGCTGGGGACCCTGGCGTTGACCCGGTTGCTGGTTTTGCGAACGCGGTTGCCCGTGATCGCGGCGGGCGGGATCATGGACGGGACAGGCGTGTCGGCGGCGCTGGCGTTGGGCGCGGTGGCGGCGCAGCTGGGAACGGCCTTCATCGCCTGTCCCGAAAGCGCGGCGGATGAGTCCTACCGCGCGGCGCTGATGGGCGAGGGGGCCGCGCATACGGTGATGACGCGTGCGATTTCGGGACGTCCGGCGCGGTGCCTGTCCAATCGGTTCACCGCGCTGGGCGAGACCCTGACGGAGGCGGTGCCGGAATACCCGATCGCCTATGATGCGGGAAAGGCGCTGAACGCCGTTGCCAAGGCGCGGGGCGATGGCGGTTATGGCGCGCAATGGGCGGGGCAGGGGGCGCCGCTGGTGCGCGTCATGCCTGCTGCCGCGCTCGTGCGCACGATAGCGGCAGAGATGCGAGGATAGGTTGGGGCGTGGCCTTCGACTTCGCTCAGGCTGAACGGAGGTTTTGCGCAGTCCCCTGACCCCGTTCCGCCTGAGCGAAGTCGAAGGCCAAGGGATGCGTTCGCCAAAACACTCCGCTAAACCCCCGGAATGACCACCAAGCCTCCCATCGGTCGCGATACGCGGCTGTGCATGTCGCTGTCGGCCCGGCCCGGCAATTTCGGATCGCGCTTCCACAACCGCCTCTACGAGCTGACCGGGCTGGACTATGTCTACAAGTCGTTCAGCACCACCGACCTGGAGGCGGCGGTGGGCGGTATCCGGGCGCTGAACATTCGCGGGTGCGCCATTTCGATGCCGTTCAAGGAAGCGGTGATCCCGCTGCTTGACGGGCTGGCCGGATCGGCGGCGGCGATCGACAGCGTGAACACCATCGTCAACGATGACGGGCGACTGACCGGCTACAATACCGACTATGCCGCCGTGGTCGAACTGGTCGCCGATATCGACCCCTCGACACCGTTCGTGCTGCGCGGATCGGGGGGCATGGCCAAGGCGGTGGCGGCGGCCCTGCGTGATTCGGGTTTCATGAATGGCACCATCGTCGCGCGCAACGAACCGCTGGGGCGCCAACTGGCGGGGCTTTACGGCTTTGGCTGGTCATCGGAGCTGGACGAGGGCGCGCCGCTGCTCATCAACGTCACGCCGATCGGCATGACCGGGGGCAATGAGGACCAGCTCGCTTTCCCCGAGGCGATGATTGCCCAGTCGGACATCGCCTTCGACGTGGTGCAATATCCGCCCGAGACCCGATTCCTGGCCACGGCGCGCGGGCTGGGCAAGCGGGTCATCACCGGCACCCAGGTGGCGACGATCCAGGCGTTGGAGCAATTCGTCCTCTACACCGGCGTCCGCCCGACGCCGGAGCAGGTGCGCGACGCGGCGGATTACGCCTATCGCATGGGGTGATCTTCCCCGGAACGGGGAGGGGGACCATCCGAAAGATGGCGGAGGGGGCGTGCGGCGAAGTACGACCTGCCTGGAAGCCCCCCTCCGTCAGGGCTTCGCCCTGCCACCTCCCCGTGACGGGGAGGATGTCAAAGGCCGGCCATCGCCATCAGCACGTCCCATTCGGCCTCGCCCACCGGCGACACCGACAGCCGCGACTGGCGTAGGATCGGCAGGGCGGCGAGCTTCGCCTCCGCCTTCATCGCCGCCAGCGTGATGGGGCGGGGCAGCGGGCGGTCAGGCGCGATCTCCACCGAGACCCAGCGTCCGTCATCGCCATCGGGTCTGGCGGCGCGGGTGATCGTCGCGATCCCCACCGCCGCCTTGGCCTTGCCGCTATGATAAAAGAGCGCCGAGTCGCCCGGCGTCATGCCGCGCAGATGCCCGGCGGCGGCGGCGTTGCGCACGCCGTCCCATTCGGTTCGCCCGTCGCGCACCAGATCGTCCCAGCCATAGCTGTCCGGCTCCGACTTCAGCAGCCAACAGGCCATGTCCGTGCCCTCCTCCTGAACCGCGCCTAAACGCCACATTCCGTGTCCATTCAGCCCCATAGTGCCAAGGAACGCAACACGGACGCCATGTGCGCGTTTTGCGATCAGCGGACCGGGCGTATCAGTATCGGAGGTTCGGTATGAACGGAGTTTGGAAGAAGCTGGGATTGGGCCTGGCCTTGGGGGCCACTGCGCTGACGGCGGCGGCTCCGGCCGAGGCACAGCGTTGGGGCCGTGGCTGGGGCGGCGGCTATGGCGGCTATTATCATCGCGACCGGGGCGGCGACGCCGTGGCGGGCGCGTTGATCGGTGGCATTCTTGGGCTGGGCGTGGGCGCTGCCATCGCGAGCAGCAACCAGCCACGCTATGTCGATCGCGGCTATTATTACAACCGCGGTTATGACCCCTATTATGCGCCGCCACCCCCGCCGCCGGTGGTGACCTATGAGTATCGCAGCTATGCGCCGCGCTGCTATCAGGACTGGCGTTGGGACCCCTATTGGGGCCGCAGCGTGCCGGTACGGGTCTGTAACTGACCGGACGAGCGGCGTCGGGAGCAATCCCGGCGCCGTTTTTCTTGTGACGGCTGCTTGGCAGCGCCCCCGAGTCGGCGTTAAGGCCAGCGCCATGACCGATACCGTTCCCGATCGCCTGTCCACCAACCCGGACAGCCCCTATTTCGACCAGGACCTCCTCTCGCGTGGGGTCGGCATCCGCTTCAAGGGCAATGAGCGCCGCGATGTCGAGGAATATTGCATTTCCGAAGGCTGGATTCGCGTCGCGCTGGGCAAGAAGGTCGACCGCCATGGCCGCCCGCTGACCCTGAAGCTGAACGGCGAGGTCGAGGCGTGGATCGAGAATCCCGCCGATGGCGCCGAAGAGGGGTCGGAAGAAACCGAAGCCTGATTACCGGGCGTTCCCCGGCGAAGGCCGGGGTCCAGTTGCTGTGCACTATCGAGGGTTGGGGTGCGATTGCCTCCCACGCCCTGAATGGCGCGCCGCTGGCTTGGCAGAAACTGGGCCCCGGCCTCCGCCGGGGAACAGGCCTTCTTTATCCGCGCCTGCTCCCCAACCCCCGTTCAGGCTGAGCGAAGTCGAAGCTCACGGGAACCCCTTACCACATTTCAACTTCGGCGCGACGCGAACGGATGGCACGGCTTACGCCGCCTCCATCGCCTCGCCCGCTTCCATCCAGCGCGTTTCCGCCTCGGCCAGCTTGTCGACCACCTCGGCGCGGCGCTTGTTCAGCTCGCCCATCGACAGTTTCGCGTGGCGCGGTTCGGCGGCGGCCGGATCGTTCATCGCCTTGTCCAGCGCATCGCGCTCGCGGGTCAGCTTGGCCATTTCGTCCTCGATGCCGCGCAGCGTCTTCTTCATCGCGTTGAAGCGCTCGCGCTGCTCGGCCGAGGCCTTTTTGCTCGCCGCCCGATCCGCCTTGGACGCGGCGTCGCCCTGGCCCGCATCGCCCTTCAGGACGAAGGCGATGTAATCGTCGAGCGACCCGTCGAACTCCTTCGCGGTGCCATTGTCGACCAGCACCAGCCGATCCGCCGTCATCTCCAGCATGTGGCGATCATGGCTGACCAGCACGACCGTGCCCTTGTACATGTTGAGCGCCTGGACCAGCGCCTCACGCGCATCGACGTCCAGATGGTTGGTGGGCTCGTCGAGGATCAGCATGTGCGGCGCGTCGCGGGTGATGAGCGCCAGTGCCAGGCGCGCGCGTTCGCCGCCCGACAGCTTGCCGACCTTGGTCGTCGCCTTGTCGCCCGAAAAGCCGAACCGGCCGAGCTGCGCGCGCACCGCCGCCGGGGTCGCGCCGCGCATGATGCGCGTCATGTGTTCGAGCGGCGTGTCGTCGGTGTCGAGTTCCTCGACCTGATACTGGGTGAAATAACCCACCCGCATCTTGCCGGAGGAGTTCATGTCGCCTTCCATCGGCGTCAGCTGCGCGGCGAGCAGGCGGGCGAGCGTCGTCTTGCCGTTGCCGTTGCGGCCCAGCAGCGCGATCCGGTCGTCCGGGTCGATGCGCAGGTTCAGCCGCTTCAGGATCGGCGTCTCGGCATAACCCACGCTCGCCAGGTCCAGCGTGATGAGCGGCGGGCGCAGCTGGTCGGGATCGGGGAAGTCGAAGGACAGCGACGGATCGTTCGCCATCTCGGCGATCGGCTGCATCTTGGACAGCATCTTGGCGCGGCTCTGCGCCTGCTTGGCGGTCGAGGCGCGGGCCGAGTTGCGCGCGATATAGTCCTGCAACTTGGCGCGCTGCGCGTCCTGATTCGCCTTGGCGGCCGCCAGCTGCGCCATGCGTTCGGCGCGCTGGCGTTCGAACGAATCATAGCCGCCCGGATAGAGCGTCACCTTGCCGCCCTGCAGGTGCAGGATATGGTCGACGACGTTGTTCAGGAAGTCGCGCTCGTGGCTGACCAGCAGGATCGTCGCGCGGTAGGATTTGAGGAAATCCTCTAGCCACATCACCGCTTCGAGGTCGAGGTGGTTCGACGGTTCGTCGAGCAGCAGCACGTCGGGCGCGGAGAAGAGCAACGCCGCCAGCGCCACGCGCATCTTCCAGCCGCCCGAATAGCTGGACAGCGGCCGGGCCTGCATCGCTTCATCGAAGCCCAGGCCTTGCAGGATGCTGGAGGCACGCGCGGGCGCGGTATAGGCGTCGATCGCGATCAGGCGCTCATAGATATCGCCCAGCTTTTCGGGGTCGCTCTCGGTCTCGCTGCGCTCCATGAGTTCGGCGCGCTCGATATCGGCGGCGAGCACCGTCTCGAACGGGGTGGCGGTGCCGTCGGGCGCTTCCTGCGCGATATAGCCGAGCTTGGCGCCCTTGGGCATCTCGCACGCGCCGTCATCGGCCTCCAACTGGCCAGCGATCACGCGGACGAGCGTGGACTTGCCCGCGCCGTTGCGGCCGATCAGGCCGACCCGGCTGCCGGGGGGGAGTGCGGCGGATGCACCGTCGAGGATCGTGCGGCCGCCCAGGCGCACGGTGATGCCATTCAGATTGAGCATGGCGCGCGCCTAGCAAATTCCGGCGCGAAAGGGGAGGGGGGCGTTTATCCTCCCCGGCACGGGGAGGGGGACCATGCGCAGCATGGTGGAGGGGGGCTCCACAAGGGGATGCCTTATGAGGAAGCCCCCCCCTCCGTCAGCGCGTGCGCGCTGCCACCTCCCCGTACCGGGGAGGATTTGGGATCAGCGCGCCGCGATCGCGGTCGCGCCAGCGGGCGGCCAGTTCTGGGCACCGCACTTCTTGGTGACCCACTCGGCGCGCTTGTTCCAGCACAGCGCATCCAGGCGCGGCATGGTGGCGGCGATATGCTGTTCGCGGCCGATATAGCGGGGGAAGCGCTGTTCGCCGTAAGGGATCAGGCTGTTGCGCAACTCGCGCATCCGGTCGACCGCCAGCTCGCCCAGATGGCCGCGCGGGGTGAACACCGCCTGGTGCAGGATCGACGCCGCCGTGGTGCAGAAACCCAGCTGCCCCGACACCGACGAGAAGCTGGCATAGGTGCGCGTGCCATATTGATCGAGCGCATCCTGCCCGGCCTTCACTGTCTTGCTCTGTCGCTTGAAATAGGCGCCCAGCGTGTCGAACGCGCCCTTCAGCTCGGCCTCGTGATCCTTCAGAGTCGCGTTATAGTTAGCGACGGTCGAGAGCATCGGTTCGAACTGGCATTGCAGCGCGGCGACGTTCAGCGCGGCGCGCATGTTCCACAACAGGCCTGCGCGCAATTCCGCCGGAGTCGCGCCGGGCAGCGGCTGGCCGATACCGGGTTCGTCGCCCTGGACGGGTTTTCCCTGGAAATTATAGGGCTGCAGGAAGAACTGAGCCGATGCAGGCGCCGCGGCGCCCATCCCCCAAAACGCCACGCCAGCAACCAGCGCGGTACGCACCACTTTCATTGTGTTCCGATCCTTCCCCCGTAGGGCCTTCGAGCGTCCCGAAACATAACGCTTTTCGGGTTTTTTCCCAAACGGAATTACGCCCGTGCGGCAATCGTTCATGCCGGGCCGGTCGTTACGGAAACATAGCGAAATCCGGGGTTTGCGCGGCCCAGGGGGGCATTGCGCTGGCTTGGGTCCAGCCCATGAAAAAGGGGCCGCCCGGTCGCCCGGACGGCCCCCTTCGTTGGGATGACCCCAACGATGATTACATCGCGTTGGTCGCGTTGGTCATCATCGTGTCGTTGGCCATCATCATGTCGTTCGACATGGTGGTGTCGTTGGCCATCATGCCACCGTTCATGGTGCCGTCGACGGCGGTCATGTTGTCGGTGGCGGTGTCCATGCCTTCCGAAGCGTTCATTTCGGTGGTCATGTTCGCGTCGGTGGTGTTCTCGGTCTTCGAGCCGCAAGCCGAAACCGCGAGCGCCGCGCCGGCGATGATCGAGCCCGTCAGGACCTTGGAGATGATTGCACGCATTGGAAGCTCCCTTGATATTATGGATTTGGAACGGCTTGCTGGCCCTATTACCCAAATCGGGGTGGACATTAATCGGATACCGCCTGGGCCTCAAGCCTCGTTTTGTCTGTCCGATGCGAGGGTCTTGAGGAAAGCCGGAAAGCTGAACGCAAGCGCCTCGTCAAAGGTTTCCAACGACTTGACGCCGTTCAACGCAAAAAGGCTGGTTACGGGGAATTCGGGCAAACCGCAGGGCACGATTCCGCCGAAATGCGAAAGATTGGGCGCGACGTTGATCGCAAAGCCGTGCAGCGTGACCCAGCGACGCACGCGCACGCCGATCGCGCCGACCTTGGCCTCCGCGCCGCCGTCCCGCGTCCAGATGCCGACGCGCCCCTCGGCCCGGAAAGCGTTGACCCCCAGCCGACCCAGCGCCGCGATCAGCCAATCCTCCAGCGTGTGGACGAAATGCCGCACGTCGCGCCCGCGCTTGCCCAGGTCGAGGATCAGATAGCCGGTGCGCTGGCCGGGGCCGTGATAGGTATATTTGCCGCCGCGCCCGGTCTGGAACACGGGGAAGCGCGGATCGACCAGCTCGACCGGATCGGCGCTGGTCCCGGCGGTATAGACGGGCGGATGTTCGAGGAGCCAGACGAGCTCGCGCGCCTCGCCCGCTGCGACGGCGGCGGCCCGCGCCTCCATTTCGGCGAGCGACTGGTCATAGGGGGTCAGGCCCGGGCTGATCCGCCATTCGATATCGGGCATGTCGAGGAAATGGGTCACGATGCGATGTAATTGCGCCCGGCCGGACGCCGATGCAAGCGGCGCTGACGGCAACCGGCCCCGATGGCTTTGCATTCGCCAATCGGCTAGGCACACGCGGACAGGCGGACGGGGTGGGCCGCCAAGGGAGGTAGCATGACCGTCAGGATCGGAACGGTGTGGGACAGCACGCAACAGGTGCTGGCGGGCAGGGCCGGGATGATGGTCCCCTTCGCCGCCATCGGCTTCGTCCTGCCCGGCGCCTTGCAGCTCGTGCTGGCGCCGCCGGTGCCCGGCCAGCCGCAGGTCGGGGTGGCGGCGTTCGCGGTGATGGTCGTGTCGGTGCTGCTCGGCATCTGGGCGCAGCTGGCGATCATGGCGCTGGCGACCCATCCGGCGACCACCAGCGGGGAGGCATCGCGCGCGGGCTTTCGCCGGATGTGGCCGGTTCTGGGCGTCGCGCTGGCGATCGGTTTCGTCTTCGCGCTGGTCGCGCTGGTGATGATCGTCGCGCTGGGGCTTTCCCACTATAATTTCGCCGCGGCCTTGGCGGCCAATGGCGATCCGTCCAAGATGCCGTCGATGAGCGGGGGCCTGGCCCTGTTCCTGCTGCTATACGGTCTGATCGTGCTGGTGGGATCGCTGTGGCT
Organism: Sphingomonas sp. 77B; assembly: GCF_056497825.1. Taxonomy (NCBI): domain Bacteria; kingdom Pseudomonadati; phylum Pseudomonadota; class Alphaproteobacteria; order Sphingomonadales; family Sphingomonadaceae; genus Sphingomonas; species Sphingomonas sp. 77B. Next base: position 3,063,037 of record NZ_JBWMBY010000001.1, read on the forward strand.
CGTGGCCCGGTTGATGCTGGTGTACGCCGTGGTCCTCAACGAGCGGCGCGGGTTGGGCGCGATCCGTCGCTCGTTGGCGCTGACGCGGGGGCTGACCTGGCGATTGATCGGCGTGTTCCTGCTGTTCGGGGTCGTCACGCTGGTCGCCACGCTGGCGGTGCAGAGCGTCACCGGCGCGGTGTTCCGCCTGATGCTGGGCGCCGATCAGGCGATGACGGCCGTCCGGCTGGCGGCGTTGCTGGGATCGGTGGTCAGTGCGGGGTTCATGACGCTGGCCTACGTCTTCATCGCGCGGCTCTATGTCGCGACGGCGGGCGAGCAGGCGCATCGCGAAGAGGTCGGTTCGCCGTCGCTGTGATGGGATTGGATGTCGTCGCCACGTTGCGGGACGCCTGGGGGCTGTTCCGACGCGATCGTTCGCTGCTGATCCGGCTGGCGGCGCCCTTCCTGTTTTGGCCCGCGCTGGCGCTGGGGCTGCTGGTGCCGGCGCCGCCGCTGCCCGAGACGGATGGCGGCGACGCGACCGCGCGGGCCATGGCCTGGATCGATTCGGTCAGTGCCTGGGCCGGGCAGTATGGCGGCTGGTATTTCGCCAGCTATGCGGTTGGTATGATCGGCACGGCGGCGATCCTGGCCGCGCAGCTCAGCGGGCCGGTGACGGTCGGCGAAGCGCTTGGCCGCGCGCTGCGAATGGCGCCGCGTTTCCTGCTGGCGATGATTCTGGTGGCACTGCCGGTCGGGGCGGGGATGCTGCTGTACATTCTGCCCGGCCTATATGTCTCCGGTCGGCTTCTGCTCGTCGGGCCGGTGTTGTTCGCCGAGCGGCGGATGCCCGCCATGGCCGCGCTCGCCCGGTCGGTCGGGCTGACGCGCGGGGCCGGTCTGTCGATGGCGGCGCTGGCGTCCTGCACCATGCTGGGCGGCATGATCGCGGCACAGCCCTTCCTCGCGCTGATCGACGTGGTGAAGGGGGATGGGCCGGGCAATCCGGTCGCGGTCGCGTTGCTCCAGGCGGGATCGGCGGCGGTCGCGATGGCGGCGGGGCTGGCCCAGGCACTGATCGCGGTGGCGGCTTATCGCCGTCTGGTCAACCGCGCGGGCTGAGCCGGGGAATTTGCGGCGCGGCGTCTTCGGGCAGGAGGCCCAGCGCGCGCGGATCGCGGAAGGTCTCGATCGCGCGTGACACCGCCACGAAGCCCTGTTTGCGATAGAAGTTCAGCGCGGAGGGGTGGTCCAGCGTGCAGGTGTGAACCCACACCCGCTCGACCTTCGTGGTCCAGGCGCGCATCAGCGCCTGCGCCATCAGCCAGCGACCATGGCCATGCCCCGCCAGTTCGGGGATCAGCCCGAAATAGCCGATCTCGCATTCCCCCGCCTTGCGATGGTCGAGTTCGAGCAGCCCGACCTCGATCCCCGCCCGATCGACCACGGCGAAGACCGAGACGGCGGGATCGTGGATGATCGCGGTCAGTGTTGCATCGTCCATGACCAGCCGCGAGAACCACAGCCAAGGGGCGCCCACCCGCGCGAAGAGCGTGCGATACTTGGCCGGATCGGGCTTGCCCCAGGCGACCAGTCGCAGCGGCGAGGCGGGCAGGGGGCGTGGCCGCGGCCGCTCGCGCATCTCCAGCGTGGTGACGATGGTGGCAAGTTCGGCGGGGTCGACGGGGATCAGCGCCACCGGCCTATTCCCAGGTCGCCAGCGGCGGCAGGCTCATCAGGATGGCGTCGATATTGCCGCCGGTCTTGAGCCCGAACAGCGTGCCGCGATCATAGACCAGGTTGAACTCGGCATAGCGGCCGCGCCACGCCAGCATCTGCGCGCGGTCGGCCTCGGTAGAGGGCAGGCCCATGCGCCGCCGGACGATGCGCGGAAAGACGTCCAGAAACGCCTCGCCGACATCGCGGGTAAAGGCGAAGTTGTCGTCGAAATCGCCCTCCAGATGGTCGTAGAAGATTCCGCCGACGCCGCGATGCACCTGGCGATGCGGGATGTAGAAATAGTCGTCGGCCCAGGCCTTGAACCGGGGATAATGCTCCGGGTCGTGCGCGTCGCAGGCCGCCTTCAACCGGGCGTGGAAATCGGCGGTGTCCTCCGCGATGGGCAGCGGCGGATTGAGGTCCGCGCCGCCACCGAACCAGCGCTTGGTGGTGGTCAGGAAGCGGGTGTTCATGTGCACGGCGGGCACATGCGGGTTCGCCATGTGCGCGACCAGGCTGATGCCGGTCGCCACGAAGCGCGGATCGTCGCCAGCGCCGTGGATGGTCTGGGCGAACGGCCCCTCGAAGGTGCCACCGACCGTGGACACGTTGACGCCGACCTTTTCGAAGACGCGGCCCTTCATCACCCCGCGCACGCCGCCGCCGCCGGGCTGGCCGCTGGGGTCGGTGCGGTCCCAGGCGGTGTAGTGGAAGGCGGCATCCGATCCCGCCTCACGTTCGATCGCCTCGAACTCGGCGCAGATCCGATCGCGCAAGGCCTCGAACCAGAGGCGGGCGGCGTCCTGCTCGGCGTCGAGCGCGATGTCGGGGGTTCGGCTGTTCATCGCTGCGCGTTCTGGGCGGGGGCGGGGGGCAGGGTCAACCGGCCATTTGGCCCCAGCCGGTCTGGCGGCGCGCTTCGGCCAGCAAAATGCCGCCAGTGATCGCGACGTTGAGCGAGCGGACCCCGGCGCGCATCGGCACGCGCACGCGGATATCGGCGGCATGGTGGACCGCCTCCGGCACGCCCGCCCCCTCGGAGCCGAGCAGGATCACGTCGTCGGGCCGGAACTCCATCTCGGGCAGCGGCACCGCGCCCAGTGTCGTCGCCAGCACCACCCGTCCGCGGTTCGCGGCGCGGAAGGCGTCCCAATCGGCATGGCGCACCACCTCCGCCATGGCGGCATAGTCCATGGCCGATCGGGCCAGGGCGCGGTCGGAATAGGGAAAGCCCATCGGCTCGATCAGGTCGACCGCGACGCCGAAACAGGTCGCGGTGCGGATCAGTGTGCCGACATTGCCCGCGATGTCGGGCTCATGCAGCGCCAGGCGCATCAGTGGCCGGGAAAGGACAGCAGCGAGTCGACTGCGATGTCCTCGGCCCGCAGCGCATCGGCGCCGCCCAGGTCGGGCAGGTCGACCAGGAACTGCGCCTGTTCGACCACGCCGCCCGCCTTGCGGATCAGCCGGACGGCGGCGCGTGCGGTGCCGCCGGTGGCGATCAGGTCGTCGACCAGCAGGACGCGGGCACCGGGGACCAGCGCATCCTCATGGATGGCGATGCGATCCTGTCCATACTCCAGCGCATAATCCTCGGCGATGGTGGCGCCCGGCAGCTTGCCGTCCTTGCGGATCAGCAGCACGCCTGCGTTGAGCGGCACGGCCAGCGCGGCGGCGAAGATGAAGCCGCGCGCTTCGATCCCGGCAACCAGATCGACCTGTCCTCGCGTCGCGGCGGCCATCCGCTCGATACTCTGCGCGAAACCCCTGGGGTCGAGCAGCAGGGTGGTGATGTCGCGGAACTGGATACCGGGCTTGGGAAAGTCCGGGATCGTGCGGATCAGGGCTTTCAGGTCGTCATTGGCGCTCATGAGGGGCGTAATGGGCCACCCGCGAACGGGGGTAAAGAGATGAGCACTCATTTCCACCCCCCGTTCAGCCTGAGCGAAGTCGAAGGCCAAGGGCATCCCTCTGCCAGGGGGGCGGCGGAGAGAGCAGGGCGTGGCCTTCGACTTCGCTCAGCCTGAACGGCGGTGGGGAAAGAGATTTTCCCCCCAATAAAACGGGCGGCTCCCTTTCGGAAACCGCCCCAGTTCTCTCACATCGGGCTTTCCCGATCTCAGTGTTTCACGTCGCGCCAGACATTCTGATACGCGCCCCATGCCAGGAAGCAGAAGATCAGGATGAAGACGAAGGCCCCGATCCCGGCCGCGTGACGCGATTCCAGCTTGGGCTCGGCGGTCCAGGTCAGGAAGGCCGCGACGTCCTTAGCCATCTGGTCGCGGGTCGCCAGCGTGCCGTCGGTATATTGCACCTGACCGTCCTGGTTCAGCGGCGGCGGCATCGCGATGTTCAGGTTCGCGAAATAGGGGTTGTAGTGCAGCCCGTTCGGTGTCTTGGCGTCGGGGAACTTGCGCAGCAACTCGGCCGGTTGCTGGCGATAGCCGTCGGGGCCGATCAGCGAATAGACATAATTGGTGCCGTCATGCCGCGCCTTGGTCATTAGCGACAGGTCGGGCGGCAGGGCGTTGTTGTTGGCCGCGCGCGCCGCGACTTCGTTGGCGAAGGGCGAGGGGAAGCGGTCGGCGGGCACGTTCTTGCGCGTCGTCGCCTCGCCCGTCTCCGGATTGATGCTCGGTTGTTCGATCACCCACTGGTTGGCGATCGCCTTCACCTCGGCCTCGTTATAGCCCAGCTCCTTCAGGTCGCGGAACGCGACGAGCCGCAGCGAGTGGCAGGCCGCGCAGACCTCCTTGTAGACCTGGAAACCGCGCTGTAGCTGACGGCGGTCGAAGCGGCCGAAAATGCCGTCCGATGCCAGATGCGCCTGCTTGGGGTGAAGGTGGAACTCTTCCTCGGCGGTGGGGACGGGCGGCTCGGAGACGAGCCCCGAGATGCTGCCCCACAATGCGATGGCGAGGACGAAGGTGAAGGCCGCCCCGACCAGGAATGCGATGCCACGAACCATGTTCTTTTATCCTCTCTCGGTTCGCGTCAGGCCGAGGCCGAAGGGGTGAGGGCCGACTTGGTGGGCGCCGTGCCGCCATGTTTGGACAACACCGCCTCGGTGATCGAGTTGGGCAGCGGCGCGGGGCGCTCCGTCCGGGCGATCCAGGGCAGGATCACTAGGAAATGGAGGAAATAATAGGCCGCCGTCAGCTGGCTGAGGATGATGAAGAAGGGCGTCGCGGGCGAGCCCCCGCACCAGCCGAGCAGCAGCACGTCGACGACCAGCACCCAGAAGGCGATCCGCGCCTTGGGCCGGAAATTGTTCGAGCGTACCGGCGAGCTGTCCAGCCAGGGGAGAAAGAACAGCAGCAGGATCGACCCGAACATCGCCAGCACGCCCCAGAGCTTGGCGGGCAGAATGAAGTCGGCGGTGAAGGCCCGCAGGATCGCGTAGAAGGGCCAGAAATACCATTCGGGCACGATGTGCGCGGGCGTCGAGAGCGGGTTGGCCGGGATGTAATTGTCCGGATGGCCCAGATAGTTGGGGAAGAAGAACAGCAGGCTGGCGAAGACCAGCAGGAAGACGCCCAGCCCCACCGCATCCTTGGCGGTGTAATAGGGGTGGAAGGGCACCGTATCCTGCTCGCCCTTCACGTCGACGCCGGTCGGGTTGTTCGAGCCGGGAATGTGCAGCGCCCAGATGTGCAGGATGATGACGCCCGCGATCACGAAGGGCAGCAGATAGTGGAGCGAGAAGAAGCGGTTGAGTGCGGCATTGTCCGGCGCGAACCCGCCCAGCAGCCAGATGCGGATGGTATCGCCAACCAGCGGGATCGCCGAAAAGAAGCCGGTGATGACCTGCGCGCCCCAGAAGCTCATCTGCCCCCAGGGAAGCACATAGCCCATGAAGGCGGTCGCCATCATGAGAAGGAAGATGACCACGCCCAGCAGCCACACCATCTCGCGCGGGGCCTTGTAGGATCCGTAATAGAGGCCGCGGAAGATGTGGGTGTAGACGACGATGAAGAACATCGACGCGCCGTTGGCGTGGGCATAGCGCAGGAACCAGCCTGCGTTCACGTCGCGCATGATGCTTTCGACCGAGTCGAACGCGACGCCCGCATTGGCGGCATAATGCATCGCCAGCACGACGCCGGTGATGATCTGGATGGCGAGCGCGGCGCCGGCCAGCACACCGAAATTCCAGAAATAATTCAGGTTGCGCGGCACCGGATAGCCAGCGCCGACCGCGTTGTAGACGAGGCGCGGCAGCGGCAGCTTCTCGTCCAGCCAGCGCATGACCGGCTGTTTCGGCTGATAATGTTTGGCCCAGGGAAAGCTCATGGTCCGGATCCCCCTTAAGCGGCCGCGCCGACCGTGACGGTCGTGTCGGTGTCGAATTTATAATCGGGCACGAAGAGGTTCTTCGGCGCCGGACCCTTTCGGATGCGCGCGGCGGTGTCATAGGCCGAGCCGTGGCAGGGGCAGAAATAGCCGCCATAAGGGCCCTTGTTCTCGCCCTCGCCCGCGCCCAGCGGCACGCAGCCCAGATGGGTGCACACGCCCAGCGTGATGAGCCAGTTCGTCTTGCCCGGCTTGGTCCGCTCGGCCAGCGTCTGCGGATCGCGCAGCTCGGACAGCGGCACGGCGTTGGCCTCGGCGATTTCCTTGGGCGTCAGGTTGCGGACGAACAGTGGCTGCTTGCGGAAGCTGGCCTTGATCGCCTGTCCGGGGGCGATCTTGGACAGGTCGATCTCGGTGGTGGACTGCGCCAGCACGTCGGCCGACGGGTTCATCTGGTTGATGAGCGGCAGGACGATCGCCAGTGCGCCGACACCCGCAAAGGAAGCGGCCGCGACGTTGATGAAGTCGCGGCGGCGGGGATCGTGAACCTCTTCCTCGAATGGCTTGGGTGACTCGCCGGGGGGTACGGTATTATCCGTCATCGCCATTCGTCCTGTCCCTCCACCTTTGCCCGCGTTCGTTACGCTATGTCGTCGACGGTCGTGCCGGATTGTCCCCGGTCATGCGCCGCCTGTTTCGACCCGTCCATGATGAACGGCACGTCAGGTTAGCCTTGCTTGATCGGTTTTGCCAATCCCCTTTGGGAACGACGGCCGACCATTCAGCGCGGGTGCAGGCAGACGGGCGCAGGAACAAGCGTTCGCACTGCGGGGTTGACCGCTGATCGACGCGGATGACGGACCCCTGCCGCACCCGCTCCGGCTGCACCAGGGGCAAGGAGACGATGATGACCCTGGGTAAAATGGGTTGGGCCACGGCGATCGCGGCCGGGTTGCTGGCGCTGGGCGGCTGCGCGGACGGTTATGGCTATAGCGGCGTGTCGGTCGGCGCGGGCTATGGCGGCGGATACGCGCCGGGCTATTATGGCGGTGGGTATGGCGGCTATGGCTACGCGCCGTCCTATTTCGGCTGGTATGACGACTTCTATTATCCCGGCACCGGCGTCTATGTTTACGATCGCTATCGCCGCCCGTACCGCTGGAACGACGGGCAGCGTGCCTATTGGCAGGGGCGGCGGGATGCGTGGCGCGGCGGCGCGATCCGCGACCAGTGGCGTGGATGGGGCCGGGGCGGATGGCGCGGGCCGGTGCCCGGCGCGGCGCCCAACCCCGGTGGCTGGCGCGGCAATCCCGGCGCGTGGCGTGGGCAACAGGGCGTTCGCCCGACCCCGTCGGCGCCGCGTCCCGGCGGCTGGCGTGGCGGCCGCCCGGGTGGACGCGGCGGGCGCGGCCCGCGTTAATCGGCCTTGGGGCGGGTCCGGATCATGACGGTGGGGCGCATCGTCATGACCGGCACGTCGTCCTGATTGAGCACGGTCCAGCGGCTGATAACGAACCCCATCTCCGGTCGGCTGGCGGATGCGCGCGTCTCCAGCACCTCCGCCTCGCAGTGGAGCGTGTCGCCGGGATAGACAGGCTTCGTCCAGCGCAGCTCGTCGACGCCGGGCGAGCCGATGCTCTGAAAGCCGGTGTCGCGGAAATGCTCGACGATCATCGCCATCGCCATCGAGGCGGTATGCCATCCGCTGGCCGACAGCCGCCCGAAATGGGTGGCGGCGGCGGCTTCGTCGGACAGGTGAAAGGGCTGGGGGTCATAGCGCTCGGCAAAGGCGATGACCTCGTCGCGCGTCACCCGATATTCGCCGAACCGCGTCACGTCGCCGACCGCGACATCCTCCAGCCAGATCATTCCCTTGTCTCCTCAGCGTCGAAACGCGCGGCGGAACGGCGCGTCGTTGCCGTCCAGTCCCTGACCCGCCGGCAGGCCGATCAGGTCGCGCAGTAGCGGTGCAACGTCGACATTGTCGAATGGTGCCAGCCGGACGCCTGGGCGGAAGGCCGGGCCGTTGGCGATGAACAGCGCGGTCATGGTCGGATCGGCATTGTCATAGCCGTGCATTCCCCCGGCAAAGGGCTTGTCCGGGGCCTTTGCCTCGATCATCCACCCGGCATCGGCCAGGCAAAAATAGGGGGCGATGCGCGGATTGCGGCCGTAATGGAAACGCGCCGGGATTTCGCCCTTGCGCCAGCACGTCATGTGCCCGTGCCGCCCGAGCAGGCGCGCCTCCAGGGCGGCCTCATGCCCCGGCCTGGCGGTGATCGAGGCAAAGGGGCCGTCGTCGCTCAGTTCGTAATCGGCCGGGTCCAGCAGCTGGTCGAGCGCGATCACCCGGTCGCTCGACGTGGCGGCCATGCCATGATCGGCGACGACCACCAGATTGGCGGGCTGATGCAACTCGGCGAGCCCCGCGACCAGCATTCCGATCGCCTGGTCGGCCTTGGCGATGGCGGTGTTGATCTCGGGATTGTCCGGGCCAACCTCGTGCCCGGCGATATCCACTTCGTCGATATAGAGGGTCAGGAAGCGCGGACGGGTGGCTGTCGGACGCCGGAGCCAGTCGAGGATGGCGTCGACCCGCTGCCGTTCGGACACGGCGGAATTATACGCCTGCCAGTCGTGCGGGCGGATGCCGCCGGTGACGGTGTGATGGCTGTCGTTTTGCTGGACGCCGCCCCAGGCGACGGTCGATCCGGGCCAGAACATGGTGGCGGTCGGGATGCCCGCCTTCTCGGCGGTGACCCAGAGCGGTTCGGCCGCATTCCACCAATAAGGCTGCTCCGACGCCATGGTGAAGCGCTCGCCCGGATGCGCCGGGTCGGTGAAGCTGTTGGCGACGATGCCGTGGCGGTCGGGCACCAGCCCGGTCACCAGCGTCCAGTGATTGGGGAACGTCTTGGACGGGAAGGACGGCCGCATCGGCGCGCTCACTCCGCCAGCGGCCAAGCGCGACAAGTTCGGGGTGATGCCGCGGTTCAGATAGTCGGCACGGAACCCGTCGATCGATACCAGGATCGTGACCGGCGCGCGTTCCTCGCGCATTGGGGTGACGGGCGTCGCGGCGCCGGTCACGGGCGGTGCGCTCGTCACCGGCGGCAGGGCGGGCGGGCTGTAGGGATAAGCGCAACCGCCGAGCAGGGCGAGCGCAATGGCAGCAAGGGGGAGTCGGATCACGGGAGAGGCTATCCTTTCGGACCAGCCCGATAGCGCCGCAATATGACACTGGCGAGGGGGCAGCCGCCGCGCCGATCCCTCAGTCGACCGGAAAGAACTGACGGATGGTCGGGTCCGCGTTGCGGAGGAGGAGGCGGAGCCGCTCGGTAGCGTCCTGCGGCCGATCGCCGGGCAGTCCGGCCATGGCCCATTCGCCGAATGCGGGGCCGTCGGTCATCCGGTCGTCGAGGATGCGGATGTCGGCATGGCGGGGGTCGCCCATGATACGCGACAGTGTTTCGTGCACGCTGTCCGCCGGACCTTCCAGCAGCTGGCGATACTCGCCGTCCCCGATCCACAAGATGCCCGAAACGCCGTCCATGCCATTGTTGCGGCGCGAACTGGCCAGAATGGCCTCTTGATCGGCGCGTTTGTCCTCGCCGACCGCGCGGCTGGTGTAGATGACACGGCGAAATGCACTAACATGGATCATGTTTGGGCGCCTAACGTGCGTCGCCGCGTCTGAAAAGCGTCAAATGTGCCGGTCGGGCGAACCCGACCGGCACAAAAGGGATCAGACGTTGAAGCGGAACAGCATCACGTCGCCGTCCTGAACGACATATTCCTTGCCTTCGGCGCGCAGCTTGCCCGCATCGCGCGCGCCCGCTTCGCCCTTGAACGCGATATAGTCGGGGAAGGCGATCGTCTCGGCGCGGATGAAGCCGCGTTCGAAATCGCTGTGGATCTCGCCCGCCGCATTGGGCGCCTTGGCGCCGCGATGGACGGTCCAGGCGCGCGCTTCCTTCGGCCCGACGGTGAAGAAGGTCAGCAGGTCGAGCAGCGCGTAACCGGCGCGGATCACGCGGGCCAGGCCGGTTTCCGACAGGCCCAGTTCCGACAGGAATTCACCGCGATCCTCGGCGGGCATGGTCGCGATCTCGGCCTCGATCGCCGCCGACACGACGACGGCCTGTGCGCCCTCTGCCGCCGCCTTTTCGAAGACGCGCGCCGAATGGGCGTTGCCGTTCGCCGCGTTCGATTCCTCGACATTGCAGACATAGAGGACGGGCTTTGCGGTCAGCAGCTGGGCCTGCGAAAAGACGCGGGCTTCCTCTTCGTCCTTGGGCACGGTCAGCCGCGCGGGCTTGCCATCGCGCAGCAGCTCCAGCGTCTGGCCCAGGACCGAGGCGGCGATCTTGGCTTCCTTGTCGCCCTGCTGGCCCTTCTTGATGAAGGCGGGGACGCGCTTTTCCAGGCTTTCCAGGTCGGAGAGCATCAGCTCGGTCTCGACCGTCTCGGCGTCGGCGATGGGATCGACCTTGCCCTCGACATGGGTGACGTCACCGTCCTCGAAGCAGCGCAGGACGTGGACGATCGCGTCCACCTCGCGGATATTGCCCAGGAACTGGTTGCCCAGGCCCTCGCCCTTCGACGCACCGCGCACCAGCCCGGCGATGTCGACGAACGCCAGCTGCGTCTCGATGATCTTGGCCGAGCCCGCGACCTCGGCCAGCTGGTACAGGCGCAGATCGGGCACCGCGACGTTGCCGACATTGGGCTCGATCGTGCAGAACGGATAATTGGCGGCCTGCGCCGCCGCCGTTTCGGTCAGCGCGTTGAAAAGGGTGGACTTGCCGACATTCGGCAGGCCGACGATGCCGCAGCGGAAACCCATGCGTCGCTTATCCTACAGGAAAGGGGAAAGCGCCCCTCTAGCGAGGATGGGGGAATTTCTCAACCGATGGTGCGGAGGGACGGGGGCGTTTGTCCCGCCTCCGTTCGGCCTGAGCGAAGTCGAAGGCCAAGGGAATCCGGTTAGCCAAGATACCCCTTGGCTAAGGTTTGACCCGTGGCCTTCGACTTCGCTCAGGCTGAACGGTGTGGGGGAGTTCCCGTACTCCTCAGGCGGCCCCTACCGCCAGCGCGGCGGCATAGCCGAGCAGCATGACGCCCATCGCACCCGAAAAGCCCATCAGCACCAGACCCATATAATGCAGGATCGCCGGATTGGCGCGCTGCGCCTTCTTGTTCCGACCCAGGCCCGACAGCACGAAGCTGGCCAACATGCCAAAGGTGAAGACGGCGAATTCGAGCATTGGGAACAGATCCGGGATAGGGGTGCGATCGCCTTTTCCCTTACCCAAAACAGGTTAACAGCACGATATCGCCGCGACCAAGCGCCTTTCATGCGCGACCAGCCGAGGGAACTTTTCGACTGGTCGCGGGTGCGGTGCGCGTCGTCGTCCCCGTTCCATTCGGATCAGTAATAATTGAAGCTGACGCTGATCCGCTCGCCCTTCGCGGCGTTGGGCACCACCTCATGCCGCAGCCAGCTTTCCCAGAGCAGCACCGTACCCGGCTCGGGCGTGGCGGTGGCGAAGGTTGCGAGATCGTCCGGCGCATCGGCGCGGCGCGGCGGCGCGGCCATCAGCATTGGCAGGCGCGGGTCCTCCAGCTTCAGTGCGCCCGAGCCCTTGGGCATGGCGACATAGAGCGTGCCCGACACCACCGAATGCGGGTGGATATGCGCCGAGTGGTGGCCGCCGGGCTTCAGGACATTGACCCACAGGCTGTCGAGCTTCAGCTTGCGGCCGCCAAGGTCGAAGGCACATTCCTCGGCGAAGCGCGCGACATGACGGTCCAGCTTTTTCTTGAGGTCGGCGAAGACGGGATCGCGGATCGGCAGGTCATTGAGCGAGGCATAGCTGGTATAGCCGCGATAGCCATGCTCCTTGGACCAGCGCCGCCCCGCCCGGTCGTCCTCGGCCAGCGCCCAGCAGCTTTGCTCGATCTCGGCCAGCAGCTCGGCATCATCCAACTGGCCCTCATAGAGCAGCGAGGCGAAGAGGCGCCGCACGCTCATGCCGCATCCCCCAGCCGCAGCGCGATGTCGTTGACGAAGCGCACGTCGTCGCCCTCCGCCAGCCAGTGCGCCTCCGCCGCCAGTGCGCCGAGCAGGTCGGACAGCGGTTCGATCTCGGACTTGGCGTAATTGCCCAGCACATGGCCGGTTACACGGTCTTTGTGCCCCGGATGCCCGATGCCCAGCCGCACGCGGCGAAAATCCGGCCCCAGATGCTGGTCGATCGAGCGCAGGCCGTTATGCCCCGCCGTACCGCCGCCGGTCTTCACCTTGACGCGGAAGGGCGCGATGTCGAGTTCGTCGTGAAAGACGGTCAGGGCGTCCACGCCCAGCTTGTAGAAGCGCAGCGCCTCGCCGACGCTGCGGCCGCTTTCGTTCATGAAGGTGGCGGGCTTCAGCAGCAGGATCTTCTGACCGCCGATCCGCCCTTCCTGGGTCCAGCCCTGGAACTGCTTCTTCACGGGGCCGAAGTCGTGCACCTCGGCAATGGCGTCCATCGCCATAAAGCCGACATTGTGGCGGTGCATCGCATATTGCGCGCCCGGATTGCCCAGCCCGGTCCAGACCTGCATGTGGTGTTCCTTGTCCGTGATCGCGACGGCCCCTAGCACCGGGCGCGACGAACGCGAAACGGGGCTTTGTCGTTGTGTAGACGATCAGGGCCGGGGCAGAAGGGCGATCGCCCGGTCGGTCGCGACGATATAGCGGTCGTCCGAGTAACGATGCGTGCCGACGAAATGGATGAAGCGCTCGTCCACCGGCTGCGGCTCCAGCCAGTAATTGTGATAGCGCGCATAGGGCAGCAGGCGCACGCCCGGTTCGTTGGCCAGCAGGAAGTTGGATGTGACCTGCTCGCTGCCCCAGCGTGTCCAGGCGGTATCGCCGACCAGCCGGGCGCCTTCCTGCGAAAAGCGAACCGCCTCGGCCTGCCCGCTCGGGCCGCCGCGTGCGAAGCCTGCAAATCCTGCACAGCCGCGAACATAATGGTGGCGGTCGGCGTCGAGATGGTCGGCCAGGCGCGACTCGATCAGGCTCTGGATATGCGCGGGCTCGGCGGCGGGGCCTTGGGGATAGCGATGGGCGACGAAGTCGGGCAGCGTCCGGATGCCCATGTCCTCGGCATCGGGGCCACCCAGGAAGAGGAAGCTGTCATTCGCGACGATCGCGGCACGCACTTCGGGAACGTCGCCCAGCGTCACCGTGTCCGAATCGAGCTGGATGACATAATCCTCCGCCCGCAGCGCCAGCACGGTCAGCAGCCTTTCCCATGCTCCGCCGCGCGGGCATCCCGCGCCGTCGACATCGGCCAGCCGCAATATGGTGGGCGATCCGACATGATGCGCGAGCAGGCGTTTGTCGGCGTCGGTCAGGGTGCCGTCGTCGAGGATGACGATCCGCCCCATGCCCAGATGGTGGTGGAACGACTTCACCGCGACCAGATAGGGCAGGACGGTGGCGGTGCCGATCATCGACAGGATCACCACGCCGTCCTGCTTCGGCACGATCGGCGGCGTTGCCTGAATCGCGCGGGCATGGTGGAAATGCCGCTTCATCCGATGGGCGCGCGACTGGCGGTCGACCAGATGACAGGCCAGGCCGATGCCCGGCAGCTTGCGGATTGCGTCCATCATGGCGCGCGTGATGAGCGAGCGGGCAGGGCCGGACAAGCCGGGATCGCGGCGGCCAAGGACCGATTTGGCACTATCGGGTCAGATTAGACCCTGCGCGCGCAAGCTGACATGGCCCGAGGTGCCGATGATGATATGGTCGTGCACCGTGATGCCCAGCCGCTTCCCCGCCTCGGCGATGGCGCGGGTCACGTCGATATCGGCGCGGCTGGGCGACGGATCGCCGCTGGGATGGTTATGGACCAGGATCAGCGCGGCCGAGCCGAAGTCGATCGCGCGCCGGATTACCTCGCGGACATAGACCGGGGCCTGGTCGATCGAACCCTGTCCCATCAATTCGTCGCGGATCAACATGTTACGGGTATTCAGATGCAGCACCCGCACCCGTTCGACCCCGTGATGCGCCATGTCGGCGTGAAGATAGTCGAGCAGCGCCTGCCAGTTGGACAGGACCGGCCGCTTCATCGCTTCCGCCTGGACCAGTCTAAGCGCGCACGCCTGGGCGATCTTGATCGTCGCCGCCGCCGTCTCACCGATCCCGTCGACCCGCTGGAGCGCGATCGGATCGGCGGTCAGGACGCCGCCGATATCGTGGAACTCGCGGAGCAGCGCCTTGGCCATCGGCTTGGTGTCGCGGCGCGGGATGGCGGTCATCAGCAGATATTCGATCAGTTCATGATCGAGCAATCCGCCACCGCCCAGCAATCGGTTGCGCAGCCGCGCGCGGTGCCCGGCATGGTCATTGGCCTCGATTTCGCTGGTGTCGCGCATGGTCCGTCCCCCCGATGCGGGTCAGCATAAAGCGGGCGGCGGGAACTGTCGCCGGGCTTCACGCGATTGCGTGGCGCGAGAACCGGCGGCTATGACATGGGCCGAGAGCGAGGGAGTGGCATCGGGGTGGAGGGCGCGAGCGAGGAGATCGAGACGCGCGTGACCCCGGTCGCGAGCCCCACCCGGCGTTTCCGCCGCCTGCAATTCACGCTGATCGCCATCGCCCTTGTCATCCTCGTCGCGCTGGTCGCGCTGTGGATCGAGCGAAAGCCGCTGGCCGGGCATGTGCTGGACCGCGAACTGGCGAAGCGCGGCGTGCCTGCGCGCTACAAAATTTCCGACCTGGGTTTTGGCCGCCAGCGGCTGACCGATGTGGTGATGGGCGATCCGCGCCATCCCGATCTGGTCGCCGACTGGATGGAGACGCGGACCCGCATGACCCTGTCGGGCCCGGAAGTGACGGGGGTGCGTGCCGGGCGCGTTCGCCTGCGCGGACGGCTGGTCGACGGGCGGATCAGCCTGGGTACGCTCGACAAGCTGATGGGCGGGGCAGGCTCCTCGGGCACGCCATTCCAGCTGCCCAAGCTCGACGTGATCGTGCAGGATGGCGGCATCCGGCTTGATACGCCGCACGGGGCCATCGGGCTCAGCGTGTCGGGGCAGGGCGTGTTGAGCGACGGCTTTACCGGGCGGCTGGCGGCGGTGGCCCCCCGGTTGGTGATGGGCGATTGCGTCGCCACCGGGCTGGCCGCGCCATTGCGCGTGCGGGTGGTGCGCGAGCAGCCGACGCTGACCGGGCCGCTGCGGCTGGGCAATCTGCGCTGCGGTGAGGTGGCGGTCGCCGATCTGGCGGCGCGGGTCGACGTGACCTTCGGCGCGGCGCTCGACCGCTGGCAGGGGCGCGCCTCGGTCGGCAGCGGCGCGATCCGCCATCCCGTCATCGCCGCCGCGGCGATCGACGGGCAGCTGGACTTTTCGGGCACGCCCAAGGGCACGCAGGGCCGGATGCAGGTCACCGCGCGCAACGTGGCGGCGCATTTCGGTCGGGCCGAGCGGGCGATGGTCGCGGGCCGCTATCTGGTCGGCCCGACCACCCGCTTCGACGGCCAGGCGCAGTTAAGCGGCGCACAGGCGTCGGCCACGGCCCTCGCCCCCGTGCTGAAGGCGGGGGAGGCGGCAGCGGGTACGCCGGTCGGGCCGGTGGTGCGCGCCATGGTTCAGGCGGTCGGCCGGGCCGGGCGGCGCTTCGCCGCCGACATGGCGCTGGCGATCGATAGCGATCGGGGGCCGCGAGGCCCCGGCTTTGCGGTGCGGGTGCCGCGCCTGACTATCGCCTCGGCCAGCGGCGGACGGCTCGCCTTCGCGGGCGGCTCCGGCCTGGCCTATGATGCGCGGGGGCTGCGCATCGATACGCGGCTCGCCATGGGCGGCGGCGGTCTGCCCGGCCTGCGTGCGACGCTGCAACAGGATGGCCCGAAACAGCCGATACGCGGCACCGCCGAGCTGGCCCGCTACGAAGCGGGCGGGGCGGCCCTGGCGTTCGACCGGATGGTGTTCCGCTCCGCCGCCAATGGCGAGACCCAGGTGACGACCCGCGTCGCATTGTCCGGGCCGATCAGCGGCGGGCGGATCGACGGGCTGGTCCTGCCGATCGCGGCGCGCTGGGACGGCGGGCGGCGGTTGCTCGTCAATCCGACCTGCCAGCCGCTGGCGATCGACCGGCTGGCGCTGTCGGGGCTGCGGCTGGCGCGGGTGGGCGTGCGGCTATGTCCGCTGGATGGCGCGCTGGTTCGGCTGGACGGGGCAAGGCTGGGCGGCGGGGCGCAGCTGGGGGCGACCAAGCTGGTCGGGCAGATCGGTAGCAGCCCGCTGGCGCTGGCGGCGACGACCACCCGCTTCGCGCTGGCCGACCGCAGCTTCACCCTGACCGGCGTGCAGTCCAGCATCGGCCGCCCCGAATCGCCGACCCGGATCGATGCGGCCGAACTGACCGGCCGGATCACGCCGCAAGGTATCGCGGGCCAGTTCACCGGCGGCGCGGGGCAGGTCGGGCAGGTGCCGCTGCTGCTCGGGGAGGCGCAAGGCGACTGGCAACTGAAGGGCGGCGTGCTGACCCTGAACGGCGCGCTTCAGGTGCGCGACGCGCGCGCCGATTCGCCGCGCTTCCTGCCCATGGCGGCGCGCGACGTCACGCTGACGCTGGTGGGCAGCCGGATCGACGCCAAGGGCACGCTGTTCGAGCCGACGAAGAATGTGAAGGTCGCCGATGTCACCATCACCCATGCGCTCGACAAGGGCGCGGGCGAGGCGGACCTGACGGTCCCCGGCATCACTTTCACAAAGGAGTTCCAGCCGGAATTGCTGACCCCGGTGACGAAAGGCGTGATCGAGGATGTGCGCGGGCCGGTCAACGGGACGGGCCATATCGCCTGGGACGCCGACGGTGTGCGCTCGACCGGGCGATTCGGCACCGACGGGATCGACCTCGCCGCCGCACTTGGCCCGGTCAGCGGCATTGTGGGGACGATCAATTTTACCGATCTGCTCGCGCTGGAAAGCGCACCGGGGCAGGTGGCGACGGTCAAGACGATCAACCCGGGCATCCAGGTGACGAACGGCGTCATCCGCTACCAGACGCTGTCCGGGTCACGCGTGAAGGTGGAGAGCGGTCGCTGGCCCTTTGCGGGCGGCACCCTGACCCTCGACCCGACGCTGCTCGACTTCTCGCAGCCGGTCGAGCGGCGCATGACCTTCCATGTCGAGGGGGCGGCGGCCGACCAGTTCCTGCTCCAGTTCGACTTCCAGAATCTGAACGCGACGGGCGTTTTCGACGGCACCCTGCCCATGATCTTCGACGAACGCGGCGGGCGGATCGAGGGCGGGCGGCTGATCGTGCGACCCGGTGGCGGAAGCATCGCCTATCTGGGTGAGATCAGTCAGAAAAATCTGGGCTTCTGGGGCAATCTGGCGTTCGGGGCGCTGCGTTCGCTCAACTATCGGTCCTTGCGGATCGACATGAACGGGCCGCTGGCGGGCGAGATGGTGACCGACGTGCGCTTCGCCGGGATCAGCCAGGGCAAGGGCGCCAAGTCCAATTTCATCATCCGGCGGCTGCAGAAGCTGCCCTTCATCTTCAACGTGCGGATCAAGGCGCCCTTCCGCGGGCTGCTTGATTCGGCGCAGTCCTTCTACGACCCGCGCCGCCTGATCCAGCGCAACCTACCCGCCCTTCTGGACGAACAGAACAAGCGGGCCGCACCGCCCGCCACCGTCAAACCCGCCATTCAGCCTTCGGCAAGCGAGACCGTGCCATGACCGTAACAGGATTGAAAATGCAGGACAGAATGCCGATCTTGGGGATGACACGATGGATGCCGGTCGCGCTGACCCTGCTCGGCGGAGGATGCGTCAACATCTCCGCGCCGGACAAGCCGATCGAGATCAATCTGAACATCAATGTGACGCAGGAAGTGGTATATCGCCTGGATGGCGAGGCCAAATCGCTGATCCAGCAGAATCCGGGGATATTCTAATCATGAAGGCAAAGACGGTGATCCTGGCGCTCGGTGCGGTGGCGCTGCTGGGCGTGTCCGGCATGGCAATGGCGCAGCGCGATCCGGCCTATGCCGCCGCGCGCGCCGAGGGCTTGGTGGGCGAGCAGCCCGACGGCTATCTGGGCATCGTCGGCAGCGCGACGCCCGCGCTGCGCACGCTGGTCAACAGCATCAACATCCAGCGCAAGGCCGCCTATACCCAAAAGGCGCAGGCCAGCGGCGCGACCGTCGAGCAGATGGCCTTCACCAGCGGCTGCAACCTGATCGCGCAGACCGCGAGCGGCGAGAAGTACAAGACGCCCGAAGGCGTGTGGAAGACCCGCACCGGCGCGGCCCCGGAACGCGCCCCGGCCTGCGTGTAATGCCCCTTCTTACTCCCCTCCCGCAGGCGGGAGGGGCCGGGGGAGGGGAGTCCGGTAGCGATCAGGCGAGCATGTTGGAGGCGCGCTTGAAACCTCTCGATCGAATTCATCGCTCGCCGACAGCGCCAGCCCTCCCCCAACCCCTCCCGCCTGCGGGAGGGGAGGAATAAAGGGGAGAAGAACAAGGGGGCGCTGTCACTCCCCGGCAACAATGCTTAACACATCTGTCACAACCCAACCCCCAGGCGGTTGACTTGGGGGGAGGGGCTTTCTAAACGGGCCTCGCCTTGGCGGGGTCGCTCGCCGTTCGCGCGCATTCTCCCCTTCGGTGACGAAATCAGGTGAGGGTGGCTGCGTGGCGGAGAAGGAACCCGGACAGGACTTTGGCGATGCGGACGATCCGCGTCTGGCCGCGCTGGATCAGCGATTGGCCAAGGCGAAAGCGGACGGCGCAGCGCGGCAGGGGGTGAAGGTGGATGCCGACAGGGGTTATTCCCAGGGCAGTCGCGTCATCTCCGCGCTGATCGGAAGTCTTGTCGGCAGTGCGTTGATCGGCTGGCTTTTCGACCGCTGGTTCGGCACCGCACCCTGGGCCCTGATCGTGATGCTGTTCCTGGGGATCGGCGTGGCGTTCAGGCAGATCATTCGGATTTCTGGTGAGCGCCCGGAGTAACCGGGCGTTCGTCATATGTGGGAACGAAGCAGCGTGGCGGCAGAATCGGGCGGCAAGATTGATCCGATGCACCAGTTCCTGATCGAGCCGGTGCTCGGTCGGCACTGGGTGGTCGGCGGCTACGACCTTTCCTTCACCAATTCCGCTTTGTGGATGGTGGCGACGCTGGTCGCGCTGTGGATCTTCATGATCGGCGGGATGAAGCGCGATCTGGTGCCCGGTCGCTGGCAGGCGGCGGTCGAGGGCTTTACCGGCTTCGTCAATTCGATGCTGACGTCGAACATCGGCCCGGAAGGCAAACGCTTCCTGCCCTATGTCTTCTCGCTGTTCATGTTCATCCTGTTCGCCAACATCCTAGGCCTGCTGCCCTTCGGTGTCGTGCCGGGTGTCCATCCCTTCACCGTGACCAGCCATCTGACCGTGACCGGCGTGCTCGCCGTCATCTCGTTCGCGATCGTGCTGATCGTCGGCTTCGGTCGTCACGGCTTTCACTTCTTCGCGCTGTTCGTGCCGCACGGCACGCCCAAGCTGATGATTCCGCTGATCTTCGTGGTCGAGCTGATGAGCTTCCTGGTGCGCCCCTTCTCGCTGGGTCTGCGACTGTTCGTCGCGATGACCGCGGGGCACATCCTGCTGAAGGTTCTCGCCGCCTTCGTCATCAACGGCATCAACATGGGCCCGGGTTATGCCGCGCTCATCACCCTGCCGAGCTTCCTGCTGATGATCGGCATCACGCTTCTCGAACTGCTGGTCGCCGCGATCCAGGCCTATGTCTTCGCGCTGCTGACCTCGGTTTATCTGAACGACGCCGTCAACCTGCACTGATCCGGTACGGCCGGATCGGGCAGGCGGGCGCGCCGCCGACTTGAATACCCAAACGACCCTTTTTGAACTGGAGTGATTGAAATGGACGCAGAAGCCGCGAAGCTGATCGGTGCCGGTCTGGCCGCTATCGGCATGGGCATCGCCTCGCTCGGCGTGGGCAACGTGTTCGCCAAGTTCCTCGAAGGCGCGCTGCGCAATCCGGGCGCGGCGGACAGCCAGCAGGGCCGCCTCTTCATCGGTTTCGCCGGTGCCGAGCTTCTGGGCCTGCTCGCCTTCGTGACGATGATCATCCTGGTGTTCGTCGCCTAATCATTCGGATCGGCCGGGCGTGTCGCTGACGATGCGCCCGGTTGATATGGCAACGAGGACTCCATGCCCCAGATAGCACAGATCAGTGCGACCTATGCGTCGCAGATCTTCTGGCTCCTCATCACGTTCGGCCTGCTGTATTTCGTGGTCGGTCGTGGGATGGTGCCCAAGATTCAGGCGACCGTCGACGCTCGCGAAGGCCGTATCGCCGGCGATCTGGCGGCGGCGGAGGCCGCGCGGGCCGAGGCCGACCGGGTCGAGGCGGCATGGCGCTCCGAAATGGACGCCGCCCGTGTCGCCGCGATGGCGGAAACCAACGCCGCTAAGGCGCGGGCCACCCATGCTTTCGAGGCGCAGGTGAAGGCGGCCGATGCCGACCTGGCCGAACGCCTGGGTCATCATGACCTGGCGATCGCCAATGCCAAGGCCGAGGCGATGGCCAATCTTCAGTCCGTGGCGGCCGAGGCCGCGCGCGATCTCGTCGTCAAGCTGTCCGGCGTCCAGGTGGGCGAGGATGCGGCGGCCGACGCGGTGCGAAAGGTAAGCGCGCATGGCTAATCATTCCGCAAACGGTACCGCGGCCAATGCCGATGCGCTGGTCGCGCAGAACCTGGCGGACGCGGCGTCGGCCGAAGGCATGACGCAGAAGCCGATCCGCGAAGGCGACGGCCTGACCGGTAACACGGTCGCAGCCGCCGAGGCCGAGCATCACGCGCCCAGCCCGACGGCGCTGGGTTTCGATTCGACCGGCTGGGTGGCGCTCGCCGCTCTGGTCGTGCTGATCGGCATGCTGGTGAAGAAGGTCCCGTCGATGATCGGTCGTTCGCTCGACCAGAAGATCGCCGGGATCCGCGCCCAGCTCGACGAAGCGAACAAGCTGCGTCAGGAAGCCGAGACGCTGAAGGCCGAATATGAGGCCAAGGCGAAGGCCGCCCATGCCGATGCCGAGGCGATGCGCGCCCAGGCCCAGCATGAAGCGGGTCAGCTGCTCAGCAAGGCCAAGGCCGATGCCGAGGCGCTGATGGAGCGTCGCGCCAAGATGGCCGAGGACAAGATCGCCGCCGCCGAGCGCGCTGCGCTGGCCGAGGTTCGTGCTCGTGCCGCCGAGGCTGCCGCCAAGGCTGCGGGTCTGCTGATCGCCGAGCATCACTCGGCCGATGCGGATCGTGCGATGATCGACCGCACTATCTCGGGGCTCGGTCGCCCGAACTGATCGGCTTTCGGGCCGGAAACAGGACCGCGCTTCGGGTTGGCCCGAGGCGCGGTTCGGTCGTTTTTGGAGCTTTCCAAGCCTCCGTTCAGGCTGAGCCCTTCGGCTGGCTGGCAAGCCAGCCGCTCTGGATAAACTTCGGCGCATAGCGCCGAAGTCGAAGCCCAAGGGAATCGCTCTTCTCCGCGCGGGGATAGGGCGGTGCGTGGGCTTCGACTTCGCTCAGCCTGAACGGAGGGTGGGGAAACGCATTCCTCCCCAAGCTCTGCTTGGGGAGGGGAACCGCCGGGCAAAGCCCGGTGGTGGAGGGGCCGAAGCCCCACAACACTTAGCCCGCCCTCAGGGCAGGCCCGCATCGCCGTCTCTTCCGGGTTTCCGGCGACGATGCCCATCCTTGAGCCCGTGACAAAGGAGACGCTTCCGATGGCATGGGTCATTCTGGGCATTGCCGTGATTACCGAGATTTGCTGGGCGCTCAGCCTGAAATGGGCAGCGACCGTCGCCACCTGGCAGGCATCGAGCGTGCCGATCATCCTTAGCTTCGTGAATATGGGCCTGCTCGCGCTCGCCATGCGCGGGCTTCCGGCGGGCACGGCTTATGCGGTGTGGACCGGGCTCGGCGCGGTCGGCGTGGTGATCGGCGGGGCCATCGTGTTCGGCGACAAGATCGCGCCGATCCAGGCGGGCTTCATGGTGCTGACCGTCATCGGCGTGATGGGCACCAAGCTGTTCGCGCAGGGGTAAGGTTACGTTCGCGCGAAGCCGCTGAGACACGAAGAAGATGGTTCGCGCGGAGGCGCAGAGAGCGGAGGGAGAAGAAGGTCTCTCGATCGCCACGTTCGGAACGCCTCTGCGTCCTCCGCGCCTCTGCGCGATCAAAAAAACCATCGCGTCTTCGCGGCTTCGTGTGAACCAAACACCCTGACAGGGTAGCGATCCGCCTTCGGCGATCCTAAATCGCACCCAATGTCCGAGCCTCCCGTCGACCGCTTCAACGAAGAGAAATCCACCTTCACCTTACGCGGGGCCGATGCGCCCGATCTGAAGGCGGGGGTGGCGGCGATCCGCAACGTCCTGGCGACGTTGCCGCTGCGCCCCGGCGTGTACCGGATGCAGGATGCGCGCGGCGACGTGCTGTATATCGGCAAGGCCCGCGCGCTGAAGAACCGCGTCGCCAACTACACCCAGGTCGACCGCCTGCCGAAGCGCCTGCAACGCATGGTCGCGCAGACCCGGTCGATGACCATCGTCACGACCAACAACGAGGCCGAGGCGCTGCTGCTCGAGGCGCAGCTGATCAAGCGCTACCGCCCGGCCTTCAACGTCCTGCTGCGCGACGACAAGAGCTTTCCCTTCATCCTGCTGCGCAACGACCACGACTTCCCGCGCATCCAGAAACATCGCGGCGCCAGGCGGGCGGTCGGCAATTATTACGGCCCCTTCGCCAGTGCGGGCAGCGTCAACAACACGCTGAACGCGTTGCAAAAGCTGTTCCTGCTCCGCTCGTGCACCGACAGCTTTTTCAAGGGCCGCGACCGGCCGTGCCTGCTCTATCAGATCAAGCGCTGCTCCGCGCCATGCGTCGGCCGGATCGACGAGGCCGCCTATGCCGAACTGGTCGCCGATGCGAAGAACTTCCTCGGCGGCAAGTCGACCCAGGTCCAGGCCAAGCTGGGCACCCAGATGCAGGCGGCCGCCGAGGCGATGGACTTCGAGCTGGCCGCGATCCTGCGCGACCGGCTGAAGGCGCTGACCTTCATCCAGGGCACGCAGGCGATCAATGCCGAAGGCGTGGGCGATGCCGACATCTTCGCGCTCGCCAATCGCGAGGGGGTGATGGGCATCCAGGCCTTTTTCATCCGCGGCGGCCAGAATTGGGGGCATCGCAGCTTCTTCCCCGCGCACACCACCGATGTGCCTGAGGAGGAGGTGCTGACCAGCTTCCTCATGCAATTCTACGAGGAAGTGCCGCCCGCCAAGACGATCCTGCTCGACCGCGACCTGCCCGAGGGCGAGCTGCTGACCGAGGCGCTGGGCGAGCGGGCGGGATACAAGGTACAGCTCACCGTGCCGCAGCGGGGCGATCGCCGCCGCCTGCTCGACCAGGCGAAGCGCAACGCGGTCGAGGCGCTAGACCGGCGACTGGCCGAGTCGACCACCCAGGCCAAGCTGCTGCGCGAGGTGGCCGACTTCTTCGACCTGTCCGAACCGCCGCAGCGGATCGAGGTCTACGACAACAGCCATATCCAGGGCACCAATGCGCTTGGCGCCATGGTCGTGGCGGGGCCGGAGGGTTTCCAGAAGGGCCAGTATCGCAAGTTCAACATCAAGGGGAACGAGGCGGCGACCAACGACGATTTCGGCATGATGCGCGAAGTCTTCCGCCGCCGCTTCGCCCGCCAGCTGGAGGAGAACCCGGATCGTGACGACGCGACCTGGCCCGACCTGGTGCTCATCGATGGCGGACGCGGCCAGCTCAACGCGGCCAAGGCGGTGCTGGAGGATCTGGGCATCGAGGATGTCTGCCTGGTCGGCGTCGCCAAGGGCCCGCATCACGGCCGCGAGGGGCGCGAGGTCTTCCACATGATGGACGGCAGCGAACGGATGCTGCCGGTCAACGCGCCGCTGCTCTTCTACCTCCAGCGGCTACGCGACGAGGTTCACCGCTTCGTGATCGGCGCCCACCGCGACAAGCGCGCCAAGGCGATGGGCGCGAGCCCGCTGGACGAAGTGCCGGGGATCGGCCCGGCGCGGAAGAAGGCGTTGCTGATGCACTTCGGCACGGGGCGCGCGGTACGGAACGCGAGTCTGGAGGATTTGCAGAAAGTGCCGGGGGTCAGCCAGGCGGTCGCGCAGCAGGTGTACGACTTTTACCATAGCCGATGATGGCGTATCGCCGCCGTCAATAGAATCTGCGCAATGTGACGGTCCGCGATGTGCCATCGCAGAGTGTCAGCAGATGCTTGGTTCCCGGGGCGGCGTGAGCAAAATAATCTTCGACCAAGTCTTTTGAGACGGCTTTATAATCAATGGAGCATATCTCGTCGCCCGGTTTCAACTTGGCGGCGGCTGCTGGCGATCGGCTCATGACATGGGCAACCGATAGTCGTCCGTTCCGGGTATATCCCTGTATCCCGGATGTGCTTCGATAGGCTGGCTTTGACGGCAGCACCCGTGGCTCCAGCAACATCCGTCCCGCTGTCAGGTCGACCGTCACATTGTAGTTCCGCAGCACGCCCATGCCGATCAAAGCCCGCATCTCTTTCGCTCCCCACCAGTTTGCGTGCTCGACCGTCGCATAGGCATCTGAAACCCTGTACGCCCCGAGCGTAAAATCGGTCAGTCGGCCAAGGGGTTGGACGACCACGCCTCCGGCACCGACCGATGCGATATCTGTCTGCGGTTTGAACCTCGTCCGCTCGGCAACAGCGGGCGAAATGGACACCTCGCTGTCGGAGCCGGTGTCGATCATCGTGGGGGATACGAACTGGCCGTTGATCGAGACGTCGGTGACCAGCCGGGAGTTGTTCGGCCCCACCCGGATCGGAATGCCGTCAGGGATCGGGATCGATCCGCTGCTTAGCAATCGGAAACGATGATGATCCTGATCGACCTGCCATTCGAAGATGCCGAGTATGGGCAGGCCGATCACCACCTCGACATCGGCAAGGCCCATAGCGTTCAAGCGGCTGAGATCCATGACGGTAACCGCGCCGGGCTTTGTGGTGCGAATTGCGGCGACATCCAAGGTGACGGAAGGCGTAGTGTAAAGTTGCGTGGGTCCACCGACACTGTCGGGTTTTGCCCAAGGTGTCAGGGGTAGATGATGGGAGTCGGCATAGGTCTTGCTCACAACAAGTTGATCGGAGCCCGTGTCGATCATCGCCTTGGTGGGGTGGCCGTTCAAGACGACGGGAATGACAATGATATCGCTTTTCTGATCGAACTCTATCCATCCCGATCCTGTATCAGGTATCCAGAAAACCGGGCGATCGGTGAACGTTGCGGGCAGGGTGGAAGGGGCTTCTTGTGTTGGAAGCGCCGAGAGCGGTGAAAGCGCTGCTACGGAAGATGTGAGCAATGCTGTCCGAGTCAGCGATCTTTTTACAAAGCCCAAAATCATTTCACCAACCTGCCCATTTTTGCAGTCTTTCGTGGAGACAGCTTTGAAGAATGGTGACGTAACGCGGGTCATTCGAGCAAGCTGAAAAGCGCCGTGGCCTAAGAATTTCACCAGCGCTGGTGGTGTTGCTTTACGAAACATGCTTGGCCTTGCCAAAAACCGCTTTTTATTTCTTGGACATAGCATCCCACCCCATTCCCCCCTACATCCTTTCCCATGCACCGGGTCGCCCCCGCCATCATCCTGTCGGTCAGGCCGCATGGCGAGCATGGGGCGATCGTGCGGGCTTTGACCCGGCAAGACGGGGTGCAGCCGGGCTATGTCCGGGGCGGGCGGTCGCGGGCGCTTCGGCCGGTGCTGCAACCGGGGAACGGGATCGTCGGCGAGTGGCGGGCGCGGACGGTGGAGCAACTTGCCGCGCTGACCATCGAGCCGGGCCATAGCCGCGCCGGACTGCATGGCGAGCCGCTGGCCGCCGCCGGGATCGAGTGGCTGTGCGCGCTGACCGCCGCCGCGCTGCCCGAGGAGCAGCCCTATCCCGTCCTTTACGACGCGCTCGACGCGGTGCTGACCGCGATCGAGTCGGCGCCCTCGGCACGGGGTTGGGCGGGGGCGTTGGTGCGATACGAGCTGCTGCTGCTGGGGCAGTTGGGCTTCGGGCTCGATCTGGAGCGGTGCACGGTCACCGGTGGGACGGACGATCTGGCCTTTGTGAGTCCCAAGAGTGGGGCGGCGGTGTCGGTGGGGGCGGCCTTTGGTTATGAGGCGCGGCTGTTTCCGCTCCCCGATTTCCTGCGCGAGGGTGGGGTGGGGGACTGGCCCGAGATTTTCGCCGCCGGGCGGATCACCGCGCATTTCCTGGCGCGCGATATCCTGGCGGGTTTGCGCCATGATCCGATGCCTGCCCGGGCGCGGCTGTTCGATCGTTTCAAAAGGGCGGTTGCGTGATGGCCGCCCGCTAAGGCAAAGGGCCCGTCGAACTAGGGTAAGAAGGGGCCAGCCATGGCATTGATCGCGATCCTCGCCGGTGACGGCATCGGCCCGGAAGTGACCGCCGAAGCACGGCGCGTGCTGGAGGCGCTGGACTTGGGCCTGACCTTCGAGGAAGCCAAGGTCGGCGGGGCGGCCTATGAAGCCGTCGGCCACCCGCTGCCGCCCGAGACGCTGGAGGTGGCGGGGCGCGCCGACGCGCTGCTGTTCGGCGCGGTCGGCGATCCGCGCTTCGATAATCTGGAGCGGGCGTACCGGCCGGAGCAGGCGATCCTGGGCCTGCGCAAGGCCTTCGGGCTGTTCGCCAATCTGCGCCCCGCGCGCCTGTTCGAGGGGCTGGAGGATGCCAGCTCGCTGCGCCCCGACATCGCGCGGCGCATCGACATGGTGATCGTGCGCGAGCTGACCGGCGACGTCTATTTCGGCGCCAAGGGGCGCGGCACCACCGAGGCGGGCCTGCGCGAAGGCCATGACCTGATGCGCTATGACGAGGAAGAGGTCGCCCGGATCGCCCGCGTCGGCTTCGAGACCGCGATGCGCCGCCGCCGCCGTCTGTTGTCGGTGGACAAGGCCAATGTTCTCGAAACCTCGCAGCTATGGCGCGACGTGGTGGTCGAGGTGGCGAAGGATTACCCGGACGTCGCGCTCGACCACATGTATGTCGACAATTGCGCGATGCAACTGGTGCGCGATCCGGGCCAGTTCGACGTGATCCTGACCGGCAATCTGTTCGGCGACATCCTGTCGGACCAGGCGTCGATGTGCGCAGGGTCGATCGGGATGCTGCCGTCGGCCGCGCTGGGGGCGACGGGCAAGGGGCTGTACGAGCCGATCCACGGTTCGGCCCCCGACATCGCGGGCCAAGGCAAGGCGAATCCGTGCGCGGCCATCCTGTCGTCGGCGATGATGCTGCGCCATTCGCTGGGCCTGACCGAAGCTGCCGACCGCATCGACGCGGCGGTGGCGGGTGCGATCCGCGAGGGCGCGCGCACAGGCGATCTGGGCGGCAGCCTGTCGACCCGCGCCATGGCCGACGCGATCCTCGAACGCCTCTGATCCGCATGGGTGCGCTCCTCGAACTCGCGGTCGTCATCCCGACCTTCAACGAGCGCGCCAATGTGCCCGTGCTCATCGCCAAGCTCGACCAGGCGCTGGCCGGGCGGCGGTGGGAGGCGATCTTCGTCGACGACAACAGCCCGGACGGCACCGCGGAGGCCGCGCGTGAACTGGGCCGGGTCGATTCCCGCGTCCGGGTGATCCAGCGGATTGGGCGGCGCGGGCTGTCTTCGGCCTGTATCGAGGGGATGTGCGCCACCGCCGCGCCTGTGGTCGCGGTGATCGACGGCGACCTCCAGCATGACGAGACGCTGCTCCCGAAGATGCTCGATCGGTTGCAGACGGAAGCGGACCTCGACATCGTCGTCGGCTCGCGCTTCGTCGATGGCGGCGGTACCGGCGACTGGGACCGCGACCGGGTGGCCAAGTCGGCCTTCGCAACCCGATTGTCGCAGCGGGTGTTGAACGTGAACCTATCCGACCCGATGAGCGGCTTCTTCATGGTCCGCACCCAGGTCGCGCGTGAGACGGTGCCGCATCTGTCGGGGATCGGCTTTAAGATCCTGCTCGACATCATGAGCGCCGCGCCGCGCCCGCTTCGCGCGGTTGAGATGCCCTATGTCTTCCGCCTGCGCACCGAGGGCGAGTCGAAGCTCGACCATGTCGTGGCGATGGAATATCTGATCGCGCTGTACGACCGGCGGTTCGGCAAGGTCGTGCCGGTGCGCTTCGCCATGTTCTCGGCGATCGGCGTGCTGGGCGTGGGCGTGCACATGGCGGTGCTCAGCCTGTTCTTCATCCTGCTCGGCGCGAGCTTCCTGGCCAGCCAGATCGTCGCGGTGACCGCGGCGATGACGTTCAACTTCTTCCTGAACAACGCACTGACCTATCGCGACCGGCGTCTGCGGGGGTTCAAGCCGCTGCTCGACGGATGGGTGTCCTTCTGCCTGGTCTGTTCGGTCGGGGCGATCGCCAATGTCGGCGTCGCGGCCTTCCTGCATGACGCCCGCGCGAACGAGTGGGCGCTATCGGCGCTGATCGGCGTGCTGATCGGCGCGGTGTGGAATTATGCGCTGTCGTCGCGGTTCGTGTGGGGGCGGTATTGAGCGACCGAGGTGAGAGCTGGGCGTGCATTTCGACTTCGCTCAGTGCGAACGGGGTTTGGTATTGAAACCCGTTCAGGCTGAGCGCAGTCGAAGCCCACGCCCTGACCCTCACCGCCAATCCATGAACCAAGTCCATCGCGCAAAGGACTTCGGCCCCGCCAGCGCCCCGGCCGTCAGGATCGGGTAGAAATAGACAAACAGGCAGGCGACGGCGACCAGATAGGCCTCGTCCCAATCGCGCAGCCGCCTGCGCCAGCGATCGATCGCCACCGCCAGCGCGACCGACAGCCAGATCGCGGGCAGGAAATAATAATAATAGAAGCCCAGCGACTTGGGGATGATCGCCCAGACCGCAAAGCCGCCGATCCACAGTGCCGCCGCGACGCCCAGCCGTATCTCGCGGGTCCGCAGCCAGCCGAGCGCGCACGCCGCCACCGCGACCAGCCCGCCCCACATGACCGCCGGATTGCCGAGCAGGAAAATGCCCCGCTGGGCGCCATCCGCCATCTCATAGAAATACCAGATCGGCCGCCCGATGACCGGCCAGCTCCACCAGGTCGACTGGTAATGATGCGGCGGCAGAATTTGCGTCTGGCGCGCATACATCTCCAGCTGGAAGGGCAGCAGCTTGGCCAGCGTCGTCGGCTCGCGCGCGTAGAAAAAGGCCGGCGCAAAGGTCGCCGCATAGGCCAGGCCCGCGCCCATCCCGAGCAACCCCCAGGCCGACCACCAGCGCAGGCCCGACCAGCGGCTCGGATCCTGCCGTTTCATCAGGACGAAGCCGATCGCGGCATAGCCCAGATAGGGCACCGCCGCCCATTTCGTCCCAACCGCTAGCCCCAGCAGCACCGCCCCCAGTCCCCAGCGCCAGCGGCTCTGTACAGGCGAGCCGCGCATCGCCCAGCCCATTGCCGCGACCGCCAGCACGACGAACGCCGCCATGAACCCGTCGAGCATCGCGATCCGCGCCTGCACCAGCACCATGAAGTTGAGGATGGTCAGCGCCGCTCCGATCGCCGCCGCGCGCGTCCGCCGGGTCATGAGCCAGACGATGCCGAAAACGCCCCCCACGATCGCCGTCCCGGCCCATGTCGACAGCGCGCGCCAGCCCAGCGGATCGTCCCCGAACAGCAGCATTCCCGCCGCGATCAGGGTCTTGCCGAGCAGCGGATGCTCGATATTGACCGGCCCCTCCAGCGCCAGCAGCGTGCGGGCGGCGGGAACGTAATGGATCTCGTCGAACACCAGCGTGTGCGGGGTGGTCAGCCGCCAGCTGAACAGGGCCTGGGCGGCGACCAACAGCGCCAGCAGGGCCGGGACCGGGCGACGGAGCGGATCGAGCAGGCGACGCATGGCCCTGGTCATGGCCGGGCAGGGCGGGGGGCACAATGATTTTTCGGCCCGGTCGCCCGTAGGTGCCCCTAACCCATCCTTCAGACTTATCCGCTAGGCCAGCGGGTCATGAGGGGGACCGACGTTCGGCGGTCGAACCGACATGGGTAATGGACGGATGGGTGCGATGGGTTTGTTCGGCAAGAAGGATGTAAGCCTGGGGGATCGGCTTGCGCTGGCGGTGTTCCGGCATTCGCCCGATGCCATGCTGCTGTTGTCGGACGGCAAGTTCATCGCGGGCAACGCCGCCGTCGAGCAGATCTATCATCGCCGCCTGTCGGAGGTGCTGGGTCACAACCCGCTGGATTTCTCCGCCCCCTGTCAGGCGGATGGCCGCCCGACCGAGGTGCATATCGGTGAGCGGGTGGGCCAGGCGCTACGGGATGGCTTCGCCCGGTTCGAATGGTTGAACCAGGACCCCAAGGGACAGGTGGAGCGGCTTCTCGTCACCCTGATCCCCGCCCATGTCGTGACGCCGCAGGATGTGCTGGTCCTGATCCAGGACATGGGCGAGACGATGGAGATGGTGAACCAACTTGGCGACGGACTGTCGCGCATCGCCAATGGCGATCTGTCGCACCGTATCGCCAAGCCCTTCCGTGATGATTACGAGCCGCTGCGCCTGCACTTCAACGAGGCGGCGCAGATGCTGGGCGGATCGATCCAGTCAATCGACTCGTCCTCGCGCCGGGTGCACAGCGCCGCGCTGGAGATCGGCAAGGCGGCCGGTGACCTGTCGCGCCGTACCGAGCATCAGGCCGCCTCGCTGGAGGAAACCGCCGCCGCGATGCGGCAGGTGACGAGCGCGATCCAGGAAACCGCACAGTTCGGCAACAAGGCTGCGCAGGTCGCCGCCTCCGCGCAGGAGAATGCGGCGCAGAGCGGCGTCGTCGTGCAGCGCGCGATGGACGCGATGGGCGGGATCGAGCGGACCTCCAACGAAATTTCCGAGATCATCGGCGTGATCGACGGCATCGCGTTCCAGACCAATTTGCTGGCGCTGAACGCGGGCGTCGAGGCGGCACGCGCGGGCGATGCGGGCAAGGGCTTCGCGGTCGTCGCCAGCGAAGTCCGAGCGCTGGCGCAGCGCTCGGCGGATGCCGCCAAGGATGTGAAGAGCCGGATCGGTGCGTCGGACGCACAGATCCGCTCGGGCGTGCAGGAAGTGGACGCCGCCGGATCAACGTTGCAACGCATCGCCGCGCAGGTCAGCGAAATGGCCGCGCTGATCGGCGACATCGCCAGCGCGTCCCAGCAACAGGCGAGCAGCGCGTCGCAGATCACGATCGCGATCGGCGACCTCGACTCGGTCACGCAGCAAAATGCCGCGATGGTCGAGGAAGCCTCCGCCGCCGCCCGCGAAATGGTGGGCGAGGCGAGCGCGATGGCCGATCAGGTCGGCCGCTTCCGCCTGGGAAGCCAACCCGCCCCGGTGGCACAGCCCATGTGGAAGGCGGCGTGACTTGCAAATCCTCCCCGGTACGGGGAGGTGGCAGCGCGAAGCGCTGACGGAGGGGGGCTTCCGCACGGGACCTTCTATGCGGCACGCCCCCTCCACCACCGCTTCGCGGCGGTCCCCCTCCCCGTACCGGGGAGAATAAAGGTCGTTCATTCGTCAGACAATTTGACGAAACCCCGTTTCGCATGGCACCCATGGTTCCAAAGCGGGGATGGGTGCGATGCGCCCCAATCCCGTCCGTGCGAAATGCGACAGAATGAACGGGAGAGTGACGTGATGCGAGCGGTTCGATCGGCCTTGTGCGCAATTCTGGCGGCCAGCGCGCTGTCGCCCCTTTCGGCGCAAAGTATGTCGGCGCAAGGCCCTGTCGCCAATGACGGCCCGCCCAGGACCTTCGAGGTGAAGGGCAAGGGGTTCCTGCGCAACGGCCAGCCGCATCAGGTGATCTCCGGCGAGATGCACTA
The DNA here is from genome assembly GCF_056497825.1 of Sphingomonas sp. 77B. Lineage (NCBI taxonomy): Bacteria > Pseudomonadati > Pseudomonadota > Alphaproteobacteria > Sphingomonadales > Sphingomonadaceae > Sphingomonas > Sphingomonas sp. 77B. The sequence goes on from NZ_JBWMBY010000001.1 coordinate 3,094,987, forward strand.
TACCCGCATCCCGCGTGCCTATTGGCGCGACCGGCTGCGCAAGGCCAAGGCGATGGGGCTGAACACCATCACCACCTATTCTTTCTGGAACGTGCATGAGCCGCGTCCCGGCGTCTATGACTTTAGCGGCCAGAACGACATCGTCGCCTTCATCCGCGACGCCCAGGCCGAGGGGCTGGACGTGATCCTGCGCCCCGGACCCTATGTCTGCGCCGAATGGGAACTGGGCGGCTATCCCGCCTGGCTGCTCAAGGACCGCAAGCTCGTGCTGCGTTCGACCGATCCCAAATATACCGCCGCCGTCGACCGCTGGCTGATGCGGCTGGGGCAGGAGGTGAAGCCGCTGCTGCTCAAGAATGGCGGGCCGATCGTCGCGGTGCAGCTGGAAAACGAATATGGCGCGTTCGGCGACGACAAGGCCTATTTGCGCGGGCTGGAGGCCAGCTACAAGCGCGCCGGACTGGGTGGCGGCATCCTGTTCACCTCCAACCAGGGCGGCGATCTGGCCAAGGGTTCGCTGCCCAACCTGCCATCGGTCGTCAATTTCGGTTCGGGCGGCGCGCAGAGCTCGGTCGCCAAGCTGGAGGCGTTCCGCCCCGACGGCCTGCGCATGGTCGGCGAATATTGGGCGGGCTGGTTCGACAAATGGGGCGAGGAGCACCACGAGACGGACGGCAAGAAAGAGGCCGAGGAAATGGCCTATATGCTCAAGCGCGGCTATTCGATCTCGCTCTACATGGTGCATGGCGGCACCACCTTCGGCTGGATGAACGGCGCGGATTCGCACACCGGCAAGGACTATCACCCCGACACGACCAGCTATGACTATGACGCGCCGATCGATGAGGCGGGCAATCCGCGCTATAAATACGGTCTGATCGCCGCCGCCATCGCCGAAGTGACGGGCAAGCCCGCCGCACCCACGCCCGCGCCCACGGTCGCGACGACCTTCCCGGTGTCGGCGGTGCGGCGCAGCGCCTCGCTTTGGGACAATCTGCCCGCGCCGGTGCGCGCGGCCCAGCCAAAGACCTTCGAGGAACTCGACCAGAATTATGGCTATGTCCTCTACCGCGTCGCGGTTCCGGCGGGGCCAGCACAGACGCTGACGCTGAAGGGCATGCATAGCTATGCCCAGGTCTATCTGGACAAGGCGCTGGTCGGTACGCTCGACCGGCGGCTCGATCAGGAGACGGTCGAGTTGCCCGCTCGCGCGAAGCCCGCGACGCTCGACATACTGGTCGAGAATACCGGCCGGGTGAACTATTCCCACGCGATCCGCACCGAACAGACGGGTCTGACCGGCGCGGTGACGCTGGCCGGACGGCCGCTCAGCGACTGGCAGATGTTCCGCCTGCCGATGGACAATCTGGCGTCGCTCAAGCTGTCGGCCACGCCGTGCAGCGGGCCATGTTTCTATGAGTCGGAGATGACGGTGGCGAAGCCCGGCGACACCTATCTCGACATGCGCGGCGCGCATAAGGGGCAGTTGTGGCTGAACGACCATAATCTCGGCCGCTTCTGGAGCATCGGGCCGGTGCATACGCTCTATACGCCAGCTCCTTGGCTGAAGGCGGGGGGCAACCGGGTGCTGTTCTTCGACCTGACCGGGGATGCGAGCGACAAGCTGACCACGGTGGACAAGCCGATCTATGGCAAGGTGACGAACCACCGCGAGGCGCAGTAAGCGGCGGCTTGCCCCTCCACCATCGCTTTCGCGATGGTCCCCCTCCCCATCGGAGATGGGGAGGAATGGGGCGATAAAATCCTCCCCAAGCTGTGCTTGGGGAGGGGGACCACCCGGCGGAGCCGGGTGGTGGAGGGGCGGGCGCCTTAGCGGACAGCCGCCGCCTGGTTCGCGACGATCGCCTCGCGCTGCTCGGGGCTCATAGCGGCGGCGTTGACATCTGCCGCCTTGATCGCGTCGGCGCGGTCCTCGGCATAGTCGCGGGTCTTTTCCGCCTGCTTGTCCAGCATCTTGGCCTGGTTGCGCAGCGTGTCGGCCTGATCCTCCATGCCGTCGGCACGGTTGTCGGCGGCCTTTTCGACATTCTCGGCCAGCTTGTCGGTGCCCTTGCCGTTGCAGGCGGACAGCGACACCAGGCTGGCGGCCATCAGCAGGCCGATGCGGATCTTCATGATTATTCTCCCTGTTGGAACTGGAGCGAATAACCGGATCGGGCGCTTTTCCGTTCCGCTGGCGTAACACTGACATATCGCGGGCGTTTCCGAATATCCTTGAACCCCGCTGCCCGGATCGGCAAATGAACGGGCATGAAGCGTAAGACTGGCCAGGACCGTTCGATCACCTCTGGGTGGCGCCCCGCGACGCAGGCCGTGCGCGGCGGCACCGCGCGGTCGGAATATGGCGAAACCTCCGAGGCACTCTTCCTGACCTCCGGCTATTGCTACGACCGGGCAGGGGACGCGGCGGCGCGGTTTGCGGGCGAGCAGGAGGGGATGACCTATTCCCGCCTCCAGAACCCGACCGTCGAGATGCTGGAACAGCGGATCGCCCTCCTCGAAGGCGCCGAGGCGTGCCGCACCATGGCGTCGGGCATGGCGGCGATGACCGCGGTGCTGCTCTGCCAGTTGCAGGCGGGCGACCATCTGGTCGGCGGTCGCGCGGCGTTCGGGTCGTGCCGCTGGCTGACCGACACGCTGCTCCCGAAGTTCGGCATCGCCACCACCGTCGTCGACGCGCGCGACCCGCAGGCGTTCCTGGACGCGGTGCGCCCCGAGACGAAGGTCTTCTTCTTCGAAACGCCCGCCAATCCGACGATGGACGTGGCGGACCTGGAGGCGATCTGCGCCATCGCGCGCGAGCGCGGCATCACCACGGTCGTCGACAATGCCTTTGCGACCCCGGCGCTCCAGCGGCCGATGGATTTCGGCGCGGATGTGACGGCCTATTCCGCCACCAAGATGATGGACGGGCAGGGGCGTGTGCTGGCAGGCGCGGTGTGCGGGACCGAGGACTTCATCACCAACACGCTGCTGCCCTTCACCCGCAACACCGGGCCGACGCTGTCGGCGTTCAACGCCTGGGTGGTGCTGAAGGGTCTGGAGACGCTGGACCTTCGCATCCATCGCCAGTCGGAATCGGCGCTGAAGGTCGCGACCTTCCTGGAAGGCCGCGTTCCGCGCGTCCTGTGCCCCGCGCTGCCCAGCCATCCGCAGCATGAACTGGCGATGCGCCAGATGAAGGCAGGCGGCAGCATCTTCGCGCTGGAACTCGATGGCGGCCGCGAACAGGCGCATGGCCTGCTCGACGCGCTGGAGTTGATCGACATCTCCAACAATATCGGCGACTCGCGTTCGCTGATGACGCATCCCGCCTCGACCACCCATGCGGGCGTGACCGAGGAAAAGCGGGTCGAAATGGGCATCGGCGAGGGGATGTTGCGCCTCAACATTGGGCTGGAGGATGCGGACGACCTGATCGACGATCTCGACCAGGCCTTGCGCGTCGTGGGTCTGTGAAGGCGCTCTTCTCCCACGCGCTGACCACCGGGCCGGTGACGGTTCGGGTGTCGGTCAGCTATCTGCCCGAACAGTCCGAGCCGCAGCGCGGGCGCTGGTTCTGGGCCTATCATGTCCGTATCGAGAATGATGGCGACCAGCCGGTTCAGCTGCTCACCCGCCGCTGGATCATCACCGACGCGCGCGGTGCCCGCCACTCGGTCGAGGGCGAGGGCGTGGTCGGCGAACAGCCGGTGATCCAGCCGGGCGCCGCTTACGATTATGTCTCGGGCTGTCCGCTGGCGACGACCAGCGGCGCGATGCAGGGCAGCTATCGCATGGTCGGCGCGGACGGCGTGACCTTCGACGTCGCCATTCCGCATTTCGCGCTCATCGCCCCGGCGGTGGAAACATGAAGCGCACGCATCTTCCGCTCAACGGCCTGCGCGTGCTGGACGCCGCCGCGCGCCATCTGAGCTTCACCCGCGCCGCCGACGAGCTCGCGGTAACCCCGGCGGCGGTCGGCCAGCAGATTCGCGCGCTGGAGGATACGCTGGGCGTCGTGCTGTTCCGGCGCACCACGCGCGGGCTGGAACTGACGCCCGAGGCCGAGGCGGGACTCGCGCCGCTGCGGGCGGGCTTCCTGCAATTCGAGGATGCGGTGCGCGCGATGCAGGCGGGCCAGTCGTCCAAGTCGCTGACCATTGCCGCGCCGCGCGACGTGACCGAGAAATGGCTGATGCCGCGCCTTGCCGCCATCGCCGCGAACGACCCCGATCTGCGCTTTTCGCTGATTGCGTCGGACGAAGGGCTGGACTTCACCGAGGCCAATCTCGACCTCGCCATTCGCTGGGGTGACGGTCCCGGCGGGCTGGAGGGCGAGGCGATCGAGTCGGACGGGATGATTCCGATCGGGCCCGCCGACGCACCGCTGATCGCCTGGCCGGGGGCACCGGAGGAAGGCGCACCACTGGTCCGCGTGACCGATGCAGGCCTCGCCATCGACGCGGTGGCGGCGGGCTTGGGCCATGCGATCGTACCGCAACTGCTGGCCGAACGCGATCTGGCCGCGGGGCGGGTGGTCGCGACCGGCGAGGCGGTGCCGTCGCGTATGGGATATTGGCTGGTCGCCCCGCTGCCGCAATGGCGCCAGCAGAAGGTCAAGGCGCTGGTCGAAGCGCTGGGCGGCTGATCCTCCCCGGAACGGGGAGGGGGACCATGCGCAGCATGGTGGAGGGGGATCGCCGCGAGGGACGCCCTATGCGGAAGCCCCCTCCGTCAGGCCTTGCGGCCTGCCACCTCCCCGTGCCGGAGAGGATTTCAGGGTCAGGCCGCCGGTGCCGCGTCGAAGGGTACCGGAAACTTCTTCGCGCAGAAGGCGCAGTCGACCTGGATCAGGCCGTCCGCATCCGCCATCTCGCGGCGTTCCTCGACCGAGAACTTCGTGATGACGCTGGCGATATACTCCGCCGAACATCGGCAGCCGCGCACGATGGCGGGGCTCTCCGACACGCGGACATTCTGCTCTTCGTGAAACAGCCGCCATACCAGGGTCTCCAGCGGCAGCGCGGCGTCGGCCAGCTCCTCGACCTGCATCGTCTGGCCGAGCGCCTGGACATGCTCCCATTCGGGATGGTCGAGCTTGACGTGCAGCCGCTCGCGGCCTTCCTCGCCCTCGGGCAGGTGCTGGAGGAACAGGCCGCCCGCGATGGTGCGGCCGTCGGGACCCTTGCTGATCCCGACGCGCAACAGGCTGGGAATCTGCTCCGACTGGGTGAAATAGCTCTCCGCCGCCGCCGACAGCGTATCGCCATCGATCGGCACAATGCCCTGATAGCGCTCGTCGGTCACCGCCAGGTCGAAGGTGATCGCCAGATAGCCCTGTCCGAACAGCGCAAACAGCGTGGGGTCGGCGGGCAGTTCGGCCAGTCGGTCCTCGTCATACTGAATATAGCCGCGCAGCTCGCCGCCGCGATAATCGCACACCAGCAGGCGGATCACGCCGCTGTCGCTGCGTGTCTGGATGGTCAGCTGGCCGCCGGTATCCTTCAGCGTCGCGCCCATCAGCGCGGTCAGGGTCAGCGCTTCGGCCAGCAGCCGCTCGATCACCGGGGGATAGGCGTGCGCCGCCAGGATTTCGTCCAGCACCGGGCCCAGCCGCACCAGGCGTCCGCGGGCGTGCTGCTCGGGGATGGTGAACGCGATCGCGCGGTCGAGGTCGGGCAGGGTGATGTCGGTCATGCTCGTGCCTTTACGCACCGGAGGATGTCCGGGCGATATGGTGCCGGTGCGGCGGGGGAAAGAGAAAAGGCCGACGAACCCGCCGGCCTTTCCATAGATAGTATGGGTCTCGCGCCGATCAACCGATCTGACCGAAGCACCACCGCAGCACGGACTTTTGCGCGTGCAGGCGGTTCTCCGCCTCCGGCCAGATCAGCGACTGCGGGCCGTCGATCACGTCGGAGGTCACTTCCTCGTCACGGTGCGCGGGCAGGCAGTGGAGGAACTTTGCATCCGGCTTGGCCAGCGCCATCAGCTCGGCATTGACCTGGAACGGCATCATCGCGGCCAGCTTTTCCTCGGCATGGGCCTGGCCCATCGAGATCCAGGTGTCGGTGACGACGATGTCCGCCCCCTCGACCGCAGCACGCGGATCGGTGGTGCAGGTGGCGCGGCCCTGGCCCAGCGCCAGCGTGCCCGGTTCCGGGTGATAGCCATCGGGGCAGGCGGCGACCACGTCGAAGCCAAGCAGCCCACCCGCCTCGACGATCGAGTGTAGCACGTTGTTGCCGTCGCCCAGCCAGGCGACCTTCATGCCCGAAAGCGTCTTGCCCGCCTCGATCACGGTCAGCAGGTCGGCCATGATCTGGCACGGATGCGACAGGTCGGTCAGGCCGTTGATGACCGGCACGCTGGCATAATGCGCCATTTCCTCGACCTTGGCATGGTCGTCGGTGCGGATCATGATCGCATCGGTATAGCCCGACAGGATGCGCGCGGTGTCGGCGATCGTCTCGCCGCGACCCAGCTGCATTGTGCCCGCATCGAGCACGATCGAGGTGCCGCCGAGCTGGCGGATCGCCATGTCGAAGCTGACGCGGGTACGGGTGGAGTTCTTCTCGAACACCATGGCGAGCACATGGCCCGCCAGCGGAGCGTCGGCATCGACGCGGCCCTTGGTGAAACCGGCGCGGGCGGCCTTGCGGGCCTGCGCGTCGTTCAGAATGGCGGTCACACCCTCGGGACCGGCGTCGGCGAGGTTCAGGAAGTGGCGGATCGTCATGGGTCGGTTCTCCGTCCCCCGGCGGTTTCCCGCCGCCGGGGTGGCAGGAATTAGTCGTCGGCGGCGGGGACGTAGACGCGCGCGGCGTCCGACAGCTTCGTCGCGAACTCGGTGATGTGGCTCTCGTCGATGGTCAGGGGCGGCAGGATACGGATAACGTTCTCGCCCGCCGCGACCAGCAGCAGTCCATGGTTGTCGCGGCAATGCGCCACGAAACGGCGGCTGTCGCTCTTCATCTTCAGACCCTGCATCAGGCCGTGACCGCGCACTTCCTCGAACAGATGGTCGAAGTTCGGGATCATCTGCTCCAGCGTCGAGCGCAGGCGCTTACCCATCGCCTCGACATGCTCAAGGAAACCGTCTTCCTGCATCACGTCGAGCACCGCTTCCCCGGCCGCCATGGCGAGCGGGTTGCCGCCATAGGTCGAGCCGTGCGTGCCGGCCACCATGCCCTTGGCCGCTTCCTCGGTCGCCAGGCACGCGCCCAGCGGGAAGCCGCCGCCGATGCCCTTGGCCGACGCCATGATGTCGGGCTTCACGCCGTACAGCTCATGCGCGAAGAACTTGCCGGTGCGGCCGTAACCGCACTGCACCTCGTCCAGCACCAAGAGCAGGCCATGCTCGTCGCACGCCTTGCGCAGCCCCTGCAGGAATTCCATGCTCGCGGGGCGCAGGCCACCTTCGCCCTGGATCGGCTCGACCAGGAAACCGGCCGTGTTCTCGTCGATCAGCGCCAGCGCGGCTTCCAGATCGTCGAACGGCGCATAGGCGAAGCCGGGCAGCAGCGGCTCGAACCCGTCGCGCATCTTGGGCTGGTTGGTTGCCGAGATCGCGCCCAGCGTCCGGCCATGGAAGGCGTTGTTGAACGTGATGAGCGTATGGCGCTGCGGATTGCCATTGGCGAAGTGATAGCGGCGCGCGGTCTTGATCGCGCACTCGACGGCCTCTGCACCCGAATTGGTGAAGAACACCGTGTCGGCGAAGGTCGAATCGACCAGCCGCTGCGCGAAATGCTCACCCTGCGGACTGCCATACAGGTTCGACACATGCATCAGCGTCGCGGCCTGGTTGGCGATCGCCTCGACCAGTTTCGGATGGCCATGGCCCAGCGCGTTCACCGCGATCCCGGCGGCGAAGTCCAGATACTGCTCGCCGTCCTCGCCGTACAGATAGACGCCCTCGCCTCGAACCGGACGCACCCCGCACCGTGGGTAAACGGGCATCAGGGCGGTGATGGTCACGGGAACGTCTCCTTCAAACAGCAAAGGGCGACATCAAGGGCCGCCCTTTGCAATCATACGGGCTATTGCGCGTACGCGTCAACTTGGGGGCCGCCCGTGTCGGTGCGGCCCGGCCCCATGGCTTGGCCGGAGCCGGGGTGGATCGTCAGCGCTTGGTCGTCACCGGATCGACCGCGGCGGTCAGATCCAACCGGCTGATCTGGCGATCCGCCGTGCGCGACGCGATGCGCGAGCCATTCTGCGTTTGTTGCCGCGAGATGAAGGTATAGCGCTCCAGGCGCAGCGTACCGTCGGGATGAGCGGGCTTCTGCAGTCTGGTATAGCGGCGCTCGCCCATCGCCTTGGTGATGGTATCGACCCAGGCGGGACGCGTTGCGGCCGTGACGTTTACCGGCTCGACATCGGCGACATGCCCGTCGGGCATTACGCGAAAGCTGATATCGACAAAGGCCGGGCCATCGTCCGTCACGGCCGCCCCTTGCGGCAGGTCGCGCGGATAGATGTTGGGCATATAGACGAGCGACTGATGATCGCCATCGCTTTCTAGTTCGGCGACAACCTTGTCGATCATTGCGGGACGATCCTTTTCGGGCACCAACTGGATGGGGATGGTGCGCGCGACGTTGCGATAGGGGCGCATTCCCGGCTCGGTTCGGCGCAGGATCGTGTCGATCGATTCCTGCGCGCGCTGCCGCCATGGCGGATTGTCCGCTGCGATAGCGTTGGTCAGGATGGCGGTGCGGACCAATGCCATGCCCAGCACATCGGTCATCCCTGCCTTTTCCGCCCCGTGTGCCACCCATGAATAATGCTGCAGTGCGCCGTAAGCCCGTCCTTCACGCGCCAGGGCGTCGCCAACCTCCAGCCGCTGTTCCCAAATGCTGGGCGCATTCCTGGGCAGACCGGCGCGCAGGGCATAGACCGCATCGGCGAAGCTGGAGACGGGGCTGGTTTCCAGGCCGTTCAGCCGGGTGACACGCCCGACCGCACGGTGAAGCCCGGCAACCTCGACCGGCAGTTCGGCGGCATAGCGGGCGTTGCGCGACCGCGATTCGGTCAGGGTCCGGTGGCTGCCCGGATAATCACCGGCAATGAACTGGAGTTCGGCATAGGTCAGCGAGCGCTGGATATCTTCCTTGGGCGGGCAATGATCGCGTAGGCATTGTTCGAGATCAGCCTTGGTAGCCTTCAGACTGCTGCCGGTGACGGTGATGGTCGATCCATCCTCGGTCGGCAGGGTGGCGATAGGCGTTTCGACCGGCGGGGCCGGGGGCGATAGCGGCGCCTGCGCTTGAAGCAACAAGGGGAGCAAGATCATAAGTCAAGCCTTTCCTGTCCGGGTCCAGAACGAATCTGGCCCTGCCTAGATGCCGGATGGGATCGGCATAGTGTTCATGTTACCGTAATCTTTACAAGTAAGCTAATGTTTCCCGAGACTATAGGTTCAGGCGTCGATCACCTCTTCGTCCAGTCGCGCCGCATTTTCCTGAATGAAGGCGAAGCGATGGGCCGGGTTGTTGCCCATCAGCCGGTCGACCAAATCCTTCACGCCTGCGCGTTCCTCATATTCCTGGGGCAGGGTGATGCGGATCAGGCTGCGGGTCGCGGGGTCCATCGTCGTTTCGCGCAACTGGCCAGGGTTCATCTCGCCCAGGCCCTTGAAGCGGGCGACGTCGACCTTCTTGCCCTTGAACGCGGTGCGCTCCAGCTCGGCGCGGTGGGCGTCGTCGCGGGCGTAGAGCGACTTGGCGCCGACGGTCAGGCGATAGAGCGGCGGCTGCGCCAGATACAGATGCCCGCGCCGGACCAGATCGGGCATTTCCTGGAAGAAGAAGGTCATCAGCAGCGTGGCGATATGCGCGCCGTCCACGTCTGCGTCGGTCATGATGACGATCTTTTCGTAGCGCAGCTGGGTCGGGTCGCAATCCTTGCGTGTGCCGCAGCCCATGGCCAGCGTCAGGTCGGCGATCTCCTGATTCTGCAGGATTTTGGTCGAGGTGGCGCTGGCGACGTTCAGGATCTTGCCGCGGATCGGCAGGATCGCCTGCGTCTTGCGATCGCGCGCCTGCTTGGCCGAGCCGCCTGCCGAGTCGCCCTCGACGATGAACAGTTCGGTCCCCTCGGGGCTGTCGGCCGAACAGTCGGTCAGCTTGCCGGGCAGGCGCAGCTTGCGTGCCGACGTGGCGGTCTTGCGCTTGACCTCACGCTCGGCCTTGCGGCGCAGGCGCTCGTCCATCCGGTCGAGCACATAGCCGAGCAGCGCCTTGCCGCGATCCATGTTCGCCGAGAGATAATGGTCGAAATGGTCGCGCACCGCCTTTTCGACCAGCCCGGCGGCTTCCGGGCTGGTGAGGCGATCCTTGGTCTGGCTCTGGAATTGCGGTTCGCGGATGAAGACCGAGAGCATCAGTTCGGAGCCGACCATCACGTCGTCGGCGGTGATGTCCTTGGCCTTTTTCTGGTTCACCAGTTCGCCGAACGCGCGAAGCCCCCGGACCAGCGCCTGGCGCAGGCCCTGTTCGTGCGTGCCGCCATCGGGGGTCGGGATGGTGTTGCAATACCAGCTATAGCTGCCGTCGCTCCACAGCGGCCAGGCGACCGCCCATTCGACACGGCCCTGTTCGCCCGGAAAGTCCTGATTACCGGAGAAGAAATCGGCGGTGGCGCATTCGCGGCCGCCGATCTGCTCCTTCAGATGATCGGCCAGGCCGCCGGGGAACTGGAAGACCGCCTCGGCAGGCGTGTCGTCGGTGATGAGTTCGGGCGCGCAGTGCCAGCGGATTTCGACACCCGCAAACAGATAGGCCTTGGAGCGGACCAGCTTGTGCAGCCGCGCGGGCTTGAAGTGCAGTTCGGGGCCGAAAATCTCGGTGTCCGGCGTGAAGGCGACGCTGGTGCCGCGCCGGTTGGGGGCGGCACCCACCGTCTCCAGCGGGCCCAGCGTCGCACCTTTGGCAAAGCGTTGGCGATAGAGGATACGCTCGCGGGCCACCTCGACCACCGTGTCCGACGATAGCGCGTTGACCACGGAGATGCCGACGCCGTGCAGACCGCCCGAGGTCGCATAGGCCTTGCCGGTGAACTTGCCACCCGAGTGGAGCGTCGACAGGATGACCTCCAGCGCCGACTTGTCGGGGAATTTCGGGTGTGGATCGACCGGGATGCCGCGTCCATTGTCGACGATGGTCAGGCGATTGCCCGGCTCCAGCTTCACCTCGATCCGGGTGGCATGGCCCGCCACCGCTTCGTCCATGGCATTGTCGAGGACTTCGGCGGCCAGGTGGTGCAGCGCGCGCTCGTCGGTGCCGCCGATATACATGCCCGGACGGCGCCGCACCGGCTCCAGCCCCTCCAGCACCTCGATCGAAGAGGCGTCATAGGCGGGCTGGGGGCGGGCGCCGCCCGCGAACAGATCATTGGACATAACGGGAACTATAGGCCTTGTGGCGCGCTTGCGCCAGCTTCGTGGCGCGTTGCGCAAATGCAACAAAACTTTGCTAAAAATCTAACCTGGGATATTTCCACGGGCCCGGGCCGTTTCCCCGTGACCTTTATGCCAAGGGTACGGGAGTGATAATGATGAAATTCTGGATGGCGGGGGCTTTGGCCTCGACGCTGATCGCCGCGCCGGCCATGGCGCAGGACGGTTCCTATGCGGCACAGGACGACGCGCCCTTCTCCGGCGTCTATGTCGGTGGCAGCTTCGGCTACGACGTCCAGCCCAACGACGTCGGCTCGCGCTTCCTGTTCGATCGCAATCTGGACGGGCGGTTCGGCGATACGGTGACGACGTCGGCTGGCGCCAACGCCTTCTCGCCGGGCTTCTGCAACGGTCGTGCGCGCAGTGTCCTGTCGCCGCAGAATGCCGCGACCGGCTGTGACAACGACAAGGACGGTATCGCCTATTATGGCCGCGTCGGCGTCGATCATCAGGTCGGCAATATCGTGTACGGCGCGGTGGGCGAGTTCGGTAAGTCGGAGATCACCGACAGCGTCTCGGCCTTCTCGACGACCCCGGCCTGGTACACCATGACGCGGAGCATCGACTGGGAAGCCTCGGTGCGCGGTCGCGCGGGCTATGCGGCGAACAACACGCTGTTCTACGGCACGTTCGGCGGCGGTTATGCCCGGATCAACCGTGAGTTCGCGACCTCGAACGGGGCGAACGCCTTCGCCATCGGCGGCAAGCGCAACCAGTTCGGCTTCCTCGGTGGCGGCGGTATCGAGCAGAAGATCGGGCGCAACTTCTCGATCGGCATGGAATATATGTACCACCAGTATCGCGACGACGACACGCGCGTGCGAGTGACGCAGGGCTCGGCGCCCGCGACCAACCCGTTTGTGCTGGCGCCCAATACGGCGGGCACGGACATCCGGCGTTCGGACGACAAGTTCCGCTGGCATTCGCTGCGCGCGACGGCGGCGTTCCGCTTCTGATGACAGGGTGCGTCCCGTCGCTTTTGGTGAGCGGCGGGACGTGCACTTCGACTTCGCTCAGTGCGAACCGAGTTGGTGGCTAGAGACCCTACCTCCGTTCAGCCTGCGCGAAGTCGAAGGCCACGGAACTACCGCAGTCACGAAAAAGCCCGCCGGTCACAAAACCGGCGGGCTTTTTTCATCGACCCCGAATCAGCGGACGCGCGGGCCGCCAAAGGGCAGGGGAGGCGGCGGACGGCGGTCGCGCCGGGGCAGCTGCGCCTGATAGGCGTGGCCGCAATGCGCGACGCAATAGGGGAAGCCCGGGTTCACCTTGTCGCCGCAGAAGTGGAAGTCCGGCTCGCCCGGATGGCCGATCGGCCATTTGCAGATGCGGTCGTTCAGGTCGAGCAGCGAGGTCTTGCCCGCCATTTCGGGGCTCGGCTTGGCGGGGACCAGGCGGCGCGGCGGCGCGGGCGAGGGCGGGGGCTGTTGTTCGCCGGGCGACTGGCGGACGAAGCCGCCGGGGCCGACCGAGCGCAGGATCGGCTGCGGCTCGCGCACCTTGGCGGGCTCGGCTTCGATCTCGGCGTCCGGTTCATCCTCGGCCACGAAAGGCGCGGGCTCTGGCTCGGGTTCCGGCGCGGGCGACGGCGGCGGAGCGGCCGCGACCACCGGCTCGGGCGCGGGGGCTGTAGCAGGCTCGTTGGCCTTCACCGGCGAAGGACGCGCCTGCAGGCCCAGGCGGTGCGCCTTGCCGATCACCGCGTTGCGGCTGACCCCGCCCAATGCTTCGGCGATCTGGCTGGCGGTCTGTCCCGCTTCCCACATCGTCCTGAGCGTATCGATCCGCTCATCGGTCCACGACATTCGAAACCTTTCCTTACTTCATCAACGCACCGGCCGATCATCGTACCGGGTTGCGGGCGGCCACGGCAACGGTTACGCGCTATGGCGATGAGCAGCCAGCCCCCTATCGGCGAAATTCCCTCGGCGGTGCGTGCCGCCCCCGGTGAGCCCGTAATCCGGAACATCAACTGGGGCGGCCTCAAGACCCTCTATATCAAGGAGGTGCGCCGTTTCTTCAAGGTGCAGCTCCAGACGATCTGGGCGCCGTCGGTCACGACGCTGCTTTATCTCATCATTTTCACCACCGCGCTCGGTGGTCGCCATGCCGTGCCAGTGGCGGGGATGCAGGTGCCGTTCGCCGATTTCATCGCGCCGGGCCTGATCGTGATGGGCATGATGAACAATGCCTTCGCCAATGCCAGCTTCTCGCTGCTGGTCGGCAAGATCCAGGGCACGATCGTCGATTACCTGATGCCGCCGCTGTCCACCGCCGAGCTTTTGGCCGCGCTGGTCGGCGGCGCGGTGACGCGCGCGGTGCTGGTCGGGGTGACGGTGTGGGCCGCCATGGCGATCTGGCCCGGGGTGCATGTGACGCCGCACGCCTTTTTCGCAGTGTTGTGGTTCGGTCTGTTGGGTTCGATCTTCCTGGCGCTGTTGGGGGTGCTGACCTCGATCTGGGCGGAAAAGTTCGACCATGCGGCGGCCGTCACCAATTTCGTGGTCGTGCCGCTGTCGCTGCTGTCGGGCACCTTCTATTCGGTCGATGGTCTGGCACCGGCGTTCCGTGCGATCAGCCATGCCAACCCGTTCTTCTATGTCATTTCGGGCTTCCGCTACGGTTTTCTGGGCCTTGCCGACTCGCCGGTGACGCTGGGCGGCTTCGTCGTGCTGGGCATCGACGTCGTGATGGCGGTCCTCTGCTATGCCCTGCTGCGCAAGGGTTGGAAGCTGAAAAACTGAAACGGTTCGGCTTTTACCGTTCCTTAACCATCCTGCCGCTAACGTAGGGTTCTGCTTTAGCAGCAGATTTCTCCCTCGACCGGGTCATCAGCATGCCCGGCCAGGTCCTTGGCGGGACTGATTTTTCGGTCCCGCCGTTTCTTCCCCCCGATAAAGCCCGGCATTGCAACCGCGCGCCAATGGGCGTAGCGGTCGCCCCATCATGACATCTTCTGCTCCCATGGCGGTCGTGCTCGTTTCGGGCGGGCTGGACTCGATGATTTCCGCTGCTTCGGCCAAGGCCGCCGGATACCGCGTGCTCGCGCTTTCGGTCGATTATAACCAGCGCCACAAGGTCGAACTCGCCGCCGCGGCGCGAGTCGCCGAGGCGCTTGGCGCCGAGCGCCACATCGTCCTGCCGCTCGACCTGTCGGCCTTTGGCGGCTCGGCACTGACCGCAGACATCGACGTGCCCAAGGACGGCGTGCAGCCGGGCATCCCGGTTACCTATGTCCCGGCGCGTAACACGATCTTCCTTAGCCTCGCGCTGGGTTGGGCCGAGGCGGCGGGCGCGCGCGACCTGTTCATCGGCGTGAACGCGCTGGACTATTCGGGCTATCCCGATTGCCGTCCCGAGTTCATCGCCGCCTTCGAGGGGCTGGCCGAGATCGCGACCAAGGCGGGCGTCGAAGGCCAGCCGTTCAAGATTCACGCGCCGCTCCAGCACATGACCAAGGCCGACATCGTGCGCGAAGGCACGCGGCTGGGCGTCGACATGGGGCTGAGTTGGTCCTGCTACGACCCGACGCCCGAGGGGCTGCATTGCGGCGAATGCGACAGCTGCCGCCTGCGGTCCAAGGGCTTTGAGGAAGCGGGCATTCCCGATCCCACCGCCTATGCGGTCAAGCCGCAGGGCTGAGGCCATGAGCTATGCCGTCAAGGAGATGTTCCTGACGCTCCAGGGCGAGGGCGTGCAGGCCGGGCGACGCGCGGTGTTCGTGCGCTTTGCAGGTTGCAACCTGTGGTCGGGGCGCGAGCAGGACCGGGCCAGCGCGATCTGCCGCTTCTGCGACACCGATTTCGTCGGGGTCGATGGTTTGGGCGGCGGGCGTTTTGCGGATGCGGCGGCGCTGGTCGCGGCGGTCGAGGGCTTTTGGGGCGAGTCGCGGGGCGAGCGCTTCGTCGTCCTCACCGGGGGCGAGCCGATGCTTCAAGTCGACGATGCGTTGGTCGATGCGCTCCATGCGGCGGGCTTCTTCATCGCGATCGAGAGCAACGGCACGATCGCCGCGCATCCGGGCATCGACTGGGTGTGCATCAGCCCAAAGGCGGGGTCTGAGGTCGTCCAGCGTTCGGGGCAGGAATTGAAGCTGGTCTGGCCTCAGGCGGGGATCGATCCGGTAGAGGTCGAGGGCTGGGACTTCGCGAACCACCTGCTCCAGCCGCTCGACGATCCGCGTGCGGAGGAGAATCGCGAGGCGTGTATCGCGATGGTGATGGAACGGCCGCGCTGGCGGCTGACGCTCCAGACGCACAAGATGCTGGGATTGCGATAATTCTCATTCCTCCCCTGTAAGGGGAGGTGGCAGGGCGCAAGCCCTGACGGAGGGGTGTCCCGCTCTCGATAGGGTGACACCCCTCCACCAGCTTCGCTGGTCCCCCTCCCCTTGAAGGGGAGAAATTTTTCTCAATGAACGAACCGCGCCACCACGTCGCGATAGCTGCGCGACACCTTCACCTGTGCGCCCGATTCGAGCAGTAGGAAACACTCGCCATTGGTATGCGGCTTGACCTGCTTGACCAGGTCCAGGTTGACGATCGTCGAGCGGTGCACCCGCTGGAAACGGCGCGGATCGAGCCGCTTTTCCAGGTCCTTCATCGTCTCGCGCAGCACCAGCGAATTGTCGCCGGTGTTGATGACCATATAGTCGCCCGCCGCCTCGATCATCTCGATCGTGTCGACATCGACGCGGAAAATCTGGCCGCGATCCTTGATGTTGATGAGCTTCTCGAACCGGCTCGACGCCACTTCGCCGCCCTCGCTCAGGTCGGTCACCGCGTCGGGGGCATGTTCGGCGAGCACTTCCTTCAACTTCTCGACCTCGCCCGCGCCGCGCTTCTCGTTCAGCCGCTGGCGCACGCGGTCGAGCGTGTCGGCCAGGCGCGCTTCCTCGACCGGCTTCATCAGATAGTCGACCGCCTGCGCCTCGAACGCGCGCAGGGCGTGGTCGGAATAGGCGGTGACGAAGACGAACAGCGGCGGCTCGACCTCCATCAGCCCCTGGACCACCGAAAAGCCGTCGAAGCCGGGCATCTGGATGTCGAGGAAAACGAGGTCGGGCTTGTGAGTCTTGATCGCGCGGATCGCCTCGCGCCCGTTCGAGCAGCGCTCGATGATCTCGACGTCGTCGTGCGCCTGGAGCCGAAGCTCCATGCCCTGGATCGCCAGGGGCTCGTCGTCGACGAGGATGGTACGGATGGTCATGCGGCCTCTCTGTTCACATTCTCAAGCTGGAAGGGGATCTCGATCTCGACCGAGAATCCGCCAGCCGGCGCGGAGCGGGATTCGAAGCGGTGGTCCGGGCCATAAGCCTGGGCCAGCCGTTCGCGGATATTGGACAGTCCAACGCCGGTCGAAACGCTTGAGGAATGGCGGATTTCGTGCAAGCCGGGGCCGGTGTCGGATACGGCGATCCGCACCCGTTGCCCGACCAGTCGCACATCGACGCGGATTTCCGCGCCTTCCTCCTGCGGCGTGACGGCGTATTTGATGGCGTTCTCGACCAGCGGTTGCAGCAGCAGCGAGGGCAGGCGCGCGCGTTCGGCCCGCGGGTCGATCTCGAAACTGGGACGCAAGCGGTCTTCGAAGCGCATCTTTTCGATTTCGAGATAGAGTTTCAGCGTTTCAACCTCTTGCGCCACGGTCACATGCGCCGTGGGCTCGTTCGCCAGCGTGTAGCGGAGGAAGGCTGACAGCCGGCTTAACATCGCATTGGCCCGCTCGGTCTGTTTCAGCAGGACGAGCGTCGAGATCGAGTTCAGCGTGTTGAACAGGAAATGCGGGTTGAGCTGATAGCGCAGCATGGCCAGCTGCGCAGTCGAGGCCTGAAGCTCCAATGCGCGCATCTCGTCGATCTGGCTCTCGACGATCAGATAATAGTTGATCGCGAAATACAGCGCCGACCAGCCCGCCAGCACCACGAAGGTGATGAACAGGTTGCCGATCAGTAGCGTGACGGTGACGCCCGGCTGGGTGGTGGTGATGAACGAAAAGGAAAAGGCGTTGAGCGCGGCGTACAGAAACGTCGCCGCCGCCAGCGTCGCCAGCGTCAGGAACACCCCCATGATGCGCGGGATGCGCCGGTAATAGCCGTACAGCGTCGAGAGCAGCAGGGTGATGCAATAGCCCAGGATCGCCTCGATGATGACCGGGATGATCTTCTCCAGCGAAAAGCCGTTGGAGATGCCGACCACCGATCGCAGCACCAGATAGCCCGACCACCCGGCCGCCTGCAGCGTCCAGAAGGCACGCGCCTTGTTCTCGAAAAACGGCCGTACCGACAGGGGATCGGAGGCGGGGGGCGAAGCGGGGGACGTCGCGGCGGGCGAATGACTGGCCATGGCCGGGCGACATCTACACGGCCCGGCGGGGAAGGGCAAAGATTGGGGCGGGGCAAAAAGAAGGGCCGCCCTTCCCGAAGGAAGGACGGCCCGATTGCCTGTCGCCGGACGCCTTGGCTTAGAAGCTGAAGCGTGCGCCGATGCGGATCTGGTAGAGCGACTGGTTGAAGCTCACCGCTTGCGTGTTCGGGTTGGTGAACGAGGTGTAGCGATACTGGGCGCAAGGCTGCGCCGTCGTGGTCGCCACCGTGCCACCGTTGTTCGCGTTGCCCGGGGTCGTCAGGCACTGCACCGTGATCGGCGCCGCACCATAGGGGAAGCTGAGCTGGCGCAGGCCACCCCAATCCTTGTTGATGAGGTTGGGCAGGTTGTTGATGTCGGCGAACACCGCGATGCGCGACCGGCCGATGAACGTCGGGATTTCCTGCTCGAGATGCAGGTCGATCCGGGTGAAGGCGCGATTGCGGCCCGTGTTCTTCGGCACGATCATGCCGCGATAGCGCGCCAGATCGGGGTTGGCGTTGATATAGGCGTCAAGCGCCTGTGCCGCTTGTGCCGCGGTCTGGGCCGTCTGAACGCCGTTCACCAGCGTCGTGCCATCACCATAGCTGACGCGCGTATCGTTCAGACCGGTCGGGACATACAGCAGGTTGGTCGGCGCATTGCCCGACAGGACCGTGCCGAACACCGGCGAACGCACGTTGTTCGAGTTGTCGAACATCGTATAGCTGTAGGCGCGGCCCGCGCGGGTTTCGCCGAACAGCTGGATACGGGTCTTATAGTCGCCGAAGAAGGCGTGATCGTAGCCGACGCTGTACTTGAACTGCCACTTAATCTGATCCGCCGAGATGCCATAGGCCGGGTTGTTCGGATCAGCGCCATAGAACTGGTTGCGGTAGTTCGAGTTGATCGTCGACGAGGTGGCGTTGCCGACATCCTTCACCCACTGACGGGTAAAGCTGCCGCCGAATTGAAGGCCCCAGTCGAATTCCTTGTCGAACCGCGCGACGATGACGTGACTATAGCCCTGCGAGCTGTTGGTCGACAGAATGTCATAGTTCGGATCCGCAAAGATAGTCGCGCTGCCGTAACGGGTACGGCCATCCGGCATCACGCCGACGGGGACCGAGCGAAGATCGGTGAAGATCACGCCGTCGACATTCTTGGTGTACAGATAGTCCGCACCAAAATTGATCCCGAACAGGCGATAGTCCGCCGACAGCGTGGCCTTGAGCGAACGCGGCAGGTGGAAGTTCTGGGCCAGTGCGCCGGTGTTGGTGCGCGACAGGTTCGTCGGATTGGTAGTGTTCGCGGCATACTGGGCAACGGCGGCCGGAACGTTGCCGGTCACGTTGTTGAGGGCCGCCTGGCAGATCGCATCGGGAATGCCGCCAGCGCAGGTGTTGAGGCCCTGGCCAGCCCGCGTGATCGTGATCGCGCTGGTCGTGAGGGTGTTCGAGAAGCTGTTCGACATGAAGATGTCGGGCAGGCCGCCACCGAAGATACCCGCACCGCCGCGAACCTTCAGGCCGCCGCCGAGGATGTCTGTCGGCTTCCAGTCGAAGCTGATACGCGGCTCGAACTGATCGAGGCCGTTATAGGTGTTGGTGTTGGGAAAGCCGTAACGCTGGTTGAAGAACTGGTTGTACACCGGCCGCTCGCCCATCGCGTAGAGCGTGTAGCGGGCGCCATAGGTCAACGACAGGGCGTCCGTGACCTGCCACTCGTCCTGCAGGCCGAGTGAAATGGTGGTGTAGCGGAAATCGGCTGCCGGACTGACGCCCGCGATCGGCGCGGCGAATTGCAGCTGGTTGGCGTTACCCGCACGGAAATCGGCCAGCGAGTCGAAGTAATAGGAGCCGAGGCTGTTCTGCACGAAGTTGTTGAAGGTGCGGTTCTGCGTGACGTCGATCAGCGCCTGCACCTGATGCGTGCCTGCCGTGTAGCGGCCGACGAGCTGACCGCCCCAGGTGTCGGTGAACAGCTGGTTGGTCTGACGGCTGTTATCGGGGCCAAAGGTGATACGCGGAACGGCGTTGCTGCAGCCCGTCAGCGCGCCGGTCGAGGTGGCGTCATCACACACCGAGAGCTGGCCGATGCTGCGGCCCTGGAGCGGCTCCTGACCACGGCGGTACCACTTGTAGAGTGCACGCGCTTCGGTCGAGAAATTGTCGGTCCAGTCGGAGTTCAGCTGGACGATGCCTGCGCGCAGCAATTCGGTCAGCGCATAGGCGTTCGAGCTGAGGCCATAGGTCGGCGCGTTGGCCGCCAGCGACGTATTGTTCTGGCTGACCAGCGAGTCGAACGAATTGATGTAGGACAGTGACAGGCGCTGGCCGGTCGCGACGTTCCAGTCGATACGGCCGACGATCTTTTCGTCCTTGCGCGGGTTGAGGCCCAGGATGCCGCCAGCCGCCGTGCCCAGGTTCTTCGTGTTGGCGATGTTCAGGACGTCATTGACGGCCTGCGTCACCGCGCCGGGGTTGGCGTAGGACTGGATGACGGTGCCGAACGGACGCGGATCGGTGTTGCGCTCGCCCGAGACCATGAAGAACAGCTTGTCGGGAATGATCGGCCCGCGCAGCGTGGCGCCGTACGTTTCCGACTTGAACTTGGCGGTGTTCAGGCGGTTGCTGCCGATCTGGTCGCCGGTCAGGCCGTCGGTATTCTGCGAATAGAAGCCGGTGCCGTGGAGCTGGTTGGTGCCCGACAGCAGAACGGTGTCGATTGCGCCGCCCTGGAAGCCCGACTGGCGGAAATCATAGGGTGCGATCGAGACCGATACCTGCGAGATCGCGTCGAAGGGGACCGGGCCACGGTTGGTCGGGCTGGCGTCCTGGTTCAGGCCGAAGCTGTCGCCGACGGTCACGCCGTTGATGGTGAAGCGGTTGAAGCGCGGGTTCACGCCCGCGAAGCTGACCGCGCCACCGCGATCGCCCTGGTTGCCGAGATCGATCGTGGCGAACGGATCGCGGCGTTCGATGTCACGGATGTCGCGGTTGACCGATGCGACCTTGGCGATGTCCGCCTGGGTCAGGACGGTCTGCGGACCATCGGAGGTGACGCCTGCGCCGCGAATGGCCGAAGCGGTGACGACGATGTCTGCGCCCGCGCCCGTGCCCGCATCAGCGGCGGCTGGGGTCAGGTCGATCGGCAGCGTATAGGCTTGCTGGACGACGGTGAAGACGTCGGTGACCGTCTTGTTGCCCTGGGGGCTCGTGACTTCGACCGTGTAGGGGCCGCCAGCCTGCAGGCCGGTTTGCGTGAAGGTGCCGTCCGTGCCCGACTGGGTGGATGTGCGCGTGTTGGTCGGCACGTTGATGATCGTGATCTGAGCGCCCGGAACGGGCACACCGCCTGCGGTCACGGTGCCGCGAATCGTCGCGGTCGTTTCCTGTGCGGCAGCCGCCGCCGGAATGGCGAGCGCGATGACGGCCGCGCCCAGGAAAAGCGAATTACGCATAAGTTATAGGTCCCCTTTTCGCGCGCGAAGCGGCGCGGTCCGACCGCTTATGCGGCTCGGTTGAGCGTGCCCCTGCGCTACGAACATTGCCGTTATGTTACAAAGACCGGGGCGGGGACAGGGGGGGATTCACTCCGTTGCCAGGCGTTGCAGTTTGGCAACGGTATTGTGAGCGGTAACCGCGCTATCCTGTTCAATAGGCAGCGGAATCCTCAATCCGCCTTGGCCGGTAGCCTTTTCGGCAAGGCCGATGAAAAGGTTTCCGGTGGGGCCGGGATGGCGGGAATCATGACGGTCGGGTCATGATTCCCGCCACGCTCAGCTTGCCGCGACCAGATCGTTCCAGGCGGCCTCGTCGATCACCCGGATGCCCAGGTCCTGCGCCTTTTTCAGCTTTGATCCGGCGCCCGGCCCGGCGATCACGAGGTCGGTCTTGGCGGACACCGATCCCGATACGCGCGCGCCCAGCGCCTCGGCCTGCGCCTTGGCCTCGTCGCGCGACAGGGTTTCGAGCGTGCCGGTGAAGACCAGGGTCTTGCCGGTCACTTCCGACTCGCGGGTCTGGTGGACGGTGTCGGCGGGCGTGACCTCGCTCAACAGATCGTCGACGACCTCGCGGTTATGCGCCTCGGCAAAGAAGTCGAGCAGCGCGTCGGCGACTTCGGGGCCGATCTGCGGCGTGTCGATCGCGGCGACGATGGCGCGCTGGCGGCGAAGCTCGAACTTGCGCTCGGGTTCGCCCAGTGCGGGGACGGTTTCGGCGCGAACCTGAAGCGCGGCGTCGATCATCGCGCGGAAGCCCGCCATCGAGACGAAGCGGCGGGCCAGGTCGCGCGCGGTGATCTCGCCGACATGGCGGATGCCGAGCGCGAACAGGAAGCGGTCGAGCGATATGGTCCGCCGTGCGTCGATGGCGGCGAGCAGCTTGTCGACCACCAGCTCGGACATGCGCTCGCGCTGGATCAGCGCCTCGCGATGCTGGTGCAGGCGGAAGATGTCGGCGGGCGAGGCGATCAGGCCATCGCGGAAGAACTCCTCGACGCGGACCAGCCCCAGCCCGGTGATGTCGAAGGCGTGGCGCGAGACGAAGTGGATGAGCCGCTCGACGCGCTGCGCCGGGCAGATCAGGCCGCCGGTGCAGCGGATGACGACCTCACCCTCCTCGCGTGTCGCCAGGCTGCCGCATTCGGGGCAGTGATCGGGGAAGATAAAGGGCTCGCGCGGCGTCTCGCGGGTCAGATTCTCGACGATCTGCGGGATGACGTCGCCTGCGCGTTGCAGGACCACCCGGTCGCCGGGGCGCACGCCCAGCCGCTCGATCTCGTCGGCATTGTGGAGCGTCGCGTTGGTCACGACGACACCGCCCACCGTCACCGGCTCCAGCCGGGCGACGGGGGTGAGGGCACCCGTGCGGCCGACCTGGATGTCGATCTTCTCCAGCGTGGTCTGCGCGCGCTCGGCGGGGAATTTGTGCGCGATCGCCCAGCGCGGCGTGCGCCCGACAATGCCCAGCCGGGCCTGCCAGTCCAGCCGGTCGACCTTGTAGACCACGCCGTCGATATCGAAGGGCAGGTCGGCACGCTGCGCCTCGATGGTGCGATAGATGGCGAGTGCGGCCGCCGCATCGGGCACGCGGGCAAAGGCGTCGGCGATGGGAAAGCCCCAGCGGCGCCACGCCTCGACCATGTCGAACTGCGTCTCGACCGGCACCTCGCTCGCCTCGCCCCAGCCATGCGCCAGGAAGCGCAAGGGGCGACCGGCGGTGATGGCGGGGTTCTTCTGGCGCAGCGAACCGGCGGCGGCGTTGCGCGGGTTGGCGAACTGGCGCGCCTCCTTGTTCGCGTCGGCGGCTTCCTGCGCCAGCCGGGCGTTGAGCGCGGCGAAATCGGCCTTGCTCATATAGACCTCGCCGCGCACCTCGATGACCTGCGGCGCGTCGGCGGGCAGAGTCTGGGGGATGTCGGCGATGGTGCGGACATTCTCGGTCACGTCCTCACCGATCGCACCGTCGCCGCGGGTCAGCGCCTGCACGAGTCGCCCGTCGACATAGCGTAGCGAACAGGACAGGCCGTCGATCTTGGGCTCGGCGGTCAGGGTGACCGGCTCGTCCTCGGGCAGCTTCAGATAGCGGCGGACGCGGCCGACGAACTCCTCGACCTCTTCGTCGGTGAAGGCATTGTCGAGGCTGGTCATCGGCCGCGCGTGCGGCACCTTGGCCAGATGCGCGGCGGGGGCGGCGCCGACCTGCGTATTGGGCGAATCGGGGCGGATCAGATGCGGGAAGGCGGCCTCGATCGCGGTGTTGCGGCGAACCAGCGAGTCATAGTCCGCATCCGAAATCTCGGGCGCGTCCTCGGTATGATAGAGGCGGTTGTGGTGGGCGATTTCGCGGGCGAGGCGATCGAGCTCGGCGGCGGCTTCGAGATCGGTTTGCGGCAGGGTCTGAGGTGCGGTCACGCCGCTCGTGCTAGTCCAGCCGCGATGGTGGGATCAAGCGGTTGCGCGACGGGCGGTCATTGGCGTCACAGGAGCTGATCGGCCGGGCGCAGGATATCCGGCGCCAGGCCATGGTCCGCCATCCAGCTACAGGCCTGTTCGATATGGATCGCCACCATCGGCAGGTCGAGCTTGTCGGCCTGCATCAGGCACAAGCGCAGGCCCGTGACCAGGGCGGTCATATCGTTTGCATCGACGATCTGAGCGGCAGAGGCGAAATTATGTGGCATCCTAAAGATCCATCATGTTGCGGTGACGGCTCGAAGTCCCCGATCACCGCGCAGAGTATCAGATATAAAATAATTTTCTACGAAATTCTGTCAGCTTTCCAGCAGCCGATCGGCCTGGGCGCGCGCTTCGTCGGTAATGGTCGCGCCCGACAGCATCCGGGCGATCTCCTCGCGGCGCTCCCCATCGCTCAGCGCGCGGACGCCGGTGCGGGTGACGGTGCCGTCATGGCTCTTGGCGATCAGCAGATGCGCGGCGCCGCGTGCCGCCACCTGCGGACTGTGTGTGACGACCAGCAGCTGGGTGCGCCCGGCCAGCCGGTGCAGGCGGTCGCCGATCGCCGATGCCACCGCGCCGCCGACGCCGCGATCGATCTCATCGAAGATCATCGTCGTCGCGCCGCCCTCTTCGGCCAGCGCCACCTTCAACGCCAGGATGAAGCGCGACAACTCGCCACCGCTGGCGATCTTCATGAGCGGGGCGAAGGGGGCGCCGGGGTTGGTCGAAATCTCGAACTCGACCCGGTCCTTGCCTGCCGCCGACCAGCCCGAGGGTTCGAGGCCTGCGACGATGGTGCGGAAGCGAGCCGCATCCAGCTTCAACGGGGCCAGTTCGCTTTTCACCGCCTGGTCCAGCCGTTCGGCGGCGGCGGTTCGGGCGGTCGTGACCGTCGCGGCGGCCTTGTCATAGGCGGTGCGGGCGGTGGCGACCGCCGCTTCCAGCCGCCCGATCCCTTCCTCGCCCGCGTCCAGCCGCTCCAGCCGTCCGCGCAGCTGCTCGGTCAGCGTGGCCAGATCGTCGGGCTGCACCCGGTGCTTGCGCGCCATACCGCGCAGTTCGAACAGGCGCGCCTCGTCCTCTTCCAACGCCCGCGGATCATAGGCGAGTTCGCGCTGCGCCTCGATCAGCCGTTCCTCGGCCAGCGACGCCTCGATCACCGCCCGGTCGATCGCGGCGAGCGCTTCGGTGAGGGCGGGGTGGTCTTCGCCGATCCGCTCCAGCACGCGAGCAGCCTGGCGCAGGCCCGCCAGCGCGCCGTCGGATCCTTGCAGATGCTCGTCGATAGCACCCAGCTCGCCCGCGATCTTCTCCGACCGCTGCATGGTGCGGCGGCGGTCGGCCAGCGCCTCTTCCTCGCCGGGCTCGGGGGCGAGCTTGGTCAATTCGGCGACCGCATGTTCCAGCCATTCGCGGTCGCGCGCCGCCGTCTCGATCTCCTCGCGCGCGGCGGTCAGTGCAGCTTCGGCTTCGCGATACCGTGCCCAGGCGGCGGCGACCGCGCTGGTGTCGATCCGCCCGAAGCTGTCCAGCATCGTCCTGTGGCCGCGCGGGTTCAGCAGGCCGCGATCGTCATGCTGGCCGTGGATTTCGACCAGATGGGGCGCGATCTCGCGGAGCAGCGCGGCGGAGGCGGGCTGGCTGTTGACGAAGCCCCGGCTGCCGCCATCGGCCTTGACCTGACGCCGCACGATCAGCGGCTCACCCGGTTCGATCTCGATCCCGGCGTCGTCGAGGATGGTGGCGAGGCGGCTGTCGGGGGCAGGGGGCTCGAAGCTGGCGGTGACGATGGCTTGGCCTGCACCGTGGCGGACCAGCCCGCTGTCGCCGCGTCCGCCAAGCGCCAGTCCCAGCGCATCGAGCAGGATCGACTTGCCCGCCCCGGTCTCGCCGGTCAGGACGCCCAGGCCCCGGCCGAAATCCAGGTCCAGCGCCTCGATCAGGACGACATCACGAATGGACAGCGTGGTCAGCATGGCCCGCGATATAAAGCGAAACGCAGGCGGATGTTATCCCCCGCCGCAAAAATGATCCCGATTTGTTCGGGGCGGCATTCCTTCCCTCGCCCTTTATAGAGGGGAGAGGGTTGCGCAGACTTGGTCTTTGCGAAAGCTAGAGCATGATGACATGAGATTAACCCACCCCTCCCCTTCAGGGGAGGGGCCGGGGGTGGGGCGCCTCCGCAAGCGTGCAGCCCGTGGCGAGGCCCCACCCCAACCCCTCCCCTGAAGGGGAGGGGCTCGCCTTGGTTCAACGCAACGTCATCACGGTCTAAGCCCTAGTCGGAGCTGGGTGAGGGGTGATGCGCTCGGAAGCCGAGCGCGCGAGCCTCTGGGCTCGCTCAACCCCTCACCCAAGCTGCGCTAGCCAGCAAAGCTGGCAAGCTTCGCTAACCCTCTCCCCTGTCCAGGGGAGAGGGAGATTTATGGAAAACTTATCCCGTCGGCGAACTGTTGTTGCCGGTCGGCGTGGGACGCCCGGGCGCCGCGGCGCTCGGCGTGGCGGTGTTGCCGCCGCCGGGCAGGCCGATATTGGTCGAACCGGGCGTGCCGGTCGGCACCACGGGCTGGCCAGGCTGGATCGCGGGGATCGGCTCGACCGGATATTCGCGCATCAGCTTGTAGGCGCGATTGTACCAGTCGCTGCCCGGATAGTTGGCGCCCAGTACGGCGGCGGAGCGCTCGGCCTCGCCGCGCACGCCCAGCGCCAGATAGGTCTCGACCAGACGCATCAGTGCCTCCGGCGTGTGGCTGGTCGTCTGATACTTGTCGACGACGGTGCGGAAACGCATCGACGCGGCCAGCCACTGGTGGCGATCCTCGTAGAAGCGACCGATCTCCATCTCCTTGCCCGCCAGGTGATCGTTGACCAGATCGACCTTCAACCGCGCATCGGCGGCATAGCGGCTGTTGGGATAGCGGCGCATCAGTTCGCCCAGCGCGTCCAGCGCCTGGCGGGTGATCTTCTGGTCGCGGGTGACGTCCTGGATCTGCTCGTAATAGTCGAGCGCGATCAGATAATAGGCATAGGGCGCGTCGCGGTTGCCCGGATGGACCGAGATGAAACGCTGTGCCGACTGGATCGACTGGGTATATTCGCGGCCCAGATAATAGCTGAACGCGCTCATGATCTGCGCGCGGCGGGCCCAGATCGAATAGGGGTGCTGACGCTCCACCTCGTCGAACAGCAGCGCCGCCTCCTTGTAGCGGTGCTGGTCCAGCCGCTGTTTGGCGGCCGTGTACAGCGTGCCGACGTCGCGCGCGACATAAGGCAGGTCGGTGCGGTTACGGTTGCGGGCGCAACCCGCGATCGGAAGGGCCAAAGCGGCGATCAGCGCCAGCGACAGCGCACGGGAACGGGGGTTACGCATCGCGCATGTCCTTAGCGCAGCATTGGGGCGGGGAACAGTCCTTCCCGTACAACCCGTAACGATAGCTCTTCGCGACAGACGACTTGCCTTCCCGGTAACGCTCGCGGCATGGAAATCCGGTGCGCCGGGCGGCAGGGAACGCCGCCCCGGCCCCGACGGTTCTGCCGTCGCCCGATCGGAAGGAACCTGAACGAAATGCCCGCCACGATGCTCCACACCCACCGCGTCGAGAAGCCCTGGGGCCGCCACAAGCTGTATCCGGGGTTCGAGGATGTCGCACCGGGCGGCGCCCCCGTGGGGGAGGTGTGGTTCCAGGAGCCGGGCGACACGTCGCCCGACCTGCTCATCAAATATCTGTTTACCAGCGAGAAGCTGTCGGTGCAGG
Organism: Sphingomonas sp. 77B; assembly: GCF_056497825.1. Taxonomy (NCBI): domain Bacteria; kingdom Pseudomonadati; phylum Pseudomonadota; class Alphaproteobacteria; order Sphingomonadales; family Sphingomonadaceae; genus Sphingomonas; species Sphingomonas sp. 77B. The sequence goes on from NZ_JBWMBY010000001.1 coordinate 3,122,515, forward strand.
TCCACCCCGACGACGAACAGGCGCATGCCCGCGGCCTGCCGCGCGGCAAGGACGAATGCTGGACGATCCTGACCGCCGAGCCCGATTCGACGATCGCCCTGGGGCCCAAGGCGCCGATGACCAAGGAACAGCTGCGCAGCGACGCCCGCGACGGCTCGGTCGAGGCGGATCTGGACTGGGTGCCCGTGAAGGAGGGCGATTTCTATTATGCGCCGTCGGGCACCATCCATGCAATCGGCGCCGGATTGACCGTGATCGAAGTGCAGCAGAACAGCGAGACGACCTATCGCCTCTATGACTATGGCAGCGACCGCGAGCTGCATCTGGAGGACGGTGTCGATGTCGCGCATCTGACCCCGTATCAGCCGATCGTCTCGCCCGGATCGGCGGGCGAAGGGCGCGACATTCTGGTCGAGGGGCCCAAATTCGTCCTCGAACGCTGGGCAGCGGGCGAGCATCCGGTGGCCCTGCCCGAGGGGCGGACGGCATGGCTGATCCCGATCACCGGATCGGGCGAGGTGGCGGGCATCGCGTTCCAGGCGGGCCAGTGCCTGACCGTTACCGGCAGCGAGACGGTGACGCTGTCGGCGGACGGCGACGCGCTGTTCGCCTATGCGGGCACGAAGCGGCTGTAAGACTGGTGGCCCTCTCCCCTGGACAGGGGAGAGGGATTACACGCCTTATTTCCCACGACCTTAGAACAGCCCCGGCACGTCGCGCTGTGCCACCGACGGACGGTCGGGCTGGAGCAGCTTGCGCGGGCCGGTCCCTGCCGCCTGCGCACTGGCGGTTGCGCTGATCGGGGTGCAGCTCTTGCCCTGGAGGAAGTCGAGCGCGGCGCGGGTCGAGGCTTCCTGCGGATCGCCCATCTTGCGCGTCAGGTCGTCGCTGGCGCGGCAGCTGGCGGGCACGGTGGCCGCCAGGCCGTTGTAATAATCGCCCTGCTTGTTGGCGTTCTGGAGCGAGATGGCGATGACACGCAGCCGATCGTCGCACTGGGCATTGTCGCGCGCGATCTGGCCCACCGGCTTGCCATAGGTGTTGGCGCCGATCAGGCCGGTATTGGCGCCCATATAGGGCAGGGTGCGGTTGAGGACGAGTTCGCTGGCCGAGGCGGTGCCGCCGGTGCCGATAAAGGCGAGGCGGGTGGGCACGATCGATTGGGCTTGTGGCGCGAAATAGGTCGTCTCGTTGTTCGACGACTTGCTGGCGCGGAAGGCGACATAGCCCATCACGTCCGAGGTCTGGCGGTTGCCGCCCAGCAGATTGTTGAACAGATCGGCGATGCTGAGGCTGCCGCCGCCATTATAGCGAAAATCGACGACGACCTGCGTGATGCCCTGCTGCTTGAAGGTCGCGAAGGCGGCGCGCAGCTGCGGGTCGGCGGTGCTGATGAAGGTGCGCAGGTTGATATAGCCATAGCGTTGGCCGTTATCGGTGATGATCTGCGTGCCGTAATTGGGCGATACCGGCTGGACGGTATAGGCCCCCTTGGTCAATGAAACGGTACGCACATTGCCCGCAGGGTCGGCCACCTGGAAATAGCGCACCGTGCCCGCCGTATCGGGGCCGAGCGCATTGGTGAGCCCGTTATTGGGATCGGCCCGAACGATGTCGCTGATCGACTGGATATTGGCGGTGGTGGTGCCGATGCCGCGAATCTCCGAGCCGCGGTCGATCCCGGCCGCCAGGGCCGCGCCGCTTTCGAAGGATTCGGCAATCATCAGCTTCGACTGTGACGCATCGGTCGTCAGGCGAAATCCGAAGCCCGCCGAATCGCCCGAGCTGTAATAGGCGTCCTCTTCCTTGATCGAGGTCAGATAGGTGAAGAAGCGGTCCTTGCGCTGCGCTCGCGCGGTCGCGGTCAGCGCATCGATATAGTCGCTGACCGTCGTATAGCCCGACGGGTCGAGCGAGGCGGGCAGGATTTCAGGGAACAGATACCATTCGTTCATCTGGGCCGAGACCCAGTTCTGGCGATTGCGCAGCGAACAGGCGCTCTCGACCGTGCCGGTTGCGCCGCCGCCGCTGCCCCCCGTGTTCGATCCGGTCGTGCTGCTGCTGCCGCCGTCACCGCCGCCGCAACCGGCCAGTGTCGCGCCCAGTGCCAATACCGCGCCCAAACGTCCGAATCGGCTCATCAAAACCCCCCACTGCAAAAGCTATCACCGGGATAGCCCATCGCCTCAACTGTGTCAGGCGCGATCTGTAGGATTGATGAACGGCCCATGTCTTGGCGGTCAGCCTATTGTTCTTGCTCGTTCAAGTTGTTCTTCAATTCGGTCACGTCGCCGATAATGTCACGACATGCACGATTTTTTGTGCCGACGGGAGTAAGAGGTCTCATGCTGAACGTGCTGACCCTGTCGAGCCTGTTTCCCGACGCCACACGGCCGAATTTCGGCATCTTCGTCGAACGCCAGACGGCTGCGCTGGCGTTGCGGCCCGGCGTCGTGGTTCGGGTGGTCGCACCGATCGGCCTGCCCGTCTGGCCGCTGGTACGCTCGGCACGGTTCCGGGCGCAAGCGGCCTTGCCGTTGCGCGAGACATGGGCGGGCCTGGACGTCCGCCGCCCGCGTTTCGTGACGATCCCCGGCACTGGCGGGCGGTTTCATGCGCCCGCACTGGTTCGCGCGCTGACCCCGGTGCTCGACCGCTTGCGGGACGAGGCGCCGTTCGACGTGATCGACGCGTCCTTCTTCTTCCCCGACGGCCCGGCGGCGGTCGCGCTGGGGCGGCGTTACGGCGTGCCCGTGTCGATTAAGGCGCGGGGGGCGGACATTCATCACTGGGGCCGCGCCCCCGCCACCCGGCATCAGGTCGCGCGCGCGGCGATGCAGGCGAACGGGCTGCTCGCGGTCAGCGATGCGATGGCCGATGACGTGGCCGCATTGGGCGTCCCGAGGCACCGTATCCGCGTCCACCATACCGGCGTGGACCAGAGCCGGTTCCAGCCTGTCGATCGGGCAGCCGCCAAGCGGGCACTCGGTGTTACGGGGCCGCTGATCCTGTCGCTCGGTGCGCTGATTCCGCGCAAAGGGCACGGCGTCGTGATCGATGCGGTCGCGCGGCTGCCCGGTGTCACGCTGATGATCGCAGGTGAGGGGGCGGAGCGTGCGGCACTGATCGCGCGGGCGGAGCGGGCGGGCATTGCCGGGCGGGTACGGCTGCTCGGTGGTGTGCCTCATGCCGAATTGCCTCCCTTGCTGGGGGCGGCGGATGTGATGGCGTTGGCATCCGCCTCCGAAGGGCTGGCCAATGCCTGGGTCGAGTCGCTCGCCTGCGGGACGCCGATCGTCATAACCCCGGCGGGCGGGGCGGGCGATGTCGTGACGAGCCGCGTGGCCGGGCGAATCGTAGAGGCCGATCCGGGCGAGTTCGCCGCCGCGATCCGCGACGTGCTGGATCAGGCCGCGGACCCCTGGGCGGTGCGGGCGGTGGTGCGGGACTTTACCTGGGCGGCCAATGCGGCGGCGCTGCATTCGCACCTGGCCGAACTCGTGGCGCGGCGGCGGTAGGAAAGTCCTCCCCGGTACGGGGAGGGGGACCACGCGCAGCATGGTGGAGGGGGCGTGCCGCAAGCGATGCATTGCGAGGAAGCCCCCTCCGACAGGCCTTCGGCCTGCCACCTCCCCGTGCCGGGGAGGATTCGTCAGATCAGGCGTCGAGCGGGTAGAGGGCCGCACAGATCTTGCGGCCTTCACTGCGCAACACGCCCCAGGAGCGGGCGGCGGCGCGGCTGTCCATGACTTCGACGCCCAGCCCGCGCGCCTCGAGCGCCGCCACGAAGGCGGCGGGCGCGCGGCGCAGGTTCGCACCCGTGCCGAGCAGCAGGAATTCCGGCGCCTCGTCGATCAGTGCCGCGACCGATTCCGGGCTCAGTACCTCGAACGGCGGCGGGCTCCACGGCTCGTGCCAATCGGGTGACAGGAGCAGCGCGGGATAGGCGATCTCGCCGACCCGAAAGCCCGTTGCGGCAAAGCCACGGACGATCGGGCCGGGCGCGGTGGGATCGCGCGTGATGCGGATCGAGTCGCTCACGCTGGCGCTCAGCCCTCGCGCGGGGTGATGCGCTCGGCGTCGGCCACCTTGCGCTTGTCGGTGGTGCCCGGCTTCTCGCGGTTCGGCTCGGCCCGCAGGCCCAGCGTGATGAGCAGCGAGGACGAGACGTAGATCGACGAATAGGTGCCGACCACGATGCCCAGGATCATGGCGGCGGTGAAGCCGCGCAGCACATGGCCGCCCAGCAGCAGCAGCGCGATTAGCGCCAGCAGAATCGTGACCGAGGTCATGACCGTGCGCGGTAGCGTCTCGTTCACCGACAGGTTGATGATCTCGCGCATGTCCATCTTGCGATAGCGGCGCATATTCTCGCGGATGCGGTCGTCGATCACGATCTTGTCGTTGATCGAATAGCCGATGATGGTCAGGAACGCCGCGATGATCGTCAGGTCGACTTCGAACCGCGTAATCGCGAAAAAGCCGAGCGTGACCAACAGATCGTGGACGATCGCGACGATGGTCGACACGCCGAACTGCCATTCGAAGCGGAAGATCGCGAACAGGCCGATACCCAGCACCGCCAGCACGACCGCCAGCACGCCGTGCTTGATAAGCTCGCCCGAGACCTTGCCCGACACGGTGTCGTAACGGCTGAAGGTCGCGCCGGGGAATTGCTGGCCCAGAGCGGTTTCAACCTTGCGGACGACGGCGTTGGTCGCGCCGTCGTCATTGGATTTGGGCGCGGGCAGGCGGATGCTGATGGTCCGGCCATCGCCGACCGTCTGAATATTGGCTTCGCCGACGCCCAGCCCGTCGATCACCGAGCGGACCCGATCGGCCGAAGGCGGGGTGGGGAACTTCTCCTCGATCATCAGGCCGCCGACAAAGTCGACGCCCAGATTGAGGCCCTTGGCGAACGTGACGCCGACCGCCAGCAGGGTGAGCGCGAGCGTCAGCCCGAACGCCCAGCCGCGCAGGCGGACAAAGTCGATGTTCGTATTGTCGGGGACGAGTTTCAGGAGGCGCATGATCTGTTCTCCTGCCTCAAATATTGATGGTCTTGGGCTTCTCACGGCGCAACCAGAGCGCCACGAGCATCCGCGTGAAGGTAACGGCAGTGAACACGCTGGTCACGATGCCGATCAGCAGCACGACCGCGAAGCCCTTGACCGGGCCGGAGCCGAGCACGAGCATGATGACGCCCGAGATCGCGTGGGTCACGTTCGCCTCGAAGATGGTGCGGCTGGCTTCCTTATACCCCAGCTCGACCGACTGGACGATATTGCGGCCGCGCCGTCGTTCCTCGCGGATACGCTCGTTGATGAGCACATTGGCGTCGACCGCAGTGCCGATGGTCAGCACGAAGCCCGCGATACCCGGCAGGGTCAGCGTCGCGTTCAGCATCGCCATCACGGCCAGGATGACCAGGATGTTGATGATGACCGCAATGTTCGCATAGATGCCGAACCGGCCATAGGTGAGGGTCATGAAGATGACCACGGCCAGCGCCGCGATCGCCGAGGCGAGGATGCCCGCATGGATCGAATCCGCGCCCAGATCGGGGCCGACGGTACGCTCCTCGATGACCTTCAGGTCGATCGGCAGCTTGCCCGACCGCAGCGAAATCGCCAGCTGGTTGGCCGTGTCGACGGTGAAGTTACCGCTGATCGACGCGCGACCGCCGAGGATCGGTTCGTTAATGTTGGGGGCCGACAGCACCTGACCATCGAGGATGATCGCAAAGGGCTTGCCGGTATTCTCCTGCGTGATTCGCGCGAACTTGCGACCGCCCTGCGCGTCGAAGGTGATCGCCACCTGCGGCGCGTTGGTCTGCTGGTCGAAGGTCTGCTGCGCGTCGATCAGCTGATCGCCCGAGATGATGACCGGCCGCTTGACCGCGATCACCGGCGCACCCAGCGGATTGCCCGGATAGGGCAGAATCTGGCTGCCCGCGGGCGCATTGCCCTTGGCCACGTCCACCGGGTTGGCGGTCGTGTCGACCAGCTTGAATTCCAGCTTGGCGGTCTTGCCGATCAGGTTCTTCAGCTGCTGCGGATCCTGAAGGCCGGGCACCTGCACCACGATGCGGTTGCTGCCCTGCTGCAGGATCGTCGGTTCCTTGGTCCCCAGCGCGTCGATACGGCGACGCACGACTTCGGTCGCGGTCTTCATCGCGGTATCGACCGCCTGGTTCAGCCCCGCCTGGGTCGGCTTCAGCACGAAGCGCGAGGTGTCGACGACCTGGATGTCCCATTCGCGCTGGCCGGTCATGCCCGCGCCACCGCCGGTGATCGCCAGCAACCGCTCGCGCGCCGCATCCACCTGGCTCGGGTCGCGCAGCATGAAGCTGAGCTGGCCGTTCCGCACCGAGATATCGCCGATGTCGATCCGCGGATTGCCACGGCGCATTTCGGCCGCGACCTGATCGCGCATCGTCTCCAGCCGCGTATTGGCGAGGTCGGACGTGTCCGCCTCCAGCAGCAGATAGCTGCCGCCGGCCAGATCGAGGCCGAGGTTTACGCGCGGATGGGGAATGGGGCCCCATTTGCTGGTGGTGCTCTCAGGCAGAAAGCTCGGGATCGCGAGCAGGCACAGCGCGGCCAGCAGTGCGACGATGGAAGCGACCTTCCAGCGGGGGAAATCCAGCATAGGATCAGTCGTTCGCGGGTTTGGCGGTGGGGTCGAGCACGTCGGTCAGCGTCGCCTTGACCACGCGAACGCGGACGTTCGGCGCGATCTCGACCTCGACCAGCTGGTCCTCGACGCGGGTCACCTTGCCGACGATGCCGCCCGCCGTGGTGACCTGATCGCCCTTCTTGACCGCCTCGATCGACGCCTGCAGCGTCTTCATGCGGCGCTGTTGCGGGCGGATCATCAGGAAATAGAAGACGACGAAGACGAGGAGCAGCGGCGCGAGGCTGAGGAACGAGGCGGCTCCGCTCGATGCGGCGACGCCAGATGCTGCCTGGGCGGTGAAGGGAATGAACATTCGGACCCGTCTATGCTGAATGGGCACGGGTACGAGTCGACCGATGACGATCGACAAGCCCCCATGTCGGATAGCCTGCCCGCTACCATCGCAGGCGGACAGGCGCAATGGAGAGGCGGATGTGGTGTTGCGACTATCGCAACATCAAGGCTTGCATCCCCGATAAAACCCGCCTAGAGGCCGCCGCTCGGTCGGGGCGTAGCGCAGCCTGGTAGCGCATCACACTGGGGGTGTGGGGGTCGCAGGTTCGAATCCTGTCGCCCCGACCAATCTTCTACCGACATCGGTGGGCGACGAAGAAGCGGGCGAAAGCCCGCTTTTTTCGTTTCAGGCGTTTTTCACTTTCACTGTGGAGTGAAGCGCGGGAGGTTTGGCTTCATGGCGGGCCAAAGCGATCCAAGCTGAATGGTGGCTATGGGTGGGAAGCGGACATGCTGTCTTGGCGTCAGCAAGCCCAGCCTGTCGCCGCAAGCACGACGCCAAAGCACGCGAGCGAAATGTAAATCACGGCAAGAACCCGAAATGCTACAGGAGTCGCATCTCGGTCGGCATCATCTACGCTACGGAAAACGCTTGGCATGTTTCCACTGGCGAAACCTGCCCATAATGCGATCCCTGAGAATGAGGCTATCACCAGCCCAACGATCACTGAAGCGTTCATAGCTCATCATTGCCACCCGTAGGAATGTCCGCAAGTGGGCGAAAGCCGCCGCCTCTACCGAACCGCCATCTCCGCCGCCGCGATCTGCGACAGCAGGTTCGCGCGCACCACGTCGGATACCGGCGGCAATGGCCGCGCCGCCTTGCCATGGCGCAGGCGTTCGCGGTCCTTTTCGTCCGGCTCGACGACGCGCACCCGCACTGCCGCCTTGCCGACCGCGCGCAGGCCGAGTTGTTCGGCCGCGCCGCGTGACAGGTCAATGATCCGCGACGATCCGGCGAACGGCCCGCGATCGTTGACCCGCACGATAATCCGCCGTCCGGTATCCAGCGCCGTCACCTCGACATAGCTGGGCAGGGGCAGGGTGGTGTGCGCCGCCGTCGCCCAGCCGGGGCGGAAGCGTTCGCCGTTCGCGGTGCGCTCGCCCGATTCGCTGCCATACCAGCTGGCATAGCCGAGCATGTCATAGGTCGCGTCGGCGGCGGGGACATAGGTGATGCCCCGCACGGTATAGGGCTTGCCGATCCGCACCGGGAAATCGCTGACCGGCCGGTAATTCCCACCCGAACAGGCCGCGACCAGGCAGGCCGCCGCCGTTGTCCATCGGCGCATCGCTTTCCAAACCACCATGCGCCTCGATTAGGCTTGCCGAGCGCCGGGATAAAGCCGTTTGCGCCTCTATCCGCCGCAGACTATCCCCGTGCCGACCGGCAAGGGCTTTCAGCCCCGCCGCCGGTCTATCGCATCGGTGCCCCTCGGGGCTTCAAACGGGAATATGGTGCAAATCCATAGCTGTCCCTGCAACTGTAAGCGGTGAGCGCGTGATGCCGGTTCCTGCGACAGGGAACAGCCACTGGAGTGATCCGGGAAGGCCGCATGACCGACGCTTCGACCCGCAAGCCAGGAGACCTGCCGATGCGAGTCGCTCTTTGCCGGGGTCCAGGGGATGGTCATGGCCAGGATATATTGTATCATGCGAGCGACGCCATCCGGCCGACCCGAATCGGAACCCCGCCCGGCGTGCGCCCGCCCGAGGCTGGAGACCGCCGCGACAGCGGAAGGGGTGGCCTTAGTCGCAACGGCGCTGTGCAAGGCGTGATTCGCCCATGTCCGAAGTTTCCGCCCGACCATCTTTGAAGCGTCGCGTCACCCTGCTGATGGGGACGCTGGTCATCGTCAATATCGCCGTCTGGGGCTGGGCCTTCAGCGTCTTTGCGGGCAACAGCCTGATGCTCGGGACCGCGCTGCTCGCCTATAGCCTGGGCCTGCGCCATGCGGTGGATGCCGATCACATCGCCGCGATCGACAATGTCACCCGCAAGCTGATGCAGGATGGCCAGCGCCCCATTGCGGTCGGCCTGTGGTTCGCGATCGGCCATTCCGCCATCGTGCTGATCGCGGCGACCACCGTGGCGCTGGCCGCGAGCACCCTGTCCGACTTCGAGGCGTTCGGGCAGAGCGGCGGGACCATCGCCACCATCGTCTCGGCCAGTTTCCTGTTCGCCATCGCGATCATGAACCTGATCATCCTGCGCGACGTCTGGACCCGGTTCCGCCGCGTCGCGCGGGGCGAGCCGATGGCGGAGGCGGATGCGGGCATGCTGTTTTCGGGGCAGGGGCCTTTGTCGCGGCTGTTCCGACCGCTGTTCCGGCTGATCCGGCGCAGCTGGCACATGGCGCCGCTCGGCTTCCTGTTCGGGCTGGGCTTCGACACCGCGACCGAGGTGGCGATATTGGGTCTGTCGGGGTCGCACGCGGCGGACGGCGTGTCGCTGGCGACGATCCTGGTGTTCCCGGTGCTGTTCGCGGTCGGCATGGCGCTGATCGATACCGCCGACGGGCTGGTGATGCTGGGCGCCTATGAATGGGCGTTCGTCCATCCGCTGCGCAAGCTCTACTATAACATGACGATCACTTTGGTCTCCGCACTGGTCGCGCTGGTGATCGGCGGCATCCAAGCGACCGCCTTGCTCGCCGAGCGGTTTGGCTGGACCTCGGGACCGTTCCGCTATGCGGGTGCGCTGTCCGAGCATTTCAATGTGCTGGGCTTCGCCATCGTCGGGCTGTTCGTGGTCTGTTGGGGCGCGAGTTTCCTCCTCTATCGCTGGCGCGGGTTCGCCGCGATGGAGGCGCGAATTGCCAAGCCCGGCGCGGCGGGATAAATGCCGCACATCGGGGACGAAAGTCCCCGAAGATCGCGCCGGTGCCCGCAAGGGCTTTAAACGGGAATGGGGTGCAAATCCCCGGCTGTCCCTGCAACTGTCAGCGGCGAGCGAGCGATGCTGGTGCCCCCTCCCTTTCACTAGGGCGCGAGGCACGGCCACTGGAGTGATCCGGGAAGGCGCATCGCATCCGCTTTGACCCGCGAGCCAGGAGACCTGCTGGCGTCATGGTCGCTCTTGCCTGGACCCAGGGGGTGGTCGGGGCACGGTTCTCCGTCGGGGAGCGACGAAGCCATGCGGCCGGGGCCGCATCGGTCGCCGACCAGCGGGGCGGACGCATTACTCGCGCCCGTCCGTCACCGCTTTCGGCGATGGGCCCCGTCCGCGCTCGCTCGTCCGGCGCGTCGGAGAAACATCATGCGTGACCTCTCCAAGGTCCCCGTCACCATCGTCACCGGCTTTCTGGGCGCGGGGAAAACCACGCTCATCAGCCATCTGATCCGCAACGCGGGCGGCCGTCGCCTGGCGGTGGTCGTCAACGAGTTCGGCACTTTGGGCATCGATGGCGACATCCTGCAAAGCTGCGCCATCCCCGATTGCCCGGCGGAGAATATCGTCGAGCTGGCCAATGGCTGCATCTGCTGCACCGTCGCCGACGACTTCATCCCCACGGTCGAAAAGCTGCTGGCGATGGAGCCGCGCCCTGATCACATCCTGATCGAGACCTCGGGCCTGGCGCTGCCCAAGCCGCTGCTGAAGGCATTCGACTGGCCCGCCATCCGCTCGCGTATCACCGTCGACGGCGTGGTCGCGCTCGCGGATGCCGAGGCGGTCGCGGCGGGCCGCTTCGCCCCCGATCTCGATGCGGTGGAGGCGCAGCGTGCCGCCGACCCCAGCCTCGACCATGAAACCCCGCTGTCGGAGGTATTTGAGGACCAGCTGGCCTGCGCCGACATCGTCCTGCTGACCAAGGCGGACTTGGCCGGGCCGGAGGGCATCGCCAAGGCGCGCGCGATCATCGCCGCCGAGGCCCCGCGCCCGCTGCCGATGGTCGAGGCGGTCGACGGCATCGTCTCCGCCGAGATCGTGCTGGGCCTGGAGGCGGCGGCCGAGGACGACATCGCCGCGCGCCCCTCGCACCATGACGGCGCGGACGATCACGAGCATGACGATTTCGACAGCATCTCGGTAATGCTGGGCGAGGTGGAAAGCCCCGAGGCGATCGCCGCGCGTATCGTGACGCTGGCCGAGCAGCAGGATATTTTGCGCGTGAAGGGCTATGCCGCGGTCGCGGGCAAGCCGATGCGGCTGCTGGTCCAGGCGGTCGGCCGCCGCGTGCGCACCAGCTATGACCGGCCCTGGGGCGCAGGCGAGCCGCGTGGCACGCAGCTGGTCGTCATCGCCGAGCATAACCGGATCGACCGTTCGGCGATCGAGGCCGTGCTGAAGGGCTAAGGCCGGTGCATCTCGTCTTTCGCGAGAGCCATGGGCTGGAGGAACAGGCGGTTCCACAGGATCTGGGGCAGCGCCCCGGTGATGTGGTCGTCCTGTCCTTCTCCGACAGCGACCTCAGCGCCTTTGCGGCGGGCTGGCGGGCGGCGGGATTTCCCTGGTCGCTGCGGCTCGCCAATCTCGCGGCGCTGGTCCATCCGCTGTCGGTCGATACCTATGTCGAGCAGACTTTGGTGCATGCGAAGGCGATCCTGATCCGGCTAATCGGCGGGGCGGCGTATTGGGATTACGGCCTGCGCGAGGTCGAGCGGCTGGCCCGCGAGCGGGGCATCACGCTGGCGGTGCTGGCGGCCGATGGGCGCGAGGATCGGCGGTTGGCGGGGGCTTCCAACGTGGGGGAAGCGGTGGTGCGGCGGTTGACGGCGCTGTGCGATGCGGGTGGGGCAGGTGCGGCGGGTGTGGCTTTGCGTGAAATCGCGGCGTTGCCGTCCGTGGCCCTTGCCCCTCCCCAACCCCTCCCCCTGCCGGGAGAGGGGCTTTCAAGGGACGCGGTGACCCCAAGCACGCCCCTCCCGCAAGCGAGTTGCGGGTCGGCCATGCCCCCGGCATGGCCTGAACGATGCGGGGCATCGTTCACCCGCAACTGGGATGGGGGAGGGCCCTCTCCGCACGTAGCCCCGGTCGGAGGCTGGTCCCCAAACGGCGCATCATGCCCCGCCGCCGCCCTGCTAACCGCAACCCGCCCCCGCATCCTGATCGTCTTCTACCGCGCCTATCTCGCCGCCGCCGATCTGGAGCCGATCGCCGCCCTCCACGCCGCGCTGGAGGAACGCGGTTTCGACCCCATCGCCCTGTTCGTCCCCTCGCTGAAAGCCGAGGGTGCAGGCCCCTGGATCGCGCGCTGGGTCGGCGCACTCACGCCCGCCGCGATCGTCAACGCCACCGCCTTCTCCGCACGCGGCGAGGACGACACGATGCCGCTCGACGGGGCGGGCGTGCCGGTGTTCCAGGTCGCGCTCGCCACCAGCGACCGCGCGGGCTGGGAAGCCTCGGCGCGGGGGCTGTCGCCCGCCGACCTCGCCATGCATGTCGTCCTGCCCGAGATCGACGGACGCCTTTTCGCGGGCGTGGTCAGCTTCAAGCAGCCGGGCGAGCGCGACCCCGATTTCGACATCGCCCTGCGCCTCCACCGCGCCGAGCCCACCCGCATCGCGGCGGTCGCCGATCGGGTGGCGGGCTGGGCCAGGCTGGCGGCGACCCCGGCGGCGGAGCGGCGGCTGGCGATCCTGTTGTCCACCTATCCGGGCAAGGACTGGCAGGCGGCGCATGCGGTCGGGCTGGACGGATTCGCCTCGACGGCGGCGATCCTCGAAGATTTGGGTCAGGCGGGTTATGACGTGGCGTGCCCGGCCGATCTGCCCGAGGCGCTGATCCATAGCCGCATCGCATGGCCGGTCGCAGCCTATCGCGAGGCGCTGTCCACGCTGCCTGAAACCTTGCGCGCCGATCTTCTGGAAAGCTGGGGCGCGGTCGAGAACGATCCGCTGGTGGAGGGCGATGCCTTTCATTTCCCCGCGCTGGCGCTGGGCAAGGCGATCGTCGCGCTCCAGCCCGAACGCGGGCGGCGCGACGTACGCGCGGACGAATATCACGATCTTTCGCGCTGCCCGCGTCATTCCTATGTCGCCTTTTACCTCTGGCTCCGTGCGCAGACGATCGACGCGCTGGTTCATGTCGGTGCGCACGGCACGCTGGAATGGCTGCCCGGCAAGGCGGTCGCGCTGTCGGACGCCTGCTGGCCCGAGGCGTTGACCCGCGACTGGCCGGTCCTCTATCCCTTCATCGTCAACGATCCGGGCGAGGCGGCGCAGGCCAAACGCCGTCTGGGGGCCGTCACCATCGGCCATGTTCCCCCGGCTCTGGTCCAGGCCGGAACAGGCGCGGGGCTGGGGCGGCTGGAGGCGTTGCTCGACGAATACGCCAATGCCGATGGCCTCGACCCCGCCCGGCGCGACCGGCTGCGCGCGCTGATCGCCGAGGAGGCGGAGAGCGTCGGGCTGGGCGAGACGCTGGGGCTGGCGGGAGCCGAGGATCCGCTCGTCCGGATCGACGCCTTTGTCTGCGACGTGAAGGACAGCCAGTTCGGTGAGGGGCTGCATGTCTTCGGGCGCGGCGAGCAGGGGGCGGCTGAGCGCGCGGGGTTGCTCGCCGGGCTGAACGGTCAGCGGGTGGCGGCGGGGCCTTCGGGTTCGCCTTATCGCGGGCGCGCCGATGTGCTGCCCACGGGCCGCAACCTTTATGCGATCGACCCGCGCGCAGTGCCGAGCCGGGCGGCGCAAGCCCAGGGCGTGAAGCTCGCCGAGGAACTGCTTCGCCGCCACATGCAGGAGGAGGGCGATTATCTGCGCACCCTGATCGTCGATCTCTGGGGATCGGCGACGATGCGCACGGCGGGCGAGGAGTTCGCCATGGCGCTGCACCTGATCGGGGTCGAGCCGGTGTGGGACCATCGCTCCGAACGGGTGACGGGGTTCGAGGTGATGCCGCTGATGCGCTTCGACCGGCCGCGCGTCGATGTGACGCTGCGCGTGTCGGGGCTGTTCCGCGACGCCTTTCCGCATCTGGTCGCACTGTTCGGGCAGGCGGTGCGGGCGCTTGGCCAGCGTGACGAAGCGCCGGACTGGAATCCTTTCGTCGGGCAGGCGACCCCGCGCGTCTATGGCCCGGCGCCGGGGCGTTACGGCGTCGGGCTGGACCCGAATGCGGGTTACGACGAAGCGGCGCGGATCGAGGCGGGGCAGAGCTGGCTCGCCGCCTCGGCCACCGCGCTCGACGATGGCGACCGGCGCGACGCGGCTGGTATCGCCGCGCGGGTGGCGGGGGCGCAGGCCTTTGTCCATCTCCACGACCTGCCCGAAAGCGATCTGCTGCTGGCCGCCGATTATGCCGCGCATCAGGCGGGGTTTGCGGCGGCGCGCGCGGCGCTGGGGGAGGGGGCGGCGTCGCTCTATCATCTCGACACGCGCGATCCGGCCCATCCCAAGGCGCGGACGCTGGCCGAGGAGATCGCCCGCACCGTCCATGCCCGCGTCGCGAACCCACGCTGGGTCGAGGGGATGATGCGCCACGGCTTTCGGGGCGCTGCCGAGATCGCGACGACGCTCGACCATCTGGGCAGCTTTGCGCATTTGGCCGACGCGGTGCCCGCCGCGCTGATCGACCTCTATTGGGATGCAACGCTGGCGCAGGACACGGTGCGCGACTTCATGGCGCAGGCGAATCCGGCGGCGCTGGCGGCGATGGAGGCGCGCTTCGCGGCGCTTCACAAGGCGGGACTGTGGCGGACGCGGCGCAACTCGGTGCTGGCGATGCTGGACGGCGACGCATGAGCGGCTTCGTCGTTAAGGGCTGGTGCCCCGATGCGTTCCGGCCGATGATGGCGGGCGACGGCCTGCTGGTTCGCGTCCGCCCGCCGCTGGGGCGGTTGGCCGCCGCGCAGGTCGAGGGGCTGTGCGAGGTGGCCAACGCCCATGGCAATGGCCAGATCGACCTGACGGCGCGCGCCAATCTGCAACTGCGCGGCGTGACCGAGAAGGGCTGGCCCGTGCTGCTCGAAGAATTGCAGGCGCTGGGGCTGGTCGATCCCGATCCGGTGCGCGAGGGGCGGGGCGCGATCCTGGTCGATCCCGCGTGGCGCGAGGGCGACGACACGTACGGCATCGCCACCGAACTGCGCGCGCGGCTGGCTGAATTGCCCGCGCTGCCGGGCAAGGTCGGCTTTGTCGTCGATGCGGGCGCGCGGCCGATGCTGAGCGACGCGCCCGGGGATTTCCGTATCGAGCGGGCGGCGACTGGCGGCCTGCTGCTGCGCGCCGATGGGCGGGCGACCGGTGTCGCCACGTCGCGCGAGGATGCGGTCGACGCCCTGATCCGGCTGGCCCACTGGTTCGTCGCGAGCGGGGGGCAGGCGGCGGGGCGGATGGCTCGGCATGGCGCGACCCTGCCAAAATGGGCATCGGGTGCGGTGTCGTCCGCCCCCGCCGGTGAATCGCTGCGACCCGGTGCGCATCCGATGGGGGCGGTCTATGGCTTGCCTTTCGGGCGCATCGACGCCGCAGAGCTTGCCGCCTTCGTTCGCACGCATCGCGTGGCGCTTCGCCTGACGCCGTGGCGGATGCTTCTGGCCGGGGGAATGGCCCCGGCGCCTGCCGCCGCCATGGTCCTGGAAGACGCGCCCATCCTCCATGTCGATGCCTGTGTCGGCGCGCCCGCCTGTCCGCAGGCCAGCGTCGCGACCCGCGATCTGGCCGCCCGTCTCGCCCCGCTCGTCACCGGCCGCCTGCACATATCGGGTTGCGCGAAGGGCTGCGCACGGGCACGGGCGGCGGACTGGGTGCTGACCGGGCGGGAGGGGGCTTTCGACCTGGCCCGCAACGCCCGCGCCGGGGCCGCGCCCCTTCACACCGGATTGACGCCCGAGCGGGCGGTCGCGCTTCTCGGAGCCTGTTGATGCCCTATACGTACGAAACCGACGGCGCGGCGATCTATCGCCAGTCCTTCGCCATCATCCGCGCCGAGGCGGAGCTGGCCCGCTTCGACGCGGAGGAGGAGCCGGTCGCGGTGCGCATGATCCATGCCGCCGGGCTGGTCGAACTCGCGCCCTCGATCCACTTCTCAAGCGGTTTCGCGGTGGCGGGGCGGCAGGCGCTGGCGAATGGTACGGCGATCCTGTGCGACGCGCACATGGTCAGCGAAGGGGTCACGCGCACGCGCCTGCCCGCCGACAATCCGGTGATCTGCACGCTGCGCGATCCCGCCGTGCCCGCCCTTGCCAGGGAGATGGGCACGACCCGCTCGGCCGCCGCGCTGGAGCTGTGGCGGCCGCATCTGGCGGGGGCGCTGGTGGCGATCGGCAATGCGCCGACCGCGCTGTTCCATCTGCTGACCATGCTGGAGGACCCGACATGCCCTCGCCCGGCGGCGATCATCGGCTGTCCGGTCGGTTTCGTCGGCGCGATGGAGTCGAAGGATGCGCTGTGGGAGGCGCAGCCCGTGCCGTGCGCCATCGTCAAGGGCCGCCCCGGCGGCAGCGCGATCACGGTGGCGGCGATCAACGCGCTGGCGAGCCGCGCCGAATGACGGGAACCGTTCACGGTGTCGGCCTGGGGCCGGGCGCGGCGGACCTGATGAGCGTGCGCGCCGACCGGCTGGTGCGCGGGGCCCGGCATGTCGCCTATTTTCGTAAAAGCGGACGGCGCGGCCACGCGCGCACCATCGTCGAGGGAATGCTGCGGGCCGACGTGGTCGAATATCCGATGGACTATCCGGTCACGACCGAAATCCTGTTCACCGATCCGCGCTACAATGAATGCCTGTCCGCCTTCTATGCGGAGTGCACCGCGCATATCCTGTCGCTCGTTCAAAGCGGCGAGGATGTCGTCGTGCTGTGCGAGGGCGATCCGTTCTTCTACGGCTCTTTCATGCACCTTTACAGCAGGTTGAAGGACCAGGTGCCTGTCGCGGTCGTGCCCGGCATCACCGGCATGTCAGGGGCCTGGACCGCCAGCGGCGCGCCGATCACCTGGGGCGACGATGTGCTGACGGTGGCGATGGCGACCCTGCCCGAGGACGAGCTGACCCGCCGCATCGCCCAGACCGACGCGCTGGTCGTCATGAAGATCGGCCGCCACCTGCCCAAGCTGCGCCGCGCCATCGCGGCGGCGGGGCGGACGGATCAGGCGTGGCTGGTCGAACATGCCGCCCAGGCTGGCGAGCGCGTGCGGCGGCTGAGCGAGGTCGAGGACGCGCCCGCCCCCTATTTCTCGATCGCGCTGATCCACGGCCAGGGGCGGCGGCCATGAGCGGCTGGCTGATCGTCGCGGGGCTGGGGCCGGGCGCGGAGGCGATGGTGACGCCCGAAGTGTCGGCGGCGCTGGCCGAGGCAACCGATGTCGTCGGCTATATCCCCTATGTCGCGCGCGTGCCCGAGCGGCCCGGCCTGACCCGCCATGCCAGCGACAACCGGGTCGAGCGCGACCGGGCGCTCCATGCGCTGGAGATGGCGGAGGCGGGGCGGCGGGTGGTCGTTGTATCGTCAGGCGATCCGGGGGTGTTTGCGATGGCGGCGGCGATTTTCGAGCGGGTGGAGGAAGACCCCGCCCGCTGGCACGACCTCGATATCCGCGTCCTGCCCGGCATCACCGCGATGCTGGCCGCGAGTGCGCGCGCGGGCGCGCCGCTGGGCCATGATTTCTGCGCGATCAACCTGTCCGACAACCTCAAGCCCCAGGCGCTGATCGAGCGGCGGCTGGCGCTGGCGGCGGAGGCGGATTTCGCCATCGCGCTCTACAATCCCCGGTCCAAGGCGCGGCCCGATGCGCTCGATGCCGCCTTCGCGCTGCTCCGCGAAACGTGCGGCGACGACCGCCCGGTGCTGTTCGCGCGCGCCGTCTCGACGCCCGAAGAAGCCCTGCGCATCGTGCCGTTGCCGCAAGCGCGCGGGGACATGGCCGATATGCGCACCGTCGTCATCATCGGGTCGAGCCGCACGCGCATGATCCCGCATGCCGGACGGCCGATCCTCTACACCCCCCGGACGGCGCCGTGATCCAGCCAGTCGAGCACCGCCGCGACGCTGCCCACTTGCGGGCGGGGCGGGATGAAGGGGCGGTCGATCATCACGACCGGCAGGCCGAGTTCACGTGCCGCGTCGAGCTTCGCCCGTGCGCCGGAGCCTCCGGCGTTCTTGGCGACCACCATTTGGATCCGGTGCTCGCGCAACAGGGCCAGTTCGCCCGCCAGCGTGAAGGGACCGCGATCGACCACCAGTCGGTGGTTCGGAAAATTGGCGGGCTCCGCCGCATCGACGAAGCGCAACAGGTAGAAATGCTGCGCAGCATGCGTGAAGTCCCCGATCGTCTGGCGACCAAGAGCCAAGAAGACACGCGCCGGTTCGGTGTCGAGTGCGGTCACCGCTTCGCCTGTGTTGGCCACGCGCGTCCAGCGGTCGCCGGGACCCTCCACCCATTCGGGCCGGGTCAGCGCGAGAAGGGGGACGCCCACCGCCGTCGCCGCCGCCATCGCATTGGCACTGATCCGCGCGGCGAAGGGATGGGTGGCGTCGACCAGATGGGTCATGCCCTCGCGCATCATGTAAGCGGCCAGCCCCTCGACACCGCCGAATCCGCCCACGCGCGTCGGAATAGCCTGCGCGCGCGGAGCCTCGGTGCGGCCCGCATAGCTCAGCACCGCGCGTTCGCCGCGCGCCGCCAGCGCGGTCGCCAAAGCGCTCGCTTCGGTCGTGCCGCCGAGCAGAAGGATGTGGCGCATGGCTGACTCCGAACCCTGGCTGACGATCGTCGGCATCGGCGAGGATGGCTGGGACGGCCTGACCGCCCCCGCGCGCGCCGCGATCCTGACCGCCGATAGCGTGATGGGCGCAGCCCGTCACCTGTCGCTGCTGGCCGAACAGGGCCGGGCGGAGCGGATCGTCTGGCCGGTGCCCTTTGCCGATGGCGTTCCCATGCTGCTCGAACGGCGTGGGCAAAGGGTGGTGATGCTCGCCTCGGGCGATCCCTTCTGGTTCGGGGCGGGGACGGTGGTGACTCGTCACCTGGAGCCGGACGAGTGGGTCGCCTATCCGGCGCCGTCCACCCTGTCGCTGGCGGCGGTGCGGCTGGGCTGGCCGACCGAGACGATCCAGAGCGTCGGACTTCACGCCCGCCCGATCGAGACGCTCCGCCCGCATCTGGCACCCGGCCAGCGGATATTGGCGCTGATGCGCGACGGGGCGTCGGTGACGGGGCTTGCGGCATGGCTGGCCGAACAGGGCTTCGGCGACAGCGTGCTTACCGTGCTGGAGGCGCTTGGCGGGCCGCGTGAGCGGGTGCGCGCCTGCACGGCGGATGCGCTCGACTGGACGGATATCGCCCATCCGGTCGCGGTGGCTATCGAGCCTGCGGGCTCGGGCCGGATCTTGCCCCGCGCAAGCGGACTGGACGATGACTGGTTCGCGCATGACGGACAGATCACCAAGCGCCCCGTTCGCGCGCTGGCGCTCTCCGCGCTCGCCCCGCGACCCGGCGAACTGTTGTGGGACATCGGCACCGGATCGGGATCGGTCGCGATCGAATGGCTGCTCAGCGACCCGACCACCCACGCCATCGGTTTCGAGCGGGACCCCGCGCGCCTGGCCCGCGCCGCCGCCAATGCGGCACGACTGGGGCTGGCACGGCTGGAACTGGTCGAGGGCGATGCGGTGGCCCAGCTGGCCGAGCGCCCGCATCCCGATGCGGTGTTCGTCGGCGGCGGCCTGTCGCGGCCGCTGGTCGACGCGCTGCGGACGCTGCCGCGCTGTCGCCTGGTCGCCCATGCCGTCACGCTGGAGACCGAGGCGCTGCTCGCCGAATGTCATGCGCGATATGGCGGCGAGCTGCTGCGCATCGAACTGGCTCATGCCCGACCGCTCGGCACGAAGCGCGGGTGGAAGGCGAGTTATCCCATCGTTCAATGGCGGGTCGCATGGTGATCGCCGGATTCGGATGCCGGGCGGAGGCGACGGCGGAGTCCTTCCGCAGCGCGCTGGCGGCGACGGGCATGCGCCCGGATGCGCTCGCCGTGCCCGCCGATCGCGTAGCGGTGATCGCGCCATTTGCCGAGGGGATGGCCGTCCATTCGATCGCTGCCGATCTGCTGCAAGATATCGACACCCCGACCCGCTCGACCGTCAGCATGACCGCGCGCGGCGTGGGCAGTGTCGCCGAAGCCGTGGCGCTCGCCGCCGCTGGATCCGGCGCGCGGATCGTCGTTACCCGTGTAATTTCCTCCGACCGCATGGCGACCTGCGCCATCGCCCAGGGACCTGAATCATGACCGTCCACTTCATCGGCGCCGGACCCGGTGCCCCCGACCTGCTGACCTTGCGCGGCCGCGACCTGATCGCCGCCTGCCCGGTTTGCCTCTATGCCGGATCGCTGGTGCCGGAGGCGGTGCTGGCGCACTGCCCGCCGGGTGCCAGGATCGTGAACACCGCGCCGATGACGCTCGACGAGATCATGGCCGAAATCTCGGAGGCCCATGCCAAAGGCCAGGACGTCGCCCGGCTCCACTCGGGCGACCTGTCGGTGTGGTCGGCGATGGGTGAGCAGGTCCGGCGCTTGCGTGAACTGGGCATCCCCGTCTCGGTGACGCCCGGCGTGCCGTCCTTCGCGGCGGCGGCGGCGGTGCTGGAGAGCGAGTTGACCCTGCCCGGCATCGCCCAGTCGGTGATCCTAACCCGCACGCCGGGCCGCGCCAGCGCCATGCCGGAGGGTGAATCGCTGGCCGCCTTTGCCGCGACCGGCGCGACGCTGGCCATTCACCTGTCGATCCACAATCTCGCCAAGGTCGTCGCCGACCTGACCCCGCATTACGGCGCGGATTGCCCGGTCGCGATCGTCTGGCGTGCCAGTTGGCCCGAGCAGCGGATCGTCCGCGCGACGCTTTCCACCATCGAGCAGGCCGCCGCCGACGGGCCGGAGCGAACCGCGCTGATCCTCGTCGGCCGCGTACTTGCCTCCAGCGATTTCGCCGAGAGCCGTTTGTATGCCGAGGGCTATGACCGCCGCTACCGCCCGGGGAACAGCCTGACATGACGCCGGGATTGATGATCGCCGCGCCCGCTTCGGGCACGGGCAAGACCACCGTGATGCTGGGCCTGCTCCGCGCGTTTCGGGATGCGGGACTCCGCGTCCAGCCGTTCAAGAGCGGTCCCGATTATATCGACCCCGCCTTTCACCGCGCGGCGTGCGGGCGGGCGTCGTTCAACCTCGATGGCTGGGCGATGCCCGCCGCGCTGCTCGATACGCTGGGCCAGCGCGGGGCGGATGCCGACCTGATGCTGGCAGAAGGCTCGATGGGGCTGTTCGACGGCGTCGCCAAGCCCGGCGCGACCGGCATGGGCA
Organism: Sphingomonas sp. 77B; assembly: GCF_056497825.1. Lineage (NCBI taxonomy): Bacteria > Pseudomonadati > Pseudomonadota > Alphaproteobacteria > Sphingomonadales > Sphingomonadaceae > Sphingomonas > Sphingomonas sp. 77B. The sequence continues at coordinate 3,143,722 of NZ_JBWMBY010000001.1, forward strand.
GCAGCGCGGAGACGGCCAGGCGTATGGGCTGGCCGGTGATCCTGGTCATCGACGTGTCGGGACAGGCGCAGTCGGCGGCGGCGACGGCGCTGGGGTTTGCACGCTACGACCCGGAATTGCGGGTGGCGGGGGTGATCCTGAACCGCGTGGCGAGCCCGCGTCATGAGCGGCTGGCAAAGCTGGGTTTTGAGGAGATCGGCCTGCCGGTCTTCGGCGCGCTGCCCCGTCGCGGCGATCTGGTCCTGCCCGAGCGGCATCTGGGGCTGGTGCAGGCGGTCGAGCATCCCGAACTCGACCGGCTGATCGGCGATTATGCCGCGTTCCTCGCGGCGCATGTCGATCTGGAGGCGGTGCGCGCGGCGGCCTATGCAAAGCCCGCCATGCCCATGTCCGGCACGCTTCCGCCAGCACCCGCCCAGCGGATCGCGCTGGCACAGGATGCGGCCTTTTCCTTCGTCTATCCGCACATGCTGGAGGGCTGGCGCGCAGGGGGGGCGGAGATTTTGCCCTTCTCGCCGCTCGCCGACGAAGCCCCCGACGCCTCGGCCGATCTGGTGTGGCTGCCCGGCGGCTATCCCGAGCTTCACGCCGGGCGGCTGGCGGCGGCGGAGACGTTCCGCGCCGGGCTCGCCGCCCATGCCGCGACCAAGCCGATCCATGGCGAGTGCGGCGGCTATATGGCGCTGGGTGAGGCGCTGATCGATGCGGAAGGCGTCAGTCACCGGATGGCCGGGCTGCTCGGCCTCGTCACCAGCTATGCCAGGCGGAAAATGCACCTCGGCTATCGCCGCGCGATCCTGCTCGGCGAGGTGGCGGGGATGCCCGAAGGCGCGGTGCTGGGCGGGCATGAGTTCCATTACTCGACCGTGCTCGAACAACCCGACGAAGCGCTCGCCCATGTCGTCGATGCGCAAGGCGAGGCGGTGCCGGAGACCGGGTCGCGGCGAGGGGCCGTGACCGGCACATTCTTCCATCTGGTGGCGCGCTGGTGGTGAGCGGGGTGGTGAGCGGGTTCGTGTCCCTTGTCGGCGCGGGGCCGGGCGATCCGGAACTGCTGACGCTGAAGGCGGTGCGCTGTCTGGGCGCGGCCGATGTCGTGCTGTTCGACGACCTCGCCGCCGGGGCGATGCTGAGCCATTGTCGCCCCGACGCCGAACTGATCGCGGTCGGCAAGCGCGCGGGCCGCGCGTCGCCCAAACAGGGCGAGATCGACCGGCTGCTGGTCGATCATGCGCTCGGCGGCAAGCGGGTCGTCCGATTGAAGTCGGGCGATCCGGGCGTCTTCGGGCGGCTGGAGGAAGAGATCGTCGCGCTGAAGGCGGCGGGCATCCCGTTCGAGATCGTCCCCGGCGTCAGCGCGGCGAGCGCGGCGGCGGCGGCGGCGGGCATCCCGCTGACCCGGCGCAACGAAGCGCGGCGGGTGCAGTTCGTGACGGGCCATGACGTCACCGGCGCGCTGCCCGCCGACCGCAATATGGCGGCGCTGGCCGATGCATCCGCGACGACGGTGGTGTTCATGCCCAAGCGGACCTTTTCCGCACTGGCCGAGGCGCTGATCGCGCACGGCCTGTCGCCCGAGACGCCAGCGCTGATGGCCGAGCATGTCGGCTGCCCCGACCAGCGCCTGACCCGCGCGAGCGTGGGTGAACTCGCCGCTCGACTGGCCGAGGGCGTGTCCGACAAGGCCGCGCTGATCCTCTACGGCCCGCTGATGGAGGATATGTGATCCATCTCGACCTGATCGGCATTGGTACAGGCAATCCCGACCACCTGACCCGCGCGGCGGAGACGGCGATGCGGAGCGCCGACCTGATCCTGCTGCCACGCAAGGAAGACAAGGCGGAATTGATCGACCTGCGTCGCGACATCTGCGCACAGGTGCTGGCGGGAACGAGCGTGCGGGTGGTCGAATTCGACCTGCCAGTGCGGGCGAGTGAAGGGGCCTATCTCGATACGGTCGAGCATTGGCACGATGCGATTGCCGAACGCTGGGCGGCGGAGATCGCCGCGCATCTGCCGGGTGGTGGGCGCGTGGCGTTGCTCGTCTGGGGCGATCCGTCGCTGTATGACAGTACGATCCGGATCGCGCGGCGCTTGGCCTCGGTCGAGCGGGTGACGGTGGTGCCGGGGATCACCAGCCTTCAGGCGCTGTGTGCGGCCCATGCCATTCCGTTCAACGCGGTCGGGGCGCCGGTTTTGGTGACGACCGGGCGGCGTCTGCGCGAGGGCGGCTGGCCCGAGGGGGCGGACAGCGTCGCGGTGATGCTCGATGGCGGATGCGCGTTCACGACGCTGGACCAGCCGGATGCGATGATCTGGTGGGGGGCCTATCTGGGCATGGACTACCAGGCGATCGAGGCCGGGCGGCTGGCGGATGTGGCCGAGCGGATTGTCGCGCGCCGGGCGGAACTGCGTCGGGTCCACGGGTGGATCATGGACGTGTATCTGTTGCGGCGGGGTGGGGATCTGGTGGGGGAGGGGGCGTGATAAAGTCCGTCACTCCGCCACGCGCCGCCCCCCTCCCGCAGGCGGGAGGAGATGGGGGAGGGTTTTGCCTCAAGCCGAGTCACCAGCGGCTTAACCCCCACCCCAAACCCCTCCCCCCTGCCGGGAGGAGGGGCTTAGCGCGTATCGCTCAGGCACAGGGCACTCCCCTCCCGCAGGCGGGAGGGGCTGGGGGAGGGCTTTGCCTCGAGCCGCATCGCCCGCGGCTTAACCCCCACCCCAAACCCCTCCCCCCTGCCGGGATGAGGGGCTTAGCGCGTATCGCTCAGGCACAGGGCACTCCCCTCCCGCAGGCGGGAGGGGATGGGGGAGGGCAACGCCACAAGCTCAACCGCTTGAGGCCTTGTCATTACACTGACGATTTAAAACTCGATGCCCTTTTGCGCCTTCACGCCCTGTTCGCGGAAGGGGTGCTTCACCTGCGTCATGTCGGTCACCAGATCCGCTGCTTCGATCAGCGCATCGGGCGCGTTGCGGCCGGTGATGACGACATGGGTCATCGCGCCCTTGGTCGCCAGCACCTCCAGCACCTCGTCGACCGGCAGATAGTCATAGCGCAAAACGATGTTCAATTCGTCCGCGACGATCAGGTCGTAGGACGGATCGGCGATCATTCGCTTGACCTCCTCCCACGCGCCCCGCGCGGTGGCGATGTCGCGGCTGCGGTCCTGGGTGTTCCAGGTGAAGCCCTCGCCCATCGCGTGAAAATCGACCTCGGGAAAGCGCGCCAGCACCGCCGCTTCGCCGGTGGTCATCGCGCCCTTCACGAACTGGACCATGCCGACGCGCATGCCGTGGCCGACCGCGCGGATCACCATGCCGAGCGCGGCGGTCGTCTTGCCCTTGCCCTTGCCGGTATGGACGATGACCAGGCCCTTTTCGGCGTCGCGCGCGGCGACCTTGCTGTCCTGCGCGGCCTTTTTCTTGGCCATGCGCTCGGCATGTTCGGCGTCGGTTCGCATCATTTCTCTCCTGAAAGCCGCAAAGGCAGGCCCGCCACCACCAGATCGGTCGCGTCGCACACCCGCGCCAGCCGCTGGTTGAGCGTCCCTTGCGCATCGCGGAAGCGGCGCGCGAGCGCATTGTCGGGCACGATGCCGAAGCCGACCTCGTTGCTGACCATCACCACCGGGCCGGGCGCATGTGCGACCGCCGCGACCAGTGCATCGCCCGCCGCCGCCAGATCGGCCTCCGCCAGCAACAGGTTGGTCAGCCAAAGCGTCAGGCAATCGACCAGCAGCACCCGGTCGGCGCGGCTATGCTCGGCGACGGCTTCCGGCAGGGCCATGGGCGCTTCGACCGTCATCCAGCGTTCGTCGCGATCGGCCTGGTGCCGGGCGATGCGGTCGCGCATCTCGTCGTCCCAGGCCTGCGCGGTCGCGATGAAGCAGCCGGTGGGCGTCATCGCTTCGGCCAGCGCCTGCGCATGGCGGCTCTTGCCCGACCGGGCACCGCCGAGGACGAGGATGGTACGGAGCTTCGACATGCCGCTGCGCATTGCGGGAGCGGGCCGATGACGCAAGCCCAAATGGCGGCCCTGACCCATCATGGCGGCCGGATCGACGCAGCCAAGGCATTGTTCCCGAACGCCCCCATGCCTTGGCTGGACCTGTCGACGGGGATCAATCCGGTGCCCTGGACTCCGCCCGAAGGGCTGGAGGTCGACGCCGCCCCCCTGCCGGATCGAACTGCGCTGGCCCGATTGGAGTCGCTGGCGGCCGCGTATTTCGGCGTCGCGGCGGAACGGGTCGCGGCCGTGCCGGGCAGCGAGATGGCGCTGCGCCTGTTGCCGCTGCTGGGCGCCCCGCAGCCGATCGTTGCGGTTCGCCCGAGCTATGGCACGCATGGCGCGGTCGCGTCCCAGCGGGTCGACCATGACGCGCTGGACGATTGGGCGGGGCAGGCGGGAAGCCTGTTGATCGCCAATCCCAACAATCCCGATGGCGTCCATCGTACGCCCGAGCAACTGACCCGGCTGGCGGCGGGGCAAGCACGGGCGGGTGGCTGGCTGGTCCTGGACGAAGCCTTTGCCGATGCGATGCCGGGAAACGGGTTCGATGGCGGTGAACGGGTCGTGGTGCTGCGATCGTTCGGCAAGTTCTTCGGGCTGGCCGGGGTGCGGCTGGGCTTCGTCATAGCCGCGCCCGAGGTCTTGGCAGGTCTTCGCGATCTGCTGGGCGACTGGCCGGTGTCGGCGCATGCGATCGCCTGGGGCAGCGCGGCCTATGCCGATCGCGCCTGGATCGCGGCGACCCGGATCGCCTTGGTCGAACGGGCGGCAGCGCTGGACGCGGTGCTCGCCCGGCATGGCCTGACCGCCCGCGGGGCCTGTCCGCTGTTCCGCATGGTCGACACGCCGGAGGCGGGCGTCATCTTCCAGCGATTGGCGGCGGCGGGCATATTGGTCCGCCCCTTCGCCGACGCGCCGGAGCGGTTGCGTTTCGGCGTGCCCGCTGCGGCGGCGGAGCTCGAACGATTGGATGAGGCGTTGCGACATGGCTGACCCGGTGGCTCTGGTCGCACTGGCGCTCGATGCGACGATCGGCTGGCCCGACCGGCTCTACGCGCGTGTCGGCCATCCGGTGGGGGCCTTCGCGCGGTTCCTGAATCTGGCCGAGCGGCTCGGCAATTCGCCCACGCGGCCCGAGGGCGTGCGGCGGGGCCTGGGTGTCCTGACCATGGTCGTGCTGATCGCGCTGACCGGCGGGGTGGCGTGGTGGCTCGACCGGGAATCGCATATTTTGTTCGGCCGTTGGGGCTGGATCGCCAGCGCGGTTCTCGCCTGGCCGGCGCTGGCGCAGCGGAGCCTGTACGTTCATGTCCGGCCCGTGGCCGATGCCCTGCTGCGTGGCGATTTGCCCGCCGCCCGCGTGCTGGTCGCGCGGGTCGTGGGACGCGATACCCAGCGGCTGGATCAGGCGGGCGTCTCGCGCGCGGCGATCGAGACGCTGGCGGAGAGTTTCTGCGACGGCATCGTGGCCCCCCTGTTCTGGCTGCTGCTGCTCGGGCTGCCGGGGGTGTGGATGTACAAGGCGATCAACACCGCCGACAGCATCATCGGGCACAAGGAGCCGCGCTGGCGGGCGTTCGGCTGGGCGGCGGCGCGGATCGACGACGGGGCGAACTGGATCCCTGCGCGGATCGCCGGGGCGCTGGTCTGCATCGCGGGCGCAGGCGGCTGGGCGGTGATGAAGCGCGATGCGCGCGCCCATGCCTCGCCCAATGCGGGCTGGCCCGAGGCGGCGATGGCGGGGGCGCTGGGCGTCGCACTCGCCGGGCCGGTCGCCTATGACGGGGTGACCCAGATCAAGCCGTGGATCGGCCGCGAAGGACGCGCCGCTTCACCCAAAGACATCGTCACGAGTTTGCAAATCTATGCCCGCGCCTGCCTGTTGCTCTGGGTGATCGCGGGGAGTGTCGCATGGCTGGCGTGATGATCCAGGGCACCGGCTCGGACGTGGGCAAGTCGGTGCTGGTCGCGGGCCTGTGCCGGGCCTTTGCCAATCGCGGGCTGCGCGTCCGCCCCTTCAAGCCGCAGAATATGAGCAACAACGCCGCCGCGACGCCCGATGGTGGTGAGATCGGGCGGGCGCAGGCGACGCAGGCGCTGGCGGCGCGGGTGCCCCCGCATGTCGACATGAACCCGGTGCTGTTGAAGCCGCAGGGCGACCGCACCTCGCAACTGATCGTGCGCGGACAGGTGCGCGGAATGCTGCCTGCGTCGAAGTGGCGCGAAGGGCGCATCGGGCTGCTGCCGGAGGTGGTCGACTGCTATCGCCGTTTGGAGGCGGAGTGCGACCTCGTCATCGTCGAGGGCGCGGGCTCGCCCGCCGAGGTCAATCTGCGCAGCGGCGACATCGCCAATATGGGCTTTGCCCGCGCGGCGAACGTGCCGGTGGTGCTGGCGGGCGATATCGACCGGGGCGGGGTGATCGCCTCGCTGGTCGGCACGAAGGCGGTGATCGACCCGGCCGATGCCGCGATGATCCGCGGCTTTCTGGTCAACAAGTTTCGCGGCGACCCCGCGCTGTTCGCGGATGGCATGGGCGTGATCGCCGAGCATACCGGCTGGCATTCGCTTGGCCTGATTCCCTGGCTGGCGGACGCGACACGGCTGCCCAGCGAGGATGCGGTGGTGCTGGAGCGAAGCCGCGCCGGTGCCGGGGGGCGGATCGTGCTCGCCTGTCCGATCACGCCGCGCATCGCCAATTTCGACGATCTCGATCCGCTGCGCCTGGAGCCGCAGGTGGATCTGGTCATGGTCCGCCCCGGCGAGCCGATCCCCGATGCCGCGATGATCGTCCTTGCGGGATCGAAGGCGACCATCGCCGACCTGGCCTTCATCCGTGCGCAGGGCTGGGACATCGACATCGCCGCGCATGTCCGGCGCGGGCGGCCGGTGCTGGGCCTGTGCGGAGGCTACCAGATGCTGGGGCGTACGGTTGCGGACCCGGACGGGATCGAGGGGCCGGCGGGGACGGTCGCGGGGCTGGGCCTGTTGGACGTCGATACCGTGCTGACCGGCGAAAAGACGGTGCGGCCGGTGACCGGCGAGGCGCTTGGCGCGTCCTTCTCGGGCTATGAGATTCATCTCGGGCGGACGAGCGGGCCGGATACTGCGCGGCCGGTAGGTCATCTGGCGGACGGCCGTGCCGAGGGGGCGATACGTGCCGACGGGCTGGTCGCGGGCAGCTATGTCCACGGCCTGCTGGGCGAGGCGGGGCAGCGCGCGGCGTGGCTGGCGCGGATCGGCGTGGCGGGGCAGGGGCCGGATCACCGCGCCGATGTCGACGCCGCGCTCGATGCGATTGCCGCCGTGCTGGAGGCGCATGTCGATTGCGATGCGCTGCTGCGGATCGCTCAGGGCAAGGCATAGCGGACGGCGGCGAGCAGGAGCACGGTTTCGGTCAGTTCGATCCCGGCGCCATGCACATCGCCGGTCACCCCGCCCAGCTTGCGCCGGAACCAGAGCGACAGCGTCAGGATGATGAAAGGCGCGGCCGCCAGCGGCGGATAGAACAGGCCAAGCACAAGCGCGACCAGCATCCATCCGATCATGTCGACCGGCCGTATCGCCTTTGCGACCATCGCGCCCAGCCCGCCGGGGCGTAAGGGCGGCAACAGGCGCGCCCAGACCAGCGGCCCGACCCGCGCCGCCGCCGGAATCAGCGCGAGCATCGGCCCTGCACTAACAGGCAAGGCATGGAGCACCACCAGCTTGGCGATCAGCTGCATCGCCAGCGCGACCACGCCGAAGCTGCCGATATGCGGATCGGCCATCACCGCCAACAACCGCGACCGATCGCCATGCGCCGCGCCCAGTCCATCGGACAGGTCCGCCAGCCCGTCGAGATGCAGCGCCCCCGTCGCCCAGACCCAGGCGATCAGCGCCGCCAGCGCGCCCGTCCATGGATCGACGTGCGCGCCAAGCCAGCCTGCACCCGCGACGATCACGCCGACCACAAGGCCCGCCACCGGGTAGAGCCGGATCGCCCGCGCGAAATCCACCTCGTCCGCTTCGACGCGCGGCATGGGGAGGCGGGTCAGGAAACCCAGCGCGACGATCAGCGTCTTCATGCCGTGACCAGCCCCGTCACCTGCGCGTTGCGTGGTTCGCCGTCCCATACGTCCAACGTGACCAGCACGGCATAGGGCAGCGCGAACGACCAGCAGGCGCGTAGGTCGAACCCGCACAGGACATGCAATGCTGCCCGCATCGTGCCGCCATGGGTGACGATCAGGGTCGGCTCGGGCGACAGATCGACGATGGCGGCACGGACCCGCGCGACCAGATCGGACCAGCGCTCACCACCCGGCGGTGGGGCAGCGTCGGGGTCGTTCCAGAATTGGCGCAGCGCCTCCGGATCGATGTCGCTCGCGGCCAGCCCGTCCCAGTCGCCGAAATCCAGCTCCCGCCAGCGCGGATCGACCTCCGTCGGGCCGATCGCTTCGGCACAGGCGCGCGCGCGCGACAGGTCGGAGGCGATGCGGCGGGTGACGTCCAGGCCGCTCGCCCGCGCGACGCAGGCCGCGACTCCCGCGGTCGTGGCCGGACTGTCGGTTCGCCCCAGCATCCGCCCCGTCAGCGCGGGTTCGCCGTGACGGAGCAGATGAAGGCGAAAGCCGGTCATTCGCCCGCGATGCCCGCCTCTGCAAAGGTCGCCATGCCGTCATGGGCGGCGACCGCAGAGCGGATGACCTGGACCGCCACCGCCGCGCCGCTCGCCTCGCCCAGCCGCATGTTCAGCGACAGGATCGGCTCCAGCCCTAGCCGCGCGAGCAGCAGGACATGGCCCGGTTCGGCCGAGCAATGGCCCGACAGGCAATGCGCACTGATCGCCGGATTGGCATGGGCCAGCGGTGCGACGGCGGCGGTGCCGATAAAGCCGTCGAGCACGACCGGAATCCGCCGGTGCCGTGCGGCCAGCACCGCGCCAGCCATGGCGGCAATCTCGCGCCCGCCCAGGCGGCGCAGAATTTCGAACGCGCTGGTCAGATGCTCACGGTGGAGCGCCAGCCCCTCGGCCACCACCGTCGCCTTGCGCTGGACACCTTCGGGATCGACCCCGGTGCCGGGTCCGACCCAGAGCGGAGGCGCCCCGCCGAAACTGGCGGCGGCGAGCGCGGCGGCGGCGGTGCTGTTGCCGATGCCCATCTCCCCCAGCACCAGCAGGTCGGCATCGCCCACCGCCTCGGCCCCGGCGGACAGCGCGCTCAGGCACTCCTCCTCGGTCATCGCGGGCGCGGCGGTGAAGTCGGCGGTCGGCCGGTCGAGGTCGAGCGGCACCACGACCAGCTCCAGCCCCGCCGCTGCGGACAGTGCGTTGATCGCCGCCCCCCCGGCGGCGAAATTGGCGACCATCTGGACGGTCACTTCCGCCGGAAAGGCGCTGACGCCGCGCGCGGTGACGCCGTGATTGCCCGCGAAGATGACTGCGCGCCCCCGCTCGATCCGGGGCCGCTCGACGCCCTGCCATCCGGCGAGGAAGACGGCGATGTCCTCCAGGCGACCGAGCGAACCCGGCGGCTTGGTCAACTGCCCTTGCCGCGCGGTCGCGGCGGCGCGGGCCTGGTCATCCGCCCGGGGCAGGGTGGCGAGCGCGGTCTCGAACGCCGCGACATTGGGGAAGGCGTTCATTCGACGACATATCCTTCGGGGGGCGTGCGGGTCAGGAAATGGCCTTTCACCCCTTGCGGCCACTGTTTGTAGGGCACCTGGCCCCAGTCGCTGTCGGCATAGGCGCGGGCATAGTCCAATATGGCGCGTGCGGCATCGTCATCGGGGGTGAACTTGCCCATCACATAGCCGACCTTACCGGGACAGCGCAGGTGGACGGTGCAAAAGGATTGGCAGGCGAAGAGGCAGGGCATCTCCTCGACGGCGACATCGGCATAGGCCGGGTCGGACGCCCGCACCCGGCGCAGCGCCTCGACCAGCAGCGCGCCGCCGCGCTGGCCCTGTTCGTTCTCGCGCGCGTCGTCGGACAGGCGGCAGGTGTTGCAGGCGACCACGGCGGGGCCGTTCGCGGCGGGCTTCAGCATGACAGGAACTCGGACATCGGGACGTTTCTCCAAAGGCGCTGTCGCCGCGCGAGGGGAAAGCCCCGTTTCGTCCGGCACACCCTGTCCGGTCGAAGGACGACCGCGACGGGCAGGTCTCCTGGCTCGCGGGTCGGGGCCGATCCGCCGCCTTCTCAGGGATTAGCCCAATGGCGTCGTGGCGGGCGGCTCGCCGCTTACAGTTGCAGGGGCAGCCGGGGTATCGCACCCCATTCCCTTTTCACCTCTTGCGAGGAACCTGTCGCAAGGGCGGCGATAGGCGGGTGAGGGCGGGGTGGCAAGCGTTGTGCCTTGTTGCGTCACGGTCGTGACGACTATGTCATCGCGGAACCCCTTACCCCATCGGTGAGTCCCTGTCGCATGACCCAGAACGCCACCACCCGCACCGAAACCGACTCGATCGGCCCGATCGAGGTCCCCGTCCATGCCTATTGGGGCGCGCAGACCGAGCGCAGCCTGGAGAATTTCCCGTTCGGCACGCGCGAGCAGATGCCGATCGGCATCGTCCATGCGTTGGCCATCGTGAAGAAGGCGGCGGCGCGGATCAATCGCGGCCATGGCCTGGCAGCGGAGAAGGCCGATGCGATCGAAGCGGCGGCGCAGGAGGTGATCGACGGGCGGCATGACGACCAGTTCCCGCTGGTCATCTGGCAGACCGGCTCCGGCACCCAGTCCAATATGAACGCCAACGAGGTGATTGCGGGCCGCGCCAACGAGATGCTGACGGGTACGCGCGGCGGCAAATCGCCGGTCCACCCCAATGACGACGTCAATCGCGGCCAGTCGTCGAATGACACCTTCCCCACTGCGCTCCATGTCGCCGCCGCGCTGGCGGTGACGAAGCAACTGTTTCCCGCGCTCGACCGGCTCCACGCCGCGCTGGAGGCTAAGGCGAAGGAATGGGATTCGATCGTCAAGATCGGCCGGACCCATTTGCAGGACGCGACCCCGCTGACCCTGGGGCAGGAATTTTCGGGCTATGTCCAGCAACTCGCCAATGCTCGCGACCGGATCGAGGGGACGCTTCACCGCAATATCCTGCCGCTGGCGCAAGGGGGGACGGCGGTCGGCACCGGGCTGAACGCGCCGAACGGCTTTGCCGAGGCGATCGCGGCCGAGATCGCCGAGGCGACCGGCCTCGACTTCGTGACCGCGCCCAACAAATTCGAGGCGCTGGCGAGCAATGACGGGCTGGTCGACCTGCACGGCACGTTGAACGTGCTGGCGGTTGCGCTGACCAAGATCGCCAACGACATCCGGCTGCTGGGTTCCGGCCCGCGCTCTGGGCTGGGCGAGCTGGAGCTGCCCGCCAACGAACCGGGCAGCTCGATCATGCCGGGCAAGGTCAATCCGACCCAGTGCGAGATGCTGACCATGGTCGCCGCGCAGGTGATCGGCAACAATGCCGCTGTGACGGTCGGCGGCTTGCAGGGGCATCTGGAGCTGAACGTCTTCAAGCCGCTGATCGGGGCGAACGTGCTGCGCTCGATCCATCTGCTGGCGGTGGGCATGGAGAGCTTCGCGACCCGCACCGTCGAGGGGATGACGGTCAATCGCGACCGGATCACCGAGCTGCTCGACCGCTCGCTGATGCTGGTGACCGCGCTGGCGCCCGAGATCGGTTATGACAATGCCGCCAAGATCGCCAAGCACGCGCATCAAAAGGGACAGACGTTGAAGGAAGCCGGGCTGGAACTGGGGCTGGTCGACGAGGCGACCTTCGACCGGGTGGTGCGGCCGGAGTTGATGTTGGGACGGTGAGGGCTTCCCTTGGGCTTCGATTTCGCTCAGCCTGAACGGATGAAGGGTTTATCCCCCAAACCCCGTTCAGCCTGAGCGAAGTCGAAGGCCACGCCCCAACGCCTACCCCCGATCCCACCCCTTCGCCGGATAGGCGGGCAGTGCGATCCGATACCGGATCGCGGCCCCACGCAGCACGAACCCGGCCAGCGCCGCGATCGGCCCCGCGCCGGGCACCCCCAGCTGCATCAAGATCACATAGCTGGTCGAGGACAGCGCCGCCGCCGTCACGTACAGCTCCGGCCGCATCAGGATCGAGGGCTCGCCTGCGATCACGTCGCGGATGATGCCGCCGACACAGGCCGACACGACGCCCAGCATCGCCGCCGCCACCGGCGGAATGCCATAGCCGGTGGCCTTGGCCGCGCCGTACACGGCATAGGCCGCCAGCCCTACCGCGTCGAACCAGTCGAGCGCGCTGCCCCGCCACCAGCGCTCGGGCGTCGCCCAGACCGCGATCGCCGCGATCAGGCAGACGATCGGCACCCTGGCGTCATGCACCCAGAAGACCGGCGCATCGATCAGCAGGTCGCGCAACGTCCCTCCGCCGACCCCGGTGATGAGCGCGAAGAAGACCAAAGTCACCATCGTCTGGCGATGCTTGGCCGCGACAAGTGCACCCGACACCGCGAATACGGCCAGTCCGGCCAGGTCGAGCCAGGGCATCACGGCGGGCAGCATGGCGGTCGGTTGGGGCAGCATCGCCAGCGACCCTAGAGCGGCCATCCGCAGGGGGGAAGGGCGGCGCGTTGATGAACGTGACGTTATCTGCCGTTCATGCAACGGACGTTAGAAGTGGGACGTTACGGCGTCAGATCAATTCGAAAGGAAGTTTGTGATGCGGAAATTGATGCTTGCCCTGGGTTGCACCGCCATGGTCGTCCCCTCGCTGGTCCTGCCCGCGACCGCTGCCGATGCGCAGCGCCGCTACAAGTATCGCGAATGGCGCGATGACCGTGGTCGCGTCCGCTGCCGCAAGCCGGACGGCACGACGGGTCTGGTCGTCGGTGGCGTCGCGGGCGCGCTGCTGGGCCGCACCATCGATACGCGCGGCGATCGCACGCTGGGCACGCTGGGCGGTGCCGCCGTCGGCGCGCTCGCCGGTCGCGAGATCGAGCGGGGCACGAGCAATCGCCGCTGCCGCTGAGACCGGCTCTCCCCGACATGCGGGAAGCAGGGGCGTCACCTCCGGGTGGCGCCCCTTTTGTTTGGAAAAACAAGCAGATCATGATGTCTCGATAGTGAACGGCAAGTAGTTTTCGGTTCACGCAACAATCAGCGTGAAGGCGGGTTCATCTTCCCATCATCAACGGGAGTTCGAGTATGCGTATCGCTCTGTTGACGGCCACGATCGCCGCCACCGCCTTTTCCGCCATTCCTGCCGAGGCGCAGCGCAATGGCTATGAAGCCCGCCAGGAATATCGCGAGGACGTCCGCGATGCACGCCGCGACTATAACCGCGAAGTGCGCCGCGCCAACTCGCCGCGAGACATCCGGGAGGCGCGCCGCGAATATCGCGAGGACATTCGCGATGCCCGCAAGGATTATCGCAAGGACATGCGCAATGTCCGTTGGCGCAACTACGACTATAACCGTTTCGAGCCGGGCCAGCGCGGTTACTATCCCGAGCGCTATTATCGCGACGGCCGCTATTACCAGCCGCGCGCGCTCGGCCGCAACGACCGCATCTATCGCGGCATGAACGGCCGTTTCTATTGCCGCCGCAATGACGGCACCACGGGTCTGGTGATCGGCGGTCTGAGGGCGGCGCGCTGGGCAATGTGATCGCAGGCGGCGGTTCGCGTCTGCTCGGCACGGTGATCGGCGCGGGCGGCGGTGCGCTGCTGGGCCAGCAGATCGACCGCGGCCAGGTCCGCTGCCGCTAAGCAGCGTGTAGCGTGAAGGACGGCCCGGCGGGGAAACCCGCCGGGCCGTTTGTCATTTTAGATGAAGCCGCCGCCCAGCATCAGGCGAAGGCCGAAGATCAGGATGAGGATCAGGTTGAGATTGCGCCCCGTATCACGCGACGACAGCGCACCCACCGCCGCACCGACGATCGCGATGGGAATCACGAACCAGTAGCCCCAGGCAAAAAAGGGCAGAAACGGCACGATCCCGAGCAGAAGCGCGACCAAGCCGATGACGATCGAGAACAGGTTCAGCATGGAGGCCAAGATGGCGTGGGCTGATCCTCTCTACAAGCGCACCCGTCCATATCCTGTCATGATCGGGTATCATGGTAAGTTGACCATGCACTTCCCAAAGCACCACCCCGGCGAAGGCTGGGGTCCAGTTGCAGGCCATCGCAGAGACTCACGAGCGCTCACCCAACTGGATCCCGGCCTCCGCCGGGATGATGAGCCGGTTTGCCGTCGATGCCCCGATGCGACGATCGTTAAGGATCACGTCGCATCCGCGTGCTAGAAGGGACCTCATGATGCCGAAGTCGCACTATATCCTGATTCCGCTGGGTTGCCTGCTACTGGCGGCATGCGGTGGCAAGTCCGATGACGATGCGCAGCTCAATGCGCTCGACAGGGAACTAGCGTCGATGAACGACGGCAGCCCGAGCCGCGACCCCCAACTCCGCGAGGCGCTTGCGGGGCAGATCATGGTCGATCCCGGCCTGACCCAGAGTTCCAATGCCAATGCGGTGCGCCCGCCGAACCGGCCCGCCAGCGATCAGCTGCCTCCGATGCCGCCGCCCGCCGATCCGGTCGATGCCCGCACGCTAAAGTCCGCGCCCGTCGCCGCGCGCGACTGCCCCGAATGCCGCGCCTCGGCCGGGGCCTTCACGCTGGCTGCCAAGGCCGGGCAGCAGCCGGGCAATGCGGCCTGCCTGTCGGGCCTGCGCTATTCGGCGACTTGGGCGAACCGGATGCCGCAGGCCTTTGCCCCCTATCCGGGGTCACGCGTCGCGGAAGCGGCGGGCAATGACGCGAATGGCTGTGGCTTCCGCATCGTCAGCCTGCGCACCGCCGCGCCCGCTGCCAAGGTCATCGACTATTACTACACCCGCGCGAGCGGTGCGGGCTACAGCGCCGAGCACAAGCTGGACGGCGCGCAGCATGTCCTGGGCGGTACGCGGGGGCAGGCGGCCTATATGGTCTATGCGACCGCCGGTCCCGGAGGCGGCACCGACATCGATCTGGTGGTCAAGGGCGGCTGATCCAGACCCGCACACGCTTGTCCTTTGCGCGGGTGACGGGGTTGCGCTAAGGGGAGCGGATCATGCCACCGCTTCTTCTCGTGATGCTGGGCGGCGCATTGGGCTCGGGGGCCCGGCATTTGACCGGCCGCTATATGCTCCATGCGTTCGGCCCGAGTTTTCCCTATGGCACGCTGACCGTCAACTGGGTCGGCGGTCTGTTGATGGGATTGCTGGCGGGCGTCCTCGCCCGAACCGGCGCTGCGGAGGGGTGGCGGCTGTTCATCGGCGTCGGGATATTGGGGGGCTTCACCACCTTTTCCTCCTTCTCGCTCGATACCATCACACTGATCGAACGCGGCCAGATCACGGTCGCGCTCGGTTACATCGCCTTGTCGTTGCTGGGTTCGCTGGCCGCGTTGTGGGCCGGACTTTCGCTAACAAGGATCTTCGCATGACGGACTCCGTCCGCCAATTTACCGTCGGCTATGACGATGACGGCATCCGGCTGGACCGCTGGTTCAAGCGGCACATGCCCGACACCAGCTTCACCACCGTCGCCAAATGGGCGCGCACCGGACAGCTGCGCGTCGATGGTCTTCGCGCCGCACCGGGCGACCGGATCGCGGCGGGCCAGGTGCTGCGCGTGCCCCCCGCCGAGCCCGCGCTGGCCGAGAGCAGCAAGCCGACGATGCGGCCGCGCCACATCCTGTCGGAGGACGAGGAGTCGTTCGCGCGCGAGATGGTGATCCATAAGGATCGCGACGCGCTGGTCCTCAACAAGCCGCCTGGTCTGGCGACGCAAGGCGGCACCAAGACGACGCAGCATGTCGACGGCCTGCTCGACGCGTTGCAGTTCGAGGCGGAGGGGCGGCCCAAGCTGGTCCACCGGCTGGACAAGGACACCTCGGGCGCGCTGCTGGTCGCCCGCAACGCCCGCGCGGCGGCGTTCTTCGCCAAGGCGTTTTCGGGCCGCACCGCCAAGAAGATCTACTGGGCGCTGGTCGTCGGCGTGCCCTCGATCGACGACGGCACGATCGAACTGCCCATCGCCAAGCAGCCGGGCACCGGCGGCGAGAAGATGCATGTCGACGAGGAAAACGGCCAGTCGGCGCGCTCGCGCTACCGCGTGATCGAGCGGGCGGGCAACAGCTGCTGCTGGGTCGAGTTGCAGCCCTTTACGGGGCGCACCCATCAGCTGCGCGTGCACATGGCCGCGATCGGCCACCCGATCGTCGGCGACGGAAAGTATGGCGGGGCGGCGGCGTTCCTGACCGGCGGGATCAGCCGTAAGATGCACCTGCACGCGCGGCGCATCCGCGTCGATCATCCCGATGGCGGTCGCATCGACCAGACGGCCGAGCTGCCGACCCACTTCGCCGAATCGATGAACCAGCTCGGCTTCGACGAGATTCGCGGCGACGTCCTGCCCCAGGACGAAGATCGCGGCCCGCCGCCGAAAGAAGTCCTGAAGCAGCGCGCCAAGGCGCACGCCAAACAATATCGCAAGGAACGCCGCGGCGAACGGCGGGGTAGAGGCGCGCGGTAAATACAATCCTCCCCGGCACGGGGAGGGGGACCGCCGCGGAGCGGTGGTGGAGGGGGTGTGCCGCTGGGCTAATCCCGTGTGGCGAGCCCCCCTCTATTAAGGCAGCCGCCCTGCCACCTCCCCGGTACGGGGAGGATCAGCGGGAAGACCGCAGCACATGCCGCCCCGTGCCGCGCAGGACCAGCGTCGCCAGCGCATAGCAGGCGAGTGCCCCGGCCAAGGCGATCGGCAGGACCCACAGTCCCATCATTTCCGGCGCGGCGGGGGGATCGGTGAGGATGCCGAAGGCCGACCCCTGCGGCAGCGACCAAAGCCCGACATGGCTGGGAAAGAGCGGTTTCACGATCGCGACTGCCGCGAAGCACAGCGCGAACAGATAGAGCAGCATCGCCATCAGCACCCCGCCGAACGCCGCCACGCTGCGTCCCGATCGGGTCAACAGGGCGTAAATCAACGGGGCAGGGCGATCGTCGCCCAGCGCACCGGCCAGCCGAAATTCCTGAATATAGCGCGCGGCCATCGCATGAGGCGGTCCCATCGCCGCGATCGCGGCGTCCAGCGAATGGGGTCCCGCCGCGAAGCTGTCGTTCAGGTGGCTTTCGATCTCGCGGACGAGGCCATCGCGATCCTCGGCCGGGATCGCCTGCAACGACCAGCGCAGACGGCGGGCATAATCGGCGATGCGGCGGGCAGGCTCGTTCATGGCTGATCCTCGACAAGGGTGGTGATAGTGGTTCGGAACTCGATCCAGGCCGCGCGCATCGCCTCGGCCAACGCTGCGCCTTCGGGTGTTAGGCGGTAATATTTGCGCGGGTTGCCGCCCTCGGCGGGAAGCTCCCAACGGCCGGTGATGCGACCCGCTTTTTCCAGCCGGGCGAGCAGGGGATAGAGGCTGCCCTCGCTGACCAGATCGCCGCCCGCCCGGATGCGTGCGAGAATTTCCAGGCCATAGGCCTCGCCGTGAAACAGGACCGACAGCAGCACCAGCTCGGCGGCTCCCTTGCGCAACTGAGACTGCCAGCTTCCGATATCCATTACGAACGAGTAACGCCATGTACCATGTTATGCAAGGCATGAGGTTACAAGAAGCCCCGCCGACACTTGGCCGACGGGGTTTCCATTATCCTAAAAGCGAGGGGGCATACCCCCTCAGCCCGGAATGTTACCGGCAATAGCCGGGGTTGTTCGACTTCTCGATCGCATGACCGGCCAGCGCACCGGCGCCACCACCCAGGATCGTGCCGAGGGTGCGGTCGCCCCGCGTGTCGATCGTGCGACCCAGCAGGCCACCCGCGATCGCGCCGACGATGGTGCCCGTCGTGCCGTTGTTGCAGCGCTGCGGACCACGGTTGTAATAGCCGCGATTATACCCGCCACGGTCGTAATAGCCGCGATCATAGCGCGGGCCGCGATTATAGCCGTCCGAATAGGCGTCGCCATAGGCACGGTCGTAGCCGTAGCCGCGATCATAATAACGCTGCGCCGAAGCAGCGGTCGGAACCATGGCCGTGGCGCCGACGGCAAGGGCGGCGGCAGCGAGCGAAAGCTTCTTGAACATCACGATCTCCCTTGATCTTCAAACCGGCGGCGGCGGGGTGATTCCCGTCGTCGTTGAAGCCCTTATGAGTGATTCGCCATGTTCGGATGCTGAATGCGTCTGTTAGCTGTTGTTCATCCGAAACGTCATGCTTCCCCCGCGCGGGCCTTGCCGATAGGAGGGAGCGATGACGCGCCCGCGCCTTGCCCTGTTCGATTGTGACGGCACTCTGGTCGATAGCCAGGCCAATATCTGTCTCGCCGCCGTCGAAGCGTTTACCATGGCGGACCTCACGCCGCCGCCCGCGCCTGCGATTCGCCGGATCGTGGGCTTGAGCCTGGTCGAGGCGATGCGCGTGCTTGCCCCCGATCAGCCGAATGCGATGCACCACCAGCTGGCGAGCGACTATAAGGCCGCCTTCTTTCGCCTGCGCACGGCGGGCGCGATGGAGCCCGAGCCGCTGTTCGACGGCATTCCCGCGCTGCTCGATCATTTGGCGGGGGAGGGCTGGCTGATGGGCGTGGCGACGGGCAAGTCGGATCGTGGCCTCAATCGGGTGTTGGCGGAACATGGCCTCAACCATCACTTCGTCACGCTGCAAACCGCCGACCGGCATCCATCCAAGCCCGATCCCTCGATGGTGCTCGCCGCGATGGCCGAGACCGGCGTCTCGGCACAGGATGTCGCGATGATCGGCGATACGAGCTTCGACATGGCGATGGGCAAGGCGGCGGGCGCCTTCGCGGTCGGCGTCGCCTGGGGATATCATGACGTGACGGAACTGGTGAACGCGGGCGCCGAGGTCGTGGCGCAAGAGGTTGCGGACCTGCCCGCCCTGCTGGTGCGGGCATGAGCGGCGACACGCGCGCGCGGCGGCACTGGTTCATCATCATGGGGGTGCGCCTGATCGGCGTGGCGGGCGCGCTGTTCGGCGTGGTGCTCGCCTCGCGCGGGGGGGCATGGCCGCACAAGGCGCTGGGTGTCGCCATCATCCTGTCGGCGCTGGCGATGATCGCGATCGTACCCGCGGGGCTGGCGCATCGTTGGCGGAGTGGGGGCGAATGAAGCGGTTCTGGACAAATGTCTCGGTCGATGCCGAGCGGGTGGTGCGGCTGGACGACCGGCCGGTGCGCACGCCGGGTCGGGTGCCACTGGCGCTGCCGACGCCCGCGCTGGCCGAGGCGGTGGCGGAGGAGTGGCGCAGCGTCGGGGAGACGGTCGACCCGCGCGCCATGCCGCTGACCGGCCTTGCCAATGCGGCGATCGACCGGATCGCGGCGGACCCGGCGCCCTTTGCGGACGGGCTGGCGCGCTATGCGGAAAGCGACCTGCTCTGTTACCGCGCCGACTCGCCGCCCGAGCTGGTCGAGCGACAGGATGCGGTGTGGAACCCGCTGCTCGACTGGGCGCGCGATCGCTACGACGTGCATTTCACGCTGGTGACGGGGATCATGCATCAACCCCAGCCCTCCGCGACCGTCGAGCGGCTGGCGCAGGCGGTGGCGGCGGTCGATCCGTTCCGCCTCGCCGCGCTGTCGCCGGTGGTGACGATGACCGGCTCGCTGGTCCTCGCGTTGGCGTTGCTGGAGGGGGCGGCGGAGGTCGACACGATCTGGACCGCCGCGCATGTCGACGAGGATTTCCAGGCGGAGCAGTGGGGCGAGGATTATCTCGCCATCGAGGCACGCGAGGCGAAACGGCGCGAGTTCGACGCGGCGGTGCGGTTCTTGACGGCGTTGGGGTAAGTTTGTTGCGAGGATAGGGCGTGGGCTTCGCCTGCGCTCAGCCTGAATGGGGCGTAGGGATTGTAGAACCTCGGCTCCGCGCCTGCTGCCGCCAATCCCGCCCCCCGTTCGTACTGAGCGAAGTCGAAGTGCACGGGATGCGCGTGCGGCCAGGCTTACCCTTGGGCTTCGACTGCGTTCAGCCTGAACGGGGCGTAGGGATTGTAGAACCTCGCCTCCGCGACCGCTGCCGCCAATCCCGCCCCCCGTTCGCACTGAGCGAAGTCGAAGTGCACGCCCCGAACGGCCCCCGCGCTTACTTCGTCGTCAGCTTCCGGATGAACCCGATCAACCCGGTCTGGCGCGAGCGCTTCAGCCGTTCGGCCTGGAGGATCGTCTTGACGCCCTGGAAGCATTGCTCCACATCGTCATTGACCAGGACATAGTCGTAACCATCCCAGTGGCTGACCTCGTTGGTCGCACGCGCCATGCGGGCGTCGATGACCTGGACCGAATCCGTTGCGCGGCGCTCGAGACGCTGACGCAGTTCCTCCATCGAGGGGGGGAAGATGAACACGCGGACCACGTCGCCGCCCGCGATTTGGAACAGCTGCTGCGCACCCTGCCAGTCGATGTCGAACAGCACGTCCTTGCCCGCGGCCAGCATCGCCTCGACCTGCGCGCGCGGCGTGCCGTAGCGATTGTCGAAGACATGCGCCCATTCGAGGAACTCGTCATTCGCCACCATGCGGCGAAATTCCTCGAGGCCGACAAAATGATAATCCTTGCCGTCCACTTCACCCGGCCGGATGCCGCGAGTCGTCGCCGACACCGACATTTGCAGGCCGTCGTCATCGGCGAGCAGCTTGCGCGCGATCGTAGACTTGCCCGCACCCGAGGGCGAGGACAGCACGAACAACATGCCGCGGCGCTTCAGCTTGTGGGGATCGTCGGGATGGGCGGGCGAATTGGGCATGCCTGCCTTTGACGCACGCGGTTGCGGCGCGTCAAGTCATGCCTGACGCGCTGCGGTATCGCTTTGTCGGTAAGTGGCCGATCAGTAGCGGTTGCCCGCGACCTTGCCCGCCTTGTGCCGGTCATAGGCCTTCTTGGCCGCATAGCCGCCGCCAAGCAGCAGGCCGAGCGGACCCAAGCGGCGCATGCCGCCGACCGCCAGCGCGCCGAGTGCCGCGCCCTTAAAGCCGTCATTGCCTTCGCGGCGGCCGATTTCACGCCCGACGAGCGCGCCGATAATACGTCCGATCATGCTGTTTCTCCGAAAACCCGGTCCTTGATCTCGCCCGCGCCGCGCAGCACTGCCCAGCCCACCGCATAGGTGATGGCGAGCGGCAGCACGACTTTCAGGACATTGGCGGTCACCGCGCCGATGATCGCGCCATCCGCGACGCCGTCATCACCCGACATGCCGTCGATGGCGGCGCCCACCATGGCGCCGATGGTCGTTGCACCCATGCTCATGCCCTTCGTTGCTCAAGGCGAACAAAGCATGGGAGGGGGGATGGGTTCCGCCCCTCACCATTCCTCCCCTGCAAGGGGAGGGGGACCAGCGAAGCTGGTGGAGGGGTGTCACCCCTATCGAGAGCGGGACACCCCTCCGTCGCGCTACGCGCGCCACCTCCCCTTCAAGGGGAGGAAAAAGGGTTACGCCTTCGCCGCGACCTTCGCTTCGATCGCGTCCCAGATCATTCCGGCGACATCCGTCCCGTCGAACTTCTCGATCGCGACGATGCCCGTCGGCGAGGTGACGTTGATCTCGGTCAGCCATTCGCCGCCGATCACGTCGATGCCGACGAACAACAGGCCGCGCCGCTTCAACTCCGGCCCCAGCACCGCGCAGATTTCGTGCTCGCGGTCGGTCAGATCGGTCTTCTCCGCCGATCCGCCGACGGCCAGGTTGGAACGGATCTCGCCTTCGCCCGGCAGGCGGTTGATCGCACCGGCGACCTCACCATCGATCAGGACGATGCGCTTGTCGCCCTTCGCCACCGCAGGCAGGAAGGCCTGCACCATGTGCGGTTCGCGGTAAGCGGTGTTGAACACCTCGATCAGCGCGGACAGGTTCGCACCGTCGCGGCCGACCTTGAAGATCGCCTTGCCGCCATTACCGTGCAGCGGCTTGATGACGATCTCGCCATGCTGCGCCAGAAAGCTGCGTGCCTCATCCAGCGAGCGGGTGACGAGCGTCGGCGGCATGAACTGCGGATAGTCGAGGACGAAGACCTTTTCCGGCGCGTTGCGCACGCTGCGCGGATTGTTGACGACCAGGGTTTTCTCGGCGACCCGCTCCAGCAAATGGGTGGCGGTGATATAGCCCAGGTCGAAGGGCGGGTCCTGCCGCATCAGCACGACATCGGCCTCGTCGCCCAGGTCGAGCTTCACCGGATCGCCGAAGCGGTAATGGTCGCCCGCGACGCGCTGCACCGTGACGGGATGCGCGCGGGTCCAGAGATGGCCGTCCGACCAGTTCAGGTCGCCCGCATCGTAATGGAACAGCCGGTGCCCGCGCGCCTGGGCCGACAGCATCAGCGCGAAGCTCGAATCGCCCGCAATGTTGATCTGGTCCATCGGGTCCATCTGGACGGCGACGGTCAGCGGCTTGGACATGGGGTGTTCCTTCCTTCGGACGGGTCTTTGGCGGGGGAGGTAATCCTTCGCCTTGCCGCTGTCACCCACACCATGCGTTTTCGATGTGACGCGGCCGCGTGCCCGGTGCCAGCAGGATGACGTCGATGCGTATGTCGTCGCCCGGCCCGGCATAGGTGGCCATCAGCACCTCCGCCGCCGCCGCGACCCGCGCCAGTCGCCGCGCGTCGATCGCGAAGTCCAGTTCGGCGGCGGTCTTGCGCGTCTTCACCTCGACAAAGGCGACCAGCGATCCACGCCGCGCGACCAGGTCGACCTCGCCCGCAGGCGTGCGAACGCGGCGGTCGAGAATGCTCCATCCCTTCAACCGCAGCCACCACGCGGCCAGGCGCTCGCCGCGGCGGCCGGATTCTTCGGCAGCGCGGCGATTGCGACCGGGGCGAGGCGAAACGCGTGACATGCGCCTTTGCTAGCCCATGATAAGGCCGTCAGGCGAGGCTTTCCTCTGGTGCGGTCAGCCATTCCAGACTGTCCTCCGCCGTATCGAAGACGCGCAGATAGGGCTGGGTCATCAGCCGCCGGATCTGCTGGCGCCCGACCGCGCTGCCGTTGACCATTGCGATCCGGCTGGCGCGGGGAAAGTCGCCAAGCGCTTCGTGAATGGTCATGACCGCGTCCTTCGGCTGGACCTGTATCGCGGACATGTCGATGCGCAGGCGATAGCCGGGGCGGAAACCGCTGCGCCGGAACGCGTCGACCAGTTCGCGGGCATAGCGCGTCGCGACCTCGGGCGTGAAATGCCCGGTCCACTGGATGTCCAGTAGATTCATATCATGGCGAAACTGAAAGGCGTACATGGGGAGCGGCTCCTGGCGCCACGATGCACCTCGGATGCTTGCCGAATTGCTAACGACGGACCCTAATCGCTTGAATCCTCCTCCTTCATCGCCAGTGCGCGCGTATAGAGCGCCTTGCGGTCGAGCCCCAGCGCCTTGGCGACCTCGCTGGCCGCGCGGCCGACGGGGAGGCGGGTCAGCGCTTCGGCGAGCGCGGCGTCGGCGTCCTGCTCGGTGGCGGGGGGAGCTTCGCCCGGCGGCGCGATGACGATCGCGATCTCGCCCTTGGGGCCACCCTCGGCATAGCGGGCGGCGAGGGTGGAAAGCGTGCCGGTCACCGCCTCCTCGAACTTCTTGGTGATCTCACGCGTCACCGCGGCCTCGCGGTCGCCAAGTCCGTTCGCCAGCGCGATCAGCGTGGCGGCCAGGCGTGGCCCCGATTCGTAGAGGACCAGGGTGGCGCGGATCCCCGCAATCTCGGCAATGGCATCGGCGCGTGCCTTTTCCTTCGGCGGCAGGAAGCCCGCGAACAGGAAGCGGTCGGTCGGCAGCCCGGCGAGCGTCAGCGCGGCGATCGCGGCGCAAGGACCCGGGATCGTCACCACCGCATGGCCCGCCGCCCGCGCATCGCGAACCAGCTTGTAGCCGGGGTCCGAGATCAAGGGTGTGCCCGCGTCCGACACCAGTGCCACCGCCTGCGTCGCCATGCGCGCGATCAGGCCGGGGCGGACATGCTCGGCATTATGGTCGTGATAGGGCTGCATCGGCCGCTTGACGCCGATATGGCGGAGCAGCCCGGCTGTCACGCGGCTGTCCTCGACCGCGATGACATCGGCGTTTGTCAATATGTTGGCCGCGCGCGGGGACAGATCGCCGAGATTGCCGATGGGGGTCGCGACGATGTACAGGCCGGGTTCGAGAGTGTTTTCGGATTGGGTCACGGGGATCGTCATGACAGAGGCAGGGCTGTTCGTACAACCGGGGGCCGTCATTCGGGGCGGCTTCCCGTCGCTATCGGGTCGGTGGGGCCGCGCGGTCGCGCTGGCGACGACGATGGCGCTGGCCGCGTGTCAGACGATCGTGCCGCGTGGTCCCGTCGACCAGCCTCAGGCGCGGCCGGTCCCGACCACGCCGCGCCCCTCGACCGAGCCGGAAGCCGGGTTGCCGCGCGACACCGCGCGCCACCGGATCGCGCTGCTGGTGCCCTTGTCGGGCAGCAATGCCGGGGTGGGCCAGTCGATCGCCAATGCGACGATGATGGCGCTGCTCGATGCGCAGGCCGACACGATCCGCATCACCAATTACGACACCGCGAGCGGCGCGGCGGCGGCGGCGCAGAAGGCGATCGCCGAGGGTGCGCAACTGATCTTGGGGCCGCTTTTGTCCGAGGATGTCCGCGCCGTCGCACCGATCGCGCATGCCGCGCGGGTGCCGGTCATCAGCTTTTCCAATGACGTGGGCGTGGCAGGCAACGGCACGTACCTGATGGGCTATACGCCCGCCCAGTCGATCGACCGGGTTGTCACCTATGCGCGGGGGCGCGGCGTCACGACCTTTGCCGGATTGGTCCCCAACGGCCTGTATGGCGAGCGCGCCTCGACCGCGTTCCTCCGTTCGGTCGAAGGGGCGGGGGGGCAGGTCGTCTCGCTCCAGCCCTATGGCCGCATCGCGGGTGGCATCGGCGCCGCGGCGCAACGGCTGAACGCCAAGGCCCCGTATGACGCCGTGCTGATCGCCGATGGCGGGGCGGCGGCGGCTATGGCGGCGCCCATCCTCAAACGCGGTTCGGGCGCCAATACGCGGCTGCTGGGCACCGAATTGTGGAACTCCGAATCGGGCATCGCCTCGCGCGCGGCGCTCAACGGCGCGTGGTTCGCCAGCGTTTCCAATAGCCTCTACCGCCAATATGCGACCAAATACCGGGCGCGGTTCAAGGCGGCTCCGTACCGCCTGTCGAGCCTGGGCTATGACGCGGTTCTGCTGACCGTGCGCATCGCGCGCGACTGGAAAATGAACGCGCCTTTCCCCGAATCCCGGCTGCGCGCGTCGGACGGTTTTGCGGGCATCGATGGCGCCTTCCGCTTCGGCCGCGACGGCGTCGCCGAACGCGCACTCGAGGTCCAGGAACTGCGCGACGGCACCGCCGTGACGGTCAGCCCCGCACCGACCGGGTTCGGAAGCTGAATGCAGAATATCCATTGATTGACGATAAAAAAAGGCCGGGATGAAAGTACATCCCGGCCCAGTCAAGGTTGTTCGGGTCAAATAGTCCAAACAACCTCTGGGGTAACGGTTAGAAGGCGTATTGGAACTGGATCCGCGCGTTACGACCGGCTTGGTAGCCGGTGATCTGACGATAGAAGATCGACGCCGTGCCATTCCCGGTCGTACCGAACTCGTCGAAGTTATTCGGGGTGGACAGGTTCAGGAAGTTGAACACAGACAGGCGCAATGTAGCGGTCGAGCGACCAATCGGGATCTTCGTCGAGATGTCGATATCATCGGTGAAGAGCCAGCGGCCGTTAAACGCTGTCCCCCGGCGGACCAACTGGACGGGGAAGGCCACGGTCGGATCGGTGTTGATCGAACCGTCTGGCTTGACCTGGCAATAGGCGCCCGCCGCACCATAAGCACGCGCGTAAGGATCGACCGAGCGCGGGACTGTGCCGATGCAACCATATTTGCGCGGTGCGGTGGCCGAGAAGGCCGCGCCGATATTGAAGATGCCAAGTTGATAGCTGCCGAACAGCTTGAAGACGTGTCGACGATCGTTCGGCGTGTAGCCGTACATACCGCGCGTCAGGCCGGGCTGGTCGAAATCTTGGGTCAGGCCAGTGTCCGTCTGACCATTGTCGCTCTTCACACCGCCTTCGTAATTGCCATAGGTCTTGCCATAGACATACGAGCCTTCGATGCTCCAGACGCCATCAAATTCACGGGTGGCACGGAACGTCATAGAGCGATGGAAACGCTGGGCCTTCGGATAGCCAAGATCGGCGGCCGAAAAATTGACCGTCCGCAGTGAGGTTTCGCCGTTAATCGGATCAGACAGGGTAATCGCCGCAGGACGCCCTGGATTGATCAAGACGTACTGGTGAAAGCCATCCCAGACGTTGTTGCAGCCAGCAATCTTCTGCCTGGTGCAATAATTGTTGACGGCCAGATCGATAGCTGCGTCTTCGAGAACTTCGTTGAGACGCGTGACTGTCAGATAGGTCTCAAACTTCCAGCGATCGACGCGCTTGCTATAGCCGAAAATCATCTCATCGGCGGATTGCGGCTTCAAGCCCTGTGCGACCACGGCGCGGGTATCAGGAGCCTTGCCCGTGCCGGTCACATCGCAATTGGCTATGCCAGTATCCGGGCAATTGGCCGCGCCAGCATAGAGAACCGGCGCCCCCAGGATCGGGACATTGTTGGGACCGAGACCGCCGAATAGGTTCGTACGCGTGTAGTAGGTTTCGCCGCCCGCAAGGCGGATATTGGTATTGGCAGCCACCGGAATATAAAGACGGCTGAAGCTGCCATAGAATTTGTCGGTCTGGTTGCCGATCGGATCGAACGTAAAGCCCAGGCGCGGACCCCATTGATTGCCGGATTTGTAGAAGGTGTTGCCGTCACCGTTTTTGTTCTCGAACCGATCGAGGCGCAGGCCAAGATTAAAGTTTAGCCGGTTCTCCATGAGCGACCAGCTGTCCTGAACATAAAAGGCGTCGTTACGCGACGAAAATCCGCCGCCGACCTGATAGGCGAATTGGCGGACATAGTCGGTTCCGATTGGAACGCCGAATTGGTCGCCAGCGCGCGCCTTGAAGATGGTGAAGCCAACGCCGCCACCATTGCCGAGATTCTGCACGACGGAGGACAGGTCTTCTCGGTCATAGCCAAAGCGGACATGGTGAGTGCCGAGCGCCTTGAAATAGACGTCGACGTCGCCGCGATAGAACTTGCGAACATCCTGAGCAGAATTGATCGCGCCGCCTGGATTGGTCAGGCTGATCGCTTGATCGGTGCGCGAATCCGTGACCGGCGGCAGGGTCGAGTTCGATGCATTGATCGATTGGCCGAACGAAATGTTTTCGTTGCGTCCATAGGCGGCCGAAACGGTCAGCCACTTGCTCATCACGCCGGTATAGCGGCCAACATAGTTGGCACCGCCATAACGGCCATAGGTATAGCCCTGATAAGGACCGTCCTGGCCCGTGACGAGATTGAAGCGGTTGGCGATCGAATTTGTGTTGCCGTAGTAGCGCCTCGTATCTTCGCCCGTAGTGTTGAAATAGGTGAACTCGAGGCGCTGGCCATTGGTGATGACGGCGTCCAGCTTGCCGCCGTAAAAGGGAGAGGTCGTGCGATAAAAGTTGCGGTTGGTGCCCAGGAATGTGTTGGTGGCCGGGAAAAACTGACGGCCTGCTCCGGTCGTGGCAATGCTGCGGGCTTGATAAAGGCCATAGAAGAAGAGGTGATCTTTCCATAACGGACCTGATAATTCGGCCGTCATGCTGGTTGACTCACTGCGTGTGAATTTGTTGGCGGAGTAAATCGTATCCTTGGCCCGCGAAATCAGCGTATCTGGATTCCAGCTGAAAAGAATGCCACCGTGGAATTCGTTGGACCCCGACTTGGTCGTCGCATTGATGAATCCACCAGTCGATCGGCCAAATTCGGCGGCATAGCCGCCCGTCTTGACCTCGACGGTCTGATAGAAGTCAAAGGGCACCGTCACCGACCCTAGGCTGCGGCGGAAGTCGGTAATGTTCAGCCCGTTGACGAAGAACGCATTTTCCGACACGGCCGAGCCGTTGATCGATGGCAGGCCGCCAAAGGCACCGGCGCCCGCATTGGCGCCTGGCGCTAGCAGGATGACTGATTGGAGGCTGCGGCCAACCGGCAGCCGCGAGGCAATTTCGGAGACATCGATGACGGACCCGGTCGTCGTGCTGTCGAAATCGGATGTGCGGATGCGTCGGCCCGAAACCGTAATTTCACCCGACGTGCTTTCAGCACCCAGAGCGAAGCGGTTGGAGGCGGAACCGGCGCGCAGCTGGACCTCGTCTTCGCGGTACGTGGCATAGCCCGGTGCATTGATCGTGAAGCTGTAGCTGCCGGGCGGTAATTCCGGAATCTGATAGGCGCCGTTCTTGTCAGTGGTTGCGTTGCGCGTGAAGCCCTGCGCATCCGACGTCACCGTGACCGTTGCCCCCGCAATCGGTTTGCCATCAGCATCTGTAACTAAGCCGCCAGCGATGACGTTGACATAGCCCTGGGCGGCGGCCGGCGTCGCGATTACGGCTATTCCGGATGCCGCGACGATCGCAGCTGCAGCAGACAAGAGTATGCCTTTGCGGCGACGCCGCATTGTTACCATGCTCATCGGTATATTCCCCCTCATATGCCCGCCCGGTATCGGACGTGGCATCTGGCAAGGCCCCCAAATTCTGGTGCAGCCTCGAACGCAGCTTAGGCAAACCGCAAACGGAGGGTCAATATAGTATAATTTATTGTATTACGGCTCTATGTCACCTTTTAAACATTTGATTTAAAATAACAAAAATTAACATAGGTGATGTAGTTAGAAAAATATACGAAACTTAATCAAAATTTCATTCATTTTTCGTTCAGATGTTGCCTGGTTGCAACAAGGGGCAGTTCGACTATCAGGATATTGCGCTGATAGTGGGGATGGTGTCGCGGACAGCGATTGCAGTTGACGATTGATCCAACGGAATTGCTTGCTAAACCACCACTTCACGCAAAATCGCGTCCAGCAGCAGCGCGCCCGCGTCGGTCACGATCAACCGCCTGCCATCCAGTCGGACGAGGCCCTGCTGCGCCAGCGTGTCGACGGCAGCGTGGTTCACCATTTCGCGTCCCTCGGCCAGCACGGCCACGCGGGTAAGGTCGACGCCTTCGGTCAGGCGCAGGCCCATCACGAGCGCTTCGGTGGCGCGGGTGGTGGGGGGGAGGGTTTCCTCCAGCTCGATGCCGTGGCCGTTGCGTTCGACCGCCGCCATCCAGTTTTCGGGCTTCTTGCGCCGGGCGGTGGCGACGCCTTCGCGGCGGCCATGCGCGCCGGGGCCGATCCCGGCATAGTCGCCGTACCGCCAATAGGTCAGGTTGTGGCGGCTCTCCGCATTTGCCGCCGCGTGGTTCGAGGTCTCGTAGGCGGGCAGCCCGGCGGCGGCGGCGATGCCCCGTGTCGTCTCGAACAGGTCGGCGGCGGCGTCGCCATCGGGGATGGTCAGCCGTCCGGCGGCCGCCTCGGTCGCGAAACGCGTGCCGGGCTCGATGGTCAGCTGGTACAGTGACAGATGCTCGGTGCCATAGCCGATGGCGCGGGTCAGCTCGGCTTCCCAGTCGCCGAGCGGCTGGCCGGGGCGGGCATAGATCAGGTCGAAGCTGACGCGGCCGAACTGCTCCTGCGCGGTCTGGAGCGCGCGCAGCGCTTCATCGACGCCGTGCGCGCGGCCCAGAAAGCGCAGCGCCTCGTCGTCCAGCGCCTGTACGCCCAGCGACGCACGGTTGACCCCGGCGGCGGCAAGGTCGGCGAAGCGCGCCGCCTCGACCGAGGAGGGGTTGGCCTCCAGCGTGATCTCGATCCCCTCGGCAAAGCCCCAATGCCGCTCGGCCGCATTCAGGATCGCGGCGACGGTGGCGGGCGGCATCAGCGAGGGCGTACCGCCGCCGAAGAAGATCGAGGTCAGTTGCCGCTCCGGCAGCATGGCCGCTTCATGAGCCAGATCGGCGAGCAGCGCCTTGGCCCACGCAGCCTGGTCCACCGACTCGCGGACATGGCTGTTGAAGTCGCAATAGGGGCATTTGGAGACGCAGAAGGGCCAGTGGACATAAAGCGCGAGCGGGGCGGGTGAAATGGAGGCGGCGGGCGATATTGCGGAGGACATGATGTTCTCCGATATGGCGGCGATGCGCACGCTTCGCCATCTCTTATCGCTATCGGTCGCCGCGATCCTGCTGGCGGGGTGCGGGCCGATGATCCCCTCGCAGACCGGCAGCGTGGAGCGTACGCCGCCGCGTGTCGTCGATCAGCCGACCTCGGACGCGCCCGCGCCGCGTGGAGCCGGGCTATTGCGGCAGGCGATGCTTGAAGGCCACCGGGCGGCCCGGGTGGAGGTTGGCTTGCGGCCGCTCGTCTGGGACGAAGGGCTGGCTGCGAGCGCCCTGGCCTATGCGCAGGAGATGGCGCGAACCGGCCGTTTCCAACATGCCGAACAGCCGCAGGGGCCGATGCATCAGGGCGAAAATCTGTGGACCGGCACGCGGGGCGCCTATCGCTATGACGAGATGATGGGGCACTGGCTGGGCGAGCGACGCAATTTCGTGAACCTGCCGGTGCCGGAGTCCAGCCGAACCGGGCAGTTCGGCGATGTCGGCCATTATACACAGATCGTCTGGGCGCGCTCTACGGCGGTCGGTTGCGCCATGGCAAGTAATGCGCGCGACGACTTCCTCGTTTGCCGCTATAGCCCCACCGGCAACGTCTTTGGCGAGCGGGCCTTCTGACCCGGCGGGCGTCGCAAAGGAAAGCTATTATGGCCAATCCCTATGATCCGATGGCGTGGATCACTTTCTGGACCGCGCCCGCGCGGTTCGCGGTGATGGCGGGTGAGGCGATGGTGAGTGCGCAGAGCGTGATCGCCACCCGGATGGGTGCAATGGCGACGGGTACGTCCTCGGCGGCGGAAATGGCCTTGATGGTCAGCGAGAAGGTGAAGGCGTTCGACCAGTCGGCCAAGGTCTGGAACCGCGATCAGGCGGCGCTGTCGCGGCTGTCGCGGCACGACCCGCGCGGCGGGGCGATCGATGCGTGGGAAACGATGGCGCGCGCGATGCTGATCGGGGCGTCGATGCCGATCCAGGCGATGGCGCCGGTGCACCGCACGGTGACGGCGAACCAGAAGCGGCTGGCGAAGGGGTAGGAACCTCCGCTTCGCCAGCCAATCGATGGCCTTAGCCCTGGTTGTCATATTCCCTAGCGATCTCGGCCGTGGTTTCCTCGATACCTGGATAGATCGTGCTGGACTTGATGTTCATGCGATGCAGCTGGTCGAGGATCTCACGCTTTTTGCGCACCACAATTCGACGCACGTTGAGCGAGCTATGGCCCGTCTCGGGTAGGATCGCATCACGGCCAAACAGCAGAAAGGCGCCGGATTGGGATGAGATGCGCGCATTGGATTGGCGGGCTTTCACGAAGACGATACGGCCAAGATCGGCTGGGTCAATCGCCGGTTTGAAATAGGGTTTTTCCGCACCGATGAAATGGAGCAGGCGTCTGCATTCATCGCTTTCGTTGAATTCCGCGATCGATAGGTCGGTGTCCATGCGCTCCTTATACTCGTTGGGCAGCATGGCGAGGTTGGCGATGCAGCTCACCGTATCGGAGTCGTAAAACTTTATGTCCGTCTTGCGCGTCGACAGGATGATGACTTCCCCGTCGATCTCATCCCCGTTTTTGTCGACCTTAACGCCCGAGCAACAGAAATATAGGCCGACCAATGGGTTAGATGTTACATCGAGAAGTCGCGTCGGCAGGCCGAAATGCTGCATTCGCACCAGCTTGTCGATCATGTAGAGGTCGCCGGCAAAATCTCCCGGCCGCTCAGAAAGCAACTCGCGCACCATCTGGTCTTCGTCGCGCAGGAAGCGTGGGCCGCCGGTCGCGTTCTTTCGAAAGAGCGAGGGTTCCAACCGATAGCTTTTGTCGGAATGACCGCGATAGAACGTCTGATCGCCGGATGCTCCGCCGTCACCAAGAACAATGGCCAAATATTCTTCGAGTGTCTGGACGATTTCGACATCTTCAGTCTTGACCGCGTCGGTAATCACGTCGACGCCTTGACCGTCCGCATCGTCGTCCTGGACGGGTATCTCGAGGCCAAGTTCCGCAAGCGCATCGGCCAGATCAGAGCGCTTGATGGCCCAGTGAGTTCGTGTCAGTTCCCAACGGCCAAGCCCCAGGGTTTGTTCGAGGTGTTTGCGCGTGTCCGTGTCGGGAATGGGGAAACGCCCGAGGTCGCCGTCAATTTCAAGATCGAAATAGATCGTCCCGCCGTTGACCGTCAAATTGAAAACCCGACCGACTCGCATGGATACATAGTCGGGCTGATCCTCATCAGCGCTGCCTGTGAGTTCACTCATGAAAAGAGTGGGCATGTCCTCTAGAATTGCCAATGTCTCGTTAGACACTGGTTGGAGAACTGCCGAAATCTCGGGGTCGGTGTATTCCAGATAGCGGGAAAGAGCGAAGCTCCCCTTTTGAATTTGCCCGATCGGTACATCCCTATCGCGGTCAGCGTTAGCCATGATCAAATTGAACATCAGTCACTCCCCTTCAGGCATCATCATTCCTGACTTGAGCGGGGAATAGTTTCTCAGGTACTAAGACATTAATTGAAGAGGGCAATTTCATCCGTTTTGGATACGATGGTGCCGGCTTGACAAAAATGGGGGCACTCGAGGCCCCCATCCGCTCTTGTTTCAGAACACCGCCTTCACCAGCTGGCCGAACGCGTCGGCGCGGTGGCTGATGCGGTTCTTTTCGTCCTGGTCCATCTCGGCGAAGGTTTCGGTGCCGCCGATCGGCTGGAAGATCGGGTCGTAACCATGGCCCTTGTCCCCGCGCGGAGGCCAGACGATGGTGCCGTCGACGCGGCCCTCGAACCATTCGACATGGCCGTCGGGCCAGCCGATCGCCAGCGCGCAGACGAAATGCGCCGCGCGCGCCATGTCGGGTTCTTCGTTCAGCCGATCCTCGACCGCGCGCATCGCCATGCCGAAGTCCTTTTCCGGCCCCGCCCAGCGTGCCGAGAACAGCCCCGGATCGCCGCCCAGCGCCTCGACGCACAACCCACTGTCATCCGACAGGGCGGGCAGGCCCGACAGGTCGGCGGCGGCCAGCGCCTTCAGTTCGGCATTCGCCACGAAGGTCGTGCCGGTTTCCTCGGGCTCAGGCAGGTCGAGATCCCCGGCCGCGATCACCTCCATGCCATAGGGCGCGAGGAGTTCGCGAAATTCGACGATCTTGCCCTTGTTGTGGCTGGCCAGCACCAGCTTGCCTGGTGTCAGCTTGCGGATCGCCTGGCGGCCGTTTCCTTCGCCGCTCATGCGCGGATCGCCCGGTCCTGCGCGGCGAAGATCTCGGTGCAGCCCATGCGCGCCAGACGCAGCAGGCGCAGCAGCGCCTCTTCGTCATAGGTGGCGTGCTCGGCGGTCGCCTGCACCTCGGCGATGTGGCCGTTCTCGATCAGCACGAAATTGGCGTCAGCGTCGGCGTTCGAATCCTCGATATAGTCGAGGTCGAGGACCGGCGTGCCCTGATGGATGCCGCAGGAGACGGCGGCGACCTTGTTGCGGATCGGGTCGCTGGTCAGCTTGCCCTCGGCCATCAACTTATTGACCGCCATGCGCAGCGCGACCCAGGCGCCCGAAATGGCGGCGGTGCGGGTGCCGCCATCGGCCTGGATCACGTCGCAGTCGATGGTGATCTGCCGCTCGCCCAGCGCCTTCAGGTCGCAGACGGCGCGCAGGGAGCGGCCGATCAGCCGCTGGATTTCCTGGGTGCGGCCCGACTGCTTGCCCTTGGCCGCCTCACGGCTGCCGCGCGTATGGGTGGCGCGGGGGAGCATGCCATACTCGGCCGTGACCCAGCCCTCGCCCTTGCCGCGCAGGAAGGGGGGCACGCGTTCCTCGACGCTGGCGGTGACGAGCACCTTGGTATCGCCGAACCCGATCAGCACCGATCCTTCGGCGTGGCGGGTGAAGTTCGGCTCGATCGTGATGGGACGCATCTGGTCGGGCATCCGGCCGGACGGGCGCATAGTCTTCTCCTTGTTCCTTGGGGACAGCCCTAACCGGCCCCTGCACGATGCGCCAGAGACGAAGGTAGCGATCGGAAGACACTCCTCTTCTCTCTGCGCCTCTGCGCGAAATTTCTCACGCGGAGACGCGGAGCCGCGGAGATTGTTCGGTTCCTCCTCCGCGTCTCCGCGCCTCCGCGTGAACCATTCTTCTTTTTGCGCGCAGAGGCGCAGAGGGCGCGGAGAAGAAGACACGTCTTCCGATCGCGGTTGAGTGGCGCGCCGCCCGTGCCTACATTTCCGTCATGGTCACACTTCCGATCACCGAGCTGACCGACCGGGCGCGCGATATCTTTCGTGTCGTGGTCGACAGCTATCTGACCAGCGGCCAGCCGGTGGGATCGAAGACCATTGCGCTGTCGGGGATCAACCTGTCCCCCGCCTCGATCCGCAACGTGCTTCAGGAACTGGAGGAACGCGGGCTTCTCGCCGCGCCCCATACCAGCGCGGGGCGGATGCCGACCGATATGGGGCTTCGGCTGTTCGTCGACGGCATGATGCACGCGATGGAGCCCAGCATCGAGGAGCGTGCCGCGATCGAGGCGCGGGCGGCGCGCTCCGGCCCGGTCGAGGAGGCGCTGGCGGCGACGACGGCGGTTCTGTCGGGCCTGTCGGCCTGTGCCGGTCTGGTGATGGTGCCCAAGCGTGAGATGAAGCTGCGCTCGATCGGGTTCGTGCCGCTGTCGCCGACCCAGGCGCTGGCCGTGCTGGTCGCCGAGGACGGCGCGGTCGAGAATCGCGTGCTCGAACTGCCGCCGGGCATGACCGGCTCCGCCCTGGTCGAGGCGGGCAACTATCTGTCCGCCACGCTGGCGGGGCTTACGCTGGGCCAGGCGCGCGAGCGGCTGGAGCGCGAGCTCGCGGCGGGCCGTGCGGCGCTGGACGGCGCGGCGCGGGCGCTGGTCGAGCAGGGGCTGGCCGTCTGGAGCGAGGACGGCGAGCGGCGGCCAATCCTGATCGTGCGCGGGCAGGGGCGGCTGATCGACGCCGCCGCCGCCGCCGATCTGGAGCGGGTCCGCGACCTGCTCGACGATCTGGAGGGCAAGCAGGAGATTGCCAGCCTGCTCGATTCGGCGCGTGCGGGGGACTCGACGCGTATCTTCATCGGCGCGGAGAACAAATTGTTCGCGCTGTCCGGGTCTTCGGTGATCGCCCGGCCTTTTCGCGGCCTCGACGGCCAAGTGGTCGGTGTGGTCGGCGTAATCGGGCCGACGCGGTTGAACTATGCCCGCGTCGTGCCCATGGTGGATTTCACGGCGGCAACGCTTGCCCGCATGATGGGCTGAACAGGGATTATGATGAGCGAGAATACGACCAACGAGACCCAGAACGACCTGCGCGAAGAAACGGCCGAGGCCGCGCCCGAAGTGGCGGTGCAGGACCGCGTCGCGGAGCTGGAGAACCAGCTGGCCGAGGCCAAACAGCAATATCTCTACGCCCAGGCCGAGAATCAGAATGTCCGCCGTCGTGCGGAAAAGGAAGCGGTCGACGCGCGCAACTATGCCGCGACCGCCTTTGCGCGCGACGTCCTGTCGGTCGCCGACAATCTCCAGCGCGCACTGCAGGCGATCCCGGCCGATCTGCGCACCGACGACAAGTGGAAGGGCCTGGTGATCGGTCTTGATGCGACCGGCCGCGAGATGGAGAGCGTGCTCGGTCGCCACGGCATCACCAAGATCGAGGCGATGGGCCAGACGCTCGACCCCAACAAGCATCAGGCGATGATCGAAATGCCCTCCGACCAGGAGCCGGGCACGATCGTGCAGGAGATGCAGTCGGGCTATATGATTAAGGACCGCCTGCTGCGCCCCGCGCTGGTCGCGGTGGCGAAGAAGCCCGACTGATCGGGCTTTCCTGACGGATAAGGAAAGGGCGGTCCTGCGGGGCCGCCCTTTTTCGTTATTGGCCGAGCAGTTTCAACACATCCTTCTGGCTCTGATTGGCCTGCGCCAGCATCGCGGTCGAGGCCTGGGCGAGGATCTGGGCGCGGGCGAGCTTCACCGACTCTTCGGAATAATCGGTGTCGGCGATCCGCGAGCGGGCCTCCGACAAGTTGGTCGTGCCGCTGGTCAGGGTGGAGACAGCGGATTGCAGGCGGTTGGCCGTTGCACCGAGTTGCCCTTGAACGCTCGCCACCGTGCCGAGCAGTTGATCGACGCGCTTCAGCGTATTGTCGGTGCGATAGCGGTTGGTAACGTTTAGTTCGTCAGTCAACGAGAATTGGCGATGTTGCAGGTATTCGTCGTAGTTGTAACTTACACCATAAACGGCGCCATTCTTATCATACCATTGGTCGCCAATGCGTTGATAGACGATGCGGCCGATATCCTCCCGCTTGACCTCATCCCCTGCAATTTTTCCTCTTGCCAGATAATCCTCGAAAGTCACCAAATGCGACTTCGTCGTGTCTAGGCTGTTAAATTGTTGCGGCTGGGTAAGCGGTGCCTTATATCCATTGTACCAATAGGTTTCGATCTCATCTCGAAAATACATGATTGGAATTGACGGTATTTGGACCGGGATCGTGTCGGTAATGTTCGGCCCTGCCTGAACGTTCAGCTTTACGCTGGCGTCGACCAGCTGGTTGTTGTTGTCGTAAACCGGCGCATTGGCATTGAACAGCGCGACGCCGTTGAACGATGCATTGCGGATCGTCTGGTCGATCTGCGTGGACAGCGCGGTCACTTCCAGCTGAAGCGCCGCACGGTCGCTCATGCTGTACGTCCCCGACCCCGCCTGCACCGCCAGCTCGCGTACCCGTTGCAGCATGTTGGACACTTCGGTCAGCGCGCCATCGGCAGTCTGGACCAGCGAGACGCCGTCCATCGCATTGCGGATGCCCTGCGTCATGCCGCGGATCTGCGCCGTCATGGAACTGCTGATCGCCAGCCCCGCCGCATCGTCCTTGGCCGAATTGATCCGCTGGCCCGAGGACAGCCGCGCCATGGATTGCGCAAGGTCGGTATTGGCGCGCTGTGTGGCCGCCATCGCTCGAAGCGCGGCGCCGTTGGTGTTGATGACCGTCATGGTAACTCCCATCCCGTGACGAGCGCGGGAGGGCCCGCGCGCGAAAAAGATGGTTGACGAAATTCACCATGACCAAACAATCCGGGCTTTTCCCGGATATTAGAGCAAGATGACATGAGACTAACTCACCCCTCCCCTTCAGGGGAGGGGCCGGGGGTGGGGCGTCTCCGCAAGCGTGCAGCCCGTGGCGAGGCCCCACCCCAACCCCTCCCCTGAAGGGGAGGGGCTCTCCTTGGTTCAACGCAACGCCATCACGGTCTAGCGGGTGGTGGGGATATTTTCGGGGTTCGGGCTTTCCCTCCCCCATCCCCTCCCGCTTGCGGGAGGGGGGCGATGCGCGGCTGCCTCAGGGACCAACGATGCGGCGATGCGCGCGGCCACCAAAAGCACGCCCCTCCCGCAGGCGGGAGGGGATGGGGGAGGGCACTCGCCCCAAGCAAAACCTCAGCGAGTCCCCCGAAACGGCACCAATGTCTGATACTGCGCCAATGGCGGCGCCCCCGCGACCACCGCGCCACGCTTCAGCAGAAAGGCATGGCGAACGATCTCCGCCTGCTGCTCGATGCCATAGCGATCGAAACGCTGTCCGGGCTTCAGGCAATAGCTGTAGCGGCAAAAGGGATGGCGTTTCAGCGGCAGGAAGATGCCCCGCTGATGCTGCCAGATATGCACCATCTCATGGATGAACAGCCCCTGCTCATGCAGCGGGCAGGCACCGAAATCCGCCCGCCACAAATCGCTCTTGGGATGGAAATGGATGCAGCCGGTCGGGGCCATCACCGTGTCGCGCGGCTGGAAGAACGCCCATTTGGTCTGCGATAGCCGCACTTGCGCATAGTCGATCGCATCGCCGAACACGGTACGCGCCAGCGCTTCCTCGGCCGGGGTCAGGGGACGTTTTGCCGTCATCAGCTTTGCGGCGCAGGATCGCCCGCCGCGATCACCCGCGCGCCCTGGCGGAGGCGCGTGCCGTCCGAGAAGGTCAGGAGCAGCGACAGGATACGCCCCGGCTTCACCCCCGGATTCATGTCGTACAGCATCACATGCCGACCGCCCGGCTGAAAGGCGACGGTGCCGCCCGCCGGGATGGGCACGGAATCGACCTTCTTCATCGCCATGCCGCCCTCATGCATCTCGCTGGTGATCGCGACGTCGCTGCTGACCCCGATCAGGTTCAACGGCTTGGGGCCGCCATGGATGATGAAATAAGCGGCGGCCGGGCGCCCCGGCACGGCGGCCAGGCGGACCCAGCCCTCTTCGGTCGAAAGCTCGGGCTTGGAGGAGCAACCGCCCAGCGTCGCCACCCCGGCGAGTGCCCAAAGGCCCAGAAAAGTGGCGCGACGCATGACAAACCCTCCCGTTTCGGCAAATCCTGACGCGACACTAGGTTCCATCCAATCTTGCGGCAACAAAACGCCCACCTATATCCGCCTTCGTGAACGGGGTTTTCGGGTTGCCGCTTTCGGGACCGGCGAACCCCGGCATTGGACTTCCAGACTATGTTCTTGAGGGGCATTTAGAGACTTATGGCAAAAGTGATCGGCATCGACCTCGGCACCACCAACAGCTGCGTCGCTGTCATGGAGGGCGGCAAGCCCAAGGTTATCGAAAACGCGGAAGGTGCACGCACCACGCCGTCGATCGTCGCCTTCGCCAAGGATGGCGAGCGTCTGATCGGCCAGCCTGCCAAGCGCCAGGCGGTGACGAACCCCGACAACACCATCTTCGCGGTGAAGCGCCTGATCGGTCGTCGCTTCGACGATCCCGTCACCAAGAAGGACACCGAGCTGGTTCCGTACGCCATCGCGCGCGGACCCAACGGCGACGCCTGGGTGAATGCGGGCGGCAAGGATTACAGCCCGTCGCAGATCTCGGCCTTCACGCTGCAGAAGATGAAGGAAACCGCCGAATCGTACCTCGGCGAGACTGTGACCCAGGCGGTCATCACGGTTCCGGCCTATTTCAACGACGCGCAGCGCCAGGCGACCAAGGACGCCGGCCAGATCGCCGGTCTCGAAGTGCTGCGCATCATCAACGAGCCGACCGCGGCGGCGCTGGCGTATGGCCTGGAGAAGCAGGACGGCAAGACGATCGCGGTCTATGACCTTGGCGGCGGCACGTTCGACATCTCGATCCTCGAGATCGGCGACGGCGTGTTCGAGGTGAAGGCGACCAACGGCGACACCTTCCTGGGCGGCGAAGACTTCGACAACAAGATCGTCGACTTCCTGGCCTCGGGCTTCCAGAAGGATGAGGGCATCGACCTCACCAAGGACAAGCTGGCGCTCCAGCGTCTGAAGGAAGCGGCCGAAAAGGCGAAGATCGAGCTGTCTTCGGCCCAGTCGACCGAGGTCAACCTGCCCTTCATCACCGCCGACCAGAACGGCCCTAAGCATCTGGTCAAGACGATCACCCGCGCCGATCTGGAGCGTTTGGTCGAGGACCTGATCCAGCGCACGCTGGAGCCCTGCAAGAAGGCGCTGGCCGATGCGGGCATGAAGGCCGACGAGATCGCCGACGTGGTGCTGGTGGGCGGCATGACCCGCATGCCGCGCGTCCGTGAGGTGGTAAAGAACTTCTTCGGCAAGGACCCGCACACCGGCGTGAACCCCGACGAAGTCGTCGCCATGGGCGCGGCGATCCAGGCGGGCGTGCTGCAGGGCGACGTGAAGGACGTGCTGCTGCTCGACGTGACCCCGCTGTCGCTGGGTATCGAGACGCTGGGCGGCATCATGACCAAGATGATCGACCGCAACACGACGATCCCGACCAAGAAGAGCCAGGTCTATTCGACCGCCGACGACAACCAGAACGCGGTGACGATCCGGGTCTTCCAGGGCGAGCGCGAGATGGCGCAGGACAACAAGCTGCTGGGTCAGTTCGACCTGGTCGGCATCCCGCCCGCGCCGCGTGGCGTGCCGCAGATCGAGGTCACGTTCGACATCGACGCCAACGGCATCGTCAACGTCTCGGCCAAGGACAAGGGCACCGGCAAGGAGCAGCAGATCCGCATCCAGGCATCGGGCGGTCTGTCGGACAACGACATCGACCAGATGGTCCGTGACGCGGAGAAGTTCGCGGAAGAGGACAAGAAGCGTCGTGCCGAGGCCGAGGCCAAGAACAACGCCGAGTCGCTCATCCACACCACCGAGCGTCAGCTGGCCGACAATGGCGACAAGATCGACGCGTCGCTGAAGTCGGAAATCGAGGCGGCGATCGCCGAGACCAAGACGGCGGTCGAGGGTGGCAACCCCGACACCATGAACGAGAAGGCGCAGGCCCTCGCTCAGGTCGCGATGAAGATGGGCCAGGCCATCTACGAGAAGCAGCAGCAGGGCGAGGCTTCGCCTGCCGCTGATGCCGGTGCGGCCAAGCAGGATGATGTGGTCGACGCCGAATTCTCGGAAGTCGACGACACCAAGTAACACCATTGGCCCGGCCCCTCTTCGGATGGGCCGGGCCATGGCACTGACGTTGGAATACCGCCCCGGCGCGATCCGGGGCTTGAAGTGGCGAGGCGCTTGGCGGTGTCGCTCCGTCCGGCCTGACGGCACGGTCGGTGGGTGCACCATCCACACGCGCAGGGGCGAGACCGGGCATGAGCACGACGATCGACTATTATGAACTGCTCGAATGCGAGCGCACGGCGGACGATGCGACGATCAAGTCGCGCTACCGCAAGCTGGCCATGCAATATCACCCGGATCGCAATGCGGGCTGCAAGGATTCCGAGGCCAAGTTCAAGGCGATCAGCGAAGCCTATGACTGCCTGAAGGACCCCCAGAAGCGGGCGGCCTATGACCGCTATGGCCATGCCGCTTTCCAGCAGGGCATGGGCGGCGGTGGCGGCGGCCATGGTGGGCAGGATTTCGGCGCCTTTTCCGACATTTTCGAAAGCGTCTTCGGCGAATTCATGGGTGGCGGACGCGGCGGCGGTCGGCAACAGGCGCGGCGCGGCGCGGACCTGCGCTACGACATGGAAATCTCGCTGGAGGAAGCGTTCCACGGCAAGCAGACCGAGATCACGGTCGACGTTTCGGCCGCCTGCGACACCTGCGACGGTACGGGCGCCAAGGCCGGAACCAGCGCCAAGACCTGTCAGCAGTGCGGCGGCCATGGCAAGGTGCGCGCGCAGCAGGGCTTTTTCGTGGTCGAGCGGACCTGCCCGGTGTGTCAGGGCGCAGGCCAGATCATCGCCGATCCCTGCCCGGATTGCCGCGGCGAGGGCCGCGTCGAGAAGACCAAGACGCTGGCCGTCAACATCCCGGCGGGCGTCGACGAAGGCACCCGCATCCGCCTGTCCGGCGAGGGCGAGGCGGGTGCGCGCGGAGCACCTGCGGGCGACCTCTACATCTTCCTGCATGTGAAGCGGCACGCGATCTTCGAGCGTGAGGGCACCACCCTGTTCGCGCGCGCGCCGATCAGCTTCACGACGGCCGCGCTGGGCGGATCACTGTCGATCCCCGGCCTCGATGGCCGCAGCCATGAGATCAAGATTCCGGCGGGCATCCAGTCGGGCAAGCAACTCCGCCAGCGGGGGGCGGGCATGCCTGTGCTCCAGGGACGCGGCACCGGCGACCTGGTCATCCAGATCGAGGTCGAAACCCCGACCAAGCTGTCGACCCGGCAGCGCGAACTGCTCGAACTCTTCCGCGAAACCGAGACGGGCGACGAATGCCCCGAAAGCCAAGGCTTTTTCGCCAAGTTGAAGAGTGTGTTCGCGGGCGAGTAAACCGCTTTCGGCATGTTTCTCAAAATATTGGATTCGGCACGGCCGGGGCTGGCAATAGCTCCGGCCGTGTTGACTCGTGGCTGACAGCAGAGTCAAGATCCGGGTGCGACTTTTAAGAGGAAGTTCTGCGATGCGTCGGCTGTTTGCTTGCTTGATCGCCATGGGCGCGATGTTTTCCGATCCGGTATCGGCGCGTGACGGCCAATCGCGCGGGGCGGAAAAGCCGGTCTTGCCGGACGGCGGTTCCTCCGACGAGATCATCGTGAAGGCGCTCAGCCTTCCGCGCGATGAATTGCCGATCAACGTGCGCTGGGCTCCCGTCGACAACACCAAGATCGACATCATCTATGAACGTGCCGACCAGTATCTGGCCTGCGCCTTGAGCAAGGCCGATCGCAACTGGCTGCGCAAGGCGGTGGAGGGGCCACCCGCGCTGGCCAGCACCGAATATGCGCAAGGATGGCTGATCTCGACCAACTGGGGTTGCTATCCACCGCGCGGCACCTTTGCGCCTTGGAATCCCGGCATGGCCGGGCAAAGCCTGATCGATCGCGGTATCCTGATCGAGCGGACGTTGCGGACCTTCGTGCCCCATGCGTCGCTGACCGCCGCGCAGACCTTCGATCCGGCTGTCCGTGCGCGGTTCCGCAAGGTGGAGACGCAGCACAATCGCTATCGGCAGAATCCCGAATTGTCCGGCTATATCGTCGCGGCATGCCTGGTGCAGACGCAGCCGGTCCTCGCTACCCGCCTGTTCCATGCGAGGCAGGGAGGCGATCTGGTCCGCGGAATCGAACAGGCGATGCTCGTAAATTCGCCCGAATGCCTCGAAGGGGTGAATCAGCTGAACGTCGAGCCGACGACGATGCGCCTTTATCTCGTCGACGCCTTCTACCGTTGGGTTCTGGCAGTGCACGATGTGCCGTCGCTGATCCCCGAGGGCGGGGCATAGCCGGGGCACGGTTCTCCCCAAGTAAAGCCATATTGCATTGCAGCGGCGGGGGCGCTCCAATGGCGCGAATAAGGATGGAGATCGTCATGTCGTCGTGGAAAGCCGCTTTGCCCCTGATCGCTGCGTGTGCGCTGCTCCTGCCCGCGGCCGCGCCCGTATCCGCGCCACGTGTCGGGATCGCCAGCTTCGAGGCGCTGCCTAAGCCGCTGCCGCTGCCCTATCATGCCGGTGACGCCAAGGCGCAGATCGCAGCGGCGCGGGCGCGGGCGGTCAAGGCGCACAAGCGGGTGCTGATCGACCTGGGCGGTAACTGGTGCCTCGACTGCCGGTTGCTGGCGGGCGTGATGGAGACGCCGCAGATGCGCCCCTTCGTCGCCAAGCATTTCGAGGTGGTGACGGTCGATGTCGGCCGATTCGACCAGAATATGGATATTCCGGCGTCCTATGGGATCAAGGGGCGGCTGGCCGGGGTGCCCGCCGTGCTGATCGTCGACCCGAAGACCAATAAGCTGGTCAATGCGGGGCGGGAGACGGCGCTGGCCGATGCGCGGGCGATGACGCCGCAGGCGGTGGCGGATTGGTTGGCGGGTTGGGTGGGGTGAGATTCGTGCGCCGGTCGCTCGGATAACGACTGGTGTTCCCTCCCCCAACCCCTCCCGCCTGCGGGAGGGGAGAGGTTGGATGGCAACGGTTTCCCCAAATAACTCCCCTCCCGCAGGCGGGAGGGGGTGGGGGAGGGGAGTCCGGTTCGGCAAGCTATCCCGCCGTTGGGACTCCCCCCAACCTTAAGCCTCGCCAAACACCCGCGCGAAGATCGTGTCGACATTCTTGTAATGATAATCGAGGTCGAACCGCGCCTCGATCTCCTCTGCCGACAGGGCGGCGGTGACATCCGCATCGGCCTTGAGCAGCTCCATCAGCGACAGTTCGCCATCCGACTCCCAAACCTTCATCGCGTTGCGCTGGACCAGGCGGTAGCTGTCCTCGCGGCTCACGCCCGCCTGGGTCAGCGCCAGCAGAACGCGCTGCGAATGGACCAGACCGCCCATCTTGTTGAGGTTCTTCTCCATCCGCGCCGGATAGACGACCAGCTTGTCGATCACGCCGGTCAGGCGGGCGAGCGCGAAGTCGAGCGTGATGGTCGCGTCGGGGCCGATATAGCGCTCGACCGAGGAGTGGCTGATGTCACGCTCATGCCACAAAGCGACATTCTCCAGCGCCGGGGTGACATAGCCGCGGACCATGCGCGCCAGGCCGGTCAGGTTCTCGGTCAGCACCGGATTGCGCTTGTGCGGCATCGCCGACGAGCCCTTCTGGCCGGGCGAGAAATATTCCTCGGCTTCCAGAACCTCGGTGCGCTGCAGGTGGCGGACCTCGGTCGCCAGACGCTCGATCGAGCTGGCAATGACGCCCAGCGTGGCGAAGAACATCGCATGGCGATCGCGCGGGATGACCTGGGTCGAGACGGGCTCGACGGTCAG
The DNA here is from genome assembly GCF_056497825.1 of Sphingomonas sp. 77B. NCBI lineage: Bacteria > Pseudomonadati > Pseudomonadota > Alphaproteobacteria > Sphingomonadales > Sphingomonadaceae > Sphingomonas > Sphingomonas sp. 77B. The sequence continues at coordinate 3,188,054 of NZ_JBWMBY010000001.1, forward strand.
CCCCATCTTCTCGGCGACATGCGCCTCGACGCTGGGGTCGATATTGGCGAAGGTGCCGACCGCGCCCGAGATGGCGCAGGTGGCGATGTCGGCACGCGCGGCGACCAGGCGGGCGCGGTTGCGGTCGAACTCGGCATAGGCCTGCGCCAGCTTCAGGCCGAAGGTCACCGGCTCGGCATGGATGCCATGGCTGCGCCCGATGGTCGGGGTCAGCTTGTGCTCATAGGCGCGACGCTTGATGACCGCGAGCAGCGCGTCGAGGTCTTCGAGCAGGATATCCGAGGCGCGGGCGAGCTGCACCGCCAGGCAGGTGTCGAGCACGTCGGACGAGGTCATGCCCTGATGCAGGAAGCGCGCCTCCGGGCCGGTGCGCTCGGCGACATGGGTCAGAAAGGCGATGACGTCGTGCTTGGTCTCGGCCTCGATCGAATCGATACGGTCGATGTCGAAGTCCCCGGCGGCCTTGTCGGCTTCCCAGATGCGCGCCGCCGCTTCCTTGGGCACCACGCCCAACTCGGCGAGCGCGTCGGTGGCGTGCGCCTCGATCTCGAACCAGATGCGGAAGCGGGTCTGCGGATCCCAGATCCGGGTCATGGGGGCACGGGAATAGCGCGGAATCATCGGGGCACCTTCAGGTCGTGGAAACGGCACGGCTCACCGTGCACTCCCTCTCGGAATCACGGCGTACCGTGCCGTTAGCAGGGACGAGCCGAGCCTTCAAATCCCAAGGATGGATCGCCATATAGCATAATGGAGTTTAGGGCCGTATCACTAACGACGAAGATGCGTTCCTGATCTTCACAGTCATCGTTCGACCAACGTAAGGGAGAGACGAGATGATGAAATATGCTATTCTTGGCGCCGCGATGATGGCGTCTGCCCCCGTTCTGGCCCAGGTCACGCCTGCGCCAGCCCAAACCACTCCGGCCGCGCCGCAAGGGGCGCCCGCAACCACGGCGGATCCGGCGCAGATTGCGCAGCCCACGGCTGATGCGTCCGCATCAACTCAGGGTCAGGTGCAGGCCAATGGCAGCCAGATCGCCCAGGTCGTCGACACACAGTTCCCGACCTATGACAAGGACGGTGATGGCAAGCTGAACAAGGCCGAGTTCGCCCAGTGGATGGTCGCGCTGAAGTCGCAGACCGATCCGTCGACCAAGGCCGATGCGCCCGCCACCAAGAAGTGGGTCGGCAGCGCCTTCGCCCAGGCCGACACCGACAAGGACAAGACGGTGTCCAAGACCGAGCTGACCGGCTTCCTGAGCCAGGGCCAGGGCTAAATCGGAACACTCCCTCCGTTCCGACGATTCCCCGAGCGGGGATGAGCGGGGCCGTCGGACCTTCGGGTTCGGCGGCCCTTTCGCTGTCCTCTTATTCCGCCCCGTCGTCAGATGGGGAGGATTTGAGACGGGCACGAAAAAGGGCAGGGGCGTCGCCGCCACCTGCCCTTCTTTTCGTTCGCTGACCCCGAGGGGGAAGCGGGGCCGGATCAGGCCTCTTCCGAACCTTCGGCCTGCGCCTCGGCGTCGGCCGCCTCGTCAGCGGCGGTCGGGACCGTCGGCGGGACGATGGTGGCGATCGCGAAGTCGCGGTCGTCGATGGCGGGCTCGGCGCCCTTGGGCAGCTTCACGTCCGAGATGTGGATCGAGTCGCCTACGGCCAGACCCTTCAGCGAGATGCTGATTTCGGCCGGGATGTTGGCGGCGTCGACGACCAGCTCAATCTCGTGGCGGGTGACGTTCAGGACGCCGCCCTGCTTCACGCCGCTCTCGTCTTCGTCGGTGAACACGACGGGCACGGCGACCGTGACGGTCTCATGCTCGCCGATGCGCAGGAAGTCGACGTGCAGCGGACGGTCGGTGACCGGATGGAACGCGACGTCCTTCGCCAGCGTGCGCTGGCCGTCCACCATGATGACCGAGGTGAAGAAATGACCCGTCATCAGCGCCTTGACGAGGGCCTTCTCTTCGAGATGGATCGACGCGGCGGCCTGGTTGCGGCCATAGATCACGGCGGGGACGCGGCCTTCACGACGCAGCGAACGGGAGGCTCCCTTGCCAACCTGATCGCGCGTCTCGGCGGCGAGCGTAAGGGTGTCGCTCATTCCAGTTACTCCGAAACAAAATGGATATAGGCTTCCGACCACGCCTCCAGGGATGACCATGACCGGAAGCGGCGGCGCATAGCCGCAAAGCCCGCAAAAGGCAAGCCACGCGCCGCCTTATCCTCAGAAGCGGATCGGCAGGCCGATAAGGACGCGGCCATGCTCGGATCCCGCCTGGGCGCGCAGGCGAACCGCGACGTTGCGGCCGATCTGCCGCTCGATCCCGATGCCGCCGACCAGCCCGCTGGGTCCGTTGCCGTCATCGTCGATGACGTTCGCCAGCCGCACGTCGTAGCGATAGCCGCCATAGCCCGCCTCGGCGAATACCATGGTGCGATCGCCGAGCACATATCCTGCCCGTGCGGTCACGCTATAGCCCCAGCGCGCCTTCTGCTCGTAGAACGCGAAAATCTCCTGGCTGCGCACGGTGCCGCCCCCAGCCTGGACCGCTACTTCGCCCCCCAGGAGCAGGCGTTCGCTGGCGGGCAGCATGATCCCGGCAAAGCCACCCCCGGCCAGCCCCGCCCCCACATATTTGCGGCTGTTGATGTCATCGCCAAGGCGGAAGCCATGGATCAGGACCCCGGCCTCCAGTCCCGCATAAGGGCCGGCAAAGGCGGGCTTGTCCTGCGCGAAGGCGGTCGCGGGCAGGCAGATCAGCAGGGCGGCGGCGAACTGGAGGCGCATCGAAAACGTCCTTTGGTCATAGGGGCTCCCCATCGATTCCCTATGAAGGTTGATGTATGATGATTATGAATTTCTGTAAAACAGAAAGAATGTGATGTCGGACAGATATTTCATGAGCCGTGGGCGCGCGCGGGTGGTGCGGGTGTTCGCGCTGCTGTGCTTTCTGATCGCGGGGGCGGGGGCGGCAACGCTGCCTGCGATGTTGGTGGGGCCGCAGTGGCAGGCCTTCATGATCGATTGTAATGACGGATGCCGCCCAAAGCCCCAGCCGCTTGATCAATTGTCGCCGGAGGTCCGACACGTCATCGCCAGCTTGCCAAAGGCCCCGGAACGAATGACCGCCGCCATGGCGGAGCCCTATTGGTGGCGGCGACTGTTCGGCATCCAGATGCTGGACATCCTGCCCTTCACCCTGTTGTTCTTCTCCGTCGGCAAGGCGCTATGGTCGTTCGGCAACCGGCAGGAGCATCGCGATTGGCGCGGAATACGCTGGCTGCAGCGGGCGACGGCGGTGGCGATCATCATGGCGATCGTCGAACCCCTTGCGCAAGTGCTGCGCGACGCCGTCTTTCTCGGCGCGATGACGGATGTCGGGGCTTTTTCCTATTTGATCGACTTCACCCAGATCATCGAGCGGCTGCTGTTCGCCGGGGCGGCCTGGGCTGCGATCTGGGCGCTGGCGGCGGGGTTGCGCGCGCGGGGCGATCTGGCCGAGATCGTCTGATGCCCGTGACCGTCCATCTCGATCTGATGCTGGTACGGCGCAAGGTGAAGTCGAAGGAACTGGCCGAGGCGATCGGGATCACCGAATCGAACCTGTCGCTGCTGAAGTCGGGCAAGGTGAAGGGCGTGCGCTTTTCGACGCTGGCCGCCATCTGCCGCTATCTGGAATGCGAGCCGGGCGACATACTCGGCTACGAGCCGTCCGATGATGATCTGACGGCGGAGGAATAGGGCGCGCCGCCCTCCCGAAGGAGAGCGGCGCGCAGGTTGGGCTCAATAAACGATGCGTTCCGCCTTGATCCCCTGCTTGGCGAGTTGCGCCTGGACGCTGTCATTGCCCGCCAGATGGCCCGCGCCGACCGCGACGAAGACAGTGCCGGGCTTGGCCAGCCGTTCATTGATCCACGTCGCCCAGCGGGCGTTGCGGTCGGTCAGCAGGGTCTTGGCGACCTCGGGCGAGTCCTTCAGGCTGTCGTTCATCGTGCGGGCCAGCGCGTCGGGATCGCCCTTGGCCCATTCGTCGACCATCTCGGCCATTTCCTCACCCGCCTTGGGCAGGTCCTCGACCGTGGAGGTCAGGAAGTCGATCTGCGCCTTTTGCGACAGGCCGTTGAAATAGCCGATCTGCTGCTCGGCGGTCTCCAGCCCCGCGACCGGCTTGTTCGCGGCCTTGGCCGCGTCGGCCAGCACCGTCTCCGGGCCGTTCTTGGGATCGTAGCCGAGCTTCTGGATCGGCGCGATCGACAGGGTGACGCCCGCCAGCCACGGCTTCATCCGGTCGAACGCTTGGGGCGGCAGGCCTGCATCGGTCAGCGCCTTCAGATAGGCGCCACGCTTGTCGGCGGGCAGCTGTTCGGTCAGCGTCGGGCCGGTGGTGACGATACCGTTCTTCAGCACGATCTGCTGCATCGTCGCCTGGTCGGGCTGCACCATTTCCAGGACCAGCTGGTCCGACTTGTCGAAGGCGGTCTTCACCGCCTCGTCGAACCAGGACAGGCCGGGCTTCAGCACATGGATGGTGCCGAACAGATAGATGGTGGTGTCGGCATCCTTGACCACCCAGAGCGCGGGGTCCGCGTCATTGGGGTTTTGCGCGGGTTTGCTCTGCGCACAGGCGGGCAGCGCCAGCATCAGCGCGAGCGAGGTGAGGGCGGCTTTCATGATCGTCTTCATGGGATCGGACTTTCGGAAAAGGAAGGGCCGGATGGGATAAAGGGCCGGAAGCTCAGACGTATTTGCGCCACATCCAGACGATGCCGCAGGTCGCCATCAGGGCGACGTAGACCCATTCGACCTGTAGGGGCGGCAGCACGCCGCCGCGCCAGAGGAACCACCAGACGGGGGCGCCTAAGCCGACGACATAGAAGGCCGCCAGCGCGCCGTCGCGATAGGCGCGGCTTTCATGCTCATCGACCACCCGGTGCCAGCGCCAGGAAATGATAGGCACTACGACGCCCCACATCAGTGCCATGAGGATCGCGAACCAGAGCGGCAAAGGTGACGTCCACATGTCCAATGTGCTGGGCTTCATTCCCGCTGGGGTGGAAAGGATCGCCACAAGAGCCATGGAGAGGCCCATGACGCCGCCGACAGCGCCGGAGATGGCAACCAGACGGCGATTGGCGCGCTCGCTGGGGCCACGGCTGTCGCGTTGGAATAGATCAGTCACGGTCGCACCTCGATGGAAAGATGGACGGAAAAGGCGGGCATCCGCACATTATAGGCGGCGGTCCTAGCGGCCCGAATATCGGGGCGGAGTGTATCGAGCGTGATCTCTCCCACGCGTCCGGCACCCCAGCCGAGCAGCGACAGCGCGATGCCGGTGCCGATGACCGTGCGGGTCAGACGGCGGCTCATGACCGCACCCGCCGGATGACATAGAAGGCCATGCCGATGGCGACCGAGGCCCACCAGCTATTGTCCTCGAAATCAGTCTGGTGCGTCTGGGCACCGATGATCGTCAGCACCGGGTGCAGGACGAAGTTCGCCAGTCCGATCACGGCCCAGGTTTCGATCGCCAGCCGCCGCTGCATCTCATCGGTTTCGCGCCAGTTGCGCCAGGTCACGATGCCCCCGACGATCAGGATGACGACCGCTGTGATCTGGGCCAGTGGCCGTGGTGCGGATGCGCGGGGAAGATGGAACAATCCGTCGACAAATCCCTCCAGGAACGGAAGTCCGACCACCAGCAGGACGGCCACGGCGACCAGCACCATCCGACGTCGCTTCCGGCGCGCCGTGCGCGCGGCCTCCCGGCTCTCGCCCCAGCGGGCGCTGCCCTCACTCGCCGTCATGTTCATCATCGAAAATCTCCTCGATGGGCAATTCGAACAGGCGGCCGATGCGGAATGCGAGCGGCAGCGAGGGGTCGTATTTCCCCGTTTCGATGGCGTTGACGGCCTGGCGCGACACGTCCAGCCGCCCGGCGAGTTCCGCCTGGCTCCAGTTGCGTTCGGCGCGCAGCACCTTGAGGCGATTTTTCATGTCCACCTCCTCTTGCATGGCCAACCTCCCTTTGTCACCCGTGCATGACGTAATGTCAGGTGACCATGACAAAGTGACAGCGAGTCGTGATATTGTCAACAAGACCTGACAAAATATCACGCGTGGTTGACTTTGCTCCGTCATTGCGAGCGCAGCGAAGCAATCCAGAGCCACGGGCGAGCACACCCTGGATTGCTTCGCTGCGCTCGCAATGACGGGGGATGAGGATGGCGGCCGTCCTTGACCGCGAAAGGGCCATCCGCCAAAGCCTGCGCCATTATGCAGACCCGAAACGGCCCCACGGGAGGACCCATGTCCTTCCAGCGCATGATCCTCACCCTCCATGATTATTGGAGCGAGCGCGGATGCGTGATCCTGCAACCCTATGACATGGAGATGGGGGCGGGCACCTTTCACCCCGCGACCACGCTGCGCGCGCTGGGGCCGGACAGCTGGAACGCCGCCTTCGTCCAGCCGTGCCGCCGCCCGACCGATGGCCGCTATGGCGAGAACCCCAACCGGCTCCAGCATTATTACCAGTATCAGGTGATCCTGAAGCCCTCGCCAGCCGACCTGCAGGACCTGTATCTGGGCAGCCTGGCCGCGATCGGCGTCGACATGGCCAAGCACGACATCCGCTTCGTCGAGGACGACTGGGAAAGCCCGACCTTGGGTGCCTGGGGCCTGGGCTGGGAAGTCTGGTGCGACGGGATGGAGGTGACCCAGTTCACCTATTTCCAGCAGATGGGCGGATACGACATGAAGCCGGTCGCGGGCGAGCTGACCTACGGGCTCGAGCGTCTGGCGATGTATATCCAGGATGTCGACAATGTGTACGACCTGCGCTTCAACGATGCGGGCGTAAGCTACGGCGACGTGTTTCTCGAGAACGAGAAGCAGATGTCGACCTGGAATTTCGAGGTCGCCGACACCGACACGCTGTTCGATGCCTTCAAAAAGGCGGCGGCGGAGTGCGAACGCTGCCTGGAGGCCAAGCTGCCCATCCCCGCCTATGAACAGGCGATCAAGGCCAGCCACACCTTCAACCTGCTGCAGGCGCGCGGCGTGATCTCGGTGGCGGAGCGCCAGGCCTATATGGGCCGCGTCCGCGATCTGGCGAAGGGCGCGTGCGGCGCCTGGATGGACAAGAACGGCTGGGCCGCGTGATGACCGATTTTCTGCTCGAACTCCGCTCCGAAGAAATCCCCGCCCGGATGCAGGCGGGCGCGCGGGATAACCTCGCCAAGCTCTTCACCGCCGAACTCGCCAAGGCCGGTCTGTCGGCGGGTGAGATCGTCACTTATGCGGGGCCGCGTCGCCTGGCGCTGATCGCGCGCGGGCTTCCGGCCGCGACCGAGGCGGTGTCCGAGGAAGTGAAGGGCCCGCGCGCCTCCGCCCCGCCGCAGGCGCTGGAGGGCTTCCTGCGCAAGACCGGGCTGACGCGCGAGCAGCTGACCGAGCGCGATGGCGTGCTCTTCGCGATCACCGAAAAGCCCGGCCGCGCGACCGCCGAGGTTCTGGCCGAGGCGATCCCCGCGATCGTCCGCGCCTTCCCCTGGCCCAAGTCGATGCGCTGGGGCGCCGAGTCCGCCTCGACCGAGTCGATGCGCTGGGTCCGCCCGCTGCACGCCATCGTCGCGCTGTTCGGGGGCGAGGTGGTGCCGTTCGCAATCGCCGGGATCACCAGCGGCAATGTCACGCGCGGTCACCGCTTCCACGCGCCCGCCGAGATCGTGCTGACCGGCGCCGATACCTATGTCGACCAGCTGCGCGCCGCGAAGGTGCTGGTCGATCAGGACGAGCGCGCCGCGATCATCCGCGCGCGCGCCTCCGCGCTGGCCGCCGAGGCAGGGCTGGAACTGGTCGAGGACGACGGTCTGGTCGCCGAGAATGCCGGGTTGACCGAATGGCCGGTGCCGCTGCTCGGTCGCTTCGACGAAGCCTATCTCGACGTGCCGCCCGAGGTCATCCAGCTGACCGCGCGGGTGAACCAGAAATATTTCGTCTGCCGCTCCGCCGACGGCAAGCTGGCGAACGCGTTCGTCTGCACCGCCAATATCGAGGCGAGCGACGGCGGCGCGAAGATCGTCGAGGGCAATGGCAAGGTGCTCGCTGCCCGCCTGTCCGACGCGCGCTTCTTCTACGAGACGGACCTGAAGACGAAGCTCGACGATCTGCGCCCGAAGCTGGAAAAGATCGTCTTCCACGAAAAGCTCGGCACCGTCGCCGACAAGGTCGAGCGGGTGGCCAAGCTGGCCCGCTGGCTGGTCGAAGAGGGAATCGTCACCGAATCCCCCTCCCGCAGGCGGGAGGGGCTAGGGGAGGGCAGTGCCCCGAGCGACGTCGCTGGTGGAGAGGTCCCCCCCCCATCCCCCCCCGTTTACGGGGGGGGCGAGCTTGCCGATCTGGCGGAGCGCGCCGCGTACCTTGCGAAAGCCGATCTCGTCACCGGCATGGTCGGCGAGTTCCCCGAATTGCAGGGCCTGATGGGGGGCTATTATGCCGCCGCGCAGGGCGAGAACCCGCGCGTGGCCGAGGCGGTTCGCGATCACTACAAGCCGGTCGGGCAGGGGGACGACGTTCCTACCGCGCCGGTGACGGTGGCGGTCGCGCTGGCGGATAAGCTGGATACGTTGGCGCAGTTCTTCTCGGTTGGGTTGAAGCCCACCGGGTCGAAGGACCCATTCGCGCTGCGCCGTGCTGGTCTTGGCGTATTGGAATTGCTGAACCGGAACGAGCTTCGTGCACGTCTGTTCGGTGCGGTGAGCGCGGCCATGTTGGCGCGTATCGAAGCCCCCAACCCGGTTCAGGTCGATGAGGTCATGCAATTCCTCATCGACCGCTTAAAGGTCCAGCAACGCGAGGCAGGCGTCCGTCACGACCTGATCGACGCGGTGTTCGCGCTCGGCGGCGAGGACGACCTCGTTCGCCTGCTCGCCCGTGTCCGTGCGCTGCAAGCCTTCGTCACCACCGATGACGGCACCAACCTGCTCGCCGGGTACAAGCGCGCCGCGAACATTCTGAAGAAGGAACGCGTCGAGGGCGACCAGGCCTGGACCGCGCCGACCTATACCCCCGAACCCGCCGAGGCCGAACTGATCGCGGCGCTCGACCCCGCCGAGCCCAAGGCGGCGGACGCGGTGAAGGCCGAGGATTTCGAGGCCGCGATGGCCGCGCTGGCCTCGCTTCGCGCGCCGATCGACCGCTTCTTCGACGATGTGACCGTCAACGACGCCGACATGGACAAGCGAACCGCGCGCCTCGCGCTACTCGCGCGGGTGCGGGCCGCCGTGCATACGGTGGCGGACTTCTCGAGGATCGAGGGATGACGTGATCCGGATCGGGAGGCGGGGGCAAACGTTCCTGTCTTCCTCTCCGGCAATATCGCCTTATTAACACCGACGCCTGTGTCCCCAGGGCGTCGGACGTGACGACCAGTAAAGGATCGAACCGATGACCTATGTGTACCGTTTCGGCGGCGGCGTTTCGGACGGCGGCAAGGGGGACAAGAACCTGCTTGGCGGCAAGGGCGCGAACCTGGCCGAAATGGCCTCGATCGGGCTGCCGGTGCCGCCGGGCTTCACCATCTCGACCGCGATGTGCACCCGCTATTATGAGGATGGCGAGCAGTTTCCGCAGGAACTGCGCGACGAGGTCGCCGATGGCATCGCGCATATCGAGGCGGTGACGGAAAAGCGCTTCGGTGACGCGCAAAACCCGTTGCTGGTCTCGGTCCGCTCGGGCGCGCGGGTGTCGATGCCGGGCATGATGGACACGGTGCTGAACCTCGGCCTCAACGACCAGACGGTCGAGGGGCTGGCGAAGAAAGCGGGCGACGAGCGTTTCGCCTGGGACAGCTATCGCCGCTTCATCCAGATGTATGCCGATGTCGTCCTGGAGCTGGATCACGGTGCCTTCGAAGAAGCGCTGGAGATCGCCAAGGAAGACAATGGCTTCACCCTCGATACCGAGATGTCGGCCGAGGACTGGAAGGCGCTGGTCACGACCTATAAGGGTCTGGTCGAGGAACAATGGGGCAAGCCCTTCCCGCAGGACGTGCACGACCAGCTCTGGGGCGCGGTCGGCGCGGTGTTCGGATCGTGGCAGTCGGAGCGCGCCAAGGTCTATCGCCGCCTGAACGACATTCCCGCCGACTGGGGCACCGCCGTCAACGTGCAGGCGATGGTCTTCGGCAATATGGGCGACACCTCGGCGACGGGCGTGGCCTTCACGCGCGACCCGTCCAAGGGCGACCGCGCTTATTACGGCGAATTCCTCATCAATGCGCAGGGCGAGGATGTGGTCGCGGGCATCCGCACGCCGCAGTATTTGACCAAGGCCGCGCGTGAGGAAGCGAACGCCAAGCCCGCCTCGATGGAAGAGGCGATGCCGGAAGTGTACGCCGAGCTGGCCGCCGTCTTCGACCAGCTCGAAACCCATTACCGCGACATGCAGGACATCGAGTTCACGGTCGAACAGGCCAAGCTCTGGATGCTCCAGACCCGTTCGGGCAAGCGCACCGCCAAGGCCGCGCTGAAGATCGCGGTCGACATGGCGAATGAAGGCCTCATCACCCGCGAGGAAGCGATCGCGCGGGTCGATCCGGCGGCGCTCGACCAGCTGCTCCACCCGACGCTGGACCCCGATGCCAAGCGCGATGTGCTGACCAAGGGCCTGCCCGCGTCGCCCGGCGCGGCGTCGGGCAAGGTGGTGTTCGACGCCGATGCCGCCGAGCGCGCGGCGGCGGCGGGCGAGGCGGTGATCCTCGTCCGTGTCGAGACTTCGCCGGAAGACATTCACGGCATGCACGCGGCCAAGGGCATCCTGACCGCGCGCGGCGGCATGACCAGCCATGCGGCGGTCGTCGCACGCGGCATGGGTCGGCCTTGCGTGTCGGGCGCTGGCAGCCTGTCGATCGACAACAAGGCCAAGCTGCTGCGTGTGGGTAGCCGTGAGGTGCGCGAAGGCGACATCCTGACGCTCGACGGGTCGACCGGCGAAGTGATGGTCGGCGCGGTCGCCACCGTGCAGCCCGAGCTGGCGGGCGATTTCGGCACGCTGATGGAATGGGCCGATCAGGTCCGTCGTCTGAAGGTGCGCGCCAATGCGGAAACGCCGCTCGACTGCCAGACCGCGCGCGATTTCGGTGCGGAGGGCGTGGGTCTTTGCCGCACCGAGCATATGTTCTTCGACGCCGCGCGGATCACGGCGGTGCGCCAGATGATCCTGGCGTCGGACGAAGCGGGGCGCCGTGCGGCGCTCGCCAAGCTGCTGCCCGAACAGCGTGCCGACTTCACCGCGATCTTCGAGGTGATGGCGGGCCTGCCGGTGACGGTGCGCCTGCTCGACCCGCCGCTGCACGAGTTCCTGCCGCAGCAGGAGGCCGAGTTCGCCGAGGTCGCGACGGCGGCGGGCGTCGACGTCGATACGCTCAAGCGCCGGGCCAACGAGTTGCACGAGTTCAACCCGATGCTCGGCCATCGCGGTTGCCGCCTGGGCGTGACGTACCCGGAAATCTACGAGATTCAGGCGCGCGCCATCTTCGAGGCGGCTCTGGACGTGGCGGAGAAGTCGGGCGAGGCGCCGATCCCCGAGGTCATGATCCCGCTGGTCGCCACGCGCCGCGAGCTGGAGCTGATGAAGGCGGTGGTCGACAAGGCCGCGCAGGCGGTCTTCGCCGAACGCGGCAAGACGGTCGAGTATCTGGTCGGCACCATGATCGAGCTGCCGCGCGCCGCGCTGAAGGCGGGCGAAATCGCCGAGGTCGGCGAATTCTTCTCCTTCGGCACCAACGACCTGACCCAGACCACGCTGGGTGTCAGTCGCGACGATGCAGCGCGTTTCCTGAGCGCCTATGTCGAGAAGGGCATCTACGCCAAGGACCCGTTCGTCAGCCTGGATGTCGAGGGCGTGGGCGAGCTGGTCAGCCTGGCCGCCGAGCGTGGCCGCGCGACGCGGCCGGGGATCAAGCTGGGCATTTGCGGCGAGCATGGCGGCGATCCGGCGTCGATCGCCTTCTGTGAGCAGGTCGGGTTGGATTATGTCTCGGCCAGCCCGTACCGCGTGCCGATCGCGCGGTTGGCCGCAGCGCAGGCGGCGTTGAAGGCGCGGTGATTTTTGGGGGAGGGGGGGTCGGCGAGTGTGTGGCCTGGCCTCTTTCCCTCCCCCATCCCCTCCCGCCTGCGGGAGGGGAGCGTTATGAGGCTACCTGCTCGCCTCTTTCAGGAGCGGTAGGCTGGTTGCAACGCCAAACTGCCATACTTGGCACGCCCCTCCCGCAAGCGGGAGGGGATGGGGGAGGGCAGGGTGTCTCACCGAGCCCCACCCCCAAAAAACCATCACCCGTGCGTCGTCACACGATTCCCGAAATCGAACCACCCACGACGCTCCCCCGCCGGATAGGCCGGACGCGCGGCGCTGGATGCGACCGGACGATAGGGTGCCCGCTCCACCACCGGCGCGGCCGCGACCGGCTGGGCGCTCGCCAGCCGGTGGTTTTCCTTTTCCAACTCGGCGATGCGGTCTCGTGCCGCCGACAGCTTGGCCTCGGTGTCCTTCACCTGCGCGGCGTGCGCGTCGCGCTCGGTCGAATAGCGGGTGCGCCATTTGCGGCCGCCCGGATGGCTCGCCAGCCCGAAGAGCCAACCCGCGATGAGGACCAGCCCCAGCACGGCGAACTGTGTCGTCGAAGTGAACAGCATCGCGTCGATCCCATCCTGTTGAATTTGGTCTGTTACGACCGATCAACGACTGGGCGGCACGCTGGTTGCGAAGCCGGTTCTATTGCCCGGCGATGAGCGTATCCTTGATCGAACAGGCCGCAGGGCCAAGGATCACGACGAACAGCACCGGCAGGATGAACAGGATCAGCGGCACCGTCATGATCGCGGGCAGGCGCGCGGCCTTTTCCTCGGCGCGCATCATGCGTTCGTGCCGGAACTCGGCCGACAGCACGCGCAGCGCGCTGGCGAGCGGGGTGCCGTATTTCTCGGTCTGGATCATGGTGGTGACGACCCCGCGCAGCGAGTCGAGGTTGACCCGCATGGCGAGGTTCTCCAGCGCCTGCCGCCGGTCGGTCAGGAAGCCCAGTTCGACCGAGGTAAGCTGGAACTCATCCCCCAGCTCGGGATAGGCGCGGCGCAGCTCGCGCGCGACGCGGGCGAAGGCGGCATCGACGGTCAGGCCCGCCTCGGCACAGATCACCATCAGGTCGAGCGCGTCGGGCAGCCCCTTGCGGATCGCGGCGGTGCGTTTGTCGACCTGGTTCTTCAACGCCAGGTCGGGGCCCTTATAGGACAGGACCAGCGTGCCCGCGACGATCATGTAGCGGCTGAACCCGCTCCAATCGGCGAAATCCTCGGTCCCATAGACCCAAAGCGCCATCGCCCCGCCCAGCACGATCGGCAGGACGAGCCGTCCGAAGATCACCGCGACCGCCATGTCCTTCGATCGGATGCCCGCCTGGAGCAGCTTGATCTGGACGGCCTTGAGCTGTTCGTCCTGAAGCATCTTCAGCGCGCCCAGGACCTTGCGCATCCGGTCCAGCAGGGTGGCGCGGTCGATCAGCTGCGCGCGGGGTTTGGGCGCGCTGACGATGCCGTTCTTCAGCAACTCGCGCCGTTCGTTGAGCGCCCGCACCCGGCGCGTCATCGGATCGCGACTGCCGATCAGGGCATAGCCCGCGACCAGCAGCGCAAAGATGCACAGGCCCCATAGCAACGCGGTGAGCGATGCCGGATCCAGGCCGAAAGGGGTGGGCGCGGGAGCGGTCATTCAGATCTCGAAGCTAATCATGCGGGACATGATGAAGGCGCCCAGGCCCATCCAGATAAAGCCCGCCGCGCCGACCACCATGAGGCGGGGATCGACGAAAAAGCGTGCCATATAGGGCTGGTTTATCATCCAGATCATGCCGAACACGGCAAAGGGCAGGCACCCGATGATATAGGCCGATGCCTTGGATTCGGACGACATCGCCTTGATCTTCAGCTTCATCTGCGCACGCTTGCGCAGCACGTCGGCCAGGTTGGACAGCGTCTCGGCCAGGTTGCCGCCGGTCTCGCGCTGGATGGCGATGGCGATGACGAAGAAGCGGAATTCGGGAATGTCGAGCCGGTCGGCGGTTTCCTGAAGCGCCGCGTCCATGCTGCGCCCGATCCGCATCCGGTCGGTGACGGCGCGGAACTCGTCCCCGATCGGGCCGGGCAGCTCCAGCGCGACGACCGCCATCGTCTCGGAGATCGGTAGGCCCGAGCGCAGGCCGCGGACCAGCAACTCGATGGCATCGGGAAAGCGCGTGACGAACTTGTTGCGGCGCTTCGCGATCATTCGCCCGACGACCATGTGCGGCAGCCAGAGGCCGATGCCGAGCCCGACCAGAAGGGCGGTGAAGAACGACCAGCCCAGGATCATCAGCAGGATCATCAGGCCGAACGCCAGCCCCGCGCTCGCCATGCCATATTGGCCGACCGTCCAGTCCCGCCCGGTGCGGTCCAGCCGTGTGGCGAGCTTGGCCGGATTGGGAAGCAGGCGGCCGAACGCCTTGTCCATCCGCGTGTCACCGGCCAGCGCGATCCCGCGCGAGGCCGTCACCGCCTCCAGCGGCTTGCCGAGGTCGAGCGCGACGCGACCGCGCAGCGCCGCCAGCCGCCGCGTCTGGCTGCGCGAGCGAGCTGGGGTGGCAAGGGCCGACATCGCCAGCATCAGCGTCAGGAAGACGCCCATGGCCAAGATCAGGGTCGCGGTCATCGACATGGTGGTCAGTCGGCCCGCGCCCGCTTCTTCAGCAGCGATTTCAGGTCGAACCGATCGAGCAGCCCGCGCCGGGCGGGGCTGCCCGCCCCACCGCCTTCGGCCGAGGCGCAGAGACGCTGCGTCAATTCGATCAGCGGTGCGATAGTGCGCGACGTGCGGCCCAGTTCTGCGATGGGCTTGCCGACCTTGGCGGCCTGGACGACCAGCTTGGGGTCATAGGGGATGACGAAATCCAGCGCGCGCTCGATCGAACCCTCGAAATCGCTCTGGCTGATCTCGCTCTGCGCGGGCGGCTGTACCCTGTTGGCGACGGTCAGAACCGTCACCTGGGGCGCATGCGCCTTGGCCCAGGCAAGGAGGCGGATCGTGTCGCGTGCGGCGGCCAGGGTCAGATCGGTGACCAGCACGATGGTCTGGGCCGATCCCACCAGCATCGGCTGCTGGATCATAAGGCCGCGCGGCAGGTCGACGATGGTCGTCTCGAAATTGAGGCGCATCTCGTCCTGCAACTGGGCGAAAGCGAGGCCATCGGTCAGGACGGGCGCGTTGATCGGCGCTTCGGCCGACAGAATCGCCAGCTTCTCGGACGCCTTGACCATGGCGCGTTCGAGGAACAGCCCGTCGATGCGGCTGGGATTGTCGATCGCATCGACCAGCCCGCGCCCCGGCTCGAGGTCGAGCGCCAGCGCGGCGGTGCCGAAATGCACGTCGAGGTCGAGCAGCGCGGTCGTCCGCTCCAGCCGTTCGGCCATCAGCCAGCCGAGCGAGGTCGCGATGGTCGAGGCCCCGACGCCGCCGCGCACGCCGACGACCGCGACGGTGCAAGGCGCCTTTTCCGGTGCGGTGTCGAGGGGGCGGGGGGCATGGGCCATGGCGCGCGCCTGGCCGATCGTATCGCGCAACTGGTCGGGATTGAGCGGCTTCAGCAGATAATCGTGCAGCCCGCTCGTCACCAGCGATCGGTACAGGCGCACATCGTTGACTGGGCCGATCGCGATCACGATCGTGCCGGGCTCACAGACCTCCGCCAGGTTGTTGATCTCGCTGGCGGGATCGTCGGTTTCGGTCAGGTCGACGAGCAGGATCAGCGGGCTGGCCGATACCGACAGCGACTGGATCGCCCCGGACAGGCCGCCCTTCATGACCTTGTCGACCGACCAGCCCTGTTCGGCGACCAGCGGACGGATCGCCTCGGCCGTCCATTCGTCGCTGACGAAGGCGAGGAAGGGGGCGCGGACGGTCAGCATGCCGGGTTTCCAGGGGGCGTTCACTGCATGGCTCCCGCACCGGGTGCCGGGGCACCTGCGCCGCCGGTCTGGATCGTATTGGGATCGCGCAGCACGGTGCCGCCGTTTCCGGTCGGCGGCGCGTTGCGCAGCGCCTTGACCGCGCGGGTTGCGGTCGCGGGATCGCTGGTCGCCGTACCGCCGACGCCCTGGACCAGATCGGTCGGATTGGCGACCATCGCGGCCAGGTTGCGATTGATCGCGCAACCATGGTTGGACGAGGTCCGACCGTCCACATCGGGCACGGTATCGCTGCGCAGATCGGGACATCCCGGCACGGTCGCATAAGCGCGCGTCACGACCACGCGAATGGTCGCGGGCGCCACCGGACGACGCGCGATCGGCGAAGCCTGACCGAGCACCAGGCCATAGCGGCCGACGATGTTCGCCACCTCGCGATACGCGGCGGGGCCGTCGCCCGCCGGGTCCTCGACGGCAACACGGTCGCCATAGCCCAAATGCAGGTTGCGCGCCCAGCCGTCGAGCCGCCGGTCCTCATCCGCCGCCAGCCGGTCGCCGGACAACGCGAGGTCGAGCACATAGTCGGTCTGCGACACGACCGGCTGATGGACCGACTCCATCCCCGGCTGACTGCCGCTCATGCAGCCGCCGGTCATCAGCAAGAGGCCGAGCGGCGCGAGAAGCGAGGAAGGACGCATGGGGCGCATTATCCTTGGGCAGGCGGTCATTCGGAAAAGCCCGGCATCGGCACATTCTTGCGGACGGGCAGCGCGGCGGCGGCGGGGGGCGTGGTCGCCGCTCCGGCGGCCATCGGGCGGCCCTGCACCGGGGGGGCCATGGTCGGCACGGGGCGCGGCTCCGGGCCGCCGCTGCCCATCCGGCCCAGCAGCACGCGTTCGGCGTCGTTGGGCGAGCGCATCCCGTCGGTCGGCAACGCGATGTCCGAGGGCGAGTTGACCGGCTTCACCAGATAGGGGGTGATGATGATGACCAGCTCGGTCTCGTTGCGCTTGAAGGCGTTCGATCGGAACAGCGAGCCGATCAGCGGCAGGTCGCCCAGCCACGGCGTCTTCTCGATCGAATTGTCGCGCGAGCTGGACAGCAGGCCGCCGATCATCATGCTCTGGCCCGAACCCAGCTCCAGCGTGGTTTCGGCCCGCCGGGTGGTCAGCGCAGGGATCGAGGTGCCGCTGATCGTGACCGCGCCTAGCGACGACAGCTGCGACACCTCCGGCCGGACGCGCAGCGAGATGCGGCCGTCGGACAGGACCGTGGGCGTGTAGGACAGGCTGACGCCATATTGCTTATATTCGACCGACACCGCGCCGAAGCCGGTTGACAGCGGAATGGGAATCTCGCCACCCGCCAGGAAGGTCGCGGTTTCGCCCGACAATGCGGTCAGATTGGGATTGGCCAGCGTCGATACCTGGCCCAGCGTTTCGCCCAGATCGATCGCACCCAGCAGGTCCATGCCCAGCACGCGCCCGCCGAGGCCCAGCGTCGTCCGCTGCGAACCGGGGTTGAACGTATACCGCGTGCCGGTCACCGCCCCGGCGGCATCGGTGACGTCGGCGATGGTCCCCGCATTACGCCCCGATGCGACGCCGAACACGAAGCCGCTGGAATTGGAATCGCGGTTCAGCAGGTTGACGCCGATCTGCTTTACGAAGCTGCGGTTCACCTCGGCGATGCGGACCTGAAGATTGACCTGGAGCGGGGTCGCGGTCTTCAACCGGCTGATGATCTTGCTGTCCTTGCCGACATAGGCCTGGACCAGCCGTTCGGCCTCGGCGGCATCGTCGGGCGAGGCGATGGTGCCGGTCAGCAGGATCAACCCGTTCATCGGCGTGGCGGTGATCTGCGCCTCGGGCATGGCCAGCTTCAGCATCCGCCCGATCGAATCGGTATTGTTGCCCACCCGGACGGTCGCGGCATAGACGACCGCCCCGCCGCGCGCGGTGGCGGACACCGTCGTCTCGCCGGGCTTCTTGCCATAGATATAGAGCTGGGTCGGCGAGCGGACCTGCACGTCGGCGATGCTGTCATCGGCGACGAACAGGTCGGTCATCGGCCGGGGCAGGGTAATCAGCCGCGCCCGCCCGGTATTGATCTCCAAGGCGCCCGAACCGTCGCGCGCCGGGGCATCGCCGCCCGGCCCTGTCGGGGCCGAGCGCGCGGGGGCGGGGGCAAGCAGAAGCGGTGCCAGCACCAGCACGAAGGCCGAGGTGCGAGGCACGCGCGAAAGCATCGATCGTAGCGGCATCATCAGTTTCCACCCCCCATGGGCATGGCGCTGGGCGCGGAGGCGGCGGAACCGCTGCCGCTGCCCCGCGCGACCCGGACGCCCGCATTGTCGGGCAGGCCGCGCATCGCGCGGGCGGCGGTGGCGATCCCGGTGGTCATGGCGCCGGAGGTCGGGACGGCCGATCCATCCGCCATGGTTCCATCCGCCATCGCGATCGTCCCGTGGCTGGGCACCGAGCCGCTCTGGCGACCGGGTACGGTGCGCCGCTGATAGCGCGACACGTCGGCGCCGGTGACATAGGAGGCATGGTCGACCATCGGCTGCGCATCGCCCTTGCCATTCGGGTCGGCGGGCCGCTCGGCCAGGGCGCGCAGCGACAGCGACAGGGTGCCGACCGTCTGCGCGACGGCGAGCTCTTCGGCCATTTTCGGCGTCGCCTCGACGGTGACGGTGGTGAAGGTGTGGACCGGCGTCTTGCCGTCCTCCGCCTGGTTGTCGGTGCGCTGGTCGGTCGCCAGCACGCGGATGTTACGCAGAATCGTCTCGGACACCTTGAGCGGAGGGCCGTCGCCGCCGCCCACGACATCCTGGGTCAGCACCATGTCGATCCGGTCGCCGGGAAAGACGAAGCCTGCCACCGCCGTCTGCGCCGACACCGGCACGGTCACCGCGCGCATGCCGGGCGTCAGCGCGGCGGCCAGGAAGCCGCGATCGCTGGGGCTGACGACCGCGCCCTGGGTCAGCGGCTGGCCCGCGGTGATCGCATAGCGCAGCACATTGCCCTGCAATTTGGCGATATCGGCCTGACCCTTCACATAATAGGCACCGGCCAGCATGTCCTTGGGCCAGGGCTGGAATTTCAGCGCGGTGGGATCGATGATCGTGCCGACCGGCAGAGTGCGCGTGGCCACCAGTATCTCGGTGCCCGGCGCAGGCGCGGTCACCGCCGTCACGGCCTGCGCGACGGGCACGCTGCTACCGGATGTGACGGTTCGGGCGAATAGGGCCGTGATCCCCGCAATCAGCAGGGCCCCGACCAGCAGTAACACTTTGCGACTGTCCATCCTGCGTTCTTCGGCCTTGGCCGAGCCCTTTGCCCGGTTCGATAGGGGCGGTTAAATAGTGGGAAAGGGGTTAAATAACGGTTCCTGAAGGATCATCAGCGCGGCGATCGCGATGGCGACGCCGTAGGGCACCTCGATCGCCGCCGCCGAATCGCCCTGCTTGCGCAGGCGCAGGCGGTGGTCGACCAGCATCGCGATCGTGACCGCGCCGCCCGCGATCGACATGACCAGCATCATGCGGAACAGCGATGGCAGCGGCAGCCACAGCGCGATGGCCGCGATCATCTTCACGTCGCCGCCGCCCATCATGCCGATGCGGAAGGCCTGGGCGAACAACAGGAACGCCGCCAGCGCGACGACGATCTGCACCGCCATGCCGGGCCACACCGCCAGCCCGCTGGTCCACCACCAGAGCGGAGCCAGCAGCGCGATGGCGATGTTCTTGGCGTCGGCGATCTCGCGGGTGCGTGCATCCTCGATCCCCGCCGACACCAGCAGCAGGATGAGCGCCCCCAGCAGCGCGATACGCATTATGGTCCATTCCATGGCATCAGGCCCTAGACGGCAGGGCTTTCAAAACCGTAACCGGGACATGGATGACCGATAGCCTGTCCCTTCGCCGCAGTTTCCCGGCCGCCGCCACGCTGTCACGCTGGCGCGCCCCCGACGGATGGGAGCATCGGCGCTTCGACTGGACGGCCGATGCGCCGCGCGGCCGTTTGCTGTTCCAGACCGGCCGCGCCGATGTGATCGAAAAATATCTGGAGGTTTTCGCCTATCTGGTCGCGCGGGGCTGGAGCGTGACCGCCTTCGACTGGCGCGGGCAGGGCGGGTCGGGGCGGCTGCTGGCCGATCGCCATGTCGGGCACGGCGGTGATTTCTCGATACTGGTCGCGGATCTGCAGGCGTTCTGGGCCGGGTGGCGTGCCGAGGATCTGGCGGGTGATCTGCCCCATGTCCTGCTGGGGCATTCGATGGGCGGGCATCTGGCCTTGCGCGCGGTGGTCGAGCGCGCGGTCGATCCGGATGCGCTGATCCTGGTCGCGCCGATGCTGGGCCTGCGCCTGCCGACGGGGGCACTGCTGGGGGCGGGGATCATCGGCCTGATGAACGCACTGGGCCGGGCCGAGCGCGGCATCTGGGAGGCAAAGGACGGGCCCGGCCATCACACCCGCCAGCGCAACCTGACCCATGATGTCGAGCGTTTCGAGGATGAAGGCTATTGGTATCGCCAGCAGCCCGAACTGGCGCTGGGACCGCCCAGTTGGGGGTGGCTGGCCTCTGCGATGCGATCGATTCGGGCGCTCGATCGCGATCCCCGGCTGGACCGGGTGAAACTGCCCAGCCTGATGCTGGTCGCCGAGGCGGATCGGCTGGTCGATCCGCGTGCGGCCCTGGCCATCGCCGCCCGGATCGGCGCGCGGGTCGAGCGCTTCGGACCCGAGGCGGCGCATGAACTGCTACGTGAAGTCGATCCGGTGCGGCTGCGCGCGCTGGCGGCGATCGATGGCTTTCTGGACGGTCTGACGACGTGATCCACGATGTCGCGATCGTGGGGGCCGGAATGGCCGGGGCAAGCCTTGCCGCCGCGATCGGCCCGCGCGCGCGCGTCCTGCTGCTCGAGGCGGAGGATATGCCCGGCCGCCATGCGACGGGGCGCTCGGCGGCCTTCTGGTCGGAAACCTATGGCGGCCCGGCGGTGCAGCCGCTGACCACGGCGTCGGGGGCCGCGCTGCGCGACGGGGGGTATCTGACCCCGCTCGGCTCGCTGCATGTCGGGCGCGCAGAGGATGACGCGCGGATCGAGCGACTGCTCGCCGATTTCGCCGGGAGCGGGGTGGAATTGTCCCGCGTCGACCCGGCGTCGCATATTCCCGGCCTTCGCCCCGAATGGGTCCACGGCGTCTGGGAGCCGAGCTGCGCCTATATCGACGTCGCCGCGCTCCATGCCGATTACCTGGCGGCGGCAAAGGCGGCGGGGGCGGAAATCAGGACGGACGCCGCCGTGACGGGCGCCGGTCGGCGCGACGGCGCCTGGCATCTGGAAACCCGCGCCGGGCTGTTCTTCGCCAGATTGGTGGTCGACGCGGCGGGTGCGTGGGCGGACGAGGTGGCGAAGCTAGCGGGCGTCGCGCCGATCGGCATCACCCCCTATCGCCGGACCATGGTGCAACTGCGCACCGACCCGCCCGCGCCTGAAGGACTTCCCCATGTCGTCGACATAGCGGGGAATTTCTATTTCAAGCCAGAGGCGGGCGGGCGGCTCTGGCTGACCCCGCATGACGAAAGCCCGAGCGCGGCGTGCGACATCGCGCCGGAGGAATGGGACGTGGCGGTCGCCATCGACCGGCTGGAGAAGGTCGTCGACTGGCGCGTCGAAGCGGTGGAGCGCCGTTGGGCGGGTCTGCGCAGCTTCGCTCCCGATCGCGCGCCGGTGTACGGATTCGATCATAAGACGCCGGGCTTCTTCTGGTGCGCCGGGCAGGGCGGCTTCGGCATCCAGACCGCCCCCGCCGCATCGGCGATGGCGGCGGCGCTATTGCTGGGCGAGGGGGATGTGCCCGAAGGGCTGGACGCCGAACGCTATGGCGCGGGGCGATTTCCTGCTATGCGTTGATCGCTTCTTTTCAGGAGAGATCACCATGGCGCACAGCTTTGCGATCGAGAAGAACAAGGCGGGCGAGTATGTCGCCAAATTCCGCTACAACAGCGAACTCATCTGGTGGACCGAGGGCTATGCCAGCAAGGCCGGTGCCCGCAACGCGATCGAGTCGGTCCTGAAGAACGGCCCGAACGCGCCGATCCATGAACCGGAATAAGGCGGGTCAGCGCAGCGGGCGGGCCATTTGCGTCGTGATCCGAGTGCCAGTCGGATCGGGGGTGAAGGTGATCGGCACCTCGACATTCTGACCACAGGCCGCGACGATCCAGCTTTCGTGCCATGCCTTATCGGCGGTCGCGACTAAACCGTCATAACGAGTATGACGGACATGCGGCGTCACGCAATTCGGCGCGACCGCTTTGGCTGCCAGCCATGCATAGCGTAATGCGTCGCGTTGCAACGTCGGATCGGCATGGGTGTCACCCGGCAAAGCGACAATGCTGGTGATCTTCTCGTCCGGCTGGCCCCGGAAGAAAATATTGATGGTCGTGTCGTTGTCGCATCCACGGACGGGAAAGCTCTGTTTCCAGGCGCCCGCTACCGGATAGCCATCCGGCGCGAAACGAACCGGAGCGAGCACGGTGACGGTCGATCCTGCGGAAATCAGCGTGGGACAGCGTTGGAACACATCGGCGGGCAGGGCGGCGAACAGGCGTTGAATGTTGCCCTGATAGCCGGACGACCGGACCAGAGCCTGTAGCTGACCCGGTGGTTGTGTACTCGTGCCGTCGCCAAACATACCGACGCCAAAGACGGTCGCAATGGCGGCGGCGATCAACAAGACACGTCCCCTTATTCTCTGTCATGGGGACGTAGCGCAGGCCGCATGACAGTCGGATGGACCCGACTGCCAATTTTCGTCATCCGGGCAAGAGGTCGCTACTTTCGAAACGTCTCCGCCGCGTCGCTCGCCAGCTTGTCGGCGCGTTCATTGTCCGGGTGGCCCGCATGGCCCTTGACCCATTTCCATTCGATCTGGTGGCGCTCGGCGGCGGCGAGCAGCGCCTGCCAGAGCTCGGCGTTCTTGACCGGCTTCTTGTCCGCGGTGCGCCAGCCATTGCGCTTCCAGCCGTGAATCCACTTGGTCAGGCCGTCCATCACATAGCGGCTGTCGGTCGACAGCGTGACGGCGCAGGGGCGCTTGAGGGCGTTCAGCGCCTCGATCGCGGCCATCAGCTCCATGCGGTTGTTGGTCGTCAGCGCCTCGCCGCCGGACAATTCCTTTTCGTGTGCGCCCGATCGGATCAGCGCGCCCCAGCCGCCGGGGCCGGGATTGCCCTTGCACGCGCCATCGGTAGCGATCTCGACCGGGGTCACAGGCCCGCCTTTCCGTCGCGATACGCGATATAGCGCCGCCAATAGGCCAGCGGGTCCTTGCGCGTCACCAGCGCGTCGGCGGGCGTGTTCAGCCAGTCCCATGCCCGCGACAGGGCAAAGCGCAGGCACGCGCCCATCGCCAGCCGCGCAAACGCCGCGCGCTCGGTCTCGGACAGCGGGAAGTGGCGCGCATATCCCTCGACCAGCGCCGCGCCAATCTCGGGCGCATAGGCAGTACCGCTGGCATCGAAGCTCCAGGCGGAGTGCATGACGGCGAGATCGGAGATGCGGTAGTCGGTGCAGGCGAAGTAGAAGTCGATCAGCCCGGTGACCTTGTCGCTCAGCACCAGCACATTGTCGGGGAACAGGTCGGCATGGATGACGCAGGTGTCGAGCGCCTGATCTTCCCAACCGTCCAGCACTGAGTCCAGCGCCTCACCCATCGCGTCGTGCAGGCCCGGCTCGATCCGGTCGAGATCGCGGCCGCATTGCGCGAACAGCGGCCGCCAGCTGGCATGGCCCATCGAATTGGCGCGGCTCTGCGGGAAGTCCTGCACCGCCCGGTGCATCGCGCCCATCGCATCCGCCGCCGCCAGCGCCTGGGCCGGGGTGGGGTGCGACAGCGACACGCCGGTCAGGAACTGGATCAGGCAGGCGGGGCGACCCGCCAGTTCCTGAATCTCGACGCCCTGCCGGTCCTTGATCGCGGGCGGCACGGGCAGGCCTTTGGCCGCCAGGTGGTCGAGCAGCGCGAGGAAGAAGGGCAGGTCGCCCGCCGCCACGCGCTTTTCGTACAGGGTCAGTATGAAGCGCGCGGTCGTGGTGTCGACCAGATAATTGCTGTTCTCGACGCCCTCGGCGATCCCCTTGGCGGAGATCAACTCGCCCACGTCATAGCGTGCCAGAAACGCCGACAGCGCCTCGGCCGAAACCTGCGTATAGACGGCCATGGATCAGGCGGCCGCTTCCAGCCCGCGCGGCAGCTTGAAGGCGATGGTCTCGCGCGTGGTCTCTTCCTCACGCTCGGTGACGGTGAAGCGTTCCGACAGGCGATCGACCAGTTCGCGGACCAGCAGCTCGGGGGCGGAGGCACCGGCGGTCAGGCCCAGCGTCTTGACGTCGTCCAGGAACGCCCAGTCGAGTTCGGCGGCGCGCTGGATCAGCCTCGCGCGCTTGCCCGCCCGCTCGGCCACTTCGACCAGCCGCAGCGAGTTGGAGGAGTTGGGCGCGCCGATCACCAGCACCGCGTCGCACTCGGCCGCGATCGCCTTGACGGCGGCCTGGCGGTTCGACGTGGCGTAGCAGATATCCTCGCCGCGCGGCGCCTGGATCGTCGGGAAGCGCCGCTGCAACGCCTCGATCGTCGCCGCGGTGTCGTCGACCGACAAGGTGGTCTGGGTCAGGAAGGCGAGGTTGTCGGGATCGGCCGGGGTGAAGGCCTCGACATCGGCGACCGTCTCGACCAGCGACATTGATTCTTGCGGCACCTGCCCGAAGGTGCCGATGACTTCCGGGTGTCCGGCATGGCCGATGAAGACGATGTGACGGCCCATCTCGACCAGCCGCTCGGCCTGGCGATGCACCTTGGAGACGAGCGGGCAGGTGGCGTCGAAATATTCGAGGCCCCGGCTTTCGGCATCGGCGGGTACCGACTTGGGCACGCCGTGCGCGGAGAACACGACATGCGCATTCTCGGGCACCTCGTCCAGTTCCTCGACGAAGATCGCCCCCTTGGCCTTCAGGCTGTCGACCACGAACTTGTTGTGGACGATCTCGTGCCGGACATAGACCGGCGCGCCATGTTTCTCGATCGCGAGTTCGACGATGCGGATGGCGCGGTCGACGCCTGCGCAAAAGCCGCGCGGGGCGGCGATCAACAGGTCGAGCGGCGGCTTCGGGGCGTCGGTCAGGGATGCGGTCATGGATGCGGCTCTACGCCATTGCTTGCGCGCGTCCAAGCCGGTTCCTATGCTGGCGACCAAACCGGCATCCTGCTTCGGCATCCAGAATAGGCGTTTCGACCTGTGAAAGCATCGTTTCTCGCTCCCGTTGCCCTTGCGCTCATTCTGGGGGGCTGCGCCCGCACGGGTGAAATCGACGCCTCGGGCGGCATCACCGCCGTCCGCTCGGCATGCCCGGTGGTCGGCGTCGCGGCGGGGACCGGCGACATCACGCTGTTCAAGACCCCGGGTGCCACGGATGAGCGGTCGATCGACCTGATCGCCAACATGACCAATGTCCGCGGCAATTGCGCCGACGCGGGAGCCGACATCGTGACGACGGTCAGCTTCGAGGTCGAGGCGCGGCGTACCGACACCGCGGCGGCACGCGACGTGGTGCTGCCCTATTATATCGCGATCGTGCGCGGCGGGACCAACGTGGTCGCCAAGCGGGTCGGCCGCGTGAACGTACATTTTGACGCGGGCCAGGCGCGTGGCCAGGTGGCGGGGGAGGCGTCCACCACCATTTCGCGTGCGGCGGCGACGCTGCCCGACGATGTCCGCGAAAAGCTGACCCGCCGTCGCAAGGCCGGGGACGAGGATGCGGCGGTCGATCCGCTGACCAACCCCGAGGTGCGCCAGGCCGTGGCGAGCGCCAGCTTCGAGGCGCTGGTCGGGTTCCAGCTGACCGATGCGCAGCTGCGGTACAACGCGACCCGATAATTTCGCGGGGGCAACTGTGATGCTCATGAGAGAGCGATAGGCTGTCGCTTTCGGATCATGGCGTTGAGGATGACGAGGAGTTGGCGTGCGACGGCGATAAGGATGGTCTTTGGCGCCTTGCCTTTGGCTCGCATCCTGTCGCGCATAGCGGTGAGGACGGGGATGCGCCGTGAGGCATTGAGGGCGGCGATGTAGAGGGCTTCGCGGACCTTGCGCCGCCCGCCCCAAATGCGCCTGGCGCCGCGCCATGTGCCACTTTCGCGGGCGTGGGGAGCGAGGCCGGCGAGCGAGGCGATCTTTCGACGGCACAGCGTGCCGAGTTCGGGAAGTTCACCGAGCAGGGTTGCCAGGACGGTGGGCCCGATGCCGGGAACAGCCGTCAGCAGCTGGGCCTGTTCGGACAGGGCCCGATCCTGGGCGATGAAGCCTGCGATCTGGCGGTCGAGCTGGGCGATCTGCTGGCTGAGCAGGTCGATCATGGCTTCGATGGCTTGTGCGATTTCGGGTTGGCCTGCGCTGTGGCGATGCAGCTTTTCGGCTTTGCGCATGTCGACCAACTGTCTGCGGCGACGCAGGAAATCGGCCAGGCGTGAACGGGCAGGGCTGAGCGGGATGGTAGCGGGCAGGTTCAGCGCTGCGCCCATCTGCGCGAGCACGCGGGCATCGACGCGGTCAGTCTTGGCCAGCGTGCCGGTGGCTCTGGCGAACTCGCGGGCCTGACGCGGATTGACGCGCGAGAAGGGATGGCCGCGTGTCGCCAGCGCGGCGATCAGGTCACCGTCGCAACCACTGGTCGCCTCGAAGACAAGGCGGATGTCGTGGTCGAGCGTGTCGAGCCAGACGGCGATGGCATCCGGTGTATTGGCGATCCGCCCGATCCGGCCCGATGGCAGCTCGCAGATGTCGATGACGGCACGCGAAAGGTCGCAGCCGATAACGGCTTGTGGCATGGTATAGGCTCCTGTCCATGTCGTGCGGGATCAGCAGTCCCAAGCAACTGTTCAGGGTTGTGACCAACGCGGAAGGGACCCTTGCTCCCTATCGGGCTCCAGACCCTCGGGGGGGACGGGCTCCCTTCCGCAACATCTTCATACCACCGTCGCATCAGACAGGGGGGGGGGGCGCCCCTCCACCACGCCCTGCGGGCGCGGTCCCCCTCCCCAAGCACAACTTGGGGAGGAATGAATGTCGCGTGCAAATCCTCCCCATCTCTGATGGGGAGGGGCACCGCTCGCGAAGCGAGTGGTGGAGGGGCATCTCCCCACCGATCCGACAATCCACAACATTGATCGCACGCGCCGCCGTTCCCGATTGACTTCGGCAAACCCGCCCGGCAGAGGGCGCGGCGTCGATGTCGGACATGTCCGACATAGGCGCGCGCGGGAGAGCGCCGGGTTCATCTTTCAGGTGACGAAAACCCGGCCGCCGAAGGAGCAACCACCCCGGAATCTCTCAGGCAAATGGGACCGCGCGATCGCCATCGACACTCTGGAAAGCGCGCCTCGGCCTCGGGCTGTCGCGCCACCGAAGGGGTAAGCCGGAATTTCCGGCGAAAGCTCTCAGGTTCCGTGACAGAGGGGGATCGGATCGGGTAAGGACATTTGCGTCCCCAGCCGACACCCTTTGACGGAGACCGGCCCCGTGACTGATACCGCAGACCTGAACGTAGAAGACGCCCCCGAGGGTCAGGACATCATCCAGACGCTGCCGCTGGACGCATGGCATCGTGCGCGCGGCGGGCGGATGGTCCCCTTCGCCGGGTACGAGATGCCGGTCCAGTATGAAGGCATCATGGCCGAGCATCTCTGGACCCGCGAGTCGGCGGGCCTGTTCGACGTCAGCCATATGGGCCAGGTGGTCTTCACCGGTGAGAATGGTCTTGGTCCCGTCATCACCGCGCTGGAAAAGGTCCTGCCGGGCGACATCGCCGGCCTTGGCGATCGGAAGAACCGCTACTCGCTGCTGCTGAACGAAGAGGGCGGCATCCTCGACGACCTGATGGTGACGAAGCGCACCCTCGATGGCGCGGAAGAACTCTACATGGTCGTCAACGGTGCGACCAAGTATGACGACATTGCCTATCTGCTCGACTTCATCCCCGACGATGCGACGCTGAACCTGCTCGACGAGCAGGCGCTGCTGGCGCTCCAGGGGCCGAAGGCGGTCGATGCGCTGGCGCGGATCGTGCCGGGCGTCGAGGCTTTGGTGTTCATGACCGCCGCCGACTTCACCTGGAACGACGTGCCGCTGTGGATCAGCCGTTCGGGCTATACCGGCGAGGACGGTTACGAGATTTCGATCCCGGCCGAGCATGCCGCCGCTTTTGCCGACCTGCTCTGCGAGCAGGCCGAGGTGAAGCCGATCGGCCTGGGCGCGCGCGACTCGCTGCGTCTGGAGGCGGGGCTGCCGCTCTACGGTCATGACCTCGACCCCGAGACGACGCCGGTGATGGCCGATCTCGGCTTCGCGCTCGCCAAGAAGCGCCGCGAGGCGGCCGACTTCCTGGGTGCCGAGCGTATCCTCGCCGAGCGTGAGAATGGCCCGGCCGTCAAGCGCGTAGGCCTGACCGTCGCGGGCCGCCAGCCGGTGCGCGAGGGCGCGTCGGTGGTCGCCGAGGATGGTTCGGTCATCGGTCGCGTGACCAGCGGCGGTTTCGCCCCCTCGATGGGTGCGCCGATCGCCATGGCCTATGTGCCGACCGAGCTGGCTGCCCCCGGCACCACCGTCAAACTGCTTCAGCGCGGCAAGACCCATGACGCCACCGTCACGGCCATGCCGTTCGTCCCCCATCGTTACGTTCGTTCAGGAGCCAAGTGACCATGAGCCGCTATTTCACCGAAGATCATGAGTGGATCGACGTCGACGGTGATGTCGGCACGGTCGGCATCTCCGATTATGCGCAGGGCGCGCTGGGCGACATCGTGTTCGTCGACGTTCCTGAGGAAGGTCGCGAGCTGTCCAAGGGCGACGAGGCCGCGGTGGTCGAGTCGGTCAAGGCCGCGTCGGACGTGTACGCGCCCGTGTCGGGCACCGTGGTCGAGGGCAATGCCCAGCTGGCCGACGAGCCCGCGCTGGTCAACAGCGACCCCGAGGGCGAGGGTTGGTTCTTCAAGATCACGCTGTCGGATGCCTCGGAGCTGGACGCCCTGATGGACGAAGCCGCCTACGCCGCGTTCGTCGCGAAACTCTAACCGACTTTCTCCCCTCCCGCAGGCGGGAGGGGCTGGGGGAGGGGACTCGCTCTCCCCCGATCATCAGGCTTGTTGAAGCCGACTGCCCTCCCCCGACCCCTCCCGCCTGCGGGAGGGGAGAAGAAGGGAAGGGCGATGACCCCTCGATCCGCGAGGTTTTCGGGGTGAGGGGCGGAGAAATGGAACGCATGCGCTACCTGCCCCTTACCTCTTCCGATCGTGCCGAGATGCTCTCGGTCATCGGCGCGGGATCGGTCGACGATCTGTTCGTCGACGTCCCCGAATCCGCCCGTCTGTCCGGCCCTATCGAGGGGCTGCCCAACCACGCCTCCGAACTGGCGGTCGAGCGGCACATGACCGCGCTGGCCCGCAAGAACACGGTCGCGGGCGACGTGCCCTTCTTCCTGGGCTGCGGCGCCTATCGCCATCATGTGCCCGCCAGCGTCGATCACATGATCCAGCGCGGCGAGTTCTTGACCGCCTATACGCCCTATCAGCCGGAAATCGCGCAGGGCACGTTGCAGATGCTGTTCGAGTTCCAGACGCAGGTCGCGCGTCTGCTCGGCACCGATGTCGCCAACGCCTCCATGTATGACGGCTCGACCGCCTGCTGGGAAGCGATCGGCATGGCGCGGCGCATCACCAAGAAGTCGAAGGCGATCCTGTCCTCGGGCCTGCACCCGCATTATGTCTCGGTCGCCAAGACCATGGCGAAGTATACCGGCGACACGCTGGAAACCGGCACGCCGGTCCTGACCGCCGAGACCGATCTCGACCAGATGATCGCGGCGATCGATGGCGACACCTCCTGCGTCGTCGTCCAGTATCCGGACATTCTCGGACGCATCGCCGACCTGACCCCGCTGGCCGAGGCGTGCCATGCCAAGAAGGCGCTGCTGATCGCCGTCGTGACCGAGCCGGTCGCGCTGGGTGCGATCCGCTCGCCGGGCGAGATGGACGCCGACATCGTCGTCGGCGAAGGCCAGTCGCTGGGCGTCGGGCTTCAGTTCGGCGGGCCTTATGTCGGCCTGATGGGCTGCAAGGATAAGTATATCCGCCAGATGCCCGGCCGCTTCTGTGGCGAGACGGTGGACGCGGACGGCAAGCGCGGCTTCGTGCTGACGCTGTCGACCCGCGAGCAGCATATCCGCCGCGAAAAGGCGACGTCGAACATCTGCACCAATTCGGGTCTGTGTGCGCTCGCCTTCTCGATCCACATGACGCTGCTGGGCGAGGCGGGTCTGCGCCGGATGGCGGGGATCAACCACGCCAATGCCTGCCGCGCGGCGGATCGTCTGGCCAAGGTGCCCGGCGTGAAACTGGTCAACGACGTGTTCTTCAACGAGTTTACGCTGGACCTGGGCCGCGAAGCGCGTCCGATCGTACGGACGCTCGCCGAGCGCGGCGTGCTGGCGGGCGTGTCGCTCGGGCGGCTCTATCCGGGCGAGGACGCGCTCGCGAACGGACTGGTGGTGGCGGTCACCGAGACGGTGACGGCGGAGGATATCGAGACGCTTGCCAAGGCGCTCGAGGAGGTGCTGGCATGACGATCAACCAGAGCGGCTGGAAGCCCACGAGCCCCGAAGTCAAGGACGGCGAGGTCGCAGGCACCTTCACCGGCAACCGCGCGCTGATGCTCGAGGAAAAGCTGATCTTCGAGATCGGCGATGACAAGACGACCGGCGTCGACTTTGCCGAGGGCGATGTCGCGGGTTCGCGTCTGGGCGACCTGAGCCGCAAGGACCCGATCGGCCTGCCGGGCCTGTCGGAGCCGGAGACGGTGCGTCACTATACCCGTCTGTCGCGCCAGAATTACGCGATCGACCTGGGCCTGTTCCCGCTCGGCTCGTGCACGATGAAGCACAATCCGCGCCTGAACGAGAAGATGGCCCGCCTGCCGGGGTTCAGCGACGTTCACCCGCTCGCCCCCGTCGACACGGTGCAGGGCGCGCTGGAGGTCATTCACCAGCTGGCGCACTGGCTGGTCACGCTGACCGGCATGACCTCGGTCGCGATGAGCCCCAAGGCGGGCGCGCATGGCGAGCTGTGCGGCATCCTCGCGATCAAGGCGGCGCTGGAGAAGCGCGGCGAGGGCCATCGTAAAGTCATCCTGGTGCCGGAATCGGCGCACGGGACCAACCCGGCGACGGCGGCCTTCGCGGGCTTCTCGGTTGAAGATATCCCCGCGACCGCCGACGGTCGTGTCGATACCGCGGCGCTGAAGGCGCGGCTGGGGCCGGACGTGGCGGGCGTGATGATTACGAACCCGAACACCTGCGGCCTGTTCGAACGCGACCTGAAGGATATTTCCGACGCGGTCCATGCAGCGGGCGGATACGTTTATTGCGACGGCGCGAACTTCAACGCCATCGTCGGGCGCGTGCGTCCGGGCGATCTGGGCGTCGATGCGATGCACATCAACCTGCACAAGACCTTCTCGACCCCGCATGGCGGCGGCGGGCCGGGTTCGGGGCCGGTGGTGTTTTCCGAGGCGCTGACGCCCTTCGCGCCTTTGCCCTTCGTCGAGAAGACGGGCGAGGGCTTCCGTCTGGTCGAGGAAGAGAATGCCGACGACCATCATGCTGACAGCTTCGGCCGCATGGTCGCCTTCCACGGCCAGATGGGCATGTTCACCCGCGCGCTGACCTATATCCTCAGCCACGGTGCGGACGGCCTGCGCCAGGTCGCCGAGGATGCGGTGCTCAACGCCAACTACGTCCTGCGCAGCCTCGAAAACACGCTCGATGCGCCCTTCGCCAAGAGCGGCCCGTGCATGCACGAAGCCATCTTCTCGGACGAGGGCCTGGCCGAGGGCTTCTCGACGATCGACGTCGCCAAGGCGCTGATCGACGAGGGTTTCCACCCGATGACCATGTACTTCCCGCTGGTCGTCCACGGCGCGATGCTGGTCGAGCCGACCGAGACCGAGTCAAAGGCGGCGCTCGATCAGTTCATCGGCGCGCTGGCGTCGGTGGCGGAGCGTGCCAAGGCGGGCGACGCCTCGCTCAAGACCGCGCCGCACTTTGCGCCGCGCGCCCGCCTCGACGAAACGCTCGCCGCGCGCAAGCCCGTGCTGGTGTGGAAGGACAAGGCCGCCTGATCTTACAGCCGTCCTCACCCTTCCCACTCACCTGCGGTGAGCGGGCCCCTTCCCTCTCCCGATGGGAGAGGGAGGGAGGCGCGAAGCGCCGGAAGGGTGAGGGTCGTTTGCCGTCAAAGCGCGGTGAACAGGCAGATCCCACCCAATATCACCCCCGGCGCATTGGCGAAGACGATCGGCCAGTCCCGCTTCTCGCGTAAAAACCCGTACGCTACCCAGAGCGCGCAATTCACCATCGTCGCCAGCGGCTGGATGACCGAGCCTTTCTGTCCCGCCAGATTGAACCGGATCTGGTCGATATAGGACAGGTACATCATCACTGCCGTTGCGGTCGCGATCCAGCCGAGTAGCATCAGTTTCCGTTCGCTCACGGTGTCGAAATCTCCTCAAATGTCTGTGAAATCGATTGAAGTGCCTTGTGCCGAGGCGCAAGCGACGCGGGATGGTCCGAGCCTGGGAAGGGGCGAAGATGCACTTTGACGAGGATGACGCCGCGACGCTGGTGACGATCCTGCGCTGGCGGCGGGATGTCCGGCATTTCCGTACCGATCCGGTCGACGAAGCTATACTCGCCCGGCTGTCGGAGGCGATGGCGCTGGCCCCCTCGGTCGGCAATGCGCGGCCGTGGCGGGTGCTCCGCGTCGAGGACCCCACGCTGCGCGCCGCCGTCCGGGCGGATTTCGAGCGGTGCGACCGGGCGGCGGCGGCGGGCTATGACGATGCGCAGGCCGCCGCTTACCGGGCGCTGAAGCTCGCCGGGCTGGACGCCGCGCCGGTGCAGCTGGCGGTCTTCACTCATATCGATCCGGTCGCGGGCCACGGCCTGGGCCGCCGCACCATGCCCGAGACGCTGCGCCAGTCGACCGCGATGGCGATCCATACGCTGTGGCTGGCGGCGCGGGCGGCCAATCTGGGGCTGGGGATGGTGTCGATCCTCGACCCCGCTGCCATGGAGCGGCTGTTCGCGGTGCCCGACGACTGGGCCTTCACCGCCTATCTGTGCCTGGGCCATGCCGAGTGGGACGACGACACGCCGCTGCTCCACCGCGCCGGGTGGCAGGAAAATGCGCCTACGCGGTGGGAGGTGCGCTGACAAATTTCCTCCCCTTACAGCGGAGGAATATTCAATCCTCCGCTGTTGCCGAGATCGTCTGCCGCTTGCCCAGTCTCTGCTCGCGCCACACGATGAACAATCCGCTCGCGATGATGAGCGGCGCGCCGGCCCAAGTGGTCGAGGCGGGCAGGACCCCGAACATCGCCCAACCATAGACCGTCGCCCAGATCAGCCCGGTGTAGTCCATCGGCACGACGGCGGTGACGGGCGCCAGCCGTGACGCGGCCGTCAGCGCCAGCTGGGCCAGCCCTCCGACCACGCCGATCGATGCCAGCACCGCCCAGATGAAGGCGCTATGTCCCTGAACGTGAAAGGCATAGGGAACGGCGATGAAGGGCAGGGTCAGGACGGTGAAGTAAAAGACGGTCGTGCCCGCCGGTTCGTCACGCAACTGGCGCAGCACGATCGCGACGATGGCGACGAACATCGCCGCCATCAACCCTACAAAGGCCCCGAACAGCGACATGTCGTTGGCGCCCGGCCTCACGACGATCAGGACCCCGACAAAGCCCAACAGGACCGCGCTCCACCGCTGGAGTCCCGTCCGCTCACCCAGCACCAGCGCGCCGAGCAGGGTGGCGAAGATCGGCACGGTAAACTGGAACGTCGTCGCCTCCGCCAGCGGCAGCAGGATCACCGCGCCGAAGGTAAAGACCATGCCGACCAGTCCGATCATCGCCCGTGTCGCATGGCCCTTCAACCGCGTCGTGCGCAGCGCCCGCAACCCGCCGGGTCCGGCCATGACAAAGGCCAGCACGACGGGCAGGGCACAGAACTGGCGAAAGAACATGGTTTCGGACAGCGTCGCCCCGTGCGACTCCGCCAGCTTGATGAGCGCCGACATGGTCGACAGAAAGAAGATGGCGATCAGGCGCAGGCCGATGCCTTTGAGCACGCGGTCGCCGGTCATGCGGCCGCTCCTAACGATTGCGGCGGTGCAGCGAAACCCCGAACGCACGGCCCCTTGGCGAAACCGGGTCTTTGCCGCTATCGGGCTGGCATGAAGCACGCTCTGTCCGTCACCCGCGACGCGGATTTCTCCGCCTGGTATCAGTCCGTCATCGCCGAGGGCGATCTGGCCGAGGAATCGGGCGTCCGCGGCTGCATGGTCATCCGCCCCTGGGGCTATGGCATCTGGGAGCGTATCCAGCGCCTGCTCGACGATCGCATCAAGGCGACGGGGCATGAGAATTGCTATTTCCCGCTCTTCATCCCGCTCAGCTATTTCGAGAAGGAAGCCGAGCATGTCGATGGCTTCGCCAAGGAAATGGCGGTCGTCACGCACCACCGGCTGATCGCGGACGGCAAGGGCGGGCTGGTCCCCGATCCCGAGGCGAAGCTGGAAGAGCCGCTGGTCGTGCGCCCGACCTCGGAGACGGTGATCGGCACCGCCTTTGCCCGCTGGGTCCAGTCGTGGCGCGACCTGCCGGTGCTCATCAACCAGTGGGCGAACGTCGTCCGCTGGGAAATGCGCACCCGCATGTTCCTGCGCACCGCCGAATTCCTGTGGCAGGAGGGGCATACCGCGCACGCCACGGTCGACGAGGCGCGGGCCGAGACGCTCCAGATGCTGGAGGTCTATCGGACGTTCGCCGAGGATTGCCTGGGCGTCCATGTGATCGCAGGCGAGAAGCCCGAGAATGAGCGATTCCCCGGCGCGGTCGCGACCTATTCGATCGAGGCGATGATGCAGGACGGCAAGGCGCTTCAGACAGCGACCAGCCACTTCCTGGGCGACAATTTCGCCAAGGCGCAGAATATCCGCTTCCAGAATGCCGAGGGCGGGCTCGACTTCGCCCAGACGACCAGCTGGGGCATGACCACGCGCACGATCGGCGCGATGATTATGGTCCACGGCGACGATGACGGCATGCGCGTGCCGCCCAAGGTCGCGCCGTGGCAGGTGGTGATCGTGCCGATGCTGCGCGATCAGCCCGAGGACGAGGCGCTGCTGGCCTATTGCCGCGACCTGCAGAAGGAACTGGCCGCGGGGTCTGCCTTGGGCGAGCCGATCCGCGCAATGGTCGATGCGCGTGCGCAAAAGGCCGCCAACAAGCGCTGGGGC
Organism: Sphingomonas sp. 77B; assembly: GCF_056497825.1. Classification (NCBI taxonomy): domain Bacteria; kingdom Pseudomonadati; phylum Pseudomonadota; class Alphaproteobacteria; order Sphingomonadales; family Sphingomonadaceae; genus Sphingomonas; species Sphingomonas sp. 77B. The sequence goes on from NZ_JBWMBY010000001.1 coordinate 3,223,474, forward strand.
TGGGTCAAGAAGGGCGCGCCGGTCATCATTGAGGTCGGCGGCCGCGACATGGCGGGCGGCAACGTCTCGGTCATCCGTCGCGATCGTCTGTACCGCGAGGACGGCAAGCTCGACTCGGTCGTGAGCCCGCGCGGCGATTTCGTGAGCGGTGTCGCCGACCTGCTGGCCGACATCCAGGGCGAACTCCATCGCCAGTCGGCTGAGCGGTTGAAGGCACAGATTTCTCCGGTCGATGACTGGGCGAGCGTCGAGGCGCATTTCGCGGACGGCGTGAAGAATCCCGGCTGGGTCGACGTCCGCTGGGCCAAGCCCACGGGGGCGGAACTGGAACAGGTGGTCGAGAAGCTGAAGGGCCTGAAGCTGACCATCCGCAACGCGCCGATGGGCCAGACCGGGTGCGATGACGGCCTTTGCATCTTCACCGGCCGTGAGGCGGTGGAGCGTGTGCTGATCGGCCGGGCGTATTGATGCAAACGCCCCCTCCCGCAGGCGGGAGGGGATATCCATCGCACTCCCCCTCCCGCAGGCGGGAGGGGGCTGGGGGGAGGGCTCGGAGTCTCACCGAGACCATCGCTTGCGGCGTTTCCCTCCCCCGGCCCCTCCCGCCTGCGGGAGGGGAGAATGATAACGGGCTTAACCGCGAACCAACCCCGCCCAGGGCAAATCCGGCCCGGCGGGGACAATCCCGGTCGGGTTCAGCTCCAGATGGCTGGCATAATAATGCGTCTTGATGTGATCGAGATGCACCGTCTCCGCGACCGCCGGGATCGCCAGCATCCGCTCCAGCAGGCCCTCCAGCGCCGGATAATCCTGCACCCGCCGGACATTGCATTTGAAATGCCCGTGATAGACCGCGTCGAAGCGGACGAGCGTGGTGAACAATCGAATGTCGGCCTCGGTCATTCGGCCCCCGACCAGCCATTCACGGCCCGTCAGCCGTTCCTCCAGCGAATCCAGCTCGGCGAATAGCGGCCCGACCGCTTCGTCATAGGCTTGCTGACTCTTGGCGAAGCCGCATTTGTACACGCCGTTGTTCACCCGGTCATAGACGGGGCCGTTGACCGCATCGATCTCCTCACGAAGCTCGGCGGGATAGAAATCGCCCGGCCGTGCGCCGAGCCCGTCGAACGCGGTGTTGAACATGCGGATGATCTCCGCCGACTCATTGCTGATGATCGTGTCGCGCTGCTTGTCCCATAGCACCGGCACCGTGACCTTGCCGCTATAGCCATCGCGAGCCCGGGCATAGAGCTGCCACAGATAGTCCGAACCGTACAGCAAATCGCCGGTGCCGCCCCGCTCGGTGGCGAAAGTCCAGCCATTCTCGCGCATCAACGGATCGACCACCGACACATCGATCATGTCCTCCAGCCCTTTCAGCGCGCGGACGATCAGCGTGCGATGCGCCCAGGGGCAGGCATAGGAGACATAGAGGTGATAACGTCCCGGCTCGGCGCGGTGGCCGGTCTGGCCATCGGGGCCAGGGCCGCCATCCGCCGTCACCCAGTCGCGGAAACCGGAATCGGGGCGTTTGAAGCTGCCCTTCTCGTCTGACTTGAACAGCCCATCGGCGTGCCAGACGCCGTCCACCATATTGCCCATGCGTGTGTCTCCTTTTGGGGAGGGTACGCATGGGGCAGGGGAGCGATCCGCCAAGGTGCGTCATTGCGAGCGTGGCGAAGCAAACCAGTGTCCGGGCAAGACGCCCGGGATGGCTTCGCTACGCTCGCAATGACGGTCAGCGCCGCTTACCGTTGTGGCGGATATTCGCGGGCCGCCCGCGCCGCTTCAGCACCCGGCGCGGTTCGGGTGCCGCGCCCTTGCCGTCTGGCAGCTCGAAGCGCAGCGCCCCCGACACCGGATTCGCCTCGGCCAGGCGCAGCGGCAGGCGCTGGCCCAGCTTGTAGATTTCGCGGCTCTTCTCGCCGAGCAGTTGCTGCGAGCCTTCGTCATAATGGAAGTAATCGCCGCCCAGTTCGCGGATCGGCATCAGGCCGTCGCCGCCCACGCCGTCGACGGTCGCGAAGAAGCCGAAATTCGTCACGCCGGTGATCCGCGTCTCGACCACCTGCCCGACATGCTCCGACAGATAGGCCGCGACGTAACGATCGATCGTCTCGCGCTCCGCCTCCATCGCACGGCGTTCATATTGGCTGATCGAGGTGCCCAGCCGCTCCATTTCGTCGCCTTCGGGCAGCAACCCGCCATCGCCCAGCTTATAAGCCCCCACCAGCGCGCGGTGGACGACCAAGTCGGCATAGCGCCGGATCGGCGAGGTGAAATGCGCGTAGGAGCCGAGCGACAGGCCGAAATGCCCCTGGTTGACCGGCGCATAATAGGCCTGGGTCTGCGAACGCAGGATCTGCTCCATCACCTGCGGCTTGAAATCCGCATCGCCGATCTTGTCGATAATCCGGTTGAACGTCGCGGGGCGGATCACCTGGCCCATCGCAAAGGGGATGTCGAAGGTCTCGAGATAGTCCTTCAGCGCGACCAGCTTGGTGCGGCTGGGCACCTCATGGACGCGGTACATCACGGGGGCCTTCTTCGCCTCCAGCGCCTTGGCGGCGGCGACATTGGCGGCGATCATGTAATCCTCGATCAGCCGGTGCGCATCCAGCCGCGCGCGCGGCGCGACCGACAGGATGCGACCATTCTGGTCGAGCACCACCCGCCGCTCAAGGAGATCGAGATCGAGCGGCTCGCGATCGTCGCGCGCCTTGGCCAGTGCCGCCCAACAGTCCCAGAGCGGGCGCAGCGCCGTCTCGGTCAGCGGATGCGACAGTTCCCCGTCGATCGCAGCCTGCGCATCTTCGTACGCGATGTTCGCCGCCAGCCGGACGACCGCGCGGGTGAAGCGGAAGCCCTTGAGCTTGCCGTCCTTCGTCACCTGAAGATGACAGGCGAGCGCGGCGCGGTCCTCGCCCTGTTTCAGTGAACAGACATCGGCCGACAGGATCTCGGGCAGCATCGGCACGACCCGGTCGGGGAAATAGACCGAATTGCCCCGCCGCCGCGCATCCTTGTCGATCGCCGAGCCGGGGCGCACATAGAAGCTGACATCCGCGATCGCGACGATGGCGCGCCAGCCTTCTGGATTGGCGGGATCGTCATCGGGCGCGGCCCAGACCGCATCGTCATGGTCGCGCGCATCGACCGGGTCGATCGCGACGATCGGCAGGTCGCGCAGGTCTTCGCGGTCGTCGCCCAGCGGCTGGCGCGCGACTCGCTCGGCCTCCTCCAGCGTTTCGGGCTGGAAGCGGTCGGGGATTTCGAACTTGTGGATCGCGATCAGCGAGAAGCTGCGCGGGGCGAAGGGATCGCCCAGCCGCTCGACCACCATCGCGGTGATGCGCGGCGGGCGGCCCGCCTTTTCGGCCAGCACCAGGTCGCCCGCTTCCGCGCCGCCGGTGTCCGAAACCATCATCTCGCGCCGGTCCTTCTTGTCGACGCTCGTCAGCCAGAAACGCCCCGCTTCCTCGCGCAGCACGCCCAGCACCTGTTCGGAGGCGGGGGCGATCGTCTTCATGACATGCGCGATCCAGCCGCCACCGGCTTCCTCGGTACGCGCCAGCACCCGCTGACCGATGCCGAGGCTACCACGCTTGCGCTCGCGGATGCGCAGGCGAGGGATGGGGACGCCGTCGGCCTCCCAACGCTCGGGCTGGCCCCAGACATTGCCGCCGTCATCGACATCGACGACGCGCAGCACCGTCACCTTGGGCAGTCCACCCATCTTGTGAAAGGCGCGGCCCGGCGCGCTGTCGATCAGCCCTTCATCGGCCATGTCCTTGAGCAGCGCCTTCAGCCCGATCTTCTCCTGCGCGGAGAGGCCGAAAGCGCGTGCGATCTCACGCTTGCCAGCGGGCTGGTCGGACTGTTCGATGAAGGCGAGGATTTGCTCACGGGTCGGCAGACCCGGCTGGGGTTTTTTCATGAGGTGGAGATAGGGGGTAGGGGAGGCTGCGTCACCCCCGAAGCTGATCCTCCCCGGCACGGGGAGGGGGACCATGCGCAGCATGGTGGAGGGGGCTTTCCACGCAGCGAGGCATTTGCGGCGATCCCCCTCCACCAGCTTCGCTGGTCCCCCTCCCCTTGCAGGGGAGGAATAGTCGGGTCATGATCCAATGTAATACCAGTACCGCGTAGCAGGACGGCAGGACATGATGACTCTCTGGGCTTCGGCCGCGATTCTGGCGGCGGCACCGGCCGCGCAGGCCGATCTGGATCGGTTGGCGGCGACGCTCGGCTATCGCTACACCATCCTGACCAACCGCCCGGCGTCCTGCCCGACCGGCGTGCCCCGCTGTTTCGAGGCGGATATCGCCATCGCCGTGCCCGACGGCGCGCTCAGCCTGCCGGTCGAAATCCGCTACAGTCTGGTCAATCCGGTGCTGAAGGTCGACAGCGATACATTCGATAATCGCACGATCAACGGCGACCTGAACGTCCTGACGCTGAAGCCGGACCAGCGGTTGACGCCGGGCCGGACCTATCATGTGAAGGTGACCGGGCTGGGCGCATTCTTTTCGCGCAACCACATGATGCCCAATGCGATGCTGGCCGCGCCGGGGCTGGTTCCGCGGGTGATCGCCGCGACCCGAACCGGGACCGATGCCGCGACCGGGCTGGAAACCTTGCCCTTCGTCGCGCCGATGACCGACGAGGCCGCGCTGGCCCGTAGTGCGCCCGACGACCAGACGCTGTGGCGCACGCCCGAGCGGGCCTTCGCGCTCTATGCCGAACGGGGGGCGGCGACGCCGGTCGATGTCGCGATCCTGCCCCGGCCGATGACGGTCACGCGCCCCGCCGGTGCCCCGGTCGATCTGTCGAAGGGGCTGCGCGCCTCGGTGGAGGGCTTCACCCGCACCGCGATCGCGCCTGCGCTGGCCGCGCTGCCGATCGGTACGGTGCCGCTGATTATCCGCAGACAGGCGGGGATCGCGCCGGAGGGCTATCGCCTGACCATCGGCCGGGGTGGCGTGACGATCGCGGCGGCGGATGCGGCGGGGGCGTCCTATGCCCTGCGCTCGCTGGCGCAACAGATGGCGGCGGAGGGGACGACGCTTCGCCCGCTGACCGTCGAGGATGCGCCGCGCTACGGCTTTCGCGGGCTGCATATCGACCTGGCACGCAACTTCCACAGCAAGGCCGAAATCCTGAAGCTGATCGAGCAGATGGCGGCGTACAAGCTCAACACGCTGCACCTGCATCTGGGCGATGACGAGGGCTGGCGGTTGCAGATCGCCGCGCTGCCCGAACTGACCGAGGTGGGGGCTTATCGCTGCGCCGACCTGACCGAGAAGACCTGTCTGTCGCCGCAACTCGGGGCGGACCCGGCGCGGGAGGCCGCCACCAACGGCTATCTGACCGCCGCCGACTATTCCGACATCCTGCGCGCCGCGAAAACGCGGCAGATCGACGTCATCCCCTCGTTCGACATGCCGGGCCATTCGCGCGCGGCGATCCGGTCGATGGAGGTGCGGTACAACCGGCTGATGGCGAAGGGCGACCGCGCCGGGGCCGAGCGTTTCCGGCTGGTCGAGCCGGGCGACACCACCCGTTATTCCAGCGTCCAGCATTATGACGACAACACGCTGAACGTCTGTATCGACAGCACCTATCGGTTCATCGACACGGTGATCGACGCCATCGCCGCGCTGCACAAGGCGGCGGGGGTGCCGCTGACCACCTATCATATCGGCGCGGACGAGACGGCGGGGGCCTGGGTCCAGTCGCCCGCCTGCAAGGTGATGATGGGCAAGACGGGCCTGCAGCCCAAGCAGTTGGGGGCCTATTTCATCGAGCGGATCGCCGCCGACCTGGCCAAGCGCGGCATCGCGGTCGCGGGGTGGAGCGACGGGCTGGGCCACACCGATCCCGCCAAGATGCCCGCAAAGGTCCAGACCAATATCTGGAGCAACCTGCACGCGGGCGGCGTCGCCGAGGCGCATGAGCAGGCCAATCGCGGGTGGAAGACGGTGCTGTCCATCCCCGATCTCAGCTATTTCGACATGCCCTATGCCGCCGATCCGAACGAGACCGGCTATGACTGGGCGTCGCGCGGGGTGGACAGTTTCCAGGTGTTCGGCTTCATGCCGGGCAATCTGGCCGCGAACGCCGCGCTGATCCCCAATATCCTCGCCCAGCCCAAGGCGATCGCCGACACCGTGCCGCTCCAGCCGGGTCGCAGCATCGCCGGGATCCAGGCCCAGTTGTGGAGCGAGACGGTGCGCCGCGACAGCCAGGTCGATTACATGCTGTTCCCGCGTCTGCTGGCGCTGGCCGAGCGGGCGTGGCGCAAGCCCGACTGGGAACCCGCCTATGTCGCGGGCACGGCCTATCAACCGAACGACCCGCGCGTGGACCGCGCCAAGCTGCTCGCTGGCTGGCAGGATTTCGCCGGGCGGATGGGCGTGCAGATGCGGCTGCTCGACCGGGCGGGCGTGACCTATCGCCTGGCCCCGCCGGGGGCGCGGATCACCGACGGGCGGCTGGAGGCCAATGCCGAGTTTGCCGGCACGCCGATCGAGTATCGAACCGGCGGCACCGCCTGGACGCGCTATACCGGCCCGGTCGCGGTGACGGGGGCGGTCGAGCTTCGTACCCGCACCCCCGATGGCCGCCGCGCCAGCCGAACGGTTACGGTCGCGCCGTAACCGCGATCAGCCCCGGCGCCTCGGCGATGAAGGTATCGAGCACGCCGTCCGCCAGCTTGACCGGCCCGCCGAACCGGGTCGCGCCGGGGATAGTGGGCACGGCGGCGGCGGCGGCCGCGATCCGCTTGGCGTCGGCGAAATAGCGCGTCGCGGGGTGACCGCGATCGGCGGCTTCAAGCCCGGTGGCGGTCTGTTGCAGCGCGCGGCCCCAGAGCTGCATCGCCTCCAGCCAGGGGGCGGCCTGTTCGGCGAAACCCGCATCGACCACGCCCGCGCGGATCGTATCCGGCGCGGCGGCCAGCGCATCGGCCTTGGCGTGCAGTTCGGCCAGCGCCGCGCGGCGTTCCTCCGCATCGCCGTTCGCCAGCGCCTCGCGAACATGGTCGAGCAGCGCCTTCAGCCGGGGCGCCTGTTCCTGCCAGGGCTGGCTGCCGAAGGTCGGGGCGAGATGCTCGGCATCGAACAGCTCCAGCAGCGCGGCGGTGGCGTTGGGCTCGCCCCCCGCCAGTTCGCGCGCGGCATAATGCCAGGTGCGGTCGGCGTCATAGCCCTTGTCGTTCCAGCCGAACGCCAGCACGCCCGTCACCGCGACCCGGCTGGGCGCTTCCTGGTTCATCGGGTTGGACAGGATGCCGGTCAGCTCCGACGACAGCCCCGCCTCGCGCTTGGCATAGGGCGCGAGCAGCAGCCGACCGGCCGAGCTGGCATAGTCGTTGACCGGATAATTGTCCCAGAGCAGCGTCTTGCGCCCGAACGCCTTGGTCGCGGCCTTGGCATCGGGGACCGAGATGGCAGGCGGCACGACGTCAGTGCCGGTCCATTGCACGACGATGCGCGGATTGAGGTTGGCGCGGAGAGCCGCCTTGTAGGGGCTTTCCTTGGCGTCATAATATTCGGTCGGCACCATGATGAGCGGACGCGAGGCGGGGTCCTGCTTGAGCAGGTCGGCCTGCACGGCGTTCAGCAGCTTGGATTGGGCGACACCGGCCGCCTGCGCGCCCGAGGGACCGAAGGCGGCCTTGTCCGCCTCGCAATTCCACTTTTGATATTCGATATCGTCCAGCGCGACATAGAAGCTGTGCACGCCGATCCCGCGCAGCGCGGCGAACTTGCGCAGCAACGCCTGCTCGTCCGCCGGGTCGGAGAAGCAGATGCTCGGTCCCGGTGAGATGGCATAGACGAAATCGACGTGATTGGCCTTCGCGCGGGCGGCGAGCGTGCCCAGCGCGCTCAGCGTCGCGGCGGGATAGGGATCGCGCCACTTGTCGCGGGCGAACGGATCGTCCTTGGGGCTGTAGACATAGGTATTGGCCTTCATCCGGCCAAGGAAGTCCAGATGGTTGGTCCGGTCGGTCATCGACCAGGGCTTGCCGTAGAACCCCTCGATCGTGCCGCGGATCGGCATGGCGGGGTGATCGCGGATGGTCAGCGCGGGGATCGTCTCGCGGGTCAGCAGCTGGCGGAAGCTCTGGGCGGCGTGGAACAGCCCGTCCGCGTCATGCCCCGCCAGCGTGATGAGGCCGCCGCTGCCCGAGGCAAGGCTGGTCAGCGTATAGCCTTCGCGCGCCTCTTCGCGGCTGGCATTGCTCCGCGACAGGGCCTCGCGGACCAAGGTCGCGCTGTCCGGGCCGATCACGATGGTCGGGCGGTCGAGCGCTGCGGGCAGGCGCCTGGCCGTAGTAATGTCGGTGACACCGGCCTGAGTCAGCAGGTCGCGGACCAGCGTGGCGGTTTCCGGCTCGGTCCCGGGCGCGACGATCAGCGTGACGGCGCGACCCAGCGTCACCGTGCCGTCGCCCAGCGTCATCGTGGCGGGAGCGGGGAAGATCGCAGGCAGGGTGGCGGGGCTGGCATGTGCCGCCGGGGTCAGCGTCGCCAGCGCGATCGCCGCCAAGGCCGCACCCATTGCTCTGTTTGCCGCCCGCATCATCCTCAATCTCCGGTATTGAACTGGTATTGTCGGAGGGTAGGGGAGTGGGGGGCGGGCTGCAAGCGGGATTGCGGGATGGGGTCATGGGCGGTTTGTCAGGCGGTAGGGCAGAGGGTAGAGCGTGGCCTTCGACTTCGCTCAGGCTGAACGGATGTTGGGGTGCAAACCATTCCCTCGCTCCGTTCAGCCTGAGCGAAGTCGAAGGCCAAGGGAAGCTCTCGCCGAACTGGTACTAAACCGGCAATATCAGTCGTGAAATTGCAGGCTCGCCAATCGCGCATAGAGCCCGCCGCCCGCGATCAGCTGGGCATGACGCCCCTGTTCGACGATCCGGCCGCCATCCATCACCACGATCCGCTCCGCCGCGCGCACCGTCGCCAGCCGGTGGGCGATGACCAGCGTCGTGCGGTTCGCCATCAGCCGTTCCAGCGCCTGTTGCACCAGCTGCTCGCTCTCGGCGTCGAGCGCGCTCGTCGCCTCGTCCAGCAACAGGATCGGCGCATCGCGCAGCAGCGCACGGGCGATGGTGATCCGCTGTCGCTGTCCACCCGACAGTCGCGCACCGCCCTCGCCCAGGAAGGTATCCAGCCCCTGCGGCAGCGCGCGGAGAAACTCGGCGGCATTGGCGGCCTCGGCGGCGGCCCAGAGTTCGTCGTCGCTCGCCTCCCACCGGCCATAGCGCAGATTGTCGCGGGCCGAGGCGCCGAAGATCACCGTCTCCTGCGGCACCATCGCGATGCGCGCGCGGATCGCCGCCGGATCGGCATCGCGCAACGACACGCCGTCGAGCGAGATGTTGCCGCTCTGCGGGTCATAGAAACGCTCGGCCAGCTGGAACAAGGTCGACTTGCCCGCGCCCGAAGGCCCGACCACCGCGACCGTCTCGCCGGGGCGGATGTCGAGCGAGAAGTCGTTGAGCGCCGCGACCTCGGGCCGGGTCGGATAATGGAACACGACATTGTCGAACCGCAGTGCGCCCATCGGGATGACCGGCAGAACGGCCGGGGCAGGGGGCGGTGCGATCTCGGGCTCCTCGGCCAGCAGTTCGGCCAGCCGCTGCGCCGCGCCCGATGCGCGCAAGATGTCCCCCCACACCTCGGTCAACGCCTGGAACGAGCCCGCGACCAGCATGCCCGTCACCACGAACGCGGTCAGCGACCCGCCCGACAGCCGTCCGCTGGCGACATCGGCGACCGCTTCCCAGAGGAGCAGCGTCAGCCCGCCGAAGAACAGCCCGATCACCATCGCGGTCATGATCGCGCGCAGCAGGAAACGCTTGCGCGAGGTGGTGAAACCGTTGCTGACCGCCAGTTCGAACCGCTCGGCCTCGCGGCGTTCCTGGCCGAACGCCTGCACGACCTTCATCGCGCCCAGCGTCTCCACGGCGGTCGCGCCGATCTCGGCCAACTTGTCCTGGCTGTCGCGCGAATAGCTGCGCACGCGTCTGCCCAGCAACACGATCGGCAGCACGATCAGCGGGATACAGACCAGCAGCGAGAGGGTCAGCTTGGGCGAGAGCGCGAACAGATAGATGGTCCCGCCGATCCCGATCACCACATTGCGCAGCGCGATCGAGACGGTGGAGCCGACGACCTGCTCGATGATCGCGGTGTCGGCGGTCAACCGGCTCGCGATCTCGGACGGGCGGTTTTCCTCGAAATAGCGCGGAGCCAGGCGCAGCAGATTGGCTTGCACCGCGATGCGGATGTCGGCGACCGTGCGCTCGCCCAGCCAGGACACGAAATAGAAGCGGAACGCGGTGGCGATCGCCAGCACCACGACGACGGCCAGCAGACCCTGGAAATAGGGTGCGATATTTCCGGTATCGGCGACGTTGCCGAAGCCGTGGTCGATTACCTTCTGAAAGGTGCGCGGGATGAACAGCGTGGCCAGCGCCGCAACCGCCAGCGACACGGCGGCGGCGGCCAGATGCGCCGGATAGCGCAGCGTATAGCGCCAGACCATCTTGAGGTTGCTCAGGCGGCGGCTGGCCGGGACGGGGGGCTCGGCGGATTTGCGGGACGCGGCGGATCTGGCCATGATGCTCGCGGGCCTAGCAGCGTGCGCGCACGGGCTCAACGGCGGGCGATGGCCGGAACGCATCGTTTGGGCGCTTTGGTGCGTTCGAACCGTGTAAAGAAGATCATGAGCCTGTCATGGGTTCGGCACTATGACCGATCGGCCATATTCTGGTCATCATGCGCAAACGGTTTCGTGATAGACAGTTCGCAATCACGGCTCCGTCCGGCGGAGCGCAGGGGAATCGACGATGTTGTACGACGCCTATGAAATGCAGCGCTCGATGCTGGCGGGTGCCAGCGCGCTGGCCAATTTCGGCGCGGGGCTGCTTCAGAACCCGGCCAATCCCTTCGCCTATTTCGGCGGCGGTGCGATCATGGGATCGGCGCTGGAGGTCTTCGCCCACGCCTCGGCCCCGCGCGGCAAGCCCGCCTTCGGCCTGACCAAGACGGTCATCGACGGTCGCGAGGTGGTGGTCCATGAGGAGATCGTGCTGCGCAAGCCCTTCGGCCAATTGAAGCGCTTCCGCCGTGAGGGCGTGGAGGACAGCCCCAAGCTGCTGATCGTGGCGCCGATGTCGGGCCACTACGCCACGCTGCTGCGCGGCACGGTCGAGCGGATGCTGCCGACCTGCGAGGTGTACATCACCGACTGGCGCGACGCGAAGCTGGTGCCGCTGTCGGACGGGCGGTTCGATTTCGACGATTATGTCGACTACATCATCGACTTCCTGGCTGCAATTGGGCCGGGCGCGCACGCCCTCGCGGTGTGTCAGCCCTCCGTGCCCTGCTATGTCGCGGCCTGTGTGATGAGCGCGGACAAGCATCCCTGCACCCCGCGCACCCTGACCCTGATGGGCGGGCCGGTCGACACGCGCGAGGCACCAACCGCCGTCAACCTGCTGGCGACCGAACGGCCGCATGCCTGGTTCGAGCAGAATGCGATCGCGACCGTTCCAATGACCTATCCGGGCGCGGGGCGGCGGGTCTATCCGGGCTTTCTCCAGCTGGCCGGCTTCATGTCGATGAACCTGGGCAACCACATGATCTCGCACTGGGAGATGTTCAAGCATCTGGTCCAGGGTGACGGCGAAAGCGCCGATTCCACCAAGCGCTTCTATGACGAATATCGCGCGGTCTGCGACATGACGGCGGAGTTCTATCTCCAGACCGTCGAGCTGGTGTTCCAGCGCCATGCGCTGCCCAAGGGCGAGATGCTGCATCATGGCAAGCGCGTCGATCCGGGCGCGATCACCGATATCGGCCTGCTGGCGATCGAGGGCGAGCGCGACGACATCTCCGGCCTGGGCCAGACTCGCGCGGCGCTGACGCTGGCGACCAATTTGCCGGACGACAAGAAGCGCTATTACATGGCCGAGAAGGTCGGCCATTACGGCATCTTCAACGGCTCCAAATGGCGCGACCGCATCGCGCCGGTGGTCGAGGAGTGGATCAAGGCGAACGGGTGAGGGGGCTTCCTCCCCACCCTTCGCTCAGACTGAACTGAATTTGAGGCATAGTAAAACGCCCGGAAGCTTCTGGCCTCCGGGCGTTTCGCATTCCGGCGATCGCGATTTACGCGACCGAGCCGACCACCGCATGGCTGGACGCCTCGTCCGAGCGGATCGTGCCGCCGAACAGCATCTTTACCCGGCCCGACAGCGAGATGTCGGTTTCCCACAACTCGGCCGAGCTGATGTCGAAGCGCAGCAGCGTCAGATTCGGGTCGGACTTGCCCTGCGGGAACCAGGCCTCGACCTGATTGCTCCACAGCTTGTCAATCTGCGCGCGATCATTGTCTACCGAGACATGGCCCGCCAGGCACGCGAAGAAGTCGTGGCCCTTGCCCACGAACTGCGCCATCGCCTCGCCGCCCTTGGCGATGCGGTTGTCGCGGCCGGAGAAGAAGAACAGCGTGTTCGGCTGATCGTCGTCGATCTGCGCCGTCATCGGTTCGGAATGCTGGCCGTCGTTCAGGCCGATCATGACGAACGGGCTGCTCTTCAACTTGTCGAGGAACTTGGCGGCGATTTCCTGGGGGCTGTCATCGGCCATCGTGGCTCTCCTTTCAGGGGTTTGACGGGAGAACGATGCGGGGGCGGGGATGGTTGCGCCGGGAAAAACCACCAGAGGAAACTGATTCCAGCGTCGGCGAAGGGAGGGCGTGGCGACGTTGTTGTCGCCGTTCGTTAAAGGACCAATTGAATGACCATAGTTGCCGTCACGCAAATTCTGCGCCTGCTGATAGAGCTTGCGATGCTAGTCGTGAAGATCATGGAAATCAGCGGGCATTGAGTATCACGATTGGGGCTCGGTTAGCCGCCCGAGCTCCAAGGCTATGAGCCCCGGCCGTAGCAGCAGCCGGGGCTCCAGAAAGGCGGATGTTTGTCGCCTGTCTGTCTGATACCAAAAGGCTGGCCTCATTCCAATCGCGATCCGCCCCACATCGTATCAAACGATACCCAATCCCTATATTTCCCGCTAAGCGCTGGTCCATCACAGCATAGCCATGCGGCCCGCCAGCGCATCGTCGCGCGCCGGGCCGCCCGACCGGACGAAGACCTATGACCTCTGCCGTTACCGCCGACGCGCGCAAGACCATGAAATCGCTGTATCGCGCGCCTGAACCCGATGTCCTGAAGCCGCTGCTCGACCGCGCCGCCGCGACGCCGGAGATGCGCGAGCGGATCATGGGCCATGCCTCGGGGCTGCTCGCCGACCTGCGGGCGGCGCAGAATCGCGGCTGGGTGAACCAGTTCCTGCAGGAATATCGCCTCAATTCGTCCGAGGGCGTCGCGCTGCTCAGCCTTGCCGAGGCGTTCCTGCGTGTGCCCGATCCCGAGACCGCCGACCTGCTGATCGCCGACAAGCTGGGCGAGGCCGACTGGCGCGCGCATACCGGGCGGTCGGCGTCGAAGCTGGTCAACTCGGCCACCTGGGGCCTGGTTGTCGGCCGCGCGCTGGTGGGCGAGGGCGAAGCGGGGCCGCTCAAGCGCCTGCTGTCGCGCGCGGGCGAGCCGTTCGTGCGTCAGGCGGTCGGCGCCGCGATGCGGATGATGGGCGAGATCTTCGTGATGGGCCGCACCATCGAAGAAGCGATGCGCCGCATGAAGAAGCCCGAGAACAAGGGCTTCACCGCCAGCTTCGACATGCTGGGCGAGGCCGCCCGCACGCATGAGGATGCCGAGCGCTATTTCCAGGCCTATGTGAAGGCAATCGACGCGGTCGGCTCCGACCCGGCGGCGGGCCATTCGGTATCGGTGAAGTTGTCGGCGCTCCACCCGCGCTACGAACTGCCGCGCGCCTATGAGTGCGTGCCCGCGCTGACCGACATGCTGGAGCAGCTGGCACGGCAGGCGGCGGACAAGGGCATCGCGCTGACCGTCGATGCCGAAGAGTCCGAGCGGCTGGAGATGAGCCTCGACATCATCGGCGGGGTCGCGGCGCTCCCGGCGCTTAAAGGTTGGGACGGCTTCGGCATGGCGGTGCAGGCTTACGGCAAGCGCGCGCGCGCGGTCATCGCCTGGGCCAATGGCCTCGACCGGGTCATGAACGTCCGGCTGGTCAAGGGCGCCTATTGGGACAGCGAGATCAAGCGCACCCAGGTCGAGGGGCTGGCCGACTATCCGCTGTTCACCCGCAAGGCGGCGACCGACGTGTCCTATCTGGCGGTCGCCAAGGACATGCTGGCGGCCGAGAATATCCGCCCCGCCTTTGCCAGCCACAATGCGCTGACCGTCGCGACCATCCTGGAATGGGCGGGCAATTCCCACGACTTCGAGTTCCAGCGGCTGCACGGCATGGGCGACGGCCTGTACGAGCGGCTGGTGCGCGAGCATGGCCATAAGTGCCGCATCTATGCGCCGGTCGGCGGGCACCGCGACCTGCTGGCCTATCTGGTCCGCCGCTTGCTGGAGAATGGCGCGAACTCCAGCTTCGTGCACCAGCTCGCCGATGCGCGTCTGACCGAGGCGGAGATTCTCGCCGATCCGGTCGCCAAGATCGCCGCCGTCGGTGGTGCGCGTCACCCGAGCATCCCGCTCCCTATCGACCTGTTCACGCCGGGCCATCGCAACTCGACCGGCATCGACCTGAGCGATATCGCGACGCTCGACGCGACGGTGAAGGCCGTCAACACGCCTGCCGTGAAGCCGGTCGCTGCCACCGCCGATGTCGCTTTGCTGGTCGCGCGCGCCCATGCCGCCTTCCCTGCCTGGAACGCGACGCCGCTCGACACGCGTGCGAGCGTGCTGGAAAAGCTCGCCGATCTGCTGGAGCAGGACCGCGAGCGGCTGATGGCGATCCTCGTGCAGGAGGCGTTCAAGACCATTCCCGACGCGATCGGTGAGGTGCGCGAGGCGGCCGATTTCTGTCGTTACTATGCGCAACAGGCCCGCGCGCGGCTCGGTTCGGTCGAACTGCCCGGACCGACGGGCGAGCGCAACACGCTGCACCTCGAAGGGCGCGGCGTCTGGGCGACGGTCGCGCCGTGGAACTTCCCGCTGGCGATCTTCCTGGGCCAGACGGTGGCGGCGCTCGTCACCGGCAACACCGTCGTCGCCAAGCCCGCGCCGCAGACGCCCGCGATTGCGCAGGCCGCCGTCGAACTGGCGTACCGCGCGGGCGTTCCGCGCGACGCGCTGCTGCTCGCGGTCGGCGGGCCGGATGTCGGCCAGGCACTGACCGAGGATCACCGGATCGCGGGCGTCGCCTTCACCGGCTCGACCGCCACGGCCAAGCGGATCGCGCGGACGCTGGTCGCGGATGACGACCGCCCGATCGTGCCGCTGATCGCCGAGACCGGCGGGATCAACGCGATGATCGTCGACTCGACCGCGCTGCCCGAACAGGTGGTGGCGGACGTCATCACCTCGTCCTTCCGCTCAGCGGGGCAGCGTTGCTCGGCGCTGCGGCTGCTGCTGGTGCAGGCGGATGTCGCCGACAATGTCATCGCCATGCTGAAGGGTGCGATGGAGACTCTGGTGCTCGGCGCAACCGGCAATCCGGCGACCGATGTCGGCCCGGTCATCGACCAGGCGGCCTATGACAAGCTGATGGCCTATCGCGCCTCCATGGTGACGCAGACGATCAAGACGCTCGACGCGCCCGCCGACGGCCTGTTCGTGCCGCCGACGCTGATCCGGCTCGACCGCGTCGAGGACCTGACCCAGGAATGGTTCGGCCCGATCCTGCACGTCGCGACCTGGGAAGCGGGCACGCTGTCCGAGACGATCGCGAAGGTGAACGCCAAGGGTTACGGCCTGACCATGGGCCTGCACAGCCGCATCGCACGCGCGGGTGAAGTGATCGAGGCGGAAGCGGCGGTCGGCAACCTCTATATCAACCGCTCAATGATCGGCGCAGTCGTCGGCAGCCAGCCTTTCGGCGGCGAAGGCCTGTCGGGCACGGGCCCGAAGGCGGGCGGCCCGCATTACCTCTACCGCTTCTGCGCCGAGCGAGCCGTGTCGGTCGACACGACCTCGGCGGGCGGCAACGCCACGCTGTTGTCGCTGGACGAAGGCGGGATCTGATCGTTATTCCCCCCTCGTCCGCCATGGGAGGGCGGGCGAGGGGGGAATGATGAATTTGCGGAGAACGCGCGCCGTTGTAGTGGCGCTGATGCTGACGGTGGGATCTTGGTCGGGCGGTGCGCTGGCCGCCGATCCGACGCCCGCGTCGAACAGTGCCGAGGCGCAGTTGCGCGCCTTCGAGGATGGGCTGCACAAGCAGACGGGCGACGTCGTGATTGCTCCGGCCAAGGCGACGCTGCATCTGGGCGACCGCTATTATTTCCTGCCCGCCGAGGATGCCAAGAAGGTGCTGACCCAGGTCTGGGGCAACCCGGCCGACGCGGTCAGCGACGTGCTGGGCCTGGTGCTGCCCAAGGGAACGACGGCGTCGGACAATGTCTGGGGCGCGGTCGTGACCTATGAAGACACCGGCTATGTCAGCGACAAGGACGCAGCCGATCAGGATTACGACAAGGTCCTGTCCGATATGCGCGATGCCGCCAAGGAGCGGAACGAGGAGCGCAGGAAGCAGGGCTTTTCCGCCGTCCAGATCATCGGCTGGGCGCAGCCGCCCTCTTATGATGCGAAGGACCATTCGCTGGTCTGGGCACGCCAGTTGAAGTTCGACGGCAGCAAGGGGCCGGATTCGCTCAACTATGATGTGCGCCTGCTCGGGCGGCGCGGGGTGCTGAGCCTCAACATGGTGTCGGACATGACGCATCTGGCCGAGGTGCGCGCGGCGGCGGCCGAGTTCGGGCGGGCGGCCAGCTTCGATCGGGGCGAGACCTATGCCGATTACGACGCGTCGACCGACAAGACTGCCGAATATGGGCTTGCGGGGCTGGTCGCGGCGGGAGTCGGAGTGGCGGCGGCCAAGAAGCTGGGGCTGCTGGCGATCGTCCTGGGCTTCGGCAAGAAGTTCCTCGTCCTGATCGTGGCCGGGGGCATGGCCGTGATGCGCTGGGGCCGGAAGCTGTTCGGCCGCAAGGATACCGAGCCGGAGGCCGCGCCCGCGCCCGCCCATGCCGCCGAAGCCGAGCATGTGGCCGAGCGCGTCTCGGACGCGCCGGTCATGGCAAAGCCAGCCGAGGATCAGCCGCCAGTCGGCTGATGCACCTCGACCGGCTGGACCTGCGGATAGGGCATGACCAGCGTTCCGTCCGGTGCGGCGGTATAGGTGGTCTGGGTGGGGTAGGGGATGGAAATCCCTTCTTCGGCAAACCGCTTCATAAGCGTCACCAGCACCCGGTTGCGCGTGTCGTGCGCCGTCGGCCAGTCGTCGCCCGGCACGTCGAATTGCAGCACGAAGTCCAGGCTCGACGCGCCGAAACTCTCGAAGCTGGCGCGCGCGACCTTGCTGCCCTCGCCCTCGACGATCTCGGTCAGCATCTGCGGCACGCGGGCCAGAGTCTCGGGCGGGGTTTCATAGGCGACGCCGATGGTCAGCGACAGGCGGACATGATGGCGAACCGTCTGGTTCTGGATTTCCTTGTCGAGCAACTGGCGGTTGGAGATGATCCGCAACTCGCCAGAAAAGGCGCGGATGCGGGTGGATTTTAGGCCGATCGCCTCGATGATGCCGGTGGTATTGTCATAGGCGATCTTGTCGCCGCGCCGGAAAGGGCGGTCGAAGATGATCGCGAGCGCGGCGAACAGGTCGCCAAAAATTCCTTGCGCGGCCAGACCGATGGCGATGCCGCCGACGCCCAGACCGGCGACCAGGCCGGTGACGTTGACGCCTAGATTGTCGAGCACCACGACCAGCGCGACCGCGAACAGCACCGCCGTCACCAGCAGCCGGATCAGCCCCATCGCCGAGAGCAGTGCCTCGCCCGAATAATGTTCGGACTGGGTGCGATGCTCGATGGTGCCCAGGATCAGTTCACGCGCCCAGATCGCAGCCTGGAAGGCGCTGGCGATGGTGAAGAAGAACTTGATCGTCTTGGCCACTTCGCCCGGTGCACCGGCATAGCCCGCCACCAGTTGGGCCGCGAGTGTGACGATGAAGAACATGTTCGTGCGCGCAATGGCATGGCCGAGGACCGCGCCCCATCCGCCCGCGAAGCCGGGGCGGTTGCACAGGCGATCGCCGAGCTTGCGCACCCAGAGCAGCGCCAGCACGATGATCGCGCCGAAGCCGATCGCGATCAGGACCTTCAGCCAATAATGCTGTATCCACCAGGATGTCGCATTGACGATGCCGCCAACCTGGTCGGGGATGCGGGAGCCGTCGAAGATCGGCGCCTTGGGCGAGGAATTCGCCATGGGGACTCCTTGAATTCGGGGCGGTCAGGCCGCCTTGCTGGCCGGGGTTCCAGCCTCCAGAAATGCGATCAGCCCGCATTCGACGCGGGACAGTCCGGCACGCGCGCGGGGCAGGCGCAGGGTCTTGCGAAACGCGTCCTGGCCGTCCTTGACGAGCGCGATCAGCGCGGGGTGGACATAGGATTTGCGCGCGATGGCGGGCGTGTTGCCGAGCTTTTCAACGACCGGCTCCAGCATCGCCTTCAGGCTTAGGTCCGCCTCGGCGAGCGCCAGCGCCTCGAACGCGGCAACGCTGGCCGCCCAGGTACGGAAATGCTTGGCGGTGAAATCACACCCCGTCGCCTCGCGGATATAGGCGTTGACGTCGGAGGAGGAGACGGGGTTCGCCTCGCCATCCTCGTCCACCCAGGCGAAGAGATGCTGTTCGTCCAGGTCCTGGCACCGCTTCACGAAGCTGGCGAGCGAACGGTCGGTCAGCGTCAGGTCGCGCATCTTTCCCGACTTGCCACGATAGCGCAGGCGCAGCGTCGTACCCTTCACCTGCCCATGGCGCTTGCGCAGGGTGGTCGCGCCGAAACTCTTGTTGGTGGCGGCATAGGCCTCGTTGCCGACGCGCAAATGCCCGTTGTCGAGCAGCCGGACGACGGCGGCGACGGCGCGCTCCTTGCACAGGCCGCGCTTCTTCAGGTCGGCCTCCACCTGCTTGCGCAGCGCGGGGAGCGCATGGCCGAACTCGGCGCAGCGTTCATATTTGGCGGCTTCCTGCGCCTCGCGGAAATCGGCGTGGTAGCGATATTGCTTGCGACCCTTCTCGTCCCAGCCGACCGCCTGGATATGGCCATTGGCGCGCGGACAGAACCAGGCGTCCTTATAGGCGGGGGGCAGGCCGATCTTGTTCAGCCGATCGATCTCGTCGGCGTCGGTGATCCGCTCGCCCTTGGTCGTCCAATAGGCCCATTTCCCCCGCACCTTGGTTCGGGTGATGCCGGGCTTGCTGTCGTCGCAATAGACTAATCGGGTGGCCATCGCTCTCTCTCGGGTCATCTTTGCAAATGCGTCGCTGGTCGCTTCGTTCCGGAACGGCCGATGCGGTCGGTGGTTCTGGTTCCGGCATCCCCAAGCCATCCCCCCGATAGGAGTTTTCCATCATGGCCGATCTTTCCCAGGCACGCGTCCTGATGCTCGCCGCCGACGGCTTCGAAACCGTCGAGCTGTTCGAACCACGTAAGGCATTGGAAGCCGCAGGCGCCAAGGTTCAGCTCGCCTCGCTCAAGGCCGACCCGATCCAGGGCATGGAAGGCGACATCAACAAGGCCGAGACCGCGACCCCCGACCTGACCGTCGATGAGGTCGACACCGACGATTACGACGCACTGGTCATCCCCGGCGGCACCTGCAACCCCGACAAGCTGCGCCTGAACGAGCGCGCGGTGGAGATCGTCACCGAGTTCATGGAGGACGACAAGATCGTCGCCGCCATCTGCCACGGCCCCTGGCTGCTCGCCGAGGCGGACGTGATCGATGGTCGCCGCCTGACCAGCTATCCCTCGATCCGCACCGACCTGTCCAATGCGGGCGCGGATGTGGTGGATGAGGAGGTCGTGGTCGACGGCAACCTTATCACCAGCCGCAAGCCGGACGACATCCCCGCCTTCAACAAGGCCATCCTGACCGCGCTGGAAGAAGAGCTGGCCGACGAGGAAGAAACCGAAGAGGCGTAACGCCGGAATCCTCCCCAAGCGAGGTTGGGGAGGATTTAGGTCGCATCCCGTCACGGGACGATCACGGGCGTCGCATCCTGGCCCCATGCGTGGCAGGATGCGACGCCCGCTTGCTATTTCAGGATATGTTGATGCGTCTGCTTCCGCTGCTGCTGATCGGTTTGACCTCCGGCGTCGCCCTGGCGCAGGCCAGTGTGCAGCCCTTCATGGTCGGTAGCCGCGGCTTTGCCACGCTTCAGGAGGCGGTCAACGCGATCGGCGATGGCGAGGGCACGATCCGCATCGCACCGGGCACGTACCGCGAATGCGCGGTCCAGGGGGCGGGACGTATCGCCTATGTCGCGACCGAGCCGGGCAAGGTGATCTTCACCCGCATCGCCTGCGAGGGCAAGGCGGCCCTGGTGTTGCGCGGGCGGGGAGCCTCGGTCCAAGGCATCGTCTTCAGCCATATCGAGGTCGGCGACGGCAACGGCGCTGGCATCCGCATCGAAAAGGGGCCGCTCAGCGTCAGCAACGCGATGTTCCTCGACAGCCAGTCGGGCATCCTATCCGCCGAAGACCCCAATGGCACCGTGACCGTCGACCATTCGACCTTTTCGGGCCTGGGCCATGATCCGACCGGCAATGGCGCGCATGGCATCTATATGGGCCGTTACAAGTCCTTGCGCGTCACCGCCTGCCGCTTCGAGCGGGGGCAGGGCGGGCATTACGTCAAGACGCGCGCACCCTATGTCGAGATACTCGACAGCAGCTTCGACGACAGCCACGGTCACATGAGCAACTATATGATCGACCTGTCCAACGGCGCGAAGGGGCGGATTGCGGGCAACGAGTTCGTCTTCGGTCGCGACAAGGACAATCACTCGACGCTGATTACCGTCGCGCCGGAGGGGGCCAAGAACGACTCATCGGGGCTGGTGGTCGAGAACAACCGGGCTCGCCTGGCCCCCGGTGTCGACTTCAAGCCGGTCTTCGTCGGCAACTGGTCGGGCGAGCCGCTGGTGATCCGGGGCAATATCCTGGGCGCCGGGATCACGCCGACGGCGCGGAGGTTCTGAATAGCAAAGACCGGGACGGATTCACCCCTCTGCTCCAGGGGTACCTTTGCGAAACTCTCTCTCCACCATCACGGCCAAGGCCGGGATCCAGTTACGGGGCGATTGTAAGCTACTCTGACGGTTGCCCAACTGGACCCCGGCCTCCGCCGGGGTGAAACATGTTCTTAAGGCTACGTGCCGACTTTCGCAGAGGAATCCTGAAGGGGAGGGGCTTGCTTGGATGAAAGTCCAAGGCGGTCGGGCACCTGTTTCACCCGCGCCTCGCGCGAGCGCCGCGATAGGTAGGTATCCAGCCCGATCTGGGCGGCGATCATCTGGTACAGGAAGGGGTTGTAGGCGATTCCGACAAAGGCCGCGCCAAGCAGATAGATCAGATGCCCGTGTTGCAGCGCCCCCGCCAGTTGCCCACCCCAGTGCAGCGGGTCGTCAGGCTGGCGATAGCGTCGTCGCAATGCCTCCATCCGCACCAGCCCCGCGATATTGATGCCCAGCCACAGGAACAGTCCCGGCCAGCCCTGTTCGCCCAGCATCTCGAAATAGCTGGAGTGATAGGCCCGGGCGCGGTCGGTCGTGACCTTCTGCTGGATCCTGCTGTCATGGGCGGAGCCCTCGACGAGCGTCAGGTCGTAGCGGAAGCTGTTCTGCAGATAGGCATTGAACCCGCCGCCGAACGGATTGGACGCGACATAGCCCAGCGTCCATTTCCACACTGCCAGCCGGGTCGAGGCGGACTCGTCGCCCTTATAGCCGCGAATGGTCTCCATCCGCTGGGTGTAGGATGAGGGTAGCAGCGGTACGACCGCCACGCCCGCCACCGCCAGCATCCCGATATAGAGCAACCGCCGCTTCACATCGCGCAGCATCAGGACCGCGAGCAGGCCGATGCACAGCAACCCCGTCCGCGCCGAGGTGCCGACCGGAATCAGCAGGCAGGCAAAGATCAGCCCGATCCCGAACACGCGCACCCGCCAGTCGGGGGGATAGATGGTACCGAAGCGCATGAACCACAGGATGATCGGTATCACCGCGATCGAAACCGTCGAGATGATGCTGCCTTCGTAAAGCCCGGCATTGTTGCTGACCATCAGGTTCAGCTCGCCATAGCCGCCGCCCGAGAACAGCGTCTTGATCCCGCCGATGATGACGATCGATGAAACCGACAGCGTCATGAACAGCAGCAGTGCCTCGACCCGTAATTTCGTGCGCAGGGTCAACGGCAGGAACACCGCAAAGGCCAGCGCCTTCCACACCCAGTCCCATTTCTCCTTCGCTTCGGTCGGAAAATCGGCGCCGAAAAAGGTGGTGAGCGCGCAATAGGCCAGCAGCAGCAGGATCGCGCCCTGCCGCACGGTGAACCGGCTGTCGCGCTTGTCGTCGAAAAAGGCCCATCCGCCGACCGCCGCGATGACCGCGATCAGCGAGATCGGCACCGTGTTGAGCAGATGATAGGTCAGCCGCTGCGGCGCGACGATATCGATATAGATATAGGCGAGGACCATCAGGAACGGCCGCCGCATCCCCAGGGCGAACAGGCTGAACAGGAATCCGATCAGGAACAGGTCACGCATCGTCGCGCCGCCTGCCGATGCCGGACCTGGCCCGGGACGTCATGGGGCCGGGGGCGGCGTCGCCCTCCTGGTCGAGCTCGCGTCGGCCGAACAGCCGCCATGCCGCGACCAGCATCAGGCCATGGCTGAGGAGAAGGGCAAAACTGTCGATCATCGCCCGTTTCCTCAAACCCTTAACGCCGCTTGCCTGCCCTGCTTATAAACCGGCGGTTGACGCGGCGTTAAGGGCTGGCATGACAGACCTTCTCCCGATGCGTATCCTGCATATCCTCGACCATGGTCTGCCCCTGCAAAGCGGCTACACCTTTCGCACTCGCGCCATCCTGAAGGCGCAGGAGGGGGCGGGGCATGTGGTCGCGGCGGTGACCGGGCCCCGGCAGGGCACCGGACAGGCCGAGGTCGAGACGGTCGACGGCCTGACCTTCCATCGCACTCCCATTTCCTTGCGGCAGGGGTTGCTCGGGGAAGCCGCCGGGCTTGCCGCGCATATCCGTGCGATCGACCGGGCGGTGGCGGCGTTCCGGCCCGACATCCTGCACGCGCATTCCCCGGTTCTCGACGCGCTGGCCGGGCTGGCCGTGGCACGGCGGCGGCGGTTGCCGCTGGTCTATGAGATTCGCGCCTTCTGGGAGGATGCGGCGGTCGGCAACGGCACGGGCACGGCGGGAAGCGCCCGATACCGGGCGACCCGCGCGTTGGAAAGCTGGGCGTGTCGGCGGGCCGATGCGATCGCCGTCATCTGCGAAGGGCTGCGCGGCGACCTGATCGCGCGGGGGCTGCCGCGGGACAAGATCACCGTCTCGCCCAACGGCGTCGACCTCGGGCTGTTCGGACAGCCGTTGGCCCGCGATTCGGCGCTGGCCGAGGAACTGGGGTTGGCGGAGGCCGAGGTGATCGGCTTCATCGGCAGCTTTTACGATTATGAGGGGCTGGACGACCTGATCGCCGCGATGGCGCGTCTGGTTGCGGCACGACCGAAGGCGCGGCTGCTGTTGGTCGGCGGCGGGCCGATGGAGGTGGCGTTGCGCGCGCAGGCGGAGCGCTCGCCCGTGGCGGCGGCGATCCGCTTCGTCGGACGGGTGCCGCACCAGCAGGTCGAGCGCTATTACAGTTTGGTCGATATCCTGGCCTATCCCCGCAAGAGGATGCGACTGACCGATCTCGTCACGCCGTTGAAGCCCCTGGAGGCGATGGCGCAGGGCAAGCTGGTCGCCGCGTCCGATGTCGGCGGGCACCGCGAATTGATCGAGGACGGCCGAACCGGCACCCTCTTCGCGCCGGACGATCCGGTCGCGATCGCCGATGCACTGGCCGGCTTGCTGGCCGATCGAGGCGGCTGGGAAGCGCGACGGGCGGCGGGCCGGGATTTTGTTGAAACGGAACGGAATTGGGCGTCGAACATCCGACGTTACGAACCTGTTTACCAACGATTGCTAGATCGGGCGAAGACATAGACCCATGACCTTCACCGCCACGCCCTCTCGCCGACGCTTCGGACCCGCCTGGATCGGCGGGGCCGTCGGGCTGCTTTTCGCCCTTTTGATGATGATCGTGCCCGATTGGCGGCTGAACGCGCTCGTCGCCAGCCTGAGCCTGGGCGATATCCTGGCCGCCGCACGACCGCCGCTGGGCATGAAGGCGCGGCTCCTGCTCGCGTTGGTCGCGGGGCTCGGGGCAGGGGCGGTAACATGGGCGACCGCATATCTCCTCTGGGGGCCGGGCGGTCTGCTCGCCCGGCGGGCCAGGCCCGTGACGGAGGACGACGAGGATTATGTGCCGGTGGTCCGCCGGTCGGATCGCCACCCGGACGCGCCCCCGCGCCGCCCGCTCAACGCCGCCGAACTCGGCGCCCCGCCGCCGCCGGTCGACGAAGAGGCGGTCGAGCGCACGCTGCCCGCCGATCTCGACCAGCCGCTTTCGGCCTATGACCCGGATGCGATCCTGTCGGCGCCGCGCGAACCGCTGCGCCCCGCGCCGCCCCAGCCCATGCCGATCCCGCCGATGCGTGAGCCCGAGCCTGAGGATCGGGGCGCCGCGCTGCCGCTGCCGGATCGGCAGGACGAGTCGATAGAGGCCCTGCTCGCCCGACTGGAACGCGAGACGGCCCTGCGTAAGGCTCAGCAGCGCAAGATTTGATGCGGGGGGAGGGGATTGCCCCTCCACCACTCGCTGACGCGAGCGGTCCCCCTCCCCGTGCTCCGCACAGGGAGGAATAGGGACATGCCAAATCCTCCCCGAGCTCGCTTGGGGAGGGGAACCGCCGCGAAGCGGTGGTGGAGGGGCCATCGCCCGCGCGATCCAAACAAAAAGGGCCCGCCCGGATCGCTCCGGACGGGCCCTTTTGCTTGACCGTAAGGGCGGACATTTCGGCCCGCCCTCATGGGTGACTTACGCCGCCAGGTTGCGCAGCACGTACTGCAGGATGCCGCCGTTCAGGAAATATTCCAGCTCGTTGACGGTATCGATGCGGCACTTGGTCAGGAAGGTCTCGGTCGAGCCGTCCTTGCGGGTCAGGATCACTTCGACGTCCTGACGCGGGCGAAGGTTCGCCACGCCCTGGATGGTGAAGCTCTCGGAGCCGTCCAGCTTCAGCGTCTCGCGGGTCACGCCCTCGGCGAACTGCAGCGGCAGGACGCCCATGCCGACCAGGTTCGAACGGTGGATACGTTCGAAGCTCTCGGTGATGACCGCGCGCACGCCGAGCAGGTTGGTACCCTTCGCCGCCCAGTCGCGCGACGAACCCGTACCATACTCCTTGCCCGCCACGATGACGAGGGGCGTGCCGTCGGCCTTGTGACGCATCGCGGCGTCATAGATCGGCATCACTTCGCCCTCATATTGGGTCATGCCGCCTTCGACGCCGGGCACCATCTCGTTCTTGATGCGGATGTTGGCGAAGGTGCCGCGCATCATCACGTCATGGTTGCCACGACGCGCGCCGTACGAGTTGAAGTCCTTCTTGGCGACCTGATGCTCCTGCAGGAAGGTGCCTGCCGGGCTGTCGGCCTTGATCGAACCGGCCGGGCTGATGTGGTCGGTGGTGATCGAGTCGCCCAGGATGGCGAGCGGCTTGGCCTCGATGATGTCGGTGACGGGCTTCGGCGTCATCTCCATGCCCTCGAAATAGGGCGGGTTGGCGACATAGGTCGAAGCGGCGGGCCAGGCATAGGTGTCCGAGCCGGTGACGTCGATCGCCGACCACTTGGCATCGCCCGCATAGACGTTGCCGTAGCGCGAACGGAACATTTCGTCGTCGATGTTCGCATCCATCAGGCTGCGGACTTCCTCGTTCGAGGGCCAGATGTCCTTCAGATAAACGTCCTGGCCGTCCTTGCCCTGGCCGATCGGGGTTTCACGCATGTCCTGCGTGACCGTGCCCTTCAGCGCATAGGCCACCACGAGCGGCGGCGAGGCGAGGAAGTTGGCGCGCACGTCCGGCGACACGCGGCCTTCGAAGTTGCGGTTGCCCGACAGGACCGAGGCGGCGACGATGTCGTTGCCGTTGATCGCCTTCGAGATCGGCTCGGCGAGCGGACCCGAATTGCCGATGCAGGTGGTGCAGCCATAGCCGACCAGGTTGAAGCCGATCGCGTCGAGATCGGCGGTCAGGCCCGCCTTGTCGAGATAATCGGTGACGACCTGCGAACCCGGGGCGAGCGAGGTCTTGACCCAGGGCTTGGGCTTCAGGCCCAGCGCGTTCGCCTTGCGGGCGACCAGACCGGCGGCGACCAGCACGCTCGGGTTCGAGGTGTTGGTGCAGCTGGTGATCGCGGCGATCACGACGTCGCCGTCGCCGATGTCATGGCCACGATCGTCGACCGAGACGCGGGCGGGGGCGTCCTTCTTGTACACCTTGGCGAGGTCGGCGTTGAACACGTCGTCGACTTCGGTGAGCACGACCTTGTCCTGCGGACGCTTCGGACCCGCCAGCGACGGCACGACCGTCGACATGTCGAGTTCCAGCGTGTCGGTGAAGACGGGGTCGGCGGCATCGTCGTGACGCCAGAAGCCGTTCGCCTTGGCATAAGCCTCGACCAGGGCGACATTCTCGTCCGAACGCGCGGTCAGGCGCATATAGTCGAGCGTCTTGTCGTCGATCGGGAAGAAGCCGCAGGTCGCGCCGTACTCGGGCGCCATGTTGGCGATCGTCGCACGGTCGGCGAGCGTCATCGACGACAGGCCCGGGCCATAGAACTCGACGAAGCGGCCGACCACGCCCTTGGCGCGCAGCATCTGGGTGATGGTCAGCACCAAGTCGGTGGCGGTGATGCCTTCCTGGAGCTTGCCGGTCAGCTTGAAGCCGACGACCTCGGGGATCAGCATCGACACCGGCTGGCCGAGCATCGCGGCTTCCGCCTCGATCCCGCCGACGCCCCAGCCGAGCACGCCCAGGCCGTTAATCATGGTCGTGTGGCTGTCGGTGCCGACCAGCGTATCCGGGTATGCGATCGTCGCGCCGCCCTTGGCATGCTCGCCGCTTTCGGTCGAGGACCAGATGGCCTGGCCGATATATTCCAGGTTCACCTGGTGGCAGATGCCGGTGCCCGGCGGAACCACCGAGAAATTGTCGAGCGCCTTGGAGCCCCACTTCAGGAACTCGTAGCGTTCCATGTTGCGCTGATATTCGAGGTCGACGTTATCCTCGAAGGCCTGCGGCGTACCGAATTCGTCGACCATGACCGAGTGGTCGATGACGAGGTGGACGGGGACCTGCGGGTTGATCTTGGCCGCATCGCCGCCCAGCTTGGTGATCGCGTCGCGCATCGCGGCGAGGTCGACCACGCAGGGAACGCCGGTGAAGTCCTGCATCAGCACGCGGGCCGGGCGATACTGGATCTCGCGATCCGAACGCTGCGTCTTCTGCCAGTCGACGATCGCCTGGATATCCTCGCGCGTAACGGTCTTGCCGTCCTCGAAGCGCAGCAGATTCTCGAGCAGCACCTTCATCGAGAAGGGCAGGCGGCTGATGTCGCCGAGCTGCTCGGAAGCCTTGGCGAGGCTGTAATAATCATAGGTCTTGCCGTCGACGTCGAGCGTCGAGCGGGTGTTCAGGCTGTCCTGGCCTATCGCAGTCATGGGCGTCCCTTCATGGTCGAGCCGGGCACGCCCAGTGGGACACGGCAGCATGCAGCCGCGAGCAGGCGCGCCGGGGAAATCTCCGGTTGACGCCAGCGGCCTTAGCAAGGGGTTGCCCGACAGGGAAGGGTGCAGCGCAGTGAAAGCGGTTCGCAACTACGCGGTGATGCCGGACTTGTCTCACCGCACGGAGGACACGGCAGGCCACTGGTCGCAAGCGTGGAAAATACGTGGAACAGCCATGGTCGATAGCGGGTTCAGACGGTCATGATTGGAGTTCGGACCATGCGTGCCCTGAAGAATGACCGGCCAGCCCCCTTTTGCGTCCCGCGGGGACGGCCAGGATCGGCGGTCGGGCACGCGCTTCCCGTTCCTGGCCTGGGGTGGCGGCGATGACCGGGGTGTCGGGCAAGGATCGCCGCCGTCCCGATGCGATCGTAGCCGTCGGCCTGCTGACCCAGCGCGATCTCGACGTGCTCGGTTCCGGCTTTCGCCGGTCCTTTCCGGTTCAGGAGGATACCGCCTTCGACGACCTGCTTCAGGCGCTCGATTCGATAGAGGCGATTCACGTTCCACACCGCAAGGATTGAGCATTAAGGCCCGTTAACCTTGTTTATTAATGACTCATCGCCCCCGGATTGGAGACGGAACGGCTTGGCGAGCCCCCATCGACCCGGCTAGGGCTGTCGGCATGGCTGGACGGATCATCCGGCGCGACCGGAAAATGAGATGACGCCCGAACGTTTCGCCCTGCTTACCCGCCGTCATCGCGAATGTCTTCGCGGGGTCAAGGCGCTCAAGGGCTCCAAGGAAATCGCCATCGAACTCGGCTTGGGAAAGTCGACCGTCGACAGCTATCTGGCGGAGGCCGTTCGGCTGCTCGGCGCACGCAATCGGCGCGAGGCGGCGATGGCCCTGGCCGAATACGAAGCCCAATCGATCATCGAGCCGAACTACCAAGTCGTTGAAGAACAACAGGAAGATACCCCCAATAAAATCATACCCGATTCTTCGGGGCTGGTTCCCGAGCCGTCGGCCATGCCACTTCCGATGGCACCGGATGGGAGTACGGTCGGTGGGGCGGTGCAGGACGGCCATGTCCACGCATCGCCCCGCTTGTCCCTCCCGGTTCGGCGGCAAGGGCAGACCCGTAACGACATGAGCGTGGCCGAAAGGCTGCTTTGGGTTCCCACGATCGCCGTCGCGCTGGCCATCGGCTTCGGCATGCTGGCCACGGGACTCGACGTGATGACTCGCGTGATCGGACGATTGTCGAACCTTGCCGGTTGACCATCTTCATGCCGCCCGGCGCGCATGGAAGACACATCAGGGGGCACAGGCGATGACGACGGAACATGAGGCGGCACTTCAGGTGACCCAGCTCCTCTGGAAGCTGGAGAACGAACTCGACTCGGCCTTCGCCACGGCGGGCGAACTGGCGATGGCGCTGCCCCGTGCGCGGGCGGAAGCGCGTCTGTCGGCAGTGGTCGGGCAGCATGCTTTCGAAATGCTGGGCCAGGCGATGATGGCGATCGGCCAGGCGCGCGGCCATGCGGTGCAGAGCCACCGTATCCTGGAAAAGGTCGGCCAGACGATCGGCTTCGACGCGGACAATTATGGCGACAACCGCCCCAAGCCGCCCGAGGTGACCGGCACCGTGGCCACCATGCCGCTGCGCGCGGCGGCCTGATCGCGGGGCGGCGCGGCGTGTCTATGCCATCCTTCATAGCGCGGGGCACGCCGTGACGCATGTTTACATCTTCAACCTGATCCAGGCGCTGGTCTGTCTCTACGCCCTTACCATGGGGGGCTGGCCCGAGCGGGCGACGGCCGTGATCCTGCTCTTTGCATCGGTGGCGACCATCGTCCTGCCGTTCGATCCCTCGACCAGCTTCCATAGCGTCGAGACGCTGGAGCTGGTCATCGATCTGACATTGATGTTCGGGTTGATGGCGATCGCCCTGCTGGCCAACCGATTCTGGCCCTTATGGCTGGCCGCGCTGCATCTGCTGGCCGTCGGCATTCACGGGGTCAAAGGACTCGACCCCATGTTGGTGCCGTGGATGTATGCGGCCGCCGGGGGCAAGCTGGCCTATCCCATGCTGCTGCTGCTGGCGGGGGGCGTCATGCGGCATCGCTGGCGCCTGGCACGATATGGCAGCGATCCCGACTGGACCTTGCCCTGGCGGGATATCCGATGACCAGCGAAATCCGCCTTCTGCACTGGCCTGCCGAGGACCGGGCGAGCTTCGGCCGTTTCACCGCGGTCATGGCGGATGTGCAGGCGCGTATCCACGCCATTTCGGGGGAGAGCAGCGGCGTGCCGGTGCCGCGCCCGCCCCGCGTACCGACGCCGCAGGAATGCGCCGCGATGATCCTGAAGCATCGCCGTGACATGCGGGCCATCGCAGGCCCTGACGGCGACTTGTTCGGCGACCCCGCCTGGGAAATCGCGCTGGCGGTCTTCCAGACCGACGGCAGGGAAAGCGATGCCGCCTTGCTGGACAAGGCCGGGCTGTCGGCGACCGGGATCGTGGGGGCGCGCTGGATCAGGTTGCTGCTGGCGCGGGGCTGGGTCGAGCGGGACGAAGATGGTTATCTGCGCGCGACCGAAAAGATGGTCGCGGCGCTGAACCGCTATTTCAACGGTCTCTGATCGCCCTGCTCACGGCGACAACGCCGTGCAACTCCTCAGGCCCCCAGGGGTTCAATGGTCAAGGCACAACCACAGGAGAAGACGGACATGGCCGAGGATATCGGAACGGGCGGCGGTGCGGGTGCGATCGGCGGCGACATGGGCGCGGGCGCTTTTGCCGATCGCATGAAGGGCGCGGGCGAGGCGATGCAGGCCTCGGGCCAGAAGATGGCCGAGGGCGGTTCGCAGGTCACCCTCAAGATGCTGGAACAGGCCGAGACCAACACACGTGAAGCCTTTGCCGCGATGCGTTCGGCCGCGTCCGCCAAGGATCTGGGCGACGTCATGCGTATCCAGAGCGAATTCCTGCGTGAACAGGGCAACCGCTCCATGTCGCAAGCGCGCGAGATCGGCGAGATGATCGTCCAGTTCGGTCGCGACGCGGTCGGCGTGGCGCGTGGGGCCAAGCAGGACTGACGGGTTTTTCCGTTCCAGAGCATGATGACATGAGATGAACTCACCCCTCCCCTTCAGGGGAGGGGCCGGGGGCGGGGCGCCTCCGCAAGCGTACAGCCCGTGGCGAGGCCCCACCCCAACCCCTCCCCTGAAGGGGAGGGGCTCTCCTTGGTTCAACGCAACGCCATCACGGTCTAATTACCAGGGCTGAGCGCCACCGGGCCGCTCGGCGCGGCCTCCAGCAGCGAATCACCCCCCAGCACGCGGTATAGCGTGACCCGGTTGGTCGCCGCCGTCAGCTGGGTCGCGATCACCGTCCGCTGCGCCGAATAGAGCGAGCGCTGCGCATCCAGCGTATTGAGGAATGGCGTCACCCCGCCGCGATAGCTGGCCTCGGTCAGGCGATAGGTGTCGGTGGCGGCATTCAGGAAGCGGCGATTGGCGCCGAGCTGATCGGCGATCGTGCCCTGCCGCGCCAATGCGTCGGCGGTTTCCTGAAACGCGGTCTGGATCGTCTTTTCATAGGTCGCGAGAGCGGCGTCGCGCTGCGCCTTGGAATATTCGACATTCGCCACGCCCGCGCCCGCCTGGAAGATCGGATAGCTGACCGACGGCGCGACCGAGTAATTGAAGCTGCCGCCCGAGAAGAGTGACGACAGCGCGGTGCTGGCGAACCCGACCAGCCCGGTCAGCGAGATGCGCGGGAACAGTGCCGCACGCGCCGCGCCGATCTGGCCATTGGCGGCGCGCAACAGATATTCGGCCTGCACCACGTCCGGACGACGCAGGAGGATGCCGGAATCGAGTCCGGCGGGCAGCGTCGCGACGGTGGGGGCGGCTTCCTCGATCGAGCGGGGCAGGAGTGCGGTGTCGATCGGCGCACCGACGAGCAGTTGCAGCGCGTTGACGTCCTGCGCCACCGCCGTCTTCTGCTGTGCCAGATCGGCCTGGGCGGTCGCCAGCACCTGTTCGGCCTGCCGCAGATCGGTACGCGGCGAAATTCCACCCTGCAGCCGCGCGCGGGTCAGCGCGACGCTGCGCTCGGCATTGGCGGCGGTCTGCTGCGCGATGGCGAGCAGGCTCTGGTCCGCACCATAGTTCAGCCACGCCTCGGCGATGTCGCCGACCAGCGTCAGTCGGGTCGCGCGCGCCGCCGCCTCGGTCGCGAAATAGCGGTCGAGCGCGGAGCCGGTCAGTGAGCGAATGCGCCCGAACAGGTCCAGCTCGAACGCGTTGACGCCCAGATTGACCGACCAGGCGCTGCCGCTGCCACCGGCACCCGTAACGATGCCCCCGGCTCCACCGCCGGTGTCGACACCGCCATTGCCGACGCCGGTACCCGTGCCGCCACCGATGGTGCCGTTGCCGGTCCCGGTGCCACCGTTATTGCCGGTGTTGGTGCCCGTGCCACCTCCCCCGACCGCGCTCGATCCGGCGCCGCCCGATCCGCGATCGGTGTAGCTGTACCGGCCCGTGGCGCTGACATTGGGAAGCAGATTGGCCCGCTGGATGCGATATTGCGCGCGGGTGGAGGCAATGTTGGCCGCCGCGATCCGCAGATCGCGATTGTTGGCCAGCGCCTGCACGATCAGCTGCTGCAACCGCGCATCGCGGAAGATGTCGCTGTAACGCACCGTGGGCAGCGCCGCCTCCGACTGGCGGAGATAGGCGTCGCCGACCGGCCAGGAGGGCGGCACCGGCGTTGCGGGCCGTTCATATTTCGGATTCATCGAGCAGGCCGAAAGCGCGGTCGCGCCGAGCAGCAGCGCGAGGGCCAGCGAGCGAGAGGGGGACTGGATACGCATCAGGCCTTCTCCGCTTCGCCTTCGGGGGCCGGGCGATGCCCCGCGCCGTGTTCGCTCATCGGCTTGCCGCGCAAGCGGGCCAGGCCGTTGCGCACCGACCGGCGCACCAGCACGAAGAACAGCGGGATGTAGAAGATCGCCAGCACGGTGGCGGTCAGCATGCCCCCGATCACGGCGGTGCCGATCGCGATGCGGCTGTTGGCGCCCGCACCCGTCGAGATGGCGAGCGGCAACACGCCGAAGATGAAGGCGAAGCTGGTCATCAGGATCGGGCGCAGACGGATCTTGGCGGCCTCCAGCGCGGCGTCGATCACGCGCTTGCCCTGTTTCTCCGCCTGTTCGGCGAACTCGATCATCAGGATGGCGTTCTTCGCCGCCAGCCCCATCGTCGTCAGCAGGCCGATCTGGAGATAGACGTCGTTGGTCAGCCCGCGCAGCGTCACGAAGGCGACCGCGCCGATCAGGCCCAGCGGAATGACGAGCAGCACCGCGAACGGGATCGACCAGCTTTCATAAAGCGCGGCCAGGCACAGGAACACGACCAGGATCGACAGGCCGTAGAGGATCGGCGCCTGTCCGCCCGACAGCCGTTCTTGATAGGACAGACCCGCCCAGGCGATCGAGGTGCCGGGGATTTGCGAGGCGAGCTCGGTCATCCGCTGCATGGCATCGCCCGAGCTGTAGCCCGGCGCGGCCGATCCCTGAAATTCATAGGAGGAAATGCCGTTGAACCGCGACAGGGTGGTCGGCGCCACGCCCCAGTTGATCGTCGAGAAGGACGAGAAGGGCGCCATCTGGCCGCTCGAGCCACGCACGAACCATTGCTTCAGGTCCTCGGGCTCGGCGCGATAGGGCGCATCGCCCTGGACGAACACGCGCTTGACGCGGCCGCGATCGATGAAGTCGTTGACATATTGCCCGCCCCAGGCGGTCGACAGGGTCGAGTTCACCTGTTGCTGGGTCAGCCCCAGCGCCGCCAGCTTCTGCTGGTCGAGGTCGACGCGCAGCGTGGCGATGTCGGGCAGCTCGGTCAGGCGAACCGAAGCCAGCATCGGGTCGGCATTGGCCTTGGCGAGCAGCTCGTCGCGTACCGCCTCGAACTTCTCCAGCGGCATGCCGGAGATGTTCTGAAGCTCCATGGTGAAGCCGTCCGACTGGCCCAGGCCGCGAATGGCGGGGGGCACCAGCGCGAAGACCTGCGCATCGCGAAGCCCCCGGAACGCGGCGGAGGCGCGGCCGGTGATGGCGTCGGCGCTGTTCTCCTTGCCCTTGCGATCGGCCCAGTCGGTGAAGTTGATGAAGCCCTGGCCGGTATTCTGGCCGCTGGTGCCGCCCCCGCCGCCCCCGGCGACCGAGAACAGCACCTTGACGTTCTTGCCCTCATGCTGGGCGAAATACTGCTCGACCTGGCGCTGCACCTCCATGGTGCGCCCCTGGGTCGCACCGGCGGGCAGGCGGAACTGGACGATTGCCGATCCCTGATCCTCGGTCGGCAGGAAGCCGGTCGGCAGGCGCAGGAAGAGGATGGCCAGCAGCGCGACCACGCCCGCATAGATCAGCAGGAACAGCCATTTGCGGTCGACCACCGTGCGTACGGCCGAGGTGTATTTCTCGACCGTCCACTCGAAGCGCGTGTTGAAGCCATCCTTGGCACGCTGGAGCCCGTGCGCGACGCGCGGGAACTTGCGGTCGAGCCAGCCGCCTTCTTCCCCTTCGCGTGCCTTCTGCTTCAACAGCGTCGCGGTCAGGGCGGGGCTGAGGATCAGAGCGACCGCGACGGACAGGATCATCGCCGAGACGATGGTGATCGAGAACTGGCGATAGATGACGCCCGTCGACCCCCCGAAGAACGCCATCGGCAGGAACACCGCCGACAGGACGAGTGCGATGGCGATCAGCGCTACGCTGATCTCCTTCATCGACTCGATCGTCGCCTCGCGCGGCGTCATGTCGGGATTTTCCTCGAGCAGACGCTCGACATTCTCGACGACCACGATGGCGTCGTCGACCAGCAGGCCGATCGCCAGCACCAGCCCGAACAGCGTCAGCGTGTTGATCGAGAATCCCGCGATATAGAAGATGGCGAAGGTGCCCAGCAGCACCACCGGCACCGCGATCGTCGGGACCAGTGTCGCGCGCCAGCTTTGCAGGAAGACGAACATGACGATGACGACGAGGATGATCGCCTCGATCAGCGTCTTGACCACCTCGTCGATCGACAGCTTGATGAAGGCGGTCGTGTCGTTGGCATAGGCGACCTTCAGACCGGGCGGGAAGGTCTTGGCGACGCGGTTGACCTCGGCTTTGACCAGTTCGGCGGTCTTCAGCGCGTCCGCGCCAGGGGCCATCAGCACGGCGATACCGGCGCCGGGATGCTGGTTGATCCGGCTGACCGCGGCATAGCTTTCCGCGCCGAGTTCGATCCGCGCCACGTCGGACAGCTTGACCGTCGCGCCGTTGTTCAGCGTCTTGACGATGATCTCGCGGAACTGCTCGGGCGTCTGGAGCCGCGACATGGAGGTCACGGTCGCATTCAGCATCTGCGTCGTCGGCGACGGCGTGCCGCCGACCTCACCGGCCGCGACCTCGGTATTCTGGTTCTGGATCGCAGTGACGACGTCCGACGGCATCAGCTGATAAGAGGACAGCTTTTCCGGATTCAGCCAGATACGCATCGCATATTGCGAACCGAAGACGTTGGTGTCGCCGACGCCCTGGATACGGCCCAGCGGGTCCTGGAGGTTGGAGACGAGGTAATCGGCGACGTCCTGGTTCGTCATCCGGTTCGTCTCGTCATAGACGCCCGCGATGAGGAGGAAGTCGGGGTTCGACTTGCGGACGACCAGCCCCTGTTGCTGCACCTGCTGCGGCAGGCGGGCGACCGATTGCTGGACTTGGTTTTGAACCTGCACCTGCGCGATGTCGGGGTCGGTGCCCTTGGCGAAGGTGGCGGTGATCGTCACCGAGCCGCGGCTGGACGAGGACGACTGGAAATAGAGCAGGCCGTCGATGCCGGTCAGCTGCTGTTCGATGACCTGGGTGACCGAGTTCTGCAGCGTCTGCGCGGACGCGCCGGGGAAGGTGGCGCGGATCGACACCTGGGGCGGTGCGACGTCCGGATATTGCGCGATGGGCAGACCCATGATCGCGCCGACGCCCGCCAGCATGACGATGATGGCCAGAACCCAGGCGAAGATGGGACGATCGATGAAGACGCGGCTGATCATGGTCTGGTCAGCCCGCCTTGCCCTTGGCGGCCTGCATCTTCTTCAGCTGTTCGGGCGAGGGCGGCTGGACCTTTTGCGGGGTGTCGGCCGGCACCGCACGCACGCTCTGGCCGGGGCGCAGCGTGCCCAGGCCCTGGGTCACGATCTTGTCGCCGGGCTTCAGGCCGTCGGTGACGACCCAAAAGGCACCCTGCGTCCGCTCGGCCTTGACCTTGCGTTCCTGAACCTTGTCGTTCGGGCCGACGATGAACACCGTCGCATTGCCCTTCGGATCGCGCGACACCGCCTGCTGCGGCACCATATAGGCGCTGGTGTCGATCGCCTGCGCGAAGCGGGCACGGACGAACATGCCGGGCAGCAACAGGCCTTGCGGATTGGGGAAGCGCGCGCGCAGTGTCACGGTGCCGGTCTGCGGATCGACCACGGCCTCGGCAAATTCGACCGTGCCGGTCTGGCCGTAATCGGTGCCGTCTTCCAGCCGCAGCGTCACGCGCGCGCTGGCGGGGATCACGCCGTCCCGCGCCGACAGGCTGCGCCGCAGCGACAGCAGGTTGGTGGCGGACTGCTGGATGTCGACGAAGATCGGGTCGAGCCGCTGAATCTGTGCCAGCGGATCGGTCTGCCCGCTGCTGACCAGGGCGCCGACGGTGAACAGCGATCGGCCGATGCGGCCCGAGATGGGGGCGGGGACGGTGGTGAATTGCAGGTTGACGCGCGCGGTTTCCAAGGCGGCGCGGGTCTGTGCGACCTGTGCGGCGGCCTGGCGCGCGCTGGCCTGGGCGTTGGTGTAATCCTGCTTCGAGATCGCTTCGATCTGCGCCAGCGGGCGGTAGCGTTCGGCCAGCGTACGGGTGGCCTCGGCATTGGCCTGTGCGCTTTGCAGATTGGCGGCGGCCTGGTTGGCGGCGGCGCGATAGAGGCGGGGGTCGATTTCGTAGAGCGGCTGGCCACGCTTGACGAGGCTACCCTCGGTGAACAGGCGGCGGCGGATCACGCCAGTGACCTGCGGCCGCACGTCCGAGCTTTCAAAGGCGCTGGTCCGCGCGGCGAGTTCGGTGACGATCGGTGCGTTCGTCGGCTGGACGGTCACGAAACCGACGGTCGGCGTCGCTTGCGCCCCGCCGCGTCCCTTGGTCGCGCCGCCACCCTTTTCACCGCCGCATCCCGAAAGGGTCGCAAGTGCCAGGACCATAGCCGAACCTGCGAGCATGCCGCGCCCGCGAAAGCCTGCAAAATTCAAATCGTTCACCTGCCTGAAGTGCCAGCCGCGCGCCCGGCCCGCACGATAATGCCCGAGTATGACTTAACGTTTCCGTTCGACAACAAAATGCACGATGCGGCTTCGAAAAGGCAAGCGACCATGGCCTAATTCGCCGCCTTTAATTGTCGCAAATTGTCGCACTGCGACAAATTCCGGAAGCCGGGGAGCCTTTGCGGTTTTGATGCATTTTCAAAGGGACATGATCGATCGGGATGCCGATAAACGCCTCGCCGCGGCCGCTGCGGTAGAAGAGGTTTGCGACGATATGCTGGTGGGGCTGGGGACCGGCTCGACCGCAGCCCATGCCATTATCGCATTGGCGGACAGGCGCCTGAAGATCCAGGCCGTGGCGACCTCACAAGCCAGCGCCGATCTGGCCCGGTCACTGGGCATCGCGGTGCGCGATTTCGCGGATGCGGTGCGGGTGGATCTGGCAATAGACGGTGCCGACGCCATCGACGCCCGGTTGCGTGCGGTGAAGGGGGCGGGTGGAGCGATGGTGCGGGAAAAGATCGTCGCCGCCTCGGCCGACCGGATGATCGTCATCGCTGATGCCGCCAAGCGGGTGGACCGACTGGGCGGGGTCAAGCTGCCGGTCGAAATCCTTCCCTTCGCGCGGGCCTTTGCGGCGGCCCGGCTTTCGGCGCTGTTCGAACGGCTTGAGGAGCGTACCGACTATCGTACCGACAACGGCAATATCGTGGTCGACGGATATGGCTGGGACGACGCCGACCTGCCGGGACTGGCGGGCGCGCTGATGGCGATTCCCGGCGTCGTCGGGCACGGCCTGTTCCTGACCGAGATCGATGCCGCCTATATTGCCGGGGAGGGGATCGTTACCCGGCTGGAACGGGGGCGTCAGGCACGCTAAGGCCGCCCACGCATGGCAACCAGAGCGAGCGCGGATGCGTTCGATCGCAAATACAGAGGATGAGGCCAGTTTCATGACCGATGCCACCACCAATGCCGTGGCCGACAGCCATCTCCACGAGGACGGGTCGATCGAGCGCCTGACCATCGACACCATCCGCACCCTGTCGATGGACGCGGTGCAGCAGGCCAATTCGGGCCATCCGGGCACGCCGATGGCGCTGGCGCCGGTCGGTCACACTGTCTGGTCCAAGTTCCTGCGTTACGATCCCGCGCACGCCGACTGGCCCAATCGCGACCGCTTCGTGCTGTCGGTCGGCCATGCCTCGATGCTGCTCTATTCACTGATCCACCTGGCGGGCATCGAAGAGATTGATGCGGAAGGCAAAAAGTCGGGCAAGCCCGCGTTGAGCCTGGACGACCTGAAGGGCTTCCGCCAGCTCAACTCGAAGACGCCGGGCCATCCCGAATATCGTCACACCACCGGCGTCGAGACGACGACCGGCCCGCTGGGTGCCGGTTGCGGCAACTCGGTCGGCATGGCGATCGCCGAGCGCTGGCTGGCCGCGCATTTCAACCGCGAGGGTTTCCCGATCTTCGACCATGACGTGTACGTCGTGTGCGGCGACGGCGACATGATGGAGGGCGTCGCGTCGGAGGCGGCCTCGACCGCCGGGCATCTGAAGCTGTCCAA
The DNA here is from genome assembly GCF_056497825.1 of Sphingomonas sp. 77B. Lineage (NCBI taxonomy): Bacteria > Pseudomonadati > Pseudomonadota > Alphaproteobacteria > Sphingomonadales > Sphingomonadaceae > Sphingomonas > Sphingomonas sp. 77B. The sequence goes on from NZ_JBWMBY010000001.1 coordinate 3,262,227, forward strand.
CCTCTGCTGGATCTACGACTCGAACCACATTTCGATCGAAGGCGGCACCGACCTGGCGTTCGACGAGGATGTGGGTAAGCGCTTCGAGGCCTATGGCTGGAACGTCCTGCATGTCGACGACGCCAACGACGTCGCCGCGCTGACCGCCGCGCTCGACACGTTCAAGGCGACCACCGACAAGCCGACCTTTATCGTCGTGAAGTCGGTCATTGGCTATGGCAGCCCCAAGGCGGGCAGCGAAAAGGCGCATGGCGAGCCGCTGGGCGACGACGCCATCCGCGCGACCAAGAAGGCCTATGGCTGGCCCGAGGACGCCAAGTTCCTGGTCCCCGACGGCGTATGCGACGCGTTCCGCAAGGCGATCGAAAGCCGTGGCAAGCCGCTGCGCGACGCATGGGTTGCGATGGTCGACAAGTACCGCGCTGAATATCCCGGCCTCGCCACCGAACTGGACGCGATGCTGGCCGACAAGCTGCCCGAGGGCTGGGATGCCGACATCCCTGTCTTTGAGGCGGATGCCAAGGGCATCGCCAGCCGCGACTCGGGCGGCAAGGTGCAGAACGCCATCGCCGCCAAGGTGCCGTGGCTGATCGGCGGTTCGGCCGACCTCGCGCCCTCAACCAAGACGCTCATCAAGGACGGCGGCTCGTTCCAGGCGGGCAGCTATGGCGGGCGCAACATGCACTTCGGCGTGCGTGAGCATTCGATGGGCGCGATCGTCGACGGCATGGCGCTGTCGCACCTGCGGTCCTACGGTGCGACCTTCCTGGTCTTCTCCGACTATATGCGCGCGCCGATCCGCCTCGCCGCGATCATGGAACTGGGCGCGACCTTCGTCTTCACGCACGACTCGATCGGCGTGGGCGAGGACGGCCCGACCCACCAGCCGATCGAGCATCTGGCGACACTGCGCGCGATCCCCGGCCTCGACACCATCCGCCCCGGCGATGCGAACGAAGTGGCTGAGGCATGGCGCTGCGCCGTTGAATCGGCCAACCACCCGACCGCGCTGATCTTCTCGCGTCAGGCGCTGCCGACGCTGGATCGCAGCAAGTACGCGCCTGCTTCGGGCGTGAAGAAGGGCGGTTACGTGCTCGCCGATTGCGACGGCACGCCCGACCTGATCCTGATCGCGACGGGCTCGGAACTGTCGCTAGTCGCCGATGCCTATGAGACGTTGAAGGCGGACGGCGTGAAGGTCCGTGTCGTCTCGCTGCCCAGCTGGTTCCGGTTCGAGATGCAGGACGCCGCCTATAAGGAGAGCGTTCTGCCCAAGGCCGTCACCAAGCGTCTGGCGGTCGAGCAGGCCGGGTCGATCGGCTGGGACCGCTATGTCGGGTTCGGCGGTCGCACGATCACCATGTCGACCTTCGGTGCCTCGGCCCCGCTCGCCAAGTTGCAGGACAAGTTCGGCTTCACCCACGACAATGTCGTGAAGGTGGCCCGCGAAATGCTGGAGACCAAGTGATGAGCAAGCTGTCGGAACTGGGCGCCAAGGGCTGCGCCCCCTGGCTCGATTTCGTCGATCGCAAGTTCCTGGAGGCGAAGGGGCTGGAAAAGCTCGTCGCCGAGGACGGGCTGACCGGCGTCACCTCCAACCCTTCGATCTTCGAAAAGGCGATGGGGCATGGCGACGCCTATGACGCGACGCTCGCCGCCTTCGACAAGGAAAACCCCGGCGCGGCGACCATCGACCGCTACGAGCATCTGGCGATCCAGGACATCAAGGCGGCGGCGGAGACGTTGAAGCCGGTCTATGACCGGCTCGACGCCAAGGACGGCTATGTCAGCTTGGAGGTGTCGCCCTACATCGCCGACGATACCGACGCGACCACCGCCGAGGCCGAGAAGCTGTGGCATGCGGTCGATCGCCCGAATCTGATGATCAAGATTCCGGGCACCGATGCGGGCGCACCGGCTATCTCGGCGACCATCGCCAAGGGGATCAACGTCAACGTGACGCTGCTCTTCTCGGTCGATGCGTATATCAAGGTGGCCGAAGCCTATGCCGCCGGGCTCGAAGAGCGGGTGAAGGCCGGGCAGCCGATCGACCGGATCGCCAGCGTCGCCAGCTTCTTCATCAGCCGCATCGACTCGGCGATCGACAAGAAGATTGACGAACGCGTCGCCGCCGGTGACGCCGAAGCCGATGCGCTGAAGGCCGTGCGCGGCAAGGTCGCCATCGCCAACGCCAAGATGGCGTATCAATGGTATCTGGACTTCCTGAAGTCCGACCGCTGGCAGGCGCTGGCGGCCAAGGGCGCGCAGCCGCAGCGGCTGCTCTGGGCGTCGACGGGGACCAAGGACCCGGCCTACCCGGACACGCTCTATGTCGACACGCTGATCGGGCCGGACACGGTCAACACCATGCCGCCCAAGACGATGGACGCCTTCCGCGACCATGGCACGGTGGCCGAGACGCTGACCGCCGATATCGACGACGCCAAGCATGTGCTCGCCGAGGCCGACCGTCTGGGCCTGGACCTGAACGGCGTGACCGACACGCTGGTCGCCGAGGGGGTCGCCTCCTTCGTCAAGGCGTTCGACGATCTGCTCGGCGCCATCGGCCAGAAGCAGCCGGCGGCCTGATGCCCCGGCAGGCCCCCTCCCCAGACACGGGGAGGGGGCCTTTCTCTTTTTCACGACAGTAACGGAGTTCCCGCATGAAGATCGGTCTGGTCGGCCTCGGCCGCATGGGAGGCAATATCGCACGCCGCCTGATGCAGGCTGGGCATCAGGTGGTGGCCTGGGATCGCAGCGACGAGGCGGTGCAGACGCTCGCCAAGGACGGCGCGGAAGCCGCCACCGGGCTGGAGGACATGGCTGCCAAGCTCGCCGATAAGGCGATCTGGTGGGTGATGCTGCCCGCTGGTGGTCCGACCGAGGACACGATCGCGGAGATCGCCAAGCTGGCCAAGGACGGCGACGTCGTCATCGATGGCGGCAACAGCTTCTACAAGGACGACATCCGCCGCGCCAAGATGCTGGCCGAGCAGGGCATCCACTATGTCGATGTCGGCACCTCGGGTGGCGTCTGGGGCCTGGAGCGCGGCTATTGCATGATGATCGGCGGCGACAAGGAAACCGTCGATCACCTCGACCCGATCTTCGAGGCGCTGGCACCCGGCCTGGGCGACATCGTCCGCACGCCGGGCCGCATCGCCGACAAGGTCGATCAGCGCGCCGAAAAGGGCTATATCCATGCCGGGCCTGCGGGTGCGGGCCACTTCGTCAAGATGATCCACAACGGCATCGAGTACGGCCTGATGCAGGCCTATGCCGAGGGCTTCGACATTCTGAAGTCGAAGAACAGCGACAAGCTGCCCGAGGACGAGCGGTTCGACCTGAACCTGACCGACATCGCCGAAGTGTGGCGGCGCGGCAGCGTGATCTCGTCCTGGCTGCTCGACCTGACCGCGATCGCGCTGGCCAAGGATGAGATGCTCGAGCAGTTCTCGGGCCATGTCGCCGATTCGGGCGAGGGCCAGTGGACGATCGACGCGGCGATGGAGGAGAAGGTTCCGGCCAACGTCCTGACCGCCTCGCTCTTCGCGCGCTATCGCAGCCGTATCGAGCATACCTATGGCGACAAGGTGCTGTCGGCGATGCGCTTCGGCTTTGGCGGCCACACCGAAATCCCGCAATGAGCGATCCGGTTCGGAGGCCCATCCGGCTGGTGGTGTCGGACGTCGACGGCACGCTCGTCGACCCCGACAAGAAGCTGCGCGCCGCCACCGTTGCCGCCGTCAAGCGGCTGGAGGCGGCGGGCGTCGGCTTCACCATCATCAGCGCCCGGCCGCGATCGGGGCTGGGCTGGCTGGCCGACGAACTGGCGATCGACGCGCCGATCGGGGCGTTCAACGGCGGCACCGTCTTCCGCCGCGACGGCTCGGTCGATGCGCAGTTTCGCGTGCCGGTCGCGGTGGTTAACGATGTGCTGGCGATGGCGGCGGACAAGCCGCTCGCCATCTGGGTCTTCGCGGACGATCGCTGGTACGCCAGCAGCGGCGATGGCACCCATGTCGAGCATGAGCGCAAGGCGTCCTCGCAGGAGCCGGTGATTACGCAGGACTTCACCGCGCTGGTCGACAAGGTCGACAAGATCACCCTGGTCAGCGACGATGCCGAGCTGCTGCGCGGCCTGCACGACAAGGCCAATGCGGCGCATGGGGAAGCGGCAACCATCGCCCAGTCGCAGACCTATTATCTCGACGTGACCGCGCTGAAGGCCAACAAGGGCGACGGCGTGGCGACGCTGGCCCAGGCGTTCGGCGTCTCGCTGGAGGAAGTGGCGGTGCTGGGCGACCAGGCCAACGACCTTCCCATGTTGACACGCGCCGGGCTGCCGATCGTGATGGCGAATGCGCCGGATGCCGTTAGGGAACAGATCTCGGTACACACCCGTTCCAATGCCGAGGATGGCGTAGCCTATGCCATCGACACCATCATCATGCCCAGAATCGGAGTGCCTTCATGAAGCAACTGGTTGCGTTCGACCTCGACGGTACGCTGGCCGAAAGCAAGCAGCCTTTGGGCGAGCCGATGGGGGAGGCGCTGGCCGACCTGCTCGACGTCGCGCATGTCGCGGTGATTTCGGGCGGCGACTGGCCGCAGTTCGACAAGCAGGTCGCCAGCCGCCTGCCAGAGCGCGCCGACCGCACCAAGCTGTGGCTGATGCCGACCACCGGCACCAAGCTCTACACGTACAAGGACGGTAGCTGGACCCCGGTCTATGCCGAGCTGTTCGACGACGCGACCAAGGCCAAGATCCTGGAGGCGTTCGACGCCTCGCTGGAGGCGACCGGCTTCGTCCCCGAACAGACCTGGGGCGAGCGGATCGAGGATCGCGGCAGCCAGATCACCTTCTCCGCGCTCGGCCAGCAGGCGCCGATCGACGCCAAGGAACATTGGGACCCCAAGTTCGAGAAGCGCAAGGTCATCCAGGCGGACCTCAAGCAGCGCCTGCCGGGCCTGTCGATCAACATGGGCGGCGCGACCTCGATCGACATCACCCGCGAGGGCGTCGACAAGGCATACGGCCTGAAGAAGCTGCGCGACGCCAGCGGCATCGCGCTCGATGCGATGATGTTCATCGGCGATGCGATCTTCCCGGGCGGCAACGACTATCCCGCCAAGGAACTCGGCCTCGACACGGTGCGCGTGCGTGATCCGGAAGAGACGCTGGCGGTCATCGCGGGGATCGTCGCCTGCCTGAAGAAGTAAGCTCCGGCGCGTCCGCTGCCCTACGCGCCCGCACAGGTCCGGCGCATGAGGCGGTGGACGCGGCTTACGGCGCCTATCGGCTGGACGATCGGGAAAGCTACACCGCTTTCCTGATCGCCCATGCCCGCGCGCTCCCGGCGGTCGAGGCCTGGCTGGCCGGGCGGCACATCGGTTTTCCCTGGCGTTCTCGGCGCGAGGCGCTGGCGGCGGACTTGACCGCGCTAGGAGAGGCTATTCCCGAACCCCTACCGTTCGATCTTCCCGATGACGAGGCGGCACGTTGGGGTGCGCTTTACGTGACCGAAGGCTCGCGACTGGGTGGCGTGATGCTCGCCCGGCAGGTAGGCGAGGGGTTGCCGCGCGCGTATCTAGAATCCGGTTTCGGGCCCGGCGAGTGGCGGGCGTTTCGCCATGCCTTGGACGAGGCGGCGGCGGATGCAGCGTGGATCGATCGCGCGCTGGCGGCGGCAGAAGAGGTCTTCGCGCTGTACGGGCGAGCGGCGTAATCCTACCCTCCGTTCAGCCTGAGCGAAGTCGAAGGCCACGGGTATCTTCGACCAAGCTACCCTCACCCTTCCGACGCTTCGCGCCTCCCTCCCTCTCTTACTGGGAGAGGGAAGGGGCCCGCCCGCTTTAGACCGTGCTGACGTTGCGGTGAACCAAGGCGAGCTCCTCCCCTTCAGGGGAGGGGTTGGGGTGGGGCCTCGCCACGGGCTGCACACTTGCGGAGGCGCCCCACCCCCGGCCCCTCCCCTGAAGGGGAGGGGTGAGTTAATCTCATGTCATCATGCTCTAGCGGGTGGGAACGGTGAGGGCAGTACAGACACTCTCATGGCCTTCGACTTCGCTCAGGCTGAACGGAGCGTGGGGAGAAAGGGGCCGTCTGGTGACCGCCCTCAATCCGTGATCGGCGCGATCACGATCGCTCGCAGGCCGGGCTGGTTGTCGTCATATTCGATCGACCCCGACAGCCGCTGCATCATCGCCGCCATCATCCGGCTGCCGAACCCCCGGCCATCGCCCGGTGCGTTGTCCTGATCCGCCCTTCCACGGCCCTGGTCCGCAACGATCAGGCGCAGGCGGTTGCCATATTGCTCCAGCGTGATCGTCACCGGACCGACCGCACCGTCATAGGCATATTTGGTCGCGTTGATGATGAGTTCGGTCGTCACCAGTCCCAGATTGATCGCCCGGTCGGTCGGCATCAGCACGGGGGCGAGGTCTAGCCGCATCATCGCCGCCCAGTCCCGGCCCATGGACTGCTTCATGTCGCCGACCAGATCCTCGAGGTAGCGCGCCAGGTCGACCGTCTGGATCTGGTCGTCGCGGTAGAGGCGACGATGGACCAGCGCGACGGCGGACAGCCGCGCCTTGGCTTCGTTCAGCTGTTCGCGCACGCGGGGATCGTCGGCCGCCTTGGCCTGGAGCGACAGGAAGGACGAGACGAGCTGGAGGCTGTTCTGGACCCGGTGGTCCACCTCCTTCATCAGCACGTCCTTCTGGAGAAGCAGCGCCTCCTTGTCGTCCAGCGTGCGCTGGAGCGCGGTGTTCAGCCCGCGCAGCCGGTGGTTTTGCGCCGCGTCGTGCAGCGCCCGGCGCAGGCGATGCCCGGCCTCCACCTCTTCCATCGTCCAACGGCGCGAACGGCCGCGCACCGTCTCGCGCCAGCTTTCGAACGAGGTACGCGGGTTGAGCGTGGCGTCCGGGGTCAGCGCGACCGATTTGTGCGGATTGCCCGCCCATTCGACCTCCTCGACATGCTCTGCACGGAACCAGAGGAGGGTGACGCCGCCATCGACCAGCGGCAGGGCCAGCACACCCGCCGCCGCAGCGGCCAGCGGGGCGGTATCCGGCATCAGCGCGGGCAGCTCATGGGTGAAGAACAGGTCACCGCCGCCGCGGATCGCGGCCCAGCTGGCGATGTCGGGAATCGCCAGATCGTGCGGACAGGTGCCGTGGCTATGGACCTTCTTCTGGTCGACGACGGCAAAGCCCGTCGCGCACATCATCGCCATCATTTCCGGCATCAGGCGGCGGATGGCCGGGACCAGGTCGCCCATGCCGATGATACGCGGCAACAGGCTGTCCTCCGCCGCGCGCAGGCGCAGCCGCTCGCGGTATAGCTCGGCCTCTTCCTTGGCGCGGATCTGTCGCGCCAGCGCACTCGCCAGGCCGGCGGCGGCGGCGCGCAGTTCGGGCGACAGGCGGCGCGGGGTGTAATGATGGCATGCCATCATGCCCCAGAGCAGCCCATCCTTGACGATCGAGATCGACGCCGATGCCGCCACGCCCATGTTCTTCAGATATCGGACATGGATCGGCGACACGCTGCGCAGGCCGACATCGCTGAGGTCCAGCGTCTCGAAGCCCTCGGGTCGGATGGGGGCTGGCACATAGTCCACATCCGGGATGCTGCGCGTCCGGTTGCGGACATAAAGCGCGCGCGCTTGTTTCGGAATGTCGGAGGCGGGGAAATGATGATGGAGGAAGGAGGGCAGGTCGGCCGACCGCGCCTCGGCGACGACGCGACCCGCATCCTCGTCGAGAAAGCGGTAGAGCATGACCCGATCAAACCCGGTCAGCTGCTGGAAGGTGGCGGCCGCCCGCTCGAACAACATGGGCAGGTCGGCGGTTCGCTCGAAGCCGGTGACGGCGGCATCGATCCAGCTGAGCGGGCTTCCCTTGCCCCAGGGGGCATCGGTCATCCCGGCTTCCAGCTCGATCAGCACGCGCTCGCCCGCGACCCGGTGCGCGGTCACCGAAAAGCGTTCGGAAACCCCATCGACCGGCACGGCGGCAACGGCGCTACCCGGCCCGATCGGCATGTCCGCGACCATCTGCGCCACATCGCGTCCCAGCAGCGTGTCCAGCGGCAGGCCCAGCCATGCAGCGGCCAGCCGATCCTCGATCGGTCCTGCACCCGCGATGACGGTCAATGTCGGGGCATCCACCACCAGCAACAGCCCATGCGGCTGGATCGCGCCAGGGATATGGATCGGTTCCCGGTCGCAAGCCGTGATATCCTGGCTTGGATCGGTGACGATGGGACGCGTGGCCATCAGGGTCGGAATTCCTCTCTATCCGCCACATGCCGGGTTTTCCGCGGGGTTGCAAACACATGGGCGCTGCAATCGATCCGATTTTGGAGCATCCCAGTCGGCGGCGGAACGAAGATTGCGCGTTTGGGTAATATACGGTTAAAGCGGCCTACGGACTCAAAGAGCCGTTTGGAGAGGACATGATCGACGATTTCGATTTCGCACTGGGCGAAAGCGCGGACATGATCCGTGAAGCGACGCGCCGTTTCGCGACCGACCGGATCGCGCCGCTCGCCGCCCGGATGGACGCGGAAGACTGGTTTCCCCGTCATATATGGCCTGACATGGGCGCGCTGGGCCTGCACGGTATCACCGTGGCCGAAGCCGATGGCGGGCTGGGCCTGGGCTATCTGGAGCATGTCGTCGCGATCGAGGAAGTGTCACGGGCCTCGGCTTCACTGGGCCTGTCCTACGGCGCGCATTCCAACCTGTGCGTCAACCAGATCAGTCGCTGGGGCAATGCGGAGCAGAAGGCGAAATATCTGCCCGGCCTGATCTCGGGCGAGCATGTCGGCAGCCTGGCCATGTCCGAAGTCTCGGCGGGGTCGGATGTCGTGTCGATGAAGCTGCGCGCGGTGAAGGCCGATGGCGGCTGGGTGTTGAACGGCACGAAATTCTGGATCACCAACGCGGCCTATGCAGAGACGCTCGTCGTCTATGCCAAGACGGGCGAGGGCAGCCGGGGCATTACCGCCTTCCTGATCGAGAAGGACATGGCAGGCTTTGCGATCGGCCAGAAGATCGACAAGATGGGCATGCGCGGCAGCCCGACCGCAGAGCTGGTCTTTAACGACTGTTTCGTCGGCGATGCGCAGGTCATGGGGCCGGTCAATGGCGGCGTCGGCGTGTTGATGAGCGGGCTGGACTATGAGCGCGCGGTGCTGGCGGGGATTCAACTGGGCATCATGCAGGCGTGCCTCGACGTGGTGGTGCCGTACGTCCGCGAACGCCGTCAGTTCGGCCGCGCGATCGGCGAGTTCCAGCTGATCCAGGCCAAGATCGCCGACATGTATGTCGCGCTCAACTCGGCGCGGGCTTATGTCTATGCGGTGGCGCGCAGTTGCGACGCAGGCCGGACGACGCGTTTCGACGCGGCGGGCGCGATTCTGCTGGCGAGCGAGAATGCGGTGAAGGTCTCGCTGGAGGCGATCCAGGCGTTGGGTGGGGCGGGCTATACCAAGGACTGGCCGGCCGAACGCTTCGCGCGCGATGCCAAGCTGCTCGACATCGGGGCGGGGACGAACGAGATTCGCCGGATGCTGATTGGCCGCGAATTGATCGGCAAGCTCGAAAAGGTGGCGCAATGACGGCTGACGCATTCCTCCCCATCGCAGATGGGGAGGGGGACCACCGCGAAGCGGTGGTGGAGGGGCGTGCGCCCCTTGCCCCTCCACCACTCGCTGCGCGAGCGGTCCCCCTCCCCAAGCAAAGCTTGGGGAGGATTTGATGGGAGCGGTTCTTTCCTCGCGTCTCTCGCGTGACGATGCGGCGTTCCATAGCAATGCCAATCACAACCGGGCGCTGGCCGAACGTCTCCACAGCGATGTGGCGAAGGCGGGACTCGGCGGCAGCGAAGCCTCGCGCGAGCGCCATGTCGCGCGCGGCAAGCTGCTCCCCCGCGACCGGGTGGAACAGCTGCTCGACGCGGGTTCGCCCTTCCTCGAAATCGGCCAGCTCGCCGCCAACGGCCTGTACGACGATGCGGTCCCCGGCGCGGGCCTGATCGCCGGGATCGGCCGCGTCCATGGCCGACAGGTCATGATCGTCGCCAATGACGCGACGGTGAAGGGCGGCACCTATTTCCCGCTGACCGTCAAGAAGCACCTGCGCGCGCAGGAGATCGCGCTCGAGAACCATCTCCCTTGCATCTATCTGGTCGACAGCGGCGGCGCGAACCTGCCGCATCAGGCGGAGGTGTTCCCCGACCGCGATCATTTCGGCCGCATCTTCTTCAACCAGGCGCAGATGTCGGCGGCGGGCATTCCGCAGATCGCCTGCGTCATGGGCAGCTGTACGGCGGGCGGCGCGTACGTCCCCGCCATGTCGGACGAGACGGTGATCGTGCGCGGGCAGGGGACGATCTTCCTCGCCGGGCCACCGCTGGTGAAGGCCGCGACCGGCGAGGTCATCTCGGCCGAGGAACTGGGCGGCGCGGACACGCATGGCCGCAAATCGGGCGTGGTCGATCATGTCGCCGAGAATGACGACCATGCGCTGTCGATCGTCCGCGACATCGTGGAAACCCTGCCGCCGCAGTTCATGCCGGACGTCAACCTAGCCGAGCCGGACGAGCCGCTTTACCCGGCCGAGGAGCTGTACGGCCTGATCCCGCAGGACGTGCGCGCACCCTATGATGTGCATGAGGTGATCGCCCGGCTGGTCGATGGATCACGCTTCCATGAATTCAAGGCGCTGTACGGCGCCTCGCTGGTCTGCGGCTTTGCGCATATCCATGGCAAGCCGGTCGCGATCCTCGCCAACAACGGCGTACTGTTCTCCGAGAGTGCGCAGAAGGGCGCGCACTTCATCGAACTGGCGTGCCAGCGGCGGATCCCTTTGCTGTTCCTCCAGAACATTTCCGGCTTCATGGTCGGCGGCCGCTATGAGGCCGAGGGGATCGCCAAGCACGGTGCCAAGCTGGTGACCGCGGTCGCGACGGCGCAGGTGCCTAAGATCACCGTGCTGATCGGCGGCAGCTTCGGCGCGGGCAATTACGGCATGTGCGGGCGCGCCTATTCGCCGCGCTTCCTGTTCACCTGGCCCAATGCGCGGATCAGCGTGATGGGCGGCGAGCAGGCGGCGAGCGTCCTGGCGACCGTCCACCGCGATGCGGAGAGTTGGACGCCCGACGAGGCGGAGGCGTTCAAGGCCCCGATCCGCCAGCGTTACGAGGATGAGGGCAATCCCTGGTACGCGACCGCGCGGCTGTGGGACGACGGCATCGTCGATCCGGCGCAGACGCGGGATGTCCTGGGTCTGGCGCTGGATGCGTGCCTCAACGCGCCGATCGCGGAGGCACCCCGGTTCGGGGTGTTCCGGATGTGATGGGAATGGACCTGACGATCGACGGCGCGACCGTCAAGGACGAGGCCGATTTCCATGCCCGTATCCGCGAAGCCTCCGGCGTCGAATGGTATGGCGGCAGTCTCGACGCCTTGTTCGACCTGCTCATCGCGGTCGTCGAGCCGCCGATCGCGCTGACCCTCGCCAACGCGGCGGCGGCACGCAAGGTGATCGGTGAGCGGTTCGATCGCATCCTGACCGTAATATTTGACGCCATCGCCGAACGACCGGGAGCCATCACGTTGAAGCTGGAATCCTGATGATGAAGAGCCTCCTCATCGCCAATCGCGGCGAGATCGCCTGCCGCATCATCCGTACCGCGCGCGAGATGGGCCTGCGCACCATCGCGGTCTATTCCGAGGCCGATGCGCAGGCGCTGCACGTCCGCATGGCCGACGAGGCCATTCTGATCGGCCCGGCCCCGGCGCGGGAGAGCTATCTGGATGCCGCGCGCATCCTCAGCGCCGCGCGCGACAGCGGGGCCGAGGCGATCCACCCCGGCTATGGCTTCCTGTCGGAAAATGCCGAGTTCGCCGAAAGCGTGATCGCCGCCGGGCTGGTCTGGGTCGGCCCCAACCCCGACAGCATCCGCGCCATGGGGCTGAAGGACGCGGCCAAGGCGCAGATGATCGCCGCCGGTGTGCCCGTTACCCCCGGCTATCTGGGCGAGGACCAGTCGCCCAACCGCCTCGCCGCCGAGGCCGAAAAAGTCGGCTATCCCGTCCTCATCAAGGCGGTCGCGGGCGGCGGCGGCAAGGGGATGCGCCGCGTCGACGATCCCGCCGCCTTCGCCGAGGCGCTCGCTTCCTGCCGTCGCGAGGCGGCGGCGTCGTTCGGCGACGACCGGGTGCTGATCGAGAAATACATCCTCTCGCCGCGCCATATCGAGGTGCAGGTCTTCGGCGACCGCCATGGGCAGGTGGTTCATCTGTTCGAGCGCGACTGTTCGCTGCAACGCCGCCACCAGAAGGTGATCGAGGAAGCCCCCGCGCCGGGCATGGACGATGCGACCCGTGAAGCCGTCTGCGGTGCCGCCGTCCGCGCGGCGCAGGCGGTGGACTATGTCGGGGCGGGCACGATCGAGTTCATCGCCGACGCCTCGGAAGGGCTTCGCGCCGACCGGGTGTGGTTCATGGAGATGAACACCCGGCTCCAGGTCGAGCACCCGGTGACCGAGGCGATCACCGGCGTCGATCTGGTCGAGTGGCAGCTGCGCGTCGCGGCGGGCGAGCCCTTGCCGATGGCGCAGGGCGACCTGTCCATCCATGGCCACGCGATCGAGGCCCGCCTTTATGCCGAAGACCCGGCCAAGGGCTTCCTGCCCGCGATCGGCACGCTGGAGGTGTTCGACCTGGGTGACGACCCGGCGATCCGCATCGACACCGGGGGCGAGGAAGGCGCGGAGATCACCCCCTGGTACGACCCGATGATCGCCAAGGTCATCGCGCATGGCGAAACCCGCGACGAGGCGCGCGAGGCGCTGGCCGATGCGCTGGACGAGGCGGTGATCTGGCCGGTGCGCACCAATGCCGGGTTCCTGGTCCAGGCGCTCGACCATCCCGACTTCGCGAGCGGTCAGGTCGACACCGGCCTGATCGCGCGCGAGGGCGAGGCGCTGATGCCGCCGACCGAGCCGTCCGAAGAGGCTTTGGCCGAGGCGGCGGCGGCGCTTATCGGGCAGGACGAACTGTCAGGTTTTCGCCTGAACGCCGCGCCGCGCCGGAGCGCGCGCTTCCTGCTAAACGGGCAACCGATCACCGTCGATTTTGCGCACGCGGGCGAGGTGCCCCCGGCGCCGTCCGACGAAGTGCTGATCTCCGAGGGCGGGCAGAGCTGGTCCTTCACCCGCTGGCGCGCCGACGGGCTGGCGGCGGGCGGGGCGGGGGACGGCGCGATCCTGTCGCCCATGCCCGGCCGGATCATCGCGGTCGCCGTGACCGAGGGGCAGGCGGTGAGCGCGGGCCAGCCGCTCGTCACGCTGGAGGCGATGAAGATGGAGCATGTCCTGACCGCGCCCTTCGACGGCACCGTTACCGACCTGAAGGCCGAGACCGGCGGGCAGGTGGCCGAGGGGGTCGCGCTGGTCCGCATCGTCGCGGAGGATGCGGCATGAGCGGACGCTTCTTCGACGACTGGACGATCGGCGACCGGATCGACCATCCCATCCGCCGCACCGTGACCGAGACGGACAATCTGCTCTTCTCGACCATGACCCACAATCCGCAGCCGCTGCACATCGACGCGGAGGCGGCGAAGGCGAGCGAGTTCGGGCAGATCCTCGTCAACGGCACCTTCACTTTCTCGTTGATGGTCGGGCTGTCGGTGGGGGAGACGACGCTGGGGACGCTGGTGGCGAATCTGGGCTATGACGAACTGGTCATGCCCGCGCCGGTGTTCCTGGGCGACACGCTGCGCGCGACGAGCGAGGTGACGGCTCTGCGCGAGAGCAAGTCCCGGCCGGGCGCGGGGCTGGTGACGTTCCGGCACGAGGCGCTGAACCAGCGGGGTGAGGTGGTGTGCCGGTGCCTGCGGATCGCTTTGGTCAAGAAGCGGGGGTAGCGTGGCCTTCGACTTCGCTCAGGCTGAATGGAGGCTGGGCTTCAATGCCAAATCCCGTTCGCACTGAGCGAAGTCGAAGTGCACGTCCCATCGCTTACAACCGCGTCCGAACCCCGATCCAAAGCGTTCGCGGCGTCGCCCGCTCGATCAGCCCCGCGCCGCTATATGCCGCCTCGACCCGCGCATCGGCGAGGTTCTCGGCCCGCGCTTCGATCAGCCAGCCGCGCACGACCGGCACCGCCGCATAGGCATCCAGCGTCGTCGCAGGCGCCAGCGAGCGGATATTCTGGTCGTCTTCATATTGTCGCCCGACATGGCGCAGCGTGCCGCTCAACACCGCCCCGCGGCGCTCGACCGCCAGGGTCCCTGAAAACTGGTCGCGCGGTGTCTGGGCCGGACGCAGGCCGTCGAGCGGGGCGGCATTGCCCGATGCCTCGACTCGCGCACTGACATGCGACCAGGATGCGCGGGCGCTGAACGGCCCGGCGGCGGCATTGGCCTCCAGTTCGAACCCCTGAGATCGGATCGCGTCGAGATTCTGCCGCATCCGGTACACGCCGTTCGCCGCGACGAAGCCGACGCCGGGGAACATCCCCGGCCCACGACCCAGCGTCACATTGGCGATGGCATCGGTCAGCCGGTTGAAGAAATAGGTGCCCGACAGTCGAACCCCGGCCGCCGGGGTCAGGTCGAACCCGCCCTCGACCCCCTCGACCGGTTCGGGGTTCAGCGCGGCATTGGCGGCGGTCGCGTCCGCTCCCGCGCGGAACGGCCGGTAGAGTTCGTTGAGCGTCGGCAGCCGCCACCCGCGATAGGCCGCCGTGCGCAGGATCAGCGGCTGGACGACCCGCAGCGCGGCACCGAGTCGCCCGGTAAATTCCTGCCCCGAGCGGTTCGGAAAATCGGTATCGGTCAGCACCGCGCCGGTCGCCAGCAGGCCCTCGTCCAGCCGTCCGTTGCGGATACGCCAGTCATCCACGCGTGCAGCGGCGGTGATGGTCAGCCCGCCCGCCTCGACACTGCCGTCGGCGAACAGCCCCATGGTCCGCGTCGCGCCGCCCGCCTCGCGCCGCCGGGTGGGGAGCCCCGCGACATAGGTATAGCGCTCCTGCGTCCGCCCGCTGGTGTCGCGAATGTCGCCGCCCAGCCGCAACGTGATGCTGTCGCCGAGCGGCGGCGACACCTCCACCCGTCCGCCCAGGCCGGTGGCGGGAACATTATACTGGTCGAGCGTCAGCGTGGCCGCCGTCCGAGCGGCATTCACGCTCGCATAGCGCGAGGCGAATTGCCGCGTCTGGACATAGGCCAGCGCCGACCAGCCCCAAGCGCCGCGCCCGACCAGCCGCACGCTGGCATCCGCGCCGTCCGAACGATTGTCGGTGAAGTCGGTCCCCCGGTCGCGCGCGTCGTGAAAGGCGGCCAGCGTCATCTGCAACTCGGTGGCGGGCGCGATTCCGACGACCCCGCGCGCAGCACCGGAATATTGTTCGTAAGGCGCGGGCCGGTCTGCGGGGCCCCGCTGGCCCTCGACGACAGGAATGAAGCCGTCGCCACGGGCATAGGCGCCGGACATCGTCAGGAGGCCGCCGTCCCGCACCAGCGACGCGGACCCTTGCGCATCGATCGAATTGCGGCTGCCATAGGAAAGGGCCATGTCCAGCGGGGAGAGCTGGTCGGGCGTGGCGCTGTCCATCTCGATCGTGCCCGCCAGCGCACCCGGCCCCCAAAAGCCCGAGCCGCCGCCGCGCGTCACCCGGATGCGCCCCAGCCGTCCGGTCGCATAGGCGGGAAACACCACCCAGCCGCCGAACGGGTCGGCCTGTGGCACGCCGTCCAGCACCAGCAGCGCCCGGCTCGACGCATTGCCGCCCAGCCCGCGCAAGGTGATGCCCTGCGACGTCGGATGCGCCGAACGGCTGTCCGAGCGGCGGAACTGCTGGAGCCCGGCGACGTCGGCGAGGACATTCTCCAGCCGCTGCGAGGCATTCTGCGCGATCCGGTCGCGGTCGATCGTCACCACGTCGAGCGCGCGGTCGCCGGGTTGGTCGCTCAGGCCCCGGCCGGTGACGACGATGGTTTCGGGCTCGGTCGTTTGCGCGGAGAGGGTGGCGGGCGCGAGCGCGATGGCGAGCAGAGGCAGGCGATGGAATACAGGCATGATGATGTGAAGGTCCCCTTTGCTCCCCTGATAGGGATGTCATGGAGTGAAGACGAGTCACGGGAGAAGCAGGTCCGCAGCTGATGAGCCTCACGCCCCTCCCACAAGCGGGAGGGGATGGGGGAGGGCATGCCGCAAGCGATGGTCTCTACGAGACCCCATGCCCTCCCCAAATCCCTCCCGTTTACGGGAGGGGCTTAAGAAGAGGGGTAAGCCGGGCCGGAAACACGGATGACGCGTCCGAAAAACCGCCTTACAGTCCGGTCATCGTGGCCACTCTACACACCCTTGCGAATCCTGCGCGTTTCCTGAAGATCGCTCGTCCGCTGACCGGGATTTTCCTGGGGCTGGGGATCGCGCTGATCGTGGTCGCGGTCTGGGCCGGGCTCGTCATGACGCCGCCCGATTATCTTCAGGGCGAGACGGTGCGCATCCTCTATATCCACGTCCCCGCCGCCTGGCTGGGCATGGGCGGATGGAGCGGGATCGCGCTGGCCAGCCTTTCGCTGATCGTGTGGCGGCATCCGCTCGCGCAGGTCGCGGGGCGGGCCATCGCCTGGCCGGGGGCGGTCTTCACCGCCTTGTGTCTGGCGACGGGGTCGATCTGGGGGCGGCCGACCTGGGGGACATGGTGGCAATGGGACGGGCGACTGACCTCGATGCTGCTCCTCCTGTTCGTCTATCTGGGCTATATCACGCTGGCTCGGGCCGATGCCGATCGGGGCGGCGACGGTCGGATACCGGCGTTGTACGGCCTGGCGGGCACGGCGTTGTTGCCGGTTATCCGTTACTCGGTGGTATGGTGGAACACGCTGCACCAAGGCCAGTCGATCGGGCTGACCGGCTCCAGCATCGACAAATCCCTGCTGTGGCCGCTGCCCATCGCATTGGGCGGCTTCACCTTCCTGTTTGGGGCCATCGTGCTGATGCGGATGCGGACCCTGTTGGCCAGAGCCAAGGCCGAGGCGCGGATGCGGCGGATGGCGCGCGCATGAACCAGATGGCGTTCGTCGCGGCCGCCTATGCGGTGATGCTGGGCGGCGCGGGCGCGCTGACGCTCATCAGCTATCTGGCGATGAAGCGCGCCGAGAAATGACGCCCAAATCGCAACGCCTTACGCTGGTGCTGCTGGCGCTGGCCGCGATCGTCGCGGCGGTGCTGCTCGCCATGTCGGCGATGAAGGACCAGGCGGCGTTCTTCTACACCCCCTCCGACGCGCAGAGACAGGGCTTGCCGCTGGGCAAGGCGGTGCGGCTGGGCGGCATGGTCGAGGCGGGATCGGTCCACCGCGCGCCCGACGGGGTGACGGTGCGCTTCGTCGTGACCGACGGCAAGGCGACGACGCCCGTCACCTTCGCCGGGATCACCCCAGACCTGTTCCGCGAGAAATCGGGGGTGGTGGCCGAGGGGCAGTTCCAGCCCGATGGCCGCTTCGTCGCGACCAACCTGCTCGCCAAGCATGACGAGAAATACATGCCCCCCGAAATGGCGGGCCAGATGCACGAGAGCCGGAGCCTGCGCCCATGATCGCGGAAGGCGGCCTTGCCGCGCTCTGGTTCGCCGCGATGCTGGCGGGGTTGCAATTGCTGCTCGGCATGCTGGCCCTGCGTCGCAAGGATGCGGCGGGCGAGCAGGCGATGGCGGCGATCGGGCCGGTCGCGATCGTGCAGGGCGCGCTGGTCGCCATCGCCATGGCGGCGCTGATCGCGGTGTTCCTGAACACCGATCTGTCGGTCAAGCTGGTCGCCGAGAACAGCCACTCGGCCAAGCCCTGGATCTACAAATTCGCCGGGGCCTGGGGCAATCACGAAGGCTCGATGCTGCTCTGGGTGACGATCCTGGGGGCGGGCGGCGCGCTGGTCGCGTGGAAGGAGCGGACGCTCGACCGGCCGACCCATGTCGCGACATTGGCCGCGCAGGGGGCGATTGCGCTGGGCTTCTATGCCTTCCTGCTGTTCGCCTCCAACCCGTTCGGGCGACTGAATCCGGCGCCGATCGAGGGGCAGGGGCTCAATCCGCTGTTGCAGGACCCCGGCCTCGCCTTCCACCCGCCGACGCTTTACGCGGGCTATGTCGGGCTGTCGGTCGCCTTTTCCTTCGCGGTCGGCGCGCTGGTCACGGGGCAGGTCGGCCCGGCCTTTGCCCGTGCGATGCGGCCCTGGGTGCTGGGGGCCTGGGTGCTGCTGACCATCGGCATCACGGCAGGGTCCTATTGGGCCTATTATGAGCTGGGCTGGGGCGGCTGGTGGTTCTGGGACCCGGTCGAGAATGCCTCGCTGATGCCGTGGCTGGCGGCGACCGCGTTGCTCCATTCGGTCAATGTG
This sequence comes from Sphingomonas sp. 77B, assembly GCF_056497825.1. NCBI lineage: Bacteria > Pseudomonadati > Pseudomonadota > Alphaproteobacteria > Sphingomonadales > Sphingomonadaceae > Sphingomonas > Sphingomonas sp. 77B. The sequence goes on from NZ_JBWMBY010000001.1 coordinate 3,280,652, forward strand.
CTGGCGGCGCGCGACGGCCTTCGGGCGTGGACGGTGATGCTGGCGGTGGTCGCCTTCTCCATGTCGATGATCGGCACCTTCCTGGTCCGCTCGGGTATCCTGACCAGCGTCCATGCCTTTGCCGTCGATCCCCGGCGCGGAGCATTCATCCTGGCGCTGCTGGGTGTCTATATCGGCGGGGCGCTGGCGCTGTTCGGCGCGCGGATCGGGCAGGTGCGGGCGGGGCGGAGCTTCGCGTTCGTCAGCCGCGAGGGCGGGCTGGTCGTCAACAATCTGCTGCTCTCGGTGATCCTGGGCATCGTGCTGATCGGTACGCTCTATCCGCTGGTCGCGGCAGGCTTCGGTGTGCGGCTGTCGGTCGGGCCGCCCTTCTTCCACGCCGCCGCCGGGCCGATCGCGCTGGTTCTGGTCGCGGTGATGGCGGTCGGGCCCGCCTTGCGCTGGCGGAGTGACGAGGCCGAGGCGGTGCTGATCCGCATGTTGTGGCCGATGGTCGCGGCGGCGGGGATCTTTGCGCTGATGCTGACCCTGACCGGGGGCATGGGCGTGCTGTCGCTGCTCGGCCTGTCCTTCGGCGTCGGGCTGATCGTCGCCAGCATATTGCCGATCACCCGGCGCAACTGGCGGCGCACGCCCCTGCCGATCTGGGGCATGGTGGTCGCGCATGTCGGCTTGGGCGTCAGCATGATCGGCATGGCGTGCGACAGCGCCTTTACCGCCGAGCGGCTGGTCGCGCTGTATCCGGGGCAGGCGACGATCGTCGGCCCGTGGCGCGTGAAGCTCGACCGCATCTATCCCAATGTCGGGGCGAACTGGTCGGCGCTGGAGGCGAGGCTGACGGCAACGCGCGACGGCGACGGAGAGACCCTGCGCCCGCAGCAGCGCTTCTTCACCGATCCGCCGACTACGACCAGCGAAAGCGCCATCGCGACCCGCTGGGACGGGCAGCTCTACACCGTCCTGGGGCAACAGGATGCCGCGACCGGCCGCTGGCAGTTGCGGCTGTGGTGGAAGCCGTTCGTGACGCTGATCTGGCTGGGCGGCGTGCTGATCGCGCTGGGCGGCGTGCTGGCGCTGGTCGGGCGGTGGTTCAAGGCGTGGCAACAGCGGCGGCGGGAGGCTCTGTGGGGATGAAGCGTGCGCTGATCTGGTTGCCGCTGGGGCTGTTCGGGGTGTTCTTCGCGGTGGTCGCGGTCGGGCTGATGCGGCCCGCCGACACGACGGTGCATTCGACCTTGGTTGACAAGCCGCTTCCCGCTTTCAAGCTGGAGCCGATGGTGTCGGGCAAGCCGGGACTGGCGAGCAGCGATTTCGGCACCGGCAAACCGCGTCTGCTCAACGTCTTTGCCAGCTGGTGCATCCCCTGCATCGCCGAGGCGCCGCAGCTGATGGCGCTGAAGGCGCGCGGGGTGCCGATCGATGCGATCGCGATCCATGACAAGGGGCCCGCCATCGCCGCCTTCCTGCGTCGCAATGGCGATCCTTATGGCGCGATCGGCGACGACAGCCGCAGCCGGGTGCAGATGGCGCTCGGTTCGTCGGGCGTGCCGGAGACGTTCCTGATCGACGGACGCGGGCGGATCGTGCGGCAATATATCGGCGACATCCGCGCCGATCAGGTGGACCAGATCGTCCGCGATATGGCTGCGGCGCGATGAGCCTGTCGCTCGCCCTGCTGCTGGCCGCCGCGCCGCCTTCGGTCGATTACGGCAATATCCAGCTGCCCGATCCCCGTGCGGAGGCGCAGGCCCGCGCGCTGATGGGCGAACTGCGCTGCGTCGTGTGCCAGGGACAGTCGATCGCGGACAGCGACGCCGACATGGCCGCCGATATGCGCGGGCTGGTCCGCCAGCGGATCGCGCGCGGCGAGCAACCCGAGGCGATCCGCAAATGGCTGATCGAGCGGTACGGCGATTATGTCAGCTATGATCCGCCCCTGTCGGGCGCGACCGCGCTGCTCTGGGCAACGCCGATCCTGCTTCTGGCGATTGGCGCGTGGATCGCGCGGTCCAGCTTTCGGAAGCGGCGCTGATGGGCTGGCTGATCCTGCTGCTGATCGCCGCTGCGGCGATGGGCGCCGCCTTGTGGCTGCGTTTTCCGCGAGCGCTCTGGACGATGCTGGGCGCCGCGCTGGCGCTGGGCGGGGTGGGCTATGCATGGCAGGGGCGGCCGACCCTGGCGGCCAGCGCGCCCGCGCCGCGTCCCGATCCGCTGCTCGACAATGATGCGATTTCCGAACTGCGCGGACAGCTGATCGGGCGTTACGGCGGCGAGGCCGCGATGTTCACTGCGGCCGACGCCCTGTCGCGATCGGGCAACAAGCGGACGGCGGTGCAGGTCATGCTGGGCGCGGTCGGCGGCGATCGGGGCAGCGTGCCGTACTGGACCGAGCTGGGCAACGTGCTGTTCGCGCATGACGGCTATCAGATGTCGCCCGCCGCCCGCTTTGCCTTTCGCCGTGCCCGCACCTTGGGGCCCAGGGATCCTGCGCCCTTCTTCTTCGAGGGGCTGGCGTGGATGCGGGTGGGCGATTTCCGCAAGGCACGGATGTTCTGGGGCCGCGCACTGGAGCTGTCCCCCGCCGATGCCGCCTATCGCCCGGCGATCGAGCAGCGGGTGATGCTGCTCGATCAGGCGATTCGGATGATGGGGCAATAAGGGCTTACTGGCCCCGGCCGGTCTTGGCCTGAAGCGCGTCGATCCGCTTGGAGGCATCCGCCTTGGTCAGCGTATCGTCGAACTCTTCGCCCGCCTCTTCGGACAGGGTCTTCAGATAACTGGCCTGCGCGCCGGTCATCTTCTCGTCGCCGGTGGTCCAGTCATCGGGATCCTTCTCGGCGTTCGAGAAGGGTTCGGTCTTGGGGTTGTCGGTCATCGGTTGATCCTTTCGACGGGATCAACGGCGATGTTCCAGTTTTGTTTCTTTTGGTTCGCGCGAACTTGCTCGGGCCCTTGTGGGAGAGGGAAGAGCGTGCGCTTCGACCTCGCTCAGCGTGAACGGAGCGGGGGATCAAATCCTGAAACCCGTTCAGCCTGAGCGAAGTCGAAGGCCACGGACCAGCCTTGCGGCCAAGTCCGTGGCGCGCACCTCGACTTCGCTCAGTGCGAACGGCTGAAGGGCTTTAGCCCGCCCAGGCCTCGAACGGCAGATCGAGCGCTTCGGCGACCGCGGCATGGCGAATCTTGCCGCCCGAGACGTTCAGGCCCCCCGCCAGGTGCGGATCGGCCTTCATCGCGGCCTCGGCGCCCATGTTCGCGAGCTTCACCGCAAACGGCAGCGTCGCGTTGTTCAGTGCGAAGGTCGAGGTGCGGGCGACCGCGCCAGGCATGTTGGCGACGCAGTAATGGATCACGCCGTCGACCTCGAACACCGGGTCCTGGTGGGTGGTGGCATGGCTGGTCTCGAAGCAGCCGCCCTGGTCGATCGCGATGTCGACCATCACCGAGCCGCGCTTCATGGTCTTCAGCATGTCGCGGGTGACCAGCTTGGGCGCCGCCGCACCGGGGACCAGCACCGCGCCGATGACGAGATGGGCGTTCTTCACCGCTGCCGCGATCGCCGCCTTGGACGCATAGGCCGTCTTGATCTGGCTGGAGAAGAACATGTCCAGCTCGGCCAGACGGTCGTTGTTGATGTCATAGATGGTGACGTCGGCGCGCAGGCCGACCGCCATTTGCGCCGCGTTCACGCCCGAGACGCCGCCGCCCAGGATCGCGACCTTGGCGGGCGCCACGCCGGGCACGCCGCCGAGCAGGATGCCACGACCGCCCTGCTGCTTTTCCAGATAATGCGCGCCGACCTGCACCGCCATGCGGCCCGCGACTTCCGACATCGGCTTGAGAAGCGGCACGCCGCCGCGCGGGGAGGTGACCGTCTCATAGGCGATGCAGGTCGCGCCCGACTTCATCAGGCCTTCGGCCTGCGGCTTGTCGGCGGCGAGGTGGAGATAGGTGAACAGGACATGGTGCGGACGCAGCATGGCGACCTCGACCGCCTGCGGCTCCTTGACCTTCACGATCATCTCGGCCTGGTCGAAGACCTCGGCGGCGGTGGCGACGATGCGCGCGCCCGCGTCGATATAGTCCTGATCCTCGAAATCGATGCCGCTGCCGGCCTTGGTCTCGACGATCACCTCATGACCGGCGGCGACCAGTTCGGCGACCGACGGCGGGGTCAGGCCGACACGATATTCGTGATTCTTGATTTCCTTGGGCACACCGACGCGCATGAGACTCTCCATTAGAATATTGCGACGATAGTAGCGCCGATAGGGTAGGAGAGGTGTGCAAAGCGGTCCTGCACTGATGGTTCAAACAGGATTTTCTTGCGCGGACAGGCGATGTATCGGGATGAAATGTCCGACACGATCGACCGCCGCATTCTGGCCCAGCTGGCCCGCGATTCCGACCTGACCAGCGCCGCGCTGGGCGAGAAGGTCGGCCTGTCCGCCAGCGCCGCGCATCGCCGGGTGGCACAGTTGCGCGAGAGCGGCGTCATCACCGGCTATCGCGCGATCCTGAGCCATGAGGCGCGCGGGCGGCCCTCGACCGTGATGGTCAACGTCACGCTGAAGGATCAGCGACAGGATACGATGGCGGCGTTCGAGCGTGAAATCCTTCGCTGTCCCGAGATCGTCGAATGCTTCCTGATGAGCGGCGAGGCGGATTACATGATCCAGGTCGAGGTGCGCCGCGACGACAGCTACGAACGCATTCACCGCGAGACGCTGGCCCGCCTGCCGGGGGTGACCCGGCTGGCCTCGCACTTCGTGATTCGCGAGGTGGTGCGGCGGTCCTAAAATCCTCCCCGTGCCGAGGAGGATCGTTACCCCGCTTCCCACTCCCCCATTCACCCGATAGGGAACGGCCATGGCAAAGCAGGCTTCCTTCCCCCGCATCCTCCGCACCGCCCTGACCGCGCTGGCGATCGCATTGACCCCCGCCGCCGCCTTCGCCGATGCGCTGGTCGACAATGTGACCGGCCTGACGCTCGACAAGGACGGCAAGGTCGTCCGCTTCACCGGCCTGCTGCTGACCCCGGACGGCAAGGTGGTCAAGCTGCTGGGCGCGAAGGACAAGCGTCCCGAAAAGCTCGACTGGCGTGCCGATATGAAGGGGCGGGTGATGCTGCCCGGCTTCGTCGACTCGCATGGCCATGTGATGGCGCTGGGCTTCCGCCAGATCGAGCTGGACCTGGCCTCCACCAAGTCGCTGGACGAGGCGCGCAGCCGGATCGCGGCCTATGTCGCGGCCAACCCGGAACGGAAATGGATTCTGGGTGGCGGCTGGAACCAGGAAAGCTGGGCGCTGGGCCGCTTTCCGACCGCCGCCGACATGGATGCGGTGGTGTCGGATCGGCCGGTGGTGATGGAGCGTGCCGACGGCCATGCGCTCTGGGCGAACAGCGCGGCGATGAAGGCGGCGGGGATCACCGGCAAGACCGTCTCGCCCGCCGGTGGCCGGATCGAGAAGGTCGGCGGCCAGCCCTCCGGCGTGTTCGTCGATGCCGCGATGCAGCTGATCCAGAAGGCGGTGCCCCAGCCGCTGGCCAAGGACCGCAACGCCGCCTTTCTGAAGGCGCAGAACGAGCTGCTGAGCCACGGTATCACCGCGACTGCCGATATGGGCACCACGCTGGACGAATGGATGACCTATCGCCGGATGGGCGATGCCGGAAACCTGCGCGTCCGCATCATGAGTTATGGCGGCGGCGTCGACGACACCGTGCGCATCGGCGGCACCGGGCCGACGCCGTGGCTCTACAACAACAAGCTGCGGCTGGTCGGCGTGAAGCTGTACGGCGACGGCGCGCTGGGGTCGCGGGGCGCGTGGCTCAAACAGCCCTATGCCGATGCGCCGGGCCAGACCGGGCTGGGCTTCATGTCGGACGACGTGATCCGCAACCTGATGAGCCGTGCGGCGATGGACAAATATCAGATAGCCGTCCACGCGATCGGCGACAAGGCCAATGCCCAGGTGCTCGACGCGATCGACGAACTGGCAGAGACCTATAAGGGCGACCGGCGCTGGCGGATCGAACATGCGCAAGTGGTCGATCCGGCCGACCTGCCGCGTTTCGGCAGGCACGGCATCATAGCCTCGATGCAGCCGGTGCACGAGACCAGCGACCGCCAGATGGCCGAAGCCCGTCTCGGCCCGGCGCGGCTGTCGGGGGCCTATGCCTGGAATTCCATGCTGAAGAACGGTGCGAAGCTGGTGTTCGGGTCGGACTATCCGGTCGAGAGCCCCGATCCCTTTGCGGGCTGGGCGGCGGCGATCACCCGGCAGGGCCCCGACGGCCAGCCCTATGGCGGGTGGCAGCCGCAGGAGATCGTCGGGCGCGAGGCGGCTTGGCGTGCCTTCACCATGGACGGTGCCTATGCCGGGTTCGCCGAGGATCTCTTCGGGCGACTGGGGCAGGGGCAGCAGGCGGACTTCATCATCGTCGACCGCAATCCCCTGGACATCAACCCCAGCGAATTGCGCGGCACCCAGGTCGAGGAAACGTGGATCGGCGGGCAGAAGGTGTGGGAGCGGCGCTGACATTACGCCCGAAACCGGGACAGAAAATGGCCGACAGGCTAATGATTCGGCAGGGCTTTTTGTCTATCATTCCTGTCATGAAGCACCGACTCCTCGCCATCGGCCTGATGGCCGCCGCCATTCCGTCGCTCGCCGCCGCGTCGCCCGTCGTCGGAATCGACGCGCTGAAGGAATGGAACCTCATCGTGCTGGGCGACCTGACGTCCAGTTCGGAGGTCGAGGGGCGGACCTTTGTCGGCGGCAACCTGAACGGCAATTCCTCCAACTATCAGATTCGCTCCGTCCCGGCGTCGAGCTATGCGGTGCCGGGGCTGACCGTGGTCGGCAATGTGCTGGGGGGCACGAAGAACCTCAACAACGGTTCGGGCGCGCTGATCGGCGGCAATGTGGCGAGCGGTTTCAACCTGAACGGCGGCGTCCAGACGGTGAAGGTGGGCGGGCTGTTGTCCAACACCAACATCAACCAGAATGTCGTGCTGTCGGGGCTGGGGCTGACCGATCCGGGCTTCGTGGCCGGGCTGAACCAGCAGAAGACGCTGCTGGCGAGCAGCATGACCGACCTGTCGAACAGCTATGCCGCGCTGTCCGCCACCGCGCAGGTGTCGATCAGCGGCAATCGCGCGACGTTCAACGCGGTGGCCGGGCCCAATGGCGTCGGCGTGTTCAACCTGACCGCCGCCGACCTGTCCCGCTTCGGCGAGATCGCGTTCAACACGAACGGCGCGGACACGGTGATCGTCAATGTCAGCGGCAGCGCGGTGCGGCTGGACGACAATTTCCTGAACAACGCGACCGGCCTCGGCGAGCATGTCATCTGGAACTTCCCCGACGCGACCAATCTGGAGCTGACGACCGCCTGGAAGGGATCGATCCTCGCGCCCAAGGCGGCGGCGACCACCGGCAATTATATCGAGGGCTCGGCCGTGTTCGGCAGCCTCATCCAGAATGGCGAGTTCCATCTGGGGACCTATATCGGGACCTATGTCCCAGGGACGTCGAATCCGCCGAGCAGTTCGGGCGGAACCGGAAGCAGCGGCGGCACGCCCGCGCCGGTGCCGGAGCCTGCCAGTGTGGCGTTGATGGCGGGGGGATTGGCGCTGCTGGTCCTGGCGTTGCGGCGGCGGCGCATTTTGGCCTAAGGGGATCGGCTCGGGCGTTGCCTTCGATTTCGCTTGGGTTCAACGGATGTTGTTGTCCAGATAGGTCCTCCCACTCCGTTCAGCCTGAGTGAAATCGAAGGCCAAGGGAATCTCGCTCAAGAAAAAGGCCGATCCGCGCCCCCGCGAACCGGCCTAACCCATAACGATCGGCAAGAGATCAGGCGACTTCGGCCTGCTCCACCTCGTCCGGCTCGCGCAGGACATAGCCGCGGCCCCAGACCGTCTCGATATAATTCTCGCCGTCGCAGGCCAGGCTGAGCTTCTTGCGCAGCTTGCAGATGAAGACGTCGATGATCTTCAGTTCCGGCTCGTCCATCCCGCCGTACAGGTGGTTGAGGAACATTTCCTTCGTCAGCGTGGTGCCCTTGCGGAGCGAAAGCAGCTCCAGCATGGCATATTCCTTGCCGGTCAGGTGGACGCGGGCATTGTCGACCTCGACCGTCTTGGCGTCGAGATTGACCGCCAGCTTGCCGGTGCGGATGATCGACTGCGAATGGCCCTTGGACCGGCGGACGACCGCATGGATGCGGGCGATCAGTTCCTCGCGGTGGAAGGGCTTGGTGACATAATCGTCGGCGCCGAAGCCGAAGCTGCGCACCTTCGAATCCATCTCGTTGATGCCCGACAGGATCAGTACCGGGGTCGAGACGCGGGCGACACGCAGGCGCTTGAGCACGTCATAGCCGTGCATGTCGGGCAGGTTCAGGTCGAGCAGGATGATGTCGTAATCATACAGCTTGCCCAGATCGAGACCTTCTTCACCCAGGTCGGTCGTGTAGACGTTGAAACCTTCGCTGCCGAGCATCAGCTCGATCGCCTTGGCCGTTGTCGGTTCATCCTCGATCAGCAATACGCGCATCGACAGTCCCCATTTGCGAGTGATCGCCCCCCTTGCCCCGGCGACCTGACACTCCAATCATTAACCAATGCGGATGTGAACGTAAAAGGTTAATTCGTCCCTAACCCCGATCATGATTCTCTTGTTTCATGCGGGCGCCGGGGCCGAGCAAGCTTTGGTGTTCGACGACTGGGATATCCTCGCCCAGCACTTCGCGCAGGTAGAGGCTGCGGACCAAGGTGAAGACGACGATCAACAGGGCGGCCGAGAAGAACAGGCCGAACAGGCCGAAGATCGTGCCGATGCCGATGATCGCGAACAGGGTGACGGCGGGCGGGATGGCGACGACCCGGCTGGTGACGAAGGGGGTGATCGCGTTGGTCTGCACCAGGCGGACGACCGCGAAGGTGATGAGCGTGCCGATGATCGCGCCGTTCCCGCCCTGCGCGGCCAGCCCCAGCGCAGGCAGCATCGCGGCGATCGGCCCGACATAGGGGACGAACTCGCTCAATCCGGTCAGCAATCCCAGCGCCGCCGCCGAGGGCACGCCCGCGATCGCCAGGCCGACGCCGACCAGCACGCCCATCGTCGTCATCTGGATCAGCTGCGCGCGCAGCCACAGCCGGAGGGTCGATCCGGTATCGAACAGCGCGTCTTCCACGGCGGGGCGCATCGACCGGGGGATGAGGAGCAGGAAACCACGCTCATAGATCTTCGGATCAGCGGCGAAGAACAGCGCGCCAACCAGCAGCAACAGGCAGTTGAGGACGAACTCGCCCGCGCCCGACACGATGCCGCTGATGTCGCGCGCCACCCGGCTGCCCGCATAGGCGGCCCGCACCGCATCGACCACCTTGGCCCCGACCGGCGATTGCGAGGCCCAGGCCGCAAGCTGATCGATGAGGTTCGGCAGCTGCGTGACCAGCGTATTGAGCTGCTGGCGAAAGGCGACGCCGAATAGCCACGCCAGGAACCCCAGCACGGCGAGTACGGTCGCGACCGACAGGGTTAGCGAACGCTTCGGCCCGATCGGCAGATGGTCGCCATAAAGGTCGGCGATCGCATGGATGACGATCGCGCCCAGGATCGAGCCGAAGGCCAGGATCAGCAGGTCGCCCGCGCGGAACAGCGCGGCGGTGATGGCCAGGATCAGCAGGGTCAGGATGATGCGGCGGATAAAGCGCGCATCGCTGTCGTCGGGACGCAGCCGGTTCATCGCTTGGCCTCCGTTCCTTGCGCGGCGACGCACGGATCGCGCACCCGGTCGGCCAGCCACGTAATCAACGCCTCGACCCGCGCAGGACGCAGCGGGCTGGGCGGCGTGAGCAGGTGAAGCCCGATCGGTGGCGGCGTCCACTCCTCCAGGATCGCGACCGCCCGGCCCGAGGCCAAATGCGGCCCGATGATGAAGCCCGGCAACCGCGCGATGCCCAGCCCGGCCACGACGGCGGGAACCAGCGCATCGCCGCTATTGGCGGTCAGCGGTCCTTGGGGCCGCACCGAGACTTCCGCGCCGCCGGGATGGCGGAAGCGCCACGGGCCGGTGATGTTGGCATAGCCCAGCAGCCGATGCTCGCCCAGTTCGTTGGGATGGGTGGGCGTGCCATGTGCGGCCAGATAGGCGGGCGAGGCGACGACATGGGTCGAAATCCCGCACAAGCGTCGTGCGCGCAGCGAACTGTCGGGCAGGTCGGCAATGCGCAGCGCGATGTCATAACCTTCCGCGACGATATCGACTCGCGCGTCGGACAGGCTGAGTTCGATCTCGATGCCGGGATGCGCGGCCAGGAAGTCGGCGATGACGGGGGCGATATTGGTGACGCCGAACGACATGGGTGCGGCCAGCCGGATGCGGCCTGCGGGCGCGCTGGCGGCGTCGCGCGCGGCTTCCTCGGCGGCGCGGGCCTCGGCCAGGATGCGCGCGGCGTGATCGGCGAGCGGCTTGCCCGCCTCGGTCAGCGCCAGGCGGCGCGAGGTGCGGTGGAACAGCGACTGATTGAGCTGCGCCTCCAGGCGGGTGATCGCCTTGGACACGGTGGCCTTGGACAGGCCGATCGCATCGGCGGCGGCGCTGAACGATCGATGCTCGACCACGGCGGCGAAGATCGCCCAGGCTTCCAGATCCGGCAGACGCATCGACACCCCTCATGCCTCTCGCGCGACCCGGTCAGGGCTCGGCTTCGCGCTACAATGAACGTGGAAACGATCGGTTTCCAGCGTTTCCGTTTACGCGCTCATAATCGGCCCTATCTTGTCGGCAACCAAGGGAGAAATTCCATGACTGCCATTACCGCCGAAAAGGGCATCGACCGCCGCAGCTTCGAAAGCCTGGGCCATGCCAATCATGGCTGGCTGGACGCGCGGCACCATTTCTCGTTCGCCAATTATTATGATCCCGCCCGCATGGGCTGGGGCGCGATCCGGGTGTGGAACGACGACGTCATCGCCCCCAATGCGGGCTTTCCGCCGCATCCCCATGCCGACATGGAGATCATCACCTATGTCCGCACCGGCGCGATCACGCACCAGGACTCGATGGGCAATGTCGGCCGCACCGCGGCGGGCGACGTGCAGGTGATGAGCGCGGGCTCGGGCGTGCGCCATGCCGAATATAATCTCGAATCCGAACCGACGACGCTGTTCCAGATCTGGATCGAGCCGCGCAGCCGGGGCGGCCAGCCCAGCTGGGGCGCCAAGCCTTTCCCCAAGGGCGAACGCTCGGGCAAGTTCGTGACGCTGGCCAGCGGCTTCGACGAGGACGGCGATACGCTTCGCATCCGCGCCGATGCCCGTGTGCTGGGCGCGACGCTGCGCACCGGGGAAAGCCTGGAGCACAATGTGGGCGAGGGGCGTCACGCCTATCTCGTACCTGCTACCGGGCGGATCGAAATCGACGGTGTGCCGTTCGCGGCTCGGGACGGTGCGGCGCTGTCTGGCGGCCGAACCGTGACGATCACCGCCATTGAGGATGCCGAGATCGTTCTGGTCGATTCGGAATAATTTCGTTTTTCTTGGAAGGGAGTTACTGACATGGCCAAGGTTCTGGTCCTTTATTATTCGTCCTACGGCCATATCGAGCAGATGGCCGACGCCATCGCCGAGGGCGCCCGTGCCGGTGGCGCCGAGGTGGACATCCGCCGCGTCGCCGAGACCGCGCCCGCAGAGGTGATCGCCGCCGCGCACTTCAAGACCGACACCGCGCACCCGGAAATCGAAGGTCCCGACGCGCTGATGAACTATGACGCGATCATCGTCGGCACGCCGACCCGTTATGGCCGGATGGCGAGCCAGATGGCGGCGTTCTGGGACACGACCGGCGGCGTCTGGATGAAGGGTGGTCTGGTCGGCAAGGTCGGCGGCGCCTTCACCTCGACCGCCAGCCAGCATGGTGGGCAGGAAACCACGCTGTTCTCGGTGCTGACCAACCTGATCCACCACGGCATGACCATCGTCGGGCTGGATTACGGCTTCCAGGGCCAGATGGGCGTGAAGGAAGTCCATGGCGGCACGCCTTACGGCGCCTCGACCCTGGCGGATGGCGATGGCAGCCGCCAGCCGAGCCAGGTCGATCTGGACGGGGCCCGCTATCAGGGCAAGCGCATCGCCGAGACGGCCGCCAAGCTGTTCGGGTGATGTGAGGACGGGGGCGCTGTGAGGGTGCCCCCGTTTTCCCATTGGGCCGACGTTGGGCGTGGCCTTCGACTTCGCTCAGGCTGAACGGCGGTCGGGATGATCCCAATACCCAAACTCCGTTCAGCCTGAGCGAAGTCGAAGGCCAAGGGAAACCCTATCGCCGCCGCCCCTTCTTCACCGGCGCAGGCGGAGGCGCCACCGGAACCACCGGCACCGGCGGCTGGCTCGTCACCACGACTTTCAACGGGTCGCGTATTCCAGGCTCCGCCGGAAACTGCGCCCGCGCCTTGGCGAAGATCGCCCGCGCCTGCGCCGCGCCCGGTTCGCTGGGGCTGGTGCCGACCCAGCGCCAGTGCCAGGGCTCCCACTTCACCCGCTGCTTGTTGCCGGCCGGAAAACTCATCTCGAAGCCGAAGCGCCGTGCATTTGCGATCAGCCAGAGCGCCGCCGGAGAGGCCGCCATGCACGCCTCAGCATCCGGGCAACCGTGCGCCGGGCGCACCGCGAAGTCGATCGCATAGCCGGTCGCATGCTCACTATGCCCGGCCGGTGCGACCGAGATGGCGCGCTCGGCAGCGGAGACGCCCCGGTCGCGGCAGAAGATGTTGCGCTGGCGGGCGACCTCGCGGTGGCAGGACAGGCCGCGCAAGGTTCCGCCCACTGACGGATCGGCCTTCGCCGCATCGAGCAGCCGCTGCAGATCGCCCAGCATCGCCCGGTGAACCCGGCAATAGGGTTTCAGTCCGAACCCGGCGGGCGCAGGCACGATGTCCTGGGGCGGGGCATCGCCATAGGGAAAATGCCCCGCGACCCGACCATCGGGCCCGGGCGGCGGTAGCGCACCGTCGCAGGATTGCGCCTGCACCGCGACGGGCAGCGCGGCGAAGATCAGCAGCGCCAGAAAGCGCAGGAAAGCGGCAGGAGCGGACGGCATGACGCGCGCGCCTCTGGCATGTCGGCGCTGGCGGTGGCAAGGGAGCGCGATGCACGGAGATCGCGTTCTATTCATCGACGGCGAAGCGCTGGTAATCGACAAACCGGCGGGCTTGCCCGTGGATCGGCCCCGCAACGGGTCGATCAGCCTCGAAAACCATCTGGAATCATTGAAGTTCGGCTTCAAGCGCTGGCCGCATGCAGTCCATCGGCTGGACCGCGACACCAGCGGCTGCCTGCTGTTGTCGCGCAACCCCAAGGCCCATGCGCGTTTCCAGCAGGCGTTCGAGGCGGGGCTGGTCGAAAAACGCTACCTCGCGGTGCTGAACGGTCTGGTCGAGGGGGAGGGCATGATCGACCTGGCGCTGGCCAAGGTGTCGACGATCGAGGAAGGCTGGCGGATGGTCGCCGATCTCTCGGGCAAGACGGCGCGGACCGGCTGGCGCGCGCTGCGCCATGAGGACGGTCGCACGCTGGTCGAGTTCCGGCCCGAGACCGGACGCACGCACCAGATCCGCGTCCATGCCGCCACGGGCCTGGGCGCGCCGGTCGTCGGCGATCCGGTGTACGGCGCGGGCGAGCCGGGGGGTATGTTGCTGCACGCCGCCAGCCTGACCGTGCCGCGCGGCGAGAAGGACCCGATCGTCGCCGAAGCGCCGACGCCGGAACGCTTCGGCATCTTCCAGAATTAGGCGACCCGGCGATGGCGCTGATCCCCGTCACCCGCGCCATCGCGATCGACGAGCGCGAGATCGCCGAGAGCTTTACCCGCGCCTCCGGGCCGGGTGGGCAGCATGTCAACACGACCGACAGCGCGGTGCTGCTGCGCTTCGACGTGGGCGGCTCGCCCAGCCTGCCCGAGGCGGTGAAGCTGCGTCTGGCGGTGCTGGCGGGACAGCGGTTGAGCAAGGATGGGGTCCTGACCCTGCGTGCGGATGCCAGTCGGTCGCAGGAAATGAACCGGCGCGAGGTGCGCGAGCGGCTGATCGACCTGATCCGCGAAGCGACGATCGTGCCGAAGAAGCGGCGGCCGACCAAGCCGACGCGCGCATCGCAGACGCGGCGGGTCGATGCCAAGAAGGGGCGGGCTCAGGTCAAGGCGGGCAGGGGGAAGGTTCGGTTCGACTGACGTTCGGGGTGTCGGGGCGTGGGTCGTGGCCTTCGACTTCGCTCAGGCTGAACGGCGTGAGTGGTTTTGGGCCTCCTTACCCCACCTCCGTTCAGCCTGAGCGAAGTCGAAGGCCACGCGCAAACCTCGCCCAAAGAAAAACGGGCCGACGATCCCTCGTCGACCCGCTTCCAAAATCCCGAAGGACAAAGCCCTTAGCGGCGGACATCCTCGCCCGCGCGGACCAGCGCGTTGCCGGTCGCTTCGCGAGCCTTGGCCGTACCGTTTTCGATCTTGTCGCCTGCGCGGTCCAGGCCACGGTCGATATTGTCGCCTGCACGATCCGCCTGGGCGGCGGCACGATCCCCGGCGCGGTCGAGCTTGGCGCCCGCCTTGTCCATGGCGTTCTCGGCGGAGTTCAGTGCCTTGGCGGTCGCCGCCTCGACATCGTCCGAGGCGTTCTGCGTCGTCGCCTTCACGTCCGAGCCGATGGCGTCGGCGGCTTCCTTGGTCTGCTGTTGGCTGTTCTGGCTGCATGCGGCCAGCGAGATCGCGGCGGCGCCGGTCAGGGCGAGGATCAGGGCCTTCTTCATGGCAAACACTCCCGTTTCAAATCTATGATCGGCGTGCCAACGCAGATTATCCGTTTCGGGTCCGTGTCGGCTGAAATGAGTTCGCTCCGTTGACCGCATATAAAGATATCTTTATATCGTAATCCATGGCGAACGCGCTCGAAATCTTTCGCGCTCTGGGCGATCCGACGCGGCTGCGCATCCTGGCGCTGCTCCGCTCGATGGAGCTGTCGGTGGGCGAGCTGGCACAGGTGCTGGGCCAGAGCCAGCCGCGCGTCAGCCGCCATGTGAAGATTTTGGTCGATGCCGAACTGGCCGAACGCCGCAAGGAAGGCAGCTGGGTCTTCGTGGCGCTGGGCGATCGCGAGGCGGTGGAGCCGATGACGGCGGCGCTCGATCGCTGGACAGCGGAGACACCCGACCCCTGGGTGGTGGCGGACGTCGCGCGGCTGGCGGCGGTGCGCGCCGACCGGGCGGCGAGTGCGGCGGCCTGGTTCGAAGATCATGCGGGCGAGTGGGATGCGATCCGCTCGCTCCACGTCGCGGACAGCGAGATCGAGGAGGCGATGGCGGGCCTGATCGGCGAGGGCCATCTGGGCACGCTGATCGACATCGGTACCGGCACCGGGCGGATGCTGGAGCTGTTCGGCGACCGCGCCGACGCGGCGCTGGGCATCGACCGTTCGTCGGAGATGCTGCGGCTGGCGCGCGCCAAGCTGCACGGGCGTGCCAATACCGAGCTGCGCCAGGCGGACCTCTATGCGCTGCCGATGGGCGACGGCGCGGCGGATATCGCGATCCTGCACCATGTCCTGCACTTCGCGCAGCAGCCGGGCGCGGCGATCGCCGAGGCTGCGCGCGTGCTGGGGCCGGGCGGGCGGCTGCTGATCGCCGATTTCGCGCCGCACGACCGCGAGGAGCTGCGGCAAAAGGCGGCGCATAGTCGCCTGGGCTTTGGCGACGAACAAATGGCCAGCTGGTTCGGCCCCGCCGGGTTGACGCTGGCCGAGACCGAGACGCTGGAGGGCGGCGAACTGACCGTCAAGCTCTGGCTGGGGATGAAAAAGGGGCTTCGGCCCGTCGAGACGAATAGGGTGAAGGCGGCATGACGAACACGATCCTGACGCGGGCCGAGGCGGCGCTGGCGCATGACGAACCTCTGTTCGCCGATGTCGGGGGCGACATCGCGGTCAGTTTCGAATTCTTCCCGCCCAAGACGGAGAAGATGGACGCGCAGCTATGGGATGCGATCCGCACACTAGAGCCGCTCGATCCGCGTTTCGTCTCGGTGACGTACGGCGCGGGCGGATCGACCCGTGAGCGGACCCATGCGACGGTGGCGCGGATTCAGCGCGAGACGACGATGGACGCCGCTGCGCACCTCACCTGTGTCGAGGCGACCCGCGAGGAGATCGACCAGATCGCAAATGAATATTGGGCGGCGGGCGTGCGGCATATCGTGGCGCTGCGCGGCGATCCCCCCGCCGAGGGCGCGCGCTTCGTCAGCCATCCGGGCGGCTATGAGAATGCCGCCGATCTGGTCGGGGGCCTCAAGAAGCTGCACCCGTTCGAGATTTCGGTCGCGGCCTATCCTGAATGCCATCCGGATTCGGCGGATCAACAGGCCGACATCGATAACCTCAAGCGCAAGATCGATGCGGGTGCGAACCGCGCGATCACCCAGTTCTTCTTTTCTCCGGAAGCCTATTTCCGCTTCCGCGATGCCGCGGCGGCGGCCGGGATCACGGCGGAGATCGTACCGGGCATCCTGCCGGTGTCGAACGTCGCGCAGACGCGCAAGTTCGCCGCCATGTGCGGCGCGCGCATCCCCGACTGGATGGACCGGCTGTTCGAGGGGTTGGACGATCATCCCGGCGCGCGCCAGCTGGTCGCCGCGACCATCGCCGCCGAGATGTGCCGTCGGCTGTATGCGGGTGGGGTGAAGGGCTTCCACTTCTACACCCTCAACCGCGCCGAACTCGCCTATGCGATCAGCCATTTGCTGGGCGTGCGCGGCAAGAAGGCCGAGGCGGTCGCGGCGGCGTGACGATTGGCCCCCTCCCGCAGGCGGGAGGGGGTTGGGGGCGGGCCTTGCCACAGGCAATATGGCGCGTGGCTTTCCCTCCCCCGGCCCCTCCCGCCTGCGGGAGGGGAGAAGAGAATTGAGGGTCGACCCACGACCCAGGCACGCCCCTCCCGCAAGCGGGAGGGGATGGGGGAGGGCAGGGCCACGGGCGACGACGCCTCAGGCCTCACCACCCCAAAAGAAACAACCGCTCGCACGCGAGCAGGAGCAAGACGATGACGACCCGCGAAACCTTCCTCGCCGAAGCGGCCAAGCGCATCCTGATTACCGATGGCGCGTTCGGCACCGAGATCCAGAACTGGAAGCTGGACGAGGCGGCCTATGCGGGCACGCTGGGGCTGACCCATGACCAGAAAGGCAATAACGACATCCTGGCGCTGACCAAGCCGGAGGTGCCCGAGGCGATCCACCGCGCCTATTTCGAGGCCGGGGCGGACATTGCCGAAACCAACACCTTCTCGGCCAACCGGATCAGCCAGGCCGATTACGGCGCCGAGCATCTGGTGCGCGAGATCAATGTCGAGAGCGCGAAGCTCGCCCGCCGCCTGGCCGACGAATATCAGGCTAAGGACGGCCGCCCCCGCTTCGTCGCGGGCGCGATCGGGCCGACCAACAAGACGCTGTCGCTCTCGCCCGACGTCAACGATCCCGGCTATCGCGAGATCGACTTCGATTATCTGAAGGATGTCTATCGCGAACAGATCGACGCGCTGGTCGAGGGCGGCGCGGACTTCATCCTGATCGAGACGGTGTTCGACACGCTGAACGCCAAGGCCGGGATCATGGCGACGATCGAGGCGGGCGAGGCGCTGGGCCGCGACATCCCGATCATGCTGTCGATGACGCTGACCGACCTGTCGGGCCGCAACCTGTCGGGTCATACCGTCGAGGCCTTCTGGCACGCCGTGCGCCATGCCAAGCCGGTGACGATCGGGCTGAACTGCTCGTTCGGGGCGGAACAGCTGCGCCCGCATGTGAAGACGCTGAGCGAAATCTGCGACACGCTCATCATGATCTACCCCAATGCCGGGCTGCCCAACGAACTGGGCGCCTATGACGAGGCGCCCGTCACCACCGCCGGCCTCGTCGGCGAATGGGCGGTCGAGGGGCAGGTCAATGTGCTGGGCGGCTGCTGCGGCTCGACGCCTGCGCATATCAAGGCGATCGCCGACAAGGTGCGGGGCATGACGCCGCGCTCCATCCCGACCCCGCCGGTCGTCACCCGCCTCGCCGGGCTGGAGCCGTTCACCATGGCGGCCTGACCCGCAAAGCCCCTCCCCTTCAGGGGAGGGGTTGGGGGTGGGGCGTCGCCTTCATCCCGGACCTTTGACTGCCTGGACAGGCCCCACCCCAACCCCTCCCCTGAAGGGGAGGGGCTAGGAACAAGACGATGACCACCAACACCTCCACCAATTTCGTCAATGTCGGCGAGCGGACCAACGTCACCGGCTCGGCGGCGTTCAAGAAGATGATCCTGGCGGGCGACTATGCCCGCGCGGTGGAGGTGGCGCGCAGCCAGGTCGAGAATGGCGCGCAGGTGGTCGACGTCAACATGGACGAAGGGCTGCTCGACGCCGAATACGCCATGACCACCTTCCTCAAGCTGATCGCCGCCGAGCCCGATATCGCGCGCGTGCCGATCATGATCGACAGCTCGAAATGGAGCGTGATCGAGGCGGGGCTGAAGTGCGTCAGCGGCAAGCCGATCGTCAACTCGATCAGCATGAAGGAAGGCGAGGAGGCGTTCCTGCATTACGCCCGCCGCTGCATGGCGTATGGCGCGGCGGTGGTCGTCATGGCGTTCGACGAAGTGGGCCAGGCGGACACCAAGGACCGCAAGGTCGAAATCTGCGCGCGCGCCTACGACCTGCTGATGGGTATCGGCTTCCCGCCCGAGGACATCATCTTCGACCCCAATGTCTTCGCGGTCGCCACCGGCATCGAAGAGCATAACAATTACGGCGTCGACTTCATCGAGGCGTGTCGCGCAATCAAGGCGCGTTGCCCGCACGTCCATATCTCCGGCGGCCTGTCGAACCTGTCGTTCAGCTTCCGCGGCAACGAGCCGGTGCGCCGCGCGATGCACTCGGTGTTCCTCTACCACGCCATTCCGGCGGGCATGGACATGGCGATCGTCAATGCGGGCCAGCTCGACGTGTACGACACGATCGACCCCGAATTGCGCCAGGCGTGCGAGGATGTCGTCCTCAACCGTGACCCGGAAGCGGGCGA
Source organism: Sphingomonas sp. 77B (assembly GCF_056497825.1). Lineage (NCBI taxonomy): Bacteria > Pseudomonadati > Pseudomonadota > Alphaproteobacteria > Sphingomonadales > Sphingomonadaceae > Sphingomonas > Sphingomonas sp. 77B. The sequence continues at coordinate 3,299,757 of NZ_JBWMBY010000001.1, forward strand.
GCGGCTGGTGGCGCTGGCCGAGCGCTATCGCGGCACCGATGCGGTCGCCGAGAAGCAGGCGGCCGAGTGGCGCAGCCTGCCCGTGACCAAGCGGCTGGAGTACGCGCTGGTCAAGGGCATCGACGCGCATGTCGTCGACGATACCGAGGAATGCCGCCAGCAATTCGCGCGGCCCATCGAGGTGATTGAAGGCCCGCTGATGGACGGCATGAACGTCGTCGGCGACCTGTTCGGATCGGGCAAGATGTTCCTGCCGCAGGTGGTGAAGTCCGCGCGCGTCATGAAGAAGGCGGTCGCGCACCTGCTGCCCTTCATCGAAGCTGCGAAGGAGCCGGGGGCGAAGGGCAAGGGCAAGATCGTGCTTGCGACCGTGAAGGGCGACGTTCACGATATCGGCAAGAACATCGTCGGCGTCGTGCTCCAGTGCAACGGCTTCGAGGTGGTCGATCTGGGCGTCATGGTCCCCTGGGCCAAGATCATCGCTTCGGCGGTCGAGCATGACGCCGACATGATCGGCCTGTCGGGCCTCATCACCCCCTCACTCGACGAGATGGTGACGGTGGGCGAGGAGATGCAGCGCGCAGGGCTAACCATGCCGCTGCTGATCGGTGGCGCGACGACCTCCAAGGTCCACACCGCGCTGCGTATCGCGCCTGCTTATGAGGGGCCGGTGGTCCATGTCCTCGACGCCAGCCGCGCGGTCGGCGTGGCGACGACGCTGGTGTCCGATACCCAGCGCGACCCTTACGTAGCGCAGGTCGCCGCCGATTACGAAGCCGTCCGCAAGGCGCGCGAGGGCAAGGGGGCGAACGCGCTGCTGCCGCTGGACGAGGCCCGCGCGCGCGGCTTCGTCGCGGACATGGCGCTGAAGGCGGGCGAGCCGAAGCAGCCGGGCGTGCATGTCTATCAGGATTGGGACCTGACCGACCTGCGCGACTATATCGACTGGACGCCCTTTTTTCGCGCCTGGGAACTGGCGGGCAATTTTCCGGCCATCCTGAACGACGAAGTGGTCGGCGAGAGCGCCAGCGGCCTCTATGCCGATGCGCAGGCCATGCTCGATACGATTATCGCCGAGAAGTGGCTGACCGCGCGTGGCGTCGCCGCGCTCTGGCCGTGCCGTCGCGATGGCGACGACGTGATCCTGACCGCCGAGGGCGAGGAAACCCGCATCCCCTTCCTGCGCCAGCAGATCGCCAAGCGCGAGGGACGCGCCAACATGTGCCTGGCCGACTTCATCGACCCCGCAGGCGACTGGATTGGCGGCTTCGCGGTCGGCATCCACGGCATCGACGCGCATATCGAACGCTTCCGCAGCGGGCATGACGATTATAACGACATCCTGCTCAAGGCGCTGGCCGACCGTCTGGCCGAAGCCTTTGCCGAGCGGCTGCACGCGCATGTCCGCACCGAGCTGTGGGGCTATGCCGCGGGCGAGCAGCTGACCAACGAGGCGCTGATCCGCGAGCAATATCGCGGCATCCGCCCCGCGCCGGGCTATCCGGCCTGCCCGGAACACAGCATCAAGCGCACGCTGTTCGACCTGCTGGGTGCCGAGGCGGCGGTCGGGCTGGAGCTGACCGAGAGTTTTGCCATGCTCCCGACGGCGGCGGTCAGCGGTTTCTACTTCGGGCATGCCCAGGCGGAATATTTCGGCGTCGCGCGAATCGGGGAAGATCAGGTTGCCGATTATGCGACCCGCCGCGGTGTCGATGTGGCGCAGGCGACCCGCTGGCTTCGTCCCAATCTCGACTGATCTGCGGACCTGTATTCGGCAAGATATTGATCTATGAATATTTTGGCCACCGCAATCGATATTGGGACCTAATTTCGGAAAGAAGGTTAACGAACTTACCCCATCTATCTGGACATTTTGAACCATGGTAATCGCCATCCCACCAGATGGGATGCGCTTACCGGGGGCGTTGGGGCCTCGTCTCTATGGAGGACGGTTCAAAATTGTCGGAGGGGTATTACGACGTAGAGATCAGCAATCTCGCGTTGATCGACGCCTGTTGGGGGACGTCCGTCGCCGATCAGGTCGTCGACCATGTCCGGATGCGACTGCACCATGCCGGTCTGCGTGTCACGCAGGAAAGCGGGTGGGGTGGGTTCCGGATCGTCTGCAACCTGCGCAGGCCGGGTGTCGTCGATCATCGGAGCCTGGCCGAACTCGCCTATCAATTGTCCGCCGAGCCGATTTCGATAGAGATCGCCGCCAATCAGAAAGCGGCGGCGGTCCATGCCGTGGTTTCATGGGAATGCGATAACCTGCCGCGTTATCGCACGCCGCGCGACATCCAGTCCGATCATCAGGAACGCTGGTTCGCCATCTACAAGAGCGACATGCAGATCGCTGCCTATGTCTTCCGCTGCATGCGCGAGGGGCGGTTGGCGCCGCATTGGCAGGCCGTGTGCGACTATCGTCAACCGGAACAGGTGCTTTATCACGAAGGGCTGATGCGGTTCAGCGACGTGAACGAGGCGCTGGCCCCTGACATCGTGTTTCCGGCGCTGGAGCGAACCGGCCTCGCATCGACCTTCGATTGGCTGATGGTGTCGCATGTGATCGGCGAGTTGGAGAGCGATTCCAAGGCGACGCTCGGTGTGAATATCTCGGCGAACTCGGCGCACCTTCGCGGCTGGTGGGGCAGCGTGATGGACGATCTCGAAAGGCGCCCGGCGGTGGCACGGCGTCTGGTCGTGGAGATTACCGAAACCGAGCCCCTGATCCATATCGAAGACGCCGCAGTCTTTGCCTGCCGCCTGCGGGCGTGCGGTGCGGCGCTCGCACTCGACGACTTCGGGGCAGGCTATACGTCGATCCGCCATCTGATGCAGCTGATGCCCGCATTCGTGAAAACGGATGGTTCATTCGTCAGGCGGATCAGTCGCAACGAACTTCCCTGCGACGTGTTGCCGCACCTCATCGGCTTGATAAAGGCATTGGGGGGCACCGTGATCGTCGAGGGGGTGGAAACCCCCGGAATGGCGGACCTGGCCTATGCCAGCGGCGGGGTCTGGCAGCAGGGCTATTTTCACGGACGGCCGGACCTTGTGCGCACGGGCACCAGTTGTGCGTCGCCCCGCGCATTTTTTCACGACTATTAGGAACCATGCCGGAAATGGAAGAATTGATCCGCATCAATAAATGGCTAAACATATAGTAAGTTATTGGCAAATAATCCATTTTTCGGAACGGCGATAGTGGTGCCGCGTTACGGCATCCCATGTTGAAATCTGTCAGCAAACTTTTTCCCGCGCACGATCCCAGTGAGCCGGAATCCGCCGCGATGCTTCGCGATCATATTGCGAAGACGGATTTTCCTTGCGTCGGCGCCAAGGCGGCCATGGCGCGCGGGACGCTGGAAATCCTGGGTGCGCGCGATATCGCCAGCGCCTGGGACGATTTGCGCATCCATGACTGCCTGCGCCACTTCGCCGAGCACTACCGCGCCGAGCCGCAACTCTTTCGCAGCCTGGCGGTCGTATTCGCTGGGCCGGATACGCTGGACGAGGCGGCCTTCGAGCGGGCGGTGTGGTCGCGAATCCAGTCGCTGTCCGACAAGGATGTCTGGCTGGGCCAGGATTGGGACACGCGGGTCAGCGCCGATCCCGATGATCCGCATTTCTCGCTGTCCTTTGGCGGCGAGGCGTTTTTCGTGGTCGGCCTTCATCCCAATGCCAGCCGCCCCGCACGTCGCTTTCCCCGCCCGGCGATGATCTTCAACCTGCACGACCAGTTCGAGGTCCTGCGCGCGCAAGGCAAGTATGAGACGATGCGCGAGAAGATCATGACGCGTGACGAGGCACTGGCCGGGTCGCGCAATCCGATGCTGGCGCGCCATGGCGAGATGAGCGAGGCACGCCAATATAGCGGCCGCGCAGTCGAGGAGGGCTGGCGTTGCCCCTTCCACTATGCAGGCGCGGGCAGCGAGGCCAAAGCATGAGCGGCCAGACTGTTGAAATCCCCCCGCGTAGCGGCGACGCGTTCCGGCTGGCCAAGGGCGACAGCCTGACGGTCATCGACCCACGCGGACGGCAGGTCGCCGATCTGCTGGCCTTCAACGCCGATGATCTGGAAGAAGTGATCTCGTCGGGCCGTACGCTCGATTATGCCGAGACGATCCGGCTGACCAAGGGGCACAAGCTCTATTCCAACCGCTCGCGCGTGATGCTGGAGATCGTCGAGGATAGCGTGGGAATGCACGACTTCCTGCTGACGCCCTGCTCGGTCGACACATTCGACTATTTCTATCCCGACCTGCCGCGCCATCGGGGGTGTTTCGGCAATCTGGCGGCGGCGCTGGCGCCTTATGGCGTGAAACCTGACCGGATTCCGGTGGCGTTCAACTGCTTCATGAACGTGCCGGTCGACGGCACGACCGGCAAGCTGGTGGTGCTGCCCCCGCTGAGCAAGCCCGGAGACCATATCCGCTTCGTGGCGTGTATGGATTTGGTGATCGGGCTGACCGCGTGCTCCGCGCCTGCATCCAATGGGGGGAGCTTCAAGCCGATCGAATATCGGGTGGAGCGCCACCAGCAAATTCCTCCCCTGTAAGGGGAGGTGGCAGTCCGCAGGACTGACGGAGGGGTGTTACGGCCAGCGGTAACACCCCTCCACCACCGCTTCGCGGCGGTCCCCCTCCCCTTGCAGGGGAGGAATGGGGATCACCGCTTGCACGTATCCGCAGCACCTGGATCAAGGTCCAGACAGCGTCCGTCCACACCCGGGATCGGCAGTCCGATCGTCGCGGCCAGCGTCGGGGCGATGTCGACGGTTTCCACCGACAGCGGTTGTTCGAACCCGGCCATCCCCTTGCGCCAGAACAGGATCGGCACCCGCCGGTCATAGTCCCAGGGCGAGCCATGCGTCTCGACATAGCCGGGGGCGGGCTCCTCGATCGTCGTCACGCGTGGTTTCAGCAGGATCAGCAGGTCGCCCGAGCGCGTCGGATCGTAGGAGGAGCGCGCCTTTTCCTTCAGCGTCCAGGTTTCGGGCGGCGTGGTCGGCCAGGGCGTCGCCGCGATCTCGTCGCGGGTCAGCGCGGCGGCGACCTGCGGCAGGGCTTCGTAACGGCGCTTGGCCTCGGCCAGCACCTTCGCGCGGGTGGCGGCGGGCAGGGACGTGTTGAGGTAGATGTCGCCCTCGGCGCTCATCATGATCGGCGGATCATTCGGCAGACCCAGCGCCTTGGCGATCTCGGCCGACATCGCCTTGGTCTTGGCTTCCGGGGCGACATGGCTTTCCATCGGCATGGCGCGGATCTGCTGCCGCTCGGTCATGTCGTGCGCGCCGTGGTCGGCGGTCAGCATCACCTCATAATCCACGCCGGTCGCGTCGAGCACGTCGAAGAAGCCCGCAAGCGAACGGTCCAGCTCGGCCATCTGGATGCACATCTCGGCGCCCTGGGTGCCCAGCGCATGGCCGATATAGTCGGTCGCGGACAGGCCGACCGACAGGATGTCCGTCTGCGGACCCTGGCCCAGCTTCATGTCCTGGACGAAGCCCGCCGCCATGGCCAGCACCGCCGCATCCGATGCGGGGGAGACGCGGAAGGCCTTCAGGTCACCCGCCGCGCGCTGGAACCGGCCGGTGCCCAGCGTCTGGCCGCCGACCGTGATCGGCCGGTCGAGCGGCTTGCAGAAACCGGGCAGCGGCAGCGGCGCCTGCGGGCGGGAGACCAGGTCGGCCACCGCCTTGCGCGTGCGCTCGACGACCGGCGGCACGGCCCGCCCGGCATAGGAGACATAGGTCTTGCCGTCCCACCACCAGATCTCGTCCATCTTGTGGCCGCCCATCATCACGGCGGCGCGGTCTTTCCCTGCGACCGAGACGGTGCGCACGCGCGGATCGGCGGTCTTCATCCGCTCGCCCAGCGTGGGCACCTTCAGATGCTTGTCCGAGACGACGTAATGATTGTGGTCCATGCCCGCGACGCTTTCGTCCTCCGAGCAATAGACGATCTTGTCGGGGCGGTTCACCGACTGGTCGACCCAGTTGTTGGCGATGATGCCGGTATGGGCGGGGCGATAGCCGGTCAGGATGGTCGAATGGCCGGGGCACGTCTCGGTCGCGGCATGGCTCTGATAGCCGGAAGGAAAGACCGCGCCGGTCAGCAGGCGGGCCATGCCGCCGGTGAAGTGGTTGCGATATTGCTGGAACAGGTCGGCGGAGAACTGGTCGACCGAGATCGCCACGATCAGCTTGGGCGGCGTGGTGGGGAAGGGGGGCTGCGGCGTGCCCGGTAGCGGGACGACGGGAGCGGGCGCGGCATAGCCCGGCACCGGGCTGGCGGTCTGTGCGGTCGCGGGCGCGGCGAACAGGGCGGCGGAGGCCAGAAGCGCGGCAGTCAGGGAGTTCATGGGCAACCTTGGTGCAAAGCGGGGACAGGGGCGCTATGGAACGCGAAACGGGGTTTGGGCAAGGTCGGTCGATGCGCGGTTGGTTTTACATCCTGATGACGGCTCTGTTCATGCTGCTGGCGGCAAGCCCCGGCATGACCGAAAGCGCGCCCGCGCCGGGGGCCATCCATCTGCCGATGCGCCTGGTCGCCGAAAGCGAAACCCCGGCGGCGGGCAGCCACATTACCCTGGCGATCGTCGCGACGCCGGAAAAGGGCTGGCACGGCTATTGGAAGAATGGCGGCGATGCGGGCCTGCCGACCGAGGCGCACTGGACCTTGCCCAAGGGCGTAAGCGCCGGGGAATTGCGCTATCCGGTGCCGGGGCAGCTGAAGATCGCGGGCCTCATGAACTATGTCTATGAGCGGCCCTTCACGCTGCTCGTCGACCTTTCGATCCCCGCCGGGCTGGCCAGGGGCACGCCGCTGCCCGTCACGGTCAAGCTCGACTATCTGGTCTGCACCGATACGATCTGCGTGCCCGAGAGCCAGACGCTTTCGACGACGCTGACCGTCGGTGACGGCGCGGTGGCGGCTGCGACACGCGCCGCATTCGATCGCTGGCGCGCCGCATTGCCGAAGCCGCTCGGCGGTGACGGGGTGATCGAGACACAAGGCAAGGGGGTGCGGATCGCGGTGCCGCTGCCCGCCTCGGTCGCGGTCGAGAACGCCTATTTCTATCCCGAGCGCAGCGGCATCATCGACCATGCCGCGCCGCAGGCCGTGACGCGAAGCGGCGACCAGCTGATCCTCGCCATGCCCGCCGCCGCGGTGCCGACGCCGGGTCCGGTGTCGGGCGTGTTGTCGATCGGTCGGGGCCAAGGGCTGTCCTTCGCCGCCAAGCCCGGCGTGATCGCCGGGGCGAGCGGGGCTGCGAATCATGGTTTCGGGGCGATCGCGCTGGCGTTTCTGGGCGCGGTGCTGGGCGGGTTGCTGCTCAACATCATGCCCTGCGTCTTCCCGATCCTGAGCCTGAAGGCGCTCAGCCTCGCCAAGGGCGGCGGGGACGAGCGCCATGCCCGGGCCGAGGCGCTGGCCTATACGGCGGGCGTCGTGCTGGTGTGCGTGGGGCTGGGCGTCGTCCTATTGGCGTTGCGCGCGGGCGGGCAGAGCGCGGGCTGGGCGTTCCAGCTTCAGGACCCGCGCGTGATCGGCATATTGCTGCTGCTGGTCGCCGGGATCGCGTTTAACCTGGCCGGGCTGTTCGAACTGCCGACGCCTGCCTTTGCCGGACGCTCGGGCGCGATGGGATCGTTCGCGACTGGGGCGCTGGCGGCGTTCGTCGCCACGCCCTGTTCGGGGCCGTTCATGGCCGGGGCGCTGGGCGCCGCGCTGGTCCTGCCCGCCGCCGCCGCGCTGGCGGTGTTCGCCGGACTTGGGATCGGCATCGCGCTGCCCTTCATCGCCATCGGTTTTGTCCCAGCGTTGCGGCGGCGGCTGCCCAAGCCGGGCATGTGGATGGTGCGGCTGCGCCATATCCTGTCGGCGCCGATGTTCCTGACCGCGCTCGCGCTCGCCTGGATCCTGGGGCAGGAGGCGGGGGTTACCGGCATGACGCTGGGGCTGGCCGCCGCATTGATCGCCTCGCTTGGTTTCTGGTGGACGGGGCTGCGCCAGCATGGCGGCAAGGGGCGGGCGGGCTGGCCTGCTATCGTGGCGCTGGCGCTGGCGGTGGCTATCGTCGTGACGGTGAAGCCCGCCGCCGCCGTGGCCAAGACGACCGCGGACACGGCCTTTACCGAGGCGAAACTGGACGACCTGCGCAAGCGGAACCGCCCGGTCTTTGCCTATTTCACCGCCGACTGGTGCCTGAGCTGCAAGGTCAACGAGGCCGCCGCGATCGAGCGTTCCTCGGTGCGCGACGCGTTCCAGCGCAACAAGGTGGCGGTGCTGGTCGGCGACTGGACCGATGGCGATCCGGTTTTGGGACGCTTCATCGAGCGGCATAACCGTGCGGGTGTGCCGCTCTACCTCTATTACGCGCCGGGCGCGAAGGCGCCGCAGGTCCTGCCGCAGGTGCTGACCCCGTCGATGCTGGAGAAGTTGGGGGCGTAACTACCTTGAATTCCTCCCCTGTAAGGGGAGGTGGCGCGCGTAGCGTGACGGAGGGGTGTCCCGCTATCGAGAGGGGTGACACCCCTCCGTCAGGCCTTCGGCCTACCACCTCCCCTTACAGGGGAGGAAATTCGGGAGCCCCCCCTTGCGTACCCCCTTCCTGCGGTGCAGCATGGAACCGAGGCACTAGGGGGAGCGTAACGACCGGATGGGGACTATCGCCGCGTTCGACGAAATCATGGGGGCTTCCGACGCAGGTTCGTCGCGGCCCGAACTCTCCGCATTGCAGCGCTGGCTCGATCTCACCCCCGATAACGAACTCCGTCGCCGCCAACAGGCGGCCGAGGCGACCTTCCGGCAACTCGGCATCACCTTTGCGGTGTACGGCGAGAATGACGCGGCCGAGCGGATCATCCCCTTCGACATCGTGCCGCGCGTCTTCCTGCCCGACGAATGGGCGCGTCTGTCCGAAGGGCTGGTGCAGCGGGTCGAGGCGATCAATGCGTTCCTCGACGATATTTACGGCGAACGGAAGATCCTGCGCGACGGTATCCTGCCGCCCGACCTGATCTTCGGCAATCCTCAGTTTCGTCCCGAAATCGCCGGGATGCGGCCGCCCCACGGCGTCTGGGCGCATATCTGCGGCATCGACCTGGTGCGTACCGGGCCGGACGATTTCTTCGTGCTGGAGGACAATGCCCGCACGCCCTCGGGCGTCAGCTATATGCTGGAAAACCGCGAGGCGATGCTGCGCCTCTGCCCCGAGCTGTTCCGTCAGTTCCGGGTGGCCGCCGTCGACAGCTATCCCGACCGGCTGCTCGCAACGATGAAGTCGGTCGCGCCGCATGGCGTCGCCGAGCCGACTTGCGTCGTCCTGACGCCGGGCCACTATAATTCCGCCTATTACGAGCACAGCTTCCTGGCCGATTCGATGGGGATCGAGCTGGTCGAGGCGGCCGATCTGGTGGTGGACGACGACATCGTCTGGATGCGCACCATTGCGGGGCGGGTGAAGGTCGACGTCATCTATCGCCGCGTCGATGACGATTTCCTCGACCCGCTGGTCTTCCGCCCCGATTCGATGCTGGGCGTGCCCGGCCTGATCGCGGCCTATTCGGCGGGCAACGTCGCCATCCTCAACGCGCCGGGCAACGGCATCGCCGACGACAAGGCGATCTACAGCTATATGCCCGACATCGTCCGCTATTATTCGGGTGCCGAGCCCAAGCTGAAGAATGTCGAAACCTGGCGCTGTCGCGAGCCGGAAGCGCTGTCCTATGTGCTCGATCACCTGAGCGAGCTGGTGGTCAAGCTGGTCGACGGATCGGGTGGCTACGGCATGCTGGTCGGCCCGACCGCCAGCGCGCGCCAGATCGAGGAGTTCCGGGCCGCGCTGATCGCCGAGCCGCACCGCTATATCGCCCAGCCGACGCTGGCATTGTCGACCGTGCCGACTTTGGTCGACAGCGGGGTCGCCCCGCGCCATGTCGATTTCCGTCCCTTCGTCCTGACCGGCCGCAATGGCGTCGAGGTGACGCCGGGCGGCCTGACCCGTGTGGCGCTCCGCGAAGGCTCGCTGGTGGTCAATTCCAGCCAGGGCGGCGGCACCAAGGACAGCTTCGTCCTGCTGCCCGCCGAACTCGACAGCTGGGTCCAGGTCCAGGGACAAGAGTCGCAAATCCAGACGCAGGGGGCGCACTGATGCTCTCGCGTACGGCATCCTCGCTCTACTGGCTGGGGCGTTATTTCGAGCGGGCGGACTTCATCGCCCGACTGGTCGAGGCGACCGTCCGGCTCGACGTGCTGTCGCCGCGCTCGGCCGGGCTGGCCGCCTGGGGCTCGGCGCTGGCCGTGACCGATACCGCCAGCGCCTTTGCCGAGGGTGGGCGCGAGATGCGCAGGCGCGAGGTTGCGCGCTTCCTGACGGTCGAGAGCTGCCATCCCGGCTCGATCGTCCGCTGCGTCGACATGGCGCGGACCAATGCGCGGGCGGTTCGCACCGCGCTGACCCGCGAAGCCTGGAGCGCGATCAACCGCGCCTGGCTGCATTTCGAGGCGAAGCCCGCCGCCGACGATCCCACCGCCGTGCTCGGCCTGGTCGAGGCGGTGAAGAACGAGACGCGCGGTTTCGAGGGCGCGGTCCACCGGATGCTGCGCAACCAGACGACCTGGTTCATCCGGCTGGGCCAGGCGGTCGAGCGCGCGGACAACACGGCGCGGCTGCTCGATGTGAAGTATCACATCCTGTTGCCCGCGGGCGAGCGGATCGGCGGCGTCGTCGACCGCGACCAGTGGACGACGATCCTTCAGACCGTCTCCGCCGTCACCGCCTATCGCTGGCTCTATTCGGACGGGCTGAAGCCCGCCAACGTCATCGACCTGCTGATCGCGCGCACCGAATTGCCGCGCAGTCTGGCGGCGTCGGTCGAGGAAACGGTGGATGTGCTGGGGCAGCTTGCCCGGCGGACGGGGCAGCATGGGGAGGCGGATCGTATGGCGAGGTTGCGCGCAAACCGGATGACGAAGACGCGGTCGGGGGACGTGATCGCGGGCGGGCTTCACCAATATCTCGAAGCCTTTATCCAGGAGAATGCCCTGCTGCACGGCGCGATCGGCCGTCAGTTCAAGTTCGCCTGATGCGCATCGCGATCGAGCACCAGATCGTCCACCGCGCGCGCGCGGGGCGGCCGACATCGGTCCAGATGCTTCGCCTGACGCCGGAGAATTACGACGATCAGACCGTGGCCAACTGGCATATCGACGTGGACTGCGACGCGCGACTGCGGCGGGGGCATGACGGCTTCGGCAATGCCGTCACCATGCTCTACATCCAGGACGCGCCCGAGACGGTGACGATCACCGCGACCGGCGAAGTGTTGACCAGCGATGCGCATGGCGTGGTGCGCGGCACCACCGAGACGCTGCCGCCCGCGCTGTTCCTGCGCGCAACCCCCGCGACGCCCGCCGATGCGGCGATCGCCGCCTTTGCCGAGGAAGCGATACGCGGCGCGGACAGCAGTCTTGCGGCGCTCCATGCGGTGAATGCGGCACTCCACCGGCGCTTCGCCAGCGAGGCGAATGGTCCTGCGCCCGATGCGGCAGCGGCCTTCGCGGCGGAATCGGTAGGCGCGTGCGACCTGGCGCATATCTTCTGCGTGGCCGCACGCTCGCTGGGGGTGCCCGCGCGATTCGTGTCGGGCTTCGCGTCGTGGGACGATGCGGCGAGCGCGACCGCGCATTGCTGGGCCGAAGCCTATGTCGACGGACTGGGCTGGATCGGTTTCGATCCCACTATCGGCCTCAGCCCGCAGGATCGCCATGTCCGTGTCGCCGTCGCGCTGGATGCCGACGGGGCCACGGCGGTGTCGGGCGAGGCGTGGCGGGAGGTGGCGCTGGCCGAGGCGTCGCAGTAGGATCGGTAAGCCTGACGCTCTTCCTTCCTCCCCTATAAGGCAGGGCTATCGCATATGAGCGAGTAGCGAGAGTAGGAAAGCATTGTTCCACCCTGCGCGCTTGATCTTGCCCTTGATGGATCCTTTGTCAGGGTGGTGTCTAAGGATATTGAGGGCGAGTTTGCGCAGGATGGCGAGGTTCTGCGGGGCATGATCCTTGCGGGCCCTTGCGGCATCCTCACCGAAGTCGACATCGAGGACCCAGTGGAGCTGGTTCTCGATGGTCCAGTGGGCGCGAGCGACATCGAGCATGCGCTGGGGGCTAAGGACGGTGGACAGGAGGAACCAGCGCACGGCGTGGGTTTCGTGCTGGCCAGTGGGCTGGCGGTGGCTCTCGATCATGGCGACGGCGGCAACGCCGGGAAAGTCGAGATCGTCGGCAGGCAGGACGATGGCGCTGCGACTTTCTCGCCGGTCGTGGGCGATGGCGGGGGGCTGGTGGGCGCCGGTGGCCGGGTCGGCATCCCGAACGAGTGCCTGGGCGCGGGCGAGCAGGGTCGGCTGGTTGGCCTTGAGGGCCAGCGCATAGTCGGCCCCGGTAGCGAGGATAGCGCGGGCCGTGTCGGGGCGGCAGTGGAGCGCGTCGGCGGTGACGATGCAGCCGTCCAGACGGAGCAGCGCGAGCGCCTGCTGGGCGCCGAGCACCTCGTTGCGGCCCGGTGCCAGCCGCTGACCGATGACCAGCCGGGTCTCGGCCGCCCAGATGTTGACCAGGTGCAGCGGCATCGCCCGGCGGCCGCGCGCATAGGCCCCCCGCAAGGCCTTCCCGTCGATCGCCACCACGCCCTGCAGCGCCCCGCCGAACGCCTTCATGAACGCCGCGAACGCCGCCTCGAAGGGCTCGGGTGCGATCATCCGGAAAACCCGACTGAACGTGTCGTGGCTCGGCGCCCCGTGGTCCAGCTTCACCACCTGTCGCAGCACCTCGAGCTTGGCGCGCGCAAACAGCGCCATCTCAGTACAGTCCTCCGCCCCGCATAACGACGCAGCCAGCGCCACGAAGATCACCTCCAGGAAATCATGGCGCGCGTTGCCCGCCCGCGGATCCGCCACCGCCCCGAAATACTCGACCACACGATCCATTCTTTACCTCCCGAACCATGCCGGGAATCTTCAAAATCGGTATCAAGCCTCGCCGCAACCCATATGCGATCCCCCAGCCCTATAAGGGGAGGTGGCGCGTGCAGCGCGTCGGAGGGGTGTCACCCGTCGTGAGTGGGGTCGTCCCTCGCCAAGCGGGACGCCCCTCCGTCAGGGCTTCGCCCTGCCACCTCCCCTTGCAGGGGACGAATGGGTGAGCATCGGTCTCTGGCTCAGACTTCCCCGGCCTCGGCGGCGGTTTCGACCGGCGGTGGTGCGATCGGGGCATGGCCTTCGCCGGTGAATGGCACCCAGCCACGCACGGTCAGCGCCTCCAGCGGTTGGTAGCGGGTCTTGTACGCCATGCGTGGCGACCCCTTCACCCAATAGCCGAGATAGACGAAGGGCAGGTCGGCCGCGCGCGCGCGCAGGATATGGTCCATGATGATGAAGTTGCCGAGGCCGGGGCGGCTTTCATCCTCCGTCTCGAAGAAGCTGTAGATCATCGACAGGCCATCGCCCTGCCGGTCGGTCAGGCAGCAGCCTACCAGTCGCCCGCGCGTGCCATCCGCGGCGGTCGGCTCGCGATATTCGACCAGCACCGACTGGACCGGCGACAGCTCAACCATGTCGGCATAGTCACTCTCGTCCATCGCCGCCATGCCGCCGCCCGGATGGCGTTCGCCCAGATAGCGGCGGAGCAACGTGAACTGTTCGGCCGTCGCCCAGGGCTGGCAGGCGGTGACCTCCAGGTCGGCATGGCGGCGCAGCAGCTTGCGCTGGGTGCCGTTGGGGCGGAAACCGGCCGCCACGACGCGCACCGACACGCACGCGCTGCACCCGGCGCAGGAGGGGCGATAGGCGACCCCCTGGCTGCGGCGAAAGCCGATGCGGCTCAGCGCTTCGTTCAATTCGTCGGCATGGTCGCCGTTCAGCTCGGTGAACACCTTGCGCTCGTCGCGCCCCGGCAAATAGGGGCAGGGGGCGGGGCTGGTGACGAAGAAGCGCGGGAAACGAAAAGGCGCGGTCACCGCCGGGCAATTCCTTACGATTGGGGACGATGTCCCTCTTTACCGATCTTCCCGTCCGAAGCGATGGGTCAGCATCGTTCGGAAACGGGACGATCGGCCAGAAATGGCGTCGCGATCAGGCGAGTTCGACCTGCGTCGTCTCATACCCCGCCGCGCGCAGCGCCTCGATCAGCCGGTGCAGGTGCAGCGCGTCGCGCGTCTCGCACTCGATATCGGTGATGAGGCCCTTGGCGGGCAGGGTGGTGAAGACACGCTGGTGATAGACCTCGATGATGTTCACCCGCTCGCGGTCGAAGATGCGCGCGACGTTGAACAGCGCGCCCGGCTGGTCCTGCAACCGGATGCGCAGGCGGGCGAGCCGCCCCGAGCGGGCGAGGTCGCGCAGCAGTACGTTGGCGAGCAGGCGCGTGTCGATATTGCCGCCGCACAGCACGATGCCGACGGTCTTGTCGCGAAAGCGTTCGGGATGCGACATCAGCGCGGCAAGGCCCGCTGCGCCAGCGCCTTCGACCACCGTCTTTTCGATCTGGAGGAGGGCGCTGACCGATTCCTCGAGATGGCGTTCGTCGACCAGTACGATCTCGCGCACCAGTTGCGCGACCATCTGCGAGGTCAGGCCGCCCGGCACCTTCACTGCGATGCCCTCGGCCAGCGTATCGCCCGCGCAAGGCAGGTCGGTGCCGTTCAGCTTGTTGTACATCGACGGGAACAGCTCGGCCTGGACGCCGACCACCTCGACCGGCTTGCCCGCCGCCGCCGCGACCGTGGCGATGCCCGAGATCAGGCCGCCGCCGCCGATCGGCACGATCAGCGTGTCGATGTCCGGTGCGTCCTCCAGCATTTCCAGCGCGACGGTGCCTTGCCCCGCGATGACGCGCGCATCGTCGAACGGGTGCACGAAGGTAAAGCCGCGCTCGGCCTCCAGCTCGCGGGCATGGGCATAGGCGGCGTCGAAATTGTCGCCCTCCAGCACCACGGTCGCGCCGTGGCCCTCGGTCTGGACGACCTTCACGATCGGCGTGGTGCGCGGCATCACGATGGTCGCCGGGATGCCCAGCCGGTTGGCGTGATAGGCCAGCCCCTGCGCATGATTGCCCGCCGACGCGGCGATCACGCCCTTGGCGCGGGCTTCGTCGGAGAGTTGCAACAGGGTGTTGAGGGCACCGCGCTCCTTGTAGGCGGCGGTGAATTGCAGGTTCTCGAACTTCAGATAGACCGTCGCCCCGGTCAGCTTCGACAATGTCCGGCTGAGCAAGGTCGGCGTGCGGACAATCCGATCCGAAATCCGCGCATGGGCGGCGCGAACATCGTCGATCGTGACGATCGGGGGCGGGATTTCCGAAGCGGCCTGAGCGGCGGGACGACTAACCATGGTTATGCCGTAGCCGATCAGCGGCGGGAGGTGAACCGTCTCGGGTGGGATATGGCATTGTCGAGGAAAGGGTCGATGAAAGGCGGCTCCTTCTTGTTCTCCCCTCCCGCAGGCGGGAGGGGCCGGGGGAGGGCAGGGTGTCTCACCGAGTTCATCGTCTGTGGCTTTCCCTCCCCCATCCCCTCCCGCTTGCGGGAGGGGCGTGTCTGGGACTGACCGTCCGCGCCTTCGCTAGCCTCTCCCCTCCCGCAGGCGGGAGGGGTTGGGGGAGGGCAATGGGGTCTCGCAGAGACTGCCGCGCCGAGCAGTCGCGTTGCCACTGTTGCATCGCGGCATCGCCCATCCCTCGAAATCATGCATAGATGCAACAAGCGCATGGCCCCTGCGTTGCTGGCTTTTTGGGGCCATGCTAGGGCGTCGCGATGATCACAGGGTTGCCACGGATGTCGCCGATGATCCTTTCCATCACCGGCCCGATCCCCCAGTCATGAGCGTCTCACCCACCGGGGTCGCCACCACCGCCAGCAAGGATAGCTATCCTCATCCGCCCCAGAGCATGGCGCGGCTGGCGCTGGGCGCGATCGGCGTCGTGTTCGGCGATATCGGCACCAGCCCGATCTATGCGTTCCGCGAAACCTTCGCGAACCCGCACCATCCGCTGCCGCTCGACAACGCGCATATCCTGGGCGTCATCAGCCTGATCTTCTGGTCGATGATGATCGTCGTCTCGATCAAATATGTCGCGATCATCATGCGCGCCGACAACAAGGGCGAGGGGGGCAGTCTGGCACTGCTCGCGCTGGTGTCGGGGCAAACCAAGACGCGGCGCTGGTCGCGCGGGATCGTGCTGCTCGGCGTGTTCGCCACCGCGCTCTTCTATGGCGACAGCATGATTACGCCCGCCGTCACCGTGCTCAGCGCGGTCGAGGGGCTGGCGGTGGCCGCGCCCGCCTTTGGCGGCTTTGTGCTGCCGATCGCGATCACCATCCTGATCGTGCTGTTCAAGATCCAGCGTTCGGGCACGGAACGGGTCGGCCTGTTCTTCGGTCCCGTGATGCTCCTCTATTTCGGCACGATCGCGGTGCTGGGCATCATGAGCTTCGTCCAGACGCCCGAAATCCTCCAGGCACTGTCGCCGCATCATGCGGTGCGCTTCTTCTTCATCGACCCGGTGCGCGGCTTCCTGGCGCTGGGATCGGTGGTGCTGGCGGTGACGGGGGCTGAGGCGCTCTATGCCGATATGGGCCATTTTGGTCGGCGACCGATCGGCCTGTCCTGGCTGGTGTTCGTGCTCCCGGCGCTGATGCTGAACTATATGGGGCAGGGCGCGCTGCTGTTCCGCGAAGGCGCCGCCGCGCTCGAAAGCCCGTTCTACATGCTGGCGCCCGAGGGGTTGCAGCTGCCGCTCGTGATCCTGGCGACGGCGGCGGCGGTCATCGCCAGCCAGGCGGTCATCACCGGCGCGTTCTCGGTCACGCAACAGGCGATCCAGCTGGGCTTCATGCCGCGGCTGCGTATCGAGCACACGTCCGCGGCGACGGCCGGGCAGATCTACATCCCGCTCATCAACTGGTTGTTGATGGTAATGGTGCTTCTGCTGGTCCTGTTCTTCCGGTCCTCGTCCAACCTGACCTCGGCTTACGGGATCGCGGTGACGGGGGCGATGCTGATCGACACCTGTCTGCTGGGGGTGGCGCTGACCCGGTTGTGGAAATGGCCGCTCTATGCCGCCATGCCCCTGCTGGGACTGTTCTTCCTGGTCGACGGGGCCTATTTCCTCGCCAACCTGACCAAGGTGCCGTCGGGGGGCTGGTTCCCGCTGCTGGTCGGCTTCGTCATCTTCACCTTCCTGACCACCTGGTCGACGGGACGGAAGCTAATGATCGAGCGGCTGCGCGAAGGCACGATGCCGATCCACATCTTCATCGATTCGGCGGCGGGCGCGGCCAGCCGCGTGCCGGGCACGGCGATCTTCATGACGTCCTCGCCCGAGGGCGTACCCCATGCGCTGCTCCACAACCTCAAGCACAACAAGGTGCTGCACGAGCGCATCGTCCTGCTGACCGTCAAGGTCATGAGCCAGCCTTATTGGCCCGAGGATGACCGGGCGAAACGCGACGATCTGGGCCATGGCTTCCACCGCGTGGTCCTGCGCTTCGGCTTTATGGAGGAGGCCGATGTTCCCGCTGCGCTGAAGCG
Organism: Sphingomonas sp. 77B; assembly: GCF_056497825.1. NCBI lineage: Bacteria > Pseudomonadati > Pseudomonadota > Alphaproteobacteria > Sphingomonadales > Sphingomonadaceae > Sphingomonas > Sphingomonas sp. 77B. The sequence goes on from NZ_JBWMBY010000001.1 coordinate 3,317,350, forward strand.
GGTCGAGATGGAAGGCGGCGCGTTCAAGATGATGGACACCAGCTTCTTCCTGTCGCGCCAGACGCTGCTCGCCGCCGAGCGGCCGGGCATGTCGATGTGGCGGGAGAAGCTGTTTTCCTGGATGCTGCGCAACGCCGAAAGCGCGATGGAGTTTTTCCGCCTGCCGACCAACCGCGTGGTCGAGCTGGGCAGTCAGGTGGAAATCTGACCGACCAGCCCGCCCCGATTATCGTCACCGCGCTGTTCGGCCGAACCGATCAGGGCTGGTTCGACGGACTGCGCCGCCAGCATTTCCCGCCGGAGCGCAACGTGCTCGACGCGCATTGCACGCTGTTCCACCATCTGCCGCCCTCGGCGGAGGCCGAGTTGAAGCATCGCCTCAACGGCCTGACGCGCGGGGTTCGCGCGCCCGAGGTGCGGGCGGGCGGGTTGATGTCGCTGGGCCGGGGCGTGGCGATCCGCATCGAATCGCCCGGCCTCGTCGCCATTCGCCGCGAACTGGTCGACGCCTTTGCGGGCATGCTTACCCCGCAGGATGCGGGCGGATGGCGCCCCCATGTGACGATCCAGAACAAGGTAACGCCCGCCACCGCCAAGTTGCTCCTGCAGCAGATGGAGCGTGATTTCCGGCCGCGCGCCGTGGAGCTGATCGGGCTGGGCGCCTGGTGGTATCGCGGCGGCCCATGGGAAATGCTTTCGCGTCATTTGTTCGCTTGACGCCCGAAAAACCCCTGTCTATAGGCGCGCCTCCACCGGGTGGAACGCCTAGCATGGCGAAGTAGCTCAGCTGGTTAGAGCAGCGGAATCATAATCCGCGTGTCGGGGGTTCAAGTCCCTCCTTCGCTACCACCCGGTGTATTTTCCCCTATCATCATGACGGTTTCGGCGAGCCCAAGGCTGCCTGGTTCGACCGATCATGCCCGGACGTTATAGCGGCGGCCAGTCCGATCCGCTCCCGTCACTGCCTTCCGACGGCAGGATGATGCGAATCGATCGCGTTCGGTGGATTCCATCGCCCATAAGCATGGCGTATCCGCCATAATTGTTTTATCGTCGCCCGCGTTTGGAGGGGGAACAAGGCCCGGGGGCCTGGGGTGCGGTGCTGCGCCTTAACCTCTCCTTTTCCTCTGCCGGATAGGTCTGCGTTACGATTTCCCAGGGAGTGTCGGAACTTAGGCCGTGAATGCTGCTGTCTATGCCTTGATAGCCAATAGCTGCATGGCGGCGCTTTTCGTCGTGACCTACGGCGTGATTGCGCTGTCCTACGCGCGCCAGCGGGCGACGGCCTGGTTCATGGTCAGCTACCTGCTCGGGTTTCTGACCCCCATTTGTCATCTGCTGATCCTCTATACCGATCAGGTCGCGCTGTTCTCGCTGCTCGGCTACGGGGTGTTCCTCGGCGGCATCGTCATGATGGCGGTGGGGATACAGGCCTTTGTCGGGCGTCGCCCGCAATGGCGACTGGCGCTCCTGCTATGGGCCGCCGGGATCGGGCTGCGCCTCGTCATTTGGGACGGGGCGCGCAACACCTTGCCCTATGAGCTGCTGTTTCAGCTTCCCTTCGCGGTTGCGGCGATCGCCGTCATGCTCGTCGCGCGCCAGATCGGGCAGGCCGGGCCGATTCGGGCCATGCTGGTCGGAATTTTCGGCGTCATCGCCGCGCATTTCCTGCTCAAGCCTTTCCTCGTCGTCTCGCTGGGCTCGGGGCCGACGCCCAAATCCTATCTTGGCAGCGTCTATGCCGTGGTGTCGCAAATCTCGACCGGCGTGCTCTTGGTCGCGGCGGGGCTCTGCCTGTTGCTGCTGGTGATCCAAAAGGCGCTGGAGGAGACGATCCTCGATGCGGAGACCGATCCGCTGACCGGCCTCACCAACCGGCGTGGTCTGTATCGGGTGGGGCCGCGGCTGCTGGTCGAGGCGACGCTGCGCGGGGAGGGGCTCCATGCCCTGTTCCTCGATCTCGATCACTTCAAGTCGATCAACGACCGCCATGGTCATGCGACCGGCGACAGCGTGCTGGTCGCCTTTGCGAGGGTGCTGCAGGATCTGGTCGCCACGGACATGCTGGCGGTGCGCATGGGGGGTGAGGAGTTCGCCGTCCTGATCCCCCACGATACGACCGGCACGCGCGCGGCCCGATTGGCCGATGCGATTCGCGGTGCCTTGAAGCCCTTTGCCGAGAAAGGGCTGCCCGCGCTGACGGTCAGTGGCGGGATCGTACGCTACCGCGCCAGCGAGACGCTGGACGGCCTGATCGCCCATGCCGACCAGCTCGCCTATCGCGCCAAGCGGGCGGGACGCGACCGCATCCTTCAGGAGCCTTTGGACAGGTCGTCCGAGCGGAGCGACATCGGCTGGGCGGAAGGGCCCCGGCTCGTCGCGGGTTGATCGGTCAGGCGAAGCGGCCGTGCGGATCGTGCGCGACCAGCATCGCATCGGATCGGGCCAGCGCGATCAGCGTCAGGCCATGCGCGCGGGCATGGTCGATCGCCAGACTGGTCGGCGCGGAGATGCCGACGAGCAGGCCGACCCCGGCCACCAGCGCCTTGTCGACCATCTCATAGCTGATTCGCGAGGTGACGAGGATGAAGTCGGGCTGTATCGCGTGGTCGCGGGCCAGGGCACCGACCAGCTTGTCGAGGGCATTGTGCCGCCCGACATCCTCCGCCGCCGCGAGGACGATCCCTTCCGCGTCGCAGGCGATGGCGCCGTGGACCGCACCCGTCCGGGCATTGAGCGGCTGATTCGCGCGGATCGTGCCGAGCGTCGCGAACAGCGTTTCGACGCTGACGCTCGGTCGGGGAGGGTGCCGCGTTACGGGCCGAGCGATCTGCTCCAGTCCCGACAGGCCGCATAGCCCGCAACTGGTGTCGCTCGTCCGGTGGCGGACCCGGTCCTGCATCCGACCGCGCAGATGCTCGGCCAGCGTCACCCGGACGATCCATCCGCTCTCTGCCGCGAACGGCTCGATGGCGAGGATATCGTTCGCCGCGTCGATCAATCGCTCGGTCAGCAGGAAGCCGGTGGCGAAATCCTCCAGCCGCTCGGGCGTCATCATCATCACGGCATAGCCGAACCCGTCGACCTCGATCGCGACCGGGCATTCGACGGCAATGTCGCGTTCGATCGAATGGGTCGCGCCATTTGATGGCAGGCGGATCAGCGTCAGTGTCCGGGCAGGCTCATGTTCTGCGGTCACAGCGCGGCGAGATCGGCGGGCGTGTTCACATTGGCGATGGGCTCGGGTGAGGAAATGGGGATCGCCCCGATCGCGCGTACCCAGCCGCGAACCGAGCGGTCCTGCCCCAGCGAAAGATGCGCCATCAGATGCGCACCTAACGCGGCGGGCCACAGCCCCAGCACCGGCGCGTCCCGGCAATAGCTGGGTTCGCGCCGCAGGATCGCCTCGATCAGTCCCTCGGGCAGGCGCGGCATGTCGCACCCGATGGTCAGGACGCAGCGAAAGCCGTGGCTCGCGGCGTAATCCAGCGCCCCTGCGATGCCACCCAGCGGACCCAGGCCGGCGGCGGGCATGTCGGGCACGCCGTCCACGCCGCCGACCTGCACCACGCGCGCGCAATATGGGGCTAGGCGCGCGCGGGCATGGGCCACCAATGTGCGGTCGCCGAGCATGGCGACCGCCTTGTTCGAGCCGAAGCGCGAGGATTGGCCTCCGGCCAGTACGGCACCCAATATGCTCATGCGGGGATGCGTACCTTCACCGGCACCGACTTGCCCGCAGGCACATGGCTTTCCAGCGCATGATGCTCCAGCGGGATCAGATAGTTGAGTTCGGGATAATAGCCGCCGATGCAGCCTTCCGGAATGTTGTACTCGACCACGCGAAGGCCTTCGACCACGCGCTCCTCGCCGTCATCGGCATCGCCCTCCAGCGCGATGGTCTGACCATCGGTCAGGCCCAGCCTGGCGATATCGGCCTTGTTCATCATCGCGACCATCCGCGTGCCGCTGATCCCCCGGAAGCGATCGTCATAGCCGTAAATGGTCGTGTTGAACTGGTCGTTCGAGCGCAGCGTGATGAGCCGCATCCGCCCCTCGGCGGGGGTGATGCCCGAGGCGTCCATGGCACGCGGCACGTTGAACTCGGCCTTGCCACTCTCGGTTTCCCATTTGCGATGCGAGGCGGGATTACCCTTCCAGAAGCCGCCGGGTTCGAACAGCCGTTCGTTGAAATTGGCGAACTTGTCCGGATAGACATTCTCGATCGCGGTGCGGACCAGACTGTAGTCGCCGACCCATTCGTCCCAGGGGACATTGGGATTGGGCTCCAGCACGGCTTTGGCGATCCCCGCGACGATGGCCGGTTCGGACAGCAACGTGTCGGCGGCGGGCGTCGCCTTGCCGACCGAACCATAGATATGGCTGAACGAATCTTCCATCGACACCGCCTGACGGCCGCCCGCCTGCATGTCGGTCTCCAACCGACCGAGGCAGGGGAGGATATAGCTTTCCTCGCCGGGCACCAGATGGCTCTTGTTGAGCTTGGTCGCGATATGGACGGTGATAGGCAGCTTCGCCCAGGCCGCCTTCATCTTGGCGTGCTCGGGTGTCGCCCGCAGGAAATTGCCGCCCAGCTGGACGAAGCCTTGCGCCGTCCCGGCGATGATCTGGCGACAGGCCTCGACGGTGTCCCAGCCATTTTCGGTCGGCGGCTCGAACTCGAACAGCTCCTTGAGCCGCTCGACGGGGGCGAGTTCGGTCTTCTCGGTGATGCCGACGGTGCGCTGGCCCTGCACATTGCTATGCCCGCGTACCGGGCCGGGCCCTGCGCCCTCGCGGCCGATATTGCCGCGCAGCAGGAGCAGATTGACGATCATGTGCAGCGCATCGATGCCATAGCGGTGCTGGGTAATGCCCATGCCGTATACCGCGATGACGCGTTCGGACTTCATATAGACGCGCGCCGACTGTTCGATCGCGTCGCGGGTCAGCCCCGAATCGCGGATGATGTCGCTCCAGGCGGCGTTGCGGCAGTAATTCGCGAAATCCTCGAACCGCGTGGTGTGCTGTTCGATGAAATGATGGTCGAGGATGCGCTTGCCACCGCTGGCGATGGCGCGGTCGTCCTCCTCGATCACCAGCTTGCAGATGCCGGTCAGCGCCGCGATGTCACCGCCCGCCTTCACCTGATGATATTGGCTGGAAATGTCGGTCGAGCTGCCGGTCAGCATCTGTACCGGATTTTGCGGCGAGGCGAAACGCTCCCAACCGCGCTCGCGAAGCGGGTTGAAGGTCACGATCTCCACCCCGCGCTTGGCGCAGGCCTGGAGGTTGTGGAGCATGCGCGGCGCGTTGGTCGCGACATTCTGCCCGAAGGAGAAGATCGCGTCGCACTTGTCGTAATCCTCCATCTGGATCGTCGCGACGGGCGAGCCGATGGCGGACTTGAGGCCGACCGAGGTCGTCTCGTGGCACATGTTCGAGCTGTCGGGCAGGTTCTGCTGGCCCCACATCCGCGCGAACAGCGAATACATGAACGAGGTTTCGAGGCTGGCGCGGCCCGAGGCGTAGAGGACGACCTTGGTCGGGTCGCAGCTCTTCAACTTGGCACCGATCGCGGCGAACGCCTCGTCCCAGCTGACCGCGACATATTTGTCCGACGCGCGATCATAGCGCATCGGATGGGTCAGGCGGCCCGCCTGTTCCAGGTCATGATCGGGCCACGCCTCCAACTCCGTCACCGTATGCTTGGCGAAGAAATCGGGTGTGACGCGAAGCGAGCTGAGTTCCCACGCCGTCGCCTTGGCACCGTTCTCGCAAAACTCCGCGATATGCGGTTTGGCCGGTTTGCCCCAGGCGCAGCTGACGCACATCACGCCGCCCGGCTTGTTCTGGCGACGCAGCGTATCGAGCGTTTCCGGGCCGAGCCCCTCCTTCGGCAGGACCTTGGCCATGCCCTTCATCGAACCCCAACCGCCTGCGGGGGCGGTATATTCGGTGATCTTCACATCGTCGTCGTCGCGCATCGGGCAAACCTCCACTCATAACGTGCAACGAAGCAGCAGCGGATTGGCCGCATGAGAAGCGGTTCATTTTTGATCGGGCAGCGCCTATCTGGGGGCAAATCGTTTCACAGGATTCGGACATGACCACCCACACCACGCGTATGCTCATCCTCGGCTCGGGGCCCGCCGGGCTCTCCGCCGCCATCTATGGCGCGCGTGCGGGGATGCAGCCGATCGTCGTGCAGGGCATCCAGCCGGGCGGCCAGCTGACCACCACGACGGACGTCGAAAATTATCCCGGCTTTGCCGACGTCATCCAGGGCCCCTGGCTGATGGAGCAGATGCAGAAACAGGCCGAACATGTCGGCGCGCGGATGATGTGGGATACGATCACGCAGGTCGACCTGACCAACCGTCCGTTCCGCCTGATCGGCGACGGTGGCGATGTCTATGAGGGCGAGGTGCTGGTCATCGCCACCGGCGCGCAGGCCAAGTGGCTGGGCCTGGACAGCGAAGAGGCGATGAAGGGCAAGGGCGTCTCGGCCTGCGCGACCTGCGACGGCTTTTTCTATCGCGGCAAGAAGGTTGCGGTGATCGGCGGCGGCAACACCGCGGTCGAGGAAGCGCTGTACCTGACGAACCATTCGGACGACGTGACGCTGATCCACCGCCGCGATTCGCTGCGCGCCGAACGTATCCTGCAGGAGCGGCTGTTCGCGCACCCGAACGTCAAGGTGCTGTGGAACAAGGAAGTTCGCGAGTTCGTCGATGGCGGCGGCAATGCGGGCCTGGTCGCGCTCGATCTGGTCGACACGGTGACGGGCGAACATAACCGCCTCGACGTCGAGGGCGGCTTCGTCGCGATCGGCCACCACCCGGCGACCGAGCTGTTCCGGGGCCATCTGGAGCTGGACTCGGACGGCTATATCGCGGTCGAGACGGGTTCGACCCGGACCAGCGTGCCGGGCGTGTTCGCGTGCGGCGACGTGGCGGACAAGGTGTATCGCCAGGCGGTGACGGCGGCGGGTACCGGCTGCATGGCCGCGCTGGATGCCGAGCGCTTCCTGGCGGCGGCGGAGTTCGAGGATATGGCGAAGGCGGCGGAGTAAGTCTGTAAATCCCTCCCCTGCAAGGGGAGGGGGACCATGCGCAGCATGGTGGAGGGGTGTCCCGCTATCGAGAGGGTGACACCCCTCCGTCAGTCCTGCGGACTGCCACCTCCCCTTACAGGGGAGGAATTTCTTTTAGCTCAACCGATCGATCGCCTCGGGCGTCAGCGAGCCCGGGATCATCATCACCGGCACGGGCAGCGCGCCCGCGTCGGTGCCGGAAAAGTGGCTGACCAGCTTGCCTGGCGCGCCGCTGGCCGCCGCGCCCAGCACCAGTGCGGCGATGTCGGGATTGGCGGCGATCATCTCGCGGATCACCTTCGGCCCGTCGCCCTCGCGTACCGTGATCGAGGGGCGCAGGCCCGATTCGTCCAGGATCGTGCCCGCCGCGCTGGCGAGCAGCGCCTCGGCCTGTTGGCGGGCTTCATCCTCGATCGTCGCCTGCACGCCGCCGAACGCGATGAACTCCTGCGGCGGCAGGAGGGTGAGGATTTCGACGCCGCCGCCGGTCTTCACCGCGCGCCGGGCGGCGAAGCGCAGGGCGATTTTCGATTCCGGACTGTCGTCGATCACGACCAGATAGATACGCATGGCGGCCCCCAATTTCCCGTGAAGGGATGTCGTTACATAGTATTTCATGCAAGGCCATGGCTTGACCGAGCGCAATTCGGGCGCAAGAGACGGGCCGCTACGGAATTGGTTTGCCCCGAGAGGACCTCCATGTCGATCGAGATCAAGATGCCCGCGCTGTCGCCGACCATGGAGGAAGGCACGCTGGCCAAATGGCTGGTGAAGGAAGGGGACACGGTGAAGTCCGGCGATATCATGGCCGAGATCGAAACCGACAAGGCGACGATGGAATTCGAGGCGGTGGACGAAGGCGTCATCGCCAAGATCCTCGTCGCCGAGGGTTCCGACAATGTGAAGGTCGGCACCGTCATCGCGATCCTGGCCGAAGAGGGCGAGGATGCCTCGTCGGTCCAGGCGCCCACCAAGTCGGAAACCCCGGCCCCGGCCAACCCCATGCCGACCGACCCGACCGATCCCAACAAGACCGGCAGCGAGGCCAAGCCCGCCGAGCGTACCGTCGATCAGGCCGAAGATCACGGCAAGCCCGCCGATTCGGGCAAGCCGGCCAGCAACGGCGGCCGCGCGATCGCCAGCCCGCTGGCTCGTCGCATCGCCTCGCAAAAAGGTCTCGACCTGTCGGCCGTGACCGGCTCGGGCCCGAATGGTCGCATCGTGAAGGCGGACGTCGAGAACGCGCAGCCGGGCCAGGCCAAGGCCGCCGCTCCTGCTGCGTCGACCTCGGCTCCGGCGGAAGTCGCTGCCGCTCCGGCCGCGGCGCCCAAGCCCGCTCAGGTGCCGGATATCCCGCACGAAGCGTCGAAGCTGTCGAACATGCGCAAGACGATCGCGCGTCGCCTGACCGAATCGAAGCAGCAGGTGCCGCACATCTATCTGACGGTGGACATCCGCCTCGACGCGCTGCTGAAGCTGCGTGGCGAGCTGAACGCCGGTCTCGAATCGCGCGGCGTGAAGCTGTCGGTCAACGACATGCTCATCAAGGCGCTGGGTGTGTCGCTGATGGCGGTGCCGAAGTGCAACGTCATGTTCACGCCGGACCAGCTGATCAGCTTCAAGCGCGCCGACATCTCGGTCGCGGTGTCGACCCCGGCTGGCCTCATCACCCCGATCGTGTCGGAGGCGGATACGCGCTCGCTGTCGTCCATCTCGACCACGATGAAGGACCTGGCCACCCGCGCCCGCGACAACAAGCTGCAGCCGCATGAATTCCAGGGCGGCACGGCGTCGATCTCGAACATGGGCATGTTCGGCATCAAGCAGTTCGAGGCGGTCATCAACCCGCCGCAGGGCATGATCCTGGCGATCGGCGCGGGCGAGAAGCGTCCGTACATCGTCGACGACCAGCTCGGCGTGGCGACCGTCATGTCGGCGACCGGCAGCTTCGACCACCGCGCCATCGACGGGGCCGACGGCGCCGAGCTGATGAAGGTGTTCAAGGAGCTGGTCGAGCGTCCGCTCGCCATGCTGGCCTAAAGAAGCGAAGGGCGGGGGCCATGCGGGTCGGGATCGAGCTGTTCTATATCGGCCTGGGGCTGGTGGCGGCGCTCGTCATGACCTGGGCCGCCGCCTGGGCCTATCCGCTCGCCCGCACCGAAATCTGGTGGTGCGGGGCGGGGGCGGCGCTGGCGACGGTGGCAATGGGCATCGGCCCGCTCCACCGCGCGCGCATCGCCGACCGCATGGCGCGCAGGCATAGCGAACAATGAGCAAGCTGCCCGACCTCGATCCGACGCTTCGCGTCACCGCCATGCCGTCGGACGCCAACCCGTATGGCGACATCTTCGGCGGCTGGCTGATGGGCCAGATGGACCTGGCGGCGGGTTCGGTGGCGTCGCGCCATTCGGGCGGCCGCGCGGTCACGATCGCGGCGGAGGGCATGAAGTTCCACGCCCCCGTGCTCGTCGGCGACGAGGTGTCGGTCTATGCCACGCTGGTCCGCGTCGGCAACACGTCGATGACGATCGAGGTCGAGGCCTGGCGCCGCGCGCGCCACATGGAGGACGCGACCAAGGTGACCCAGGCGCGCTTCGTGTTCGTCGCGACCGATAAGGACCGCAAGCCGCGCACCGTTCCGCCGATGGACCCGGCGAAAAACTGACATTTACTTGGGGGTTGCGCCCCCACGCACCGCCAAGGCGCGCGTTCAGAAGGAAGATCAAAGTGGCTGACACTTACGACCTTATCGTCCTCGGCTCGGGTCCCGGCGGCTATGTCGCGGCGATCCGCGCGAGCCAGCTCGGCCTGAAGGTCGCGATCGTCGAGCGCGAGCGGCTGGGCGGCATCTGCCTCAACTGGGGCTGTATCCCGACCAAGGCGCTGCTGCGCTCAGCCGAGGTCTATCATTACATGACCCATGCCGCGCAGTACGGCCTGTCGGTCGAGAAGCCCTCGTTCAGCCTCGACAAGGTGGTCGATCGCAGCCGCAAGGTGGCGGGCCAGCTCAACGCGGGCGTCAAGGGCCTGATGAAGAAGAACAAGGTGACGGTCGTCGAGGGCGTCGGCACCATCACCGCCAAGGGCAAGCTGTCGGTCGTCCAGGGCGACAAGACCACCGAGCTGACCGCCAAGCACATCATCGTCGCCACCGGCGCGCGCGCCCGCGACCTGCCCTTCGCCAAGGCGGATGGCGAGCGTATCTGGACCTATCGCCACGCGATGGTGCCGCCCGCTATGCCGACCAAGCTGCTCGTCATCGGATCGGGCGCGATCGGCGTCGAGTTCGCCAGCTTCTACAACGACATGGGCGCCGAAGTGACCATCGTCGAGATGCTCGACCGGATCATGCCGGTCGAGGATGCCGAAGTCAGCGAGTTCATGACCAAGCAGCTGACCAAGTTCGGCATGACCATCAAGACCAAGACCGGCCTGGAAAAGCTGGAAGCGACTGCATCGGGCGTGAAGGCCGCGATGAAGGGCCCCGACGGCAAGGTCGAGACCGCCGAGTTCAGCCACGCGATCGTCGCTATCGGCATCGTGCCCAACACCGAGAATATCGGTCTGGACAAGCTGGGCATCGAAACCGATCGCGGTCACATCAAGACCGACGGTTATGGCCGCACCAATGTCGACGGCATCTGGGCGATCGGCGACGTGACGGGCGCGCCGTGGCTGGCGCACAAGGCGAGCCATGAGGGCGTGATCGCCGCCGAAGCCATTGCGCAGGCGCTGGGCAACAAGGATGTCCACCCGCATGCGATGGACAAAGGCAACATCCCGGGCTGCACCTATTCGCGTCCGCAGGTGGCGAGCGTCGGCTTTACCGAGGCGAAGGCCAAGGAAGCCGGTTATCAGGTGAAGGTCGGCAAGTTCCCCTTCATCGGCAACGGCAAGGCGATCGCGCTGGGCGAGGCAGAAGGTTTCGTGAAGACCGTGTTCGACGCCAAGACCGGCGAGCTGCTGGGTGCGCACATGGTCGGCGCGGAAGTGACCGAGATGATCCAGGGCTATGTCGTTGCTCGCCAGTTGGAGACGACCGAGGCCGAACTGATGGAAACGGTGTTCGCGCACCCGACCATCTCGGAATCGATGCACGAGTCGGTGCTCGCGGCTTATGGGCGCGCGATCCACATCTGATTTTGGTCGATCCGGTTATAGGAAAGGGGCTCGCTGCGGCGGGCCCCTTTTTCGTTGGACTGTGATGACATTGCCTTGAACCAACGTAAGCCCCTCCCCTTCAGGGGAGGGGTTGGGGTGGGGCCTCGCCACAGACTGTACGTTTGCGGAAACGCCCCACCCCCGGCCCCTCCCCTGAAGGGGAGGGGTGAGTTCATCTCATGTCATCTTGCTCCAGGGAGTAGCGTCGCCTTCGACTACGCTCAGTCTGAACGGCTGTTTGGTTGATTCCCTCACTTCGTTCAGCCTGAGCGAAGTCGAAGGCCACGCCCCACTCTCACAACCTAGCCAATACCGCCTCGCCATCCACCACCTCGGCGAAGTCGGCCGCCAGCAACCCCATGGTCACGTCGAAGATCACCCCCGCGTCCAACCCGGCGGAGGGCAGGTCGAACCCGATCACCCCGTCGCGTACCACCGTCACGCGAAACCCCAAGTCCGAGGCCGCGCGCACCGTCGAGTTGACGCAGAACCCCGCCACGGCCCCCACGACATGGATATGCGTGATCCCCCGACCGCGCAGATGCGCCTCCAGCGCCGTCGTCGCAAAAGCCGACGAGCTGCGCTTCACGAACACGGCCTCGTCGGGCCGTTCCACCGAACAGGCCATGGGCGAATAGCCGGGGGCAGCGTGATTCAGCGGCGAGGTGGGGTCGGCCTCGGCATGGCGGACATGGATGACCGGGCGACGGGCGTCGCGAAAGGCGTAGGCCAGCGCCGCGATGATGGCGGGGGCATCCGGATTGACATGGGAACGTCCCGCGTCGATCCGGTGCTGCATCTCCATCTGCATGTCGATGATGAGCAGTGCCGTGTCGCTATCCATCCGCTTGCCCCCGATTGACGCCAGCGCACCATCTACGCGTGGGAGGCCGATGCCGCTATCCCCGCGCAACCGCGACGATATGCCGCATTCCGCTTGCGAAACGTCCGGTTTTGGCCGCATCGGTCGCATCCGTCATGACCCGAACCCATAGCCACCGCCTGCGCATCATCGTCGCGGCCCTGATCCTGTTCGGGGTCAGCGTCACCGTCTTCGCGCCGGGCTTCGTCCAATATGACAGTGTCGGCCAATATGCGCAGGCGCTGACCGGGCAGTATGACGACTGGCATCCACCGATCATGGCGCGGCTCTGGTCGCTGTTCACCGGGCAGGGCGCGGCGCCGATGCTGGTGCTGCAATTGGGCTGTTGGTGGCTAGGGCTGGGCCTGCTGGCAGCGGCGATCGTCGACCGGCGACCGCGTGCCGCGCTGATGGTGCTGGCGGTCGGGCTGGTGCCGCCCTGGCTGGGCTGGCAGGTCGCGATCCTGAAGGACGGGCAGATGACCGGCGCGACGCTGGGTGCGGTCGGGATCATCGGCTGGTGGCGGTTGCGGGGGCAAGTGGTGCCGCGCGGGGCCTGGGTCGCGGCGGGGCTGTTGCTCGCCTATGCCGCGCTCGTGCGGGCCAATGCGATCTTCGCGATCGCGCCGCTCGTCGCGCTGCTGGTGGCTGAGCGTTGGTCGCGCCGGATCGCGATCACCGTCGCGCTGACTCTGGTTACGCTGGCGGCGGCGCCCGTCATCAACCACCGACTGCTGGGCGCGTCGGACAGCGGCGTCGCGCGGACCCAGGCGCTGTATGATCTGGCGGGGATCGCGGTGCGCGTGCCCTATGATCCCCGCATGGGGCTGTCCCCCGCCGAGGTGGCGGAGATTCGCGAGAAGCGTTGCGTAAAGCCCTTCTTCTGGGATCCGCTGGGCGAGCCCGCCCGCTGCGGCGTCCGGCTCCAGCGGTTCGAGAAGACCCCGCCGGGGCAGGTCTATGCCAAGCTCGCACCCGCCATCCTGCATCACCCGCTGGCCTATGCGGAACAGCGGCTGGCGCATGTCAATTCGACCTGGCGCTTCTGGGTGCCCGCCCGCTGGATCAATGCCGCCGCGCCGCAGGGGAGCGAGCCCAACGACTATCATCTGGGTCAGCCGGGCCGGACGGCGCTGGCGTGGCAGAAGATGGCGGCTCCCTGGGTCGATTCCCCGATCATGTGGCCGATCGTCTGGCTGGTGCTGGCCACCGGAGGGTTGGCGGTGACGCGGGGGAATGGCTTTGCGGGGGCGTTGTTCGGCTCGGCGCTGGGGCTTGAGGCGAGCTTCCTGGTCATCAGCGTGGCGTCGGACTTCCGCTATCACCTCTGGCCGATCATGGCCTGCGCGCTGGGGCTGATGATCGCCAAGCCCTGGCATGGCGACCGCTGGATCGTGCGGACGACCGGAGCGGTGCTGTTGGTGGTGCTGATCCTCGGCGGGGTTGCGCGGGCTACCCTGCCGCTGCCGCCGCAAAGCTATGACGCGATGCTGCTCTGAACCCCAAAGCCGCCATGCGACGTTGAGCGCTTCGAAAGGAGCCACGCATGGCCGACGATCAGGAGCAGATTTACGCCGATTTTAAAGAGGCTGTGAACATGGCCCCGGCGGAGCTGGAGAAGTTTCTGGACACCGACGAGTCGCAGGCGGTCGGCCAGAAAAAGGGCGGGTCAGGCGAGAGCGTCGGGCATGAATCGGGCCGCCGCATCGTCGAGATCAAGCGAAAGAAGAAGACCGATCTGACCGACGACGACTATGCGCACATGAAGAAGGTCGTCGGCTATGTGCACCGGCATCTGAAGCAGGGTGGACCTGACAAGGATGCCGAGCATTCACCGTGGCGGTACTCGCTGATGAACTGGGGTCATGATCCGCTGAAGGATTGAGCGGAGTCGAAGGCTCGCCCCCGATCGATAACTCAGTTACGCCGGTTGCGCTCGTTCGTGCTGGTCATGTTCAATGCCCGGCGAAACTCACCCACGCCCTCCTGACCTATGCTGTCGAATTTCTGCCATTCCGCCTCCGTGTTGCAGACGCGGGTAGGCAGAAAGGACCCGGTCGGCGTTAACGAACGGCAGGTCTTCTTGACCTTGGGTTTCTCCGCGCCCTGTCCCGCTTGCGCGATGGCGGGGGCTGCGGTCGTCATGACCGCCAGGGCCATCATCATTGCGCCGATATGGTTCATGCCCGTCATCTCCCCCTTGAATTGCGGCAGGATGCGTCAGCACTGCGGACGTATCAAGCGCTGATGGGTACGCGAACGGACTTTTGTAACCGCACAAAAAGGGGCCCGGTCTTTCGATCGAGCCCCTTTTTACTGTTCCGAAGGATCACGCCGCGACGTCGTACGGCTTGATCTCGCCCGCCAGATACAAGTTGCGGGCCTTGGCGCGGCTCAGCTTGCCCGAGCTGGTGCGGGGCAGGGTGCGCGGCGGGATCAGTTCGATCACGCAGTTCATGCCGGTCACCGCGCGCACCCGCTCGCGGATTTCGTCGCGCAGGCGAAGGCGCTCTTCATCGTCCGAGCTGCGGCACTGGACCAGCACGGCGGGGGTTTCCTCGCCGCCCGGCGTGGTGATGGCGAAGGCGGCGATGTCGCCCGCCTTGAAGCCCGGCAGCTGCTCGACCGCCCACTCGATGTCCTGCGGCCAGTGGTTGCGGCCGTTGACGATAATCATGTCCTTGGCGCGGCCGACGATGTAGATATAGCCCTTCGACATATAGCCCATGTCGCCGGTGTCGAGCCAGCCATCGACCAGACAGGCATCGGTCGCGGTCTGGTCGCGGAAATAGCCGACCATGACCGACGGGCCCTTGCACCACACCTTGCCGATCGCCCCATCGGGAAGCGGCGTGCCGTCTTCCTCGCGGATCTCGATCACCATGTCGCGCGCGGGCTTGCCGCAATTGACGATGGCGCGGAAACGCTGCGGCCGGTCGGTCCCTTGCGCGCCGCCCGACAGCTGGGTCTCCTCGACCAGCTCAACGCGGATGCCTTCGCCCGGCGGCATGATCGACACCGCCAGCGTGGCCTCGGCCAGGCCATAGGACGGCAGGAAGGCAGTCGCCGGGAAGCCTGCATCGGCAAAGGCGTCGACGAAGCTCTGCATCACGTCGGGGCGAATCATGTCCGCGCCATTGCCCGCGATCCGCCAGCGCGACAGGTCGAAGCGATCCGACGCCTTGGTCTGCGACGAGATGCGACGCGCGCAAATGTCATAGCCGAAGGTCGGCGAATAGCTGACCGAAGTACCGGAATTGCGGCTGATCATGTCCAGCCAGGCGAGTGGACGGCGCGCGAAATCCTCGGTCTTGAGGTAGTCGGTCGACACTTGGTTGGCGATCGGCGACAGGAAGCAGCCGACCAGCCCCATGTCGTGATACCAGGGCAGCCACGAGATGCAGCGGTCGCTGTCCTGGATCTTCATGCCATGGCTGTGGGCGGCCAGGTTGTTCAGCAGCGCGTGATGGGTGATCGCCACGCCATGCGGAAAACGGGTCGAGCCGCTGGAATATTGCAGATAGGCGATCGCCTCGGGATCGGCCTTCGGCAGCTTGGTCTCGGGGGCCGCGCGTGTGGCGAAGCTGTCCCAGTCCACGCCCTCGACGCCCGCGGCCTCGGCGGCGGCGCCCGCCATCTGGGCGAGTTCGGGCGGGAAGATCAGCATCTTGGGGTCGCAGCTGGCGAGCTGGACGCGCAGCTGTTCGATATAGCTGTCACGCCCGCCGAACGACGTCGGCAGCGGTAGCGGCACCGGCCATGCGCCCGCATAGACGACGCCGAAGAACAGGGCGGCGAATTCCGGCCCCGTCTCGGACACCAGCGCGATCCGCTCTTCCGGCTTCACGCCGCTAGCGATCAGGCGGCGGGCGCAGGTCAGCGCATCCTCGCGCAGTTCGGCGAAGGGGTAGGGGCGGGTCAGGGTGCCGCGTGCGTCGTGGAAGTTTAGGCCGCGCGCGCCCGAGGC
This sequence comes from Sphingomonas sp. 77B, assembly GCF_056497825.1. Lineage (NCBI taxonomy): Bacteria > Pseudomonadati > Pseudomonadota > Alphaproteobacteria > Sphingomonadales > Sphingomonadaceae > Sphingomonas > Sphingomonas sp. 77B. The sequence goes on from NZ_JBWMBY010000001.1 coordinate 3,333,436, forward strand.
CGCATAGTCCAGCGCTTCGCCCAGCGTATCGAAGTCGGCGAAGCGGCGCGGCAGCGCATCCTCGGTCGGCGTCGCGATGATGGCGCGCGCGTCGTCCTGATGGTGCTCGATCGTCATGGCCTTGCCTTCGTTCCTTATGCTTTTGCGTCCCCGCAAGGTGATCGCGCGGGCACGAGTGATTCTTTTCCGCCATCAAATGGCGGCTTCCCGCGTTCTAATTCCGGTGTCAGTGTGGCACAAACAAGGCGTGTCCGCCGATCGTCGCCCGCCAAAACCCCTTGACCCCAAAATGCTGGAGAATCTGGCGTTACGGTATGTCGAGCGATTTGCCACCACCGAAGGCAAGCTGGTCGACTATCTGACCCGCAAGCTGCGCGAAAGGGACTGGGCGGGGGAAGGGCCGCCCGACGTGCGCGGGCTGGCGGCGCGTATGGTCGAGCTCGGTTATATCGACGACCGGGCCTATGCGGAGGCCAAGGCGGCCTTGCTGGCGCGGCGGGGGCTGGGAGCGCGCCGCGTGGCGCAGGCGCTTCACGCCGCGCGGGTCGGGGCGGAGGATCACGAAGCGATCGCACCCCAGGTCGCCGAGGCGGCGCAAGCCGCCGCCCTGGCCTTTGCCCGGCGGCGGCGAATCGGGCCGTTCGGCGAGGGCGAGGTCGACCGGGCGGTGCGCGAGAAGCAACTCGCGGCGATGTTGCGCGCCGGACATGCCATGGAGCTGTCCCGGCGGATCGTATCGGCGGCACCCGGCGAGATGTCGGACGATGAAGAATATTGATCCAGCGCAAGGCCATAGGCTGCCAAGCCTGATTTTTGAACGATCGTCCCAGTCCGAACCAGCAAAAAACGAACGTCGCCGCATTGCGAGTGCGAACAATGCTGCTAGCGTTGCAGTATAAGGGTGCGATGATGCTGGAAGAAACGCCAATTCAAGGGGGCGGCATCGACGGCGAAACGGCGGAAACGGCCGTAAGGCTGGCGGGGGTCGTGAAATGGTTCGACGTGACGCGGGGCTTTGGCTTCGTTGTGGCGGACGATCCCATCTATGGGGATGTGCTCGTGCATTTTTCCATATTGCAGCCACATGGGCGGCGCAGCCTGCCCGAGGGCGCCCGCGTCGAGCTGCTGGGTGCGCGCGGGGGGCGGGGGTACCAGGCGCGTGAGGTGCTGACCATCGACCTGACCCATGCGGTGCCCGAGCAGCCCAAGCGGCCGCGTTCGCCCGACCGGATCGACCCGGTCGCGCTGGTCGATGAGGCCGGGGAGCCCGAACAGGTCGCGGTGAAGTGGTTCAACCGGCTGAAAGGCTATGGCTTTTTGCTGCGCGAGCGTGACGGGGCGGACATCTTCGTGCACATGGAGACGCTGCGCCGCGGCGGGATTCTGGACGTCGAGCCGGGGCAATTGCTGGCGGCGCGCGTGGTCGAGGGGCCGAAAGGGCCTTTGGCCGTGATCGTGACGCCGAGAGGACCCGAATGATCCGCATTGCGATGGTGGCGCTGGCCCTGGCTGGCGCGGGGCTGGCGGGATGTTCGGAGAAAACATCGTCCTCCGAACAGGCGGGGCAGAAGGTCGCGACCGTGCCCGTCACCATCACCACGGCGCAGGGCAAGCATCGTTTCCAGGTAGAAGCGGCCCGCACCGCCGCCGAGCAGGCCCAGGGTCTGATGTACCGCACCGACCTGAAACCCGATGGCGGCATGTTGTTCGCACCCTATCCGCCCGAGGGCGGTGGTCCTCGCGCGGCGAGCTTCTGGATGAAGAACACGCCGACCCCGCTCGACATCCTGTTCATCCGCGCCGACGGCACGATCGCCCGGATCGCGGAGAATAGCGTGCCGTTCAGCGAAGCGCAGATCCCCTCCGGCGAGCCGATCGCGGCCGTGCTGGAACTGGTCGGCGGGCGTTCGGCGGAACTGGGGATCGCGGAGGGCGATTCGGTTTTCTGGCCGAAGTGATCGGCTGAGGTAGACCGTTTAAACCGAGCCGCTGCCTCCTCGCAGGTGGGGGGCTTCATGCGACGGTGCCTTGCCCCGCACTTCTCCCCTCCCGCAGGCGGGAGGGGTCGGGGGAGGGCCGATGTCTCACCGAGGCCATCGCTTGCGGCCATGCCCCCACCCCAAACCCCTCCCCCCTGCCGGGAGGAGGGGCTTCAAGCGAACTCATGAACTGGTCCCAATCACGCGAACGCGGTTGAAGGGCGGCGAGAGCCGGGCTACACGGCGCGTCATGGGCATCAACCTCAATCCCTTCACCTGGTGGAACGGCGCCACCATCGGCACCTGGTTCGGTCTGCGCGGCAAGGCGCAGGTGGGCGAGGATGCGCATGGCAACGTTTATTATGAGGGCGGCAGCGACACCGCTGGCCGTCCGCGCCGCTGGGTGATCTATAACGGCTCGAACGATGCCAGCCGCGTTCCGGCGGAATGGTTCAGCTGGCTGCATCATCAGGTCGATGACGTGCCCGACCGCTCGCTGCCGCCGCGTCGCGCGTGGCAGAAGCCAGCGATTCCGAACATGACCGGCACCGCCATGGCCTATCGCCCGTCCGGCGCGCTCGAAAAGGGTGGCCAGCGTCAGGCGGCGACCGGCGATTACGAAGCCTGGACGCCCGAGGGGTGAAGACGTCGCGCTGGCTGGCCAGCGGTGCGTTGGTCGCCTTGCTGGGGGTCGGTGGCTGGTTCGGCTATCAGGCGCTGACCGATCATCGGGGCGGCTCCGCCGAATCGGCGGTTAGCCAGATTCTACCCGACAGCCCCGGTGCCGCGCCGGGGATCGAGTCGGTCGACGGCACGCAGGCGAACCTGCCCACCGGCGGGACTCCGATGGCCGAGCGCGTTGCGGTGATCGGCCTGCTCAACAAGCGCAACGGCGTGTCGCGCGACCTGACGCTGAAACCCGGCCAGGCGGTGCGCGTTGGCGATGTCGTGGTACGTCTGCGCGCCTGCGAAAAGACGGCGTCATGGGAGCCGGAACAGCTGACCGGCGCTTTCGTCCAGCTCGATGTGCGCGGGGCCAATCAGCGCTGGCAGCGGGTCTTTTCAGGCTGGCTGTACAAGGAGCGGCCCGCGCTCAACGTCGTGCTCCACCCGGTCTATGATGTCTGGGCCAAGAGTTGCACGATGTCTTGGCCCGAAACGGGGCCGGATACGGTTCCCGCCTCGCTGCCCGGTGCCGCCCCCAAGCGGTCGAGCGCGGCGAAATCGCCCGAGGCCGATACCCCGGCAGCGGAGGCGCCGGGCGCGACCACGCCCGCCAATGCGTCGGACAACAGCGCGACATAATCGTCGCGCCCGATCTCGACTGCGCCCATGGTCGACAAATGGCTGGTCTGGAACTGGCAGTCGAGCAGGGTGTAGCCCCCGGCGCGCAGCCGCGCGACCAGCCAGACCAGCGCGACTTTGGACGCATCGGTGCGGCGGCTGACCATCGACTCGCCGAAAAAGGCGCGGCCCAGCGACAGGCCGTACAGCCCGCCGACCAGCTCGTCGCCGTCCCAGCATTCGATCGAATGGGCGAACCCCATGTCGAAGAGGTCGATGAAGACCCGTTCGATCGCATAGTTGATCCAGGTTTCGGGCCGATCGGGAACGCTCTCCGCGCACATCCGGATGATCGACTCGAACGCGGTGTCGGCGGTGACGCGGAACCGATCCTTCGCCACTGTCTTGCGCAGCGAGCGGGAAAGGTGAAAGCCGTCGAGCGGCAGGACGGCCCGCTTGCGTGGCTCCACCCAATAGACATGATCGGTGTCGCGTGTGTCCGCCATCGGGAAAACGCCGACGGCATAGGCCCCCAGCACCAGATGCGGGGTCAGCCGTTCGGGCGGGCCGGGGTCGTCGCGGCGGCTCATCCCCCCGCCATTCGCCGTTCGACGCTGCGCCACAGATCGGCATAGGCCTGGGCGATACCGCTGCGCGGCGCGAAAGCCCCCAGGGGCGCGCGATGTTCGCCCATCGCCTCGACCAGGCTGGCCATCGGGATGATCGGCCAGTCGGGATGCGCGGCCAGCGCCTCGGCATGCAGGCGGCGGCGACGATCCACCATGACATGCACGGGCAGCAGGGGCACGCGTCCGCGGACATAGCCATCCACCACCTCCAGTGCACGGGTGGCGAGTGCGGAGGGCACGACCGGCACCACGATCAGGTCGACCGCACGCAGCACCTGTTCGGTCGTTTCGGTCAGGCCGGGCGGGCAGTCGAGGATGACGCGCTCATAATCGTCCAGCCCGTCGACCAGCTTGCCGAGCCGCTTCTTCTTGTCGATCGCGTGGAACAGATGATCCAGACCGCGCAGCGAATCGTCGGCACCGATCAGCGAGAGGCGCGGGATGGCGGTCTGGCGGATCAGGCGCTCGGCGGAAATATCGCGGGAAAATACGGCCTGCGCCTGGTCGCCATGGGCGCCGCCGCCGAGCAGCCAGGTCGAGGCGGCCTGCGGGTCGAGGTCCCATAGCAGCGTCCGGCGCGCGCACAGGCTGGCGGCACACCAGGCCAGATTGACCGCCATGCTGGTCTTTCCGACGCCCCCCTTCAGGCTGTAGATCGCGATCGCGGCCACGGCTTTTCTCTCCGACCTCCCGACACGGCCCAAAGAAAAGGCCGACGGAGATATCCCCGCCGGCCGGTTTTCGATCAAGTCCTTATCGTCGATCAAGCGACGCCAAGGCTGAATGCGCCACGGATCAGATGTGGCAGACCTGCGCGGGCTTCTTCGGCGTGGTCAGGGTGACGGCCTTTTCGTCGCCGGTCATCTTCCAGCCGCCCTCGGCGGTCAGCGGCTCACCGGCGGCAGGCGCCTTCAGGATCACCGGAGCATCGCCCTGCTTCAGGCGGACATTGGCCTGCTTGTCGCCCTCGAAGAAGGTGACGAAGACCAGGCTGTTGTCCTTGCAGCGAAGGCTCTTTTCCGCCTTGATCGCGGGCGGCAGCTCGACCGGCGCGCGGTTGGCGAGGATGTTGGCCATGGGGTCGGGATTGGTATCGACGACCTCGGGCTGGCTGGGCTTGGAGTTGCACGCTGCCAGGGCGAGCAGCGGTGCGGCGACGAAAACGGGGAGGAGGCTTTTCATAGCGAGGCGGTGCTTCGCAAATGCAGCAACCCGGCGTCAAGCACGACCTGCAGGTCAGGCGTCCTAATGTCCAACATTTCGGGTCGCCACTCCCTGCATGCGCCGACTGAGCCCGCGCGATCCAGCTTGTGCGAGCCCAAGCAAGGCTTGACTTGCCCGATGGCGGGGCAGGGGCCATCTAGGCGGCATGGATGTGATCTCCGATACGCTGGCCCTGATCGGCAACACCCCGCTCGTCCGTCTGAAGGGGCCGAGCGAGGCCACGGGCTGCGACATTTACGGCAAGTGCGAATTCGCCAATCCGGGCGCCAGTGTCAAGGATCGCGCGGCCCTGTTCATCGTCGAGGATGCCGAGGCGCGCGGATTGCTGAAGCCCGGCGGCACGATCGTCGAGGGGACGGCGGGCAATACCGGCATCGGCCTGGCGCTGGTCGCCAATGCCAAGGGCTATCGCACGATCATCGTGATGCCCGAGACGCAGAGCCGCGAGAAGATGGACACGCTGCGCGCGCTGGGGGCCGAGCTGGTGCTGGTGCCCGCCGCGCCCTATTCCAGCCCGTGTCACTTCGTCCACACTTCGCGTCGCATCGCCGAGGAGACGGACAATGCGATCTGGGCCAACCAGTTCGACAATATCGCCAATCGCCGCGCACATATCGTCGGCACGGCCGAGGAAATCTGGAACCAGATGGGCGGGCGAATCGACGGCTTCACCTGCGCGGCGGGGACCGGCGGTACGCTGGCGGGCGTCGGCCTGGGCCTGAAGGCGCACGACGAGTCCGTGACGATCGCGCTCAGCGATCCCTATGGCGCGGCGCTGTACGATTATTATGCCCATGGCGAATTGAAGTCCGAAGGATCGTCGGTGGCCGAGGGCATCGGCCAGGGGCGGATCACCGCCAATCTGGAAGGGGCGCCGATCGATACCCAGTTCCGCTTGTCCGATGCCGAAGGCTGGTATTGGGTACAGCGGTTGCTGAGCGAGGAGGGGCTGTGCCTGGGCCTGTCCTCCGGCATCAACGTCGCAGGCGCGGTGGCGCTGGCGCGTCAGCTGGGGCCGGATAAGCGGATCGCAACCATTTTGTGCGATACCGGATTTCGTTACCTCTCCACGCTCCACAACCCGGCGTGGCGGGCCGAAAAGGGGCTATAGCCGCTGCCCCGGCGCGTCGGAGGTCGACAGAATGCGGCGCACGAGATAGTATACCCAAATTCCATGAAGTCACCCGACCACCATCATATCATGCAGCGCGTGAAAGTCGGCATGATCGGCCTTGCCGCCGTCATCCTGCTGATCGCCATCGCCAGTACGATTCTGGGCTCGCTCAACCGCGATGAGCCGCCGGTCGTGGCGGCTGGTGCGGCGCAGTCCAACATGGTCGCCGATATGACCGTGACCAACGCGACGACCCCGGCGAGCAACGAGCCGCTGGCCGAGCTCGGCGTTGCGCCGGCGCCGGTCAACACCCAGGCCCCGGTCGAACCCGCACACTGATCGCCGCATCGCGACCGGCACTTTGGCGCGGCTGCTATGTTCGAGCGTCGGCGCCTGACACGGTCTGTCGGTTCCGGCCGGTTCGGACTTTTCACTTAACGGAAGTTAAGCTGACCGTGGCCGCTGTCCTGCGTGGTCGATGTCGGGGAAATCCGGGGAATGCGCGCCCATCGGCGGAAATCGGGCGTTTTCGACCAGTGGTCATGATAGCCTTTTCCCGTCCGTCGCCCAGCCGTTCGTCGCATTGCGCCGTTTTCAGACATGATTTCCCCGCTCATCCCCAAAAATCCCGTTGCCTCCCGGTTATGCTATAGGTAAACCGAGTCCTAACAGAGGGGCAGGCTCACTGTGATCCAGAAATGGTCGGAATGCGGCGAGGGTCGTGTTTCGAAATGGTGAGGCCGTGCGCGCCATGTGCGAGGTTGGCGTGTCCGAAAGGGGTTTGTATCAGGGAAGTGGCATTGGCCTTGTCGACGACAAGGGTCGCGTCGCCATCCCCAATGCACTCCGCTCCACGCTGGCCCAGAATGCGCCGCGCCCCGACGGAAAGGATGGCGGGACCATCATCATTGCGGTCCATGAAACCGAGCGTTGTCTGATCGCCTATGACCCGGGTTATGTTGCCGTGCTGAAGAAGGAGCTGGACGCGCGAACCGAGATGTCGCGCGGGCCCGACGGCCGCATCGACTATAATATCAAACGCGACCTGGCGAATGGCGAGGCGGTGCCCTTCGATGGGTCGGGCCGTTTCATCATGCCGGGCTTTCCCCGTTTCCATGCCGGGATCACCGGCCACGCCTTTTTCTGGGGTACGTTCGACTATATCGAAATCTGGGACCCTAAGACGCTGGTCGAGACGCCGGGCCTGCCCGCCAAGATGATCTCGGCCGCGCGGTTCCATTGCCAGGAAAAGGGGATCGCGCTGTGAGCGGTTCCCTGAGCGACGCCCCGCACATTCCCGTCCTGCTCGACGAAGTCCTCGACGCGCTCGCCATCGCCCCCGGCGAGACGCATGTCGACGGCACGTTCGGCGCGGGTGGTTATACCCGCGCGATGCTAGGGCGCGGCGCGAAGGTCGTGGCCTTCGATCGCGATCCCGATGCGATCGCGAACGGCCAGGCGCTGGTCGCCGCTGAGCCGGGAATGACCCTGATCCACCACGAATTTTCGGGGCTGGACCAGGAACTGGACGCTCGCGTCGATGGCGTGGTGCTGGATATCGGGGTGTCCTCGATGCAGCTCGACCAGGCGGAGCGCGGCTTTTCCTTCCAGGGCGACGGGCCGCTCGACATGCGCATGGCGCAGGCGGGCGAGTCGGCGGCCGATTTCCTGAACACCGCCGACGAAGCCGCGATCGCCGATGTCCTCTATCATTACGGCGAGGAGCCGCGTTCGCGCCGCGTCGCGCAGGCGATCGTCGCCGCGCGTCCGCTGACCCGCACCGGCGAGCTGGCCGCGGTGGTCCGCCGCGCGCTGGGCTATCGCCCGCATGACAAGAAGGACCCGGCGACCCGGACCTTCCAGGCGATCCGCATCCATGTGAACCGCGAGCTGGACGAGCTGGCCGAAGGACTGGCCGCGGCCGAGCGTGCGCTGAAGCCGGGTGGTCGCTTGGCGGTGGTGACGTTCCACAGTCTGGAAGATCGCATGGTCAAGCGCTTCTTCCGCGAGCGTGCCGGGCAGATGCCGGGGGGGTCCCGCCATCTGCCCGAACAGGCGGCGGCGCGGGCGCCCAGCTTTGCCCAGGTCGGCAAGGCGGTGCGCGCCGGCGAAGCGGAACTGGCTCGCAATCCGCGCGCGCGATCGGCGACGCTGCGTTTTGCGACGCGTACGGAATCCCCGGCCTGGTCGGCGGAAAAGGGTAGGGCGCCGGGGGGCGAGTTGAGTCAGGAGTTTGGCGTATGACGGCGGCGTATCGGTTGAGGGGGATAGGGTGGTTCGGGAGCTGCGTCGCAGTCGTCCTGGGATTCTACCTCGTCTCCTTGCAGGTGGCGGCGGAGCGCAAGAAGCTCGACGACGTCAACGGCCGCATCGCCGCTGCGCAGCGGGACATCCGCGCGCTGGAGACCGAGTTCGACACCCGCGCCAACCTGGTCCAGCTGGAAAAGTGGAACGGCGACACGCTGGCGCTGATCGCGCCGGTGGCGGGCCAGTTCGTCGGTGACGAGGCGCAGCTGGCCTCGCTCGACGTGACGCGTGGCCCTGCCGAGAGCGCGGTCCAGACCGCCGCGCTGCTTGTCCCCTCGCAGCCCGCCCCCGTCGTCGTGCAGCCGGACGCCGTGGCTGCCGCCGCCACGCCTGCCGCCCCGGCCAAGCCCAACGCGCCCGCCCCCGTCGTCCGTCTCGCCAAGGTCGACCTTCCCAAGCCCCAGATCGTCCAGGCCGTGTCCGAGCATGTCGTCAGCGGCAAGAAGGCCAAGCCCGCGCCGCTCGCCACCGTTCGCACCGCCGCCGCCGTCGCGAAGGTTCGCCCGGAAGCGGTGGCGATGCTCGACCGCCAGCTGCTCTCGGACACGACGCTGGGTGACATTCTGAAAGGCGCCAAGACCGAATCGCGGCGGCGGCGTTGAGCGTTCTGGTCGCGCGTCCCACAGGCACGCAGCGTACCGCCGGCCAGCGCCACGCGCTGGTCGCGACGACGCACATGCGCCTGATGATGCTAATGATGCTGTTCGGTGCGGCGGTTCTCGTCGTCATCGGGCGGCTGATGCTGCTGGCGGTGTTCGCCGGACCCGCCGATGCGGCGACGCGAACCGCCACGCTGGCGGCGCGCGGTGACATCGTCGATCGCAACGGTGCGCCGCTGGCGCGTACGATCGACAGCTGGACGATCGCGGTCCACCCGAAGAAGCTGATCGGCGATCCGATGGAAATCGCCGCGCGCCTCGCCGCGCTGATGCCCGATCGCGGCGATCAGGCCTGGTTCTATGGCCAGCTGACCCGCAAGGCCAATTTCGTCTATCTGCAGCGCCGTGCCAGCCCCACGCTGGTCGAACAGGTCAACGCCATCGGCGAGCCCGGCCTGGTCTTCGATCGCGAGACGCAGCGCCTGTACCCGCAATCCTCGCTCGCCGCGCATGCGCTGGGCTTCCTGTCGACCGACGGGCATGGGATGAGCGGCATGGAGCGCGTGCTCGACGAGCGGCTGCTGAACCCGGCGCAGGCGGGCAAGCCCGTGGCGCTGTCGATCGACACCCGCGCCCAGGCCGCGCTGGAAAGCGAACTCGGCCGGGCGATGAACACCTTCTCGGCGCGCGGCGGAGGCGGCATCATCCTGGACGTGCACACCGGCGAAGTGATCGCGATGGTCTCGCTGCCCACCTTCAACCCCAACCGGGTCGGCATGGCGGGCAGCGAGGAACTGCGCAACATCACGACGCAGAGCGTGTTCGAGCTGGGTTCGACCTTCAAGCCGATCACCATGGCGGTTGCGATGGAGAATGGCGTCGTCACCTCGACGCAGCGGCGCTTCGACGCGACCCATCCGCTCAAGGTCGGGAACTATACCATCCATGACGAAGCGGGCGATCCCAAACGCTGGCTGAACATGGCCGAGACGCTGATGTATTCGTCCAACGTCGCGACGGCGCGGATCGCCGACGAGATCGGGCCGCAGCGGATGCAGGCGATGTTCAAGAAGCTAGGCTTCGATACCAAGCCCGATATCGAACTGCGCGAAAAGGGGCGTCCGCTGCTGCCCACCTATTGGGCGCGCACGACGACGATGACGACGGCTTACGGCCACGGCATCGCGGTGACGCCGCTGCACCTGGCCTCGGCCTATGCGGCGCTGGTCAATGGCGGCATCTGGCGGCCTGCGACGCTGATGAAGGTCGCGCCGGGCCATGCGGCAGCGGGGCGTCGGGTCATCAGCGAGGCGACCAGCTACAAGATGCGGCAGATGCTGCGCCTGATCGTGATGCGCGGCACGGGGCGCAAGGGCGATGCGCCGGGCTACCGCGTCGGCGGCAAGACCGGCACCGCCGAGGCGGCGGTCGCGGGCGGCTATGATCGGTCGCGCAACGTGGCTACCTTCGCGGCGGCGTTCCCGATGGATGCGCCGCGCTATGTGGTGGTGGCGATGCTCGACTCGCCAAAGGGTACGAAGGAGACGTTCGGGTGGAAGACCGCAGCCTGGAACGCCGCCCCCGTGGTCGGGCGGACGATCACGCGGGTCGGCGCGATGTTGGGCGTGGTGCCCGATGCCACCAAGGATATCGACGAGTCGGATATCCTGCCGACCCTGTGGCAGGACCCGAAGTCGCCGCCGGTGGATGGACGATGAGGGGCGCGGCATGAAGCTGAACCAACTGACCGGAAACGATCACGAAGAGGGCGGTGACGCCCTCGTCTCCGGATTTGCGATCGACCACCGCAAGGTCGCGCCGGGCACCATCTTCGGCGCATTCCAGGGCGCGCGGGTGAACGGTGAGGATTTCATCGCGGATGCGGTGCGCAGTGGCGCCGTCGCGGTCGTTGCGCGACCGGGTGTGAAGGTCGAGGGGGCGGTCCATATCGCCTCGGACGAGCCGCGCGCCGCCTTTGCCCGGCTGGCGGCGGCGTTCTTCGCGCCCTTCCCGGCGACGGCGGTGGCGGTGACCGGCACCAACGGCAAGACCTCGACCGTCGAGATGACGCGCCAGCTGTGGCGCATGGCGGGTCACCACGCCGCCTCGATCGGGACGCTGGGCGTAACCACCGCCGACGAGCGGACCTATACCGGGCTGACCACGCCCGATGTCGTGACCTTTTTGTCCAACGTCGCTGGCTTGGCGCGCGAGGGCGTGACCCATCTGGCGTTCGAGGCGTCGAGCCACGGCCTGACCCAGTATCGTACCGAAGGGCTGGAGGTGTCGGCGGCGGCCTTCACCAATTTGTCGCGCGATCACCTCGACTATCATGGCGACATGGGAGCCTATCTGGCCGCCAAGATGCGGTTGTTCTCCGAAGTGCTGTCGCCGGACGGCACGGCGGTCGTCTGGGCCGACGTGGTCGAGAGCGGCCGCGTGATCGATCTGGCGCGAGCGCGCGGCAACAAGCTGGTGACGGTCGGCACGCGCGGATCGACGCTGAAATTGGTCGAGCGGCATCCGACCCTGTTGGGCCAGGGGCTGGTGATCGAGGATGAGCATGGCCAGACGCACAAGGTCCAGCTGCCGCTGATCGGCGCCTATCAGGCGGCCAACGCGCTGGTCGCCGCCGGGTTGGTATTGGCGACCGGGGGCGATGTCGCGACGACCGTCGCCAACCTGGCACGGCTTCAGCCGGTCCGCGGGCGGCTGGAGCGGGCGGCCATCGCACGGAGTGGCGCGCCGGTCTATGTCGACTATGCCCATACCCCCGACGCGATCGAGGCGGCGATCGCTGCACTCAAGCCACATGCGGGCGGACGGCTCATCGTCGTACTGGGCGCGGGCGGCGACCGCGATCCGGGCAAGCGCGAGGCGATGGGGCAGGTCGCCTCGATGCACGCCGACCGGGTGATCGTGACCGACGACAATCCCCGCACCGAAGACCCCGCCGCGATCCGCGCGCAGGTGATGCGCGGCGCGACCGGCGCGATCGAGATCGGCGACCGTCGCGCGGCCATTGCCGCCGCTATCGCCGAGGCGGGCGAGCAGGACATCGTGCTGATCGCGGGCAAGGGGCATGAACAGGGCCAGATCGTCGGTGACCTCGTCCTGCCCTTCGACGACGTGACCGTCGCGCGGGAGTGCGCGGCATGAGCGCCCAGGCTCCGACCAAGACGCCCCCGAACGACAAGGCCGATGCCGCACAGCCGGAGGCGCCCGTGCGGGCCCGCCCCAAGCTGTCGCTCCATTATGGCGCAAAGACCCCCGAGGAGCGCAAATGACCCTGTGGACCGCGCAGGAGATCGCGGCCGCGACCGGCGGAACCGCGTCCGCTGACTTCGCCGTATCGGGCGTTGCCTTTGACAGTCGGGAGGTCGGCCAGGGCGATCTGTTCGTCGCCATGTCGGGCGAAGCGACCGACGGCCACCGCTTCCTTGACCAGGCATTCGCGCAGGGCGCGGCGGGGGCTTTGGTCAGCAATCCGACCGACCATCCCCATGTCCGCGTCGCCGACAGCTTCCGCGCGCTCGAAGACCTGGCCCGTGCCAGCCGCGCCCGGACGCAGGCGACGATCATCGGCGTCACCGGATCGGTCGGCAAGACCAGCGCCAAGGAAGCGCTCTACGCCGCCCTCGAACGCGGTTGGCGGGGAGCGGTGCATCGTTCGGTCAAGAGCTACAACAACCATACCGGCGTGCCCTTGAGCCTCGCGCGGATGCCGCGTGATTGCCAAGCGGGCGTGTTCGAGATGGGGATGAACCATGCGGGCGAACTGTCCGCGCTGACCGCGATGGTGCGTCCGCACATCGCGATCGTTACCGCCATCGCGCCCGCGCACACCGAGTTTTTCCCGGACGAATCCGCCGTTGCCGATGCCAAGGGCGAGATTTTCCAGGGGCTTCAGCCCGGCGGCACCGCGATCATTCCCTATGACAGTCCGCACCGCGACCGGCTGATCGCGGCGGCCAGGCCTTATGCCGACCGCATCGTGACCTTCGGCTTCGACCCCGCCGCCGATGTCCGCGCGGTCGAGGCGATGCGCGGCCCCACCGGCGGCAGCTTCGTCACCGCCAAGCTGGGCGACAAGGAACTGAATTTCACCTTGTCCCAGCCGGGGCGGCATTGGGTGTCCAATGCCCTCGCGGTGATCGCCGCCGTGGATGCGGCGGGGGGCGATCTGGGGCTGGCCGGGTTGGCGCTGGCCGAACTGGGTGGCCTTGCCGGACGCGGTGCGCGGTTCCGGGCCGCCAATGGCGCACTGGTCATCGACGAAAGCTACAACGCCAATCCCGCCTCGATGCGCGCGACGCTGGCGGTGCTGGCCGAGGAGCCCGGCCGCCACATTGCGATACTGGGCGAGATGCGCGAACTGGGCGAGGACTCCGCCGATTATCACGCCGGGCTGGCCGAGCCGATCCTCGCGGCGCGCGTCGAATGGGCGCTGCTGGTCGGCGAATCGATGGCGCCGCTGGCCGCCGCGCTTGAGGGGCGGGTCAATTTCGTCCATGTGCCGGATGCGAAGGCCGCGCGCGAGGCGCTGGCCGCTATCATCGCACCCGATGACGTGGTGCTCATCAAGGGGTCGAACGGCGTGGGGCTGTCGCGTGTCGTCGCGGCCCTGCGGGACGATCCCGCAACGGGCGGGGCGTGAGTTAGATGCTGTACTGGATCGCGGAGTATCTCGGTTTTCCGGGGCTTCTGAACCTCATCCGTTACCAGTCGTTCCGCACCGGCGCGACGGTGGCGACCGCTTTGTTCATCGGCCTTATCATCGGGCCCCGCTTCATCGGCTGGCTGCGCGTCCGCCAGGGCAAGGGACAGCCGATCCGCGCCGACGGGCCGCAGACGCACCTCGCCAAGCGCGGCACGCCGACCATGGGCGGGCTGATGATCCTGACCAGCATGACGCTGTCGATCCTGATCTGGATGAACGTGTTCAATCCGTTCGTCTGGGCCTGCCTGTTCGTGACGCTGGGGTTCGGCGCGATCGGCTTCCTCGACGATTACGACAAGGTGCGGAAAGCCTCGACCGCGGGCGTGTCGGGCAAGACCCGGCTGCTGCTGGAGTTCGCCATTGCGGGTGTCGCGGCGTGGATCATCATGGGGCAGAACGGGCCGCATCTGTACCTGCCCTTCACCTCGCGCATGTATCTGGATCTGGGTTATTTCTACCCGCTGTTCGCCGCCTTCACGATCGTGGCGTTCGGCAATGCGGTGAACCTGACCGACGGGCTCGACGGTCTGGCGACCATGCCGGTCATCATCGCCAGCGTCGCGTTCATGGTCATCGTCTATCTGGCGGGCAACGTGAAATTCGCCGATTACCTCGGCATCCCGCATGTGCCGGGCGCGGGCGAGCTGGCGATCTTCTGCGGCGCGGTGGTGGGCGCAGGGCTCGCCTTCCTGTGGTTCAACGCGCCCCCGGCGGCGGTGTTCATGGGCGACACCGGCAGCCTGGCGCTGGGCGGCGCGCTCGGCACCATCGCGGTCGTCGCGCATCACGAGATCGTGCTGGGCATCATCGGCGGCCTGTTCGTGGTCGAGGCGCTGTCGGTTATCATCCAGGTCTTCTTCTATAAGCGAACCGGCAAGCGGGTGTTCCGCATGGCGCCGATCCACCATCATTTCGAACAGCTCGGCTGGTCGGAGCCGACGGTCGTGATCCGCTTCTGGATCATCGCCTTCGTGCTGGCGCTGGCGGGCCTGTCGACGTTGAAGCTGCGATGATCGTTTCGCGCGACTGGGCGGGAAAACGGTACGCGGTGCTGGGGCTTGCACGCTCCGGCGCCGCGACCGTTTCGGCGCTGTTGGCAGGCGGGGCGAGCGTGGTGGCGTGGGATAGCGACCCAGCCAAGTGTGAGGCGATCCTCCCCGGTACGGGGAGGGGGACCAGCGAAGCTGGTGGAGGGGGCGTTCCGCAAGGGGCACCCTTTGCCGAAGCCCCCCTCCACCCCCAGCCTGCGGCTGGCGGTCCCCCTCCCCGTGCCGGGGAGGATCTGGTGATTGCCGACCTCGACACGCTCGACCTGTCCGGTTTCGACGCGCTGGTCGTGTCGCCGGGGGTACCGCTCAACACCCATCCGCTGGCCGCCGCGGCGCGGGCGGCGGGGGTGCCGGTGATCGGCGATATCGAGCTTTTCGCACAGGCCCGCAAAGACCTGCCGCCGCACAAGGTCGTCGGCATCACCGGCACCAACGGCAAGTCGACCACGACCGCGTTGGTCCACCACATCCTGAAGACGGCGGGCGTGCCGACCCTGATGGGCGGCAATATCGGCCTGCCGATCCTGGGACAGGAGCCTCTGCCCCAGGGCGGGGTCTATGTCCTGGAACTGTCCAGCTATCAGATCGACCTGACGCAGAGTCTGGACTGCGACGTCGCGGTGTTGCTGAACATCACGCCCGACCATCTCGATCGTTATGATGGGTTCGAGGGGTACGCAGCGTCGAAGGCTCGATTGTTTTCGATGCAGTCGGCCGGGCGCAACGCTGTGGTCGATGTCGTCTCGGCCGCAGATCATGATGCTTTGCGCGGTTCAAAGGGCGTGGTTGCGAGCTTTATCGAGGATGCTTTCGACTTCAAACCTATTAAAGATAGCGAACAGCGCGAATGGCCCGCCTTGCAGGGGCCACATAACCGGCACAACGCCCGTGCCGCCGTCGAAATATGTGATATTCTCGGTCTCGATCTCCATACCATTCGGATGGGACTGCGCACCTATGCCAGCCTGCCGCACCGGATGCAGCACGTCGCGACCCGGAATGGCGTGGCGTTTGTGAACGACTCGAAGGCGACCAACCCGGAGTCGACCGCTCCCGCACTGGCGGCCTTTCCCCGCGTCCACTGGATTGTCGGTGGCAAGCGCAAAGGCGACGACCTCGACGCCTGTGCCGCGCATCTGGATCATGTCGTTGCGGCCTATACGATCGGCGAGGCCGCGCCGTTGTTCTTCGATCTGCTGAAGGAAAAGATCCCCGTGGTCGAGCAGTCGGGCACGCTGGAGGCGGCCGTTGCCCATGCCGCCGCCGCCGCGCAGCCCGGTGATACGGTGCTGTTGTCACCGGCCTGTGCCAGCTTCGACCAGTTCCGCGATTACGAAGCGCGCGGCGACGCCTTCCGCGCGGCGGTGGAGGCCCTGGCATGAGCGAGCGCGCACCCAAGACCCCGCGTCCCGGCCTGATCGGATCGATCAAGGGGCGTGGCGGTCGTGGCGACCGCTCGCCGCTGGGCACCTGGTTCTGGGATATCGACCGGGTGCTGCTGCTGCTCACGCTGTTCCTGATCGCGATCGGCCTGATCGCGGTCGCCGCCGCCAGTCCGGCCACGGCGATCCGCTATTCGGGTGAGCATCGCAAATTCGCGCCGCTCTATTATTTCTGGCGGCAGGTGATGTGGGTCGGCGTCTCGCTGCCCGTGCTGTTCGCCGTCTCGATGCTGCCGGTCGTCACCGCGCGGCGCATGGCGGTGCTGGGGACGGCGGTGCTGATCGGGGTGCTGGCGCTGACGCCCTTTATCGGGGTGTCGATCAACGGCGCGCGGCGCTGGGTCGGGTTCGGCATCGCGCAATTCCAGCCGTCCGAGTTCCTGAAGCCGATGTTCATCGTGACGACGGCCTGGATCTTGTCGCTGCGGGCCAAGGAAAAGGACCTGCCCGCCACGCTTATCACCATGGGCATGACGGCGCTGGTCGCCGGGCTGCTGATGCTGCAACCCGATTTCGGCCAGACGATCGTCTTCTGTCTGGTCTGGATCGCGCTGCTGATGATCTCCGGCACGCCGATGCGGGTGATGCTGGCGATCGGATCGCTGGCGCCGATCGGGCTGGTCACCGCCTATATGTTCTATGGCGTGGCGCGCAGCCGCATCAACGCCTTCCTGTTCCCCGATGTCGATGGCGAGGGCGCGGCCGACCATTTTCAGGTCAACGCCGCGCACAACACGCTGACGGCGGGCGGCTGGACGGGCACGGGGCCGGGGGGCGGCACCGCCAAGTTCGGCCTTCCGGAAGCGCATACCGACTATATCTTTTCGGTGATCGGTGAGGAATTCGGACTGATCGCCTGTTCGATCATCGCCCTGGTGTTTCTGGCGATCGTGGTGCGCGTGTTCGTGAAGCTGCTTGACGAACAGGACGAGTTCAAGCTCTACGCCGCCTCCGGGCTGGCGGTGCAGTTCGGCGCGCAGGCGCTGATCTCGATGGCGGTGAATACGGGGCTGGCCCCGTCCAAGGGGATGACCCTGCCGTTCATCAGCTATGGCGGCTCGTCGATGATCGCGCTGTCGATCGGGATGGGGTTGTTGCTGGCGTTCACCCGGCGCAATCCGTTCCTGACGCGCAGCCCCTATATAGTCAGGTGGAGCGGGCAATGAGCCGTCACTTCGTCCTCGCCGCCGGGGGTACCGGCGGTCACATGGTGCCCGCCGCCGCGCTCGCGGCCGAGCTGACCCGGCGCGGCCACCGCGTGGCGCTGGTTTCGGACGCGCGCGGCGTTCGCTTCCCGGGGCTGTTCGAGGATATCCAGACGCATGTCCTGCCCGCCGGGCGCTTTTCGGGCGGGCCGATCGGCTGGGCCAAGGCGCTGCGCGAGATGTGGCGCGGCCGGGCGATGGCGCGCGAACTCTACAAGACCTTCCGCCCGGCGGCGGTGATCGGTTTCGGCGGCTATCCGGCCATGCCCGCACTTCTGGCGGCGTTTGCGGAAGGCATCCCCACCGCCATCCACGAGCAGAACGCCGTGCTCGGCCGGGTCAACCGGCTGGTCGCGGGCAAGGTCGATGCGATCGCGCTATCCTATGAGGAGACGCAGCGGCTGAGCGCCAAGCACGCCGAAAAGACCCGGCTGATCGGCAACCCGGTTCGCGATCAGGTGCTGGCGCTGCGTGCGCGGCCCTATCCGCTGCTGGAGGAGGACGGCATCTTCCGTGTCCTCGTTACCGGCGGCAGCCAGGGGGCGAGCATCCTGAGCCAGGTCGTGCCTGATGGCCTAGCGATGCTGCCCGTCACCTTCCGGCGGCGGTTGCAGGTGACCCATCAGGCGCGGATCGAGGATATCGACGCGGTGCGCGCGAAGTACGCCGAGCATGAGATTCCAGCCGAACTCGCCACCTATCTCCCCGACCTGCCCGAACAGCTGGCCTGGGCGCATCTGGTGATCGCGCGCGCCGGGGCCTCGACGCTGGCGGAGCTGACGGTCGCGGGCCGTCCCGCGATCCTGGTGCCGCTGCCTAGTGCGACCGACGATCACCAGACGGCGAACGCGCGCGAGATGACGAAGGCGGGCGGCGCGCGGACCATCGCGCAGGGCGACTTCACGCCGGTCGAACTCGCCAAGCAGATGCAGAAGCTGGGCCTCGATCCGGCGGCGCTGGAGAATGCGGCGGGGCGGGCGCGGAACTGCGGACGGCCGGAGGCGGCGAGCGATCTGGCCGATCTGGTCGAGAGCCTCGATTCCCCTCGCATGGTATTGCCGGTCGGCAAGGCACAAAGGAAAACCAATTTGGCGGGAGCAGGCGCATGAAGGGCGTCGCCACGGATATCGGCACGATCCACTTCGTCGGCATCGGCGGCATCGGCATGTCGGGCATTGCCGAGGTGATGAAGAATCTCGGCTACCGTGTGCAGGGCTCCGACGTGGCCGAGGGCTATGTTGTGCAGGGCCTGCGGGACAAGGGCATTCCGGTCGCGATCGGCCACGCCGCCGACAATCTGGGCGATGCGGCGGTCGTCGTTACCTCGACCGCGATCACCCGGTCGAACCCCGAGGTCGAATCCGCACTCGAACGCCGCATCCCGGTGGTGCGCCGGGCGGAAATGCTGGCCGAGCTGATGCGGCTGAAGTCCACCGTCGCGGTGGCGGGCACGCATGGCAAGACGACGACGACCTCGATGGTCGCGGCGCTGCTGGATGCGGGCGGGGTCGACCCGACCGTCATCAATGGCGGCATCATCAACAGCTACGGCTCGAACGCGCGCCTTGGCGCCTCCGACTGGATGGTCGTGGAGGCTGACGAGAGCGACGGCAGCTTCCTGCGCCTCGACGGTACGATTGCGGTCGTGACCAATATCGACCCCGAGCATCTCGACCATTATGGCTCGTTCGACCGGGTGAAGGACGCGTTCGTCGAATTCGTCGAGAATGTGCCTTTCTACGGCGCGGCGCTGCTCTGCCTCGACCACCCCGAGGTGCAGAACATCCTGCCGCGCGTGCGTGACCGGCGCGTCGTGACCTATGGCTTCTCGGCGCAGGCGGACGTGCGCGGCGTCAACGTCACGCCGATCCCCGGCGGCAATCGTTTCGAGGCGATCATCCGACACCGCGACGGCTCCAGCCGCTCGATCGAGGGGATCGAGCTGCCCATGCCCGGCCGCCACAATGTCCAGAATGCGCTGGCCGCGATCGGCGTCGCGCTGGAGCTGGGTATCGACGACGCGACCATCCAGCAGGGCTTCGGCCAGTTCGGCGGGGTCAAGCGGCGTTTCACCAAGGTCGGCGAGATCGCGGTGGACGGCGGCACGGCGACCGTCATCGATGATTATGGCCATCACCCGGTCGAAATCCGCGCGGTGCTGGCCGCCGCGCGTGAAGGCGCACGCGGTCGCGTGATCGCGGTGGTGCAGCCGCATCGCTTCACCCGGCTCGGCAATTTGATGGAGGAGTTCCAGACCGCCTTCAACGATGCCGATCGCGTGCTGGTGACGCCGGTCTATGCGGCGGGCGAGCAGCCCATCGAGGGCGTCGACGCCTCCGCGCTGGTCGAGGGGCTGAAGCGGCGCGGGCATCGTTCGACTGCGACGGTGGCGGATGCTGATGCACTGGCCGAGGACTTGGCGGGCTCGATCCGCGCGGATGACATGATCGTCTGCCTGGGGGCGGGCGACATCACCAAATGGGCGGCGGGCCTGGCGGACGCCATCGAGGCGCGCCGATGAACCTGCCCGACACCGCTGGCCGACTGACCCCGGCAGCGCCGCTGGCGCCGCTCGTGTGGTTCAAGGCGGGCGGACCGGCCGAATATCTGCTCGAGCCCAAGGACGTCGATGACCTGTCGGCGTTCCTGAAGGCGCTCGGGGGCGAGGTACCGGTCATGGCGCTGGGCCTCGGCTCCAATCTGATCGTGCGCGACGGCGGCGTGCCGGGTGTCGTGATCCGTCTGGGCAAGCCGTTCAGCTATGCGCGGGCAGGGGAGGGGCACCGCATCACCTGCGGTGGCGGCACCTCGGGCATCCTCGTCTCCTCCAACGCGCGCGATGCAGGCATCGGCGGGCTGGAGTTCCTGCGCTCGATCCCCGGCACGGTCGGCGGGTTCGTCCGGATGAATGGCGGGGCCTATGGACGCGAGGTGGCGGACGTGCTGGTCTCCGCCACGGTCGTCCGCCGCGACGGGACGGTCGAGACGCTGGGCGTCGCGGACCTCGAATATACCTATCGTCACTCCAACCTGACCGACGGTACGGTGGTGGTCGAGGCGACGTTCCGCGGCCACGCCGCCGAACCGGCCGACATCCAGGCCGAGATGGACCGCATCGCCGCCGCGCGCGAGGCGTCGCAGCCGCTGCGCTCCAAGACCGGCGGCTCGACCTTCAAGAACCCGGAAGGCCACAAAGCCTGGGCGCTGGTCGATGCGGCGGGCTGTCGCGGGCTGACGCTGGGCGACGCGCAGGTGTCGGACAAGCATTGCAATTTCCTCCTGAACCTCGGCAACGCGACGGCGGCGGAGATCGAGGCGCTGGGCGAGGATGTCCGGGACAAGGTCAAGGCCCAATCGGGTGTGACCCTGGAATGGGAAATCCAGCGCGTCGGGGTGGCGAAATGAGTGTCGCCTTCCCATTCCTCCCCATCTTCGATGGGGAGGGGGACCGCCGCGAAGCGGTGGTGGAGGGGCGAGGGGCTTGCCCCTCCACCACGCTCTGCGAGCGCGGTCCCCCTCCCCAGGCAAGCTTGGGGAGGATTGAAGAAGATTCCACGCCAACAACAAGGATCGCGTGATGCATATCGTCGTACTGATGGGCGGCTGGTCGGCGGAGCGGCCGGTGTCGCTGATGTCGGGCGCGGGCGTTGCCGATGCGCTGGAGCGGAACGGCCACCGCGTGACCCGGATCGACATGGACCGCGATCTGGCCGCGAAACTGGTCGAGGCCCAGCCCGATCTCGTCTTCAACGCGCTGCACGGCTCGCCCGGCGAGGACGGCACGGTGCAGGGGATGCTCGACCTGATGGGCATTCCGTACACCCATTCGGGCCTTGCGACCTCGGTCATCGCGATCGACAAGGTGCTGACCAAGCAGGCGCTGGTCCCGCACGGCATCCCCATGCCCGGCGGCCGGATCGTGAAGTCGGAGGAGCTGTTCGCCGCCGATCCCCTGCCGCGTCCCTATGTGCTGAAGCCGGTCAATGAGGGCTCGTCGGTCGGTGTGGCGATCGTCACCGACACCAGCAACCATGGCCAGCCCATCGCGCGCGACGCCGCCGGTCCCTGGGCCGAGTTCGAGGAATTGCTGGCCGAGCCCTATATCCGGGGCCGCGAGCTGACCACTGCCGTGCTGGGCGGCCGGGCGCTGGGCGTGACCGAGTTGAAGCCCAAGAACGGCTGGTATGATTTCGACGCGAAATACACCGACGGCCTGACCGAGCATGTCTGCCCCGCGCAGATTCCCGACGACATTGCCGAGGCGTGCAAGGCGCTGGCGCTGGAGGCGCACCGGATCCTGGGCTGTCGCGGGGCTTCGCGCTCCGACTTCCGCTGGGACGACGAGCGCGGCGTCGACGGGCTGTTCCTGCTGGAGGTCAACACCCAGCCGGGCATGACCCCGCTCAGCCTGGTGCCCGAACAGGGTCGCCATGTCGGCATGGATTATGACGCCGTGGTCCAGGCGATCGTCGACGAGGCGCTGCAATGGTATAAGGATCAGGCGGGATGAGCCGCACGATCAAGCGCGGCCCGCCGCCGCGCCGTCCGGCCCCGCGTCGCCGACAGCCGGTCAAGCGCGTCACGTTGGCGCAGCGCCTGCTGGCCAAGGTGCCGGTCAGCGAGGAAACGATCAAGAAGGCCGTCACCTGGACGATCCTGGGCGGCGCGGGCGCGGCGGTGTTGGCGGTCGCGACCTATGTCGGCGTGCCGGGCATGATCGGCACCGCGATCGCCGAAGAGGCGGGCCATGCCGGTTTCCGCGTCCAGCAGATCGAGGTCACGGGCCTGAAGCGCATGGACCGGATGACCGTCTATGCCGTCGCGCTCGACCAGCAGAGCCGGGCGATGCCGCTCGTCAATCTGGAGGATGTCCGCGCCAAGCTGCTCCGCTATGGCTGGATCAAGGACGCGCATGTCTCGCGCCGCCTGCCCGATACGTTGCTGGTCGATATCGACGAGCGCAGCCCGGCGGCGGTGTGGCAGGACAATGGCCAGCTGACCCTGATCGACGCGAGCGGCGTGCTGCTGGAGCCGGTGCGCCCCGAGGCGATGCCCGACCTGCCGCTCATCATCGGGCCGGGCGCGAATTTGCAGGAGCCCGCCTATCAGGCGCTGCTGTCCGCCGCCCCCGCCCTGAAGCCGCGCGTGAAGGCGGCGACGTGGATCGGCAATCGGCGCTGGGACATCACCTTCGACAGCGGCGAGACGCTGGCCTTGCCCGAGGACGGGGCGGGCGCGGCGCTGATGAAGTTCGCG
The DNA here is from genome assembly GCF_056497825.1 of Sphingomonas sp. 77B. Taxonomy (NCBI): domain Bacteria; kingdom Pseudomonadati; phylum Pseudomonadota; class Alphaproteobacteria; order Sphingomonadales; family Sphingomonadaceae; genus Sphingomonas; species Sphingomonas sp. 77B. Next base: position 3,356,244 of record NZ_JBWMBY010000001.1, read on the forward strand.
GCGATGGACGGCTCGCGGCCGCTGCTCGGGCGCGGCTGGCTGCGCTTCGACATGCGCGACCCCACGAAGCTGGTTGCGCGCAAGCCCGGATTGAATCAGAATCACGCGCTGGCCGAACCGGCGCAGGCCGGGGAAGCCACCGGGCCGGAGGGCAACGCCACAGAGGCGTCCGGCACCGGGGAATCACAGGGGTAGCAGGACCATGGCAAAGATTGCACCCGAGGGGCTGATTACCGCGCTCGACATCGGATCGTCCAAGGTGTCGGCGCTGATCGCGCGCAAGGGCGATGGCGGCGAGTTGATCGTGCTGGGCACCGGCCAGCGCGAGAGCCGGGGCGTCAAGCGCGGCTATATCGCCGATATGGGCGCGACCGAGGCGGCGGTGCGCGAGGCGGTTGAGCAGGCCGAGCGGATCGCAGGGCTGAATATCGAGAATGTCTGGGTCGGCTTTTCGGCCGGGGGCCTGGTGTCCGATGTCGCCGAGGTCGAGTTCGAGCTGGGCGGCCATCAGGTCGAACAGGGCGATATCGACGCATTGCTGGCGGCGGGGCGCAACTCGATCGACCCGCAGGGGCGGATGGTGCTCCACGCCCAGCCCGCGCTCTACACGCTCGACGGGCTGACCGGCGTGAAGAAGCCGCTCGGGCTGCACGCCGACCGGCTGGGTGTGCACATCCATGTCGTTGCCGCCGACGGATCGCCGGTGCGCAACCTCGATCTTTGCGTCCGCTCGGCGCATCTGGAGGTGAAGTCGATCATCGCCGCGCCGGTGGCGACCGGGCTGGCCTGCCTATCCGACGAAGAGCGCGAACTGGGCGTCGCGCTGGTCGAGATGGGGGCGGGGATCACCAATGTCTCGCTGTTCGCGGGCGGCATGCTGGTGGGGCTCTGCTCGCTGCCGATGGGCGCGGCCGATATCACCGACGACGTCGCGTCGGCCTTCGGTACGCGGCGGCAGATGGCCGAGCGGATGAAGTGTTTCCACGGCTCGGCCAATGCCAGCCCGCGCGACAATCACGACATGCTCCAGGTGACGCCGATCTCTGCGGAGGATGGCGGCGACACGATGCAGATCACCAAGGCGCAACTGATCGGCGTGATCCGCCAGCGGCTGGAGCATCAGATGGGCGAGATCCGCAAGGCGCTCCAGCATCTGAAGTTCGAGGGGCCGGTGGGGCGCCAGGTCGTGCTGACCGGCGGCGGCGCGGAGTTGAAGGGCATTGCCGATTATGCGCAGCAGGCGCTGGGCCGCTCGGTTCGGATCGGCCGACCGCGCGGGCTGACCGGCCTGCCCGATGCGCATGGCGGACCCGCTTTCGCGACGCTCGCGGGCCTGGCTTTCTATGCCGCGACCGACCCGATCGACCTGCGCAGCATCCCGGCGGTGAACCAGGCGGTGCACCGGCCCAGCGGCATGGGGCTGTTCCGGCGGCTGATTCAGGCGGCGAAGGCAAATTATTAAGCAAAACTGCGCGACACTGGGCAGTTTTGGGTTGGCACCGGGCCGGTCGCTGGTGCACTAACAGTTATTCAGGGGCCCGGTCTTAGCGTATCGACCGGGAACGGCGGAGTAGAATTGGGATGAGCATCGAATTCATCGCACCCGAGGTCGACGAGCTGACGCCGCGTATCGCGGTCATCGGCGTCGGCGGTGCCGGCGGCAACGCGATCGCGAACATGATGCGCGCCGAGGTGCAGGGCGTGGATTTCCTCGTCGCCAATACCGATGCGCAGGCGCTGAAGCAGTCGATCGCCCCGCGGCGTATCCAGTTGGGTGCCAAGATCACCCAAGGCCTGGGTGCGGGCAGCCGTCCCGAGATCGGCCGTGCGGCGGCCGAAGAGACGATCGACGACCTGTCGAAGCTGCTCGAGGGCAGCCACATGTGCTTCATCGCGGCGGGCATGGGCGGCGGCACCGGCACGGGTGCGGCGCCGGTCATCGCCAAGGCGGCGCGCGACATGGGCATCCTGACGGTCGGCGTCGTGACCAAGCCCTTCGCCTTTGAAGGCAATCGTCGCGCCAAGTCGGCCGATGGCGGCATCGAAGAGCTTCAGAAGTACGTCGATACCCTCATCGTCATCCCGAACCAGAACCTGTTCCTGATCGCCAACGCCAACACGACCTTCAAGGAAGCGTTCGCGATGGCGGACGAGGTGTTGCAGCAGGGCGTGCGCGGCATCACCGACCTGATGGTCATGCCGGGTCTCATCAACCTCGACTTCGCCGACGTCCGCTCGGTGATGCAGGAGATGGGCAAGGCGATGATGGGCACCGGCGAAGCCACCGGCGACAATCGCGCGATCGAGGCGGCGCAGAAGGCGATCGCCAACCCGCTGCTCGACGGCGTGTCGATGCAGGGCGCCAAGGGCGTCATCATCTCGATCACGGGCGGCGACGACATGCGCCTGCTCGAGGTGGACGAGGCGGCGAATCACATCCGCGAGCTGGTCGATCCGGAAGCGAACATCATCTGGGGTTCGGCCTTCAATCCCGAGCTGGAAGGCCGCATCCGCGTGTCGGTCGTCGCGACCGGCATCGACGCCGACGTCAAGGTCGCACCGTCGCCTTCCGAGGCGAACCGCAGCGGCTTCAGCATGGGCGGCATGGCCCGCAAGTCGGACGAGACGTCCAGCTATCGCCCCAGCGAGCCCAGCGCGCCTGCGCCGCAGGCCAGCGCCACTCCGGCGGCCCCCGCCGAGCAGCCGAGTGCGGCTCCGGCCCCTGCGCCCGCGCCGGTCGCGGCCCCCGTCGCGTCGAGCAGCGCGGCGTCGGTTGTCAAGCCTGCGCCCGTTCCGGCTCCCGCGCCGGCGGCCGATGACGAACTGGTGCTGGGTGCGGACACGATCATGCCCGCTCCGGCAACGCCGTCGCACCCCGCCGCCGTCGAGCCCGCGCCCGGCAGCGACGAAGCCCGTCGCCGCTGGCTGGCTCCCGGCAGCGAAGCCGGGGAAGTCCCTGCGCAGCCCGCACCGCGCGTGAAGCTGGGCGGCACGCTGTTCGAGCGTATGTCGAACGCGGCGCGTGGTGCGCAGCGTGACGAGAATGCGCAAGGCGGGGCGGACTCGTCGCTCGACATTCCGCGCTTCCTGCATCGGCAGAACAACCAGTAACTTTCTGCCCGGTGTGCCGGGCAGAGCATCGGAAAGAAGGCCCGGGCGAGGGATCGCGCGGGCCTTTTTTTGTTTGGGCGGCGGCGGCTGATGTTTTTGCGCGTGGCAGGCCCTCCCCCCAACCCCCTCCCGCCTGCGGGAGGGGGAGCGCGCGTTGCGAGGGCAAGGGCTTAAAAACTCCCCTCCCGCAGGCGGGAGGGGCTGGGGGAGGGCACAGCCACAAGGTGCTCAGCTCGGAGATATCTCGCTAGGTCCGCCAACCTCCCCCCTATTGGTCGACCGTGCGGAGCGATCGGGCGCGTGAGGCTCGCCTTAGCCATTGCCGCCGCCCACGAAACACGCTTTATGGGCCATGGTCCCATGACGTTCGCAATTTTTCCCCGCGCTTCGCTCGCGCTCGCGTTGGCCCTCGCCGCCGCGCCCGTGCCCGTTCTCGCACAGGAAGTGGTTCAGCCGCTTCCCGGCACCACCGATGCCGACAAGCTGGGGGACGTGATGCGCCGCGTCGCGCAAAATCCCCGCAATGTCGATGCGCTGGTCGAGGCGGCGGATCTGTCCATCCATCTCGACGACCTGTCGGGTGCCGCCTCGCTGTTGGCGCGCGCCGAAAAGGTCGATCCGCGCGATCCGCGGATCAAGGCGGGCATGGGGGCGATCCTGGTCCGATCGGAACGGCCGGGCGAGGCGCTGCGCTACTTCACCCAGGCCGAAGCCGCAGGCCTGCCGCCCGCGCGCTTCGCGGGCGACCGTGGCCTCGCTTATGACCTGGTCGGCGATCAGGCGCGGGCGCAACGCGATTACCGGCTGGCGCTGGCCAATGCGCCCACCGACGAGATCATACGCCGCTACGCCCTGTCGCTCGGTATTTCCGGGAAGCGGGATCAGGCGCTCGAACAGCTCGATCCGCTGCTGCGCAAGACCGACCGCGCCGCCTGGCGGGCGCGCGCCTTCATCCTGGCGATGGGCGGCGACCTGCCCGAGGCGACGCGGATCGCCTCGACCATGATGCCGCCGCAGCTGGCGCAGGGGCTCCAACCCTTTTTCCAACGGCTGCCGAGCCTGCCCGCCGTCGACCGCGCCTTTGCCGTCCATTTCGGCGAGACCCGCCCGACTCCCGAACGGCTGGCCGATGCGAAGCTGGCCCCGAACCTGCCGCCGTTGACCCCAGAGGCGCCGGTGGCGCTCGCCTCGTCCCCCGTGACCACGCCTGCGCCGCTGGCGACGCGTGAAGTTCGGCGGCGCGGCGGTCGCAATTCGCGTGGGGCAGCAAGTGCGGTGAATACCGCGCCGGTCACTTCCGCACCGACGCAAATGGCGTCGACGATGACCCCGCGCGTCGCCGCCGCCGCAGCGCCGACGGTCCAGCCTTTGCCCCAAACGCAGACGCCCTCCCAGACCCAGCCGCAGCCGGGCTTCACGAGCGCCTTGCCGACGGCATCGGCAGCCCGGGCGCCGGTCGAAATGGCATCGAACACCACACGGCCAGCGATCCAGCCGCTGCCCGCCGCGCCGACGACGACTCCGGCGACATCGGCTCCGACGACGCCCGTCACGACCGCCACCGCGATGGTCCAGCCACTGCCTGCCGCTGCTCCGGCGGCCCCGCCGCTCCAGATGGTGCAGACCGTTCCAGCGCCCGACCCCGTGCCCGTCAAGCCTGCACCCGTCGCCACCGCGATGGTCCAGCCGCTGCCGAGCAAGGCCGAGGATGAGACGCCGTCGAACCGCCCGACGCGGGTCGCCACACGCCGCACGCCGCCGACGCCCGCTCGCTCGGCACGCGAGGATTCGGTGCTGGCGCGGATCGTCGCCAATCTCTCGATCCCGGCCTCCGAACTGGGCGTCGAAGGCCCCGAGCGGCCCGCCGCCATTGCCGCCGCAACGCCGGTGAGCAGCGGTGCGCAACGTGTCGTCGCCGAGGCGCGGAGCAAGGCGGAACGCGACAAGCAAGCGCGCGAAAAGGCCGCCGAGACGGAGGATGTCGCCCCCCGCGCGCCCACCGCCGCCGAGCGCAAGGCCGCCGCCGCCAAAGCCGCGGCCGAGAACAAGGCGCTGGCCGCCAAAAAGGCCGAGGCCGAGAAGAAGGCGCTTGCCGCCAAGGAAGAGGCCGAGGAAAAGAAGCGCGCCCGTGCCAACCCCGAGCGGATCTGGGTCCAGGTTTCAGGCGGGGCGAATGAGGACGATCTGCCCAAGGCCTGGGCCGCGACAAAGGCCAAGGCGCCCGAGTTGTTCGCCGCGCGCAAGGGGTATAAGACGCCGAACCGCGCGACCAACCGCGTCCTGACCGGCCCGTTCAAGACCGATGCGGAGGCGCGCGCCTTCGTCAACCAGCTCGCCAAGAAGGGCGTATCGGCCTTTCCCGTGACGAGCGATGCAGGGCAGGCGGTGACGCGGCTCGACGCCAAGTGAGCCGCTACGCCCCCTGGGCTTCCGATCCCGAACACAGCCGCGGCCGCCGACATGACGAGGCCTCGGGGCTGGCGCGGGGACCGCGCGACGCGTTCCAGCGCGACCGCGACCGGATCATCCATTCGATCAGCTTCCGGCGGCTGCGCCACAAGACGCAGGTCTTCATGGCGCCCGACGGCGACCATTTCCGCGTCCGCCTGACCCACAGCCTGGAGGTCGCGCAGATTGGCCGCACGATCGCACGCACGCTGGGGCTGAACGAGGACCTGACCGAGGCTTTGTGCCTGGCGCACGATATCGGTCATCCGCCCTTCGGCCATGCGGGCGAGGATGCGCTGAAGGCCGCGCTCGCCGATCATGGTGGGTTCGATCATAACGGCCATACGCTGCGCACCCTGACCGAGATCGAGCGACCCTATCCCCGTTGGGAGGGCCTGAACCTCAGCTGGGAGACGCTGGAGGGGCTGGCCAAGCATAATGGCCCGGTGCGCCATCCCGGCTGGGCCTTGCAGGAGGCGGATGCGGGTTTTCCGCTCGACCTGGACAGCCATGCCTCGCTGGAGGCGCAGGTCGCGGCGCTGGCGGACGATATCGCGTACGACAATCACGATATCGACGACGGCCTACGCGCCGGGCTGCTGACGCTCGACCAGTTGCTGGCAGTGCCGCTGGTGGCGCGGGGCTGGGATGCGGCACGGGCGCAGTTTCCCGATGTCACACCCAAAAGGCTGGCGAGCGAACTGATCCGCTCGCAGATCGGGGTGATGGTCAACGACCTGGTCGCCGAAACCCGAACCCGCATCGCCGAAAGCGGGGTAGGGGACGTGGCCGACGTTCGCGCGGCGGGCCGGGCGCTGGTCGGCTTTTCCGATGCGATGCGGATCGAGGAGCGCGACCTGAAGCGTTTCATGTACGCCAATCTCTACCACCATCCGCTCCAGCTGGCGGCGGCCGATGCGGCGCACGGCATCGTGAAGGGCCTGTTCGCGGCCTATCATGCCGATCCGGCGCAGCTGCCCGAGGAATGGCGCGAGCGGTTGCCGGGGGAAGAGCCCGCACGCAGCCGGCATATCGCGGACTTTATCGCCGGGATGACGGATCGTTATGCGGTTCGGTGTTACCGCGAGGTGGTGGGCGACATCGACCTACCGGAGGGGTTCTGACGGCGCCGTTTTGGAAGCTTGTCAATCCGTTGGACAGTCTGGAAGGGCGATGGTCGGAGTTCGCGGGAAATCGCGGCGTGCCATGAACAGGGGCAATTCACTCATGTCGTTCGAGCCCTTTGGCTATCGCATCGATCTATCGTCCCCCTATTCCCTGACGGAGACGCAAGCCCGCCTTCGCGCTGGCCTGAAGCCGTTGCTCGAACCACGGAGCGGCGCGCGGGGTTGGGTGCTCGGGCCGTTGTTTTGCCTTTGGTTCACTGCACTTAGTCGATCGGGCCCGATGGTGTTCGGCATCATCTCCCAACAAGGCGGTCAGACGCGGTTGAGTGGCCGGGCTGGTTCCGATCTGAATGGAATCGCTTTCATGACCCTATGGGCGTGCATGGCCATCGCCGCTCTGCTTGGCGTGATTCGCAAGGAAAACACCGGCTTTGATGATCCGTTGTTGCTTGCTGTCATCCTATTTGGCGGCCTACCGCTTCTATGGTGGACGGCGCATCGCGACCGCCGTCAGGCGGAGCCCATTGTTTGCTATATGCGCGATGCCGTCGCTCTATCGGGCGCATCTTTGCGCGCGCAATCTCGTGCGGTGACGGTCGTGCCGGGCCTTGCCGTGTCAGTAGGCGGTCAAAAGCTCATCGATCCCGTGACGCCCGATCTGCTACACGATCTGCTGATCGGCGTCGGGCCTACAAGCGCGCTCAAGGTCGAGACGGTGACCAGTGCCTATCTGCATGTCACTTTTGGGGGTGGCGACTATGCCATCGCGAAAGCCGAAGCGCATCAGGGCCCACCATTATATGCTGTCCATAAGAGTACAGAAGCGGCTCGACGGGCCATATCGCGCGACGTGTTCACGTTCGAAGAGGCGCGCGAGATCGTGATGTCCTATGCATCGTCGGCACCCGACCCAGCTTTCCTGGAATGGAGCGCGGTCAAACCGCGCTGGTGAGCGGACTTTCCGGAAAACCGACGAAAAAGGCCTGCCCTCCTCTGGAGGACAGGCCTTTTTCTTGGAAACGACGAAGGGATCAGCGAGCGCTGGTCTCGACGCCCGCGCCCATTGCGCCGCGGGCTTCGTCGGTGGTGAAGGCGACCTGGGTGTTGCCGGTCGTGCCGGTGACGCGGTGGCCCTTCACGACGAAGCGGAACGGCTCGCCACCCGGATAGCGATGGCCCTGGATCACCGACTGGCCGTTCGCGTCCGAACGGGTGTAGACATAGGTGCTGCCCTCATGGACGAAGCGCTGCTCGCCCTCGGCGGCAATCGCACCGATGGTGGGGACGGCGGCGGCGACGGAGGCGGCCAGGATCAGAATGGTCTTGCGCATGATCGAAACTCCCGCATTTGCGTTGAGCCGGATCAGGTCCTCTCGCGCTTTGTCAGCGCTTCTACTTTCGCCTTCGAAAATATTGCGATGCAGTATGGGCGGCAACTGCAAAGGCATTCCGCCTGATTGCATCCGGCGCAATCGTTCCATGGGCCGGTAAGCCATGATTTGAAGCGGGCATCCGATTTCGCTAGAGCGCAACGCTTTGCTACCCCGATCGGACGATGTGATGACCCTCTACACCCGCTTTGCCGCGCATATCGATGCGGCGCTGGACACGCTGGTCGCCGCCGGCACGCTGCCCGGCGGGCTGGATCGCCGCAATGTGACGGTCGAGCCGCCGCGTGATGCGTCGCACGGCGATCTCGCCACCAACGCCGCGATGGTGCTGGCCAAGCCCGCAGGCACCAATCCGCGCGCGCTGGCCGAGGCGATCGCCGCGGAGCTGGGCAAGCTGGACGAGGTGGACAGCGTATCCGTCGCGGGGCCGGGCTTCCTCAACATGCGGCTGACCGATGCGGCATGGCGCGACGAGCTGGCCGCGATCCCGGCGGCGGGCGGAGATTATGGCCGTTCGACGCGTGGCAATGGCGTCACCGTCAATATCGAATATGTCTCGGCCAATCCGACCGGGCCGATGCACATGGGCCATTGCCGCGGCGCGGTGGTGGGCGATGCGCTTGCCACGCTGCTGGAGTTTGCGGGCCACAGGGTCATCCGCGAATATTATGTCAACGATGCTGGCGGCCAGGTCGACGTCCTCGCCCGCTCGGCGCATTTGCGCTATCGCGAGGCGCTGGGCGCGACGATCGAAATCCCCGAGGGCCTGTATCCGGGCGAATATCTGAAGCCGATCGGCGCGGAACTCGCGGCCGAATATGGCGACAAATATGTCGACGCGCCCGAGAGCGAATGGCTGGTCCTGTTCCGCACCCGCGCGGTGGCGGCGATGATGGCGATGATCCGCGAGGATCTGGCGCTGCTGGGCATCCATCACAACATCTTCTCGTCCGAGGCTGAGCTGCAGGCGGCGGGCAAGCCCGAGGCGGCCGAGGCCGAGCTGCGCTCGCGCGGACTGGTCTATGACGGCGTGCTGGAGGCTCCCAAGGGCGAGACGCCCGAGGATTGGGAGCCGGTCGAGCTGCCGCTGTTCCGCTCCAGCCAGTTCGGCGACGATCAGGACCGCCCGATCAAGAAGTCGAACGGCGCCTGGACCTATTTCGGCGCCGACCTGGCCTATCACTACCAGAAGGCGGAAGGCGCGGACCAGCTGATCGACATCTGGGGCGCCGATCATGCGGGCACCGTCAAGCGCATCGTCGCGGCGGTCGAGGCGCTGACCGGCGGCAAGACGAAGTTCGACGTGAAGCTGGTGCAGATGGTTCGCCTGCTGCGCGGCGGCGAGCCGGTGAAGATGTCGAAGCGCGCAGGCAACTTCGTGACGCTCGCCGATGTCGTGCGCGAAGTCGGCAAGGACGTGGTGCGCTTCACCATGCTGACTCGCCGTGCCGATGCGCAGATGGACTTCGACTTTGCCAAGGTGGTCGAGGCGTCGAAGGACAATCCGGTCTTCTACGTGCAGTACGCGCATGCCCGTATCGCCTCGCTCAAGCGGCGTGCGGCGGAAGCGGGGATTGAGGGCGGCACCGCCGACCTGTCGCTGCTCGACGCCGAGGATCTGGCGCTGGTCAAGCTGGCCGCGCAGTTCCCGCGCATCGTCGAGACGGCGGCGACCGCGCGCGAGCCGCATCGTGTCGCCTTCTACCTCTATGACCTCGCCGCCGCCTTCCATGCGGCGTGGAATGTCGGCAACGACCGGGTCGATCGCCGCTTCCTGATCGTGGAAGATGCCGAACTGACCCGCGCGCGTCTTTTCCTCAGCGACGGGATCGGGCAGATCATACGCAATGGTCTGGCGCTGATGGGCGTCGAAGCCGTGTCGGAGATGAAGTGATGGCGAACGAGACGGACGGTCGAGCCCTGGATCTGGACGAGACGGATCGCCTGCCCTGGCTGGAAACCGTCGAGGCCGATGAGCCGGAGGGCGTCGGTATCGGCAAGGTCGTGGCGCTGGTCATTCTGGGCCTCGCCATCCTGGCAGCGATCGGCTTCGGCTTCTACAAGTGGCAGGCGAACCGCGCGGCGGCGGACGGCGACGGCGCGGTGATCGCAGCGCCCGAGGGCGACTATAAGGTCCGTCCGGCCGATCCCGGCGGCCTGAAGGTCAAGGGCGAGGGCAACACCGCCATCGCGACCAGCGCGGGCAAGCCCGGCGGCACCGGCGCGATCGACCTGCGCGCCGTGCCCGAGGCACCGATGAACGGCACCCGCGTCGTGCAGAAGCCCGCCGAGCCCAATGGCGGCCGTAACGCGGTGGCGCAGGTGCCGGAATCGGGCGGCAAGCTCGTCGCGCCCGCACCCGTCGCGGCGGCGCGTGCCCCCGCTGCGGCCCCGACCGGCGGGGCGATGGTCCAGCTGGGCGCCTATCCCAGCGAGTCTTCGGCCAACGCCGCCTGGGACCGCTTCTCCAAGCGCTTCTCCTATGTCGCCGCACTGGGCAAGGTGGTCCAGCCGGTCGCGTCGAACGGCAAGACCCTGTATCGCCTGCGCGTCAATGCCGGTTCGGCCAACCAGGCCGCCGACATCTGCGGCCGCCTGCGCGTGGCGGGCGAGAGCTGCTTCGTCGCCAGCTGATCGACCGACCATGATCCCCGTCATTTTCGGCCTGTCCGGCCCGGTCATGACCCCCAACGAGCGGGCGTTCTTCGCTTCGGTCGAACCGGCGGGCTATATCCTGTTCAAGCGCAACATCCTCGACCGGACACAGGTCCGCGCTCTGACCGACAGCTTGCGGGAGTTGGCGGGGCGGGACGATCTGGCGATCCTGATCGATCAGGAAGGCGGCCGTGTCGCGCGCATGGGGCCGCCCGAATGGCCCGCTTTCCCGGCCGGGCCGGTCTTCGCCAAGCTGTACGAGCAGGCGCCGATGTCGGCGATACAGGCGATGCGCGCCAACGGCCAGGCGCTGGGCGTGATGCTGCGCGAGGTCGGGATCACCGTCGACTGCGCGCCGCTGCTCGACGTGGCGCAAGCCGACACGACGGAGGCGATCGCCTGCCGTGCCTATGGCACCGAACCGATGCAGGTCGCCGCATTGGGGCGTGCCATGCTGGAAGGGCTGGCGGCGGCGGGCGTGGTCGGCGTTATCAAGCACATGCCGGGCCATGGCCGGGCGCTGGTCGACTCGCATCACCTGATGCCGACCGTCACGGCCGGTGAAGCGGAACTCGAAGTCGATCTGGAACCCTTCATCACGCTGTCGGATGCCCCGATGGGCATGACCAGCCATATCCTGTTCGAGGCGTGGGACGCCGAGCGCCCCGCCACCCTGTCGCCGGCCGTGATCGAGCGGATCATCCGGGGACGGATCGGTTTCGACGGCCTGTTGATGACCGACGATATCGACATGAAGGCGCTGAGCGGCACGGCGGGCGAGAAGGCTGCGGGTGCTTTGGCGGCAGGATGCGATCTCGTTCTAGATTGCTGGGCGCGCATGGACGAGATGGTTGAGATCGCCGGACGCGTGCCCCCGATCACCGATATCGCCCGTGCCCGTCTCGACCGTGCGATGGCGAGCGTCGGATCGGGCGAGGGCGATTTCGCCGAGCTGATCGCACGCCGCGACGCGCTGCTGGCGCTCGCGTAATAGGTAATGCCCCCATTCCTCCCCAAGCAAGCTTGGGGAGGGGGACCATCGCGCCAGCGATGGTGGAGGGGCGAGACGGAGCGCCCAAGCCCCTCCACCACGCCCTGCGGGCGCGGTCCCCCTCCCCATCGAAGATGGGGAGGAATTGGAAGGAGCCGATCTCTTCTCTCCATCGGTTTGACGCCCGTTACGCGCCGTCTCGCCATCCCGCATCATCGCCGCTAAGCAACGCGGGATGACGGGGGAACAGCTGACGCTTGATCTGGACGGGTGGGAAGGGCCGCTCGATCTATTGCTGTCGCTGGCCCGCTCGCAAAAGGTCGATCTGCGGCAGATTTCGATCCTGGCCCTGGTCGAGCAATATCTGCGCTTCGTCGACAAGGCGGGGCGGATGCAGCTGGAACTGGCCGCCGATTATCTGGTGATGGCCGCCTGGCTCGCCTATCTCAAATCCTCCCTGCTGCTGCCTCGCCCGCCGGAGGAGGAACCGGACCCCGAGGAAATGGCGCTGCGCCTGCAACTCCGGCTCGAACGGCTGGCCGCGATGCGGGAATGCGGTGCGCGGCTGATGGCGCGCGACCGGCTGGGCCGCGACGTGTTCCCGCGGGGTGCGCCTGAAGGACTGGCGGTGCAGCGCAAGGCGATGTGGCAGGCCGAGCTGTACGACCTGATCTCCGCCTATGGCCGGATCAACGCGCGCACCCGCCCGGTCATGCACGTCGTCGCCGACCGGCAGGTAATGACCCTGGAGGCCGCGCTGGAGAGGGTGTCGATGCTGGTCGGCAGCCGGATCGACTGGTCGGCGATCGAGACCTTCCTTCCCGAGGGCAGCGAGCGGTTGCGGCGGTCGGCGCTGGCATCGAGCTTCCTCGCGATTCTCGAACTCGCGCGACAGGGCAAGGTCGAACTTCGCCAGGCCGCTCCCTTTGCGCCGCTGCTGATCCGTCAGCCCGCGCCATGACCGACATCGATCCGACCGTCCGTGCCGTCGAGGCGGTGCTGTTCGCCTCGCCCGATCCGATAAGCGTGGACTCGATCCGCGCGCATGTCGGCGTCGGCAGGGGCGGCGGCGACATTCGCAGCGCGTTGGAGCAACTGGAGGCGCAGTATCGCGGGCGGGGCATCACGCTGGTCCGACGCGGCGACCGCTGGCATTTCCAGACCGCGCCCGATCTCGCCCATCTGCTGCGCCGCGACCGCGAGGAAGCCCGCCGCCTGTCGCGCGCCGCGATCGAGACCCTCGCGATCATCGCCTATCACGAACCCGTCAGCCGCGCCGAGATCGAGGCGATTCGCGGCGTCGCCATCTCGAAGGGGACGCTGGACGTGTTGATGGAGGCCGGGTGGGTGCGCCCCGCCGGGCGGCGCGAGGTGCCGGGCAGGCCGCTCATCTATGCGACGACGCCCGCCTTTCTCCAGCATTTCGGGCTGACCAGCCGCCGTGACCTGCCGGGACTGGAGGATCTGCGCGCCGCCGGGCTGCTCGATCCGGTCGATCTCGCGCTGGAGCGGTTGGGCGACGAGGATATGCCCGATGGTGAAGCGCATTCGGACGGGGAAGACGGCGATTGAGCGCTTTCCTTTGCGTCATGGCCACGTCACAATGCGGGGCCACGGCTTCTGCATCCCCCGATCAGGGGCCATGTCATCGCTCGACCATTGCCGCTGGCCCATTGCCGCTGGCGATGCCAAAGCCTAGATAGATTATAAATTCCAGGAGACGTGCCATGGGCAGCTTTAGCCCGATCCATCTTGTCGTTCTCGCGATCGTCGCGATCCTTCTGCTTGGCGGCGGCCGTTTCTCCAACCTGATGGGCGACGTCGCCAAGGGCGTGAAGAACTTCAAGAAGGGCATGGCCGAGGAAGACGAGACGCCCGCCAAGCCGTCGGCCCGGATCGAGGCGCAGAAGTCGGCCGAGCCCGCCTTCGATCGCGACGGCGAGCGCGTGCGCGACGATCGCTGATCCGGCTCGTTTAGACCCAGCACCGGACTTTCATGTTCAACATCGATTCCAGCGAATTCCTGCTGGTCGCCATCGTCGCGCTGGTCGTGATCGGTCCCAAGGACCTGCCCAAGGCGATGCGTGTCGTCGGCTATTGGGTGGGCAAGGCGCGCGGCGTCACGCGCCAGTTCCGCCAGGGCTTCGACAATATGGTCCGGGAGGCCGAGCTGGAGGAAATGGAAAAGCGCTGGGCCGCCGAGAATGAGCGGATCATGCGCGAACATGCCGCCGATACGCCCCCGCATGTCGACGTCGAAGCGACCCCGGCGGCGGCGACCCCGGCGGCATTGCCCGACGACACCGCATCCGATGCACCCCATCGTGATGCGCACGCACACGACCCCCACGCACACGACCGGGGCGATGCCCATGCGGATCATAGCGATCGGCCGGTGATGGTCGAAAAGCCCGTCGTCGCACCTGCACCCGCCAGCGAGCATCCGTCGCGCGGCACCGAGGGGGCGGCATCGTGAGCGACCATGACGAGATCGACGCCAGCCGCGCGCCCCTGCTGGAGCATCTGATCGAGCTGCGGCGGCGGCTGCTCTACTGCATCATCGCCATCGGCCTGGCCTTTGGCGTGTCGATGTATTTTTCGGAATCGATCTTCGGCTTCCTCGCCAAGCCGCTGCTCCGGGCGGGGCAGGGGACGCTGGTCTATACCCAGATTTTCGAGGCGTTCTTCGTCCAGGTGAAGGTGTCGTTCTTCGCCGCGATGATGATCTCATTTCCGGTGATCGCCAACCAGCTGTGGCAGTTCGTCGCGCCGGGCCTGTACCGCAAGGAAAAGAAGGCGCTATTGCCCTTCCTGCTGGCGACGCCGGTGCTGTTCCTGATGGGGGCGGCGATGGCCTATTATATCGCCATCCCGATGGCGCTGCACTTCCTGCTCGGCTTTGACGGCATGGTCGGTGGTGTGAAGCGAGAGGCGCTGCCCGCGATCGGCAATTACCTGTCCTTCGTCATGCAGTTCCTGTTTGCCTTCGGCTTGGCCTTCCTGCTGCCGGTGCTGCTGATGCTGCTGGAACGGGCGGGGATCGTCACGCGCAAGCAGCTGATCGGTGCGCGGCGCTACGCCATCGTCGCGGCGACCGCGATCGCGGCGGTGCTGACCCCGCCCGACCTGATGTCGCAGGTGCTGCTCGCAGTGCCTCTCATCATTCTGTACGAGTTGGCGATCATCGGCATCTGGTTCACCGAGCGGGCCCGGTCGAAGCAGGCGGCGGTGGAAGAGGATGCCGACGCGGTCGCCTGATCGCGATGCGGTTTTGGATTGGGAAGGGTCTCGGTGGAAGCCGAGGCCCTTTTTTATTGGGTAAAGAAAGGGTGGGGCGTGGCCTTCGACTGCGCTCAGGCTGAACGGCGGTTGGGGTTTAACCCTTGCCCCCAGCTGTGTTCAGCCTGAGCAAGGTCGAACGTGACGGGTAGATTTGTCGCTGCCCGTGGTTATCAGGTCTGCCATGGATGGAAATGTGCAACAGGCTAGTCCCTAAGACTTAGCCTGCTCATCGCGGCCCACTGAACAAAATATATCCCGCCAAAAGCTATTGAAAGCGCACCGATGAATGCGGCGGAACCCAATCCGGTAAAGCCTCGCAGGCCAGCGCAATAAAAACCATGAACTATAGTTTGTGCGATAACCAGGCCGCTAAAAACCCATCGGAAAACATTCCAGAATGCGGGAAGCGCGGCTCTCTGCATAGCATAGAGAAGCACCCCAAACGCGCTGATGACGCTTGCTATGAAGGCTGCAATGTCTAGCCAAGATTGCGACGACCAATCGGCACTGAAGCCAAAGACCGCCAAGCTTGCAACCAACCCCGCAGCGAAGATTGCCCACAACCATCGGGGGGAAAAGCTGGTGCTATCGCGCATCCAGCATTGGATGCCATAAAATCTGTGAAGATAGCAACTTTGCGAAAGCAGATCGTCCGCTTGACGGTCGGAAGAGCTACCCCCCCTGTCTGATGCGACGGTGGTATGAAGATGTTGCGGAAGGGAGCCCGTCCCCCCCGAGGGTCTGGAGCCCGATAGGGAGCAAGGGTCCCTTCCGCGTTGGTCACAACCCTGAACAGTTGCTTGGGACTGCTGATCCCGCACGACATGGACAGGAGCCTATACCATGCCACAAGCCGTTATCGGCTGCGACCTTTCGCGTGCCGTCATCGACATCTGCGAGCTGCCATCGGGCCGGATCGGGCGGATCGCCAATACACCGGATGCCATCGCCGTCTGGCTCGACACGCTCGACCACGACATCCGCCTTGTCTTCGAGGCGACCAGTGGTTGCGACGGTGACCTGATCGCCGCGCTGGCGACACGCGGCCATCCCTTCTCGCGCGTCAATCCGCGTCAGGCCCGCGAGTTCGCCAGAGCCACCGGCACGCTGGCCAAGACTGACCGCGTCGATGCCCGCGTGCTCGCGCAGATGGGCGCAGCGCTGAACCTGCCCGCTACCATCCCGCTCAGCCCTGCCCGTTCACGCCTGGCCGATTTCCTGCGTCGCCGCAGACAGTTGGTCGACATGCGCAAAGCCGAAAAGCTGCATCGCCACAGCGCAGGCCAACCCGAAATCGCACAAGCCATCGAAGCCATGATCGACCTGCTCAGCCAGCAGATCGCCCAGCTCGACCGCCAGATCGCAGGCTTCATCGCCCAGGATCGGGCCCTGTCCGAACAGGCCCAGCTGCTGACGGCTGTTCCCGGCATCGGGCCCACCGTCCTGGCAACCCTGCTCGGTGAACTTCCCGAACTCGGCACGCTGTGCCGTCGAAAGATCGCCTCGCTCGCCGGCCTCGCTCCCCACGCCCGCGAAAGTGGCACATGGCGCGGCGCCAGGCGCATTTGGGGCGGGCGGCGCAAGGTCCGCGAAGCCCTCTACATCGCCGCCCTCAATGCCTCACGGCGCATCCCCGTCCTCACCGCTATGCGCGACAGGATGCGAGCCAAAGGCAAGGCGCCAAAGACCATCCTTATCGCCGTCGCACGCCAACTCCTCGTCATCCTCAACGCCATGATCCGAAAGCGACAGCCTATCGCTCTCTCATGAGCATCACAGTTGCCCCCGCCAAACACGGAAAAGGGCCCCGACGGAAACCCGTCGGAGCCCTTTCGCAATCGTCAGCCGGGTGAAGGCTTACTTGGCGTCGTTCGCCGTCTTGGCGACCGTGTTGCCCGCCGAGCTCACGTCGCGGCCGACGCCCTCGACGGTGTTGCACGCGCTGACCAGCAGCGCACCGGCGACGATCGCCAGACCCATGAGCTTACGCATTCTCTGTCTCCTCGATGAAATCCGTTGCCGATCAATGCGTCACGCCTGCAATCGTTCCGCGTCTGTCACGGACGATGTGGCTGAGGGGAATCGTGGAGAGGAATGGCCCCAAAAAAGATTAAGGCCTGGAAGCGTCACCGGGGGGGGGAGGGTGGACGCTTCCAGGCCTATGGCTTGGACAGCGAGAGCGGGGGGGCATAAGTTCGCTATCCGAAGAGCAGAACACACTGCCAAGGCAGGGGTTCCCGTCTTTTTCGCCGTCGCGAATCTTTTTTGGATTCAGTCGCGTCCGACGATCGGGATGGCGATCTCATAGGCACCGACCAGCGGATCATGGTGCAGCGGCGCACGAAGCTGTCGCGCCAGCCCCTCCATCACCCGGCCATAGCGCTTGCCGATCAGGTGGCGCAGTTCGTCGGTCTCGACCAGCGCGCGGGTGACGACCCGGACGACCGCACGGCCTTCCTGTTCGGCGGGCTTGATCGCGACACGGATCTGCGCCGTGGGATCGCAGTTCATCGCCAGCTCGATCGTCTCGGTGACCAGGAAGGCAACGGCGACCGCCACGTCCTGGTTGACCAGCAGCGGCGCGACGTCGAGCGAGATACCGATGCCCGACACGCTCTCCGGCGCGGTGGCGCGGATATTGGCGGCCAGCTCGCCGATCATCGTGCGCAGGTTCAGACCGCGATTTTCCTCCAGTTCGGCGAAGTGATGCCGATGGACGACCGCCAGCGCGTCGACCCGCCGCTGGATCGAGGAATAGGCGGCCATCGCCTCCGGCCCCGTCGCCCCGCGCGCATGGAAGTTGATAAGGCTGGAGATCACCTGCAGGTTGTTCTTGACCCGGTGGTGGACCTCGCGGGTCAGCTTGGTCTGGCGCACCAGTCCCTCGGCCAGCCCCGCCTCGTGCGTGGCGACGGTCTGGGTGATCGCCTCGAACGTGTCGGCCAGATCGCGAATTTCCTGGGCGGGGGCAGCCTCGACCCCGGAAATATCCAGCACCTCGCCCGGCTGGTAGGTCGCGACGATGGTCCGCAACCGACGCAAGGGGCGGATCAGCAGCCGATCAACGATGAACCAGCCCAGCACCACGGCGGCCAGCCACATCAGCAGCGGCAGCGCGAGCGCGACGATCAGCGACGAGGTGATCGGCGCGCTGGGTGTGGAGGTGCGCAGGACCAGTCCGGCGATACCCAATTCGGTGCGCATCGACTTCATGCGATCCAGCGCGCCCCGATGCGACAGCTGGTGAAGGGGCAGCAACTCGCCATCCAGCTCCAGCACCGACTCAATCGGGCTGGCGGGCGCGTTCTGGTCGGTCAGCGACTGGAGGAAGGGCAAGGGGAAGAAGGCGCGTGCCTGGGCGCGGCCGTCCTGGCTGGCGATCGACAGGACCAGCCCCTTGCCGGGCAATATGTCGGCGCCGATCGGTGACCCTTCGACCGGCACCGGCAGGGCGGCGGGCAGTGGGTCTCCGCACAACGTCTTGCCCGACCGATCGGTGATGAGGAAACGTGCGCCGGTCACCGACTGTTGCGCGAATACGCCCTGGGCGCGGGCGCAGCTCGGCATGTCCATCGGGTCCTGGCCCATCGCGCGTACGGCGACGCGCAGCGCGGTCATGTCGCCCATCAGCTCGGAGGCGATGGCGCGGGCATCCTCGTTGGCGGCTATGCGAAGCCGTCCGCTCGCCTCGCTGTCGGCCAGCCGCGTGGTCTGCAGCGTGGCGAACACCGCGATGGCGGCCAGGATGAACAGGGTGCTGCCCAGCACGAGCACGAGCTTCGCGCCCGTTGCGAGACGGGGCGGGGGAGGGCGGAGGCGTTCGGGAGCCTCGATGTCTTGGGGAGGAGCGCTGGCCATTCAGCCGGACGTTCAGTCCAGCTTGCTGAGAAGGTCAAGCATCTCGTCGGGGATCCGCTCGTCCACGGTCTTCTGATACGCCTGGCGAAGTGCCGAGCCCGCATCTTTCTGACCGCCCTTTTCGGGCGTGGAGGACGGCGTCTTCTTCGTCTTGTTGCCCAAACTCAAAATATCCCCCTGCACGACCCACTAGCGGGGCAACCGACGCAATGGCGGCCATGGGGCACTGCCGATTGGCGTCATGCCTGGGCCATAGTTGATGTGGCGATGAAACCAAATTCGATCTTGTTGGTTCCCGATGCGATACGAAAAATCCGAAGGGTACGTCCATGACGTGTGCCACAAGGGGATTTCGGGAAACGCCATTGAAAACATGCGCGGGGGCCAGCACATCAGGTGTCCGCGAATACCTCAGGGAGTGATTATTACCCATGTCGCTTGGACAGCAGCTTGCGCCCCATCTTCCCTTCCTGCGGCGCTATGGCCGGGCCCTGACCGGCAGCCAGATGCACGGCGACAAATATGTCCGCGCCACGCTGGAGGCGATCGTCGCGGCCCCGGACCAGTTTCCGCGCGACGTCGATCCGCGGCTGGGCCTCTATCGGATGTTCCAGGGCATCTGGTCGTCGGCCAATTATGACGAACTGGACAATGACGGCATCGACGCCGACGGCAATGAAGGGCTGGCCCGTGCGCGTCTCGCCCGGATGACGCCACTGTCGCGGCAGGCACTGCTGCTGACGGCCATGGAGGGCTTCACGCCCGAGGACGCGGCGTATCTGATCGACGTGGAGCCGAGCGAGGTCGAGAATCTCGTCTCCGAGGCGCTGGCCGAGATTGAGAAGCAGACCCGCGCCCGCGTGCTCATCATCGAGGACGAGCCGATCATCGCGATGGATATCGAGACGATCGTGCGCGACCTTGGCCACGAAGTCACCGGCGTCGCCGTGACCCGCGACGAAGCCGTGGCGCTGGCCATGGAGGACCGCCCCGGCCTGGTGCTGGCGGACATCCAGCTGGCCGACGACAGCTCGGGCATCGATGCGGTCAAGGACATCCTGGCCGAGTTCGAGGTTCCGGTGATCTTCATCACCGCCTTCCCCGAGCGTCTGCTGACCGGCGAGCGCCCGGAGCCGACCTTTCTCATCACCAAGCCGTTCCAGCGGTCGACGGTGAAGGCCGCGATCAGCCAGGCGCTGTTCTTCGACCAGAGCACGGTCCCGGCCGAGTAAGAAAGACCTACAGTTACGGACCCAAAACGGTTGAGAGGCGTTGAGGTAGACATGGCTGATTCCAATGAACCCATTCATGTCGCCAAAGAGGACGCTAGGGCAGGGTCGACGCCGCATGTCACGCGGTACGTCCTGCCCATCTCGCTGGTGCTCGTGATCGCGATCTTCGCCTTTCTGGTGCTGCGCTGACACGGGGCTTTGCGATTAGCCTATTGGGACGGCTGGCTATTTCGGAGTCGGCCTCTTATGTTTCGAAACGGTCGTTGGGTCGGCCGTTTCCGATGATCGGATTTTCATGACGCAGCCACTGACGCGGGACGAATTCGAGGACGACGCACCCGATGCGCCCATCGAGCACGTCGCGCTTCCTGATTCGGAGTTCAAGGCGGAACTGGCGCGCGTCATTCCCCATTTGCGCGCCTTTGGACGCTCTCTGTCGGGCAGCCGCGATCTGGCCGATGATCTAGTGCAGGAAACGCTTCTGAAGGCCTGGGCGGCGCGCAAGCGTTTTCAGGCGGGCACGAACATGCGCGCATGGACTTTCATCATCCTGCGCAACCTGTATCTGTCGCAGATGCGTCGCGCGCGCTTCAAGGGTGAGTGGGATGATCTGGTCGCTGACCGCATCCTGGCGGCTCCGGCGAGCCAGGACCGCCATGTCGAGCTTGGCGATATGCAGCGTGCCTTGATGCACCTGCCGCAGCCGCAGCGCGAGGCGCTGATTCTGGTCGGTGCGGGCGGCTTCGCCTATGAGGAAGCGGCCGAAATCTGCAATGTCGCAGTGGGCACGATCAAGAGCCGCGTGGCGCGCGGTCGCGTCGCGCTGGAAGCGATCCTGACCGACGGTTCCCTGCCCTCGCGTCGCGAGCATGAAACCGACAGCAGCAAGACGGCGCTCGACAGCATCATGGGTGATGTCGATCAGTTGAGCGGCGGGCGGTAAACGCTTCTATTTCTTGGCGTTAATAAATAGCCGTCCCGGTTCTGACCGGGGCGGCTTTTTTGTGTCGATAGACACCGGCTTGACAGTGATGCCGTGACCTTATCCGATCCCGTCATGCGCGTGCTGTCCCTGATCCTCGCCTTTCTGCTGACAGCGGCCACGCCGCCGGTCCCGGACGTCCTGAAACCCTATATCAAGGGGGATCGCTTCGATCCGGGCGATTACAAGTGGATGAAGGGGCGCTTTCCGGACGCGACGCCGGAAGAGAGGGCACAAGACAAGCGGGTCAGCGAATGGCTGATCGCCTGCTATGAAGACGACTTGGCGGCGTTCCGAGTTGAGCTTCGGGCTTTGGGTATCGCCGATCCGAAAATGATCAACACCACCAGTCGCAACCTCCTCTGCTCGCAAGTGGCATCGGCGCCGGATGTGCACCACTGGACGAGCTTTGACGCATTTCAGCGCTCGGTCGACAAGGCCGCGCCGATCGCCGACGCCTATCTGATGGCGGTGAAAGTGGCCAAGGCCATGGGCGCAGCCAAGACGCCTAAATTGCATGACATTCTGATCGCCCGTCCCCTCGCCGAGCAGATGCTGCGGGTAGGTGCGGGTTGGGGCGGAGGGAACATGGCGGGCGCGCCCGCTGTTTCCGACGACGTCCAGGCGGTGATCGTATCGCGACTATTGTTGGCCGCGGGCGTCGAGGATCATGATAACACTGAGTGGCTCAAGGCCTTGGTTACGAAGCAGGGTTGGCCGAAGCGCTCCGAGATCGGCGAGGATGCCGCCGAACAGGCTTGGCTGCTGGTGCAACATGCGGATGCCGATTCGGCCTTCCAGCTCTCATCATTACGCTTGATGGAGCCGCTCATGGCGAAGGGGGACGTTGCGAAAGGCGACTATGCCTATCTGTATGACCGCGTGATGCTGAAGATCACGGGCAAGCAGCGTTATGCGACGCAGGCAACGTGTGACAATGGCAAGCGCGTGCCGCAGCCTCTCGAAGATGAAAAGGCCGTCGACCGGCTGCGTGCGGACGTCGGCCTGGCGCCTGTGGCGGGCTATCTAGCCGCGATGGATCAAACCTATGGTCGCTGCCCACCCGGCCAGCCGCGATAGTCCCTCAGGAGTGTGGTGAACGCCGATCCAGCCGTGCCAGCAACCGCACCCAATGATCCGGCAACCGCACCGGCCGGGAATAGGCCGAGCGGAGCGCGCAGCCGATATCGTCTGTGCGCTGCGGCGCGCGGACGATACGGATATCGCTGGTCCCGGATTCGGTGCTCATCATGGCAACATAACTGATCGCGTCTTGACAAGTTGCAAATGATCTGAATTGCTTTTTCTTAACCTGCTGGAAAGAGTTTCTTCTCAGGCTCACTGCAGAGTAGAAGCGGGCTTATGAATAGCCCGTCCCCTTGCGCCCTGTCCGACGCCGTTGCCCGTGCGCGTCGGCATTCGTCCTTCCTGGCGATGCTGCTCGACCGCGAACCGGAGATCGAGGCGGCGGCGCTGGCGGGCGAGTTGCTCGCGCCGCCCGATGTGGCGAAGGAGCTACCCGTCGGCACCCGGTTGCGGCGTGAACGGCGCGCGCTGGCGCTGACCGTGGCGCTGGGCGATCTGGCGGGCCTGTATGACCTGACCGAGGTGACGCACCGGCTCACCGACTTCGCCGACCGATCGCTCGACCGTGCGATCCGCGCCGCGATCGAGGAGCGGACGCCGGGGGCCGAGCCGGTCGGTTTCGCCGCCATCGCGCTGGGCAAGCAGGGCAGTCGCGAACTCAACTATTCGTCCGACATCGATCCGATCCTGATCTTCGATCCGAAGACGCTGCCCCGCCGCCCGCGCGAGGAGCCGGAGGATGCGGCGGTGCGGATCGGCAAGCGGGTGGTCGAACTGCTGCAGGCGCGCGACGGCGATGGCTATGTGCTGCGTGTCGACCTGCGGTTGCGGCCTTCCCCAGAGGCGACGCCGATCGCGATTCCCGTCGAAGGGGCGATCGCCTATTATGAAAGCCAGGCGCTGACCTGGGAGCGGGCGGCCTTTATCCGGGCGCGGGCGGCGGCGGGGGATCTGGCGCTGGGCCAGCGCTTCCTCGACGCGATCCGCCCGTTCGTGTGGCGGCGCGCGCTGGACTTCGGCGCGGTCGGCGAGATTCGCGACCTGACCCGGCGCATTCGCGACCATCATGCGCAGGGACAGGCCATGGGGCCCGGCTATGACCTGAAGCGCGGTCGCGGCGGCATTCGCGAGATCGAGTTCTTCGCGCAGATTCACCAGTTGATCCATGGCGGACGCGATCCCGCACTGCGGGCGCCCGCCACCCGTGACGCGCTGGCGACACTGGCCGAGGCGGGGCGGATCGATGCGGAGCAGGCGGCGGCGCTGACCGATGCCTATATCCTGCTGCGCACGATCGAGCACCGGGTGCAGATGATCGACGACCGTCAGACCCATCAACTGCCATTGGGCGAGGGGCTGGACCGAGTTGCGCAGCTTCACGGGTTGGCGGATGGCGATGCGCTGGTCGGGCTGCTGGCACCCGTCACCGAACGGGTCGGGCGCTTCTACGACGCGCTCGACGCGGACGAACGACCCCGCCTGCCGCATGATCCGGTCCTCCTGAACGAGCGGCTCGCGGCGGCGGGCTTGCGCGACGTCGAGGCGGCGGCGCGGCGGATCGCGGCATGGCGCGGCGGCGACTATGCCGCGCTGCGCAGCCCGGCGGCACGCGAGGCGCTGGACGCGGTGCTGCCCACACTGGTCGAGGCATTGGCCGACGCGCCCGACCCCGATGCCGCCATCCTGAAGCTCGATTCGCTGTTCGAGCGGATGACGAGTGCGATCAACATCTTCCGCCTGCTGGAGGCGCGACCGGGGCTCGCCAGCCTGACCGTGGCGATCCTCAGCCATGCCGCGCCCCTGGCGGCCGAGCTGGCGCGGCGCCCCGCACTGCTCGATGGGCTGATCGACGCCTCTGCCTTCGAGCCGCTGCCCGCCGTCGCATTCCTCGAACGCGCGATGCGCGGCGGTGAGAGCGGGCAGGATTATCAGGACCGGCTCGATCACGTTCGTCGCGTTGTCGGTGAACTGCGCTTTGCCTTGGGCGCGCAGATCGTCGCGGGGCGGGCCGATCCGCTGGAGGTGGCGGGCGGCTATGCCCGCGTCGCCGAAGCGGCGGTCGGCGTGCTGGCGCAGGCGACGGTCGATCAATTCGTCGCGGCGCATGGCCGCGTGCCGGATAGCGAGCTGGTCATCCTGGCGCTGGGGCGGATGGGCGGCGCGGCGCTGACTCATGCCTCCGACCTTGATCTCGTCTATCTGTTCACCGGCGATTTCGCCGCCGAGTCCGATGGGCCCAAGCCGCTGGGGGCGACGCTCTATTACAACCGGCTGGCGCAGCGGGTGACGGCGGCGCTGTCGGTGCCGACCCAGGCGGGGCCGCTCTATCCGGTCGACACGCGGTTGCGACCCTCGGGCACGCAGGGGCCGCTGGTGGTTTCCGTCGAGAGTTTCGCGAGATATCAGCGCGAAGACGCCTGGACCTGGGAACACATGGCATTGACCCGCGCCCGTCCCATCTTCGGCTCGGCGGACGCGCGCGCGGCGGTGGCCGCGATCGTCGCCGATGTGCTGAACGGCAACCGGCCCGCGCGTGACGTGGCGGCCGAGGCGGGCGAGATGCGCGCGGAGATGGCGCGGCACAAGCCGCCGCAGGGGCCGCTCGACGTCAAGCTGCTTCCCGGCGGTCTGGTCGATCTGGAGTTCGCGGTGCACCGCACGCAGTTGGTCCACCGGATCGGCTTCGACCCCGATCTGGGCCGGGCGATCGGCGCGCTGGTGGCCGAGGGGCTGATGCCGTCGACCATGGCGCAGGCGCATGATGTGCTGACCCAGGCGCTCGTGTCCTTCCGCCTGCTGGTGCCCGATGGACAGGAGCCGCCCGAGCCGACCCGCCCGCTGATCGCGCGCGCCATGGGCCTGCCGGACTGGCCGACGGTGGTTGCCACGCTGGAGGCGACGCGGCAGGAGGTAGCCCGAGTCTGGCAAGGAGTGGACGATGCAGCAGGGTGACGCAATTCCGGCGGTGACGGTCACGACCGCCGACGACGAAAAGCTGGCGCTGGGCGATCTGGCCGGGCCCTTGGTCGTCTATTTCTATCCCAAGGACGACACCAGCGGCTGCACGCGCGAGGCGCAGGACTTCACCGCGCTGGCCGGGGATTTCGCGGGTGCGGGCGTGCGGGTGATCGGCATCTCCAAGGACAGTCCGGCCAAGCATCGCAAGTTCAGCGAAAAGCACGCACTGGCGGTCGAACTGGTCAGCGACGAGGACGGCACGGCCTGTGAGGCGTTCGGCGTCTGGGGCGAGAAGAAGCTCTACGGCAAGACCTATATGGGCATCGAGCGCGCGACCTTCCTGTTCGACCGCGACGGCAAGCTCGCGCAGAGCTGGCGCAAGGTGAAGGTGCCCGGCCATGCCGAGGCGGTGCTAGGGGCGGCGCGCGCGCTTTGACCTCCATTGCCCAAGCCTGCGCCGCCGTCCTGCGCGAAAGCGATCCGCTGGCCAAGGTGCGCGCCGCGCGGGCGGTGGCGCGCGGCTGGCGTCGCGGCGAACTGGCGCATGACTTCGACGTCGCGATGCCCGATGCGCCGGGTCGTCCCGATCGGCCCGAGCTGCTGCCGCCCAACCGGATGCCCAAACGTGGGCGCGGGGGCTCCGAAAAGGGGCGGATCGCGCTGCTCCATGCGCTGGCGCATATCGAGTTCGCCGCGATCGACCTGGCCTTCGACGCGGCGGGGCGGTTCGGCGGGCAGTTTCCCCGCACCTTCGTCGACGACTGGATTTCGGTCGGCGCGGACGAGGCGATGCACTTCGCCGTCCTGCATCGCCGGTTGAAGACGCTGGGATCGGGCTATGGCGAACTGCCCGCCCATGCCGGGCTTTGGGAAGCGGCGGAGGAAACCGCGCATGACGCCATGGCGCGGCTGGCCGTCGTGCCGATGGTGCTGGAGGCGAGGGGGCTGGACGTCACGCCGGAGACGGTCGCGCGCTTCCGCGCCGGGGGTGACGAGGCCTCCGCGCGCATCCTCAACCGTATCTATACCGATGAGATTCGGCATGTCGGATTCGGCGCGAAATGGTTCGGGTATCTGGCGGCGGGGCATGACATCGAGCCCGCCGAACACTGGAGAATGCTGGTCCGCCGCCATTTTCGGGGGGTCGTTAAGCCACCGTTCAACGTTTCGGCGCGCGATACAGCCGGTTTGACGCGCGATTTCTATGCGCCTCTTGCGGACGAGGAACCCATAAAGGCACAAGCTGACCGTCTGTAACGCGGTGGGGCTGCGACACAGCATAGGATGAACGAAGCCGGGCTTTTCCGACTGCGGGATCGTTCGGCGACAAGGGTTCGGGGTTCGATGAATCAACTGCTGTTCTCGGGTAAATCGATTGCATCGCACGTACGCTTCGCACTCATTGCTGCCCTGACGATCGGTTCGTCCAGCCAGATGGCGGCGGCCCATTCGGCTCCCGCCACCGCTCCGGCCCATAGCGCCGGCAAGGCGGTCGGGGGCGAGTTCATCCCCGCCAACAGCGCCGAAGCCTCCGCCGACCTTCGCACCGATCAGCAGTTCCGCACCCTGTTCCAGACCTGGAAGAAGATGGACGCCCGCCCGAACGGCGTGATCGCGATCCCCTCGGTCCATCCGGTCGAAAAGCTCCAGTTCACCAGCAATTTCGGTATCCGCTCCGACCCGTTCCGCGGCACCGCCGCGATGCATGCCGGGGTTGATATTCCGGGTCCGGTCGGCACGCCGATCTATGCCACCGCCGACGGTATCGTCGATCACGCCAGCTGGCAGGGTGGCTATGGCAATCTGGTTGAGATCAACCATGGCAAGGGTATCGCGACGCGTTACGGCCATCTGTCCAAGATCCTGGTCGCCGACGGCGCCCGCGTGACGCGCGGCCAGCTGATCGCGTTGATGGGCTCGACCGGCCGTTCGACCGGCCCGCACCTTCATTATGAAGTCCGCATGGACGGCCATGCCGTCAACCCGATCCCCTTCCTGACCACCGGCGACTATCTGACCGCCTCGCAGGATCATGCGATCCACCAGATTCCCGTCTCCTCCGACGGCCCGGCCGCGCAGGACTGACGGTGCATATTCCTCCCCAAGCTGTGCTTGGGGAGGGGGACCATCGCGAAGCGATGGGGGAGGGGCAGTGGCGCTCGCGACCGAAATCATAGCGGCGTCGACACCCCTCCGTCAGGCCTGACGCCCTGACACCTCCCCTTGCAGGGGAGGAATAGCGGAAGCGGGATTGCCCCGTTCGCCCCTCGCGCCTATCTCACTCCCATGGCCACCAGCATTTCCGAAATCGCGCTGACCCCGGCCGCCGCGGCGCGTGTCGCGACGATCGCCGAGCGGCAGAACAAGCCCGCCATCCTGCGCCTGTCGGTCGAAGGCGGCGGCTGTTCGGGCTTCCAGTATAAATTCGGCCTGGCCGATGCGCCCGCCGATGACGATGCGTTGACGGAGACCGATGGCGTCCGCCTGGTCGTCGACAGCATCAGCTTGGACCTCGTTCGCGGCGCGCAGGTCGATTATGTCGAATCGCTTGGCGGCGCGGCGTTTCAGGTGAAGAACCCCAACGCGGCCTCTGGCTGTGGCTGCGGCACCAGTTTCTCGGTCTGACGTGAAGATCACCACGTACAACGTCAACGGGATCAAGGCCCGTCTGCCCCGCCTGCTCGAATATCTGGCCGAGGCGGATGCGGATGTCGTGTGCCTTCAGGAATTGAAGGCCAGCGACGAGACCTTTCCGATCAAGGATATCGAGGCCGCCGGTTACGGCGCGGTCTGGCATGGTCAGAAGAGCTGGAACGGCGTCGCGGTCCTTGCGCGCGGTGCCCAGCCGGTCGAGCGGCAGCGCGGGCTGGCGGGCGAGGATGAGGACGAACATAGCCGTTACCTCGAATGCGAGGTCAACGGCCTGGTCGTCGCCTCGCTCTATCTGCCCAACGGCAATCCACTACCGGGGCCGAAATTCGACTATAAGCTGCGCTGGATGGAGCGGTTGGCGACCCGGGCACGCGAATTGCTGGCGGAGGAAGTGCCCGCCGTGCTGGCCGGAGATTATAACGTCATCCCCAATGACGACGACACCTTCTCGGTCCCCGCCATGGCGAGCGATGCGCTGATGCAGCCGGAAAGCCGTCAGGCCTATCGCCGGTTGCTGGCGCAAGGGTGGACGGACTCGTTGCGCACGCGCGCGCCCAAGGGCGGGGTATGGACCTTCTGGGACTATCAGGCCGGGTCGTGGCAGCGCGATGCGGGGTTCCGTATCGACCACCTGCTGCTCAGCCCGCAGGCCGCCGACCGGCTGGTCGATGCGGGCGTCGACAAGAGTTATCGCGGGCGCGAAAAGGCCAGCGACCACGCCCCGACTTGGGTAAAGTTGCGGGACCTGTAATTCCTCCCCGGCACGGGGAGGGGGACCATCCGAAGGATGGTGGAGGGGGGCTACGGCGAAGGGTGACCTGCGTGGAAGCCCCCCTCCGTCAGGCCTATGGCCTGCCACCTCCCCGTGCCGGGGAGGATTTTTCTCTAATCCGAGTACGCCCAATGCGCCGTGCCGTTTCCCTTTGGCTGCTGACCCTTGCCCTCACCGCCTGCAACCAGCGGAGCAATGCGGACACGCGTCTTGCCGATGCCGACGCGCAGGAGCGGGCGCGGCAAGAGAAGGTCGCCAAGGACATGGTGTCCCAGACCGAGGATCAGGTGCGGGTGAAAATGCTGGAACAGCGCGTGGCGGCGCTGGAGGCGCAGGTGGCGGCGATGCAGGGGGATCGCAAGCTGCTGGATGCGCAACTGGTCGAGCAGCGGCTGAACCAGATCGAGGCGGGCCGTGTCGATACGCCCAGTCCGTTACCATCGGCGACGCCGACGCCGACGCTTTCCCGGCCAAAGGATCGTGCATCGTCTGCGGCCCCAAAACCGGCCGCGACACCGCCCGCGCGCAAGCCGCTGGTCCTGGACCTGCGTTAATCGGCAGCGCGGGCGGGGAGGGGCGCGCCCCGGCATGGTCGCCGGGACGCGAGCAGGACTTACTTCTTCAGGTGCGCCGAGATGAACTTGTTCATCTCGAACATGGTGCACTTGTCCTTGCCGAACACCTTCTTCAGCTTGTCGTCGGCCAGGATTTCCCGCTTGTTCTCGGGGTTCTGCAGGTTGTTGGCCTTGATATAGTCCCACACCTTGCTGATGACCTGGCTGCGCGGCAGCTTCTCGTTGCCGACGATCGCGCCCAGTTCCTCGGACGGCTGGACCGGTGCGTGGATGCCGGTGCCCGTGGTTGCGGTGGCCATGTTATTCCTTCCCTTAATCCTTCTGCGCCCCGGCCGTTCGGCGGGTCGCGCGTGAATCACGCTTTCTTCAGCGCGTCCGCCTTGTGCGCCGCCTTTCCGCCGTTGTCACTCTCTACTATGTATTGCGGCTCGTCCTTCGACGCACGGACGGTGTGGCCCTTGATCTCGGTATCGCTGGTCTGTTTCTTGACGACCTTGCCCTCGGCGGTGCCGCCATGGCTGTTCCATTCGACATGGTCGCCTTTTTTGAACTCGGTCATCGTCGCTCTCCTGGGGTTGTTGTCGGCATCAATCGCTCGGGGCTTTCGTTGGTTGCACCGGCGCGCGCCACGGGGCATCAGGGCGGCCAGCCCAGGAGACAGGACCCATGAAGACCCGCGCCGCCGTCGCCTTCGAAGCCAAGAAGCCGCTCGAAATCGTCGAACTCGATCTGGAAGGCCCCAAGGCCGGTGAGGTCCTGGTCGAGATCATGGCGACCGGCATCTGCCACACCGATGCCTATACGCTCGACGGTTTCGACAGCGAGGGTATCTTCCCCAGCGTGCTGGGGCATGAAGGCTGCGGCATCGTGCGTGAGGTCGGCGCGGGCGTGACCAGCGTGGTGCCGGGCGATCACGTCATCCCGCTCTACACCCCCGAATGCCGCCAGTGTAAGTCGTGCCTGTCGGGCAAGACGAACCTGTGCACCGCGATCCGTGCGACGCAAGGCAAGGGCCTGATGCCCGACGGTACGACCCGCTTCAGCTATAAGGGGCAGCCGATCTTCCATTATATGGGCTGCTCGACCTTCTCGAACTTCACCGTTCTCCCCGAGATCGCGGTCGCCAAGATCCGCGAAGACGCGCCGTTCGACACCAGCTGCTATATCGGTTGCGGCGTGACGACGGGCGTGGGCGCGGTGGTCAATACCGCCAAGGTCCAGCCGGGCGAGAATATCGTCGTTTTCGGCCTGGGCGGCATCGGCCTGAACGTCATCCAGGGCGCCAAGCTGGCGGGCGCGGGCCGGATCATCGGCGTCGACATCAACCCCGACCGTGAGGAATGGGGCCGCCGCTTCGGCATGACCCACTTCCTCAACTCCAAGGGGCTGAGCCGCGAGGAGACGATCGCCAAGCTGCTGGAACTCACCGATGGCGGCGCGGACTATAGTTTCGACGCGACGGGCAATACCGAGGTGATGCGCACCGCACTGGAATCCTGCCACCGCGGCTGGGGCACCAGCATCATCATCGGCGTGGCCGAGGCGGGCAAGGAGATCAGCACGCGGCCCTTCCAGCTGGTGACGGGCCGCAACTGGCGCGGCACCGCGTTCGGCGGCGCGCGCGGGCGCACCGACACGCCCAAGATCGTCGACTGGTATATGAACGGCATGATCGAGATCGACCCGATGATTACCCACCGGCTGACACTGGAGGAGATCAACAAGGGCTTCGACCTGATGCATGCGGGCGAGAGCATCCGCAGCGTGGTGATCTTCTGATGTTCAGCCATGTCATGTTGGGGGCCGACGACATCGCCGCGGCCAAGCGCTTCTACGACGCGACGCTGGGCGTGCTGGGCGCGCCGGAAGGCGTGGTCGATGCGGCTGGGCGGCTGGTCTATAGCCATAACGGCGCGCGCTTCCTGATCTCCAAGCCGATCAATGGCGAACCCGCCACCTACGCCAATGGCGCTACTCTGGGCTTCGCGATGGAATCGCCCGAACAGGCCGATGCCTGGTACGCGGCGGGCCTGGCGCACGGCGGCACCGCGATCGAGGACCCGCCCGGCATCCGCAACGTGCCTGTCGGCAAGGTCTATCTGGCGTATTTGCGCGATCCGACCGGCAACAAGCTGTGCGCACGGCATCTGGTGGAGGCGAACTGATGTATACCCATGTCATGGTCGGATCGAACGATCTCGCGCGGTCCAAGGCGTTCTACGACGCGCTGTTCGGTGCACTGGGCGGCGAGCCCGGGATGCAGATGGGCGAGCGCCTTCTGTATCGCCACAAGGGCGCGGCCTTCATGGTGACACGGCCGATCGACGGCGAGGCGGCGACCTTCGCCAATGGCGGGACGATCGGGCTGGGCGCGGCCGATCCGGCGCAGCTCGACGCCGCCCATGCGGCGGCCGTGGCACATGGCGGGACCGCGATCGAGGCGCCGGTGGGCGAGCGTCAGACGCCGATGGGTCCGGCCTATCTTGGCTATCTGCGCGACCCGGACGGCAACAAGCTGTGCCTGGGTTGCCGCCTGTCGAAGGCGTGAGCCACGACTATATCCTGACGCTGGCGTGCCAGGACCGGGTCGGCATCGTCGCCGCCGTGTCTGGCGCGCTGGCGGGGATCGACGGGTTCATCCTCGACAGCCAGCAATATGCCGATCTGGAGACGGGACGCTTCTTTCTGCGCATCGTCTTCACCGGGCAGGGGGCACGGTTCCCGGCCTCTGTCGAGGGCGTGCGGGCGGCGCTCGCGGAACCGGCGTCACGCTTCGGCTTCGACTGGCATGTCGCCCCCGCCACCGAGCGGCCCCGGATGCTGATCGCGGTGTCGAAGGGCTCGCACTGCCTGAACGACCTGCTCCATCGCTGGCGGACCAACACGCTGCCGGTCGAGATCGTCGGGGTCGTCTCCAACCATGACGGCCTGCGGCCGTTGGTCGAATGGCATGGCCTGCCCTGGCATCACCTGCCCGTCGACAATAGCAACCGCGCCGAACAGGAAGCGGCGATGCTCGGTCTGATGGAGAGCACGAAGGCCGATTACCTGGTCCTCGCCCGCTATATGCAGGTGCTGGGCGAGCGGCTGGTTGCGGCCTTGCCGGGGCGGTGCATCAATATCCATCACAGCTTCCTGCCCGGCTTCAAGGGCGCGCAGCCCTATCACCGGGCGCACGCACGCGGGGTGAAGCTGATCGGTGCGACCGCGCATTTCGTGACCGCCGACCTGGATGAGGGGCCGATCATCGAACAGGCGGTCGAGCGGGTCGATCACCGCGCCAGCGTCGACGACCTGATCCGCATCGGCCGCGATATCGAGGCGCAGGTGCTGGCCCGTGCGGTCGCCTGGGTGGGCGAGCGGCGGGTGTTCCTCAATGACAACCGGACGGTGGTGTTCCGATGACGATCGAGACGATTTCGACCTCCAAGGCGCATGGCGGCGTGCAGGGCGTCTATGCCCATCAGAGCGGCGCGACCGGCACCCGCATGACCTTCTCGGTCTTCGTGCCCGCGCATGAGGAGGGCGAAAAGCTCCCCGTCCTCTGGTATCTGTCGGGCCTGACTTGCACCCATGCCAATGTCACCGACAAGGGCGAGTATCGTGGGCCCTGCGCCGAGCACCGGGTGATCTTCATCGCCCCCGACACCTCGCCGCGCGGGGAGGGCGTGGCCAATGACGACGCGTACGACATGGGGCAGGGAGCGGGCTTCTATGTCGATGCCACGCAGGAGCCCTGGGCGAAGCATTTCCAGATGCAGACCTATATCGAGCAGGAACTGCCCGCGCTGATCGCCGAGCATTTCCCCATGGCCGATATGGGCGCGCAAGCGATCACCGGCCATTCAATGGGCGGCCACGGGGCATTGACCATCGGGCTTCGCAATCCGGATCGGTTCCGCAGCGTGTCGGCCTTCGCGCCGATCGTCGCGCCCTCTCAGGTACCGTGGGGCGAGAAGGCGCTGGGCGGCTATCTGGGGCAGGACCGGGCGGCATGGCGGCAGGCCGACGCCGTCGCGCTGATCGAGGACGGTGCGCGGGTGCCCGACCTGCTGGTCGACCAGGGCGATGCCGACCAGTTCCTGACCGAGCAACTCCGCCCCGAATTGCTGGCCGAGGCTTGTGATAAGGCGGGGATTGCCCTGACCCTGCGGATGCAGCCGGGTTACGACCACAGCTACAATTTCATCTCCACCTTCATGGCCGATCATTTGGCGTGGGCGGCGGAGCGGCTGCGGCGCTGAGCATCAGTCCCATCCAAGGCTTCGCTCAGGCTAAACGGGGCGGTTGCGAGGGCGGGGGCGTGGGCCGGAACGCAAAGAAGCACTGAACCCAAAATCGTGATGTGGGTTAAGGTGTTGCCCGTTTTGCACCCCGGCAATCGATACGCTATCGCACCGGCTTTGTAGTGAAGGACATGATATGAGCTGCGCGCATGGCGATCCGGAGGATGGCGACCTGATGGGCGCGGATGGCAAGATCGCCGTGCCCGATCATGTCGCCGAAGCCATTCGCACCCTCATCGCCTGGGCGGGGGACGATCCCACGCGTGAAGGGCTGGTCGATACGCCGAAGCGCGTCGCGCGCGCATGGCGCGAATATTGCGCAGGCTATGGCGACGATCCCGCCGTCCACCTGTCGCGGGTGTTCGAGGAGGTCGGCGGCTATGACGAGATCGTGCTGCTGAAGGACATTCCGTTCCAGTCGCATTGCGAACATCACATGGCGCCGATCATCGGCCGTGCGCATATCGCCTATCTGCCGCGCAACCATGTCGTCGGCATCTCGAAGCTCGCCCGCGTGCTGCATGGTTTTGCCCGCCGCTTGCAGGTGCAGGAGCGGCTGACCGCCGAGGTCGCCGACTGTATCTGGGAAAATTTGAAGCCGCTGGGCGTTGCGGTGGTGATCGAGGCGACGCATGGCTGCATGACCTCGCGCGGGGTGCGCACGCCGGGTGTGTCGATGGTGACCAGCCGGATGATGGGCACCTTCCGCGGCGACGAGCGCAGCCGCAAGGAAGTGCTGTCGCTGATGGGCCTGCGCGGATGATCCGCCGCACCGTGCTGGTGACCGGCGCGGCCAAAAGGCTGGGCGCGAGCATCGCCCGGCGGCTGGCGGCGGACGGGCATCGGCCGGTGATCCATTATAATGGCTCGGGCGAGGACGCGGCGGCGTTGGCGAAGGAGCTGGGCGCGCCGATGGTGCAGGGCGACCTGTCGCGGATCGACGAGATTGACACGCTGTTCGCTCGCGTGCGTGCCGCAGCGGGCGGGCCGATTGACGGGCTGGTGAGCAGCGCCTCGTCCTTCGAGTATGATCGCCCCCCGCAAACGGATGCGGGGTTGATGGCCAGGCTCTATGCGATCAACGCCGCCGCGCCCGCCTTGCTCGCCTCGGCGCTGGCGCGGCAGGACGATGTGGCGGACGGCGCGGTGGTCGATATTCTCGACCAGAAGCTGGCGAACCCCAATCCTGATTTCTTCGCCTATAGCTGCGCCAAGTTCGCGCTGGCGGGAGCGAATAGGATGCTGGCGCAGGGACTGGGGCCGCGCATCGCCGTCAATGCGGTGGCGCCGGGCCTGACCCTGCAAAGCGGCGATCAGAGCGACGAAGAGTTCTCGGCGGCATCGGTCAAGAACCTGCTAGGCCGCCCGATCGGCGCAGAGGCGGTAGCGGAGGCTGTATCCTTCCTGCTCACCGCGCGCGGGATCAGGGGGCAGACGCTTTATGTCGATTGCGGCCAGCGCTTCTGCCGCCGCGACGGCGATGTGATGTTCGAGGGACGAGGATGAGCGCGACCTATACCATCCTGCTCGACGATATGAGCGTGGCGATGCGGCTGGGCATCCACCCGCACGAAACCGAGCCCCAGCCGGTCAGCCTGTCGGTGGCGATGACCGTCACCTATCCGTCGGCTCCCCGCGCCGATCGCATCGAGGAAGTGCTCGATTATGACTTCCTGCGCGAAGGGATATTGGCGATGGCGCGCGGCCCCGGCTTCGCGCTTCAGGAAAGCCTGTGCGAAGCGGTGGCGGCGCTGTGCCTGGCCGATGCGCGGGTGGTATCGGTGAAGGTGCGCTCGACCAAGACCGGCATCTATCCCGACGCGCGGGTGGGGTGCGAGATCGATCGGATGCGCTGACGATAACGGCGGTGTCACAGGAATATCACGTCACTGTCATCATTCTGTTGCGAAAGGGGCCGGACCCGTCCTAAGCCGCCGCAAACAGGGCGGAACAGCATGGCGATCAAGTCGAAATCCCAGCGAGCCGGTGTCGGGATCGCCACCGCGATCGTGCTGGCAAGCTGCCCGGCACCCGCGGCTGCCCAGACCGTACAGGAACTGCAGCGGCAGATCGATGAACTCAAGGCGCAGATCAAGGCGCTGACCGATGCCCAGAAGGCGGCGGTCGTCCCCGCAAGCCCGTCGCCCGTTGCGGCGGCACCAACGCCAGCGCCGCAGGTCGCGGCTTCGACGCCTGCGCCATCGCCCAACCCGGCGCCAGCGCTGCCGCAGCGGGTCGCGGTCGTCGCCAAGCCAGCCTCGGCTCGCGCCCCCTGGTATGAGCGGTTTCGCCTGCGCGGCTATACGCAGCTTCGCTACAATGCGATCCTGGACGATCACGAGCCTCTGTCCGATACCGGGTCGCGGCTGCGCTCGGTGCATGACAGCTCGATCAACGACGATGGCGGCTTCCTGCTGCGCCGCGTGCGGCTGGTATTGCAGGGGGATATCACCGACCGGCTGCAACTCTATTTCCAGCATGATTTCGGCGCGGCGGTGAACAACCAGTCGAGCACCGAGCGGCGCGAGAATTTCGGCCAGTTGCGCGACGTCTATGTCGACTGGTTCCTCGACCCCGAACGCCGCCTGCGCCTGCGCTTCGGCCAGTCCAAGTTGCCGTTCGGCTGGGAGAATCTGCAAAGCTCATCCAACCGCCTGCCGCTCGACCGATCCGATGCGATCAACAGCGGCGTCCCCGGCGAACGCGATGTCGGGATGAACGTCTATTACACCCCTGACCATGTCCAGGCGATCTGGGACCGGCTGACCAAGAACAAGCAGAAGCTGTTCGGCAATTACGGTGCGTTCGGTCTGGCGGTCTATAACGGGCAGGGTACCAACCGAACCGAGCGCAATGACAGCCTGATGAAGGTCGCCATGGCCACCTGGCCCTTCGCGCTCGACGGGCTGGAGCCGTTGTTCGAGGGGCAGGTGCTGGAGCTGGGCGGATCGGCGATCTTCAACCGCTATCGCCCTGAATTGCGCAGCGGGATCAGTCCCGTCGAATATCGCGACGACCGGGTCGGCTTCCACGCGATCCTCTATCCGCAGCCCTTCGGCATCCAGACCGAATGGACGACCGGCTGGGGCCCGCAATATGACATGGCCCTGCGCTCGGTGCGCAGCCAGCGGCTCGGCGGTGGCTATGTTCAGCTGATGACCGATCTGGGCAAGACCCCGATCGGCCGGGCCATCCCCTATGTCCGGTGGCAGCGTTATCGCGGCGGGTGGAAAGCCAATGTCGACGCCCCCCGGCTGGAAACCGACGAATGGGAGCTGGGCGCCGAAATCCAGCTGGTAGAGGCGCTGGAACTCACGCTCGCCTATGCCCGGATGGAGCGGCGCGAGGCGGACTCCCGGCGAACCGGCCGGGCGACGGGCGACCTGATCCGGACCCAGCTGCAATTCACCTATTAGACCATGATGACGTTGCATCCGATCAACGCGAGCCCCTCCCCTTCAGGGGAGGGGTTGGGGTGGGGCATCGCCACGAAGGTCACGCTTGCGGCAGCGCCCCACCCCCGGCCCCTCCCCTGAAGGGGAGGGGTGGGTTCATCTCATGGCATCCTGCTATAAACCTCAGTTGCCACCTCTGGTGGTGGTGAAGTCGATCCGAATACGGACCCATTCGCCGATCATCTCCTTGCCGTTGATGCGCGGCGCACGGATGCGGAATTGCCATGCGGCCTCGCGCATCGCGCGACCCAGGCCGGAGCCTAGCGGGGATTCGCCCAGCACCTGGCAATTCTCCACGCGATAGTCCGGGATAGTGCGGCACGCGATCAGGGCCCAGCCGCCATCGGGCGGCGGGCCGCGCAGATAGCCGTTCAGTTCGGCATTGCTCGGACGGCGCGGGAACCATTCGGCATTATAGAGCCGCCGCCCGCCCGGGCCTTCGCCGGGGCCATAGGCCGATGCGCTGTCCTCGCCCCGGTCGTCGCCCTTGCTCGACCCGACGCCCTTGCCTTCGCCCTTGGGGAGGGCCCCGATATCGCCCGCCGCGAACAGCGACTTGTCGCCCCATTGCCACGGGGTGGGCGCGGAGGTGTCGGCCTTTTTCTCGGTCGGCGGGGTGGGGGTGTCGGGGCGCTTTTCCGTAACCGGCGCCTTGGAGCCGCCCGCCGAAGCGGGCTTGCGCGTCGCGGTTCGGGTCTTGGGCACCGGGGCACCCGCCTCCTTGTCGTCGGGTGATACGGAAAAGGTGTTGAGCGACGAGGATTTCTCCGGGTCGATCAGCTTGGGCGCCAGATGGAAGAGCAGCCATGCCAGCAGCAGATGCGCCAGCACGGTGAGCGTGATCGACGCACCGCGCTCCCGCAGCTTTTCGCGGTAGCGTTCGGGGATGAACGCCCAGCGAGACGGAGGGGCGGCGACGCTCATGACGCGGCCACTCCTTCGTCAGACCTACGGCCCGCGACCTCGCCCTTCAGGTCAGGAAGAAACGACGCTCCGATGGCCCGCATGGCGCGTCGTCTTAGCCGAGAAGGGCGGGGCGCATCACGCCCGGTTGGCGGCGGAGAGTACCGCCCTGACGCTGGCGGTGGCGATATCGGTGTCGAGCCCGACACCAAATACGACGCGGCCATCGGGGGTGCGCGCCTCGACATAGGCGGCGGCCTGCGCGTCGGCGCCGTGGCCGATGGCATGCTCGTTATAGTCGATAACTTCCAGGTTGGGCCCGGTCGTATCGGCCAGCGCGGCGATCACGCTGGAGATCAGGCCGTTGCCACGCCCCGAGATCGAACGCTCCTCGCCATCCACCAGCACGCGGCCGATAAAGGTCCGCTGGCCGGTCGAGCCGCTTTCCTCATAGTCGCGCAGCACGAAGCGGTCGCCGTCGCGCGGCAGATAGGTCGCCTCGAACCCGCCCCAGATGTCGGCGGCATTCAGCTCGCGGCTGGTGGCGTCGGCCATCGCCTGGACATGGCGGCTGAAATCGGCCTGGAGCCGCTTGGGCAGCTTCAGCCCCTTGTCCTGTTCGATCACCCAGGCGACGCCGCCCTTGCCGGACTGCGAATTGACGCGAATGACCGCTTCATAGCTGCGGCCCAGATCGGCGGGGTCGATGGGCAGGTAGGGGACTTCCCACAAATCGTCGTTGCGCGCGCTTTGTGCGGCAAAACCCTTCTTGATCGCGTCTTGATGGCTGCCCGAAAAGGCGGTGAAGACCAGATCGCCCGCATAGGGCGTGCGCGGATGGACGGGCAGGTTGGTGCAATAGTTGACCGTGTTCACCACCTCGTCGATGTCCGACAGGTCGAGCTTTGGGTCGACGCCTTGCGTGTACATGTTGAGCGCGACGGTCACGAGATCGCAATTGCCGGTTCGCTCGCCATTGCCGAGCAGACAGCCCTCGACCCGGTCGGCACCCGCCATCACGCCCAACTCGGCCGCCGCGACGCCGGTGCCCCGGTCGTTATGCGTGTGGAGCGAGATGACCACGCAATCGCGGTTCGGAATGTTGCGCCCGAACCATTCGATCTGGTCGGCATAGACATTGGGCGTCGCGCATTCGACGGTCGCGGGCAGGTTCAGGATCAGCGGATGGTCGGGCGTCGGCTTCAGCACGTCCATGACGGCGGCGCAGACTTCGACCGAGAAGTCCAGCTCGGCGGTCGAGAAGGTTTCGGGGCTGTATTCGAAGAACCAGTCGGTGCTGGGGCGCTTGGCCGCTTCGTCGCGCAGGATCTTGGCGCCCTCAATGGCGATCTGGCGCACCTCGTCGCGGGTCATGCCGAAGACGATCTTGCGCCAGGACGGGCTGACCGCGTTATAGAGGTGGACGATGGCGGTGCGCGCACCCTCCAGGCTTTCGAAGCTGCGCTCGATCAGGTCGCGGCGCGATTGCGTCAGGACCTGGATCGTCACGTCGTCTGGGATGCGGTCCTCGCGGATCAGACCGGAGATGAAGTCGAACTCGGTCGCGCCCGCGGAGGGAAAGCCGACCTCGATCTCCTTCAGCCCGACCTTGACCAGCAGGTCGAACATCCGCGTCTTCTTTTCCGCGTCCATCGGGTCGATCAGCGCCTGGTTGCCGTCGCGCAGATCGGTCGACAGCCAGCGGGGCGCGCTCGTGATCGTACGGTTCGGCCATTGCCGATCGGGCAGGGCGATGGTCGGGAAGGGGCGGTATTTGGTCGAGGGATCGCGCAGCATGATCGTCGGGTCTTCCAATATTCTCGGCCGCGTCTGGCCTTTTACGCGGCGGGGACAGGCTTATCGGTTCATTCAGCCCTTAGGGAAGTCGCGCATGGCCACGCCGATCCTCCCCTAAGGGCGGATAAGTCGAAGCGAACGAAGCAGCAGCGCGGCGATCATGGTGGACGGGTTCATGCCGCGTCGGGGCGGCCTTGTCTATATCGCGATTGATGACGGGCGCCTGACACCATCCGTCATTGCGAGCGGAGCGAAGCAATCCAGTGCGTCTTGCCCGTGGCTCTGGATTGCTTCGCTCCGCTCGCAATGACGTACGAAAAGGCGGGGCCGCAGACGTGCGACCCCGCCTTCTATATGGGGATGAAAAGGAATTACTGCGCGGTGAAGGCGGCGTTGATGGTCAGGTCGACCTCGTCACCCACGACCGGCACATAGGCGCCGACGCCAAAGTCCGAACGCTTGATCTTGGCGGTCGCGCGGAAGCCGATGTTCAGCTTCTTCGACATCGGGTTGATGCCCGCGCCGACGAAGGTCGCGTTCAGCGTGACCGGCTTGGTCTGATCCTTGATGGTCAGGTTGCCGGTGATGAC
Organism: Sphingomonas sp. 77B; assembly: GCF_056497825.1. NCBI lineage: Bacteria > Pseudomonadati > Pseudomonadota > Alphaproteobacteria > Sphingomonadales > Sphingomonadaceae > Sphingomonas > Sphingomonas sp. 77B. Next base: position 3,396,395 of record NZ_JBWMBY010000001.1, read on the forward strand.
CGCCTTGGTGCCCATGACCTTCACGCCGGTCGAGACGAAGCGCGCGGTCGGATAGGTCGCGGCGTCGAAGAAGTCCTTCGACTTCAGATGATTGGCGAAGGGGGCGGCGGTCACCGACAGATCGTTGATGTTGAAGGTCACGTCGACCTTGGCGGCCTGGGGACGGGCCGGGTCGATGGTCAGCGAGCCACCCGACGCGCCGAACTGCCCCTCGAGCATCGAGAAGCCCATGTGGTTCACCGACCAGGTGACCTGGGTATGGGCGGGGTCGACGGCATAGGTGCCCGCGACGACGCGAGAGGCGACGGGCGCGCCCGGCTGGGTCTGGGCGATGGCGGCGGGGGCGGCGATGGTGGCGAGCGCCAGGGCGGCGGGGACGACGAAACGCATGGGTGATACTCCCTGTTGGACTGGGGCCTTTGTGGGCCGTGCGGTGAACGCACGTCAAAGGCCAGAGTCGCAACGATGCGTTTCCGCGTTGAGATGGGGAGGTCTCTACGAGGCTCCGCTGCCCTCCCCCATCCCCTCCCGTTTACGGGAGGGGAGCGTTACTTGGCAGTCATTACGCGCCCCCGAAGCCTATCAAATGGTTGAAAGGTCAGTTGGGGAACGTGTCATAGCTTCTGGGCTCACCCCTCCCGCAAGCGGGAGGGGATGGGGGAGGGCAACGGTGTCTCACCGAGCCCCACCCCCGGCGAACAATCAGTTCTTCGCCTTGTCCACCAGCTTGTTCGCGCCGATCCACGGCATCATTGCGCGCAGTTCGCTGCCGACCTGTTCGATCGGGTGGCGCTTGGCGGCGATGCGGCTGGCCTTCAGCTCGGGCTGGCCTGCGCGGTTGTCGAGGACGAAGTCCTTCACGAAGCGGCCCGACTGGATGTCGGCCAGGACGCGCTTCATTTCCTTCTTGGTCTCTTCGGTGATGATGCGCGGGCCGGTCTTGATGTCGCCGTACTCGGCGGTGTTCGAGATCGAGTAGCGCATGTTGGCGATGCCGCCCTCATACATCAGGTCGACGATCAGCTTCAGTTCGTGCAGGCACTCGAAATAGGCCATTTCGGGGGCGTAGCCCGCCTCGACCAGCGTCTCGAAGCCCGCCTGGACCAGCGCGGTCGCGCCGCCGCACAGCACGGCCTGCTCGCCGAACAGATCGGTTTCACACTCTTCGCGGAAGTTGGTCTCGATGATGCCCGAGCGACCGCCGCCGACGCCGCTGGCATAGGCCAGCGCCACGTCATGCGCATTGCCGCTGGCGTCCTGGTGGATCGCGATCAGGCAGGGCACGCCGCCGCCGCGCACATATTCGCTGCGCACGGTGTGGCCGGGACCCTTCGGCGCGATCATGATGACGTCGATGTCTGCGGGCGGCTCGATCAGGCCGAAATGGACGTTCAGGCCGTGCGCGAAGGCGAGCGCGGCGCCGGGCTTCATATTGCCCTTCAGATCGGCGTCATAGATCGCGGCCTGATGCTCGTCGGGGGCCAGGATCATCAGGATGTCGGCCCAGCCAGCGGCTTCCTTGTTCGACAGGACCTTGAAACCCGCCGCTTCCGCCTTGGCGGCCGAGGCCGAACCGGGGCGCAGCGCGATCGCGACATTCTTGACGCCCGAATCGCGCAGGTTCTGCGCATGGGCATGGCCTTGGCTACCGTAACCCAGGATGGCGATGTTCTTCTCGGAGATCAGGTTCAGATCGGCGTCGCGATCGTAATAGACACGCATTTTAACTTCCTTTTCGAAATGTCCGGGCCGCTTTGGGCCGCTTGATAGTCGGAAAATGTGAGTGGGTCAGGCCGCCTCGGCCCCACGCGAGATCGCGGCGATGCCGGTGCGGGCGACCTCGACCAGGCCGACTTCGCCCATCAGCTCGACGAACTTGTCGATCTTGGCGATGCCCCCGGTGACCTCGAACACGAAGCTGGAGATCGTCGCGTCGACCACGCGGGCGCGATAGACCTCGGCCAGGCGCAGCGCCTCGATCCGGCGGTCGCCGGTGCCCGATACCTTCACCAGCGCCAGCTCGCGTTCGACATGGTCGCCCAGCACGGTCAGGTCGGTGACCTTGTGGACGGGGACCAGCCGGTCGAGCTGGGCGATGATCTGCTCCATCACCGGCGGCGAGGCGCTGGTGACGATGGTGATGCGGCTGACGGCCTTGTCGGCGGTGATCTCCGACACGGTCAGGCTCTCGATGTTATAGCCGCGCGCGGTGAACAGCCCCGCGATCCGGGCGAGGATGCCCGGTTCGTTGTCGACGATCACCGCCAGCGTGTGGCGTTCCACCTGTTCGGTCTTGATGTGCATTTCGTAATTCCTCCCCGGAACGGGGAGGGGGACCGCTCGCGCAGCGAGTGGTGGAGGGGGCTCTCCACCAGCGCTGACCCATGCGGCAATCCCCCTCCACCGTGCCGCTTCGCGTCACGGTCCCCCTCCCCGCGGGCGGGGAGGAGCTAAGAGTTACACCAGCGCCTTGGCCTCGTCGTCCATGGTGCCCGATACCTCATTGGCCTGCAGGATCATGTCGGTATGGGCCGCGCCGCTCGGGATCATCGGGAAGCAATTGGCGAGCTTGGCGACGCGGCAGTCGACGATCACCGGCCCGTCATGGTCCAGCATCGCCGCGATGCCGTCCTCCAGCTGGTCGCGATGCTCGATCAGGATACCCTTCCAGCCATAGGCCTCGCCCAGCTTCACGAAGTCGGGCAAGCTGTCCGAATAGCTTTCGGCATAGCGGCTCTCATAGGTCAGTTCCTGCCACTGGCGGACCATGCCCATATATTTGTTGTTCAGGATGAAGATCTTGACCGGCAGGCGGTACTGGGTCGCCGTCGCCAGCTCCTGGATGTTCATCTGGATCGAGGCTTCGCCCGCGATATCGATCACCAGCGCCCCCGGATTGCCGAGCTGCGCACCGATCGCGGCGGGCAGGCCGTAACCCATGGTGCCCAGGCCGCCGGAGGTCAGCCACTTGTTAGGCTTTTCGAAGCCGAAATGCTGGGCGGCCCACATCTGGTGCTGGCCGACCTCGGTGGTGATGATCGGCTGGCGCGCCTTGGTCGCGTCGTATAGCGCGCGGATCGCGCGCTGCGGCATGATCGCGTCGCCCGCTTCCGGAAACGAGAGACAGCCGACCGCGCGCCACCCTGCGATGCGGCTCTGCCACTCGGTGGTGTCGGGCTTGGGATGCTGGCGCGACTTCCAGATGCGCACCGCATCCTCCAGCGCGTGGCCGACATCGGCGATGATGGCCAGGTCGACGCGAACATTCTTGTTCACGCTCGATCGGTCGATATCGACATGGACCTTCCGGCTATTGGGGCTGAACGCATCCAGACGCCCCGTCACGCGGTCGTCGAAGCGGCTGCCCAAAGCGACCACGAGGTCGGCCTGGTTCATCGCCATATTGGCTTCGTAGGTGCCGTGCATCCCCAGCATCCCCAACCATTGCGGGTCGCTGGCCGGGAAGGCGCCCAGGCCCATCAGGGTCGAGGTGACGGGCGCGCCGGTGATGCGGGCCAGTTCGCGCAGCAGCTGCGACGCGGCCGGACCCGAATTGATGATGCCGCCGCCGGTATAGAGGATCGGCCGCTCGGCCGCCGCCAGCATGTCGACCAGCTGCTCGATTTGGGCTTGGTCGGCCTTCACCTGCGGGCGATAGGTCTTGTGACGGATCGGCCCCGGCTTCTGATAGCGGGCGGTGGCGACCTGCACGTCCTTGGGGATGTCGATCACGACCGGCCCGGGGCGGCCCGAGGTCGCGATGTGGAACGCTTCATGCACCACCTCGCCCAGGCGCGCGGGGTCCTTCACCAGATAATTATGCTTGGAGCAGTGGCGCGTGATGCCGACCGTATCGGCTTCCTGGAACGCGTCGGTGCCGATCAGCGCGGTCGGCACCTGGCCGGTGATGACCACCATGGGGATCGAATCGAGCAGCGCGTCGGTGATGCCGGTAACCGCATTGGTCGCGCCCGGCCCGGAGGTGACGAGCACCACGCCGGGCTTGCCGGTCGAGCGGGCATAGCCCTCCGCCGCATGGGTCGCCGCCTGTTCGTGGCGGACGAGGATATGGCGGATGCGCTTCGATCGAAACATGGCGTCATAGATCGGCAGCACTGCGCCACCCGGATAGCCGAAGACGACCTCCACGCCGAGATCGCACAGCGCCTCGACCAGGATATCGGCTCCGCTTTTCTCGGTCATCGTCTTCGTCCTTCTGCGTCCGTGCCCACTGACGGGGCGTGTCGGGAATGGCGCGGCTACAAGTTTAAAAAGTGCGCGTCAACCGTCAATTGCGCAATAAAGTTTCTATTATGTTGCGTCGCACATCGGGCGCGGTGTCGGGAATCACTGTCCAGCCCGGGCCGGGCTGGTGCCGGAACCAGGTGAATTGCCTTTTGGCATAACGCCTTGTCGCCAGTGCGCCCGCCGCCTGCGCTTCGGCGCGGGTCATGGTGCCCGCCAGCAGCGCGGCGGCCTCGGGCACGCCGATCGCGCGGCGGATGGGGGCGTCGGCGGGCAGGTCGGGGCGGGCGAGCAGGGCGGCAGCTTCGTCCAGCCCTTCGTCCAGCATTTCGCCGAAACGCCGGTCGATGCGCGCGTTCAGCCAGTCGCGATCGGGCAGCAGGATGACGGCGGAAAGGGCGATGCGGTCGCCGATGCCGCCTTCCTTGCGCGCCTGCCATTCGTGCAGCGCGCGGCCGGTCGAGCGCACCACCTCCAGCGCGCGGGCGACGCGGGTGGTGTCGGCCGGGTTCAGCCGGGCGGCGGCGGTGGCGTCTTCGCGCGACAGGGCGGCATGTGCCTCGGCGACGGGCAAGGCGCGGACCTCTGCGCGAATATCGGCATCGATCTCGGGCACCGGCGCGATGCCGTCGAGCAGGGTGCGCATATAAAGGCCGGTGCCGCCGACCAGGATCGGTAGCGATCCCGCCGCCACGCTGTCGTCGATCGCGGCGCGCGCCTCCGCCGCCCAGCGCGCCGCCGAATAGCCGGTGTCCGCGCCGTTGACATGGCCGAACAGCCGATGCGGAGCCTGCGCCTCTTCCTCGAGGGAGGGGCGGGCGGTCAGGATCGACAGGTCCCGGTACACCTGCGCCGAATCGGCATTGATGATCGTGCCGCCGGTCGCCTTCGCCAGATCGAGCGCCAATGCGGACTTGCCGCTGGCGGTCGGCCCTGCGATGAGCGCGACCCTGGGTCGGTCAGAGGAGTTCGCCATGTTCATCGCCACGCTGATAGCAGCCAAGGGCCGGCTGGCCGATGCCGATTTGACGACCGCGCAGGCAAAATTGGCGGCGGCGGGCTGCACCGTTGCCGATACCCGCTGGATCGATACGGGTATCGCGGCCGACCTCGACTTCACTGGCGATCCGCTGGTGGCGCGTGAGGCGCTGGAGGGGCGGTTCGACGCGACCGATGTCATCGTACAGGCGGCGGCGCACCGTGAGAAGCGGCTGCTGGTCGCCGACATGGACTCCACCATGATTACCGTCGAGTGCATCGACGAACTGGCCGATTATGCCGGGATCAAGGAGCAGGTCGCCGAGGTCACCGAACGCGCGATGCGCGGCGAACTCGACTTCGCCGCCGCGCTCGACGCGCGCGTCGCGCTGCTCGAAGGGCTGGACGAGCGCGTCATCGAACAATGCCTGGCCGAGCGGGTGACGCTGATGGCTGGAGCCCGCGCGCTGATCCGCACGATGAAGGCGCGCGGCGGTCACGCCATTCTTGTGTCGGGCGGCTTTACCCGCTTCGCCGAGCCGGTCGCCGCCGAAATCGGCTTCGACCGTGCCATCGCCAATTACCTCGAGATCGCGCACGGCAAGCTGACCGGCACGGTGCGCAAGCCCATCGTCGGTTCGGACACCAAGGAAAAGACGCTGCTCGCCGCGCTCGACGAACTGGGCATCGGCGCGGCGGAGAGCATGGCGGTGGGCGACGGCGCCAACGACCTGGCGATGATCCGCCGGGCCGGGCTGGGCATCGCGTACCGGGCCAAGCCGATCGTCGCGGGCGCGGCGGCGGCGCGGGTCGATCATGGCGACCTGACCGCGCTCCTCTATGCGCAGGGCATTCCCAGTGCGGAGTGGGTGGTCGGTTAAGGGCAGGCCGAACATTCCTCCCCTGCCAGGGGAGGAATAGGGCATTACGGCGCGACCACCACGCAGGGCTGGCCCGAGCGGCTGCACGCCGCCTGTGCCGCGCTACGATTGCCATAGCCGCCCGCCTGCAGCCGGGTGACGCTGCCCACCGTGACGAAGAAGGGCTTCGCACCGCCCAGGCGACCGCGCACCCTTTGCCACAACTGATCGGCATTTCCGCGATCGCGGAACGCGCCGAGCTGGATCCGCCAGGCACCGCCGCTGGCATGCGTCGCCGGAGCTGGTTTCGCCGCGCGGGGCCTGGGGGCGGGCGGCGGCGCGGCGGCGTTGCGCTGGCCGACCAGATCGGAGGCCTCTTCGCGAACGGCGGGGGCGCCCGGCACTGGATAGCTGGCGCCGTAGGCCGAGGTGGTGGGGCGTGACGGGGCGACCGGCACCGGCTGTACCCGCGATGGCGAAGGGGCGGGCGGGCTGGCGGCAGGAGTGCTGCTGGCGGCGGTCTGGCCAGTGGCGGGATTGGGACCCACCATCACCCGCTTCGGCCCGTTCGCGACGGGTGCGGGCGTGGGCAGCGCGGCGAGCTGCGCACGGTAGCGCTGGGCCAGCTCGACGCCGTGCTGGCGGTCGGGCGGGGTGATATACTGGTCCATCTGCGCCAGCGTCTGCGACGCGGCCTGCACGCCCGCCTGCGACGCCAGCGTCATCAGCGCATAGGCGCGCGGATAGTCGCGGGGAACGCCGTCGCCGTTGAACAGCATCGTGCCCAGCACCAGCTGCGCGCGCGGTTCGCCATGCGCGACCGACTTTTCCAGCCATGGCGCGGCCTCGGCCTTCTTGCCCGCCTGGAACAGCGCGAGGCCGTAATTGTCGGCCGCCTGGACATGGCCCTGGACCGCAGCCTTGCGGAACCAGCTTTCGGCAAGCGCGGGGTCGAGCGGCACGCCACGCCCCAGCTTATAGGCCTGGGCCAGGTTGAACTGCGCATCGGCATCGCCCGCGACGGCGGGTCCGCGCCATTCGTCGACGGCCTTGCGATAATCGCCCTGCGCCCAGGCCTCGACCCCGGCCTTGACGTCGGGCACGGCCAAGGCGGGAACTGCCATCAAGAGGGCGACGGGCGCGACCATGCCGCCGATCGGGAATCTGCGCATCATCCTTCGTCCTTACACCCTTGTTGCACGCGCCATCCATGCCCCGCCAGGGGCGGCGGGTAAAGCTGGCAGTGAGGGGTTAACCGTTCCTTATGGGCTTTGGGGCTAGCACGGCGTCCGATCGGGGAATGGGGTCATGCTCCGGGCGTCTCGCACGTCCCTGGCACGGCGTATCGGCCGCCTTCCCCTGGGCTGAACCGGATGACCGATATGACCACGTTCCGCACTCTTCTGTCCTGCAGCGTCGGCGTGTTGATACTGGGCGGCTGCACCGCGACGAGCCCCCGCTCGGCGAGACTGGACGCGCAGGCCGGCCCGGCCAAGGCGACCGCCGCACTCGCCGACCATACCCGTCGGATATTGGCGCAACGCGATGGCGAGGCGGCCGTGGCCTCGGCCGAGCGACTGGTTTCCGCCGAACCGAGGAACGCGACCTATCGTTCGCTTTTGGGACAAAGCTATCTTCAGGCCGGGCGTTTCGCCTCGGCGCGACAGGCCTTTGCGGACGCCTTGCAGCTTGACCCGGGCGATGGCCGCGCCGCGCTGAACCTGGCGCTGGCGTTGATCGCGGGCGGCAATGGCGAGGGGGCGCGGGCGTTGCTCGACGAACATGCCGCCGTCATTCCATCCGCCGATCTGGGGCTCGCCCTGGCGCTGGCGGGAGCACCGGGCCAAGGCGTCCGCCTGCTGACCGCCGCCGCGCGCGAACCGGGGGCGAGCGTCAAGACCCGGCAGAACCTGGCGCTGGCGCTGGCGCTGTCCGGCCAGTGGGAAATGGCACGCATGGCGGCGTCGGCCGACATGGCGCCTGCCGATGTCGAGGTCCGTATGCGCGAATGGGCCGACTTCGCCGCCAATGCCAGCCCGGCCGACCGGGTCTCCTCGCTGCTCGGCATCAGACAGGCGGTCGACACCGGCCAGCCCATCACGCTGGCGCTGAACGCCGCGCCCTCGGTGGCGGTCGTGCAGGAGATGGTGCAGGCCCTGCCTGAGCCACGGCCTGAGGCTGCGAACGCAGGTCCGGCCGACCCCGCCCCGGTCGTCGCCGATCCGGCAGCGGCCCGGATCGCCTTTGCGGCGCGTCGCGAGATCGTCCAGGCGCTGCCCATGACCCGCGAGCGCCCGGCCTTGCATGTCGCCGCTCCGGCTTCATCGAACCCGATGATGGCGCGGCGTGACGATGACGCGGCGCCCGCCACCATGCTCGCACGGGCCGAGCGCATGGCGCCGGGCCTGGTCACCACGCCCGCCCTGCTTCGTCGCGCCGAGGAACGGCGTGTCGTCGCGCGGCGCGGCGGCGACTGGAATGTTCAGATCGGGGCCTTCGGCAAGGCGGACGGCGCGCAAAAGGCCTGGGCGCAACTCACCCGGCGCTATGGTGGCTTGGCGGGCTATGCCCCACAAAGCGGGACCGTACGTCTGTCGGGGGGGCAGCTGTACCGATTGTCGGTCGGCGGGCTGAACCGCGCGGATGCCGACTCATTCTGCCGTCGCTATCGTGTGGCGGGAGGCTCGTGTTTCGTCCGCCGTCAGGCTGGCGACCACATGGCGCAATGGGCACGGCCCGGTATCGGCGTCGCCTGAGCCACAGGCGGGAAGGTCAGACGGCCTCGCCCGCCGCGCGGCCGCTCGCCCAGGCCCATTGGAAGTTATAGCCGCCCAGCCAGCCGGTGACGTCCACCGCCTCGCCGACGAAGTGAAGGCCCGGCACCGCCTTGGCCTCCATGGTGCGGGAGGACAGCCCGGCGGTCGAGACGCCGCCGACCGTCACCTCGGCCTTGGCATAGCCCTCGCTGCCATTGGGGTGGAAAGTCCAGTCGGCCAGGCGGCCCTGTGCCGCCGCCAGTACCTTGTCGGTCGCGGCCCCCAGTTCGCCGGGCAATGCCAGCCGTTCCGCCAGCGTCTCGGCCAGCCGGTCGGGCAGATGCTGGCCGAGTGCGCGGCGCGGACTGGCGCGCGGGGCGCTGCGCTTCAGGGCGAGCAGCCAGTCGGGCGCACAATCGGGCAGGAAATCGATCCCTATGGCCTCGCCATGCCGCCAATAGGACGACACCTGCAGGATCGCGGGACCCGACAGCCCGCGATGGGTGAACAGCGCGGCCTCACGAAACCGCGTCTTGCCCGCGCGTGCGACGACCTCCGACGCGACGCCGGAAAGCGAGCGAAACAGCGTCTCTTCGCCACCCAGCGTCAGCGGCACGAGGGCCGGGCGCGGCTCGACCACCTTCAACCCGAATTGGCGCGCCAGGTCATAGGCGTAACTGGTCGCGCCCATCTTGGGGATGCTCGGCCCGCCGGTCGCGACGATCAGGCGGGGGGCGGTTGCGGTCTTGCCGCCGTGGGTCACGCGGAACTGCGCTCCGTCATGCGTGACGCTTTCGACCGGCTGTCCCAAGGCGACGTCGACGCCGCCGCCGGATCGCGCGGCTCGGTCGCATTCGTCGAGCAGCATGTCGACGATCTGTCGTGCCGACCCGTCGCAGAACAGTTGCCCGAGCGTCTTTTCATGCCAGGCGATGCCGTGCGCCTCGACCAGGGCCAGGACGTCGGCGGGGGTGTAGCGGCCCAGCGCCGACTTGGCGAAATGCGGATTGGCCGACAGGAAGCGGTCGGGCGCGGTGCCGATATTGGTGAAATTGCACCGCCCGCCGCCGGAGATCAGGATCTTCTTGCCCGGTGCATCGGCATGATCGACGACCAGCACCCGCCGCCCCCGCTGCCCGGCGGTCGCCGCCGCCATGAGCCCCGCCGCCCCTGCGCCGAGGATGATCGCGTCATAGTGTTGCATGGGCGCGGTTTAGTCGTTCTGCAGCAGAAGCGATAGATTACTCGGTTTGCGGCTTGGCACGCCCCTCCCGCAGGCGGGAGGGGATGGGGGAGGGTAGGCCTCAAGCGATGGTCTCGGTGAGACACCTTTCCCTCCCCTCGGTCCCCTCCCGCCTGCGGGAGGGGATGCAGAAGTGGAAGGTCGGGGAGACTAGCTTACCTCCACCACCTCGATCGCATCCGCTTTCCCCCCGAACGCAACCGTCTCCCCCGCCATCGCGCCCATCAGTGCGCGCGCCAGCGGCGCGGCATAGGCGATGCGGTCATGGGCCGGGTCGGCTTCGTCATGGCCGACGATGGTCAGCGTCTTCGTCTGACCATTCAGCCGGATCGTCACCGTACTGCCGATCCCGACCTCGTCCTCGGCGGGGGTGGGGGCCAGTTCGGCGGTGGCGGCGCGAGTGTTCCAGTAACGGAGTTCGCGCTGAAGCCGGGTACGCTTCTCATCATCCGTCGCGGAAGCGACCGCGGCTTCGACTTCGGCGACCTTGGCGCGGGTCAGTTCCAGCCCCCTGGGCGTGACCAGATTGGGGCCGGGTGGGATCGGCAGCTCGAATTTGGGTTCGAGATGTTCCTCATCGGATTCGCGGCGAAAGGCGACACTCATCGGGTATCAACGCATGGGCTCATGGCGCGGCTCCATGGCGGGCCATTCGGTTCGCCGCAAGCGCGGCTTGAGTTTTCTGTACAATCGTGTAAAGGGCCACGCTTTCACGGAACGCAAACATTCACCCGTGCCGCATGGGTGTATCCGCCAACTAAGAGGGATGGGTCCCTTGGTTCGGCGGTACGCGCTCCTTTTTCTGTTGGAGTCCCCATGCCTTTTTCTGCTCTGCCGCCGGTATTGTCGGCTGCCCTTTCCGCGCGCGGCTATACCGCCCCAACCCCCGTCCAGGCCGCCGTTATCGAGGATGACGCCCAGGGCCGCGACCTGATCGTGTCGGCCCAGACCGGCTCGGGCAAGACCGTCGCCTTCGGCCTTGCGATGGCGAGCGAGCTGCTGGGCGGCGGCGATCACCTGCCCCAGCCGGGCGCGCCGATGGCGCTGGTTATCGCGCCGACCCGCGAGCTGGCGCTGCAGGTCAGCCGCGAGCTGGAATGGCTCTATGCCGGGGCCCGTGCGCGTATCGCGACCTGCGTCGGCGGCATGGACGCCTCGCGCGAGCGCCGGGCGCTCAGCCATGGCACGCATATCGTCGTCGGCACGCCGGGCCGTCTGCGCGACCATCTGGAGCGTGGCGCGCTTGACCTGTCATCGCTGAAGTTCGTCGTTCTCGACGAGGCGGACGAGATGCTCGACATGGGCTTCCGCGAAGACCTGGAGCAGATCCTCGACGGCACGCCGTCCGAGCGCCGCACGCTCCTGTTCTCGGCGACCATGCCGCGCCCGATCGTGCAGCTCGCCAAGCGTTACCAGACCAATGCCAAGCGGATCGAGACGATCAGCGAGGACAAGGGCCATGCGGACATCGCCTATCAGGCGGTGACGGTCGCGCCCGCCGATATCGAGGCGGCGGTGGTCAACCTGCTGCGCCTGCACGAGGCGGAGGTCGCGATCCTGTTCTGCGCCACCCGCGACAATGTCCGCCACCTGCACGCCAGCCTGGTCGAGCGCGGTTTCTCGGCGGTGGCGCTGTCGGGTGAGCATTCGCAGAACGAGCGCAACCATGCGCTCCAGGCGCTGCGTGACGGTCGCGCTCGCGTCTGCGTCGCGACCGACGTCGCGGCACGCGGCATCGACCTGCCCGGCCTGACTTTGGTCATCCATGTCGAAATCCCCCGCGATGCCGAAGCGCTCCAGCACCGTTCGGGCCGCACCGGCCGCGCGGGCCGCAAGGGCACCGCGATCCTGATCGTCCCCTATCCGCGCCGTCGTCGGGTCGAGGGCATGCTACGCGGCGCACGCATCGATGCCGAATGGCGTCGCGCGCCGACGCTGGAGGAAATCCGCGCACAGGACCGCGAGCGTCTGCTCGCCGCGCTGCTGGCGCCGGTCGAGGTGGACGAGGGTGATCGTGAGCTGGCCACCCGCCTGCTCGCCGAGAAGTCGCCGGAGGATATCGCCGCCGCGCTCGTCCGGGCGCACCGCGCAGCCCTTCCCCAGGCCGAGGAACTGGTCGAGGGCGACGCTCCGGCCCCGCGCGAGCGTCGCGAAGGGTTCGACGACACCGCCTGGTTCCGCATGAGCGTCGGTCGCAGCCAGAATGCCGATCCGCGCTGGCTGCTGCCGCTGATCTGCCGTCGCGGGCACATCACCCGCAACGAGATCGGCGCGATCCGCATCCAGCCGAACGAGACGCTGTTCGAAATCCCGTCGGCACTGGCGTCCCGTTTCGTCGCCGCGCTGAAGCGGACCGAGGCAGATCATGCCGAGGACGATATCGCGATCGAGCAGGCCGATGGCCCCCCCGCCGGCGGCTCGGGCCATGGCGGTCCGCGTCGCGGCCCGGGCGGCAACCGCCCGATGGGCGGTCGCCCAGCCGGTGGCCCCGGCGGCCCGCGCCGCTATTCGCCGCGCCCCACCCAGGGCGGCCCGCGCGGTCCCCGTCGCGGCTAAGCTGATAAAGGGGTACGTAAAAAGCCTCGCCGAGACGTCTCGGCGAGGCTTTTTTTATTCCTCCCCAAGCTATGCTTGGGGAGGGGGACCGCCGGGCGTCAGCCCGGTGGTGGAGGGGCCGCAACCCTCGCTGGCGTTGCCGCCCCTCCACCACGCCCTGCGGGCGCGGTCCCCCTCCCCATCAGAGATGGGGAGGATTTCTGTTAGAGAATTTCTCGTCCGGCCTTCCAGAGGCGCAGGGCGCGGCCTTGCACCGGGAAGCCGTCGAACGGCGTATTGCCCGCCGAGGCGAAAGTGTCGCCCGACACCATCCAGGGCTTGTCGGCGTCGAACAGCATCAGATCGGCAGGCTTGCCCGGCTCCAGCGTGCCGGTGTCGAGGCCCAGCACCTTGGCCGGATTGGCTGCCAGCAGCGCAAATAGCCGGGGCAGGGTGATCCGCTCGTCCCGCACCAGCATCAGCGCCAGCGGGAGCAGCGTCTCCGCCCCCGCCATGCCCGCCTCGGCATCGACGAAGGGCAGGCGCTTGGACTCCGGCCCGTGCGGGTCGTGACCCGATCCGATGACGTCGACCGTCCCGTCCGCTACCGCTGCCAGCGCGGCCTGCCGGTCGCTCTCGTCGCGTAGTGGCGGCGAAAGGCGGGCGAAGGTGCGGAAATCGGTGACCGCGATGTCGGACAGGTGGAGATGCGCGGGCGTGATGCCGCACGTCACCTTGACGCCCCGACGCTTGGCCGCGCGGATCAGGTCGAAGCCCGCGGCCGTCGTGACCTGCCGGATGTGCAGCTTCGCGCCCGTTTCCTCGGCCAGCATCAGATCGCGTGCGATGGCGAGCGACTCGGCAATGGCGGGGGCAGAGGGCAGGCCCAGACGGCTCGCCGTCTCGCCCTCGGTCGCCACCGCATCGGCGGCAAGGCCACCGTCCTCGGCATGGGCGATGACGGTCAGGCCCAGATCGCCCGCATAGGCGAGGACCCGGTGCATCACCCCCGAATCGGCGATCCAGCCGCGCCCGGTGCCTACCGCCTTGGCCCCTGCCGACACGCACACCGCCATCTCGGCCAGATCGGTGCCCGCGAGCGAGCGGGTCGCGGCCGCAATGGGGTGGATCCACAGGTCGGGCCGCCCGATCAGCGCGGCGCGCTGCACCACGCCCGGATCGTCGAGCACCGGCGACTGGTCGGGCATCAGGCCGACGCGCACGATGCCGCCTGCGCGGCAGGCGGCGCGGTCGACCTTGAACACGCCCAAATCGACGATGCCGGGGGCGAGCCGCTTGCCGCCGCAGTCGACGACCGTCGCGCCCTCCGGCACGTCTCCTGGGCCGGTGATGACGCCGTCCTCGACTAGCAGGGTCTGGCCCTTGACCTCGCCGCCGACCGGGCAGACCAGCGTGGCATTGGTGAAGGCGGTGACGCTCATGCCCAGCCCTCCAGCTTGCGCGCCCGTCTGGTCAGCACATCCAGGCACGCCATGCGCACCGCGACGCCCATCGCCACCTGCTCGGTGATCGCCGATTGCGGACCGTCCGCCACCTCCGAGTCGATCTCCACGCCCCGGTTCATCGGGCCGGGGTGCATGACCAGCGCACCGGGCTTGGCGCGCTTCAGCCGTTCGGCGGTCAGGCCGTAGCGCATCCGGTACTCGCGCGTGGAGGGGATATAGCCGCCGGCCATCCGCTCGTTCTGGACGCGCAGCATCATGACCACGTCGGCATCCTCGATCGCTTCGTCGAAATCGGTGAAGGGGGTCACGAACATCCGCTCGATCCCCTTGGGCATCAGCGTCGAGGGTGCGCAGATCCGCACCTCGGCCGCGAGCGCGGTGAGCGCGAGGATGTCCGAACGCGCGACCCGGCTGTGCAATATGTCGCCGCAGATCACGACCTTTTGCCCCGCGACGCTACCCCGGCGGCGGCGGATGGTCAGCATGTCGAGCAGCGCTTGCGTGGGATGCTCGTGCCGCCCGTCGCCCGCGTTCAGGACCGGGCAGTCGACCTTGTCGGCGATCAGGCGAACCGCTCCGCTCGCCATGTGGCGGATCACGATCACATCGGCACGCATCGCGTTCAGCGTCATCGCCGTGTCGATCAGCGTCTCGCCCTTCTTCACGCTCGACTGCGCCGCGTGCATGTTGACCACGTCCGCACCCAGGCGCTTGCCCGCGATCTCGAAGGACAGCAAAGTCCGGGTTGAGTTCTCGAAAAAGGCGTTGATCTGGGTCAGGCCCGCCAGCCTTGTGTCGGGCGTATCGGTCGCGCCGCGATCGAGCCAATGTTCCGCCTCGTCGAGCAGGAACATGATCTCATGCGGTTGAAGGCCGTCGATGCCGGTCAGATGCCGGTGCGGGAAAACGGCGCCACCCTGAATGAGCGTGCCGGGGCGATGATCCGAGGTCTGCATTAAAGCCGCCGGGTAGCGAGCGGGACGGCGTTCGGCAAGGCTTGAGTGGTGCCGCTCAGCGTGTCGGCCAGGTCAGCAGCACGCGTCCATAGCCGATCCGCTGGAGCCGGGCCCGGCCGATCGGAAAGCCCGCGGCGCGCAGCCGCATCGCCAATTCGCGGGCGGTGTCCGGTTGCCCGGCGACATGCTCGGTCCAGAACAGCGTCGGGCAGTCGCGCGGCATGGTCCGGTCGTGCGGGTCGGTGATCGGAAAGCCGAAATGATCCGCGACGTTTCGATAGGCAAAGGGGAAGACGTCGCGATTCTCGCTTGGCAGTGTCGCCATGACGAGGCGGTTGCCGCTGGCGTCGACATGGATCCGGGTCGTGGGGCAGTTGCGCCGGATCGTCGCGATCGCCCGGCCCGTGCCATACCAGCTCGGCTGTGCCACGGTTCGGACCATGTTGGCATGGATCGCAGCCAGTCCGGCCAAACTCATCAGCACGGACAGGATCGTCACGAACAGCGGCCGCACCCGGTCGAGCAGTGCCGCCGCGCCCAGCGCCAGCATCATGGCGATCGGCGGGTGGAGCGCGACGAGATAGCGGCTCATGATGAAGGGGCGCCACAGATGCACCGCCACCATCACCGCGCAGGCGATCGCCAGCCCAACGCCCAGCGTCACCGCCAGATCGGCCCGCAGGGCAAGACGCCGTTCGCGCCAGCTTCGATGCGCCAGCAACCCGAAACCGACGACCGCCAGGATGGTGATCGGCAGGTTGGCGCTCAGGCCGCTTTCGATCTCCCCCTGGATCGCCCAGCGCGCGCGGGTCAGGCCGCCCTCGATCCAGAAATGGCGGGTATTGGCGTCGAGCTGTCCGAACGACATGACGAGCTGGATCAGCAGCGGCATGGCCGCGATGCTTGCCGCCGCGAGCAACCGGGCGGCACTGGGCCACTGGCGTGCAATCATCCGGCGCAGGATCATGGCCGCGACGAGCCCGCCGACGATCATGCTGGCCGCCAGATGGACGTTGAGCGCTACGAGCAGCGCCAGGGTCAACATTACCCACTCGGCCTTGCGGTGCGCGCGATGGTCCCGCTCGACGGCGATCAGCGCGGCGACCGCGACGGCGGCGGCCGCGAAGGCGAGATAATTGGATCGCAATTCGGCCGCGCGGTCGATGGCGGGCCAGGCACTGGCCAGCGCCACGGCATAGACCCAGCCGATCCGCCGCAAACCCCGCGGGATCAGCCACCACGCCAGCTGGATACCGGCGAGGACGAAAAGGAACAGGTTGACGGCGCGCCGCTCCTCGACCGTCGTGCCCAGCCATGTCGTCGCGCGGGCCAGCGCATAGAAGAGCGGCGGATGATTGTCCGCCAGCCAGCGGTGAAAGGCGTAAGGCAAGGGAACGCCCGGGCGCGCGACGTAGAGCGTGTAGAATTCGTCATACCACGGCCCGCGCAACTGCATCGCCACGGTCATCGCATGGACCTGCGTCACATAGACCACCGCCAGCATTGCGAGCATCCAGAAGGATGGGCGACGCCAGTGAAGCGGCGAAGGCGAGGGCGCGTGGTCGGGGATCATGCCCGGCCGGTCTGCCGCACCCGGTTCCGGGTCGCAAGCCAACGTGCCGGATCGGAGCCGCGAGGCTTCCCGATCCGGCACGTCGCTTTCGTCAGAAGGCGCCCGACAGGGTGATGAAGCCCATGCGTGGCGGCTGGGCATAGCTGTTCCACGTCTTCGACGCCGCGCCGACGACCAGTTCGTAAATGCCCTTGCGGTTGGTCACGTTGGTGACGTTGACCGACAGCTTCAGGTCCTTGACCCCGAACCCGTCGATCTGCGGCAGGCTGTAGCTCGCCTGCAGGTTCAGCAGGTAACGCCCGCCGATCGACTGGTCGTTGGTATAGGTGGCGAAGCGCGGGCCGACATAATCGCCGATCGCCTGGATCTCGAACGGGCCGTCATTGATCGACACCACCGTCTTGTTCAGCCACTTGGCGGTGTTGGGTACATATTTGCCGGCGGTCGGGACGGTCGTCGTGCCGCTGACATAATTGTCGCGGTATTTCGAGCTGTTGTACGACAGCGCATTGTAGACCGACAGGTGCGGGCCGAAGCGCAGGGTGGCGGAGGCGTCGACGCCGTTGGTGCGCACGCGGCCGACATTCTGCAGGATCGACACGCCGCCTATGACCGAGGCGATGACCGGCGTCGCGCTGATCTGGAGCAGGCGGTTGTCGAAGTCGACATGATAGGCGCTGATCTGCGCCTCGATTCCGGTCAGCGGGCCGAGGTCGAGCGCATGGCGCGAGCGCAGGCCCGCCTCATAGGTCCAGGAGGTTTCGGGTGAGGTGTTCGCCTTGATCTGGTCGAACGCCTGCTGGCTACCGACCGCGAAAGGCGACAGGCCCGCCGCGACCGAGGCCTGGAACTGGCGGACATTCTTCTGGATATGGCCGAACAGTTGGTCGTTGCTGCCGATGTCCCAGATCGCACCGAAGGCGGGCAGGAACCACTTCTTCGTGTTCAGCCGCCCTTGTGGATAGCCGGTCGAGGTGCCGGGCAGCGCGCCCGGCAGCGGCTGGGTGGGCACGCGGCCATCGGCGAATTGCAGGCTGGACTTGAACCCGGCCTCGAGCGTCACCACCGGGGTGACGTGCCAGCGATCCTGGATATGCGTCTGGATCAGGTCGTACTTCGTGATCGCGGCATATTGGGTCAGGCGCAGCTTGGCAGGGTCGGCCCATTCATAGGGCGAGGGCGGATTGTCGATCGGGGCTGCATACCAGCGGCGGAAGATCGTGTTGCGGTTATGCTCGTACCAGCCGCCCAGCTCGATCTCATGGTCGCCCGCACGGATCGCCAGCGTCGAAATACCGCCTTTCCGGTCGATGCCATATTCGGTGGTACGCAGCGCATAGCCCGAGCCGCCGAAGACGGCCTTCAGATTCTGCCCCGGATAATAAATGCGGAACAGGCCGGGCAGACCGGCGGCCGCGATCGGGCCGGTGATCTGCCCCTGGCCCTCGTCATGATGGTAATAGACCTGATTGGTCCAGGTGACGGCATCGCCGAAGCGGTGTTCGTACTTGATATAGCCCAGATAATCGGTGCGCTGTGCGTCGCCGAAATAGTTCATGTAATTGTTGGGGTTGTTCGCAGGCGGCGCGCCGTTCGCATCGACATAGGCGAGCGCGGCCTGCCAGTTCGGATAGAGCAGCGAACGGTAATAGGGTTCGATCCCGCCCGCATTGTGTGCGACTGAATCCTGGTTCGGCTCGACCTTGTCCGAAATGTCGAAATAGCCGGTCAGTGTGCCGTTCTCGCCCTTGTGGACGAACTTGGCATTGCCCTGCCACCCGCCCTGACGCGCGTTGAATTCCCAAGCCCGCGCCTTTTGCCGGACGACCGAGAGATAGCCGCTATTGGTGCCGCCCAGCCCCTCGACCTCGCCGCTGTCGATGCGCAGATAGGTCCGGGTCGCGTCATAGCTGCCCAGCGTCTGCGCGAAGCGCACGCCCAGCGTGGCCGCCGGGTCGCTCGAATAGGTTTCGATCCCGCCGCCCAGATTGCTGGCCGAGGCGGTGCCGAGATCGGCGGCTCCGGCGGTCAGGCGGACGCGCGCGACGTTCTCGCTGATGACCGCACGCTGCGGCGTCAGGCCGTTGTAATTGCCATAGGACTGGTCACCCAGCGGCACGCCGTCCATGGTGAAGCCCAGCTGGTTCTGATTGAAGCCGTGGACGAACAGCGAGATATTCTGTTCGTTGTTGCCCCAGGGATCGGCCGTTTCGAACTGCACGCCGGGCAGCGTCTGGATCGCCTTGATCGGGCTGGCGCCGGGCAACACCTTCTGTATCTCCGCCGCGCCCAGCTCGACCGAGGAGCGGGTGGTGCGGTTCGCGGTGACGACGATCTGGTCGCCATTGGTCGCGGCCTCGGTGGCGTCCGGATCGGATTGCTGCTGCGCCATCGCAGGCACGGCGATGACGGCCGCACCGATCATCAACATCGAACGGGAAAGAATGGAAACACGCTGCACGACTGGCCCCCCAAAGGCTCCACAGGAAGCGGCGCAGCTAGGGGGCTTGGGTGACGGGTTAACGACTGGCTAAAGACCAATATATGACATTGCTGGCGATCATGGTCGTTTTGCGGTCAATTGATCGTCATTCATGCCGCCCTATTTTCTCCCTCTCCCCTGGAAAGGGGAGAGGGGTAGCGGAGCTTGCCAGCGTGCTGGCTAGCGCAGCTTGGGTGAGGGGTGGAGCGAGCCGAATGGCTCGCGCGCTCGCCCCGCGAGCGCACACCCCTCACCCAGCTTCGATTAAGTCTTTGCCATGCAAAGACCAAGTCTGCGCAACCCTCTCCCCTCAAAGAGGGGCGAGGGAAGAAAAGGCGTCAGGCCATCACCAGTGCGTCGATCGCCGCCTGAAGGATATGCGCGGCCGCCAGATTGTCGATGCGTTCGGCGCGCTTGGCGCGGCTCATATCCTGTTCGATCATCGTGCGTTCGACCGCGACGGTGGACCAGCGTTCGTCCCAGAGCAGGATCGGGCCCAGATCGGCGCAGTTCCGGGCAAAGGCGCGGGTCGATTGCGAGCGTGGGCTCTCGCTGCCGTCGAGGTTCAGCGGCAGGCCGATGACCAGCCCCTTGCATCCCTGCTGGGCGATCATCGCGATCAGCTGTTCCTTGTCCTTGGTGAACTTGGTCCGGCGGATCAGGGTGGCGGGGCTGGCGAAGCTCCATCCGGCGTCGCACAGCGCGGTGCCCACGGTCTTGGTGCCGACGTCTAGCCCGATCAGCCGCCCGCCGGAGGGGAGGGCGGCGCGAAATTCGCTACGGTCGGTCGTAATCAGGGTCATCGAAAGGCTTTCAAGCGGCGTTCCGCATCGGCGCGGACATTGGCCCAGAACAGGCTATAGTCATAGACGTGGTAGTTGTTGCCGGGCAGCACATAGGGGCCGACGCTCGGTCCTTCGCCGATGCTCAGGATGCCGCGCCCCTCGCACTTCGCCGGAACCTTGCCTGCGGTGATGGCGGCGGTCTTCAGATCGGCGGACGGATAGAGTGTGCCCAGATTGGCGGTGGCGGGCGCTTCGCCGCCGGACATGCCGGTCAGCGGGTTGGTGCAGAGCATCGCGGTTCCTTTCCGCGGTGCCCCGGTATAGCCGTTGGTCTGGTCGAACACGTCGAGGATCAGCGACGGATCGGCGGGTTCGCCGAAGCTCTGCCAGCTGAGGATGCACCCCGTCTGGTCGGGCTTCGTACAGGCGGGCAGGCCCATCGCGGGCAGGTCGGCGGTCGTCGAGATCGGCCAGCCGACGACATAGGCCGCGACGATCCGACGCTTGAGCGCGGGGTCCTTCGCCACGCGGTCGGTCAACAGCCGCGACAGATGCAGCGCGCCCTGGCTATGCCCCGCCAGGATCAGCGGGCGGTTGGGATCGACCTGCGTCAGGAACGCGGTGAAGGCGGCGTCGACATCCTTGTAGGCGAGGTCGAGCGCGCGCTCGGCATCCGCCATGCTGGTCAGGAACGCGCCGAAGGTCGCCTGGCGATAGCGCGGGGCCCAGATGTCGCCCGCGCCGTTGAATGCGCTCGCCTGCCCGCGCAGGAACAGCTCGGCGCGGCCATTGGTCTCGGGGTCGTCCAGCGGCGCGTTCCAGTGCGCCTTGCTGATATAGGAGGTCGGGTGGATGAAGAAGACGGCGGCGCCCTGGCCGGGCTGGCCGGGGGTATAGCCGGTCGGCACCCACATCGCCGGATTGCCCGGCAGGTCGGGTCGCGCCAGCCACATCTTGGCATCGCGATACTCCTCCGCGCGCGTCGCCGCCTGGGTCTGGAACGACTCGGAGGGCACGGTCGACCAGCGGAGCAGCTGGTTGCCGAACAGGCGGTAGGCAAAGGCCGCAGCGATCGTCAGCACGATGAGCGCCGCCACGACATAGAGGAATTTGCGCGCCAAATCATCACTCCGTTGTGCGGTGCAGCAAAATCGGACGGCCCGCAATTGCTATCCATGATGCCCCACTTGTCCCCATTGCAATCGCCGAGACGGCAAAAGCGTTGCGCGAAGCCGCGCGGCGATGCTAGCCGCAAATCCATGTCCGTAGATACCGCAACCGTGAAGAAGATCGCGAGCCTGGCCCGCATCGCGATCACCGAGGAGGACGCGACGCGCCTCGCCCCCGAGCTGGGGAATATCCTGGGCTGGATCGAGCAGCTGGGCGAGGTCGACACCCAAGGCGTCGCCCCGATGACCGCGGTCATCCCGAACCAGCTTCGCCTGCGCGACGACGTCGTCAATGACGGCGGCATCCGCGACCTCCTCATGCAGAATGCGCCGCAGGCCGAACATGGCTTCTTCACGGTGCCCAAGGTGATCGAATAATGACTGATCTCACCACACTCGGCATCGCCGCCATCCGCGACGGCGTGCGCGACGGCCAGTTCAAGGCGCGCGAAGTCGCCGAAGCGTTCAACGCAAAGGTCGCGGGTGCCGACGCGCTCAACGCCTTCCTGGTCAAGACCCCGGAACATGCGCTCGCCGCCGCCGATGCGGCCGATGCGGCGCGGGCCGCTGGCGAGACGCTGAAGCCGCTGGCAGGCGTGCCGATCGGCATGAAGGATCTGTTCGCGACCAAGGGCGTCGCGACCACCGCCGCCAGCAAGATACTCGAAGGCTTCGTGCCGCCCTATGAGTCCACCGTTTCGCAGAATCTGTGGAACGCGGGCGCGGGGATGCTCGGCAAGCTGAACCTCGACCAGTTCGCCATGGGCTCGTCCAACGAAACCAGCGCGTTCGGCAACGTCATCTCGCCCTGGCGTCGTCCGAACGACACCGCTCCGCTCGCCCCCGGCGGGTCGTCGGGCGGGTCGTCGACGGCGGTGTCGGCGGGTCTGGCTCCCGGCGCGACCGGCACCGACACCGGCGGCTCGATCCGCCAGCCCGCTGCCTTCACCGGCATTTCGGGCATCAAGCCGACCTATGGCCGCTGCTCGCGCTGGGGCACGATCGCCTTCGCCTCTTCGCTCGACCAGGCGGGGCCGATGGCGCGCGACGTTCGCGACTGCGCGATCATGCTGGAGGCGATGGCGGGCTTCGATGCCAAGGACGCGACCTCGCTGAAGCTCGACGTGCCCAACTGGGAAGCCGCGTTGTCGGCGGACCTGAAGGGCAAGAAGGTCGGCGTGCCGAAGGAATATCGGGTCGACGGCATGCCCGCCGAGATCGAGGCGCTGTGGCAGCAGGGCATCGACTGGCTGCGCGACGCGGGCGCCGAGATCGTCGAGGTTTCGCTGCCGCACACTAAGTACGCGCTGCCCGCTTATTACATCATCGCACCCGCCGAGGCGTCGTCCAACCTCGCCCGCTATGACGGCGTGCGTTATGGCCTGCGCGACCTGCCCGAAGGGGCGGGGTTGCAGGACATGTACGCCGCGACCCGCGCCGCCGGGTTCGGTGACGAGGTGAAACGCCGCATCTTGATCGGCACCTATGTGCTGTCGGCGGGCTTCTACGACGCCTATTACACCCAGGCGCAGAAGGTCCGCACGCTGATCGCCCGCGATTTCGAGCGGGCTTTCGAGCAATGCGACGTGCTGCTCACCCCGACCGCGCCGTCGGCGGCGTTCGCGCTGGGTGAGAAGCAGGCCGATCCGCTGGCCATGTACCTCAACGACGTGTTCACGGTGCCCGCCTCGCTGGCCGGGCTGCCCGCCATGTCGGTGCCGGGCGGGCTGGATAAGGACGGGCTGCCGCTCGGCCTCCAGATCATCGGCAAGGCACTGGACGAGCAGGGCGTGCTGAACGCCGGGCTCGCCCTGGAACAGCGCGCGGGCTTCACCGCCCGCCCGCAGGCCTGGTGGTAAGCGACCGCGCCTTTTCGGCCCGCAACATCGCCGTGTTGCGGGAGGCGCAGGGCGCCCTGAACGTCGCGTTCGGGGCGATCCTGAGCGCCTATGTCGGCGTGTCGCTGAGCCACATGGAAAGCCAGCCCTTCGACCATCACACGCTGGCGCGTTTCTTTCTGGGCGTGGCGGGCTTCATCTTGTGCCTGTGCGTGGGCAACAGCGTGATCCTGCGCGGTGAGATCCGGCTGGGCATCCTGTTCCTGCTGCTGGGCGCTGGCGCGGCCTATGTCGGGTTGCGCGAGGCGCGGCATCTCGGTTTCGAGACGGCCGTGCTGCGCATCCTGTCGACCTGCTGGATCGTCGCCCTGCTGGGCAGCAACGCCGTCCTGACGGCGATCAACTATCTTCATCATCGAGATCGAACATGAGCGAATATCGCATCCAGGGCGCGACGGGGGAATGGGAGGTCGTGATCGGCCTGGAAGTCCATGCCCAGGTCACCTCCAACGCCAAGCTGTTCTCGGGCGCGGCGACCGCGTTCGGCGCGGAGCCCAACACCCAGGTCTCGCTGGTCGACGCCGCGATGCCCGGCATGCTGCCCGTGCCCAACATGGAGTGCATCCGTCAGGCGGTGCGCACCGGCATGGCGATCGACGCGCATATCAATAAGTGGTCGCGCTTCGACCGAAAGAATTACTTCTACGCCGATCTGCCGCAGGGCTATCAGATCAGCCAGCTTTACCACCCGCTGGTGGGCGAGGGCGCGATCGAGATCAGCCTGGACGAAAAGAACCCTGACGGGCCGACCAAGTCGATCGGCGTCGAGCGCATCCATGTCGAGCAGGATGCGGGCAAGTTGATGCACGACCAGCATCCGACGCGCTCCTATGTCGACCTCAACCGCTCGGGCGTCGCGCTGATGGAGATCGTCAGCCGTCCCGACATGCGTTCGCCTGCTGAAGCAGGGGCTTATCTCCGCAAGCTGCGGGCCATTCTCCGCTATGTCGGGTCGTGCGACGGCAACATGGAAGAAGGCTCGATGCGCGCCGACGTGAATGTGTCGGTTCGTAAAGTGGGCGATGAGTTCGGCACGCGCACCGAGACGAAGAACGTCAATTCGGTTCGCTTCGTGATGGCCGCGATCGAATATGAGGCCAAGCGCCAGGTTGCGGTGCTGGAGGATGGCGGCAAGATCGTCCAGGAAACGCGCCTGTTCAACGTCGAGAGCGGCACCACCCGCTCGATGCGGTCGAAGGAAGATGCGCATGATTACCGCTACTTCCCCGATCCCGACCTGCTGCCGCTGGAACTGACCGACGCGTTCCTCGACGAATGCCGCGCCAGCCTGCCCGAACTGCCCGACGCCAAGCGCCGCCGTTACGAGGCGCTGGGCCTGACCGCCTATAATGCGGGCGTGCTGACCGCCGAGGTCGAGACGGCGCGCTGGTTCGACACGCTGCTGGGCGCGCTGGAAGGCTCGCAGGCCAAGCCCGCCCAGGCGGCGAACTGGGTCGCGGCCGAACTGTTCGGCGCGCTCAACCGGCTGGGCAAGGACATCACCGAAAGCCCGGTGTCGCCGACCCAGGCCGCCGAGCTGCTGGCGCTGGTCGCGGACGGCACGCTGTCGGGCAGCCTGTCCAAGCAGGTGTTCGAGATCATGCTGGAGACGGGCGATGGTCCGTCGAAGATCGTCGAGGAGCGCGGCCTCAAGCAGACCAGCGATACCGGAGCGATCGAGGCGGTGATCGCCGAGGTTCTGGAGAAGAACCCGAACCAGCTGGGTCAGTACCGCGCGGGCAAGGAAGCGCTGTTCGGTTTCTTCGTCGGTCAGACGATGAAGGCGATGGGCGGCAAGGCCAACCCTGCGGTGGTGAATGATCTGCTGAAGAAGGCGCTGGCGGGATGATTTGACACTCCCCCTCCCGCAGGCGGGAAGGGGCTAGGGGGAGGGTAGGGAGCCTCGCAGAGGGCATCGCCCGTGGCTTTCCCTCCCCCATCCCCTCCCGCTTGCGGGAGGGGCGTGCTTCGGGCGAGCGATACGCGCGGTCGTGAGTGTCGTATCTAACGAGCGGCCTGCGATAATCGTCGCGCTTCGCCATAACTCTTCCCCCTCCCGCAGGCGGGAGGGGGTTGGGGGGAGGGTAGGGAGCCTCGCAGAGGGCATCGCCCGTGGCTTTTCCTCCCCCATCCCCTCCCGCTTGCGGGAGGGGCGTGCTTCGGGCGAGCGATACGCGCGGTCGTGAGTGTCGTATCTAACGAGCGGCCTGCGATCATCTTGGCGCTTCGCCATAACTCTTCCCCCTCCCACAAGCGGGAGGGGGCTGGGGGGAGGGTAGGGAGCCTCGCTGAGGGCGTCGCCCGTGGCTTTCCCTCCCCCATCCCCTCCCGCTTGCGGGAGGGGCGTGCTCCGGGCGAGCGATACGCGCAGTCGTGAGCGTCGTGTCTAACGAGCGGCCAGCGATCATCTTGGCGCTCCGCCACAACCCTCTCCCCTCCCGCAAGCGGGAGGGGTTGGGGGAGGGCAACGGTGTCTCACCGAGCCCACCCCCTCAATTATTGCGCATCCAGATCCTGATTGCGCACCACGCCGCCGGTCCCACCGACGCCGTCATGCTCGCCGGTATCGGTGAACGTCACCGGCTCCTCACCGCCCTCACCACGCGCCACCGCATCCGAGCGCGCCTCGACGGCCTGTTCGATGTCGCTCCGCGGGTCCTCACGCGGCGGGCTGTCCGGATTGTTTTCGGGCGCCTCGCCGGGTGGGCTGTCGGGATGGTTTTCGGGATTGGTCGCCATCGTCGGCTCCTTTCAAATCTGGGGCGGCTGGGCCGTGCCGGGATCGCCCGGACCCACACCGGGGGCGGGCTGGTCGATGTCGGGGCCGGGCGGCACGATTTCGGGCGGCGGCGTGTCGGGCTGGGCCGGTTGGGTCGGCTGCGGGCTTTCGGGCGGGGGCTGGGTTGCCATTCTCGCTCTCCGTAAATGGGGCCGTTTTTTCCGGCTGGGGAGGGCATAAACGCATGTCGCACGCCGATGTTGCCTGTTGTCCCTTGCCGAAGCCGCCCATGGTGATATAGACGCGCGCCCATCGGCGGTGTCCTCGTGCGGGCGTGGCGGAACTGGTAGACGCGCTGGATTTAGGTTCCAGTATCGTAAGATGTGGGGGTTCGAGTCCCTTCGCCCGCACCAGTCCCCGGTCAAAACGGGGCGACAGCCACACGGAATTTCTCCAGATTGAAGGCCTTTAGATGCAGACTGTCGAGACGCTGAACGAGGGGCTGAAGCGCGCCTACACGCTCACCATCACTGCCAAGGATATCGAGGGTAAGGTCGATGCCGAGCTGAAGCGCATCGCTCCGCAGATGAAGATGCCCGGCTTCCGCCCCGGCAAGGTCCCCGCGAACCTGGTTCGGAAGATGCACGGCCCAGCGCTCCTTCAGGACGCGCTGAACACCGCGCTGCAGGAAGGCGTGCAGTCGCTGATCGCCGAGAAGAACCTGCGCCCCGCGATGCAGCCGCAGGTGGAGCTGGTCGGTGAGTATGAGCAGGGCAAGGATGCCACGCTGAACGTCACGCTCGAAGTGCTGCCGACCGTCCCGACGCCCGCGATCGACGCGCTGAAGCTCGACCGCCTGACCGTGCCGGTGGCCGACGAAGTGATCGACGAGCAGCTACAGAAGTTCGCCGACCAGCAGAAGCGCTGGGACGATGCCGGCGACAAGGCCGCCGAGCAGGGCGATCAGGTCACCGTCGACTTCGTCGGCAAGACCGCTGACGGCGTCGCCTTCGAGGGTGGTTCGGGCGAGGACATGGCCGTCGAGATCGGCGGCGGTCGCCTGATCCCCGGTTTCGAGGACCAGCTGGTCGGCGTGAAGGCCGGAGACGAGAAGCAGATCTCGGTCACCTTCCCCGAGGACTATCCCGCCAAGGATCTGGCCGGTCAGCCCGCGACCTTCGACCTGACCATCAAGTCGGTGAAGACCGCCGGTGAAGCCAAGGTCGACGACGAGATGGCGAAGAATCTGGGCCTCGAGAGCCTGGAGCAGCTGCGTGGCCTGCTGAAGGGGCAGATCGAGCAGGAGCATAACGGCCTGACCCGCACCTATATGAAGCGCAAGCTGCTCGACCAGCTGGCCGATGGTCACGACTTCGAAGTGCCGCCGTCGATGGTTGAGGCCGAGTTCTCGCAGATCTGGGCGCAGCTCGAGCATGAAGCGACCCACGAGGAAGATCCCGAGGCCGCCAAGGCCGAGATGGAGAAGGAGCGCGACGATTATAAGAAGATCGCCGAGCGCCGCGTCCGTCTGGGCCTGCTCCTCTCGGAGATCGGCCAGGCCAACGGCGTCGAAGTGACCGCGCAGGAAATGAACCGCCTGATCGCGCAGGCCGCCCAGCAGTACGGCCCGGAAGATCGCCAGCGCTTCATCCAGTATGTCCAGCAGGAGCCGATGGCCGCCGCCCAGCTGCGCGCCCCGCTCTATGAGGACAAGGTCGTCGACTTCCTGTTCGGCAAGGCCGAAATCACTGACCGCGAAACCACCCGCGAGGAGCTGGAAGCCGCGATCGAGAGCGAAGACGGTTTCGCGACCGGCACGCACGTCCACAATCATGACCACGACCACGATCATGACCACGGCAAGAAGAAGCCCGCCAAGGCGAAGGCCAAGAAGGCCGATGCCGACGTGACCGAGGACGCGGCCGCCGACGACGCCGAGGGCGAGAAGAAGCCGGCCCGCGCCAAGAAGGCTGCACCCGCCGAGGGCGACGCCGAAGCGACCGAGGAAGCCCCCGCGAAGAAGCCGCGCGCCAAGAAGGCCGCTGCTCCGGCCGAGGGCGAGGCGGAAGCCGCCGAAGCACCCGCAAAGAAGCCGCGCGCCAAGAAGGCCGCGCCGACCGAGTAAGGTCGGCCGGGGCGGGCTTCGGCCCGTCAGCGGATAAAAAGGGCGGCCGCGCGAGCGGTCGCCCTTTTTGCGTCCAGGCCCGCCGCGCTTTTAGGCTGGATCGACGTTCAGCCATGTCCTCTTCCCTCGCCCCTCTTCGAGGGGAGAGGGTTGCGCAGACTTGGCCTTTGCGAAAGCGAGGGCTTAGTTGGAGCTGGGTGAGGGGTGTGGTGCTTGCCTGTGCGATCGCGCGAGCCTTCGGCTCGCTCAACCCCTCACCCAAGCTGCGCTAGCCAGCCAAGCTGGCAAGCTTCGCTAACCCTCTCCCCTGTCCAGGGGAGAGGGAAGAAGGGGGGGGGCTAAATGTCGATTGGTTCTGGAATCCGGCGTCGAGCAGCGGTGATGACGAAACAGGCGGCGAGCAGCGGGAGCAGCCACAGCACCCGGCTCTGGTAACGATCGTCAGGGCCGGAAAGATCGCCGGTGATCGCCGCATTGAGCAGAAGCGTCGCAACGACCAACCCCGTCAGGCCGATCAGTGACCATTGCCGCCGTCGCATAGCCCATAGCAGCATCAGCGGCAGTAGCAGGACGATCGCCACGGCCACCGCGACATCCGGCGCGAATTTCAGGGGATCGAGCGCCCCGCGCTGTTGTCGCGAATGGGAAAAGGCCTGGAAATCGCCGGGAAGCCGCGCTTGCAGGATGCGGGAAATCTGCATGGCGGCCGAGTAAGGCGGCAGGACACCCTTGCGCACCGTTATCAGCTGCTCGGCGAAACCCCGCCACGCCAACCGCGCAACGCCGCCGGGATCGTCGTGCAGCACCGTGCGGATGATGCGCCGCTGCTCGGCGATGACGCCCGCCCGGTCACGGGTCAGCATCGCACCGATCGGCGAACGCTTGTCCCAGAGATAGGCCTGGCCCGGCTTGGCGATGGCGGGATCGTCGACCAGCGGTTGAACCGCGCAATGCGCCAGCGCCTCCTCGCGACACAGCCGCGCCAGCGTCGGCTGTGCCACATGCCCGTCGAACAGCCGGGCGAGCAGGAAGGTGTCGGACGACAGGGCGGGCCTGAATTCATAGCCCGCCACCCGGTTGAGGCTGCTCAGGCCCAATAGCGCCAGGAGGATGGCCAGGGCAGCAGGCAGCGACCGAAGGAACGTCTCGCGCCACCCCATGCCAGCCAGCAGCATGACGACCGCGGCGAGCCCCAGAAGCCCTGCCGTCAGCAACACATGGCTGAGATGCACGGCGATCAGCAATGTCAGCAACGCGCCCAGTCCGGCGCGTTGCCACAGCGGCGCATCGGCGGGACGAGTGAGCAGCGCGAAGAGCACCAGCGGTATGAAGCCGGTGGCGAGGTCGGGCATGATCTGCCCGACGAACCAGGGCAGGCTGCTCGCTGACGCCAGAAAGCTGCAGGTCGCGATCACCTCCACCGGGCGCGGGCGTTCCCGACCGATGGACAGTGTCATGGCGATCATCATCGCGCTGCCGATCGCCTGGACGGCGACGATCCCCCACAGGCCCGCCAGCCGCAGGGGTAATCCGATCGCCAGGCCGTAGATCGGCGGTCGGTCGGTCGGGTAATATAGTTCGAGCGGAATCCGCACATAGGTACCCGAATCGGCAAAGACCAACGGGAAACCGTTGGCGATCGCCACCCAGGATAACAGCACCGCACCGATCAGCACCGCGCCGATAAACAGCCATGATGGTCGGGGGATCGATCGATGCGGCTTTGACTCGTCCATGGCGCAGCTTAGGGATATGGCCGATCCGGGGGCAAGCACGGGCGCCGTCTCGCTTTAGGTCGTGATCCGCCATAAAGGGCGTCGCTTCGGCTGACCGTACAGCCCACGAGGGAAGAATGATGGACTACCAGGGGGCCGCGCCAAGCATTGCGGTGCTGTTGCCATGCTATAACGAGGAAGCGGCGATCGCCCAGACGATCGCGGGCTTCCGCGAGGCGCTGCCGACCGCGACCATCTATGTCTACGACAATAACAGCAAGGACCGCACGGTCGAGGTTGCGCGCGCGGCGGGGGCTGTCGTGCGGTCGGAGCGGATCCAGGGCAAGGGCGCGGTGGTCCGTCGCATGTTCGCCGATATCGACGCCGACATCTATGTCATGGCGGATGGCGACGCGACCTATGACGCTGCCTCCGCACCCGATCTGGTCGCGCGCATGGTCGACGAGCAACTCGACATGGTGGTCGGCCAGCGGGTGAGCGAGGCCGAACTCGCCTATCGTCGCGGGCATCGCTTCGGCAATGCCATGCTGACGGGCATGCTCGCCAAGCTGTTCGGGCGGAGCTTTACCGACATTCTGTCGGGCTACCGCGTCTTTTCCCGCCGCTTCGTGAAGAGTTTTCCGGTCCTGTCGGTCGGCTTCGAGATCGAGACCGAGATTAGTGTCCATGCGCTGGAGCTGAAGATGCCCTGCGCCGAGATTGCCACGCCCTATTATGCGCGGCCGGAAGGATCGGCGTCGAAGCTGTCCACCTATTCGGACGGCTGGCGTATCCTGCGCACCATCCTGAAGCTGTACCGGATCGAGCGGCCGATGTGGTTCTTCGGCGCGGTCGCGGCGCTGTTCGCGGCGCTTGCCATCCTGCTCGCCGTGCCGATCGTCCTGACCTACCTCCAGACGCATCAGGTGCCGCGCTTCCCGACCGCGATCCTGTCCACGGGTTTGATGCTGCTCGCCGCGCTGAACGTCTTTACCGGGCTGATCCTCGATACCGTGGTGCGCGGGCGGCAGGAGGTGCGACGGCTGGCCTATCTGGCGCTGCCCGCGCCGGGCAACCCGCGCTAATCGGATTTTCACCCCTGAAAGCTATAAACGCTGCACGGCAGCATCGCGGGATGCCGCCGGGGCTTGAATATGCGCGGCCACCACGCGACATAGGGGCTCTTCTGGGCATAAGAGAGATTTCCATGCACAATCCGTTCGAGACCGGCGATTTCGCGAGCCCGCTGGCCCATGCTGGCGTCGGGCTGCGGCAGACGCAGGCCGGGCTGGTTCCGATCGTCATCGAACAGTCGAACCGCGGCGAACGGTCGTTCGATATCTTCAGCCGCCTGCTTCGCGAGCGCATCATCTTCGTCACCGGCGGTGTCGAGGACGGCATGGCCTCGCTGATCTGCGCGCAGCTGCTGTTCCTTGAGTCGGAAAATCCGAAGAAGGACATCTATATGTACATCAACTCGCCGGGCGGTGTCGTCACGGCGGGCATGGCGATCCATGACACGATGCAGTATATCCGTCCGCGCGTCGGCACGCTGTGCATCGGCCAGGCCGCCTCGATGGGCAGCTTCCTGCTGTCGGCCGGTGAGCCGGGCATGCGCGTCGCGACCACGAACAGCCGCATCATGATCCACCAGCCCTCGGGCGGGGCGCAGGGCATGGCGGCCGACATCGAGATCCAGGCGCGCGAAATCCTGCGCATGCGGCACTTCCTGAACACGCTGTACGCCAAGTACACGGGCAAGCCGCTGGAAGAGATCGAGCGTGCGATGGACCGCGACAAGTTCATGAGCGCCGAGGAAGCCAAGGAGTTCGGCCTGATCGACCAGGTGTTCGACAAGCGTCCGACCCCGGCCGACGACGCGTCGACCGCGGCGTAAGGCGGATCGTTCACGATGAACGGTTTATTTCGATTGTGACTTTATCGGGGTGCGGTACGATGCGCACCCCGGCAACGGTAGCGCACCGCTTCATGGGTGCGAGAGGTGATTGATGGACAAGGTGAGCGGTGGCAACTCGAAAAGCACCCTCTATTGCTCGTTCTGCGGCAAGTCGCAGCACGAGGTGCGCAAGCTGATCGCGGGGCCGACCGTCTTCATTTGCGACGAGTGCGTGGAGCTGTGCAACGACATCATCCGCGAGGAGACCAAGTCCGCGCTGGTCTCCAAGAAGGATGGTGGCGTCCCGACGCCGCAGGAAATCTGCAACGTGCTCGACGATTACGTCATCGGGCAGAAGCAGGCCAAGCGTGTCCTGTCGGTCGCGGTGCACAACCACTATAAGCGTCTGAACCACGGCGCGAAGGGTGCCGACGTCGAGCTGGCCAAGTCGAACATCCTGCTGGTCGGCCCGACGGGTTGCGGCAAGACGTTGCTGGCGCAGACGCTGGCACGCATCCTCGATGTGCCGTTCACCATGGCGGACGCGACGACGCTGACCGAAGCGGGCTATGTCGGCGAGGACGTCGAGAACATCATCCTCAAGCTGCTCCAGGCATCGGATTACAATGTCGAGCGGGCGCAGCGCGGCATCGTCTATATCGACGAGATCGACAAGATCAGCCGCAAGGCCGAGAACCCCTCGATCACCCGCGACGTGTCGGGCGAGGGCGTTCAGCAGGCGCTGCTCAAGCTGATGGAAGGCACGACCGCCAGCGTTCCGCCCCAGGGTGGCCGCAAGCATCCGCAGCAGGAATTCCTGCAGGTCGATACGACGAACATCCTTTTCATTTGCGGCGGCGCGTTCGCAGGGCTCGAGAAGATCATCGGCGACCGTCTGCAGGGCAAGTCGATCGGTTTCGGCGCCTATGTCGCGGCGCCGGAAGAAAAGCGAACTGGCGAATATCTGCGCCAGACCGAGCCGGAGGATCTCCTCAAGTTCGGTCTGATCCCCGAATTCGTCGGCCGTCTGCCGGTCATCGCGACGTTGGAAGACCTTGACATCGCAGCGCTGGTCAAGATCCTGTCCGAGCCGAAGAACGCGCTGGTCAAGCAGTATCAGAAGCTGTTCGAGATGGAGAATGTCGAACTCGACTTCACCGACGACGCGCTGACCACGGTCGCCAAGAAGGCGATCGAGCGCAAGACCGGCGCGCGTGGGCTTCGTTCGATCCTGGAGGGCATCCTGCTCGACACCATGTTCGACCTGCCCGGCATGGACGGCGTCGACGAGGTGATGGTCGACAAGGACGTGGTCGAGGGCCGCAAGGAACCGATCCGCGTCTATGCCGAAAAGGCCAAGAAGACGGACGGCGCGGCGGCCTGATCGGCCCGCTGGCGGTTCGAAGTTGATGACGGGCGCTTCCTTCGGGGAGCGCCCGTTTTTTATGGGATGTGGGTGATGGTGACGATCCGTGAGGCGCGAGCCGGCGACCGGGCGGCGGTGGCGAAGATGCTGGGCCGCGCCTTCGCCGATGATCCGGCCATGTCCTATATCTTCCCCGACGCGGCGCAGCGGGCGAAGCGCCTGCCCAGGCTGTTCGCGCTGCTCTTCGACAGCGATGCGGTGGGGATGCGGCTGGTGGCCCAGGACGCGGATGCGGGCACGTTCTGGCGGCCGCCGGGACGGGCGCATGTCCCCATGACGGCGATGCTGGCCCAGGCGATCCCGCTGCTGACGACTTTGGGCACTGCGCTGCCCCGTGCGCTTCGCCTGTCGCATGCGATCGAGGCGCATTTCCCGGCCGAGCCCTTCTGGTATCTTCACATCGCCGGGGTCGATTCGGCGCGACAGGGGCAGGGGCTGGGCGGCGCCTCGATCCGGGCGGGGCTGGCCCGCTGCGATGCGGACGGTGTGCCCGCCTATCTGGAGACGGCGACCGAGAGCAATGTCGGGCTCTATGCGAGGCTGGGGTTCGAGTTGACCGGGGAATGGTCGGTGCCGAAGGGCGGTCCGCGCTTCTGGTCGATGATCCGGCCGGTTGGCGGGCGTTGAACTTCCTCCCCTTGCAGGGGAGGAATGAAATGGCGGCAAGAACCCCTCTGCTTTGCCACGCGTTGCCGCTCCGAACAGGAGAGCCGCCCATGAAGCCCTATATGATCTGCCACATGATTTGCAGCCTGGACGGCCGCATCCTGCAAAGCCGGTGGCGGCCGGATAGCTACAAGCCCGGCGATCTGTTCGAGGATCTGCACGACCGGATCGGCGGCGATGCGTGGATCGTCGGGCGCGTGACGGGACAGGAGTTCGCAAAAGGGGACGGTTATCCCGATACCGACCAGACCTTCCCGCGAGAGCACTGGTTCGCCCGCCGCGAGGCCGAGGCGTTCGGTGTGGTGCTGGACGAACAGGGCAAGATCGTCTGGGGGCGGGGCGATATCGGCGGCGATCCGATCGTCGTCGTCCTGACCGAGGCGGTGTCGGATGCGCATCTCGCCGGGCTGCGTCGGGACGGGGTATCCTATATCTTCGCCGGGGCGGAGACGATCGATCTGCACGCTGTCCCCGAAATCCTGAACCGGGAGCTGGGGGTGAAGACGTTGCTGGTCGAAGGTGGTGGGACGGCGAATGGCGAATTCCTGCGCGCCGGGTTGATCGATGAGATCAGCATGGCGCTCTGTCCCGCGATCGATGGCGCGGCGGGGGCGCCCAGCCTGTTTCATTCGGGCGAGGAGGACGCGGATACGCCTGCGCCGCTGACCGGACTGACATTGACCCATCATGAGCTATTGCCGGGCGGCGAGCTCTGGTTGCGCTACAAGGTCGACAACCAGCCGATCACCTGAAGACCTCACCCTTCCGGCGCTTCGCGCCTCCCTCCCTCTCCCAACGGGGGAGGGAAGGAGTCCACCCGCGGAAGGGTGAGGGCCGTTATTGCTTTATCGCAACGAATTCAGTCGCGGGCGGGACCCAAGTGCGTCATTGGCGCATTGGCATGACAGGGGTGTCATCATCCCATGTCGTGAAAAGGAGGCCCGACCAGCCATGAGCGAACCCGACGCCATCGTCACCGCCGGACAGAAGCGCGCGCTACTCCAGCGCCTGCTGATGCCCTGGTGGACCCTGGCGTTCCCGATCCTAGGCCTGCTCGCCATCTTGATATCGCTCTATAAGATGGGGACGGTCGGCGTCGTGGCGGCGGCGATCATCCTGATCGGCTGCGTCCTGTCGGCGGTGCATCAGGCTGAGGTCGTCGCGCACCGGGTCGGCGAGCCGTTCGGCACGCTCGTCCTGGCGGTCGCGGTGACGGTGATCGAGGTGTCCCTGATCGTCAGCCTGATGCTGTCGGATGCGGGGGATGCCTCCAGCCTGGCGCGCGACACCGTATTCGCGGCGATCATGATTATCCTGAACGGGATCGTCGGGCTCTGCCTGCTGGCGGGCGGGGTGCAGCATGGCGAGCAGCGCTTTTCGCTGCGCGGCGCGAGCGCAGCGCTGAACGTACTGACCGCGATGGTCGTGTTGTCGCTGGTCCTGCCCAATTACGTCTCGTCCGCACCGGGGCCCACCTATGCGACCTCGCAGCTGGTGTTCGTCGCGATCGTCAGCGTCATTCTCTACGGCACCTTCGTCATGGTGCAGACGGTGCGCCACCGCGAATATTTCCTGCCCGCCGATGACGACCTGCCCGGCGATGCCCATGCCGAGCCGCCGGGCAATGCGGCGGCCTGGGCCGCCCTGGGAATGCTGCTGGTCGCGCTGGTCGGGGTCGTGCTGCTGGCCAAGGGCTTGTCGGGGATCGTCGAGGCGGCGATCCTGGGCGCGGGCCTGCCGCTGGCGATCGTCGGCGTGGTCATCGCCGCGCTGGTCCTCGCGCCGGAAAGCCTGGCGGCCTACCGCGCGGCCAAGCGCAACCGGCTTCAGACCAGCCTGAACCTCGCGCTCGGCTCGGCACTGGCGACGATCGGGCTGACCATTCCGGCGGTGGCGATCGTGTCGCTGATGCTGGGCCTGCCGCTGGCGCTGGGGATCGGGGCCAAGCAGATGATCCTGTTGGTCCTGTCGCTGTTCACCATCACGCTGACGCTGGGCAATGGCCGCACCACCGTGCTGGGTGGCGCGGTGCATCTGGTGATCTTTGCGGCGTATCTGTTCGTGACGGTGGTGCCCTGAACCCCGGCCCTTTTGATTCAGAGGGGTGCCCTTGGCCTTCGACTTCGCTCAGGCTGAACGGAGATAGGGCAAACCTCCGTTCGCGCTGAGCGAAGTCGAAGCGCACGGGTTGGATCGGCCTCAGTTCGGCTTTTTCCTCGCCGCCTGCTCCGCCTTCCACGCACGGAACTGTTCGATCGCGACCGAGCGCTTCAGGATCTTCGCCCATGGATCGACCACGATATGCGCGTCCGCCGGCACGGTCAGCGTGCCCGAACCGTTCGTCATCGGCAGCGTCTCGACCCTGTCGCCGACCTGCACCTCGACCGGCAGAGGGAAGGGCCCGCCGCCCGGCACCTTCCACGTGAGCGTCAGTGTGTCGCCGACCCGCGTTTCGACGATCTCGGGCAGCGCCGCCTGGCGGAGATAGACGTCGAAGAACCAGCTATAATCCTTGCCGGTCACCTGTTTGACGAAGCCCTCATATTCCTTGGTCGAGCCATAGCGGGGCGCGAAATTGCCGGGCTTGGGATCGGTGCGGCCATAGACGGCCAGCCGCGTCACGTCCCAGAACGCCTTGTCCCCGATCAGGTTGTGGAGCGTGTGCAGCATCCACGACCCCTTCATATAGATGTCGAGGCCCGGCCCGCCCTTGGCCGGTTCGTAGACCTCCTGTTCGGTCATGCTGCGGTCGTGGACGATGGGCGACGTGTTCGCGATCTGCCCGCGCTGCGCGTCCATCATCACCGCATAGCGCGCCTCGCCCTCGCGCCAGCGACCATAGGAGGGCTGCATATAGCTGCCATAGCCTTCGTGCAGCCAGAAATCGTCCCAGTCGACATTGGTCAGCTGGTTGCCGAACCATTCATGGCTGAACTCGTGCTGGAACAGCCAGTCGAACCCTTCCGGCGCCTTGGCATATTCATTGCCATACGCATTGATCGTCTGGTGCTCCATGCCCTTGTGCGGCGTCTCGACCACACCCAGCTTTTCGTCGCCGAAGGGGAATGGGCCGACCGTCGATTCGAAGAAATCGAGCGTCGGCGCGAACTCGGCGAACAGCCCTTCGGCCTTTTTCTTCTCGCCGGGCAGATACCAGTAGAACATCGGGATCGTGTTGCCGAAACGGCTCTTATATTTGCCCTCGATCACCTCATAGGGGCCGACGTTCAGCGCGATCGCGTAGGTGTTGGGGTGCTTGGTCCGCCAGTTCCAGCGCGTCCGCCCATCGGGCAGCGTATCGACGCCCAGCAGGACGCCGTTGGACGGTGCCTTCAAGCCCTGGGGTACCGTGATGTGCAATGTCACCACGCCCGGCTCGCCCATCGGATAGTCGAGGCAGGGCCAGAACAGGTCGCAGCCATAGCCCTGCGACGTCGTCGCGAACCAGGGCCGCCCGTCCGGCGTCTTGGCCCAGACGACGCCGGTATCCCAGGGCGCGCGCACCGCGACATGCGGGGTGCCGCCATAGGTGATCTTGGCGCTGACCTTCTGTCCGGTTTGGAGCGGGCGGGGCAGGGTGATGACCAACTGCCCTTGCGGGTTGGACCAGGCCCCCGCTTTCAGCGGCTTACCGTCGATCGCGATCGCCTTGACCGGCAGATTCTTGTCGAGATCGATCACCAGCCGCGCCAGCGGGGCCTTTGCGGTAAAGTCCAGTACCGCGACGCCATTCAATTCCTCGGTGTCGGGCAGCACCTCGAACGACAGGTCGGCCCGGTCGAAGCGGACGGCAAGCTGTTCGGGCGGGCGGACACCGCCCGAGATCATGGTCTGTGCGGTCAGCGGCGGCTCACCCTTGCCCGGCAAGGCCTTGGGCGCCTGGGCGCCGGACGGGACAGCGCAGAGAAGCGAGGGGGCGAGCAGCGCGAGGGCGACATTCCGTATACGATCCATGCGCTATGGTGTTGCGCAGCCGATGCGACTTGGCAAGCCGTCGCGATGCGTCTTGTCGCACCGGGAATTGATGGATCGGCAACCCTCCCCATATATAGAGGTGAAGAGGCCCCGATCGGGGCCGACCGGAGTTTGCATGAACCAGACCTATCCCGTCCTCCCGCTGCGTGACATCGTCGTCTTCCCGCACATGATCGTGCCCCTGTTCGTCGGCCGCGACAAATCGGTCGCGGCCCTGGAAGCGGCGATGGCGGCGGATAAGGAAATCTTCCTGGTCGCCCAGCTCGATCCGGCCGAGGACGATCCCTCGCGCGAGGATTTGTACGAGATCGGCGTGACCGCCAGCGTCCTGCAATTGCTCAAGCTCCCCGACGGCACGGTGCGCGTGCTCGTGGAGGGCAAGACGCGCGGCCGCCTGGTCGAGCTGGACGAGTCGGGCACCCACCTGACCTCGACCATCGATACGACCGTGGTCGAGAGCGACGAAGCCGCGCTCGAAGCGCAGGACCATGACGTCAAGGCGCAGATCGCCGCGCTGATGCGCTCGGTGGTCGACCAGTTCGAGAATTACGCCAAGCTCAACCGCAAGCTGCCCGCCGAAACCGCCGTGCAGCTGGCCGAGATCGAAGACGCGTCGCAGCTGGCCGATGCGGTCGCCGCGAACATCTCGGTCAAGGTCGCCGACAAGCAAGCGCTGCTGGTCGAAACCGATCCGGCCAAGCGGCTGGAGATGGCCTATGCCCTGATGGAGGGCGAACTCGGCGTCCTGCAGGTCGAGAAGAAGATCAAGAGCCGCGTCAAGCGCCAGATGGAGAAGACGCAGCGCGAATATTATCTCAACGAGCAGCTCAAGGCGATCCAGCGCGAGCTGGGCAATGAGGGCGAGGACGGCGACGGCGACGAGATCGCCGAGCTGACCCAGAAGATCGCGACGCTCAAGCTGTCGAAGGAAGCGCGGACCAAGGCGACCGCCGAGCTGAAGAAGCTGAAGACCATGGCGCCGATGAGCGCCGAGGCGACGGTCGTGCGCAATTACCTCGACGTGCTGCTCGGCCTGCCCTGGGGCAAGAAGTCCAAGGTCAAGAAGGACATCGCCGCAGCACAGGCGATCCTCGATCAGGATCATTATGCGCTGGAGAAGGTGAAGGACCGGATCGTCGAGTATCTCGGCGTCCAGGCGCGCACCAACAAGCTGAAGGGGCCGATCCTGTGCCTCGTCGGCCCGCCGGGCGTCGGCAAGACCTCGCTGGGCCAGTCGATCGCCAAGGCATGCGGGCGCGAGTTCATCCGCCAGTCGCTGGGCGGCGTGCGCGACGAGGCGGAGATTCGCGGCCACCGCCGCACCTATATCGGCTCGCTGCCCGGCAAGATCGTGACCAACCTGAAAAAGGCCGGCACGTCCAACCCGCTGTTCCTGCTCGACGAGATCGACAAGCTGGGCCAGGATTTCCGTGGTGACCCTGCGTCCGCGCTGCTGGAAGTGCTCGATCCGGAACAGAACGCCAAGTTCAACGATCACTATCTGGAGATCGACATCGATCTCTCGGACGTGATGTTCGTGTGCACCGCGAACACGCTGAACCTGCCGCAGCCGCTGCTCGACCGCATGGAGATCATCCGTCTGGAGGGCTATACCGAGGACGAGAAGGTTGAGATCGCCGAGCGTCACCTGGTCGCCAAGCAGGTCGAGACGCATGGCCTGAAGGACGGCGAGTTCACGTTGACGCAAGGTGGCCTGCGTGCGCTGATCCAGCGCTACACCCGCGAGGCGGGCGTGCGTACGCTGGAGCGCGAGATCGCGCGTCTGGCGCGCAAGGCGCTGCGCCAGATTCTGGAGGGCAAGGCGACGTCGGTGACGATCACGCCCGAGAACCTGCACGAGTTCGCGGGCGTCCAGAAGTACCGCCACGGCCTGTCCGAGCAGGAGGATCAGATCGGTGCGGTCACGGGCCTGGCCTGGACCGAGGTGGGCGGCGAACTGCTGACCATCGAATCGGTGACGGTGCCGGGCAAGGGCCAGGTGAAGACCACCGGCAAGCTGGGCGATGTCATGAAGGAATCGGTCCAGGCCGCCTTCAGCTTCGTCCAGGCGCGTAGCCCCAGCTTCGGCATCAAGCCGTCGCTGTTCCACCGCAAGGACATCCATATCCACCTTCCCGAGGGCGCGGTGCCCAAGGATGGTCCGTCGGCGGGCATCGGCCTCGTTACCTCGATCGTGTCGACGCTGACCGGGATCGCGGTGCGCAAGGACGTGGCGATGACCGGCGAAGTGACCCTGCGGGGTCGCGTGCTGCCGATCGGTGGGCTGAAGGAGAAGCTGCTCGCGGCGCTGCGTGGCGGCATCACCACCGTGCTCATTCCGCAGGAAAATGAGAAGGATCTGGCGGATATCCCCGCCAACATCCTGAACGGCCTCAAGATCGTGCCGGTCGCGCATGTCGACGAAGTGCTCCGGTTGGCGCTGGTCGGGCCGCTGGAAGCGATCGATTGGACCGATGCGGATGAGCTGGCGGCGCTTCCGCCCGCACCCATCCCGGCGGTGGGCGGTGAACGCCACCACTGATCGTCGTGAGGGAAGGGCCGCCGGTCGAAAGATCGGCGGCCTTTTTCAAACGATGTCATAGGGATGACACGCACTTCTGTTTGCGTCATCGTTCGCATTGGGTAACGATGCACGGCGGGCGGGGGGTTTGACAGCTCGGTTCGCCGCGTCATTATCGTTGCTTTAATATTCGGACGGCACCGAGTCCGTCGCAGTTCTCGTCGAGATCATAGGGGGTTATGGAATGAACAAGCAGGAGCTCATCGCTACCGTCGCCGATTCCTCGGGCCTCGCGCGCGGCGATGCGGTCAAGGCGGTCGACGCCGTGTTCGAATCGATCACCGCCGCCCTGAAGAAGGGCGATGAAGTGCGCCTGGTCGGTTTCGGCACCTTCTCGGTTTCCAAGCGCAAGGCCTCGACCGGCCGTAACCCGCGCACCGGCGAGCCGATGACGATCAAGGCGTCGTCGCAGCCGAAGTTCAAGCCGGGCAAGCTCCTGAAGGACTCGGTCAACTAAATCCGAATTTTCGGGCTGGACAGACGGCGAGCCGCCGCCTAAAGGCCCGTCTCCCGGTTACGGGCGCGTAGCTCAGCGGTAGAGCACACCCTTCACACGGGTGGGGTCACAGGTTCAATCCCTGTCGCGCCCACCATTCTTACCCGTGACCTGAGGGTCGGGATGGAATGGTGAAAATGCCCAATAGGCAATTTCAGCAATAGCCTGCCGGATTCCCGACAATTTAGCGCGCCTTTAGCCTGGGATGACATGATGTCGACCCGTCATTGCGAGCGTAGCGAAGCAATCCAGGGCAGCGCGCGGAACCCTGGATTGCTTCGCTGCGCCCGCAATGACGGGTGATTCATCGTATGTCGTCTCGCTACACGCGCCTCTTGCTGTGCTGAGCGCCAAAGGAGAGCGCCATGCAGCCTGGGTATCGCAGCTTTTGTGCCGAGCATCCGGCCTTCGCCATCGCGATGGCGTTTCAGCCGATCATGGATGTCGAGAACGGACGCCCCATCGCCTATGAGGCGCTCTGCGTGGCAGCAAGGGCGAGGGCACGCGCGACATCCTGGCGCGGATCATGCCCGAGGATCGCTACCACTTCGACCAGCAATGTCGGGTGGCCGCGATCGAGGGCGTGGTGGCGGCGGGGCTGCTCGACACAGGCGCGCGGCTGTCGATCAATTTCTTTCCCGACACCGTCTATTCGCCGCTCGCATGTCTGGAGCCGACGCTCGACGCCGCGCGGCGGTTGAGCCTGCCTTACGAGCGATTGATCTTCGAGTTTTCCGAACAAGTCGATACGGGTGACGGCGCGCGTCTGAAGACCATCCTTGATACCTGTCATCACATGGGCTTCGGCACGGCGATCGACGATTTTGATGCGGGTCATGCCGGACTGGCACTGCTGGGCCAGGTGCGGACGGACGATATCAAGTTCGACATGGCGCTGATCCGGGGGATCGACGAGGCCATGCCCCGGCGCATGATCGTCGAGGGGGCTATGCGAATCGCCGAGAGGATGGGGGGCGAGGGGCTGACGATCGTATGCAGGACTCAAAACGTCGTCATTGCGAGCGTAGCGAAGCAACCCAGGGCTGGATCAAGACGCACTGAATTGCTTCGCTACGCTCGCAACGACGGATGGATTGTGGCGCGCATCACCGCGTTGTCCCTCCATCCCCCGCCAGGTAGCGGGCGATGGGGTCGATCATGTCCTTCGGGATACGCCGCGCGATCACGGGCATGGTCGCATGGCTCTTGCGCGCGTCGACGACGTTCTTGTCGCCCTGCCAATGGCGCAACCGCGCGGCGATATAGCCGGCCCGCTGTCCGGCGAGGACCGGATAGGGCTTGCCGGGTGTGTGGCAGCTGACACAGGCGGGCAGTTGCTTGTCGGGCAGCCCGCGCTCGACGATCTGCGCCGCCGCCGGATCGCCCGAAGGTTTCGAACTCCGTTCCGACCTGAGCCCCGGCATCGCGGCGAAGCGGCGCGCGGCGGCCTCCATTTCGGCGGGCTCCATGCGCATCGCGACCTGCTGCATGACCGCGCTGGAGCGGGTGCCGTTGGCATAGCCCTTGAGTGCCGCGAGCAGATATTCGGGGCTCTGGCCGCCCAGGATCGGGATGTCGGGGCTCCCCCGGCCGCGGCCGTCGGTGCCATGGCATCCGGTGCAATTGTCGGGATCGACGGCAGGCGAGGCCTCGGCGACCAGCGCGCGGTACTGGGCGGGCGTCATGCCGGGCAGGCGACGGACGAAGGCGACCATGCGCCGTACTTCGTCGGGGCGGTCCTGCACCGCCCAGGCGGGCATGCCGGTATATTTGACGCCGTGCTGCAGGACCCAGAACAACTGCTTGTCGGTCCATTCGCGCGCATTGACCGACAGGTCGGGCGCGGGCGGGGTAGCCGCCTGCATCACGGGGGCGGGCTTTTGGCCTGGGGCGCCGTGACAGACCGCGCAGCTATTGGCGAAATGCCCAGCGGCACTCACCAGCCCGCTGGCGTCGGCGGGGTCCTTGGGCGCGGTGAAGGCGGCGTGGGTGCGCACCGAATTGCGCATCGCCCAGTGCAGGAACCAGTCGGTGATCGCCCAATGCCCGCTGGAGGCGGCAAGGTTGATGACACCCGACCAGGCCACGCCCATGCCGAGCAGCGCCAGCCCCAGCAAGGTCGCGATGACGCGCTTCCAGGTGATGCGGATCGTCATGCGTGCGCTTCCTCTTTGGCCTGGAGCAGCCGCGCCAGCATCGCCAGCCCGCCGCACAGATAGGCGACACCGCCGACCAGCAGCATGACGACGCCGGACATTTGCTGATCCGCCAGCGCCCCCATGTCGTGATGGCTGTAGAGGGGACGCGGTGCGAGGCCGATCAGC
Source organism: Sphingomonas sp. 77B (assembly GCF_056497825.1). Taxonomy (NCBI): domain Bacteria; kingdom Pseudomonadati; phylum Pseudomonadota; class Alphaproteobacteria; order Sphingomonadales; family Sphingomonadaceae; genus Sphingomonas; species Sphingomonas sp. 77B. The sequence goes on from NZ_JBWMBY010000001.1 coordinate 3,439,265, forward strand.
GCGCCCAGCAGGGTCATGTGCATCGAGGTGACGAGCAGCGCCGCGACTCCGGCGGCGCGGTGGCGGGGTGCGAGCACGGCGGCCCAAAGCAGGAGGCCTGCCGCCAGGAAACTCGCCTGCTCGGCGACCAGCCAGACGGGGGCATGGTCCGCCAGTCGCCGCAGCGCCGGGACGTGCCAGCCCCAGACGACAACCGCCTCGATCATGGCAGCGGCCAGCGGGGTGGCGATCTGGGGTAATCGGATCGCCGGATCGAAACGCGTTCCTTGCAGACCCAGCGCGATCGGGGGCGCGGCCACCGCCACCGCAATCATGTGCGCGACCATGTGCCCGGTCATGCCCCACGTGCTGAACGCCCAGCCGACCGACAACAGCGCCAGCCCCAGCATCAACCAGACACGCTTCACCGGCAGTCCCCCAGCATCAGCACCGGCATCGCGGTGAAGATCACCGCGACGAAGCTCAATCCCGCCAGCAGCATCGTTGAATAGGCCAGGAAGCGCAGCCGATCGATATCGGTGCCTTCATTGTGCGGCGGCGGATCGCCGGGGGTACGCGACTGCTGCCACGCGATCAGCCCCGAGGCGAGGATGACGATGAGTGCCACGACCGTCCCGATCGCAAAGGCGATGGGGAACAGCGCCCATTTGCCGATCCGCTCGCAACTGATCGCGACCCAGAGATACGAAAAGAGGAAATGCACCGCCCAGGTCGTCGGCGGCACGATCAGCGTCCAGAGGGTGACGCGCAGCCGGTGCGCGCCCTTCAGCCAGCGCTTCATAGCCCCGTCTCCGGGAACAGGCCGATGGTCAGATAGGTGACGATCGCGGTCAGCGCGAAGAAATGCATATAGACGGTGATGTTGCGGATATCCGCATCATGGGTCGGCGTCATCTTGCCCGCGACGCTCCGCGCCAACGTGTAGAGCTGCATGATCGCGGCGACGCCAGCATGGACGACGGTCCAGACGACCAGCACCCAGACGATCGCCGGATAGACATTGGCCTCCGGATCGAGCCCGTCCAGGCATGCTATCCCGGCGAACAGGCTGGCGATGGCGGTGACGGCGCCCGCGACCAGCAGTCCGCGCGCGGCGTTGACCGAACCCCGGTGATGAACCTCGCGCGCGATCAGCGTGGCGGCCCAGCTGGCCAGTGACAGGGCCAGCGCCGTCATCGGCCCGCCGCTGCCCGGCCCGTCGAACCCCGCGCCGAAATCGGGATGGATTGTCCAGTAGAAATAATAGCCGAAGACGAGGCCGGAAAAGGCGGTCGCATCCGCCATCATGGTGATGAACATCGCCCACCAACCCGGCGCGGCCGGGCCGGAGATATAGAGCGGCAGGCGCATGCCGTGGCCGATCGGCTTTTCGGGCTTTTCCGGGATTTCGGCGGTGTCCCACAGCCACCACAGGATGCAGCCCAGTGTCACCACCCCGCCCAGCGCGGCGATGAGGTAGAGGTGATAGGTGGTCAGGATGAACACGCTGCCCAGCGCGACGGCGGTCATCATCGGCTTGACGCTGGGCGTGCCCAGGCGGATCACCGAAACCGGCTTGGCATCCAGGACCGAGGTGATGATCGTCTCGCGGCGCCCTTCCTCGGCATCGGGGAGGAAAAAGCGGCCTTCATCGACCTTGGCGACGAAGTTCTTCTGGTCCCAGATCGGATAGCGGCTCTCGACCAGCGGCACCGAGCGGATGCCCCAATCCTCGTCGTCCGGGTGTGCCAGCCATTCCAGCGTACCCGCATTCCACGGGTTGCGCGGCGACTTGGCCCGCGTCGGCGACAGGGCGAGATCGACGACCAGCACCAGCACGCCGATGGCGAACATGTATGACCCGGCGGTCGAAGCGAGGTTGAGCCAGCCGATGCCCAATTCTTCCGGATAGGTGAAGACGCGGCGCGGCATCCCTTCCAGCCCCGACAGGTGCATCGGGAAGAAGGTCAGGTTGATCCCGACGAACATGATCCAGAAGGCGATGCGCCCCAGCCGGTCGGACAGTTTCTTGCCCGTAATCAGCGGCCAGTAATAATAGAGCCCGCCGAACAGCGGCAGCAGGGTGCCGCCGATCAGCACGTAATGAAGATGCGCGACGATGAAATAGGTGTCGTGCGCCTGCCAGTCGAACGGCGCCACCGCGACCATCACGCCGGTCAGCCCGCCGATGACGAAGACGGCCAGGCTTCCGCTCGCGTGAAGGAGCGGCGTCGACCATTTCACCTTGCCAGCCCAGAGCGTGGCGATGAAGGCGAAGATCTGAACCCCGGTCGGGATCGCGACCGCCTCGGAGGCGGCGGAGAAGAAGGCCAGGCTGATCTTGGGCAGGCCGGTCGCGAACATGTGGTGGACCCACAGGCCGAACGACAGGAAGGCGGTGCCGACGGCGGCCAGCACGATCCACGGATAGCCCAGCAGATGCCGCTGCGCGAAGGTCGGGATCATCATCGCGAACAGCGCGATCGAGGGCAGGAAGACGATATAGACTTCCGGATGGCCGAAGATCCAGAACAGGTGCTGCCACAGTAACGGATCGCCGCCGCGCGCGGCGTCGAAGAACGGCCAGTTGAGCAATCGCTCCATCTCGAACAACAGGTCGCCCGCGATCAGCGGCGGGAAGGCGAACAGGATCATCACCGCCACGACCAGGATATACCAGGCGTAGAGCGGCATCAGGTTCAGCCGCATGCCCGGGGGGCGGCACTTCAGCACGCCGACGATCAGCTCGACGGCGGCGGCTACTGACGACACCTCGATGAAGGATAGGCCCAGCATCCAGATATCGGCGCCCAGCCCCGACAGGTCGGTACGGGTGGTCAGCGGCGGATACATGAACCAGCCGCCATCGGGCGCGGCGTTGAAGAAGATCGACCCGCCGACGAACACGCCGCCGAGCAGGAAGCTCCAGTAACCGAACGCCGACAGGCGCGGGAAGGGCAGGTCGCGCGCGCCCAAGAGCTGGGGCAGCAGAATGATCGACACCGCCTCGAACATCGGGACGGCGAACAGGAACATCATCATCGAGCCGTGCAGCGTGAACAGCTGGTTGAAGGTGTTCGCCGACACGAGATCATTGTCGGGCACCGCCAGCTGGGTACGCATGATGAGCGCCAGCACGCCCGCGAACAGCATGAAGCCGAACGCGGTCAGCGTGTACCAGACGCCGACCCGGTTATTGTTGGTGTCGGTCCAGCGCAGGAACAGGCCGCTGGGGGGCTTCCACACGGCGCGAAGGCGTTCCTCCTGGGCGGCGCGAAGCTGGGGGTCGTCCTGCGCGTGGAGGCTCATTTCAGGCCCTGAAGATAGCGGGCGAGGGCAAGGGCCTCGTCATCCGACAATTGGGGGAAGGACGGCATGCGGACACCGGGCTTGGTCTTTTCGGGATGACGGATGAAGGCAGCGACGTTCGCCTCGGTCATCGGCAGGATGCCCGCCGCCAACGTGCGACGCGATCCGAAATGGGTGAGGTCGGGGCCGATCCGGCTGGGCGCGTTGACCCCCGCGATACCATGACAGCCGCCACAGCCATTCTCGGCGAACAGGCGCGCTCCGGCCGCGACGCTCGGTTGGGCGGTGCGGGCCTGCTCGGCCAGCCAGGCGTCGAAGGCGGCGGGGGGCATGGCGATGACGTCGAACGCCATCAGCGCATGGGACAGGCCGCAAAACTCCGCGCACTGCCCGCGATAGCGGCCGGGCTTGTCGGCGCGCACGACCAGGCTGTTGATGCGGCCGGGGATCATGTCCATCTTGCCCGCGAGCCCCGGAATCCAGAAGCTGTGCACCACATCGCCGCCGCTCAGGCGGAAAGCGACGGTGCGGCCGGTCGGAATGCGGATCTCATTGGCGCTGAGGACGGGCGGACGGCCCGGCGGCGCATAGGCGACGCGCCACCAGAATTGCTCGCCATCGACGGCAATGGTCAGGTCGGCGGGCGAGGCCGGGCGCGGGCGCATATAGGGTAGGGAGTAGGCGAGCAGCCCGAGCAACACGACGGTGGGGATGATCCCGCCCAGCCACAGGACGATCCGCATCCCCTCGCGATGGTCGATCGACCCTTCGGGCGCCCGGACGGCGTGGCGCATCAGCAGCGCGACACCGCCTGAGATCACCACCGCGCCGACCAGCATGATGACAAACAGATGCCGGATATCGGCCGCATCCGCCCCGAACGGCGCCAGCGTGGATTGATGCGTGTTGCATCCCGCCAGCAAACCGGCGGTTACGATCAAGATGGTGCTGCTTTTCCCCCGCATCGCCTCCGAACGTTTCGATGGTGGATTAGTTCATGTTAGTTTCATCGAAAGTTCATGTTGGGTGGTGAAGTCACTTGGCATTGCGTCGCCACACTTCCCCGGCCAGCAGGGTCGCAAAGCCCAGCCACGCCGCCAGCGGCATGACGCTGACCGAGGCCGGGCGGTCGACTTTCCACGCGGTGGCGGCAAGCGCGGTGGTGCCGATCGCCATGGCTCCGGCGGCGGCAGTGCTGGCGCGGGTACGGCGTTCGCGGAAGAACAGTTCGGTCCAGCCGCCGATCATTGCGCTGTTGCCCAGCCACAGCGCGACCGAGGCATTGCGGGCGGGCGAGTCGGGCTGGCGGAGCAGGCGATAGCCGCCGACCGCCGCCAGCGTCTCCAGCACCGGCCACACCGCGCCGAACACCATGTCGGGCGGGGTGAAGCCGGGCTTGTCGAGCCGCGCATACCAGCGGCGGATGCGCGGATGCGACGGATCGGGGGCGTTACGCCGCCCGATCAGCGCGCTCAGCCCCAGCACGCCCGCCGCGATACCGCCCGCCGCCCATGGCGATAGTCCCTTGTTCTTCATGGCCGTCATCCCTTCCGAATGTCGAAGGCGATAACGGTCGTCACTCAACCCTGTTCAATCGCCACGCGGCGGCGGCTCCACGAGACGATGCGGTCGAGCAGGCCGATCACGATCAACGACGCGCCGAACAGCGGCAGGGCGATCCCCGCCACCACCAGCGACACCAGCAGGCCGCCGACCCGCGCGCCCGAAAGCGCAGGCGGCGCTCCGATCCGTCCGACCGGGCGACGCTTCCACCACATGGCCACGCCGCTGAACGTCAGGACCCAGATGGCGATGCAGGGGATCAGCATCAGCAACTGGTTCGCGCGGCCGAAATAATTGCCCATGTGAAGCTGCACGCCCGACTCCACCGCGCGGCCGACGATGCCGTAATCGGCATAGCGGACCTCCGGCCCGATCGGCCTGAAGCTGTAGCGGTCGATATAGAGCGTCTTCTGCCCCACCGGCCGGTCGGGATAGGTGAAGACGGTATAGACCCCGTCCGCCCCCTTGGGCAGGAACAGGCGATAGCTGCCCGACCAGCCATGCGCGCGCAGGATGTCCGTCACCCGGTCGGTGCCGCGAATGACCGCCGGGTCGCGGGTCGCACCGGGCGTCTCCGGGCCGTGATCGGCATGTTCGCCGCCCATGGCGGGCATGGCCGAATGGGGCATCTGTGATCGGGGGAGGGGCGCATCCTCGAGCGTCCATGGCGCATCGCCCAGCGCGGTCTTCATCGGCACGCTATGCGGGATATTGTACTGGCGGAAGGAAGCCGGATAGCCCACGCCCAGCGCCGCGCCGACCCGGTGGATCAACGGCCCGCTGACCCTGGCCCAGGGCAGGCCGGTGACGATCAGGAAGCCGATCAGTACGACGGTCCACACCCCCACCGGCCCATGCAGGTCGCGCCAGAAGCGTCGCCCCCGTCCGCTCACGCGCGGCCAAAGCGTCCCCGCCGCCGTGAACCGCCCGCGCGGCCACCACAGGATGATGCCGGTGACGAGCAGCACCAGCGCCCAGCTGACCGCCAGTTCGACCAGCCGCTCGCCGAACACGCCCATCAGGATCGATCGGTGCATGGCATCCGCCCAGCCGACCAGCGTGCGGTCATAGACCACGCTGCCCAGCACCTTCGCCGTCCCGGGATCGACGGCAACGCGACGCGGCGGTCCCTCGTTCGGCTGGACGAAGACCACCGCCGAACGGTCGGCGGTGGCGGGCATGTCGACCCGCGAGGCGCTGCCGGGATAGGCGGCCAGCGCGGCCTCGATCAGGCGCGACATCGGCGCTTCGGTGCGGTGGGGCGCGACGAAGCGAAGCTCGGGATAGATCGCATCGTTCAATTCGTCGTTGAACAGATAGATGGCGCCGGTCAGGCTGAGCATCAGCAGGATCGGCGCGACCAGCAGTCCGGCCCAGAAATGCCAGCGCCAGATCGTGCGGTGGAAGGCGGCGTGGCGCGAGGCGGGTGTCATCGAACTGCTCCTCACAACCGGGCCGTCAGCGCGATATCGAGGGATCGCGGCTCGCCGATATAGACGTTGGTGGTCGGGTAGCCCGAATATTCGCCGTAGAAGCGATTGGTCAGGTTGCGTCCGCGCACCGTCAGGGTGGTGTGCGGCCCGACCGGCACCGACAGGCTGGCGTCGAGCAGCATGTGACCCGCGACATGGATGCTGTTCGCGGTGTCGGTATAGAAGCCGCCCGCCTGTCGCAGGATGCCCCCCAAGGTGACATCGTGCGGCAATGTGTAGAAGACGGAGGCGAACAGCGTGGTGTCGGGCACGTTGATCGGCCGGTTGCCGCTGCGGTCGACCCGCACGCCGCCGACCAGTTCCGACAGCTGGTCATAGCGTGCATCGGTATAGGACGCCCCCGCCGTCAGGCGGAGCGAGGGCAAGGGGCGAAGCTCGCCGGTTAGTTCGCCCCCGCGTGACGATTGCCGTCCGCCCTGGATGCTCAACGCCGGATTGGTCGGGTCGCGGGTCAGGATGTCGGACTGAACGATGCGATACACGGCGCCGGTCAGCGTCGCGCGATTGGCCCAGCCACTCGCCTTGAACCCCGCCTCCACCGCATGGCCTTTGGTCAGGCGAAAGCGGCTATTGGCGATCGAGGCGAGCAGAATGGTCGACACCGGCGAGACGGCGGTGGTGTATTGCGCATAGAGCGTCACCCCCCGCACAGCCTCCCAGGTCGTGCCCGCGCGCCACGACACCGGATCGAAACGCGGTGCATTGCGGTCGGTCGCCCCTCCGACATTCTGGATCGTCGCCCGGTCGAGCGCGATGTGATCCCAGCGGACACCGCCGACGAGCAGCCAGCGCGACGTCAGGTTGACCGCATCCTCGGCAAAGACCGATGCCTGCTTCAGGCGCGAGCGAAAGGTCACATTGCCGCTGGTGAAGACCGCCGGAGAGGTCGGCGCGATGATCGGCGCGGGGTTGCGCAGATCGACATCGGGCAGCGTGCCGAGCGGGGCCTGCTGGCGAAGGCTGGTGAAATCGGTCGCGTTATATTCCGCGCCCAGGATGAAGCGGTGGCGCAGGCCGGCGATCTGCCCGTCGCGCTCGATAGTGCCGCGCGCATTCCAGAATTGATGGTCGTGGCGGAAATCCTGATAGCTTTGCCGGATGCTGCCATTCGGGAAGCGGGCGCTGGGCGCGGCGAAACTCTGCGTGTCGGCCAGCAGAAAGGCGCGGTCGGCGGTATAGCCGGTCAGGTCCAGCGCGGCGACCCAGCCATCGCCGATCCTCCAGTCGAGCCGCGAGCGAACCGTCGTCTCGTTCGCGCCCGACCACGCCCCTATCGGGTTGTAGTTGCGCTGCCTCAGGCTTCGGTCGGCGACCAGCCCGGCGCTGCTGCGCACTGCGTCGCTGGGGTCGAGCGCATAGCGGGCGGGGATCAGCGGCAGGCCCTGATAGGTGGCGTCATAGCGATCCTCGAAATGGTCGACCGCGACCAGCAGCGACAGGCGGTCGCTGGGCCGGAACAGCGCGCTGGCGGTCAGCCCGGTCGAGACGCTGGCATTGTGGTCGACATCGTACAGGCTGTCGGAACGCTGATAGCTGGCGTCCGCGCGCACCGCGATGGTGGATGACACGGGCAGGTTGACGCCCCCGCCTGCGAAGACCGTGTCGAAGCTGCCGCCCGACAGCATCAGGTCGAGTGTGCGTTCGCCGAGCACGGGCTTGCGCGTCACCTTGTTGATGACGCCCGCCAGCGCACCTTCGCCGTAAAGGACGGACGCGGGGCCTTTCAGCACCTCGATCCGGTCATAATGCCAGATATTGCTGTCGCGCTGGGTGACCGTGGAAGCGGCGATTCGCACGCCGTCCTGCAGGATCGAGACGGTGTTGCCTGCAAAGCCGCGCATCGTGACCACCGCCGGATTGCCCGGCACATTGCCCGAGATCGCGCCGACCACCTGGTCGAACGCCTCGCGCGCCGTGCGGACTCCGCGCGCCTGGAGTTCGTCCTGGGTCAGGATCTCGATGCTGGCGGGTGTTTCGCGGATCGTCAGGGGTAAGCGGCTGGCCGCCCCGGCGCCGGTGTCGAGCGGGCGTGCGGCGGTGACGACGATCGTCGGGGATGGCGGCGTTGCCGCCTGACCGGACGGATTGTCCGGCATGGAAAGGAAAAGAGGCATGAAAGGGCTTTCGACCGACCCCCGCTGGAACGGGGGCGAACATCATGAGGGCGTTGCCGCCCGAAGGCAGCGACACCGGATGAGACGGGTCAGGAAAGCGCGGGCGGTCCTCGCAGGGGCGGCCGCAAATAGGGCGCGGGGGCGGGCCGGGGCAGGACCGGCACGGCCAGCCCGACGCCCATGACGAAAGCGATGAGCAGCGCCAGCTGGATCGGATCGGTCGCCGCCAGCCCGGGCGCGGCCAGCCCGGCAAAGGCGCAGGGGCTCTCTCGGCCATGATCCTCGTCGGAATGGCCGGAGCCGTGTCCGCTTCCATCATGCACCATCGTGCCGTGACCCATTGCCATGGCCCCGCCATGCGTCATGGTCTTGCCATGCCCCGTCGCGGACAGATCGGGGACGGGGCCGCTGGCGGGACACAGGATGATCGCGGCGTGGCCATCGACCTGCCCGACCATATAGCCATTCGGGATCAGCAGCTTCAGCAACAGCGCTGCCGCGCAGAGGAGCACGGCCAGCTTGCGTTGCGCGAACAGGCTGCGGATCGCCGTCACGAGGCGAGGGGTAGTCGAGCCGATCGGCGCTGTCACCCGGACAGATCGGCCCTTGGACAAAATGGCCGGATATCCTGTCTAAGCCAATGGCCTGATCCAGATCGAGGGGCGGTGGTGCGGCCGCCAATCGACGCTGGCGCCGGGCCGCGCTCTGATGCAGGGTCAAATCATGGTATATTCTGCCGCCTTTGCTTTTCTCGACGGCGTATCGGGTCGGGTCGTCGACGAAATGATCGCATTCGACTGGGCGACGACCAGCCTGGGGCGCCCGGAGACATGGCCTGCCGCGCTCAAGGCGCAGATCGCCACGATGCTGGCCTGTCCGGCCCCCATGTATCTGGTCTGGGGACCGGATCTGATCTCGTTCTACAATGACGCCTATCGCCCGATGCTGGGGTATCGCGCCGCGACCGCCATGGGGACGCCGTTCCGTATCCTGTGGGACAGCATCTGGACGGATATCGCGCCGCTGGTGGATATCGCGCTGTCGGGCAAGGTCGCGCAGGTCACCGACATGCGGCTCGACCTGGCGCGTGAGGGCAAGCCCGAAGAGGCCTATTGGTCCTTTTCCTATTCCCCGGTCTTCGACGATCGCGGCGCGATCGCGGGCATGATCTGCGTCACCGGCGAGACGACCGCGCGGGTGCTGGCGGAGCGGCGGCAGCGCGAGGCGGACGAGCGGCTGGAGCTGGCGCTGAGTTCGGGCGCGCATGTCGGCATGTGGGACTGGGACGTGGTCAACGACTCCGTCCGCTCGGATCGGCGCTTCGCTGCCATGTACGGGGTAGATCCGGCCGCGGCCGAGACGGGAATCCCGATCGCCGAATTCTTTCGGGGCATCCATCCCGATGATCGTGAGCGTGTCACGCGCGAGGTCGCGGACGCCATGGCGGGGACGGGTGAGGGCGACGCAGCGGGCCGTTTCGCCTCCGAATATCGGCTGGTCCAGTCGGATGGCACGATTCACTGGGTATCGGCGCGGGGTCGCTGCATCGCCGATGAGAGCGGCCGCTGCGTGCGCTTTCCGGGCGTCAGCTTCGACATCACCGATCGCATCTGCACCGAGCAGCAGCTCCGCGAAAGCGAGGCCCGGGCACGACTGAACGCCGAGCGGGTGCAGCTGGCGCAGGAGGCCGGTGCGATCATCGGCACCTGGTTCTGGGATCTCCTGTCCAACCGCTTCACCTGCGACGAGCCGTTCGCGCGGCATTTCGGAATCGCCCCCGCGCTCGGCCACGAAGGGTTGGAAATCGAGAAGGTGGCGGAACTGGTCCATCCCGACGACCGGGCCGGGCTGTCGGAGGCGGTGCAGGCGGCGATCGCGCGGGGCGGACCCTATGCGCACCAGTATCGCGTGCGTCGCCATGACGGCCATTATCACTGGCTGGAGGCGATCGGTCGTGTCGATCATGCGCCCGACGGTACGCCGGTCCAGTTTCCCGGCGTCCTGATCGATGTCGGCGCCCGGCGTGCGCTGGAGGTCGAGCGCGACACGGCCATCGCCGAGCTGCGCGCGCTGACCGACCAGCTGGAACAGCGGGTCGCCGATCGCACCGCCGAATTGATGCGCGCCGAGGAAGCGCTGCGACAGAGCCAGAAAATGGAGGCGGTGGGGCAGCTGACCGGCGGGCTGGCGCATGATTTCAACAATCTGCTCGCCGGGATTTCGGGTTCTCTGGAGTTGATGACGCTGCGGCTTTCGCAGGGGCGGGTGAACGACCTGGACCGCTATATGGACGCGGCGCAGGGGGCGACCCGGCGCGCGGCGGCGCTGACCCACCGGCTGCTCGCCTTTTCCCGGCGACAGACGCTGGCGCCCAAGCCCACCGACATCGCTGCCCTGGTGGCGGGCATGACCGACCTGATTCGCCGCACCGTCGGGCCGGGCATCGTGCTGGAGACGCATGGCGCGGATGATCTGTGGACGGTGCTGGTCGACGCGCCGCAGCTGGAAAATGCGCTGCTCAACCTGTGCATCAACGCGCGCGATGCGATGCCGGAGGGCGGGCGGATCACGATCGAGATGGTCAATCGCCGTCTCGACAAGGGCAATGCCCGCTTCGCCGACATACCCGATGGCGAATATCTGGCGCTGTGCGTCACCGATACCGGCACCGGCATGACGCCGGAGGTGATGGAAAAGGTGTTCGACCCGTTCTTCACCACCAAGCCGCTGGGGCAGGGGACCGGGCTGGGGCTGAGCATGATCTACGGCTTTGCCCAGCAATCGGGCGGTCAGGTGCGCATCCGTTCGGCACCTGGCGAGGGCACGACGGTGTTCCTGTATCTGCCGCGCCATGACGGCCCGGTCGAACGCGATGGCGTGGATGCGACCGGCGTGACCGCAAAGCCATCGGGCGCGGGCGAGACGGTTCTGGTCGTCGATGACGAGGCGACGGTGCGAATGATGATCTCCGATGTCCTGCGCGACATGGGATATCGGGTGGTCGAGGCGGCGGACAGCGTCGAGGGGATGGCCGTGCTGCGATCGGACGAGCGCATCGATCTGCTGGTCACCGATGTCGGCCTGCCCGGCGGCATGAACGGGCGGCAGCTGGCCGAGGCGGCGCGGGAATTGCGACATGAATTGAATGTCATGTTCGTCACGGGCTATGCGGAGAATGCGGTGCTGAACAGTGGGCATCTGTCGCCGGGCATGCAGTTGCTGACCAAGCCCTTCACGGTGGATGCGCTGGTCATGGGGATTCAGGCGGCGATGGGCGCGAGCGCGCGGCGGTACGAACCCCACGCCTCCTGATCCCGTCAAAGGCCTGGCTCCCCGGCGCCGCGGTATTGCGTACCGCCTGGGAGTTTGACGATGTACATGACCGGCCGCCTGGCCTTTTCCGTCTTGGGGCTGCTGTTCTTCAGTGCGTCCGCCGCCGCCCAGTCCGGCCCCGACATCCCCGAACCGATGGTGTTCGACATGATCCGCCCGCTGACCGCCAAGGCAGGCGAGATCGAGGTCAACGCGCTGGCGCAGCGCGACCTGCCCGGCCCGCGCGGCGAGCTGGAATGGGCGCCGGAGGTCGAGATCGCGGTGACGAACGGCTTTGCGGTCGAACTGGAATTGCCGCTCATCAATAGCCGCGTCGTCCAGTACAAGATGGGGCTTCAGAAGCGGTTGGGCACCTTCCGGGGCGGGCGGAGCGTCCACGGCGTCCAGTATCTGGGGCTGCATGACCGGAAGGAAGGCGGCTGGACCTCCACCCTGTTATGGCTGCTCGGCAATCGCTTCGGCGAGCGGTGGAGCACGATGACGATGCTGGGCGTCGGCGACGTTACCCTGCGCGAAGGCAACGAGACGGGGACGATCATCAACCACTCAACCTTCTACGATCTGAATCCCGACACGGTGCTGGGCCTGGAGCTGAACCGGCAAAATGGCCAGGGCGCCTATTGGCTGTTGATGCCGCAGGTTCATCGCAGTTTCGGCAAGCTGGGGGTGCAGGGCGGCATCGGTGCCGAAAAGGCCCGCGCCGAGCGGTTCCGGCCGCGTTTGGGCTTGCGCCTGATCCGCGAGCTGTGATGGAAACGCGCCGCCAGGAACGTTGAGCCAAATGGGAGCTACTCGATGACCATCGCGCTGATCTGCCTCGATGCGGATGACACGCTCTGGCACAATATGCGCCATTTCGCCGCGACCGAAGAGGCGCTGGTCGGCCTGCTCGCCCCCTTTGCCGAGGCGCGGGTCGCCCGCGCCACGCTGGAGGCGTGCGAGGCGCGTAACCTGCGGCTCTATGGCTACGGCGCCAAGGGCTTTACCCTGTCGATGATCGAGACGGCGGTGGAACTGGCGGGGCCGACCCTGCCCACCGACCTGATCGCGCGGGTGCTGGAGGCGGGGCGGCAGTTGCTGGCGCATCCGGTCGAACTGCTCGACGGCATCGCCGAGACGATCGAGGCGCTGCGCGAGCGGGGGCGGCTGGTGCTGGTGACGAAGGGCGACCTGCTGCATCAGGAAGCGAAGCTGGCCGCATCGGGGCTGGGGTCGCATTTCGACGATGTCGCCATCGTCAGCGACAAGACGCCCGACACCTTCGCCCGCATCTTCGAGCGTCACGGCGTCGCGCCCGAGGCCGCGGTGATGGCGGGAGATTCGATGCGCTCCGACGTGCTGCCCGCGCTCAAGGCTGGCGGCTGGGCCGCCTATATACCGCAACCGCTGGCATGGAGCCATGAGGCGGGCGAAACGCCGGTCGACCACCCCCGCTTCCGCCAGCTGGAGAGGTTGGGTGATTTGCCCGACTGGATCGACGCGATCGGGTAAGTATTCCTCCCCTGCAAGGGGAGGTGGCAGGCCGAAGGCCTGACGGAGGGGTGTCCCCGGTGGAGAGGTGATAGCGCCCTCACCACCGGGGACACCCCTCCACCACCGGGCTGGCGCCCGGCGGTCCCCCTCCCCCTGTGGGGGAGGAATAGGTTGGCCCGATCAGCTCGGATCGCTTTCCTCGCCGACGATCACCCCGGAGGGGGCCTCTCCGCCGCCATGGGCAAAGCCGTTGCGATGGATGCGAACGCCAGCCGTCGATACGGGCGCTGTCTTCGCCTCCGCCCGCTGCTCGCCGCGATGGATGGTGACGCCGTACACCGCCTCGGCCACCGGCGCGGCGACCGGGTTCACGGCGGCGGCCGGCACGGGGATGTTCGGCTCCACCCCGGCATAATCCTGGCGGAAAGACAGATCGCGCTCCAGCGCCCCGCGCCAGCGATAGAAGATATGCGTGCCGACCGATCCGATCCGGCTGAGGCTGGAAGCCCACCAAGGCAGCACGTAATTGGCGTGGTAGAAGGTTGCGGCTCCCACCGGCGCATAGACCAGTCCGGCCAGCGCTCCTTGCGCAACGGCGGCGGCGCGGCCCCAGGCGGCCAGGTCGCGGGGTTGCAGCATCGATCCGTCGCAAGTGAAGCTGAACTGGCAGCCGGTCGACCGGCCCGACCCCTGATAGACGACGCCGCAGATGCTTTTCGGAAAGGCCCGGTCGCGGACGCGGTTGAGCACGACCTGCGCCACCGCGCGCTGGCCGTCGACGGGTTCGGAGCGCGCCTCGTAATAGATGGCGGCGGTCAGGCACTCGGCGGCGCGCGCGGCGTCGGTCGCGGTGCGGGCGATGCCGCTGAAGGCGGGGGCGGCGGCCATCTCGATCGGCGTATTGCCGCTGATCGCCTCGGGCAGGTCGGTGTCGGGCACGTCGAGCGCCAGCTGGCGCAGCAGCGTCCGTGCGGTCGGCGGCGGTACGTCGAGCGTCAGATGCGCGGGCGGATGGTGGACGGGCGTGCACGAGGTCGCGATCGCGAGGCCCGCCACCAACATCAACCAGCGCAACACGATATCCGCTTCCCAACCCATGGCCCCAGGCTATCGCGTCTAGTGGGCCGGGGTTAGGAAGCGGTTAAGCGTACGCCATCCTCCCCCCGGCACGGGGAGGGGGACATGCGAAGCATGGTGGAGGGGGATCGCCGCAAAGCCTGTCCCATGGGGCCCCCCCTCCGTCAGGCCTTCCGCCTGCCACCTCCCCGTGTCCGGGGAGGATATCCGTCAGAAACGCGCGCCCAGCTCCACGCCATAAAAGCGCGGCTCGCCCGCGATATAGGTCGGGGTGCTGAACGTGCCGCCGGTATTGCCCGCATCGATCAGATAGCGCTTGTTCGTCAGGTTTCGCGCGAAGCCGCCGACATGGAAGCGGCTCTGGTCGCCAAACTCCACGCCTGCGCGAAGGTTGACCAGCGTATAGCCGCCCTGCGAGATCGCCTCGCTGTTGGGCAGTTCGAAATACACTTTCGAGCGATAGGTGGCGCTGGGCGTCGCATAGAAGGTCGCCGATGTGCCGATCGGGATGCGGATATTGGCGCCGCCCGATGCGGTGGTGTCGGGTTGCAGGCGGAAGCGGTTGCCCGCGAAGACGCCGTTCGACGGATCGTTGCCGATGCCGCCATCGATATAGGCGAAGGTGCCGAACAGACCGAGCCAGCGATGGACCGCGACATTGGCCTCCAGCTCGACGCCGAGATTGTTGGCGGACCCGGCGCTGCGCGTCACGGTCAGGCCGTTCTCGAACACCGAGACCTGGAAACCCTTGTATCGCTGGTAGAAGACCGAGGCCGCGCCCGAGAACGGGCCGACCCGCCCCTTGATGCCGCCCTCGTAATTCCAGACGTCTTCCGCCGGAATGATCTGGAGCCGGGGGATCGCGCCCGAATTGGCGACGCTGAGCGGCACGATGCGTTGCGCGTCGAGCTGGACCACCGGCGAGCGGCGGCCCTTGCTGACCGTGGCATAGACGTTCACATCATCGCTCAGGCGATACAGCGCGTTGAAGCGGGGCAGGACCGCGGCATAGCTGCGTTCGGCGGTGAATTTCTGCCCCTTGGTATTGGCGGCGGCGAGCAGGCTGGTGAAGATCCCGGCCCCCGCCAGCAACCGGCTGTCGGGCATGACCGAGCTATAGCCCGACTGGCGATCCTCGATCAGCACGCGCGCACCCGCCGTCAGTTCCAGCGCGTCCATTGGAATCCAGGTGGCGTCGGCAAAGACCGAATAGGTGTCGGTATTGCCGTAATTGGCGAAGCTGGCGCTGTAGGGCAGGACGGTCGCCGTCCCGCGCGACAGGATCGCGGTGGCGCGCGTCGCCGGGACGGTGCCGTTGGCCGCGACGCAGGCGGTGCCGGTCGGCAGTCCCGCGCCGTTCAGAATCTGGCGGATCGGCGCGAAGTCGCGTGCGACCGAACAGGCCAGATAGGTCCCTTCCTCGGTCGAGAAGGGTACGCGCTGCTGCCCGTTCTCGAAGAATGCGTTCCAGCCGAACGATGCACGGTAATGCGCGCCGTCGAAGGCGAAGCGGCCTTCGTGGCTCCACTGGTCGCCCTTGGCGTCCTCGCCGAACTCCAGATACCAGGCGGGGCCACCGTCCGCGTCGAAGATCTCGAGCGAGTCGAACCGGCGGTAACCGTTGACCGTGGTGAAGGTGATGCCCGACGCGACATCGACCGCGACCGTCAGATTGGCATCATAGACGTTGCGCGTCAGCCCCAGCTTGCGCTTGCCCAGCACCTCGGCGGAAAAGGGCGAGCCCGACAGTTCGGCATAGCCATAATCGCCGGTCTGGCCGCCCGTGGGGGCGAAGACGCGGCTCTTGAACGCGGTACCGGGATTGCGCTGTCCGTCATAGGTCAGCACCAGATCGGCCGTCACAGACGAATTGGGCGTCCAGCGCAGCGACCCGCGAACGCCCCGCTGGTCCTGACCGTTCAGGTCGTCCTGGTCGACCCGGCCCTGGTTCTGGTTCGGTACCTTCGGATCGCCCGCGATGTTGCGGACATAACCGTCGCGATATTTATACGCGAAGGCGATCCGCCCGGCGAGCGTGTCGTTGCCTGCGTTCAGATAGCCCGACACCTGTGTCCGGTCGAAATTGCCATAGGAGGCCAGGATGCCGCCCTCGGTTCCCGCGCGGGGCTTGGCGGAGATGATGTTGATCGCGCCGATGGCGGCGGCGGTGCCGAACAGCGTCGCCTGCGGCCCCTTCACCACCTCAATCCGCTCGATATCGTAAAGGTCCTGATAGGCGCCGCGCGTCCGGCTGATGTCCACGCCGTTGTAATAGAGCGTGACGCGCGCGCCCTGCTGCGCCGAGCCGGAGTCCGAGGTGATGCCCCGGATCACGAAGCCGGGATTGTTCGCGCTCTGCTCCTGGATCTGAAGGCCCGGGATATATTGCGCGACTTCGGACAATGAGTTGACGCCCAGGTCCGCCATGCGCGCGCCCGTGACGGCGGTGACGGTGACGGGCACGTCCTCGATCCGTTGTTCGCGCTTCTGTGCGGTGACGATGACGTCGGGATTGTCGTTCGCATCGCGCGCGTCTTCCTGCGGCTGGATCATGGCCTGCGCCGCCACCGATTGGATGAAGGCGACCTGCGACAGGCCCGCCAGCAGCATCGCGCACGTCGCGCGGCCGATCGTCGTCGAATTCATAGTGCCCCCGGATTACCCTGTCTCGGCGGGTCCTTAGGCACGAGGAATTACCAGCCCGTGTCTGCCATATTTCAGTTTTATGACGGGCGCCCCTTGTCGCCAAACCGTCACGGCTCCGCCATCGCGCTGTCGTCTGGCGCGCCTAGCCGGTCGGGCCGAAAGGACCGACACGATGACGATGATGAACCGACGCCGCGCGATCAAGCTGATGGGAAGCGGGGCGAGCCTAGCCCTGCCGACGACGCTGGCGCAGGCCGAGGCCCCGGCGGTTCGCTTCGATCACGGCGTGGCCAGCGGCGATCCGTCGCCGGTCGGCGCGATCCTGTGGACCCGCGCGACGCCCGCCGAGGGGCATAGCGGGGACATCGCGCTGACCTGGCATGTCGCGCCGATCGGCGGCGGCGATGCGGTCGGCCTCCACACCGGCCGGGTCACGGCGCGGAGCGCGCGCGACTTCACCGCCAAGGTCGAGGTGACCGGGCTGCAACCCGGCCGCGACTATCGCTACTGGTTCGAGACGGCGGGCGGCCAGCGCTCGCCCGAGGGGCGCTTCCGCACCCTGCCGCGCGGGCGGGTCGAGGAACTGGCGCTGGCGGTGGTGTCGTGCCAGCTTTACCCCGGTGGGCTGTTCAACGCCTATGACGCGATCGCCAGGACCGAGCGGCTCGACGCGGTGGTCCATCTGGGCGACTATATCTACGAATATGGCGCGGACGGCTATGGCTCGGCCATCGGGCACAAGCTGAACCGCCTGCCCGAGCCCCTGCATGAGATCGTGACGCTGGCCGATTATCGCCAGCGCCATGCCCAGGTGAAGCGCGATCCCGACATGCAGGCCGCGCACGCCCGCGCCGCCTTCATCTGCGTGTGGGACGATCACGAGGTCGCCAATGACGACTGGATCGGCGGCGCTCAGAACCACCAGCCCGCGACCGAAGGCGACTGGGGCAAGCGCAAGGCGGCGGCGATGCAGGCCTATTTCGAATGGATGCCGATCCGCGACCCCAAACCGGGTCAGCCCTGGGAAGCCATCTATCGGAGCTTCGACTTCGGCGATCTGGCGACCTTGGTCATGCTGGAATCGCGGTTGCTCGCCCGCTCGAAGCAGGTGCGTGCCAAGGGCGAGGCGCCCGAACCCAACGAATATGCCGCGATGATGGCCGAGCGCGCGCGGCCCGACCGCGAATTGCTGGGTGCGGGGCAGCTCGACTGGGTCGAACGGACGCTGGCCGGTTCGGTCAGGGCGGGAACGCCGTGGCAGGTGATCGGCAATCAGGTGGTGATGGCGCGGATCGACGGTCCCGACCTGGAAAAGCAGATGGGACCGCAGGGCTATGCCAAGCTGACCGAACGCCTGTCGGAAGCCGAGCGTCGGCAGCTGGGCGAGGCGCAGGCGTCCTATCGCGCGGGCCTGCCGCTGAATTTCGACAGCTGGGACGGCTATCCGGCGGCGCGCGAGCGACTCTACGCCGCATTCCGGCGGGCGGGGGCGCGGCCCGTGGTCGTCTCGGGCGACAGCCATGCGGCCTGGGCCAACGACCTGTATGACGCGCGTGGCCAGCTGGTCGCGGCGGAGTTTGCGGGCACGTCCATCACCAGCCCGTCCTGGGGCGACCTGATGCCCGGCATCGGGCGCGAGATCGCGGCGGCCAATCCCAAGGTCGTCCGCTTCTGCGACCAGGACGACAAGGGCTATCTGTACCTGACCCTGACCCGCGATACCGCCACGGCGCGCTACATGACGGTGTCGACGGTACTGGCCAAACCCTATGCGCTGGGCTGCGCCGCCACTTGGCGGACCCACAAGGGCGCGGATACGCCGATCGAGGCGATCACGGCCTGATCGCTGTCCAGCCCTCCTCCGTCACGCGGCGGGGGAGGGCGCCCGGCGCACCGCCGCCTCGACATGCGCGACCAGTGTGGCGTCGTCATGGTTCATGTAATGGCCGCCGGGCAGGGCGACGCTGCGGACATTGGGCTGTTTGAGCAACGGGCACAGGCTGTCGGGTTCGCGCACGCCGTAGATGCAGGTCATCGGCACCCAGTCGATCTGTCGCGCGGTCGTGATCGCGATGCTGTCCGGCCGCCCCGCATAGGCCAGGCCCGAGGGGTCGGAACGGAAGAAGGCGGTCTTGCCCGGCACGACCAGAATCACCGCGGAAATGGCCCGGCGCAGATCGACGGGCAGATGCGCCAATCCGGTCTGCAGCATGTCCGAGCCATAGGACTGGCCGAGCAGCACGAGCTTGCGGTCGCCCCGTTCGGCTTCGGCGCGGCGGACCAGATCGGCGATGACCGCGTCCACCTGCGCAGCGGTGCGGTGCTTGCGGAACAGCACGGGCGAATTAACGCCCAGCACCTCGATCCCCTTGGCGCTCAGCGACCGCGCGATGACGCCCCCCATGCCATAGCGAAGCCCCATGTCACCTGACAGCGAGAGAACGAGGACCGGCTGTTCCCGGCCTTCGGGCGGGAAGTGCGTGAACGGGTCCTTGTCGAAATAACTGCCCGAATAGAGAAGGATACCGACTGCACCCAAAAGCAGGAGCAGGACGGCGCCAAGGATAGGCGGCCATCGGCGGCGCGGGCGGGCGAGAAGACGGGCCATGACATGTCCTATTGCGGGGCGCAGAGCATTGTCACGCGCCCGATGGAAGGAAAGCGGGTGCGTCATGAAAAATCTGTAATGTTGCGATCACTCGCTCTATGCCCATGATCTGCCATCGGCTGTGCGATGGAAACGTGGGCTTAAGCGGTCGGGGATATATGGGGCCGCCGCGATAATCACGTAGATGACCAAGGACCGACACCGTTGACCAACCCGATCTTCTTTGACCCGACGGGCCGTCGGGGCGCCTGGGCGCGGCGTGCCGTCGCGGTGACGATCCTGGCGGTGGTGGTCGCCGCCATCGCCTTTGCGACGACGCTGGTCGCGGTGCCCAATTCGGGCGTGCTGCCTCTGCCCTTCGCGCGGCGGCAGGCGATGACGCTGGAGCCGACCGCGCAGCTGAAGGGGCGGCGGGGCGAATGGCTACCCCGCAAGTCGGTGGCGCAGGACCATACGCCGCTGACCATCGCCTTCTACACGCCGGGCAATGATTCCGCGCTGGCCTCGCTCCACGCGCACATGGGCCAGATCGACTGGCTGGTGCCGTCGCTGATGAACGTGTCCGGACCCAAGGGCCAACTGGCGATCAACAACGATCCCAAGCTTGCCAGCCTGTTGTCCCACGCCGCCAAGCCGCCGCGCCTGTTGCCGATGGTGCAGAACCTGTCCGACGATGAGTGGGACGGGCGGACGATCGCGCGGATCATCGCCAGCCCGGCGGCGTCCGAAAAGCTGGCGACCCAGCTGGGCCGGTCGGTGACGGCCAACCGGCAGTCGGGTCTGGTCATCGACTTCGAGAACCTGCCCGCCAGCGCGATGGCGGGGTATCCCCGGCTGCTCCAGCGGATCAAGGCGCATCTGCCCAAGGGCACGGTACTGGCCGTCACCGTCCCCGCCGAGGACGAGGCGTGGCAGTTGCAGGGGCTGGCGAAGGTCGTCGATCGCATCATCCTGATGGCCTATGACCAGCATTGGCAGACCGGCACGCCGGGGCCGATCGCGGCGCAGCCCTGGTTCCTGCAGGCGTCGGAAAAGGCGCTGCGCGAGGTCGGTCGCGACAAGCTGATCGTGGCGCTGGGCAGCTACGGCTATGACTGGCCCGCCAAGGGGCCGGCCGAGGCGCGGTCGATCGAAGAGGCATGGCTGATCGCGCATGACAGCCAGGCGAAGGTGACGTTCGACCAGGCCAGCGGCAATGCCGGTTTCGCCTATGACGAGAATGGCGAGCACCACACCGTCTGGATGCTCGATGCCGCGTCGAGCTGGAACCAGCTTCAGGCGCTCAAGCGGCTGGGCATCGACGATGTCGCCTTCTGGCAGCTGGGATCGGAAGACCCCGGCCTGTGGGCGGATTTCGCCGCCTTTCGCAGCACCGCGCGCGGGGTCATTCCCCGGCTGGGCGCCATCGCCTCGCCGCTGAACGTCGATGTCGAGGGGACGGGCGAAATCCTGCGCATCACGGCGCAGCCGACCCAGGGCGAGCGCGCGCTGCAATATGACAAGGACGGCGTAATCCGGAACGAGGTCTATCGCACCTATCCGACGCCCTATGTCGTGCAGCGGGCGGGGGCGGTCCCGAAGACGATCGCGCTGACCTTCGACGATGGTCCCGACGCCGAATGGACGCCCAAAATCCTCGACGTGCTGGAGCGCGAGCACGTTCCCGCCACCTTCTTCGTGATCGGCGAGAATGCGCTGCAACACCCGCAGCTGCTCCGCCGGATCGTCGCGGACGGCAGCGAGATCGGCAATCACAGCTATACCCATCCCAATATGGCGACGACCGGCGCGCGTACGATCAAGCTGGAGCTGAATGCGACCAAGCGTCTGATCCAGGCCTATACGGGCCGTTCGACCACGCTGTTCCGCGCGCCCTATTTTGGAGACGCCGAGCCGACCACGGCGGACGAAATCGATCCCGCCCTGATCGCCCAGAATCTGGGCTATACGGTCGTCGGCCTGCACGTCGATCCGAACGACTGGCAGCGGCCAGGCACCGACGCGATCGTCCAGCAGACGATCGACCAGGTGCATGGCGCGACGCCGGACAATTCGGCCAATGTCGTTCTGCTGCACGATGGCGGCGGTGACCGCGAGCAGACGGTCGAGGCGTTGCCCCGCATCATCGAGACGCTGCGCGCCGAAGGCTATAAGTTCGTCCCCGCCTCGCAGCTGGTGGGCGTCAGCCGCGACCAGGCGATGCCGCTGGTCGAGGGGCATGACCTGCTGGCGGTGCGCACCGACGTCGCGATCTTCGTCGCGCTGGCCTTCCTGTCGGCGTCGCTGGCCTGGCTGTTCTATCTCGCCATTGCACTGGGTATCGCACGCGCGGTGGTGATGGCGGGCCTCGCCTGGTTCCAGGGGCGCAAGTCCAAGCCGGTGCCGCCCGCCTTCACCCCCAGCGTCTCGGTCATCATTCCCGCCTTCAACGAGGAACGGGTGATCGTCCAGTCGGTCGAACGGGTGCTCGCCAGCGACTATCCGGGCCTTCAGGTCATCGTCGCCGATGACGGATCGAAGGACGGGACCAGCGCCGTGGTGCGTGCGGCGTTCGCGAACGAACCGCGCGTCCGCCTGCTGACGCTGGTCAATGGCGGCAAGGCGGCGGCGTTGAACCGCGCGTTGCAGGACGCGACCGGCGAGGTGCTGATCGCGCTCGACGCCGACACCCAGTTCGAGCCGGAGACGATCGCCAAGCTCGCCCGCTGGTTCGCCGATCCCAAGCTGGGCGCGGTGGCGGGCGATGCGCGGGTGGGCAACCGGGTCAACCTGGTCACCCGCTGGCAGGCGGTCGAATATATCACCGCGCAGAATCTGGAACGGCGCGCGCTTGCCGGGTTCGATGCGATGACCGTGGTGCCGGGCGCTGTCGGGGCGTGGCGGCGCGCCGCGCTGGATGCCGTGGGCGGCTATCCTGAGGATACGCTGGCCGAGGATCAGGACCTGACCATCGCGATCCAGCGGGCCGGGTGGCGCGTGACCTATGATCCGCGCGCCGTCGCCTGGACCGAAGCGCCCGAGAGCTTCCGCGCGCTGGCCAAGCAGCGCTATCGCTGGGCGTTCGGCACGCTGCAATGCCTGTGGAAGCATCGTGCCATCCTGCGCACCGGCAAGCCCGCCGGGCTGGCGCGGATCGGTTTGCCGCAGGCGTGGCTCTTCCAGATCCTGTTCGCCGCGATCTCGCCGCTGATCGACCTGGCGCTGGTCCTGTCGATCATCGGGACGGCGGTGCGCGTCGGCCAGCATGGCTGGGCGCAGACGCAGACGGACGTGTTCCAGATGGCGGCCTATTGGACCGTCTTCACCATGGTCGACGTGCTGTGCGGGTGGCTCGCCTATCGGCTGGACGGCAACCGCGTTCGCTATCCGGCACATCTGCTGGTCGCGCAGCGGCTGGTCTATCGACAGATCATGTACTGGGTCGTGATCCGGGCCATCGCCTCGGCGATCGGCGGATGGATCGTCGGCTGGGGCAAGCTGGAGCGGACGGGGAATGTGGGGGCGTAGGGGCTGCCCTCGGCCTTTGAGCCACCACCTCCGTTCGTGCTGAGCGAAGTCGAAGCACATGGTCCGCCGCTAGCGACAAGCGTGGCCTTCGACTTCGCTCAGGCTGAACGGGATTTGGGGATTTCGAGCCGAACGGAGGTAGGGCGTTCAGGCGGAATGGGTGTCGGGGGTAAGCGTCAGGCGAACCCGCAAGCCCGGCGCGTTGTCCTCCAGCGCCACGGTGCCGCCATGCAGATGCGCCACCGCGCTGGCCAGCGACAGGCCCAGCCCTGCGCCGCTCTCCGTCCGTGCGGCGTCCAGCCGTCCGAACCGCTTCAACGCCTCGTCCCGGCGGTCTTCGGGAATACCGGGGCCGTCATCCGCGACGACCAGTACCGGCCCCGGCTCGACCCGGACGACGACTTCGCCCGCACCATATTTCAGCGCATTGTCGATGAGGTTGGCGATCGCCTGGCCCAGCAATTCGCGATGGACCCGTGCGACCAGCGTCTCCGGCCCCTCGGCGCGGATGGTCATGCCGCGATCCTCGGCCAGCGGCTCGAACATGTCGGCTACGTCGCGGATCATCGCGCCCAGATCGGCCTCGACAAAGGCGTCGCGGCCCAGCCCCGCCTCGGCCCGGCTGATGCGCAGCGCGGTGTCGAGCATGGCGAGCAGCCGGTCGCCTTCCTCCATCGCGCGGCCGACCGCGACCCGCGCATTCTCGTCCCGGCTCTCCGCCAGCGCGCGATCCAGCGTCGAGCGCAGCCGGGTCAGCGGCGAGCGCAGGTCGTGCGCCAGCCCGTCGGTCGCGACCTTCAATTCGGTCATCAGCAGCGCGATCCGGTCGAGCATCGCGTTGACCGCCTTTGCCAGCGCATCGAAGGCATCGTCGCCGCCATTGGGCGCGACCCGGCGCGACAGGTCCCCGGCGGCGACCGCATGGGCGGTGGCGACCGTATCCTCCAGCCGCCGCTCGATCATCCGCGCGGCGATCCAGGCGGCCAGCGCGGCGAGAACGATCGCCGCCGCCATGCCGACCGCCATCGCCTCTTCCATCGCCAACGCAACGCGCAGCTCGCTTTCGACGACATGGCCCGCCAGCATCCGCGAGCCATCGGGCAGGCGTGACGCCATCACCCGCATCCGTTCGGGCTGCGAATGGCCGATGCGGAAGATCTCGATCGTCGCCGTTCCGGGGGTGGGGACGTTGGGGGGCCATTCGGCGATGTTGCCCGCCACGAAGCGGCCCTGTGCATCGGTCAGCAGGATGACCGACAGCGGCAGGCGGTCTGTGTTCAACCGCCGGTCGACTGCCGCGCGCACTGCCTTTTGCCCGCCCGCCAGCCACATGCCCGACAATTCGTCGTGCAGGTCGCTTGCGGCATCCTCGGCCTGTGCGGCGATCTCGCTTCGGGTCAGATGACGGACGGTCACCACCATCGCGCCCGCGCCGATCAGCTGGAGCGCAAAGACCAGCAGCGCGAACCGCAGCGTGGTCGAGCGGAGGACCGCCGGTGCTATTTCTCGACCCCCAGCTTATAACCCGAGCCGCGCACCGTATGCAGGAGCGGGCGGGCAAAGCCTTCGTCGATCTTCTTGCGCAACCGGCTGATATGCACGTCGGTGACGTTGGTGTTGGGGTCGAAATGGAAATCCCACACGCCCTCCAGCAACATGGTGCGGGTCACGACCTGGTCGACATGCTGGAGCAGATATTCGAGCAGCCGGTATTCGCGTGGCTGCAGGTCGATCGGCTTGCCCGCGCGCCGGACGCGGTGGGCGAGCAGGTCCATCTCCAGATCGTCGCACACCAGCTTGGTCTGCGGCGCATTGCCCGTCGTTCCGCCGCGCCGGATCAGCAGGCGGACCCGCGCCAGCAGCTCGGCGAAGACGAAGGGCTTGGTCAGGTAATCGTCCGAGCCGGAGGTCAGTCCTGCCACCCGGTCCTCCGGCGAGGAAAGCGCCGACAGGATCAGCACGGGCGATTCGATTCCCGCCGCGCGGATCGCGGCCAGCACCGACATGCCGTCCATGCCCGGCAGCATCCGATCAAGAATGATGCAGTCGTAAGTGCCGTCGGTGGCATGGAAAAGGCCGTCGCGGCCATTGGCCGCATGGTCGATCAGAAAGCCTTCTTCCCGCAACCCGTTGGCGATGTAATCCGCCGTCGAGCGGTCATCTTCGATCAGCAAAATCCTGTTGGCCACGCTGTCCTCCCGCGCCGCTCCTTAGCAGCGTGATCGTGAGGAGGCCATGGTCGCGCGCGACCTGAAGACGCATCGGCGTATCCGTGGCGAGCGCGGCCTCGTCACGCAGCAGCGCGAAGGAGGTGGCGGGGTGGCCGTCGACCGACAGGACCGTATCGCCGACATGGAGCGGCGGCCTGACCAGCGCGGCGCTGTCGTCATCGACATCGCTGCGCAGGCTGGTGACGACCAGGCCGGGGCGGCCCTCCGCCACCGGCGCGAAGGTCGCGCCGTACAGCGTCGAGGGGCGGTGCGGCCCGGCATGAAGCGGCATGTGCCCGACGAGCAGCGCAAAGGCCGCCCCCCCGATCAGCGCCGCCATCCCGGCGCTCCAGCCGACGATCCGCAGGCTCTTCATCGCGGTTGCCGATCGCGCATGCACCCGCCCGGAGCGATGATGGCCGGTTGTCGATACGGGAGGAGAAGACGCGATCCTTTCACATCACCCATCTACCCCAGGCGACCTGTGGGAAGGGTGGGCGAAGCATGACGCTTCTGTCATGAAAATCGGGATCCGTGGATGACGAACTTGTCATGGCGCCGTAAGGCGGCGTGGGCGGCAACAATCCTATGCCGCGGTCAGGCTCATGGGCAAGGGGCCGGAATGCAAGTGAGATGAGCACGAGTGGGGGCGGATATGACGGGCGATCGGAACATGACGATCGCGAACTGGACGGTTCGGTGACGACCCATTCCGGGCTGGCATCCATGGTCGACCGGATCGTCGCCTATGCCAAGGCGCGGCGCGGCTATCTGGCGGTCGGCGCCGTCGTGCTGCTCGTCGCGCTCGGGCTGTCGGCGCTGCACCATCTGACCCGCTCGATCCGGTTGAGCGACGTGCGCGCCGCCTTTTATGCGATCGATCCGCGCCAGATCATGCTCTCGGTCGGTTTCACCATAGCCAGTTATGTCGCGCTGACCTTCTATGACGTCATCGCGCTTCGCGTCATCGGACGGCCATTGCGCTGGCGGACGGCGGCGGTGGCGTCCTTCACCAGCTATACGCTCAGCCACAATCTGGGGCTGGCGCTGCTGACCGGCGGATCGGCGCGTTACCGCGTCTATGCCGCCGCCGGGCTGGACGGGCCGGACATCGCGCGGGTCATCGCCATCGCCAGCGCGACCTTCTGGTTCGGGGTGTTCACCGTCACGGGACTGGGGCTATTGTTCCATGAGGGACCGATCACCGTCGAGACTTTGGTGCTGGGGCAGGGCATCGTCCGCTGGATCGGTGGCGCGGTGGTGGCGGGGGCGCTGGGGCTGATCCTGCTCTGCGCGCTGCGGCCCGGGAAGAGGGTGGGCTGGCGCGCCTGGAGCGTGCCGCTGCCCACACCGGCCCAGGCGGTGGCGCAGATCGGCATCGCCTCGCTCGACCTCGCCTGTGCCAGTGCGGCGCTGTTCGTGCTGCTGCCGGGCGCGTCGATCGACCTGCTGCCTGCCTTCCTGCTCGCCTATGCGCTGGCGATCATCGTTGCGTTGGTCAGCCATGTGCCCGGCGGTATCGGTGTGTTCGAGGCGGTGGTGCTGGCGACGGTGCCGGTCGACCGCACCGCGCTGTTCGCCGCGTTGATCGCATACCGTGTCCTTTATTATCTCGCCCCGCTGGCGCTGGGCATCGCGTTGCTCGCCTGGGACGAGGTGCGGCGGCGGCCGATCCGGGCGCTGCGCGACCTGCGCCGGGTGCTGTTGGGCATCGCGCCGACGCTGTTGAGCGCGGCCTGTTTCGGCGGCGGCGCGATCCTGCTGCTGTCGGGATCGCTGCCCGCCATTCCGCAGCGCGTGCACCATCTGGTCCATATCGTCCCGCTGCCCTTTATCGAGGCGTCGCACTTCGCCGCCAGCCTGGTCGGGACCGGCCTGTTGCTGCTCGCACCGGGACTGTACCGTCGGCTCGACGGGGCGAGCCTGGCGGCGCGCGCGCTGCTGGTCGCGGGCGCGATCTTCTCGCTCGCCAAGGGCATTGATTACGAGGAAGCGGCGGTCTGCCTGACGATCGCACTGCTCCTCCAGTTGAGCCGCAAGGCCTTTTACCGCCGCACCTCGCTGGTCGCGCGGCCGCTCTCGCCCGCCTGGCTGTTCAGCGTCGCGGTGGTGATCGTCGGCACCGGCTGGATCGGCTTTTTCGCTTATAAGCATGTCGATTATCAGGAATCGCTCTGGTGGCGCTTCGCCCTGTCCGACGACGCGTCGCGCTTTCTGCGCGCAGGCCTGGGCGTCGCGGTGATGCTGGCGGGGGCGGGGCTGTGGCGGCTGTTCCTGGCCGCACCGCCGGGCGAAACCGACCATCCGGCGATGGAGCAGGTCCTGGCCGTGGTCGGACGGGCCGACCGCACCGACGCAGCGCTCGCGCTGCTGGGGGACAAGCGCTTCCTGTTCTCGCCCGAGGGCGACGCCTTCGTCATGTATCAGGTGCGGGGCACCAGCTGGATCGCGATGGGGGACCCCGTCGGCCCGCGTGCCGCCTGGGCGGACCTGTTGTGGCAGCTGCGCACCATGGCGGACGCCGCGCAAGGGCGGTTGATGCTCTATCAGATCACCCCCGATTGCCTCGAAATCGCGATCGAGATGGGGCTTCAGATCATCAAATATGGTGAGGAAGCGCTGATCGATCTCGAAAGCTTCGCCTTGGAGGGCGGGCGGATGCGCGGGCTGCGTCAGACTCTCAACCGCTTCCGCACGCGCGAGAATGCCAGCTTCGCCATCCTGCCCGCCGCCGACGTGCCCGCCATCCTGCCCGAGCTGAAGGCGGTGTCCGACGACTGGCTGCTGGAAAAGGGGCATGGCGAAAAGGGGTTCAGCCTGGGGCGGTTCGACCCGGCCTATCTGGCGCTGACCGATTGCGCGGTGGTGCGGGTCGAGGGGCGGATCGTCGCCTTTGCCAATCTCTGGAAAGCGGGTGATCGGCGCGAGCTGTCGGTCGACCTGATGCGCCATGTCGAGGACGCGCCGGGCGGGGTGATGGACTATTTGTTCGTCGAGTTGATGCTGTGGGGGCAGCAGCAGGGCTATGGCCGGTTCGCGCTGGGCCTTGCGCCGCTGTCGGGCGTCGGCGGACGGCGGCTGGGGCCGACCTGGGCCAAGGTCGCGGCGCTGGTGTTCCGGCATGGCGAGCGCTTCTACGGCTTCCGGGGCCTGCGCGCGTATAAGGAGAAGTTCCAGCCGGAATGGGCGCCGCGCTATATCGCCGGGCCGCGGGGGCTGGGGCTCGTCAAGGCGCTGCGCGACCTGAACGCGCTGATCGCCGATGGGGGTGAAGCTTCCTGAAATTCCTCCCCTGTAAGGGGAGGGGGACCAGCGAAGCTGGTGGAGGGGTGTCGCCCTATCGAAAGCGGGACACCCCTCCGTCATCGCTGCGCGCTGCCACCTCCCCTTACAGGGGAGGAATAGGAAGATTACGCCTTGAACAGCGACGGCGCCTTTTCGACCCGCGTGTGGCCTGCCGCGTCGGTCACCGCATAGGTGAAGCCCGGCAGCAGGCAGAACGCCCCGATGCGACCTTTGGTGTCCATCGCCAGAAAGCCGACTTGCACCCCCTTGATCGCATCGCCACGTAACGCGGCGATATGCTTGGCGGCTTCCTCGCACGCGGCCTGCGGGCTCATCCCGTGGCGCATCGAGGCGACGACGCGCGCGGTCCCGACCGTGCGGGTGACCTCCTCGCCCAGGCCGGTGGAGGTCGCACCGCCCACGCCGCGCTCGACATACAGGCCCGAGCCGACCTGCGGCGAGTCGCCGAGCCGTCCGCGCATCTTGAAGGCCATGCCGGACGTGGTGCAGGCGCCCGCCATCCGCCCGCTGGCATCGCGCGCGAGCATCCCGATCGTATCATGGTCCAGCGCGCCGCCGGGCGTGCCGGGGCGACCCGCGCCATAGGTGCCGGTCTCGCTGTTGGCGACGGGCTTGTAGTTCTGGGTCTTCAGCCAATCGCGCCACGCCTTTTCCGCCTCCGGGGTCAGCAGGTTGACGCGTGGAAAGCCCCGGTCGCGCGCAAAGCGCGTCGCGCCTTCGCCGACCAGAAAGGTGTGCGGAGTATGCTCCATCACCGCGCGCGCGACCGAGATGGCGTGGACCGTATCCTCCAGCGCGCCGACCGCGCCGACATTGCCTGCATCGTCCATGATGACCGCGTCCAGCGTGACATGCCCGTCGCGATCCGGATAGCCGCCATAGCCGACCGAATGGTTGTTCGGATCGGCCTCGGGCACCATCACGCCTGCCTCGACTATATCGATCAGTGAGCCGCCGCTGCGCCCTCTGGCAAAGGCGGCGTCATTGGCGGGTGCGCCGAAGTCCCAGGTCGACACGATCATGGCCCCCGGCGTTGCCCCCGATCCGGTGGCAGCCTTGGCGAATGCCCGCACCGGCGCGACCAATCCTGCGCCGACGCCCGCCAGCGAGGCGATTCCGCCCAGAAATCCCCGTCGATCTTCGATCATGCCCGCTCCGTTTCGCCATTCATGCTTATGCCCGATTGTGCGTCGGTGCGCGCCAGGCGGCAAGTCCGATTGGTGGACCGATATGACACCAATTTTACCCGGTCGGCTCCGTTCGAGAACGGAGAGCCGGCACCACAGGGCAGGGCTCTGCCAGCAACGCGAAAAATGGCATGTAATTCAGGATATTGACGTCGCTCTCGATTGTGTCTTTTGGGTTACATGTGGCGGACAAAGAACCCTTTAGGGCTTAATAGGTATGGTTTAGGTATTGACCAAATGCGGTAAAAAATCTGTTTTCCGCCCCGGCGCCCGACAACCAGACTCAGCCTTGGGCCCAGGGGAGACGTATGAAGATCCAGCAGTCCGCATCGTGGCTGGCGCTGTCCGCCGCATCGATGCTGTTCGCCGCGCCCGCCATCGCGCAGCAGGTCGGAGCCACCGGCGCCCAGACCACCGCGCCGCAGGGCGACGCCGATCAGGCCTCCAACCAGAATCCCGGAACGCTCAGCGCCGATGCGGCCGCGACCCGTTCCGCCGCGATCTCGGGTACGCCGCAGGCCGCCAGCACCGGCGACGTGGTCGTCACCGGCACCCGCATCAGCCGCCCCAACCTCGCCTCCGCCGCGCCGATCACCTCGGTGACGCGCCAGGACATCCAGGCGCAGGCCGCGGTCAATGTCGAGGACGTGCTGAACCGCCTGCCGCAGGTCGCGCCCGACAGCCAGCAGACCTATAACGACTCCGACGGTCGCCAGCGGATCAAGCTGCGCAGCCTTGGCTTCGAGCGGACGCTGGTCCTGATCGACGGCAAGCGCCTGGGCACCCAGAACGGCCAGGACGTCGGCATCATCCCGACCTCGCTGCTCCAGCGCGTCGACGTGCTGACCGGCGGCGCCTCGTCGGTCTATGGCTCGGACGCGGTCGCGGGCGTCGTCAACTTCGTCCTGCGCAAGGACTTCGAAGGCGTCCAGATCGACACCAACTACAATTTCTACAATCACAACAACAAGGACACGATTGTCTCGCCGCTGGCGCGCGCGGCGGGCTTCAGCAGCCCGCGCGGCCTGACCAATGACGGCGGCCGGGCCGACCTGACCCTGACGGCGGGCACCAAGCTGTTCGACGACAAGCTGCACGTCAGCGGCTTCGTCAACTATCGCCACACCGACGAAGTGCCGATCACCGCGCGCTCGAACGCGGGCTGCTACCTGACCCAGCTTCAGTTGAATGGCCCGCTGTCGTGCGGCCTGACGCCGAGCAGCTCGACCAGCGGCCTGATTACCCCCGGCGCGGGCCCGAACAAGGGTGCGCAGCTGGTCAACAATCCCGATGGTTCGCGCACCTTCGTGCCGTTCGCCGCCGGGCCCGGCAACGCGTCCAACTATTTCAGCGGCTATGCCTATCAGCGGCCTTCGGAGCGGGTGAATGCGGGCGGCTTCGTCACGCTCGACCTGG
This sequence comes from Sphingomonas sp. 77B, assembly GCF_056497825.1. Classification (NCBI taxonomy): domain Bacteria; kingdom Pseudomonadati; phylum Pseudomonadota; class Alphaproteobacteria; order Sphingomonadales; family Sphingomonadaceae; genus Sphingomonas; species Sphingomonas sp. 77B. The sequence goes on from NZ_JBWMBY010000001.1 coordinate 3,470,486, forward strand.
CGCCGGAAGCTGAACTCTATGCCTCGGGCATCTGGTTCCGCGACAAGTCGTATACCGACTATCCGACGATCGCGAGCGGCACCGTCAACGTCAACTGCAACAACCCCTATCTGTCGGGCGCGCAGGGGGCCACGATCGGATGCGCCGCTGGCGTGGACAGCGTGCCCGTCACGCTCGCCTATCGCCTGGGTGAGAACAACGATCGTCCTGATACCTTCCTCAACACTGGCCTGCGCCTGACCGGCGGCGTTCGTGGCAAGGTGGGCGATGCGTGGACCTATGACGTCGGCGGCGTCTATGCCCGCAACCATCAGGATTACACGCCCAGCATCCGCATCCCCGGCGCCCTGCAGAATGCGGTGAACGTCGGCGGTACGCAGGCCAACCCGACCTGCGCCAGCGGGGCGGCCGGTTGCGTGCCCTTCGACATCTTCAGCGCGGGCAACACCAACCCCGCCCTCATCAACTATCTGTTCGGCAACGGCACCAACCAGACCATCGGCACGCTGTATGACGTACAGGCGAACGTGACCGGCGACCTGACCAGCTATGGCATCACCTCGCCCTTCGCCGAGCAGGGTCTGGCGATCGCGCTGGGCACCGAATATCGCAAGGACACGCTGAAGTCGCGCGCGGACGCGGCCTATCTGGCGGCGGTCGGCGGGACCGACACCGATCTCAGCCAGGACGTGATCGAGGCCAATATCGAGGTCCAGGCCCCGCTGATCCAGCACAAGCCGTTCGCCGAGCTGGTGCAGGTCAATGGCGGCTATCGCGTGTCGAAGTACAGCAGCAACCCGAAGTCGTTCAACACCTGGAAGATCGAGGGTGTGTATGCGCCGGTGAGCGACATCACCTTCCGCGCCTCGTTCAATAAGGCACAGCGCGCGCCGACCGTGGTTGAGATCCGCCAGGCGACCAATATCGCGTTCACGAATGGCGGTGCGGGCACCTTCACCGACTTCTGCGCTCCCACGCCGATCCCCGGCCCGAACGGCGTCACCTATGGCGCGCCGCTCGCATCGCGTGAGGTCTGTCGCGCGACCGGCTTGTCGGACGCGCTGTACAACAGCCAGAGCCTGTTGTGCGCCAACGGCACCGCCCCCAATGGCAGCGCCGCCTGCGCGGTGCGTTCGGGCGGCTTCGTCGCCGATCCCGAAACCGCCTATACCCAGACCTATGGCCTGGTCCTGAAGCCGCGCTTCGTGCGCGGGCTGGTCTTCTCGGTCGATCGTTACCGGATCAAGATCGACAACTCGCTCGGCTATAACGATTACAGCTATTATACCGATGGCTGTCTGCGTTCGGGCGGCGACCAGTTCTTCTGCCAGGGCATCGTCCGCAACGCGAACGGCCAGCTGTTCAACGGCGGCTATATCCGCCAAGGCACGACCAACTACTACACCTCGGTCGCGCAAGGCTGGGACTTCCAGGCGCAATATGCACTGAACCTGGAGTCGATCGGTCGTCTGGACTTTGGCTTCAACGGCTCGCTGACCACCAATGCCGGTGGGCAGGACTCGCCGCTCCAGCCGAACCGCAACTGCGCGGGTTATTATGGCAATGGCTGCGGTCAGCTGATCCCGAAGTGGAGCCATGGCCTGCGCACCACCTACACGACCGAAGACAAGAAGTTCAGCGCGTCTTTCAACTGGCGTTATGTCGGTGCGTTGACCAACGCCAACAATTCGGGTGATCCGGCGATCGGCGGCACCCCGGCGCGGGCGTTGACCGATTATTACCGTGTCGCGCCGCAGAATTATTTCGACCTGGCGTTCAACTTCGCGATCGCCAAGCAGTTCTCGCTGCGCCTGATCGCGAACAACCTGCTCGACCGCGCCGCGCCGATCGTGCCGGATTCCTACAATATCAGCCTGGCGCGCACGAACACCATTCCGCAGCGTTACGACTCGCTGGGTCGCAACATCGCGATCGGAACCACGATCAACTTCTGATCCTTCTGTTCCGGATCTTCCGGACGGGCCGATCCTCCATCGGGAGGATCGGCCTTTTTTGTGCCTTAGGTTCGGCCCACCCGGAGGCACAGGTTTCAGACTGGTATGGCTCACGCACAGCTGGCTTGGATTACCCCATGTCGATGATGCTAACGCGATAGGGCGCAGTCTCGAGCGTGTGGTGGGCCTAACTGATAGATACTAGGCTTAAACAATCTAATAACGAAATTGATTTCGTTTATATAAGATAGCGAAATCAAGGGATTGCGAGCGACTGCATTTGTTGCTTAGGGGCCACAATGCGAGACCAAAAGGTGATTGATCCTAAATCGGTATAACACCGACTATTGACCGCCCGCCCGAACTGTATTGTCTATGCGATACGCCGATCGGCGCAGCGACGCTGACGGTCAAAAAAGGGGGTCTTGTTCAATGAAGTTGCTTCACTCCATCTCATGGCTGGCTTTGTCGGCTGGCGCGCTGGCGGCCACGCCTGTCCTGGCCCAGCAGTCCGACACCACCACGCAAACCGACGCGCAGGATAACACCTCGTCCACGGCGAACGCTGCACAGACGCGCGTAGCGGCGATCACCGGGACGCCGCAGGCCAGCGGCGATGGCGAAGTGATCGTCACCGGCACGCGCATCGCCCGTCCGAACCTGGCCTCGGCCTCGCCGATCACCTCGGTCACGGCGCAGGACATCCAGGCCCAGGCCCCGCTCAACGTCGAGGAAGTGCTGAACCGCCTGCCGCAGGTCGCACCCGATGCGCAGCAGAATTACCAGGACTCCGACGGTCGCCAGCGCATCAAGCTGCGCAGCCTGGGCTTCGAGCGCACGCTGACCCTGGTCGATGGCAAGCGTCTGGGCACGATGAACGGCGCCGATGTCGGCATGATCCCCGCCTCGCTGCTCCAGCGGGTCGACATCCTGTCGGGTGGTGCATCGTCGGTCTATGGATCGGACGCGGTGTCGGGCGTCGTCAACTTCATCCTGCGCAAGGATTTCGACGGTGTCCGCGTCGATGCGAACTACAACTTCTACAACCATCTGAACCGCAGCAACATCGTCACCCCGCTGGCGCAAGGTGTCGGTTTCAAGACACCGCTCGGCTGGACCAATGACGGCGGCCGCGCCGATGTTACGCTGACCGCAGGCAAGAAACTGCTCGACGACCGGCTGAAGATTTCGGGCTTCGTCAACTATCGCACTTCCGAACTGGTCCGTACCGGCGACCGTTCGATCGCGGCCTGTCCGCTGGCGCAGCTGACCAAGGACGGCCCGCTGACCTGTTCGCCGGTGTCGACCTATTCGCCCGCCGGATATATTTCACCGCGTTCAGGCCCGAATTCGGGCACGGCCTATGTCAACAATCCTGACGGCTCGCGCAGCTTCGTCGCCTATGGCCCGCGCCCCGGCGTCGCGGCCAACCCCTATGACGACTATTCCTTCCAGCGTCAGGGCGAGCGTTACACGGCGGGCGGCTTCATGAGCTTCCAGATCGCGCCGGAATTCGAACTGTATGGCGACGCCATCTGGTTCCGCGACAAGTCGATCAACCCCAGCCCGCTGCGCGTCTACAGCTATACCGTCTATGGCTCGACGCCCTATCAGGTGAACTGCAACAACCCGTTCCTGTCGGCCGGCCAAGCCGGTGCGCTGGGTTGCGCGACCGGTGCGACCGGCTCGGTCCCGCTGGAGGTTCGCTATCGTTTTGACGGCCAGCCTTATCTGATCGATACCTATATCAACCAGGGTATCCGGGCGACCGGCGGCCTGCGCGGCAAGGTGGGCGATGCCTGGACCTATGACATAGGCGGCGTCTATGCGCGCAACCAGCAGGACCTGCGCAACTCGCCCTTCGCCGATCCCGACCGGGTCAACCGTTCGCTGAACGTCGTCAATGTCAACGGCACGCCGACCTGCGCGGCGACCGCGGCAGGCACAGACAGCGCCTGCGTACCGTTCGATGCGTTCCGCGCTGGGACCGGCAATACGCAGCTGACGAACTATCTGTTCAACGGTACGGGCAGCCAGAGCGGTGTGAACGGCCAGGTCGGCATTCTTTACGACGTCATCGGCACGGTGACGGGCGACCTGACGAAATATGGCATTAAGACGCCTTGGGCGAATGACGGCCTGGCGATCTCGCTGGGCACCGAATATCGCAAGGATCGCCTGATCTCGACCGCCAACGATGTCTATATCTCGCAGAACGGCGACAATCGTTCCGATCTTCGCCAGGACGTCTGGGAGTCGAACATCGAGCTGCAGGCCCCGCTGATCCAGGACAAGCCGTTCGCACATCTGCTCCAGACCAATGGCGGCTTCCGCGTCTCGAAGTACAGCTCGAACCCGAAGACCTTCTCGACCTGGAAGATCGAAGGTATCTATGCGCCCGTGTCGGACCTAACCTTCCGCGCCTCGTACAACAAGGCGCAGCGCGCGCCGACGGTTATCGAGATCCGGCAGGCGACGACGATCCAGTATGGGCGTAATTCGACGCTGACCGACTTCTGCGCGCCGGTACAGCGTACCCTGCCCGATGGCACGGTGACGACGGCTCCGCTCGCCTCGCGCGATCTGTGCCGCAAGACCGGGCTGGCCGACAATCTCTACGGCAGCACCTCGCTCCTCTGCCCGACCGAAGGCTGCACGGTGCGTACCGGCGGCTATACGGCGGACCCGGAGACGGCCTATACCCTGACCTATGGCCTGATCGTGAAGCCCAGCTTCGTGCCTGGTCTGGTGTTCTCGGTCGACCGTTATCAGATCCGCATCCTGAACTCGCTGAGCTTTAACGGCGCGGACTATTTCCTGAACGGCTGTCTGGCGTCGAACGGCGACTCCTATTTCTGTCAGGGGATCGTGCGCGATCCGACGACGGGGTCGATCGCCAACCCGATCGCCAACAACCCGACCAGCGGCTTCGTGCGTCAGGGCACGACGAACTTCTATCGTTCGCTCGCTTATGGTTGGGACTTCCAGGGCCAGTACACGCTGGGTCTGGGTGGCGCCGGTCGCCTTGATTGGAACTTCAACGGCTCGCTCACCACGCTGGCCGGTGCTCAGGACTCCCCGCTGCGCAGCCAATATAACTGCGCGGGCTATTTCTCGAACGGCATTGCGTGTGGTCAGCTGGTTCCGAAGTGGATGCACAGCCTGCGCACGACCTGGACGACGGCGGACAACACGTTCAACGCCTCGTTCAACTGGCGCTACACGGGTTCGCTCACCACGGCGTTCAATTCGGGCAATGCGGATATCGGCGGCACGCCCGACAACTTCCGCAATACCTATGCCCGGATTGCACCGCAGAGCTTCTTCGACCTGGCGCTGACTTGGAATATCGCGCGGCAATTCGCGTTCCGTATCATCGCGAACAACCTGCTCGACAAGAACCCGCCGATCATTCCAAACTCGTACACCGTGGCCCTGTCGCGCGCGAACACCGCGCCGCAGCGTTACGATGCACTGGGTCGTCAGATCGCGATTGGCACGACGATCAACTTCTGACGACGCGGGCGGGGTGCTTCGGCATCCCGCCGATTCCTGAACTGAAAAGGCCGGTCGTCCTGATGGACAACCGGCCTTATTTTTTTTGGTGCGGGTCGCGTGGCGTGCACTTCGACTTCGCTCAGTGCGACCGGAGTTTTGTACCTCGCCGCCAGGTGCGTCTGATGCAACGCCCCGACCTCCGTTCAGCCAGAGCGAAGTCGAAGGCCACTGGAATGGCCTCACGACCCCGACTAGGCCAAGCGGAAATTACTCCACGAAGTCCTCCACCTCACGCCGCTTGCCGCGCATGAAGGCGTCGGCGACGTGGCGCAGCGGGGCGATGTCGACGTCCGAGCGGCCGTTCTGCACCAGTTCGGCGAAGCGGGCATAGAGGCCGGGATATTCGCCGTGCAGCCCCTCTTCGCGGTGTGGGGTCGATCCGTCGGGCAGCGTCAGCACCGCGCCGCCTTCGGCCAGCTTTAGCGTGCCGTCGGTCGTCTCGACGACGATGTCCCAGCTCTGATGGCCTTCCTGCCGCCAGTCGAGGTCGAGCGTCACGGGCGTGCCGTCGGTCGTGCGGAACGCCACGTCGGCGGCGATCGGTGCGTCGCGATTGGCGGGGAAATCCAGTGTCGCGCGCTCGATGAAGAACGGCTGCGGCATGATATGGGTGGCGATCGACAGCGCATTGATGCCGGGATCGAACACGCCGAAGCCGCCCGCTTCCCAGATCCAGGCCTGGCCCGGATGCCATTTGCGCACATCCTCGCGCCAGATGATCGCGGCGGAGGTGACCTTGCGCGCCGACAGCCATTCGCGGGCGGGCTCGACGCCCAGCGCGTAGCGCGAGTGCCAGCTGGCGAACAGGGTCACGTTCGCCTTGGCCGCCAGATCCTCCAGCACCGCCACCTCGGCCAGCGTCGCGCCCGGCGGCTTTTCCAGGAAGACGTGCCAGTTGTTCGCCAGCGCGGCCGCGGCGATCGCGTGGCGGACCTGCGGCGGGGTGCACAGCGCCACCGCATCGACCTTTACGTCGCTTTGCGCGAGTTCGGCGATATCGTGGAAATGCGGAACGCCCTCGACGCCGCCCGGCGAGCGGCTGACGGTTGCGACCAGCTGAAAGGTCGGGTTGCCCGCGATGGCGGGCACATGCTGGTCATGGGCGATCTTGCCCATGCCGACCAGTGCGAGACGGATCGTGTCGGTCATCGGTATCAGCGTGCCTTTTCGACATAAGCGCGCGCCGACACGGCGACATCCGCCGCCGGCTTGCCCGCGCGATAGAGATGGGAGCCCAGGCCGAACCCGTCCGCGCCGTGCGCGCGCCACTCGGCCATGTTGTCGGGCGTGATGCCGCCGACCGCCAGTACCGCGACATCGCGCGGCAGGACGGCGCGCTGCGCCTTGAGGAAGGTGGGCGAGGCGCCCTCGGCCGGGAACAGCTTCAGGCCATGGGCTCCGGCCTTCAGCGCGGCAAAGGCCTCGGAAGGGGTGAAATAGCCGGGCAGCGAGATCAGGCCTTGCGCGACGCTATGCGCGATCACGTCCGTATCGGTGTTGGGCGAGACGATCAGCGTACCGCCCGCCGCCTTGACCTGGTCGACCTGTCCGGTGGTCAGCACGGTGCCAGCACCGACGATCGCCTTGTCCCCGACATGCGCGGCGATGGCGGCGATGCTGTCATAGGGATCGGGCGAGTTGAGCGGTACTTCGATCAGGGTGAAGCCCGCCTCGACCAGTGCGTCGGCGACGGGGATCGCCTCGGCAGGGGTGAGGCCGCGAAGGATGGCGACCAGCGGGCAGGCGGCAAAGGCCCTGGCGAAGCTCTGGGCGGGGTCGGTCATGACAAATGCTCCCGAATGGCGTGAAGTCCGGCAAGGAAACCGGCATGGCTGTCGAGCGCGACGACGGTGCCGCCCCGCGCCTGGATCCCGATGGTGTAGAGGTCGGCGAGCAGGCCGCTGGACAGCAGGTGCACGGTCTGGCCCGCCATGTCGGGCACCGCGCCGACGTCGCTGCCGATCAGCAGGCCGCTTGCATAGGCCGCCGCATCCTCAGGTGCGATCCGGCCGAGCAGGACCGAGGCGCGCACCCCGAACAGCGCCGCCGTCAGGTCGCACGCGCCGCTGCCCCGCGCCAGCCCGTCGCGAAAGGCGGGGCCGTCCGCGACCGGGCCATCGAGCATGCCCGCGAGGATGCCATGTCCCTTGACGAGCGCGAACAACTCGCCGGTCATCGTGGTGGCGAAATCGGTGATCCGGCCGCCCTTCACATGCACCCATTTGTTGTGGGTGCCGGGCTGCGCGAACAACGCATCGGCGGGGGCGAGACCGGCCGCTACAGCGCCCAGCACCTGCACCTCTTCGCCGCGCATCACATCGGCGCGCGTGTCGGTCAGCAGCGAGACGCCGGGAACGATGGTCACGTCCGCATCCTCGATCCGGGTCGCAGCCTTTGCCAGGCTGGCGAGGTCGGCGGGGGCGGGAATATAGGCCGCCTCACGCCAGCCGCGTGTCGAGCCGACCATACCCGCCGCGATCACCGGCAGTTCACCGAAGCGCGCGCGGATCGCCGCGATTTCGGCGGGATAATCCTCGGCCTTGATTGCCAGCACGCCGCGATCGTCGCGTATCGTATCCAGCATCGTGCCATCGGATCCGATGACATAGCATCGCCGGTTGGTCGTACCCCAATCGATCGCGATATAGGCAGGCGTCACGTCTGATGGCACGGCGGGCACGCCCTCTCCTGATATTTTTCTATGAGGATTTGTAGGACAATAAAGCCGCCGGTGCAAGCGGCACGACCGCGCCGTGCGGGTCGAAAGTGATGCTGCGGGGATGACGCCCGGCCCATATCGGCCTACATCGGGGGCATGTACCAATTCGACATCGCCGCCGGTTCGAAGGCGGAGCTTTACCGCGATCTCCACGCCGCGCTCGACGCGCTGACGGCCGGGGAGGGAGATGCGGTCGCCAACATGGCCAACGCCGCCTCGCTCATCTGGCAATATCTGCCCGATCTCAACTGGGCGGGCTTCTATCGCATGGTCGGCGGCGAGCTGGTGCTCGGGCCGTTCCAGGGCAAGGCTGCGTGCATCCGTATTCCGGTCGGCAAGGGCGTGTGCGGCACCGCCGTCGCCGAGGCGCAGACGCAGCGCGTGGACGATGTCCATGCCTTTCCGGGGCATATCGCCTGCGACGCGGCCAGCCGTTCGGAACTGGTCGTCCCGCTCTTGGTGGACGGCGCAGTGATCGGCGTGCTCGATCTCGACAGCCCGGAGCCGGGCCGGTTCGACGAAGAGGACCAGGCGGGCTGCGAAGCCTTGATGGCCCTGCTCGCCCCGCGCCTGGCGGCGATGGCTGACTGACCCGTTTCGGGACGCTTGGCGCTGCTGTCGATGGACGCAGGGCGTTGGTAGAAAACCTTGTTCCGGTTTGGGCGTTGAGGAGGCGTCGCCGCTCTGAAAGGGGGGCATTGAACAGGGGAATATATCTGTCATGCGAAGCTCTTCGCGCCTGATCGTCCTGACGCTTTCCGTCCTAGCCAGTGGGCCTGCCATGGCGCAGGTGGGGGCCCGCTATCCGCGTCCCGATCTCGCCTCCGAACCCGTGCCGATGCGTGCGCCGACATCGGTCGTTCGTACGGACACGGTCGGTATCCCGCCTGCACGAGGCGATCGCTGGGGCAGCCGGGTCGGCGGACGCTGGTGGGGTGGGGCGAATGCGCCGGGCGGCTGGCCCGCCTATCGTCGTCCGGTACGCGGCATGACGGTGCCCTCTTATTGGAACGATCGGCGATTCGGGGTGGATGACTGGGCGGTCTATACCCTGCCGCAGCCGCCGGTCGGGTATCACTGGTCGCGCTATTATGACGATGCGGTGCTGCTCGACGATCGCGGCTCGGTCTATGACAGCGTGTACGGCGTGAACTGGGACGGTGGACCGGACTATGCCTATGCGCCCCCGCCGCCCCGACGTGATGACGGGCTTGGCGGTGCCGCGATCGGTGCGGTCGCGGGCGGGGTCGCGGGCAATCTGATCGCCGGGCGCGGCAATCGGCTAGGTGGTACGCTGATCGGTGCGGGCGTCGGTGCGGCGGCGGGCTATGCCATCGACCGGGCCGAGGATCGCGGACGGCGCATGGCGCCGGGTTATGACGATTACAGCTATCAGGACGGCTATGCGCCGCCCCCGCCCGACATGGGCCGGCGCGTGGTGACGCGGGACGGTACGACGATCACCACCACCACGACCGTCGGTGCGACCGGGGCGCTGGACTCCCCACGCTCAGGCTATTATGCCGATGGATATTATTATCCTGCTCCCACCGTCACGACGGTTGTGGTACAGGGTGCTCCAGTTACCACGACGACCACCACGACCGAGTTCGTGCGTTTCGCTCCGCGCCGCACGCGAGGGGGCAGCAAGCTGGTTCGTCGCTGAAGCCTTCCCCCAGGGGGGATTTCAGCCCGAGAGACGCCGGGCTGGAAATCGGGATGCCGCTCCGAATCTCCCACGGGGCGGCATCCTTCTCATCGCACAATCGATTCCGGGTCAGCGACCGCCAAAGGTGACGAGGCTCTCCGCGCCGTCCGCCGCGATCGCCGAGACGCCGATGAAATGGTCATCGACGGGGACCTGGGTCAGCACCGTCCTGGTCTCGGTCACGTCGCGCGCGTCGGTCCAACCGGCCACGTCGTTGCGCCGCCAATGGACGCGGTAGCGAACCGCCCCCGGCACCGCGGGCCATTCGACCTGGGTGTCGCGCGACAGGGCGCCGCTGATCGTCACCTTGTCGGGCGCGGGCGGCGCGGCGGCGAGGCGGGCCAGCGTCGCGATGTTGATCGCGGTGACTTTCGCCAGATAGGGGAAGTCCATCTTGTCGATCGTGTCGCCGTAAGCGATCGTCCCTTCCTTGCGCAGGTCCTGGTGCTGGGCGTCCCAATCCTCATTGGCGACGGAGAAGCGGACGGCGGGATAGCCGAGCTTCAGGAACGGCTCGTGATCGCCGCCGCGCCCGAAGCGATCGGGGCGCCGATCGACGAATACGTCCAGTCCGCTCAGCTTGTCGGCGATGCCGTCGATCGCCTTGGCCAGCGCGCGGCTGGGGCCGTCATCCTCGCCGCCATTGCCGCGCCGCTGCATCTGCTGGGGCAGGTCCTCCGAGGCGCGAATACCCTCGGAGAAGACGCGGACCCAGCGTGCCTCGCGCACGCCGCCCTGGCCGATCGTATTGCCGACGATATCGTTGTTGAGCATCGCCGAGACGCGCCAGTTGCGCGCCTTGGCCGTGTCGGCGAGCAGCGTGGAGCCCCACAACCCCTGTTCCTCGCCCGAGAAGACGGCATAGACGATGGTCGCGTCGAATTGCTGTTTCGACAACTGGCGCGCGGCCTCCAGCACCAGCGCCACGCCCGAGGCATCGTCATTGGCGCCCGGCGCGTCCGAAGTCGCGTCCATCACATCGGTCACGCGGCTGTCGATATGCGCGCCGACGATGACGACGCGGCTGGGGTCGCGCCCGCGCTGGATGCCGAGTACGTCCTCGACCATTACCCCGTTCGGCGCGCGCGGGCCGGTGAAGCGGCGGTTGATCCGCTCGACGGTGATGCAGCCGTTACAGCCTTGTCCGATCGTCTCGAACTGCCGCGCGGCCCAGTCGCGCGCGGCACCGATGCCGCGTTTGGGATCGGTGGTGATGGAGGCGGTATGGCGCGTGCCGAAGCCGACCAGGGCTTCGACGTCGGCCTTCAGGCGAGCAGGGGAGGGAGCGACGGCGGGCGTCGCGGCGGCGGCGAGCAAAAGCGGCAGGATCATCACGCCAGACTGGCCGAGTGGGTAGGTTGAGGCAAGTGGCGGATTTCATGCCCTAACCTGGCCCGTCATCACAAGGCGCAGCGAGGCAATCCGGAGTGTCTCGGCGCGTCCTGTTAAGGGAGTGACGTAATTCGAAATGCGGGCCGGCGCTGCGTTCCGGCGGCGTATTCGTCTTCGGACAGATAAGAGATTACGACAGCCGGGCGTTCACGGGCAAAGGCTTCGCTCCGTCCGATGCGGCCTCCGCCAGATGGGTCAGGATCACCCGTTCCAGGGTATCCAGCGCGTCGGCATAGCTGTGCGAATCCGTTGCCAGCGCCTCGATCGCAAAACCGCATCCGCGTGCGGCGGCGCGGAAGGCGACGCCGGTCGCGTCCCCCTGTGCCACGATGATCGCCGCATCCTCGGCCCAGCCATGGATCGCGCGGATCAGCGGCGCGGCGGTGGCGTCGAGCGGCGAGGGAGGGGCGGCGATCTTGGTCAGCCCCTGGCGTAGCTTGCCCAGATCGACCGCCCCGCGTGCCAGCCGCAGCCATTCGGCCGGGTTGACCAGCTTCTTCGCATAATGGCGGCGGATCGCAGCGGCGGGGGGCAGGGTGTCGGGCTCGTCCGACAGCCATGGGTTGGATAGCAGCACCTTGGCGAACCCCGCCTCCGCGCCGAACATCGCCAGCGCGGCTGCCGCGTCGCAATTGCCGAAGCCGATGACACGGGTCAGGTTCGCGGCGTCGGCAAAGGCATCGACCGCGGCGGCAATGTCGGGGCCGCTCGATGCCCAGCCGCCATTGATGCCCTCGCTGTCGCCGACCCCGCGTCGGTCGAAGCGGACCACCGGAAAGCCACGGGCGGCGATCCGAGCGGCCAGCATCGCCTGGCCCCGGTGCGCGCCCATGCGCGGCTCATTGCCGCCGGAGACGATCATCAGCCCGGTGTCGCTGTGCGCTTCGTCCAGCGTGCCGAACAGCGTCACGCCCTCGCAGGGAAAGGAGATCAGCCTTCGCATGACGCGATCCACTGCGCGATATCCTCGGCCAGCCGGGCGGCGAGTTCAGGGTCTTCCTGCGGTTCGGCCCGCCGCCAGGGCGGTACGGCATCGATCAGGCGGTCGGCTGGGGCGCGATCGTGCCCCAGCCGCACGACGCGGCGCGGCACGCCGGGCGGGGCAAAGGGCTCTGCCCCCGCCAGTCCGGCGAGGAAGTGCGGCGAGACCCGGTTGCCCGCAACCCGTACGGGCGACTCCGCGCCGAACACGCCATGCCCGTCGCCGCGAAGCCCGGCCGCTGCACGCACCCGGATCACGTCGCGCAGCACCGCTTCGCCCGTCATCGGCGTCAGGTGCCAGCGCCCGGCCAGCAGCGCAAAGCCGTCGACCAGCGCGCCGCCCCGGATCGACACGGCGTAACAGCGCCGGTCGCCCAGCGCCTCGGCGGCCGCCTGATGCGCGTCGCGCCATTGCAGGAGGCTGGCCTTTTCGGTGTCGATCAGGCTCTCGCCCGTGCCCGGCCAATCGGGCAACGCTCCGCCGATGCCGTGATCGGCCAGCCGCCGCAGCACCGCCACCGCCAGGCTGCGCGTCCGGTTCGCCTCTTCCCAAAAGGGCATCGCGACCAACGCGACTGGCCCCTGCGCCGGGCCGAAGCGCAACATCGCCTCACGCCCGCCGGGCCAGTCATAATAGTCGATCAAGCGCCCGCCTTGGATTGCGCGAAGGCGACGAGCTGGCCGAACGTCTCCAGCATTTCGCCGTCGACCTCGTCATCTTCGATCAGGATGCCCAGGCGATCCTCCAGCTCGGTCAACACGCCCGCCACCGCCATCGAGTCCAGCTCGGGCAGCGCGCCGAACAGGGGCGTGTCCGCGTCGAAGCCGTCCACCCGCTCGGCCGACAGGCCCAGCACATCGACCAGCACGCCGCGCACCGTCGCTTCCACTTGCCCGTTCGTTTGGAGTTCCAAACCCTGTCGCCCTGCTCGTTGTAATGTTTGCGACAGCGTTAGTGCGGCGGCGGGCGTTGGGCAACGGGTGTTGGACCTGCCCCTTCGCGCCGGGTTGGGTAGCTGACGCACGAGCCCTCCTGCCTTTGGGAGGGGCCAGGTGTGGGACGGAGGGCGTGGCCAAGGCAAAGCCCCCTCCCGCAGGCGGGAGGGGGTTGGGGGAGGGGACGCGGTGGGTTTCGGTGTCCTGACGGTTGTTGTCTGGTTCCGTAGGGGGGCAGCCTTTGGGGAGAGTGCAGGAGACTCAAGCCCTCCCCCAGCCCCTTCCGCCTGCGGGAGGGGAGAGGTGTGGGACGGAGGGCGTGGCCAAGGCAAAGCCCCCTTCGGCCTGCGGGAGGGGATAGGTATGGCCAAAGGCCGCATGCCAGTGGAGGGGCCGATCCCCGGACCCGCCGCTCGACTTTGCCTTGTCGTCTCTAGTAGATGGCGCGCATGATCCTCGATCCGACTGCTTATCCGATCGACCATGCCTTGCGCGGGGCGGGCGATGCCCCTGCGCTGCTCGACCGCGATGGCGGACTGAGCTTTGCGAAAGCGGAAGACGCCGTCGCGCGGCTGGCGGGATGGCTGGCGGCGCAGGGGTTCGTACCCGGCGCCCGTGTGGCAAGCTGGCTGCCCAAGACCCGCACGGCCGCGCTGATGCCGCTGGCCGCGCCGCGTGCGGGGCTGGTCCATGTGCCGATCAACCCGCTGCTCAAGCGCGGCCAGGTCGCGCATATCCTGGCCGATAGCGGCGCGACGATGCTGCTGACCCAGGCCGCGCGCGCCGCGACGCTGGAGGCGGGCGATGTCCCGCAAGGCGTGCCGGTTATGACCGAGGCGGGTGAGGGCGATGCCTTGCCCCGGTCGGCGGCCGATACCAATGCGCTGGCGGCGATCCTATACACCTCCGGCTCGACGGGGCGGCCCAAGGGGGTGATGCTGAGCCATGCCAATCTCTGGTACGGCGCGGTATCGGTCGCCCATTATTTAAAGCTGGCGCCCGATGATCGGGTGCTGGGCGTGCTGCCCTTCAGCTTCGATTATGGCCAGAACCAGCTGTTTTCGACCTGGGTCGCCGGGGGCGCGGTCGCGCCGCTCGACTATCTGACCCCGCGCGACGTGGTGAAGGCGGTCGCGCGCCACGGTGCGACGACGCTGGCGGGGGTGCCGCCGCTCTGGACGCAGTTGCTGGGTATCGACTGGCCGCAGGAGGCCGTCGCCTCGATCCGGCGGCTGACCAATTCGGGGGGCGCTTTGACCCCGCGGCTGGTGCGGGGGTTGCGGGCGTTGTTCCCGGCGGCGGACCTCTATGCAATGTACGGCCTGACCGAGGCCTTTCGCTCGACCTATCTCGACCCCGCGCTGATCGATGCGCATCCCGATGCGATCGGCCGCGCCATTCCCTTTGCCGAGGTGATGGTGCTGCGCCCCGATGGCAGCCGTGCGGCACCGGGCGAGCCGGGAGAGCTGGTCCATGCCGGGCCGCTCGTCGCGCAGGGCTATTGGCGCGATGCCGAACGAACCGCGCAGCGCTTCCGCCCGACACCGGACCATGCGCGTGCGGTCTGGTCGGGCGATACGGTGGTCGAGGGGGCGGACGGCCTGCTCCGCTTCGTCGGACGCGATGACGAGATGATAAAGGTCGCTGGCAACCGGATCAGCCCGCAAGAGGTGGAGGAAGCGGCGCTGGCCGATGGCGAAGCGAGCGAGGCGGTGGCCTTCGGCATCCCCGACGAAGCGCAGGGGCAGGCGATCGTCCTGGTGCTGGGCGGCGATCCGATGCAGGAGCCAGCACTTCGCAGCCGATTGAAGCGCGACCTGCCCAATTTCATGCAGCCGTCGCACATCGCCTGGGCCGAGGCGCTGCCCCGCAACGCCAATGGCAAGCTGGACCGCGCCGCGCTGCGCCGGGACTGGACCGACAAGGATACGACCTCATGAAACCGATGGGGCCGATCCCGCCCGAATTCGCCGCACAGACGGGCGCGCTGACCATCGCCGGGCGGAGCGCCGAGGCGTGGATGGAGGGCAGGGAAGGGCCGGTCTTCGTCTATGACCGCGCGATCGTCGCCAGCCGCGTCGCACGGTTTCGCGCCGCCTTCCCGTCGATCGATCTTCATTACGCAATCAAGGCCAACCCGTTCGCACCCTTGCTGGCGGCGATGGCGCCCATGGTCGACGGGTTCGACGTCGCTTCGGCGGGCGAACTCGCCAAGGTTTCGCCGCTGGGCAAGCCGATCAGCTTCGCAGGGCCCGGCAAGCGCGATGCCGAGCTGACGGCTGCGATCGTCGCAGGCGTGACCCTCAACCTGGAGTCCGAGGGCGAGGCCCATCGCGCGCTGACGATCGCGGATGGGCTGGGCGTGCGCCCGCGCCTGGCGGTTCGGGTGAACCCCGATGTCGAGCTGCGCGGCTCGGGCATGAAGATGGGCGGGCGGCCATCGCCCTTCGGCATCGATGCCGAGCGGGTGCCCGCACTGGTGCGCGAGCTGATCGCGGCGGGTGCCGACTGGCGCGGCTTTCACATCTATGCGGGCAGCCAGGCGCTCGATCCGCAGGCGATCATCGATACGCAGGCCGCCACCATCGCGCTGGCCGCCCGGCTGGCGGACGAGGCGGGGCACGCGCCGCCGCTGGTCAATCTGGGTGGCGGATTTGGCGTACCCTATTTCGCCGGGGACAAGCCGTTGCCGGTCGAAACGGTCGGGCAGGCGCTGGAACAGGCGCTCGCTTCGCGCCCGGCGATCCTGGCCGACAGCCGCTTCGCCATCGAGCTTGGCCGCTGGCTGGTCGCGGAGGCCGGGGTCTATCTGGCGCGCGTCATCGATCGCAAGTACAGCGGCGGCGAGACCTTCCTGATCCTCGACGGCGGGTTGCACCACCAGCTGGCGGCCAGCGGCAATTTCGGCACCGTCGTCCGGCGCAATTATCCGCTGGCGGTCGCCCATGCGATGGGGGCCGAGGCGGTGGAGACGGTATCGGTCGTCGGGCCGCTTTGCACCCCGCTCGACCGGCTGGGCGACCGGGTGGCGCTGCCTGCGGCGCGGGTCGGCGATATCGTCGCGATCTTTTTGGCGGGTGCCTACGGAGCGACGGCCAGCCCTGCGGCGTTTCTGGGGCATCCCCCGGCCGACGAGATTATCGGCGGATCGGCATAACGCTCTGTTCACCTCTTGGGTGGCATAGCGATATTGCGCAATTTGCCTTTCGTCTCCGTACCCTGGGAGGCGAAGGGTTCAGGAGTACCATTCGCATGGCATCGTTCGCCCGCCCCCTCTTGTTCGCAGGCCTTTGCGCCTCGACGCTGACCGCCTGCTCGACGGCCGTGAAGAAGCCCGAACTGCCGTCCGCCGGATATGTCGCGCGCAAGGAACAGCCGGGCGAGGAATATGTCATCGGCCCGCTCGATACCCTGAACATCTTCGTCTGGCGCAATCCCGACCTGTCGACCAAGGTGCAGGTCCGCCCCGACGGGCGTATCACCACGCCGCTGGTCAACGACATGCCCGCCGTCGGCAAGACGCCCGCGATGCTGGCCGACGACCTGAAAAAGGCGCTGTCGGAATATGTCTCCAACCCGATCGTGTCGGTGATCGTCGAGAATTTCTCCGGCACCTATAGCCAGCAGGTGCGCATCGTCGGCGCGACCGAGCGGCCCGCGTCGATCCCCTACCGCGCCAACATGACGCTGCTCGACGCGATGATCGCGGTGGGCGGACTGAATCAGTTTGCGGCGGGCAACAAGGCCAAGCTGGTGCGCACCGATCGCGATACCGGCAAGCAGCGCGAATATGCGCTCCAGATCAACGACCTGCTGCGCAAGGGCGATTCGAGCGCCAATGTCCGGCTGGAGCCGGGCGACGTCATCATCATCCCCGAATCGATGTTCTGAGGCAGCGCGCGGGTGTCGAGCATTCAGGACGAGATCAGGATCGCGATCCACGCGATATGGATACGCCGCTGGCTGGCGCTGGCGGTGGCGTGGACCGTGTGCATATTGGGGTGGCTGTTCGTCGCCCAGATCCCCAGCAAATATGAATCCCGCGCGCGCATCGCGGTCCAGAATTCGCAATTGCTGCCTGATGGCATGTCGACGGGGCCGAACAGTCAGATGGACTCGGTCGATCAGGTCCGCCAGACGTTGATCTCGGCGATCAACCTGCAAAAGGTGGTGCGCGGCACCGACCTGGCCAGCACGGTGTCGAGCGACGCCGATGTCGCGGCGCGGGTCGCGCAACTGGCGCAGGCGATCAAGATCGAGAACCAGCAGGACACGATCTTCCAGCTGACCGTCACCCAGTCCAGCCCCAAGCTGGCGCAGCAGGTCGCCCAGAAGCTGATCGACATCTTCGTCGAATCCAACCTGATGGGTGATCGCAACAATACCAGCCAGAGCCTGGCCTTTCTCGACAAGCAGTTGAACGAACGCCAGAAACAGCTTCAGATCGCCGAGGCCAAGCGCGCGCAATATCTGAACCAGTTCGCGGGCGGCCTGCCGGGCACCGGATCGGTCGCCGACCGGATCGGCCTTGCCCGCTCGCAGATGGCGCAGGTCGACAGCGATCTGGCGGCGGCACAGTCCAGCGTCGCGGCCGTGCAGGGCCAGCTGGCGGGCACTCCCCGGACGGTAAGCGAAGGCGGCGGCGTCGCGGTCAGCCCGGCACGCGCGCGGCTGGCGGCGATTCAGGGCCAGCTCGCCGATGCGCGGGCCCGCGGCTATACCGAGAACCATCCCGACGTCATCGCGCTCAAGAACCAGCTGGTCGCCGCTCAGGCCGCGGTAAAGGCTGAGCCCGCAGGGGCGGGACCGGCGGGCCAGCCCAATCCGCTCTACATGTCGCTCCAGTCGATGGCGGCGGAAAAACAGTCTCAACTCGCCAGCCTGAAGATCCGCAAGAGCCAGTTGCAGAACGACTTGGATCGCCTGAACGCCAGCCTGGCGACCGATCCGCAGGCCGCCGCCGCGCAAGGCGCGATCGACCGGGATTATCAGGTTCTGAAAGACAGTTACGACCAGCTGCTGCGGCAGCGTGAGCAGGTGGCGCTGCGTGGTCAGGCGCAGAACCAGACCGACTCGATGCGCTTCAGCGTGATCGATCCGCCGACCTACCCGCGCGCGCCCGCCTCGCCGAACCGCCTGCTGTTGCTCAGCGGCGTGTTCCTGGCCGGATTGGGGCTCGGGGTCGGATCGGCCTTTGCCTTGTCCAAGCTGCGCCAGACCTTCACCACGCCGGAATCGCTTCAACGAACGCTGGGGATGCCGGTGATCGGCGCGATCGGCGAAGTCGTCACGAGGAACCAGGCGACGGCGCGGGCGCGACGGATGAAACTGTTCCTTGGCGGGACGGCGGCACTGGGCGCGGCCTATGGGATGGTCCTGGCAATCGAGCTATTACAGCGGGGAATGGCCGCGTGAACGAAACGGTGAAACCCTCCAGACCCCGCCGGGAACCTTCGCTGCTCGAACGGGCGGCGAAAGTGTATGATTTCCAATCCTATGTCCGTGTGCCCGAGCTTCGCGACGCGCCTGCGCCCGAGCCGCTACCCGAGCCCGAGGGGGCAGAAAGGACGCCGCCCGCCGGGCCGATTGATGCGGCCCCGCCGATTTCGCGGCAGGAGCCCGAATCCGCTTTTGTCGAACCCGCTCCCATCGACCCCTCGCTGAGCGCGATCCCGGCCGAGTTCCTGGCGCGCCCCGGCGATGACGAGTTCCTGGCCACGGAATATGATCCCGGCATCTCCGATGTCGCGATGGTCGACCGCGCGATGCTGGCGGAAAACGGGATGATCGTGCCCGGCGCGCCGATCGGGCCGCTGGCGGAGGAGTTCCGGCTGGTCAAGCGCCAGCTCATCATCACCAGCCAGCGTCTGTTCGACGGCGGTGACGAGGACAGGGCGCGGGTCGTCCTGGTCTGCTCCGCACGGCCGCAGGACGGCAAGACCTTCTGTTCGGTCAACCTGGCTTTGTCGCTGGCGGCGGAACGCGATACCGAGGTGCTGCTGGTCGACGCCGATGTCGCCAAGCCCGACGTGCTGGGGCGGCTGGGGCTGTCGGAGGGGCCGGGGCTGCTGGATGCGCTGGTCGACGGCCAGATCGATGTCGAGTCGCTGGTGATGCAGACCGACGTGCCGCATCTGGCGGTACTGCCCTGCGGCACGCGGACGGCGAACGATACCGAGTTGCTGGCCTCGGCACGGACGCGCGCCGTGCTGCAGCGGCTGTTGTCCGCCAATCCGCGCCGATTGGTGATCTTCGACTCGCCGCCGGTGCTGGCCGCGTCGCCCGCCTCAGTACTGGCGATGCTGGCGGGGCAGGTGATGATGGTGGTTCGCGCGGATCGTACGCCGGAGAGCGAATTGACCGCGGCGATCGGGTTGCTCGATGCGTGCGATCATATCCAGCTGGTGCTGAACAGCGTTGCCTTTGTGCCGGGCAGCCGCCGGTTCGGCTATTACGGCAAATATGGGAAAGACGGCGCATCGTAATGGGGATGCGGCCCACCCTGACGGTCATGATCTGCACGCTGGCCGTGTGGCCGAGCGCGGTCGCCGCGCAGATGCAGGGCGCGCCGCTGGCCGGGGGCGCCGTGCCGGGCTCCGCTTCTGCTACGCCCGGTGCGACCGCCACCGACCAGACGGCGACGGGGGATGGATCACGCGCCGCCGCGCCCCAGCGCCGCCGCGCGCAAGTCACCCCCTATGTCGAGCTGGGGCAGGTCCTCGTCGCCGATCTGACGGGCGGCGATGCGGTGACCTATACGACGCTGGCGGCGGGCGTGAACGCGCAGGTGCAGACCGCACGGGCGCAGGGCCAGGTCAGCTATCGTTACGAGCACCGCATCGGCTGGGGCGACCGGGCGGGGGACGGGGATATCCATAGCGGCCTGGCGCGTGGGTCCTATGCCCTGACGCGCGAATTGCGGCTGGACGCCGGTGCGCTGGCGACGCGGACCCGTGCGGATATCCGGGGCGCGGCCCCCGGCGTGCTGGTTGGCGATGTCGCCAATATCTCGCAAATCTATTCGGTCTTTGCGGGGCCTTCGCTCACCACGCGGGCGGGGCCGGTGCAGATCGGGGCGAATTATCGGCTGGGCTATACGCGCGCCGAAACGCCGGGGCTGGGCGGGCTGGCGCCGGGGCAGCCCCGGCTCGACTATTTCAGCGACAGCTGGAACCAGATCGCGACGGTCAGCGCCACCGCACGGCCCGGTGCCGTCGCGCCCGTCGGCCTGTCGGCCAACGCCGCCTATGAGCGCGACGATGCCGGGCAACTCTCCCAGCGTTACGAAGGTTGGTTCGTGCGCGGCGACGTGCTGAAGCCCATTTCGCCCTATGTCGCGGTGACCGCCGGTGTCGGCTACGAGCGCATCGAATCGAGCCAGCGCGACCCGGAGGTCGACGCCGCCGGTCGCCCGCTGGTCGACAGCCGGGGCCGGTTCATCACCAATCCCACCGGCCCGCGCCGCATCGCCTATCGCACGGACGGCGTGTATTATGACGCGGGCGTGATCTGGCGACCTGATCGCCGCACCTCGGTCGAGGGGCATGTCGGCGAGCGTTACGGCTCGCTCAGCGTCACCGGCCTGGCCCGTTACCAGGCATCCCGCGACATCGTCTTCCAGGCGGCGCTCTATGACGGCATCCAGACCTTCGGGCGTCAGTTGCGCAACGGCCTTTCCTCGCTGCCCACCGATTTCGTCGAGACGCGTGATGCCTTTGCGCAGCAGTTCAACGGCTGCACCTTCTCGGCGGGTGGCACGTCCCCGGGCGGATGCCTGAACGGCGCGCTGCAATCGGTGCAGACCGCGGTCTACCGGGCGCGCGGATTTGACATGGCGGTGTCGTACCAGCGGGGGCGTTCCACCATGGGCGTCGGGCTGGGCTATACCAGCCGCCGCCTGTTCGCTCCCGACGGGGCACCGGGCCTGATCGTGTCGGGCGTGGAGGACGACAGCTATTACGGCCAGATTTTCCTCGGTCGTGCCTTTGGTCCCAATTCGGGGCTTAACGTTAATGGCTTCGTTAACTATTACGTCTCTAGGTTGGCGGGAGCCGAGGACGTGGTATCGCTGGGGACGACCGCCAGTTATTACCGCAACTTCGGTCGGCTCGGAACAACCGCGTCGGTTGGATTGTACCACTTCCAGGTCGGCGACCTGTCCAGTGCCCTGTCGGCACAGGCCCTGATCGCCGCACGGTATCAATTCTGACCGGCCGAAAGGCACGATGATGTACGAGACCCATTTCGGTCTGGGCGAACGCCCGTTTCAATTGACGCCGGACCCGCGTTTCTGGTTCCAGACGGCGACCCATGGCAAGGCGATGGCCTATCTGGGCTATGGGCTGGCGCAGGGTGAGGGCTTTATCGTCATCACCGGCGATGTCGGCGCGGGCAAGACCACGCTAGTCGGTCATCTGGTCGAGACGCTGGACACCAAGCGGCTGCGCGTCCTGCATATCGTGTCGACCGCGGTCGAGCCGCAGGACCTGTTGCGTGTGCTGGCCGGGCAGTTGGGCGTCGATGCGCAAGGGCTGACCAAGGCCGCGCTGCTCACCGCGATCGAGCGTGCACTGAACGGCGTCGCGCGTGAGGGCCGCCGCATCCTGCTCATCGTCGACGAGGCGCAGGCGCTGCCGCTCGCCTCGCTCGAAGAACTCCGCATGTTGTCCAACTTCCAGGCGGGCGGCCATGCGCTGCTCCAGATCCTGCTGGTCGGACAGCCCGAATTTCGCGAGCGTCTGCTCGGCTCGGCCGCCGTCGAGCAACTGCGCCAGCGCGTCATCGCCATCCATCACCTCGACCCGATGGAGCCCGAGGAAGTCCCCGACTATATCGCGCACCGCCTGGCGGTCGCGGGCTGGACGGGGCGGCCCGATTTCGCCGCCGATGCCTTCGATGCGCTCTACGACGCATCCGGCGGCGTGCCGCGCCGGTTGAACGTGCTGGCGGGCCGCGTCCTGTTGCAGGCCGCGATCGAGGGTGTCGAGCTGATCGGCCGCCAGACGGTCGAGAGCGTCGCCGCCGACATGGCCGCCGATATGGGTGCAGGGCGCGATGCCCCGATGCCCATCGCGGCCGAGCCCGAACCCGTGGCGCCGATCTTCAACACGTCCGCACGGCTGGGCGATCCGCTGTTCTCGGCGGGCACGCTGCGAAGCGGATTGAATCTGAACGGCCATGCTGCCGATCCGATCACCCGCGTCATGGCCGAGAGCCCGGAGGCGCCGCGCGGCACGCACCGTGTCGTCGCTCCGCCGCCCGCGCCCGAACCCGTGTCGCTGCGTCCGATCCCCGAGCCGGCCGCACCCCGGCCGCCGGTCGTGGAGGAAAAGCCCGCGCCTGCCGCCGAACCGTCGCCGGTCGCCGCGCTGGAAACGCGTGTCGCGCAACTCGAAGCCCGGCTGGAACAGCAGGAGGCGGCTTTGCGCCGTGTGCTGACCCTGCTGGTCGACTGGTCCGAGATCGACAATCGTGGCGAGGTCCGTCGCGAAGCCGGTGCCACGATCCGACCGGGAGCCTGGGGCCATGCCGCCTGAGGTCAAGGCAAAATCCCAGACAAAGACATTGCCGCTCAACGGCATGTCGGTCGATGTCGAGGAATGGTTTCAGGTCGGGGCGTTCGAGCGGACGATTGACAAGGGCGACTGGGACCGGCTGGACAGCCGGGTCGAGGCCAATACCGATGCCGTCCTGTCGCTGTTCGCCGAGACGGGGACGCGCGCGACCTTCTTCACGCTGGGCTGGGTGGCGCATCGCCATCCGGGGCTGATCCGCCGGATCGTCGATGCGGGGCATGAGATGGCCAGCCATGGCTGGGACCATCAGCGCGTCTTCACCATGACCGCCGACCAGTTCCGCGCCGATCTGGCCCGCGCTCAGGCGGCGATCGAGGATGCCAGCGGCCAGGCCGTCACCGGATATCGCGCTCCGAGCTTCTCGATCGACCAGCGCACCCCCTGGGCACATCCCGTGCTGGCCGAGGCGGGTTATCGTTATTCCTCCAGCGTCGCGCCGCTACGCCACGACCATTATGGCTGGGCCGAGTCGCCGCGCTATGCCTGGCGGCCGCTGACGGATGCCGACCTGATCGAGCTGCCGGTGACGGTGGCGCAATGGGGTAGCAGGCGGCTGGCGACCGGCGGTGGTTTCTTTCGGATGCTGCCCGCCAAGCTGACCGATATCGCGGTGGGGCAGGTCAATCGCGACCGCCACGGCGCGATCTTCTATTTCCACCCCTGGGAAGTCGATCCCGACCAGCCACGCGTCGCCCATGCGCCGCTCCGCTCGCGCATCCGTCATTACAGCCGCCTGAGCGCGATGGCGGGCAAGCTGCGCGGGCTGCTCGGCCGTCATGACTGGGGCCGGGTCGATCAGGTCGCGGCCGAGGAAGCGGCGCGGCTGGCATGAGCGCCTTGGCGCCGACGATCCTCGTCGCCGATCTGGCGAGCGAGGCCGAGTGCGCGCGGATCGACGCCTTTGTCGCGGGACAGGCGGAGGGAACGCCCTTCCATCTGACCGGCTGGCTGAAGGCTGGCGCGAAAGGGTGCGGCCAGACGGCGCATTATCTGCTCGCGGAACGAGCGGACGGCGCGATCATCGGCGCGTTGCCGCTCAGCGAAATCCGCTCGCCGCTATTTGGCGCGGCGATGGTGTCGACCGGCTTCGGTGTCGATGGCGGCGTGCTGGGCGAAGGCGTCGACGCATTGGCGGAGGCGGCCTGGGCCTTGGCTGCTGACAAGGGCATCGAGTCGGTCGAGTTGCGTGGCGGCCCCGTGCCGGGCGGCTGGACGGCCGATGCGGAGAGCTATCTGGGGTTCGTCCGTCCCATCGCGGCGGATGACGAGGCCGAGATGAAGGCCGTTCCCCGCAAGCAACGCGCCGAATTGCGCAAGGCGCTGGCGCAGGATCTGGAGGTCGTCACCGGCCGCGATCCCCGGATGCTGGCCGAGCATTACCGAGTCTATGCCGAGTCCGTCCGCAATCTCGGCACACCCGTCTTCCCGGCGAAGCTATTCCGCGAGGCGGTGGCGCGGCTCGACGCCGATGTGCTGACCGTGCGGCATAGCGGACGGGCGGTGGCGAGCGTGCTCAACCTCTATCACGGCGGCACCGTCTATCCCTATTGGGGTGGGGGCACACAGGCCGCGCGGGGCTTGCGCGCCAATGACCTGATGTATTTCGCGCTGATGCGCCACGCCCGGCAGCGCGGGTGCCACAGCTTCGATTTCGGCCGCTCGAAGGTCGGGACGGGGGCCGCGGCGTTCAAGAAGAATTGGGGGTTCGAGGGGCAGCCGCTGGTCTATGCCAGCCGCAGCGTTCACGGCCCGCGCGCGATCAATCCGCTCAACCCCAAATATGCGTTGATGATCGCGGTGTGGAAGCGTCTGCCCGTCCGTGTCGCGCAGATCGTCGGGCCGCCGATCGCGCGGGGTCTGGGTTGAAGGACCTGCTGTTCCTCGCGCACCGTGCGCCCTTTCCGCCCGATCGCGGCGACAAGATCCGCAGCTATCATGTGCTGCGCCATCTGGCCCGCGACTGGCGCGTCCATCTCTGCGCCTTCGCCGAACAGGCGGCGGAAGAGGAACTGCCGCCCGAGCTTCGCGCCGAACTCGCCAGCCATCACATCCTGCGCCGCACCAAACCGATGCCCGTGGCGGGGGTACAGGCGCTGGTGACCGGCAAGCCCGTATCGCTGACGGCCTTTGCTCATCCCGGCATGACCCGCGCGGTGGCGGACATCCGGGCGCGCCATCCGATCGCCGCGACCTATATCTTCTCCGGCCAGATGGCGCAGTATCGCGGGGCCGAGCCGACGATCATGGACATGGTCGATGTCGACTCCGCCAAATTCGCCAGCCTCGCCCAAACTGCCGGGCCGGGCATGCGCTCCGTCCTGAAGCGTGAAGCCCGGTTGCTCGGCCGCTATGAGCGTTACGTCGCACAGTCCGTCGCCGCGACCCTGTTCGTCAGCGAGGCCGAGGCGGCGCTGTTCCGCTCCGGTGGCGGGCGCGGCCATGTTCTGGCGGTCGAAAACGGTATCGATGCCGCGCACTATGACCCTGCCATCGTCGATCCCGGCGAATATGACGGCCCGTTGATCGTCTTCACCGGGCAGATGGACTACCGCCCCAATATCGACGCGGTGACGCGCTTCGCCGAGCAGATCCTGCCGCTGGTCCGCAAGGCCTGTCCGACGGCGCGCTTCGCCATTGTCGGCCGCGCACCGACCCCGGCGGTGCGGCGGCTCGCCAGCGACGCGGTGCTCGTGACCGGCGAGGTGCCCGATACTCGGATTTGGCTGGCCCGCGCCGCCGTCTGCGTCGCCCCGCTCGATCTGGCGCGCGGTATCCAGAACAAGCTGCTGGAGGCGATGGCGATGGCGCGGCCCATCGTGGCGTCGGTGGCCGCGGCGGAAGGGATCGACCATGGCGGCACGATCGCGGTCGCAGGCGACGACCACGACTTTGCCGATCACGTCATTGCCGCTTTGAACGGCCCGGTCGACAAGGGCGCGGCGCGAGCGCGGGTCCTGGCGCGCTATGACTGGAGGGCGCGGCTGGCGCCACTCGACCGACTGCTGGGGAACATCGCATCGTGAGCGCAGGGGACATGGCAGGTACGGAGGAACAGGTCGGGCCGGGGCAGGGGCGCTGGCCCTATCATCTCGCGCTGCTGGCCGGGGTGGCGCTGTTCGTCCTGCTGCTGTTCCGCACCGATGTCGCCCATCTGGTCGATATCTGGTGGACCAGCACCACCTATGGGCATTGCTTGTTCATCGGGCCGGTCGTCGGCTGGCTGATATGGCAGCGCCGGGTAGAATTGTCGCGACTGACCCCGACCGCCTGGTGGCCGGGGCTCTTCGCGGTGGCGGGCGGCGGGCTGCTCTGGCTGCTCGGCGAGTCCGCGACCGTCGCGCTGGTCCGCCATCTGGGACTGGTCGCGATGCTGGAAGGGGCGGTCTTGACGCTGCTCGGGCCGATGGTGGCGCGGGGGATGCTGTTCCCGCTCGCCTATGCCTGGTTCCTGGTGCCGTTCGGTGCCGAACTGGAAAGGCCGCTCCAGCAGGTCACCGTATCGATCGTGATGCCGCTGCTCGACTGGAGCGGCATTCCCGCTTCGGCCGACGGCGTGTTGATCCATGCGGGCCGATACTGGTTCGAGGTGGCGGAGGCCTGTTCGGGATCGAAGTTCGTGCTCGCCATGGTCGCCTTCGCCGCACTGGTCGCCAATCTATGCTTCCGTTCGCCCTGGCGGCGCGCGATCTTCATGATCGTGTCGCTGATCGTGCCGGTGCTGGCCAATGGCGTGCGGGCCTGGGGGACGATCTTCGCCGCCGACAAGACCTCGATCGAGGTGGCGGGCGGGTTCGACCATATCGTCTTCGGATGGGTGTTCTTCGCGATCGTCATGGCGGCGGTACTCGCGATCGGGTGGCAGTTCTTCGACCGCTCGCCCGATGACCCGGCCTTCGACCCGGCACGGTTGTCGGCCATGCCGCGCCGCCGGATCGACCCGCTGATCGCCGCGCTGCTGGCGGTGGCGATCGCGGCGGTCTTCCCCAGCTGGAGCGGTTTCGCCGGATCGCGCGCGGCGGTCCTGCCCGGCAACATGGCGCTGCCCGATGTGCCCGGCTGGACCCCGGTGCAGCAGCTGACGCCCTGGAGCCCGAACTATCCCGGTGCGGATGCCGTGCTCTTGCGCAGCTATCGCGACGGCGAGGGCCATCAGGTCGATCTGGCCGTGGGCGTCTTCGCCCGCCAGCAGGAGGGCGGCAAGCTGGGCGCGTTCGGGACCGGCGTGCTGCACGAGGATGATCGCTGGATTCGCGTCGCCGATCTGGGCGACATCGCGGGCGGCGATGCCATGCGGCTGACCACGACGGGGCCGACCGGCCAGCCGGTCGAGCGTGACGTTGCGACATGGTATTGGATCGGCGATACGCTGACCCCGGATATGCGGCGCGTGAAACTGGAAACGATGAAGGCCCGGCTATTGGGGCAGCGCCAGACGGCGGTGGCGGTGCATGTGTCGAGCGAGGGCGACGACCCGCGCGCGATTCAAGCCTTCGTCCGCGCGCTGGGGCCGGTCGCCGCCTTTGCCGACCGGCTGACGGGAAGGCGCTGACCCTCCATGTGCGGTATCGCCGGTCTCTTCCATCCCGCCACGCCCAAGCCGGTCGATCCCGCCCGGCTGCGCGCGATGATCGGCGCACAGGCGCATCGTGGGCCGGACGGGCAGGGGATCTGGACCGCGCCCGGCGTCGGTTTCGCCCATGCCCGGCTGTCGATCATCGACGTGGCGGGTTCGCCCCAGCCGATGGTCGATGGCGAGGTGGCGGTCTGCTTCAACGGCGAAATCTATAACTACCGCGAGTTGCGCGAGGAATTGCGCGCCAAGGGTGCGGTCTTCCACACCGACGGCGACACCGAAGTGCTGGTCCATGGCTGGCGGCATTGGGGCCCGTCGATGCTCCACCGGCTGGTCGGCATGTTCGCCTTTGCCGTGCATGACGCAAAGGCCGGAGCGCTGTTCCTGGCGCGCGACCGACTGGGGGTGAAGCCGCTCCACTGGGCCGAGCTGCCCGATGGCGCGGTCGCCTTCGCCTCGGAGATGAAGGGGGTGCTGGCGCATCCGCTGTTCCGCCGCCGCCCCGATATCCGCGCGGTCGAGGATTATCTGGCCTTTGGCTATGTGCCCGACGACGCCAGTATCGTGGCCGGTATCCACAAGCTGCCCGCCGGGCATTTCCTGCTGATCGAGCGCGGACGCGCCATCCCCGCCCCACGCCAATGGTGGGACGTCGACTTCTCCAACCGCGAAGGCGGGTCGGCCGCGCAGCTGGGCGAAGGACTGCTGGCCCGGATGCGCGAGGGTGTGGTCAGCCGCATGGTCGCCGATGTGCCGCTGGGCGCGTTCCTGTCGGGCGGCGTCGACAGCTCGGGCGTGGTCGCCTTGATGGCGGAGGCATCCCCGCGTGCCGTCCGCACCTGCACCATCGGCTTCGACGAAGCGGGCCTGGACGAGCGCAGCCATGCCCGTATCATCGCCCAGCGCTTCGCCACCGACCATGCCGAGCGGGTGGTCCAGCCGGACGACTTCGCGCTGATCGACACGCTGGTCGCGCAGTTCGACGAGCCCTTTGCTGATGCCTCGGCACTGGCCACCTATCGCCTGTGCGAGATGGCGCGCCAGCATGTCACGGTCGCGCTGGCGGGAGACGGCGCCGACGAAATCCTGATGGGCTATCGCCGCCACATCTTCCATGCGGGCGAGGAGCGGGTGCGCGGTCTGTTCCCGGCGGAGTTTCGCCGCAGCGTGTTCGGGACACTGGGTCGCCTCTATCCCAAGGCCGACTGGGCGCCGCGCCCCCTTCGCGCCAAGACGACGCTGCAGGCGTTGGGGATGGACGGCGCGGAGGCCTATGCCCGCGCGGTCGGCGTGACGGGGCCTGAGGCGCGCGCGCGGCTATTCTCCGCCGAGGCGAAGGCGGCGCTGGGCGGACACCGGGCGGAGGATCGCTATATCGCCGCGATGCGCGACGCGCCCGCGCGCGGTGCCATCGACCGGGTGCAATATGCGGACATGAAGATCTGGCTGCCCGGCGACATCCTGACCAAGACCGACCGCATGTCGATGGCGGTCGGGCTGGAAGCGCGTGAGCCGCTGCTCGACCACCGGCTGGTCGAATATGCCGCGCGCCTGCCCGTTTCGATGCGATTGCGGGGCGGCCAGGGCAAGTGGCTGATGAAGAAGGTGCTGGAGCCCTATCTGCCGCGCGATATCCTCTACCGGCCCAAAATGGGGTTCGTGACGCCGATCAGTGCGTGGTTCCGCGGCGCGCTGGCGGATGAGGCGGCGCGGCTGGAGAAGTCCGGTCTGCTGCGGGAAACCGGCTGGTTCGATCTGACCGAAGTCGGTCGACTGGCGGCCGACCACCGCAGCGGGCGCGCCGAGCACGGCCGGACCCTGTGGCAGATGCTGATGCTGGAGCGCAGCCTGGCGCGATTGTTCGCCTAAATCCTCCCCGGCACGGGGGGGCAACTGTGATGCTCATGAGAGAGCGATAGGCTGTCGCTTTCGGATCATGGCGTTGAGGATGACGAGGAGTTGGCGTGCGACGGCGATAAGGATGGTCTTTGGCGCCTTGCCTTTGGCTCGCATCCTGTCGCGCATAGCGGTGAGGACGGGGATGCGCCGTGAGGCATTGAGGGCGGCGATGTAGAGGGCTTCGCGGACCTTGCGCCGCCCGCCCCAAATGCGCCTGGCGCCGCGCCATGTGCCACTTTCGCGGGCGTGGGGAGCGAGGCCGGCGAGCGAGGCGATCTTTCGACGGCACAGCGTGCCGAGTTCGGGAAGTTCACCGAGCAGGGTTGCCAGGACGGTGGGCCCGATGCCGGGAACAGCCGTCAGCAGCTGGGCCTGTTCGGACAGGGCCCGATCCTGGGCGATGAAGCCTGCGATCTGGCGGTCGAGCTGGGCGATCTGCTGGCTGAGCAGGTCGATCATGGCTTCGATGGCTTGTGCGATTTCGGGTTGGCCTGCGCTGTGGCGATGCAGCTTTTCGGCTTTGCGCATGTCGACCAACTGTCTGCGGCGACGCAGGAAATCGGCCAGGCGTGAACGGGCAGGGCTGAGCGGGATGGTAGCGGGCAGGTTCAGCGCTGCGCCCATCTGCGCGAGCACGCGGGCATCGACGCGGTCAGTCTTGGCCAGCGTGCCGGTGGCTCTGGCGAACTCGCGGGCCTGACGCGGATTGACGCGCGAGAAGGGATGGCCGCGTGTCGCCAGCGCGGCGATCAGGTCACCGTCGCAACCACTGGTCGCCTCGAAGACAAGGCGGATGTCGTGGTCGAGCGTGTCGAGCCAGACGGCGATGGCATCCGGTGTATTGGCGATCCGCCCGATCCGGCCCGATGGCAGCTCGCAGATGTCGATGACGGCACGCGAAAGGTCGCAGCCGATAACGGCTTGTGGCATGGTATAGGCTCCTGTCCATGTCGTGCGGGATCAGCAGTCCCAAGCAACTGTTCAGGGTTGTGACCAACGCGGAAGGGACCCTTGCTCCCTATCGGGCTCCAGACCCTCGGGGGGGACGGGCTCCCTTCCGCAACATCTTCATACCACCGTCGCATCAGACAGGGGGGGGGACCATGCGAAGCATGGTGGAGGGGGATCGCCACAATGGGCATCCGATGAGGAAGCCCCCCTCCGTCAGGTCTGCGGCCTGCCACCTCCCCGTGCCGGGGAGGATCATTACATCGTCCAGATCAGGACATTTCCCACCAACACCACGGCCATCACCAGCATCAACACGCCCTTGCGCCGGTCCCCGCGCCGGATCGTGACGACACCCCCCGCCACACAGGCAAAGGCGGCCAGCATCGCCAGACCCGGCGCGGCGTTCGCGATACCCTCCATCAGCCCGCCAACACCCGGGCATAGGCCGCACGGTCGACATTGCCGCCCGATAGCAGGACCAGCATCCCGTCCGTCGGCGTGACCTTGCCCGTCAACAGCGCGGCCAGCGCCACCGCGCCGCCCGGCTCGACCACCAGTCGCAGCCGCTCCGCCGCGAACCGCTGCGCCGCTGCGACGTCCGCCTCGCTGACCGCCACACCCTCCGCACCCCGGCGCGCCAACACCTCGAAGGTCAGCGGCGACACGCGTGTCGTCTGGAGCGAGTCGCAGGCGGTCGGCGGCGGATTGTCGCCCACCGGCTCGATCCATCCCGCCTCCAGAGAGCGGCGCATATCGTCCCAACCTTCCGGTTCGACCACCGTAACCTTCGCCTTGGGCAGCGCCAGCGTCAGACCCGCTGCCAGTCCACCGCCGCCGCACGGCGACACCACATGGGTCGGCGCGGGCAGGCCCAGTGCGGCCATCTGCGCCGCCGCCTCGATACCCGCCGAGCCTTGTCCCTCGATCACCCAGGGGTCGTCGAAACTGGGCACCAGCGTCGCACCCCGCGCCTCGGCCAGGCGGCGCGCGATCAGTTCGCGGCTTTCGGTCGCGCGATCGTAATCGACGATCTCCGCACCCAGCGCCAACGTGCCCTCCCGCTTGGACGGCGGCGCGTCGGCGGGCATCACGATCGTCGCCGCGATCCCCAATCGCCGCGCGGCCCAGGCGATTCCCTGCGCATGATTGCCGGAGGAAAAAGCGACCACGCCGCGCGCCCGCGAAACCTCGTCCAGCGCGGTTAATCGGTGCCATGCGCCGCGGAGTTTAAACGCGCCGACAGGTTGCAGATTTTCCGCTTTGAAAGTCACCGTCTTCCCATTGATATTCAATGGAAATATGGGTGACATCGGCAGGATGCGGGCGATCTTTTCCGCGGCATCGCGGACCCCCGCTTTGGTAGGCTGTCTTAAGATTGTCACTTTTTATCTCCGACGCCCTTTCTACCGCTTTACATTCGAAAAAGCGGACCCTATTTCGCGCCTCCGCTG
Source organism: Sphingomonas sp. 77B (assembly GCF_056497825.1). Taxonomy (NCBI): domain Bacteria; kingdom Pseudomonadati; phylum Pseudomonadota; class Alphaproteobacteria; order Sphingomonadales; family Sphingomonadaceae; genus Sphingomonas; species Sphingomonas sp. 77B. Next base: position 3,502,184 of record NZ_JBWMBY010000001.1, read on the forward strand.
CCCCATGGGACTTCCAACCGCAAGGCAGCTTTTTGTCACCGTATGCCGTCAGGCAATTGGAGGTCCCTTGAGTTGCACCAGAATCATCGCGCGCTGGGGCTAGCTGCCCACTCGACCGCCGTCCCCTCCAATCTGGAGCGCGGCATCGACATCGCCAAGCGTCGTCCGGCTGATCCGGTCACGCTGCTTCGCCCGCACGCCGCTGCGCGCGCCGCCCGATTCTTCGTCAAGAAGTTTCCGGGTCGGCCGATGTATGCGGTGAAGGCGAATCCGTCGCCGGATCTGATTCAGATCCTGTGGGACAATGGCATCACCCATTTCGACACCGCCTCGATCGCGGAAGTTCGTCTGGTGAAGTCGGTCGCCCCGCAGGCCGTCTGCTGCTTTATGCATCCGGTGAAGTCGGAAGAGGCGATTGCCGAGGCCTATTTCACGCACGGCGTCCGCACCTATTCGCTCGACAGCCTGGAAGAGCTGGAGAAGATCGTCCGCGCCACCGACGGTGCGACCGACCTGACCCTGTGCGTCCGCATGCGCGTGTCGTCCGAATATGCCAAGCTCAGCCTGGGCTCGAAGTTCGGCGTCAGCCTGGAAGAGTCGAAGGACCTGCTCATCGCGACCCGCCAGGTCGCCGATGCGCTGGGCATCTGCTTCCATGTCGGCAGCCAGACCATGACCCCCGACGCCTATTCGGCGGCGATGGAGCGCGTCCGTGCGGCGATCGTCGCGGCGGCGGTCACCGTCGACGTGATCGACGTGGGCGGCGGCTTCCCCTCGGCCTATCCGGGCATGACCCCGCCGCCGCTGGAGCGTTTCTTCGAGACGATCCACCGCGCGTTCGAGAGTTTGCCGGTGTCCTATTCGGCCGAACTCTGGGCCGAGCCGGGCCGGGCGCTGTGCGCGGAATATTCGTCCGTCGTGGTGCGCGTCGAGCGTCGCCGTGGCAACGAGCTGTACATCAACGACGGTGCCTATGGCGCGCTGTTCGATGCGGCGCATATCGGATGGAAGTACCCGGTCCAGCTGCTGCGCGAGCCGGCGTCGGACGCGCGCGACATGGACTTCAGCTTCTGGGGCCCGACCTGCGACGACCTCGACTTCATGCAGGGTCCGTTCCCGCTGCCTGCGGACACGAACACCGGCGATTATTTCGAGATTGGGATGCTGGGAGCGTACGGCCAGGCCATGCGCACCCAGTTCAACGGCTTCACCTGCCATGAGTTCGTCGTGACCGACGACGAGCCGATGTTCTCGGTGTACCGCGACGAGGCCGAACCGTCGCTGCCCGCCAACGTCGTCAAGCTGTAACCCGGCGACTCTAGCACCTCCTTTATCCCCTTCCGCTTCGGCGGGAGGGGAATGGGGTGGCATTGCGGCATCCACCGCGATAAGGCCCCTTCGCATACCGGCACTGCCTCTGCGCAGAGCCGGGCCAGCCGGGTTACCGCGTCCCCAATAACGACGACGGCTTCTCGATGATGATGGAACCATCATGACCGACACGATCAACGACAACCGCAAGGCCGAGCTGCTCTCCAGCGTGGTCGAGCATATCGACATCACCTCGTTCGACGCCCGCCCGATCATCGATTCGATGGGCAAGATGAGCTTCACCAGCCGCGACCTGGCGCGCGCGACCGGCATCTACAACCAGATGCTGGCCGACAAGGACTGCTCGATCTTCCTCGTCATCGCGGGTTCGACCTCGGCGGGCGGCTGCATGGACCTCTATGCCGAGCTGCTGCGCTCGAACATGATCGACGGCATCGTCGCCACCGGCGCGTCGATCGTCGACATGGATTTCTTCGAGGGCCTGGGCCACAAGCATTACCAGGCGCTGGAGATCCCCGACGACAATACGCTGCGTTCGCTCTACATCGACCGCATCTACGACACCTATATCGACGAAGAGCAGCTGCAGGACTGCGACCACACGATCGGCAAGATCGCGGACTCGCTGGAGCCGAAGCCCTATTCGAGCCGCGCCTTCATCCGCGAGATGGGCAAGTATCTCGTCGAGCACGGCAAGAAGGACAACAGCCTCGTCAAGCTCGCCTATGAGCATGACGTGCCGATCTTCTGCCCGGCTTTCGTCGATTCGTCGGCTGGCTTCGGTCTGGTGAAGCATCAGGTCGAGCGGGCCAAGGAAGGCAAGCCTTACATGGTGCTCGACGCCATTGCCGACTTCCGCGAATTGACCGACATCAAGATCAAGGCAGGCACCACCGGCCTCCTCATGATCGGCGGCGGCGTTCCGAAGAATTTCATCCAGGATACGGTGGTTTGCGCCGAGATCCTGGGCCATGACGATGTCGAGATGCACAAGTATGCGGTGCAGATCACCGTGGCCGATGTTCGCGACGGCGCCTGCTCGTCTTCGACTCTGAAGGAAGCGGCGAGCTGGGGCAAGGTGGACACGGCCCTCGAACAGATGGTATTCGCTGAAGCCGGTTCGGTTATGCCGCTCCTCGCCTCGGACGCGTATCACCGCGGCCATTGGCGTGAGCGCGCCAAGCGTCGTTGGGGAGCGATTTTCGACTAATGTTTGAATTCTTCGAACGAGAGCAGCTTGCCTATATCATAATTGGGGCAGTGCTGCTGTCGGGTCTGGCTTTCGCGATCCCGTACAGCCGTCGACGCAAGCGCGAAAAGCTGCGGCGGCGGGGAATCAAGAAATACGGTCATTGAGATCGGGGGCGGAGGCAAAGGCTTCCGCCCCCTTTTTCATAAATACCCTTTTCACTTGATCGGCGCGCGCCGCCCCGGCACCCTCTTTCGATATAGCGCTATCAGGCGTTGAGGATGAGGGGATGCCAATGATCGATCGACGCTCTCTGATCGGGGCTATGGCCACCGTACCACTGGCCGCGCGAGTTTCGGCACAGGCCGCAGCGTCGGCACCCGCGATGACGCCTTGGCCCCCCGCCGAACATTTCTCGCTCTGGCCCGGCCGTCCGCCCGGTGCGCGCGCGAGCCTGCCCAAGCCCAATCCGTCGATGAACGGCCCTGCCGGGCGGCAGGAATTATGGCTGCGCGGCACCGCCGATCCGATCGTCGCGGTGTTTCGCCCCGAGCGTCCCGATGACCGTGCGGTACTGACGATCCCCGGCGGGGGCTATGGCTTCGTATCGATCCAGAATGAGGGGATCGACGTCGCCCGGACGCTAAACCCGCATGGCATCACCGTCTTCGCGCTTTCCTATCGCCTGCCGTCGGAAGGCTGGGACGATCAGGCGAACGTGCCGCTGCAGGATGCGCAGCGGGCGATGCGCCTGATCCGTGCCAATGCCGCGCGCTATGGCATCGATCCGGCCAAGCTGGGTATCGTCGGCTTTTCGGCGGGCGGACATCTCGCCGCGTCGCTGACGGTCGGATATGACGACAAGGTCTACAAGCCGGTGGACGCCGCCGACGGCCAGTCGGCCCGGCCGCGCTTCTCGGGCCTGGTCTATCCGGTCGCCAGCCTGTCGACGCCGATCACCCATCCGGGTTCGCGCGACAATCTGCTCGGTCCCAATCCCGATCCCGCGACCAAGGCGCGCTATGACACGCCGCGCCGGATTAATGCGAACACCCCGCCGCTGTTCCTAGTCCACGCCGTTAATGACGGGCTGGTCCCGCTCGATCAATCGATCGACGTCTTGACCCAGGCGCGGGCGGCCAAGGTGCCGGTCGAGGCGCATTTCTTCGAAAAGGGCGGTCACGGCTTCGGTGCAATGAGCGCCCCGGAAGGATCGCCCAACCGGCTCTGGCCCGACCTGTTCGACCGCTGGATCGCGCAGACCCTGCAGTCCTGAACCGGCGCGGGGTTCGGAGCGAGTGACGTGCGCTCCAAACCCCGCTAAGGACCCGGGCCATGTTCCGCATCGCTCGCTGGGCCCTGAAGGCCGTGCTCGCCTTTGTGATCCTGAGTGTCGTCTGGGTCGGCATCTATCGCTTCGTGCCGCCGCCGATCACCTTCACTATGCTCGGCGACGTGATCGGCGGGCATGGCGTGACCAAGGATTGGATGCCGCTGTCCGAGATGGACCCGAACATGGCGCGCGCGGCGATCGCGGGTGAGGATGCGCGTTTCTGTTCGCACAACGGCTTCGACTTCAAGGCGATGGCGAGCGCCGCCGCGCGGAATGCCAAGGGCGGGCGCATTCGCGGCGGCTCGACGATCAGCCAGCAGACCGCGAAGAACGCGTTCCTGTTCCAGAATGGCGGCTATGTCCGGAAGGGGTTCGAGGCCTGGTTCACCTTCTTGATCGAGCATCTGTGGGGCAAGCGGCGGATCATGGAGGTGTATCTCAACATCGCCGAGACGGGCATCGGGACGTATGGTGCCAATGCCGGGGCGATGCGCTATTTCGGGCATGACGCCTCGCATCTCTCGCCGACCGAGGCGGCGCGGATCGCGGCCGTCCTGCCGCTGCCCAAGAAGCGCGCGGCGGTGGCGCCGACGGGGTTCGTGCGCAGGCACGGCAATGTGATCGCGCGTTATGTGGGCGTGGTGCGGCGGCAGGGGCTGGATAGCTGTATTCGGTAGAAGGGTGTGGTCTCGGTGAGACACCTTTCCCTCCCCCATCCCCTCCCGCCTGCGGGAGGGGCGTGCCGGTGGACGGCGGGGGGCTAACAACGCCATGATTGGTACTTAATACTAGCCCAGAACACGCCCCTCCCGCGGGCGGGAGGGGATGGGGGAGGGCCGTTGCCCGACGTCATGAACTAACGATAAATCGCCCCGCAAAAGCCACGATCCCAAAGCACCTTCGGTCTACCTTGGAGGAGCTTATGAATGAGCGCAGCGATCGGCCTCCTGATGCTCCTGCAGGCGGCGCCATCGGCCATGTCCTTGCCGCGTATCACCCCGCGAACGGACTGCCCGCTCGATCAGGCCGAGCTCGTCGTCTGCGGGCGTCGCGACGCTAGCGAACATTATCGGATACCCCAGTCCGTCCGGGAAAAGGGACGGGAAGCGGACGGTGCAGGAGCAGGCCTCAGCGGTGCGCAGATATTGGGAGGCGCGGGCCCTTGCGGGATGTTCGCGGGCCAGAGGCGCTGTTCGCATGTCGAGGCAGGCGAGGCCGGTTATGGGGGCGGACGCGATCCGCTGACCCTAGGAACGAAGATTTTCAAACGGCTGACCGACCCCGATGCCGAGATCGATCCACCAGGGTCGCTACCGGCCGAGCCCAAATCGCCCGGCCGGTAGCGGATCGCCTTATTTCGCGTCGCCCGAAATCGCGTCACCCGCCTTCTTGGCGGTGTCGCCGACGCTCTTGGCCGCCGAGGTCACGGCCGCGTCGCGGCGATTTTCCGCGCCGCCCCGACTGAAGAGATAAAAGCCCCCGACCAGCACGGCGATCAGCAGGACGATGGCGATCGCCATGCCGCCACCACCGCTGCGGCGCTCGATGACCGTGGTATGCGGCTGTTGCGTACCATAGGTCTCGGTAACACGTTCATCGGCCATGACATTCCCTCCTGTTGTGATGGAGGAAGCAACGCCATGGCCGCCATGTCGTTCCCGTAACGACGTTGCCGGATCAGAAGGGCAGCTTGAACCCGGGCGGCAGGGGCAGGCCGCTGGTCATCTTGGACATTTCGCTGCCCGAAGCCGCATCGGCCTTGGTGCGCGCGTCGTTGATCGCGGCGGCCAGCAGGTCCTCCAGCATGCCCTTTTCGGACGGCTGCATCAGCGAGTCGTCGATGGTGATGCCGATGATCCGGCCCTTGGCCGACGCCTTCACCTTGATCAGACCGCCGCCGGAGACGCCCTCGACCTCGATATTGTCGAGATTGGCTTGCGCCTTTTCCAGTTCGTTCTGGACGTTCTGGGCCATTGCCAGGATTTCGTCGAGATTCTTCACATCATGCTCCGTTCACACTGCGTTTGCCGGGCCATTCCATCAATTCGGCCTCGGGGAAAGCCTCTCGCGCGGCGCGGACCATGTCCGATTCCCACGCGGCGGTCTTGATCGCTTCCTCGGCCGCGACCTGCTGCTCGTGCAGGGTCGGCTGGCCGGGGACGTCCTCCAGCGTGACGCGCCAGACCTGGCCCGTTGCCGTCTTCAGCGCCGCGATCAACTCGCTAAGCGTATCGGTCGCGATCGGGCGCGATCCGCTGAACACCATCTCCGGTGGGGCATAACGCACGAGACGCGCGCCGTGCCGCATCCGCGCCGCCAGCGCCAGCTGCCCCATATCGTCCAGCCGGTCGATCATCGCGACAAAGCTGTCGGGCAGCTTGGGCGGCTCGGGCTCGGCGGGCGGCGGGGGCGGGGCGAAGGCCACCGGGGCGGCAGCGGGGGCCGCCTGATGCGTCACCGCTGGAGCGCTGGTTGCCGAGACGCCGCCGTCGCGGATCTGCCGTGCGAGTTCGCCCGGATCGGGCAGCGTCGAGGCATGAATCGCGCGCAACAGCGCCATTTCGGCCGCCTCGATAGGCAAAGCGGCACGCGCCACCTCGTCATGCCCCTTCAGGAACAGCTGCCACAGCCGGTGCAGCGCGGGGAAGCTGAGCGCGCCCGCCCATTCCTCACGCGCGGCGCGCTCCTCCAGTGGCTGGGCGGCGTCGGGCGGCGTGCCGACCTTGGTCAGCGTGATGCCGTGCACCGTCTCCAAAAGCGAACGGAGCACTGATTGCGGATCGACGCCATAATCATATTGCCGTCGCAGCGAGGCCAGCGCTCCTGCGCCGTCGCCGTTCAGCAGCAGCCCCAGCAGATCGCGCACCGCGCCGCGATCCGACAGGCCCAGCATTTCGCGCACGGCGGCCGAGGTAACGCCGCTGCCCTCCAGATCGGCATGGGCGATCGCCTGGTCCAGGATCGACAGGCCGTCGCGCGCCGAGCCTTCCGCCGCGCGCGCTATCAGCATCAGCGCCTCGTCCTCGGCGGTGACGCCTTCCTTGATGCAGATGTCGGCGAAATGCGCGGCGAGCTTGTCCGCCGTGATCCGGCGCAGGTCGAAACGCTGGCAGCGCGACAGGACGGTGATCGGGACCTTGTTCACCTCGGTGGTGGCGAACAGGAACTTCACATGCGCGGGCGGCTCCTCCAGCGTCTTCAACAGCGCGTTGAAGGCGTTCTTGGAGAGCATGTGGACTTCGTCGACGATATAGATCTTGAAGCGCGCCGAGACGGCGGCATAGCGCGACGCCTCGATGATCTCGCGCACGTCGTCTACGCCGGTATGGCTGGCGGCATCCATCTCGATCACGTCGATATGGCGGCCTTCGGCAATGGCGCGGCAGGGCTCGCAGACGCCGCAAGGGGAAATCGTCGGGCCACCATGGCCGTCCGGGCCGACACAGTTGAGCGCCTTGGCGATCAGTCGCGCGGTCGAGGTCTTGCCGACCCCGCGCACGCCGGTCATCAGAAAGGCATGGGCCAGCCGATCGCGCTTGATCGCATTGCCCAGCGTCTGGACCATCGCGTCCTGCCCGATCAGCGCGTCGAAGGTCTGCGGCCGGTATTTGCGCGCGAGCACGCGATAGGCTTCGGCCTTGGGCTGCGTCTGAACAGGCTGGGGCGGTTCGCCCAGGTCGAACGAATCAGCCATGACGGGCGGGCAAGGTCGGAGAGAAGGAAATCATCGCCGGGCAACATAGAGGCTCGGGCGCCCTACGTCAGGTCAAATCGCATAAACGTCATCGCCACGCCCGTAAGTCGGGGCAGGGGGGGGCGTTCAAATTTTTGCGGAGGGTGGGAGCCGGAACGACCCGCAGCGAAATCGTTACGGCTGCTTCCGTCAGGACCTGACCGGGTTGGCGACGACTACGTCCGCCCGACTCCCGCCGCGCATATGGCGAAACGGGGCCGGGGGATCAAGTCCTTATCCACCGGCCCCGTCCGTGACGAACTTTCCGCTTAGCGATAGGTGTTGAAGCACTGCCGCTGCGGGCCGTTCCAGGTGCGCACCCAGCGGCAGGTCACGCGCGGACGGCCATAGGCGTAACGCGGGCCGCGCCAGCCGGGACCGCGATCCCAACGGGGACCGCCGCCGCGATGCCAGCCGGGGCCACGATCCCAGCCCGGACCACGATGATGCCAGCCCGGCCCGCGATCCCAACCCGGACCCCGGCCCCAGCGGTCGTGCGGGGCGGCATCGGCAGGGGCGGCGGCGGCAACGCCGGACACCGCGATCAGACCGGCGCCCAAGACAGCAAGAAGTTTCATAACGCTTTACTCCCGGTAATCCCGCCTGTCGGCGAGCATGGGAGAAGAATGGCGAATCGCCGATGATCGATCCCTGAACCCCTTTGTTATCAAAGGTTCATGGAAGGCGGACGACTATGTCGGCCAGCCGCTCGGTCATCACGATCTGGCAGGCGAGGCGGCTGCAGCGGGTGGCGTCGGGGACGAGGTCGAGCATGTCCTCTTCCTCTGCGGAAGGGTCGGGAAGGCGATCCAGAAAACCCGGATCGATCAGCACATGGCAGGTCGCACAGGCCATCTGCCCGCCACAGGTGCCCTCCAAGGGCTGGCCCGCGCGCTGCCCGACCTGGAGCAGCGTTTCGCCGGGCTCCGCCTTGGCATCGACCCTGGTGCCATCGGGGGCCTCGAACGTCAGCGCGATCATCGTCCCTGCGCCTTGGCCGCAGCGTTGATCCGGTCGATGGCTTCGACCAGTTCGCCCTCGGTGGTGTAGCGGCCGAAGCCGATGCGGATCGAGGATTTCGCCTCGCGGTCGCTTAGCCCCAGCGCGGTCAGGACATGGCTGGGCCGCCCGGAGCCGCTGGCGCAGGCGCTCCCGGCGGAAAAGGCGATGTCGCGGCAATCCGACATCAGCCGCGCGACGTCGAGCCCTTCGCGGCGGATATTGAGGTTGCCGTGATAGCGCTGCCCGGTCGAACCGTTGACCGTCCAGCCGGGGCCGAGCCGCTCGACCGCCAGCGACCAGAGCCGCTCGACATGCGCGGCGTCCACCTCGGCCTGCGTCGCCATCAGCCTGGCCGCCGCGCCGAACCCCGCGCAAAGCGCCGGGCTGAGCGTGCCGGAACGTCCGCCCTCCTGATCGCCGCCATGGAGCAGCGGGGGTAGGGCGAGGCCGTCGCGCAGCCACAGCGCGCCGATGCCCTTGGGCCCATGGATCTTGTGCGCCGAGACCGCGACCATATCCACCGTGTCGGGAATGGTGATCCGGCCATAGCCCTGTACGGCGTCGCATAGCATCCACGCGCCGACCCGGTGCGCCGCCTCCGCCAGCGCGGTGACCGGCTGAATGGTGCCGACCTCGTTATTGACCAGCATCGCCGCGACCAGGCCGGTGCCTTCTGCAAGAGGATTCGTAGCGGGATGACATGAGCCGGACTCACCCCTCCCCTTCAGGGGAGGGGTGGGGGGTGGGGAGCCTCCACAAGCGTGCGGCCCGTGGCGAGGCCCCACCCCAACCCCTCCCCTGAAGGGGAGGGGCTTGCCGATGTCGTCGGGGGCTGGCGCAGCTACGCCTTCGCGATTGACCGATAGCACGGTCAGCTCCCGCCCCGTAGCGGCGGCAGTGTCGAGCACGGCGGCATGTTCGATCGCCGTCGTGACGATGCCGCCGCGCGTTCCCTTGATCGCCCAGTTCAGCGCCTCGGTCGCGCCGCTGGTGAACACCACCCGCCCGCCGGAGGGGAACAGCGCCGCTACCTGATCGCGCGCGACCTCGACGGCGGCGCGCGCCTGTCGCCCGGCGCGGTGCGGCGAATGGGGATTGGCATGGCCCTGTTCCAGCCAGGGAAGCATCGCCTTCAGCGCCTCGGGCGCGAGCGGGGTCGTCGCCTGATAGTCGAGATAGATCATGCGACCCGTCTCCCCCGTGCGATCGCACGCCAAGCGGTGACGAAACGGTCGACATCTTCCCGCGTCGTCGTCCGGCCGAAGCTGACCCGAACCACCTCGCGGCCCGCTTCCACGTCCCAGCCGAGCGCGGCGAGCACATGGCTGGGCTTCAGGCTGCCGCTGGCGCACGCGCTGCCCGCCGAGACCGAGATTTGCGCGAGATCGAACTGGATCAGCTGCGCCGCCGAGGGCTTGCCGGGCATGTGATAGCTGGCGATGGCCGGATGGCGGCGGCTGGTATCGGCGACCACGATCCCGCCCGAACGGCGGATCGCGTCGTCGAGATGCGCGCGCAGCTCGGCATGGTCGGGCTCCGGTTCGGCCAGCGCGGTGGCATAGCCCAGCACGCCGGGCATATTCTCGGTGCCGGGGCGATAGCCGCGCTCCTGCCCGCCGGTCGGCGCGAGCAAGGCGAGGTCGCGGACCAGCAGCGCGCCGATCCCCGGCGGCCCGCCCCGCTTGTGCGCCGACAGGGCGACCAGATCGGCATGGTCGATCACCTCGGCATCCGCGCCCGCGGGCATCTGCGCGGCATCGACCAGCAGGATGTGCCCGGCGGCGTGGATCGCTTCCGCCAGTTCGGCGATCGGCTGGCGCACCCCCGTCTCGCTATTGGCCCATTGCACCGTCACCACCGCGCGCGGGCCGTCGAGATCGGGCAGGCGCAGCACCCCGTCCGGCCCGACCGGCATCACCACCGCATCCGGGGCCGCGCGCAGCACCGCGTCATGGTCGATCGCGCCGACGAAGCGCCGCTGCGCCATCGACCGGGTGAGCGCGATGGACAGGGACTCGCTCGCGCCGCTGGTGAACAGGACGTCGTGCGCCCAGCCGAGCGACCGGGCGATGGCGGTGCGCGCCTCCTCCAGCGCGCGCTTGGCGGCGCGCCCCTCGGCATGGGGGGAGGAGGGGTTGGCCCAGACCGCGCATCCCTCCGCCAGTGCGGCACGGGCCGCCGGGGTCATCGGAGTGGTCGCGGCGTGATCGAGATAAAGACGGGACAGGGTTCGTTGCCTAGCTGGAATGATCGAACAATTGCGAAAAGGGGCTTGTCGCCTATATAGCGCAACGTTCCCGGCGCTCCACCAGCGCGATCCAGATCGGCGAGTTCAGATGCCCGAAGTCATTTTCCCCGGCCCCGAAGGTCGCCTCGAAGGCCGTTTCGCTCCCGCTCCGCGTCCGCGCGCGCCCGTCGCCATGATCCTGCACCCGCATCCCAATGCGGGCGGTACGATGAACAACCGCATCGTCCAGGAACTCTACAAGACGTTCCAGCGGCGCGGTTTCGCCACGCTGCGCTTCAACTTCCGCGGCGTGGGCAAGAGCCAGGGCACGTTCGACAACGGCATCGGCGAGCTGTCCGACGCCGCCTCGGCGCTCGACTGGGTGCAGAGCTTCCACCCGGAAGCCTCGACCACTTGGATCGCGGGTGTCAGCTTCGGCGCGTGGATCGGTATGCAACTGCTGATGCGTCGCCCGGAAATCCGCGGCTTCATCTCGGTCGCGCCGCCCGCCAACATGTACGACTTCACCTTCCTGGCGCCGTGCCCCTCCTCGGGCATCATCATCCAGGGCGAGGCCGACGAGGTCGCGACCCCGGCGGCGACCCAGAAGCTGGTCGACAAGCTGCGCACCCAGAAGCACATCACCATTCATCACGACACCATCCCCAAGGCCAACCACTTCTTCGAGCATGAGATGCCCGAGCTGATGGGATCGGTGGACCGCTATCTGGACATGCGGCTGGACCCGAACTCGCCGATCCGGTGATTTTGCCGGGTCGTGGAATGCAAAAGGGCCTCGGTGCGAACCGGGGCCTTTTTTGTTGGCGCAAATCGGTGGGGAGGGTGTCGCGCGGTTCAGCGCGAACCCAGGATCGCCCGTGCCGCCGTCACTCCGGTCTCATACGCCCCGTGCGCCGTCGAGAAATCCTCGTGCGAACAGGCTTCGCCCGCGAAGAACAGGCGTGCGTCCACCGGCTCAGCCAGTGTCCGGCGTGCCCCGGCATGGCCGATCCTCGCGTGGCTGTAGCTGCCGCCGATCAGCGGCACATGCCGCCAGCGCGTCGCATCCAGCGGCGTGAAGCGCCGTTGCCAGTCGCTGCCCAACAGCGCGACCAGTTCATCCATCGCAAAGGCCGCCGCCGCGCCGTCTTCCTCCAGCATTTCGGCGCAGGGGCCGCCGAAGAAGCTCTCGACGATCGGCCAGCCGAAGGGAGAGAGGCGGTGGCTGGCGGTGCAGGTTTTGTGCGGATCGCCGGTCAGATGGGCATGGGCGGGCCAGGGCAGGGGGCCTTCGACCGACAGAAAGACCTTGTCGGCGATTCCCAGCGGCAAGGCGGCGGCGGCCTCCTGCTTGTCGGGGAGGGGCGGGTCGAAGGTCAGTTTGTCCTCCGCCAGCACGGTGGTGGGAACGGCGACGATGACCTGATCCGCCTCGATCGTTCCCGCCGAGGTTTCGATGCGGATCGTCCGGCCGAGATGGTCGATTCGGGTCGCCGTCACGCCGGTACGTATGGTCAGCCCCGCGGCGTGATGCGCGACGACGGTGCCATAGCCCTCGACCACCGCCCAATTGTCGTCGGTTGCGGCATTCTCATAGGCTGCCCAATCATGCAGCGAGACTTCGGCCAGCGACGCGCCATTGGCATAGCCCGAGATCGCGTCGATCATCGGCCGCCAGGGATCATCCTCGCCCACAAAGTCGGACAGCGGCCGATCCGGCCCGTTGAGGGCGGCCATCGCGGCCTCTTCAAATCGGGCATAGGCCCGGCCCGAAGCGCGCTTCTTGGCAGGAGGAAATCCCAGGTCGTTCCATTGGACCTGCCAGTTGGGTGAGCGGCGATCGACCGTGAAGCCCGCCTGCTCGGCGATGGTGGTCCATGGATTGCGTTTTGCGGAGTGGAGCCACCCACACCCATGATCGACGACATGGCCGGTAGGCAAACGAACGCTCCTGGCCCGTCCGCCCAGCCGATCCGCCGCCTCGATCAGCAGGACGTTGCGCCCCGCATCGTGCAGCGTCCGCGCCGCCGCGATTCCGGCCGCGCCGCCGCCGATGACGACGGTGCGGCCGGTCGAACTCACGCCGCCGCCAGCAGCCGCTTTTCACCGGCAATGCGCATCATCGCCTTTTGCAGCTTCTCGAACGCGCGCACTTCGATCTGGCGGACACGCTCGCGGCTGACGCCATAGACCTGGCTCAGCTCTTCCAGCGTCTTGGGATCGTCGGTCAGGCGACGCTCAGTCAGGATGTGCTTTTCGCGGTCGTTCAGGTCGTCCATCGCACTGACCAGCATGTCGTGGCGGACATCCGCCTCCTGTTGCTCGGCGACGACCGTGTCCTGGAGCGGCGCGTCATCGGCCAGCCAGTCCTGCCACTGGCCCTCGCCATCCTCGCGCATCGAGACGTTGAGCGACGTGTCGCCCCCCATCGCCATGCGGCGGTTCATGCTGATGACCTCGTCCTCGTTGACGCCCAGATCGGTGGCGATCTTGGTCACGTCCTCGGGGCGCAGGTCGCCGTCCTCGAACGCGTCGAGCTTCGACTTCATCCGGCGCAGGTTGAAGAACAGCTTCTTCTGGGCCGCGGTGGTGCCCATCTTCACCAGGCTCCACGAGCGCAGGATATATTCCTGGATCGAGGCGCGGATCCACCACATCGCATAGGTCGCCAAGCGGAAGCCGCGATCGGGCTCGAACTTCTTCACGCCCTGCATCAGGCCGATATTGCCCTCCGAGATCAGCTCGGAGGTGGGCAGGCCATAGCCGCGATAACCCATCGCGATCTTCGCCACGAGACGCAGGTGCGAGGTGACGAGCTGTGCCGCCGCCTCGGGGTCGCCATGCTCCTGGAAGCGCTTGGCGAGCATATATTCCTGCTCCGGGGCAAGGATCGGGAATTTCTTGATCTCGGCGAGATAGCGGTTGAGCGACTGCTCCCCGCCCAGTGCAGGAATCGTCGCCGGGACGTTGCTGCCTTTTGCCATGATCCTTATCTCCCTTTCTGGAGCGTCAATCCGTTCGCCCCGTCGCCGGGCGCGAGGCGGTCTTCTGCTATACGTGAAGCCGGCTGAACAGTTCCTGCATGTCGGGCGGCATCGGGCTCTCAAACGCCAAAGCGTTACCGCTTATGGGATGAATAAAGCCCAGATGCGCCGCGTGCAGGGCCTGGCGCCGGAAATCGAGTTCATCGAGCAGGGCTTTTTGAGCACCCTTTGTTCTACCATAGACCGGGTCGCCCAGCAAGGCGTGCCCCAGAGACTGCATGTGCACGCGCACCTGATGCGTCCGCCCGGTTTCCAGGCGGCATTCGACCAGTGCGGCGTTGTTCAGTTTCTCGATGGTCCGATAGTGCGTGACCGCGCGCTTGCCGCCCTGCACGATCGCCACCTTTTTGCGGTTCTGCGGGCTGCGCGCGAGAGGGGCGTCGACCGTGCCGTCGGCGGGGCGGGGAATGCCCCCGGTGATCGCGCGGTAACGGCGGTCGATCGAATGCGCCGCGAACTGCTTGGCCAGTCCCTCATGCGTGCGGTCGGTCTTGGCCGCGACCATCAGGCCCGACGTGTCCTTGTCGATGCGGTGGACGATGCCCGGCCGCGCTACGCCGCCAATGCCCGACAGCGACCCGCCGCAGTGATGAAGCAGCGCGTTCACGAGCGTGCCGTCGAAATTTCCCGCCGCCGGATGCACGACCAGCCCGGCGGGCTTGTCGAGCACGATCAGATGTTCGTCCTCATAGGCGATGACGAGCGGGATATCCTGCGCCTCGTTATGCGCGGGCAGGGGGGCGGGGACGGCGACCTGGAACAGATCGCCGCCCGTTGCCCGCTTGGCAGGATCGCGGGCCATGACCCCGTCGCGCGTCACCGCGCCGCTGTTGATGAGGACCTTCAGCCGTTCGCGCGACAGAGTCGGCACCGCATCGGCCAGCGCACGGTCCAACCGCCAGCCGTCCGCTGTGGGCGCGATCCGCGCATCGATGATGGAAACCCCCCGGTCCATAGATTATGCTAATTGGGCATGACCGTAACGATTTCAAGCGATGCGCTGGACCTGATTTGCAAAAGCGCGGCCGCTTCCCCCGATTATGAGGTGTGCGGACTGTTGCTGGGGGAGGGCGATCGCATCGTGCGGGCTGTCCCTTGCGCCAATGTCTCGGATGAACCCAGCCGTCGTTTCGAGATCGATCCGTCGGCCCTGATCGCCGCGCACCGGGCCGCGCGCAGCGGTGGCCCGGCGGTGATCGGCCATTATCATTCGCATCCCACCGGCCTGGCCGAACCCTCACTCCGCGACGCCGCCGATGCGGCACCCGATGGCAGTATCTGGCTGATCGCCGGGGGCGGGGCCGTCACCGCCTGGCGCGCGGTGGCGGCGGGTGAACGCCATGGGCGCTTCGATCCGCTTGCGCTTGCTTGCGCTTAGCGTACGCGCGCGTCACAAAGAGCCAGTTTGTCGAGGGATTTTTCATGACCGTCAGCCCGGTGGATTTCGCGAGCCTGTTATGTTCGCGATTGTGCCACGATCTCCTGTCGCCGGTGGGGGCGCTCAATAACGGGCTGGAGCTGCTCGCCGACGAAACCGACCCGGCGATGCGCGAGCGGTGCATGGAATTGCTGGCGGACAGCGCGCGGGCCTCGGCCAACAAGCTGAAATTCTTTCGCCTGGCGTTCGGGGCGGGCGGCGGCTTTGCCGACCGGGTCGACATGGCCGAGGCCAAGTCGGCGATCGAGGGGCTGCTGGTCGACAATCGCCGCACCACCCTGGGCTGGCTGGTCGAATCTCCGTCGCTGCCCAAGCCTGCGGTACGTATTCTGATGAACCTGGCGCTGATCGCCACCGAGGCGCTGGCGCGCGGCGGCACGATCGACATCGGCGCGGAGGTCGGTCGCGAGGCGATCGAGATCGCGATCCGTATCGAGGGGCCGCGCATCCTGCTCGACCCCGAAATCCGTCGCACCCTGATGGAAGGGCGCGGAGTAGAGCCGCTGGCGTCGCGCACCGCACCCGCCTTCCTGATCCATACGCTGACCACCGAGCATGGCGGCATGACGCTGGTGACGGAACCCGCGCCCAACACGATGATTCTGGGGGCGGCGATCCGCGCGGGGTAAACGCCCTTTTAATCTTGTGGCGGCAAGAGGGAGCGGATCTCAGCGGGGAAGCTGGGGGCTCCCTCGGGGATTTATGGACGACCTGCTGCAGGAATTCATTGCCGAGACACGCGAGACGCTGGAGGCGCTGTCCAGCGAGATCGTCGCGTGGGAGGCGGCACCCGGCGACCGCGCGCGACTGGATGCGATTTTCCGGTTCGTCCACACCGTCAAGGGAAGCTGTGGCTTTCTCGACCTGCCGCGCCTCGCCCGCCTTAGCCATGCCGCCGAAGACGTACTGGCCGCTGCGCGTGACGGCAAGCGGATGCCCGATACCGCGCTGGTCGATGCGGTGCTTGCGATCGTCGACCGGATCGGCGCGGTCGTGGAAGGAATTGCGGCGGACGTACCGCTGGACGATTCGGACGACGCCGCGCTGATCGCCGCGCTGACCCGCGTGGACGATGTCGTGACGGCCGCTCCGACCCCGCGTGTCGCCACCGCCCCGCGCATCGCGCCGCGCAGCATCCGCCTGAACGTCGACCTGCTCGACCGGATGATGAGCGGCATGTCCGACATGGTGCTGGCCCGCAATGAGCTGGCCCGGCGGTTGCGCGATGGGGTGCTGGACCCGCGCGTCGAGGCCGCGCTCGACCAGCTGTCGCTGACCGTCGCCGATATGCGCGACACGGTGACGCGCACGCGGATGCAAAAGGTTGAGGGCCTGTTCTCCGCGCTGCCCCGCATGGTGCGCGATACGGCGGCCGAACTGGGCAAGGCGGTCAGCCTACGGATCGAGGGATCGGACGTCGATCTCGACCGCGAGATGATCGAGATGATGCGTGACCCGCTGGTCCATATCATCCGCAACGCCATCGACCATGGCATCGAGACGCCCGCCCGACGGCGTAGCCTGGGCAAGCCGCCGACCGGCCAGATCTGCGTCACGGCGCGCCAGTCGGGCAACCAGATCCTGATCGAGATCGAGGATGACGGCGCCGGGATCGACGTCGCCCGCATCGCCGCCAAGGCGGTCGAGCATGACGTCCGCTCCGCCGCCGAAGTGGCGGGTATGAGCCCGGCGGAAAAGCTGAAACTGGTCTTCGAACCGGGCCTGTCGAGCCGTGACACGGTGTCGGCGGTGTCGGGGCGCGGCGTCGGCATGGACGTGGTGCGCGCCAATATCGAGCATGTCGGCGGCCGTATCGCGCTGGACAACCGCCCGGGCCGTGGCCTGACCATCACCATCCGGATTCCGCTGACCCTGTCGATCATGTCGACGCTGATCGTCGCGGTTGCCGACCAGCGTTTCGCCATCGCGCGTCAGGCGATCGAGGAGATCGTCAAGGTGCGCGGCGATCAGGTTCGTGTCGATCCGGTCGGCGACATCCGTGTCGCCACCGTGCGCGGCCGTCGCCTGCCGATGCTGGCGCTGGGCCCGTTTTTGGAGATCGCGCAGGGCGATCCGACGACGCTGGTGATCGTCTCCACGCGCGAGGGCGACTATGCGCTGGGCGTCGACGATGTGCTCGACACCGAGGAAGTCGTCGTGAAGCCCGCCGCGCCCGCGGTGATGGGCAGCGGCCTGTATGCCGGACAGACGCTGCCTGACAGCGGCTTGCCGATGCTGCTGCTCGATGGCGGCGGGCTGGCGCTGGCGGCGGGGCTTCGGTTCCAGCGCGACGTCATCGCCGCTGCCGAGGCCGCGACACAGGAACCGGCCAATCCGGCGCTGCTGTTCGAGGACCTCGACGGCGCCCGCCGGGCCATCCCGCTCGGCGCGATCGATCGTGTCGAGAAGGCGCATGCCGAGGCCGTCCACCGTTCGGGCGGGCAGATGCGGTTGATCGTCGACGGCGCGACCATGCCGCTGCATCACGTCGATCCGCTCGCGCTCGAGGATGCGCTGGCGCATGGCGAGATCGAGGTGCTGCGCCTGACCGATGGCGAGACCGAATGCGCCTATGCGATCAACGGTGCGCTGGAGATCATCCACCTGCCTGCCGAGATCGCGCCCGCCACCGGCGGCCCGGTTCTGGGCGTGGCCGTATGGGAAGGCCGGGCGCTGGAGATCCTCGATCCGCTGGCGTTCTTCCTCCATGCCGGTGCGGGTGACAGGGGCACGACCGCACCGCTCTGTCTGCTCGCCGGTACGGGGGCGGCGTGGATGGACCGTTTCCTCCGCCCCGTGCTGGAGGCGCATGGCTATCGCTGCACGCTCCAGCCGGGCGGTGACGAAACCCCGGCCGTCCGCCTGATGATGGACGAGGATGCGGGCGCGGCCGAGCCTTCGGGTGCTCCCGTGGTGCGCCTGCGCCGCGATCGGGACGGGGCCGCCGATCCCGACACCATCTATCGCTACGACCGCTCCGCACTGATCGCCGCGCTGGCGGGGCATGCTCGCCGGGGAGGCCGCTGATGGCGTTGTTCCTGATCGCCAATATCGCCGGGCAGGGCGTGGTGTTCGACGCCGACCAGGTCGATTCGGTCGTGGACATCGGCGAGGTCGTCGCGGTGCCCCGTGCCGAGCCGTCGGTGCGCGGGCTGACCGCGCTGCGCAGCCGCGTCATCACCGTCGTCGACACCCGCCGTGCGCTGGGGCTGGAGCCGACCGCCCCCCATGTCCGTCGCGCGGTCATCACCCAGCAGGACGGGCATTATTATGCCATGCTGGTCGACGCGCTGGACGATATCGAGACGTTCGAGATGCGCCCGATGCCGCATGTCGCACCCAAGGACGGCCGCTGGTCGCGCGCCGCCAACGGCATGGTCTTCCGCGACGGCGAGCCGCTGCTGGTCCTCGATCTGGCCAGACTGGTACCGCAGCCGGTCGCGCTCGTGGCCTGACCGATTAACCCCGCCGTTACCTATCGAGGCTATTCCGAAGGGCAGGTCGTGTTGAGACCTCCGGTAGGAATAGGGCGTACCGCATGAAGACCTGTCTCGTCGTCGATGACTCCAAGGTGATCCGCAAGGTCGCGCGGCATATATTGGAAACGCTCGACCTTCAGGTGCGCGAGGCGGGGGACGGCCGCGAGGCGCTGGAGGCGTGCTTGGAGGACATCCCCGACGTCATCCTGCTCGACTGGAACATGCCGGTGATGAGCGGCATGGATTTCCTGCGCGCGCTGCGCGACGCCAATCTGGCGCGGCGGCCGCGCATCGTGTTCTGCACCACCGAAAACGGCATGGCGCATATCCGCGCCGCGATCGATGCGGGGGCCGACGAATATATCATGAAGCCGTTCGACCGGGACACGCTGGAAAGCAAGCTCCAACTCGTCGGCATGATCTGATCCGAAACGGCATTTCCTCGGAACGCCGCGACATGAGCACCAACCCCTCCATCGCCCTCCAGGCATCTCCACTGGGTACGGCCACGCGTGTATTGATCGTCGATGATTCGGCGGTCGCGCGGGCACTGATCGCGCGTCAGATCGAACCGCATGAGCGATTTCAGGTGGTCGGTGCGGTCAGCCATGTCGAGGCGGCATTGGCCTTCCTGAGCGATCGGATCGCCGACATCATCCTGCTCGATGTCGCCATGCCCGGCATGGACGGCATCACCGCGCTGCCCCGACTGATCGCGGCGGCCAAGGGCGCGCGGATCATCATCGTCTCGGCCTCCACCCCGGCGGGTGGGGCGGCGGCAGTGCAGGCGATGGCGCACGGCGCGGCCGACACGCTCGACAAGCCCCGACCGCAAGGGCTGGCCGGGTTCGGCGATGCGCTGCTCCAGAAACTCGATGCGTTGGCCTGTCCCCCCGTCGAGCGAGGCGCGCCTGCTTCGCCCGCACCCGCCATGTCGGTGGCGCCAAGCCCCCTCCGCATCGGCAAGGCCTGGCCCGAAATCATCGGCATCGGCGCGTCGACGGGCGGCATCCACGCGCTGGCGAAGCTGTTCGCTCCCATTCCGACGACGATGACGGTGCCGATCGTGGTGACGCAGCATCTGCCCGCCACCTTCATCCCGTTTTTCGCCGCGCAACTCACCGCCGTCGCGCGCCGCCCGAGCGTCATGGCCGAGGACCGGATGCGCGTCCGGCCCGGACAGATCCTCATCGCCCCCGGCGATGCGCATGTGACCTTCGCCCGGCTGGCCGACGGCAGCGCGGCGATCCGGCTGAAGCATGAACGCGCGCGCAGCGGCTGCCTCCCCTCGGTCGATCCGATGTTCGCCTCGATGGCGGAGCTGTGGGGCGACCGGGCCTGGGGCATCGTGCTGACGGGCATGGGACGCGACGGGCTGGAGGGCGCGCGGATGCTGAAGGCGGCAGGTGGAACGATCGTCGCGCAGGATCGCGAAAGCGCGGTCGTCTGGGGAATGCCCGGCGCGGTCGTGACCGATGGTTTGGCCGATGCGGTGATGACCCCGGACGCGATCGGCGCGGTGATCGCGGCGGGAGCGCCCCGCTGATGGTCATGGCCTCGGGCTGGACGCCCGCCCCCCCCGTCCGAACCGGGAGCATGTCCATGGCGCAGTCCCCTTTGTCGGGCCAGTCGCTCGCCGTGCTCAGTGCACTTCTGGAGGCGCGAACCGGGCAGCAGATCGCCAGCCACCGTTCGACCCGCGTCGACACCGTCCTGCTGCCCCTGATGCGCGAACGGCGGATCGACACGCTCGATCAACTCGTCTGCGCCGTGCTCGACGGGCGCGACCCGCAGCTGGCGGGCCGGGTGATCGACGCGCTGGTCAATTGCGAGACGTCCTTCTTTCGCGACCCGCATGTGTTCGACAACATCGTCGAGGCGGTCGCCGAGGTCGAGCGGGAAGGCCGCCGTGCCCGCATCTGGAGCGCCGGCTGCTCGACCGGGCAAGAGCCCTTGTCGCTGGCGATGATGTTCGCCGATCGGCAGCAGACGCAGGGCAGGCCGATGCCCGAGATCGTTGCGACCGACGTGTCCGAAGCCGCGATCGCCCGCGCGCGCAGCGGCTGCTACACCCAGTTCGAGGTGCAGCGCGGCCTTCCCATCCGTCAGCTGGTCCGCTGGTTCGAGGGGCGGCCCGGCAATGAATGGGTGGCCCGGCCCGAATTGCTGCGTCCCATTTCATTCCGCCAGATGAACCTGACCATCGACCCGGCTCCGTCCGGTCAGTTTGACCTGGTGCTGTGCCGCAACGTCATGCTCTATTTCGCGCCCGATCCCAAGGAACGAGCCTTTCGTACCCTTGCGGGCGCGATGCGGGACACGGGCTTGCTGATCCTGGGGGCGGGCGAAACGGTGATGGGGCAGACCGACCTGTTCCAGCTCGCGTCTGTCGGGCGCGGCATGTACCGGAAAAGCGCTGCGCCCGATCCCGTGTTCCGTGCATGAAGTCATATCCTTGGGCGGGGCTTCCCGCTAACAGGGGGCACGAACCGGGGTCGTTCAGGAGGTTGCATGACGATCGTCGACACGCCGTCACCCAATTTCGACGCGCGTAGCCTGCCCATCACGATGATCGTATTGCACTATACGGGGATGCAGGACGCCGAGTCCGCCATCGCGCGTCTGCGCGATCCGGAAGCCAAGGTGTCGTGCCATTATCTCGTTGCCGAGGACGGCACGATCCTGCGCATGGTCGACGAAGCGGAACGTGCCTGGCATGCGGGCCGCTCGCACTGGCGTTCGATCGAGGATGTGAACTCGGCGAGCATCGGCATCGAGATCGTCAATCCCGGCCATGACTGGGGCTATCGCCCGTTTCCCGACGAGCAGATCGCCGCCGTCATGGAACTGGTCGCCGATATCCAGAAGCGGCATGGCATCACGCGGGGCAATATCGTCGGCCATTCCGACATCGCCCCCGCCCGCAAGCGCGATCCGGGCGAGCTGTTTCCCTGGGGCGATCTCGCCAAGCGTCGCCTGGCCCTGCCGCGCCCGACCAAAAATTTGATGGACCCGATGTGGACCGAGGCGGGCTTCTGTTTGGCGCTGGAGCGGTTCGGCTATGACGTGACCGACCGGATGGCGGCGATCATGGCGTTCCAGCGGCGCTTCCGCCCCGAGCTGATCGATGGTGAGATCGATTCGGAATGCCGGATGATCCTGCTGGCCTTGCTGTTGCCGCGCCCGCAGGGGGATGATTGACGGGGTTACAGCTTGGGCTTGTGCTTCGACTTCGCTCAGCCTGAACGGAGGGAGGGATTGGGAATTGGCCCCAAAGGCCGTTCAGGCTGAGCGAAGTCGAAGCCCAAGTGCTACGCCCAACCACAAACCCCTTGCCCTAATCCCCAATCCGTCTACATCCCCCCGCAGTCAGAGGGCCGGGCGGCCGCGGCCTTGGGAAACCGGGGGCGAGGAAAGTCCGGGCTCCACGGAATAACGGTGCCGGGTAACGCCCGGCGGGGGCGACCCCAGGGACAGTGCCACAGAGAGCAGACGGCCACGGCTTCGGCCAGGTCAGGGTGAAAGGGTGCGGTAAAAGCGCACCGCGGGTCCGGTAACGGAAACGGCATGGCAAACCCCACCGGGAGCAAGACCGAATAGGGATGGCATGGCGCGAAAGCGTCGGGGCGTGTTCCCGCCCGCCGTCCGGGTTGGTTGCTTGAGGCGATGTGCAAACATCGTCCTAGAAGAATGGTCGCCCATCCGGCCTTGCGCCGGTGGACAGAACCCGGCTTACAGGCCCTCTGACTGCATTCCCCGCGCGGGCAGGGTCCCGATCACGGCTTGCCCAGCGCGCCTGCATTGATCGAGACATTATTGCCCTGCGACTTGGCCGACGGTGCCCCCTTGGACACGAGGTCCCATACCTGTTCGGGGCGGGGCAGGCCATCGAACGAGGGATAGCTGTCCGCGCTGTCGTCAACATGGTGCAGCACCACCGAATAGGACATGGTCTTGCGCTTTTCGATCTGGCTCATGATGCCCGGAAAGACGCTGATCGTGCGTCCGGCGTCGTAAAGCGCCATCGTATAGCCGTTGATGTCGGACCCATCCCAACGATAGACGCCGTAGGTCGTATGGCCTGCCCCGTCGCGGCAGATCGGCGCGGCGGGCTTTTCGGCTTCGGCCTTCGTATCGGGCTTGTGGTTGGCCATGACCGCACCTAGCAGCAGATTGCTCATCACATCGGCCCCGCCCGGCTTTTCCAGCTTGGCCTTGGGCAGGTGCGCGAAATCGGTCTGCGTCGCGCATGGGCGGACCGGCACCGCTGGCCCCGGATAGGCGGCAGTCGTGGCAATGGCGGGTTTCAGCGCGGCGATGATCTCGTCCATCTTGCCGTCGAGCGTCGTGGCGTTCAGCTTCTCGGCGGTCAGGCGGATGACCAGCAGCCATTCGCCCATCGGCATCACCGCCAGCGAGGTGCTGCGATACGGACTGCTCAGCAGCGACCAGCTCTGGCGCAAGCCCACCGCCGGATCGGTGCCCAGCGGCGCGAAGGCGATGGGATCGGTGCTGGCAGGCGCGCCCTTGTCGAAATTCTTGCGCTCCTCGATCGCGGTGCGCGAGCGGTCGAACCACAGCGGCACGCTGGGCACCGCCGGGTGGAAGAGGAACAGCGTGGCGAAGACCGACTTGTCGGTGCTCTCCAGCTTGACCGCGATGTCATGCTCGTTCGTGGTCGCATCGGTGATCGCGACGCGGTTCAGCCCGGCGACGCTCGGCCGGACGATCAGCTTCGTCTCGGCGTGCATCCAGCCCTTGTTCGCCGGAACCTCCAGATCGCGCGCCGATACCGCCGTCGCCGCCGTCAGGGCGACCATCGCCGCCAAACCCCAGTGCCGCATTCGATCCTCCCCCATGGACGGGGCAGAGGCTAGGCGGTCACCGGGGGGGCGATCAAGCGTCGTCGATCACATGAGAACCTTTTCGGGCCGTGCCAGCCCGTCGAGATCGGTGTTCGCATCGATCTCCAGCAGGGTCTTTATATGCCCGTCGCGAATGTCATAGACCCAGCCGTGCAGCCACAGCTCGCGCTTTTCCGCGAACGCCTTCTGGATGGTGTCGAGCCGGGCGAGATGGCGCAGCTGCTCCATCACGTTCACCTCGACCAGCCGGTTGACCTTCGCGGCCTGGTCCGGCTGGGCGTCGATCTCGTCGCGGTGGCGGTGGAGCACGTCGCGGGCATTGCCCAGCCACTGGTCGACCGGCCCCTGCGTCCCGCCCTCCAGCGTCGCCAGCACCCCGCCACAGCCATGATGGCCGCACAGGATGACGTGGCGCACCTTCAGCACGTCGACCGCATATTGCACGACCGACAACAGGTTCAGGTCGTCGTCATGGACGAGGTTCGCGATATTCCGGTGCAGGAACATGCCACCCGGCGGGGTCATCGTCATCTGCTCGGGCGTCACCCGGCTGTCGGAACAGCCGATCCAGAGGAAGTCGGGCTTCTGCCCCACCGTCTGGCGCTGGAAGAAGTCGGTCTTCTCCTCCAAGAGCTCCGTCGCCCACGCCTTATTGGCGAGCAGCAGCTGCTTATATTCCCTCATGCGTAGCGCACTCCGGTCGATGGGGCATTGATGAGGGGGGCGGTTCGCTCGGCGATGTCGCCGCGCACGATCACGCTGATCCCGCGAAAGTCGGCGCCCTTGATGAAGGCGTTGATGATGTCGACATTATCCAGGTCGACATAGGAGGTCGAGGACAGGTCGATCAGCAGGTTCGCGCCGTCCGGCACCTTCGCGAGCGACTTCTGCAACTCGTACTTGTGGATGAAGTACAGGTTGCGCCGCGCCCGGATCAGGCAATCCTCGTCATCGCACGCGAAGGTCAGCGCCGGGCGGAAATTGCGCGCCACGACGAAGACGAAGCCGACGACCAGACCGACCAGGATGCCGATCAACAGGTCGGTGCGCAGGATCGCCAGGATGGTGACGATGAAGGGAATGAACTGACTCCACCCCTGCTTGTAGCGCTCGGTGAACAGCTTGGGCTTGCACAGCTTGTAGCCGGTGGCGATCAGCACGGCGGCAAGTGCGGCCAGCGGAATCTGGTTCAGCACGACCGGGATCAGCGCGACCGACAGCAGCAGCCAGGTGGCGTGCAGCATGGTCGACAGCTTGCTCTCCGCGCCCGCATCGACATTGGCCGACGAACGCACAATCACCGAGGTGACGGGCAGACCGCCGAGCAGGCCGGAGACGATATTGCCGCCGCCCTGCGCCATCAGCTCCCAGTTCTTGTCGGTGGTGCGGCGGCGCGGATCGAGTTCGTCGACGGCCTTGACGCTGAGCAGCGACTCCAGGCTGGCGACGATGGCCAGGGTGAGGGCGGTGGTCCATACCGCGCCCAGGCCGATCGCGCCGAAATCAGGCAGCCGGAACTGGCCGATAAAGGCCGACGGACTGCCCGCGACCGGCACGCGGACCAGGTGCGAGCCTGCCAGCTGCCAGTCGGGACGCAGCGCACCGAGCAGCATGTTGCCGACCACGCCGATCACCACGACGACCAGCGGCCCGGGCAGCAGTCGCAGCGGGCCCTGCTTAGGCTTGGCGTGATCCCACCAAAAGAGGAAGGCGAGCGAGATCGCGCCGATCAGCACCGCGCCGGGCGCGATGTCGTTGCTGACGCTGGTCCACAGGTCGGTGAAGGTGTTGCCGCCCGCGCGGCTGGCATATTCGAAGCTGCCTTCGAAATCACCGTCATAGCCGATGGCGTGCGGCACCTGCTTGAGGATCAGGATCAGGCCGATCGCGGCCAGCATGCCGGTGATGACCGAGGATGGCACGAACTCCGCCAGCACGCCCGCGCGGGTGAACGAGAAGGCGAGCTGGAGCACGCCCGCCAGCGTCACCGCCAGAAGGAACACCTGGAAGCTGGGAAGCCGCTCGATCGCCTCGAACACGATGACGGTCAGACCGGCGGCGGGCCCCGCGACCGACAGCGGCGACTTGGAGAGGAAGCCGACGACCAGGCCGCCCGCGATCCCGGCGATCATCCCCGCGAAGGGCGGCGCGCCGGACGCGACCGCGACACCGAGGCAAAGGGGCAGGGCGACCAGCGCCACCACGATCGAGGCCGGCACGTCCGCTCTTGCGGTGGCCAAGAAGGAACGACTTTGGGCCACAATGGCTCCTGTCAAAGCTGGGCGTCCGCATATGCCCGGTACGGACATGAATATATGATGACGTATATTTCATGAACGAGGGAACCATTCGCGGTCAAGCGATTCAGTGGGTCATTCGGGGGCTGCGGCTTGCAAAGCATGGCGACGATGCTTGCACCCGCGCCGAAGTCGCCTAAATCGGCCGGCGTGGCGCGTTCTTCTACCCGATCCAATGACTGGGGCTTCCCCCGCTGGCGCAGCTATGGCGCCTCGCGGGAGGCCAAGCCGGTGCGTATCTGCGACCGGCACGGTTGCGACCAGCCG
Source organism: Sphingomonas sp. 77B (assembly GCF_056497825.1). Classification (NCBI taxonomy): domain Bacteria; kingdom Pseudomonadati; phylum Pseudomonadota; class Alphaproteobacteria; order Sphingomonadales; family Sphingomonadaceae; genus Sphingomonas; species Sphingomonas sp. 77B. The sequence goes on from NZ_JBWMBY010000001.1 coordinate 3,528,390, forward strand.
GGCAATTGCCCGGCCCCGAAATCCCCCAACAGCCCCGACCGCTGGTATTTCTGCGAGGCGCATGCCGCCGAGTATAATCGCGGATGGGACTATTTTCAGGGGCTCAGTGCCGAAGAGGCCGCCGCGCGCGAAGCCTCCGAGCGACAGACGAGTGCGGGCTATGCCCAGTCCAAGCATCAGGCCTGGGCCGGGCCGGGGGACGGCAGCCGCTCGCGCGACGAGATGCGTGCGCTCGATGCGCTGGGTCTGGAGCCGGATGCGGAGTTCGACCTGATCCGCGCGACCTGGCGCGGGCTGGCCAAGGCCAATCATCCCGACATCCGCCCCAATGATCCAGAGGCGGCGACCAAGTTCCAGCAGGTGCAGGCGGCATACGAAGTCCTGCGCGCGGCCGAGGAACGGCGCAGCTGGAAGCCCGAATGATCCGCCGCGCCAAGGCGGAATGGGAATCGACGGTCCTGATCTGCGGCAAATGTTCGAAGAAGGTCGGCGGCGGTTTCGGGCCGAAGGGCAAGACGCCGCTGGCGAAGGCGCTCAAGCGGATCTTCGGCAAGGGGCGCAAGGCATCGGTGGGCGTGGTTGAGACAAAGTGTCTGGGGCTTTGCCCGAAGAATGCGGTGACTTTGGTCGATGGGCGTCGGCCGGGGGAATGGCTGGTGGTGACGCCGGACGAGGATGTCGAGGCGATCGCGGCACGGTTGGGGCGGGGGAGTTAGGGTTTTAAAGCGGGGTCTCTGTGAGACCCCGAACCCTCCCCCATCCCCTCCTGCTTGCGGGAGGGGCGTGTCTGGTGGCGGGCCGTGCGCTTTTATTCTTTTGCGTTGAGCCTAGCCGAACGGTCTACGACCGAGCCTGCCAGCACCTCTAGCCGCTCCCCTCCCGCAAGCGGGAGGGGATGGGGGAGGGCCAGGTGTCTCACCGAGCCCGCCGCCGCCCGATCAATACCGCCCCGCCGTCTCCCGGATCAGCGCGATCATATTCGGAATCCCCTGCGTCCGGTTGGAACTCAACTGGTTCCGCAAATCGAACGGCGCCAGTTCGCCCTCGATATCGGTCGCCAATATCTGCGCAGGCGTCTTGTCTTGGACCGTCTTCAACACCAGCGCGATGATCCCCTTGGTGATCGCCGCATTGGAGTCCGCCAGGAAATGCAGGCCCTCGACCTCGCCTTTGGTCGGATAGACCCAGACCGACGCCGAACACCCGCGGACCAGTGTCGCGTCGGTCTTCAATGCCTCGGGCATCGGCTCCAGTGCGCGGCCGAGATCGATCAGCAGGCGATAGCGATCGTCGGCGTCGAGAAATTCATATTCGTCGCGGATTTCGGCAAGATCGGACATGATACCGCGCTACCGCGAACGGTGCGCCGCGACAACTGGTCAGTCCTTCAGCAAGGCGTCCACCGATCCGCCGTTGCGCACCAGTTCGGCCGCCACGCGGCGACGCCCTTCATAATAGGTCAGCACGCGCGCATTCGGATCGCGCGCGCGGATCAACGCCTCGTCCTGCGGGCGGATGCTGGTTTCCCGCGCGACATAGTCGGGATAGCCCTCGCGCTTCCAGGCGGGCAGGCGAAGCGCGGCCCATTCGCCGATATGATCGGCGACCAGCCGGTGCGTCATCTCATGCGCGATGGTGCCCGACAGAGTGCGCACACCGCCCAGCGGCGCGCCGTTCGTCACCCGGTCGTCCGCCACCGAGCTTCGGTTGAAGATCAGCGCATGGGCGAAGGGCCGTCGAAACGCGATGGAGCCCCGCGCGCCGATCGACAGCAGGTCCCAGCGCCAACCGCCATCGGTCAGCACGACCTGCCGCGACAGTCCCGGCCGGTAAAGCGGGCTGGCCGCCAGCAAGCCATCGGCGCGGGCCAGCACCCGTCCCATCGCCGCCCGGTCGATGGGCTGTTCGGACAGGACCGTCGTCCGCCCGAAATCGGCGCGATAGGGAAAGGCGAGGGCGGCGGGCGTGTGGACCACCCCGGCGACGACGACCGCGCCGCCGCAGGCGATCCGGGTCGTCCATCGACGAAGGGTGGCGAAGCGGCTCACAGGTCGACGCCTGCGGCGATGGCTTCGAGCTTGCGGATACGCTCCTTCAGGTCCGCCATCTCGATCCGCGACGCGGCCGAGGCGGCGGGCGGGTAGGGATTGTCGTGGCTACGCTCGAATTCGCGGTTCTTCAGCTGCAACCAGCCGCGCCAGCCCGCGAGGCCTGCGGTTACGATCATCGCCAGGCCTGCCAGGCCTGCGGTCGCGATCACGATGTAAAGATTGGTGTCGGTCATGATCCGGGCTCCCTGTCCGTATCAACGGGTGGCTTAACGGTCGCGCAGCCGCTCGATCTCGCGGTCGAGATCGATGCTCTTGCGTTCGTCGGTGATGACGCGCTCCAGGACCTGGATGCGCTCCTTGAGCTGCTGTACTTCGGCACGCAGCGCCTGGGTGTCGCGCGAGGCATCGCCGCGCAGATGCTCCACCATGTCGAGGCCGGGCGAACGGCGGTGCTTGGCCTTGAAGATGCTGGCGACCATGACGATCGCGACGATCAGTACGGTCATGAACTGTCCGCCGGACATAGCGGTGACTCCCCTCTAGATACTTATGTCAGTGTTCGATGCGGGCGGGCGTCTCGCCTGGGACCCGCAGGCCGTCGATCTCGTCGCTCAGCGCCAGGCCGCGGTCGGTGACGATCCGCTCCAGCACCCGGACCCGCTGTTCGAGCCGTTCGGTCTGGGCGGCATATTGCGCCGCCTTTTCCGCGACCATCGAGGCTTCGGTGGCCAGCCGCTTTTCGCGGTAAGCAAACCAGGGCTTGACGACGACACCGCCGATGATCGCGACCATTCCGCAACTGATGCCGAAGAGCGGGATCAGGATGGCAAAATCGTGCATCTTCCTTCTCCCTCAGCGATCGCGCAGCGCATCGATTTCGCGCGCGGTTCGCTCGGCGGGGTCGGTGGCGATGCGCTCCAGCACCGCGATCCGCTCTTCCAGTCGAGAGACCTGGCCGACCAGCTTCTGGTTCTCGGCGGTCAGCAGTTCGACCTTGCGGCCATCGGCGATGTCGTTCTTGTGCGTCATGCCGCCCCAGTCATTTTCCAGGCTGTAGCCGTGCTTCGCACGGATCCAGGTTGTGACGACCCAACCGATCGTCGACATTGCGATGATAGCCAGGACGAAACCCGGTCCTCCCCAAGCCATAATCCATACTCCCATAGGATAGTTGATGTGTCAGCGCTCTCTCAGCGCAGGCTGTCGATCTCGTCGGCCAGCTGGCGGTTGCGGCTGGTGTAGTGCAGTTCGATATCGGCAAGGCGACGGTCGAGATCGCGGAACTTCGAGCGGACCTCGGCGGTCGAGCGGCGCGGATTGCTGCGCACGCCCTGCCAGAACTTGGCGTCCTCGGCCGACTGGTAGAGGCCGATCGGCTTGGCCGTCGCCATCCATGCGATCAGCATATAGGCAAGCGGGACCCAGGGCATGCCGACCCCGGTCAGGGTGAGCAGGACCGCGGCGACGCGGACCCACATCACATCGACGCCCGTATAGTCGGCGATTCCCGAGCAGACGCCTTTGAACTTCGCATTCTGCTTGTCGAGGTAGAAATTGGTGCGGCTGGCGGTCATCTCAATTCCTCCGATCGAGGCTGTAGTCGGTCTGGCCCAGGCGCGGTTCGGGGCGCCATTCGGACTGGAGACCGGGTTTGAAGTTGGGATTGTCGGCGGCGACGATCCGTTCGACGGTGTTCACCCGGTCCTCCAGGCGGCGCGCGAGCAGGTGGAGCTCGTCGAGCAGCTGCTCGTCCTCATGGGTGATCTTGGGCGCCTGCTTCCACTTCGTCATATAGTGCAGGATCAGCCAGGGCAGCGCGATGAAGATGGTGGTGATCGCGATGCCGGGGGTGACGATATCCTCCATCTCACTCTCCCTTGTTCAGGCGCGCCTTGAGCGCGGCGAGTTCGGCATCGACCCGGTCGGAGGCACGCAGTTCGGCGATCTCGTCCTCGAGCGTCTTGGGGTTCGCGCCCAGGCCCAGCGCTTCGGCGCGGCCCTCGGCCTCGTCCACCTTGCGCTCCAGCACGTCGAAGCGGCTGAACGCGTCGTGCGTCTTCGGGCCGTTCCACATCTCGCGCAGGCGATAGCGGTTGTTGGCGCTTTCCAGACGGGTCTGGACCGCATTCTGCTTGGTCCGCGCCTCGCGCAGCTTGTTCTGCAGCTTGGCGATATCCTCTTCCGACGCGCGCAGCGCATCGTCGAGCACCTGGACTTCGGCCTTCAGCTGGTCGGCCATGTCGGCGGCCTTCTGGCGCTCGATCAGCGCGGCCTTGGCCAGATCCTCGCGGTCCTTTGACAGCGCCAGCTCGGCCTTTTCGGTCCAGCTGTCCTGAAGCTGGTCCAGCTTCATGATGTGGCGGCGGATTTCCTTCTGGTCGGCGATCGTGCGGGCGGCGGAGGCGCGCACCTCGACAAGCGTTTCCTCCATTTCGAGGATGATCATGCGGATCATCTTCGCGGGGTCTTCCGCCTTGTCCAGCAGGTCGGCGAAATTGGCGGCGACGATGTCGCGGGTGCGGGAGAAAATGCCCATCGGATACTCCTTGATGGCGGCTATTCGGGGATTATGCGGTCGGTGCCTCGATCGCCGCAACCGAAGTCTGGGTGGCGGCGACATGCGCGGGGGCGAGGGCGCCCATCAGGCAGGTGGCGCTCATCACGACGGTGCAGGCGATGGCGGCGATCTGGCGGCTGAAGGTGGTGGCGAACATGGTGGAAACTCCCTGATTGTCTTGTCTCGATCCGCTCGTTGGCGGGATGCCGGAAGCATTGCAGGAGGCGTGCCAGTTTCAAAAATGGCGGAAATCCGCGGGTTTTGAAAATAGTTGCGATCAAACAACGATTGCCCTCTTGCCAAGGCTTGGGAAAATCCGCCACCTGTTGGGAATGGAGCGAACGAGTCAGGTCATCGGCCAGTCGGGGGCCTTTCTGGACGCGCTGGAACGGGCCAGCCGCGCCGCCGCGCTCGACCGTCCGGTGCTGGTCATCGGCGAGCGCGGGACCGGCAAGGAACTGGTCGCCGAGCGTCTGCACCGGCTGAGCGGGCGCTGGGACCAGCCCTTGGTCATCATGAACTGCGCCGCGCTGCCCGAGACGCTGATCGAGGCCGAGCTTTTCGGCCATGAGGCAGGGGCCTTCACCGGCGCGACCAAGGCGCGGGCGGGGCGGTTCGAGGAGGCGAGCGGGGGCACGCTGTTCCTCGACGAACTCGGCACCTTGTCGATGGCGGCGCAGGACCGGCTGCTGCGCGCGGTCGAATATGGCGAGGTGACGCGGATCGGTTCTTCGCGGCCCTTGCGTGTCGATGTGCGTATCGTGGCGGCGACCAACGAGCATCTGCCCGACAAGGTCGCCGCGCATCAGTTTCGCGCGGACCTGCTCGACCGGCTGTGCTTCGAGGTCGTGACGCTGCCTCCCTTACGGGCGCGCAAGAGCGACATCATGGTGCTGGCCAATCATTTCGGGCGGCGCATGGCGGCCGAGATCGGCTGGAATGAGTGGCCCGGCTTCGGGGCGGCGGCGACGGATGCACTGATGGAGCATCGCTGGCCCGGCAATGTCCGCGAGCTTCGCAACGTCGTCGAGCGCGCCGTCTATCGCTGGGACCGCGAAGGGCCGGTCGATGCGATCGAGATCGACCCGTTCCGCTCTCCCTATCGCCCGCAGGGCCAGTCACCCGCCGCCGCCCGCAGCGAGCAGGGGAGCGCGCCCGCCTCCGCCGATCCGGTGAGCGACGGCGACGAGGTGGCGGCCTGCGACGTCGGTCCGTCCGACTTCAAGTCGCGCGTCGCCCGGTTCGAGCGCGAGCTGCTGACCAAGGCGCTGGCCGACAATCGCTTTAATCAGCGAACGACCGCCGAGGCGCTGGGGCTGTCCTACGACCAGCTTCGCCATGCGCTTCGTCGCCACGATCTGATCGGAACGGTTGCGTAACCGCGTCGGGGGAGCCATTTGGAGGCTCTGGCGTTGCCACAGGCAAACCCAAAGGAGCATTGACGATGGCTTTCGAACTGCCGCCCCTTCCGTACGACTATGATACGCTGGAGCCGGTCATCTCCAAGGAGACGATGACCTTCCACCACGACAAGCACCACGCCGCCTATACCAACAAGCTGAACGAGGCGGTCGCCGCCGACACGTCGCTGCAGGGCAAGTCGATCGAGGACATCCTGGCCAACATCTCGTCGGCCCCGGCCGCCGTGCGCAACAATGGCGGCGGCTTCTGGAACCATGACTTCTTCTGGAAGATCATGACCAAGCCCGGCACGACCCAGCCCTCGGGCAAGCTGGCCGAGGCGATCGAGGCGTTCGGCGGTCTCGACAAGCTGAAGGACGAGTTCAACACTAAGGGTGCGGGCCAGTTCGGTTCGGGCTGGGCCTGGGTGATCGCGGATGCCGAGGGCAAGCTGAAGGTCACCTCGACCCCGAACCAGGACAATCCCCTGATGGACGTCGTGGCCGACAAGGGCACGCCGATCCTGGGGAACGACGTGTGGGAGCACGCCTATTACCTGACATATATGAACGACCGTCCGGGCTATCTGAAGGCCTGGTGGGACGTGGTGAACTGGGACGAAGCCGGTCGCCGGTACGAGGCGGCGGTGGTGTAATTTCGCCTATTCGTTTCAGATAAGGAAAAGGGCGGCTCTGACGGGGCCGCCCTTTTTTTGCCCGTCATTGCGAGCGTAGCGAAGCAAACCAGAGTTCCCCGCCAGGACGCCCTGGATTGCTTCGCTACGCTCGCAATGACGGTGATTACTCCACCGGCGGTTCGTCGACCTTGGCGGCCTCCGCATTCAGGCCATGCTTCAACAGCATGGGGATGTTGGCGATCGCAAACAGGATGGTCAGCGGCATCGCGCCCCACAGCTTGAACCCGACCCAGAAATCCCAGCTCGAATTGCGCCACACCGCCTCGTTCAGCACCGCCATGAAGGCGAAGAAGCAGGCCCAGTTGCGAGTCAGCTTGCGCCAGCCCAGCGCGGTCAGTCCCGGATAGACATTGCCCAGCACCATCTGGATCAGCGGTCGCCCGGTCGCCAGCCCGAAGAAAAGCAGCGCGGAGAACATCGCATAGACGATGGTCGGCTTCATCTTGATGAAGCGCTCGTCGTGGAAATAGAGGGTCAGGCCGCCGAATACGACGACCAGCACGCCCGACAGCCACAGCATCGGCGAGATGCGGCCGAGCTTCACCTTGCTGACGATCATCGCCACCACGGTCGCCGCCATGAAGACGCCCGTGGCGACCAGCACGCGGGTCAGCGCGCCGATCGGCGCGAGGAAATTGACCGCGAAAAAGAGGACCAGCGGGCCATATTCGATCCCGGCCTTCAGCCCGGCACCGGCTTCCTTGCGGGGGGCGTTCACTTACGACCTCCTTCGATCCCGGCGATGATCCGGCTGACCTCGTTGGCGTCGAAGGGACGCAGGTCGGTCATGCCTTCGCCGACACCGATCGCGTGGATGGGCAGGCCGTATTTTTCCGCCGCCGCGACCAGCACGCCGCCGCGCGCGGTGCCGTCCAGCTTGGTCATGACCAGGCCGGTGACGCCCGCTACGTCCTTGAATACCTCGATCTGGTTGAGCGCGTTCTGGCCGGTGGTGGCATCGAGGACCAGCAGGATGTCGTGCGGCGCCTCGGGATTCAGGCGGCCCAGCACACGGCGGATCTTGGACAGTTCGTCCATCAACTCGCGCTTGTTCTGGAGGCGTCCGGCGGTGTCGACGATCAGCACGTCGATGCCGGTCGCGGTCGCCTGTTTCACCGCCTCATAGACGATGCCCGCCGCGTCGCCGCCTTCCTTGCCCGACACGATCGGCACGCCGACCCGCTCGGCCCAGGTGGCGAGCTGGCCGATCGCGGCGGCGCGGAAGGTGTCGCCCGCCGCCAGCATGACGCCGTAATCCTGCTCCATGAACAGATGCGCCAGTTTGGCGATGGTCGTCGTCTTGCCCGACCCGTTGACGCCGATGACCAGGATCACCTGCGGGCGGGGAAAGGCATCGATCTCCAGCGGCGTCGCGACCTTGGCGAGTGCCTTCTCCACCTCCTCGGCGACGACCAGGCGGATGCCAAGGTCCTCCATGTTCCGCTCGAAGCTGCCATCGGCCAGCCGGTTACGGATATGGCCCGCCGTTTCGGGGCCAAGGTCGGAGGCGATCAGCGCTTCCTCGATCTCGTCGAGCGTGTTCTCGTCGAGCCGCGCGGTGCCCAGGCCCGCCAGATTGCCGACCAGCCGATCCGAGGTGCGACGGAAACCGCCGAGCAGCTTTTCGTGCCAGGAGGAGGAAGAACTCATGCCAATTGTCCGATCAGATGGGTTTCGGTCGCCGCCGTGACCCGAACGCGGGCGATGCGGCCCGGTTCGGTGGCGGGGGTAAAATGAATGTCGGCGAAGTCGGGTGCATGGCCGCGCGTGCCCGGCCGCTCGACCAGCACGTCGCGGGTCTGGCCGACCTGCGCCGCCAGCCAATCACGACGGCGGCGCGCGGCGGCTTCGCGCAAGGCCGCGGCCCTTTCGCGGCGAATGGGATGCGGCACTTGGGGCATTCGCGCAGCCGGAGTGCCGTCGCGCGCCGAATAGGGAAAGATATGCGCGTGGACGATCCGGGCGTCGTCGATCAGCGCCAGCGTGTCCGCCGCCATCGCCTCGTCCTCGGTCGGGAATCCCGCGATGAGGTCCGCGCCGATCGCGATCTCCGGCCGGGCGGTCAGCAGCCGCTCGACGATGGCGACCGACTGGGCGCGGCTATGGCGGCGCTTCATGCGCTTCAGGATCAGATCGTTGCCCGCCTGGAGCGAGAGATGGAGATGCGGCATCACCCGCGCCTCGCCCGTCACCAGCTCGAACAGGCGGTCGTCGATCTCGATCGAGTCGAGCGAGGACAGGCGCAGCCGGGGCAGGGCGGGGACATGGGTCAGGATGCGCTCGACCAGCAGGCCCAGGCTGGGCTGGCCGGGCAGGTCGTGCCCATAGCTGGTCAGGTCGACGCCGGTCAGCACCACCTCGCGGTGGCCCAGTTCCACCGCGCGTGCGATCCGGTCGATCACGAGGCTTGCCGGCACCGAACGGCTGGGCCCGCGCCCGGTCGGGATGATGCAGAAGGTGCACGAATGGTCGCAGCCATTCTGCACCTCGACGAACGCGCGCGCATGGCCCGCAAAGGCCGACACCAGATGCGGCGCCGTCTCGACCACGCGCGACATATCGGTAACCAGCATCGGCTCGGCGGAGGTCCAGCTTTCGGGGCGCAGCTTGTCGGCATTGCCCAGCACGCGCGCGACTTCGGGCATGGCGGCGAAACTGGCCGGGTCGATCTGGGCCGCGCAGCCGGTCACGACGATCTGCGCATCCGGCCGAGCCTTGGCCGCGCGGCGGATCGCGGCGCGGGTCTGCTTGACGGCTTCGTTGGTCACGGCGCAGCTGTTGACGACGACCAGCTCCTCCCGCCCCGCGGCAAGCGCGCGGATCGTTTCGCTTTCGGCGATGTTCAGGCGACAGCCCAAACTGATAATCTCGGGTCCAGGGAGGGACGACATGACCGCCGATCTAGGGATGGATGAACGACGTGTCCACGCGGACGCGCAGGCCGTGCTCGACTTCTGGTTCGGGCTGGCCCCCGAAAAGCATTTCGCGAAGAACGATGCGCTCGACCGGGAGATCGCCGAGCGCTTTGGCGCGCTTCGCGATCAGGTGCTGGCGACCGAGGCGATCGGCTGGCGTGACGATCCCGACACGCTGCTGGCCGCGATCCTGCTGCTCGACCAGTTCTCGCGCAACCTGCACCGGGGATCGGCGCAGGCCTATGCCGCCGACCCGCTGGCGCTGGACCTTTGTCTGACCGCGATCGATGCGGGGTGGGAGGACCATTATCCGCCCGAGCGGCTGGCCTTTGTCTATATGCCGCTGATGCATGCCGAGTCGCGTGCGATGCAGGATCTGAGCGTCGCCAAATTCACCGAGCTGGGGCGGGAGCAGAATCTTTCCTTCGCGCGCGACCATCGCGAGGTGATCCGGCTTTACGGTCGTTACCCCAGCCGAAATGCTGCCCTGGGTCGTGCATCGACCCCGGCGGAGCGCGACTATCTCAGCCAGCCAGACGCGGGCTGGTGAGGGGCGAGGCGGAAATTCCCGCCAACAGGCGCTTTTCCGCCAGCAGCTGACGCACCTGGGCCAGATCGAGCGGCGGGCCGTAGAGCGAGCCCTGGCCGTGCGAGCAGCCGATGTCGCGCAGCCGCATTTCGATGTCCAGGTCGCGCACGCCCTTGGCGGCGATCGGCAGGTGCAGGCTGTCGCCCAGATTGACGATGGCGGTCACGATCGCGCAGCAATCGGGGTCGGCGGCCATGTTGCGAATGAAATCGGGATCGATCCGCACCCGGTCGAAGGGCAGCGCGCGCAGATGCGCAAGGCTGGAATAGCCGCGCCCGAACGCGTCGAGCGCCAGGGCGATGCCCTGGTTCTTCAGGCTTATGACGATCGACTGCGCCAGCGCCAGATTGGCGAACAGCGCATTCTCGGTGATCTCGATCTCCAGCCGGTGCGCGGGGAAGCCGCACTCGGTCAGCGTCTTGATGACCTTCTGGGCCAGCCAAGCATCCTGGAATTGCGATGCGGCCAGCGGGATCGACAGGGTGATCGACGGGTCCCAGTCGCGCGCGGCCGCGAGCGCCTGTCGCATCAGGGACAGCGACACCTCGCCCGACAGGCCGCAAGCCTCGGCCACGGGCATGAAGCGCTCGGCGGTCATCGCGCCCAGGCTGGGATGATCCCAATGCCCCGACACCTCGAACCCGGTCAGGCGCGCCGTGCCCAGATCGACCTGCGCCTCGAACCGGGGCTGGATATCGCCATTGGCCAGCGCGGCGCGCAGGTCGGTGATGATGGCGTTGCGCTCGGCCATCGCCTCTTCCATCGCGGGGGCGAACCACAGCGGCTTTCCGTCATTGCGCGCCTTGGCGGCGATCAGCGCCAGGTCGGCCTGGCGGACAAGACGGTCGATCGTCGCAGTCCCGTCATCGATGCGGGTCAGCGCGATGGCGGCGCGGGGCGTCAGCTCCTGCTCGACCAGCCGCACCGGCTGACCAAGCCGTACCGCCAGCCGTTCGGCGAGCCGCTCCACCCGGTCGCGGCCGCGCGGGTCGAAGGGGATGAGGCAGCCGAAGCAATCGCCCTCGAACCGGGCGACGATCGCCTCCGACGGGGCTTCGTCGCGAATGGTCTTGGCGATATGGCGCAGCAGCAGGTCGCCCGCCTCATGGCCCAGCGATCCGGCAATGGCGCGGAAACGGTCGATATCGACGAGCATCAGCGCGATGCCGCGATGGCGGCGCTGGACGCTTTCGATCATGCCCTGGCCCGCATCATGGAAATAGCGGCGGTTGGTCAGCCCGGTCAGGGGATCGATCTGCTCGGCATCGGGCGAGCGGGCGGGCGATGCGGGCATTCGCCAGTGCACGACGATCGCGGCGATCGCGGTCGCCGACAGGATGATCTTGGCGGGAAGGTCCAGCCCCAGCTGGATCAGGACGATGGCGACCGCCAGCAACAGGACGCCGCCCGCCACCGCAGCGCCCGAGAAGCGGGCCGAAGCAGGCGTGTTGGCAACGATGGGGCGCGACCCGTGCATGGCATAGCGGTCGCATGTGAGGTGTGTACAATAGGTTAACGCGGCTGTCCGATCGGGTCCGATTGCGCATGGCTTGCGCCGATCCGTATCTTGCCCTAAGAGCGGCCCCAAGTTCCGTTTCGGAATGTGAAAGTGAAGCGCCCAAGGGTGCACGCTGGCCGGCGAGGTTTCGCCCGCCGGCGCTTTTGCGTTTGGCGGTGCGACACGGGTTTTTGGGCCGAAATTTTCGGCTCGGGTTTGACGAGGTGAGGCGATGTTCGACAGCTTGAGCGATCGGCTTGGCGGCGTATTCGACCGCCTTCGCGGCCGTGGCGCGCTGACCGAGGCGGATGTCCGCACCGCGATGCGCGAAGTGCGCGTGGCGCTCTTGGAAGCCGACGTCGCACTGCCTGTCGCACGCGATTTCGTCGACAAGGTCACTGAACAGGCGATCGGCCAGAACGTCCTGCGCTCGATCACCCCGGGCCAGCAGGTCGTCAAGATCGTCCATGACGCGCTGGTGGCGATGCTGGGCGCGGATGCCAGCGAGCTGCTGCTCGACGTCACGCCGCCCGCCGTCGTGATGATGGTCGGCCTTCAGGGTTCGGGTAAGACCACCACCACCGCCAAGATCGCCAAGCGGCTGTCGGGCGGGGCGATGGGCCGCGATCGCAAGAAGGTGCTGATGGCGTCGCTCGACGTCAATCGCCCTGCCGCGCAGGAGCAGCTGGCGACGCTGGGCACCCAGGTCGAGGTGTCGACCCTGCCGATCATTGCCGGGCAGCAGCCGGTCGAGATCGCACGCCGGGCGATGCAGGCCGCCAAGCTCCAGGGCTATGACGTCCTGATGCTCGACACCGCCGGTCGCCTGCACGTCGACCAGGCGCTGATGGATGAGATGAAGGCGGTGGCGGAGATCGCCCAGCCTCAGGAAATCCTGCTTGTCGTCGACTCGCTGACCGGCCAGGACGCGGTGAACGTCGCGACCAGCTTCTCCGAGCAGGTGCCGCTGACCGGCGTGGTGCTGACCCGCATGGACGGCGATGCGCGCGGCGGTGCGGCGCTGTCGATGCGGGCCGTCACCGGCAAGCCCATCAAGTTCGCCGGTGTCGGCGAGAAGATGGACGCGCTGGAGGCCTTCCACCCGGAACGCGTCGCGGGTCGTATCCTCGGCATGGGCGACGTCGTGTCGCTGGTCGAGCGCGCCGCCGAGACGATCCAGCAGGAAGATGCCGAGCGCATGGCCATGAAAATGGCCAAGGGGCAGTTCGATCTGAACGACCTGCGCGGCCAGCTGGCGCAGATGCGCCGCATGGGCGGGCTGGGCGCGCTGGCGGGCATGATGCCGGGCATGAAGAAGGCGCAGAATGCGCTGAACGATGCCGGTGGCGACAAGATCCTGCTCCGCATGGACGCAATCATCACCTCGATGACGGTCAAGGAGCGGGCCAAGCCCGAGCTGGTCAACGCCAAGCGCAAGATCCGCATCGCCAAGGGGTCCGGCACCACGGTGCAGGACGTGAACAAGCTCCTGAAGATGCATCAGGAGATGGCCACGGCGATGAAGAAGATCAAGAAGATGGGCGGCATCAAGGGCATGATGTCGATGCTTGGCAAGGGCGGCCTTGGCGGCCTGGGCAACGCGCTGGGCGGCCCGCAGATGGGCGAGATGCTCAACAAGGCGGGTGGCGGCGGCGGCCTGCCGGGCATCGGCGGCATGGGTGCGGGCGGCGGCAAGCTGCCCGAGGGCATGCCGAAACTGCCCCCCGGCTTCGAAAATCTTCTGAAGAAGAAATAACCCCCGCGCCGGACGGAATTGCCGGTAATCTGAACTTTTTACTCCAAGGACTGAAATATGGCTCTCAGCATTCGTCTGTCGCGTGGTGGCTCGAAGAAGCGCCCTTACTACCGCATCGTGGTGGCCGACGCCCGTGCGCCGCGCGACGGCAAGTTCATCGAGAAGATCGGCAACTACAACCCGCTCCTCGCCAAGGACAATGACCAGCGCGTGCAGCTCGACGCCGAGCGCGCGAAGCACTGGCTGGCCAATGGTGCGCAGCCGACCGACCGCGTCGCCCGCTTCCTGGACGCCGCCGGCGTTCGTGAGCGCGCCGCTCGCAACAACCCGAACAAGGCGAAGCCCGGCGAAAAGGCCACCGAGCGCGCCGAAGAGCGTGCCGAGAAGCTGAAGGCCGCTCAGGAAGCCGCCAACGCTCCGGCCGAAGAAACCGCCGAGGCGTAATCGCTTCGGCCTTGTGCGGGCGGCGATCGATCGAGATCCCGCCCGCCCATGGCATCGGAATGCGGGGTCATGCGTTTCCCCAAGCCCTTGGCCTAGGAGATAGCGCATGACCCCGCCGACCGAACCCGATCCCCGGACCGCACCCGACGACCATGACGACGCGACCAACCAAGGCGTCTCCGCGCCAGACCCCGCCGAAGGCGGCAACGACGCCCCCGACGGGGACGGCGACTCGCCCAACGGGTGAGCCGCGCGTCACGCTGGCGGTGATCGTCGGCGCGCACGGCATTACGGGCGAGGTTCGGCTCAAGGTTTTTGCCGACGACCTGTCGGACTATCGCGCGTTCAATGACGGCGCGCTGACGCTGAAGTCGGCGCGTGACGGTTCCAACGGCGTCATTGCGCGCTTCGCCGAGGTCACCGACCGCAACGCCGCCGAGGCGCTTCGCGGCACGGAGCTGACGGTGCCGCGCTCCGCCCTGCCTCCGCTGGAGGAGGGCGAATATTATCATGCCGACATTATCGGCCTGTCCGCGATCGCCAGCGATGGCGAGGAACTCGGCCACGTCGCGCTGATCGAGAATTTCGGTGCGGGCGACGTGCTGGAAATCGAGCGCTCCGACGGCCGCCGGTTCATGGTGCCGATGAACGCGCAGGCCGTGCCCGAATGGGATGAGAACCGCCTGATCGTGGATCGCGCCTTCATCGCCTGATCGGCGATTGCTCGTTCAGCAGGTTGCGGATCGTCGTGGCCGCGACCCCGGCCTCGCCCATGGCGTGGCTGATCTGATCCAGCCCCTTGACGACATCGCCTGCCGCGAACAGGCCGGGCACCGACGTCCGCTGGTGATCGTCGACCTCCAGGCATCCACTCGGGTCCGCCTTGGCACCCGCCGATACCGCCAGTTCCGACCGGATGCGCGAACCCATTGCGGGGTACACGCTATCGAATCGCATCCGCCCATTCGCCGTGTCGAGCGCGATCTGGTCCCCCTCGATCGCCCAGCCGCCGCAGGGACCGTCAATATGTGCGACGCCTGCTTCGTCGAGAGCCTTGGCGCATTGGGGATCGAGGTCGTGTGCGGCATCGGGCGCGATCAGCGTCACGTCCTGGGTGAAACCGCGTAGGAACAAGGCCTCGCGCATGCCATGGTCGCTGGTGCCGATGACGCCGACACGCTTGTCGGTGACCTCATAGCCGTCACAGACCGGGCAATAGCGGATCAGGCCCCGCTCCAGCGCCGGATCGTGCACCTCGGGCAGGAGCTTGCGGGGGCGGTGATTGACCACGCCCGTGGCGAGCAGGACGGTTCGGGTGGCATATTCGCGCTCGTCGGTGACGACCCGGAGATGACCATCCTCGGGCAGGATCGCCGTGACCCGGTGCGGCGTACAATGCGCGCCATAACGACGGGCCTGGTCGTGCATGCGTGACAGCAGGGCCTTGCCGCTGATCCCCTCCGGGAACCCGGCATGATTATGCGTGCAGGGGATCATCGCTGCCCGGCTTGACCCGCTGTCGAACATGTGGATGCGCAGGTGATAGCGTGCCAGATAGATCGCGGCGGTCAGCCCCGCAGGCCCCGCGCCGATGATGATGCAATCGTCCATGGCGGGGGCAAAGCCTCAGGCGGCGCAACGTTCCTTGGCACTCTGCGTCGGATCATGTATATACGTGACGTATATACGGAGGTGACATGGGCAAGGACTATCAGGCAAAGGTCTTCCGCTCGGGCAATTCGCTCGCGCTGCGCCTGCCCGCTGCGCTGGGCCTGGCCGAGGGCACCGAGATGACGTTGCGTGAGGAACAGGGCCGCTATGTGTTCGAGCCCGTTCAGGTGTCGCCCAAGACGATCGACCTGACCGGGATTGCGGGATCGCTGCCATGGCTAAAGCCGTTTACGCCTGAAGAGCGCGAGTTTGATGATCCCGAGCGGCCATGGCACCTGCTGAAGGGCAAGGATGCGTAAGGCAGTGCGTTATCTGATCGATACAAACTGCTGCATCTTCCTGTTTGCGGGCGAGTATCCGGCGTTGCTGGAACGCATAGCGGCGACGCCGGTAGGCGCGATCGGCTTGTCGAGCATCGTTTTCGCCGAACTGGCACTTGGCGTACGGCATGGCAAGCCGCCATTGGAGAGGCAGTTGCAGCAACTGACGACGCAAATGCCGATCCTGCCGTTCGACGAGGCCGCCGCACGCTGCTATGCGCAGCTTCCCTTTCGCCGCGGTCGGTTCGATCGGCTGCTCGCAGCCCATGCTCTCAGTCTGGGCAGCACGGTCATCACCGACAACGAAGCCGACTTCGCCGACATCCCCGGCCTGACGATCGAGAACTGGACGCTGTGACCTTCCGCGCGACAATATTGACGCTCTACCCTGAGATGTTTCCCGGACCTCTGGGCCATTCGCTGGCGGGGCGGGCGCTGCGCGAGGATCGCTGGGCGCTGGAGGCGGTGCAGATCCGCGATTTCGCCACCGACAAGCATCGCTCGGTCGACGACACGCCTGCGGGGGGCGGCGCGGGCATGGTGCTGCGCGCCGATGTGCTGGCGGCGGCGGTCGACTCGGTCGCCGACGACCGGCCCGTGCTGGCGATGACGCCGCGTGGGCGCCCCTTGACCCAGCCGCGCGTGCGCGAAATCGCGGCGGGGCCGGGTGTCACCGTGCTGTGCGGCCGGTTCGAGGGATTCGACGAGCGCCTGTTCGAGGCGCGCGGGATCGAACAGGTTTCGATCGGCGACTACATCCTGTCGGGGGGCGAGATGGGCGCGCTGGTGCTGCTCGACGCTTGCGTTCGGCTGCTTCCCGGCGTAATGGGCGCGGCTTCCAGTGGAGTCGAGGAAAGCTTCGAAAGCGGCCTCCTTGAATATCCGCAATATACCCGACCTGCTGAGTGGGAAGGGCGCACGATCCCTGAAGTGCTGCGATCGGGGGATCATGCGAAAATCGCAAAATGGCGTCATGCCATGGCTTGCGAGGATACACGGTCAAGGCGGCCGGACCTTTGGGAACGTCATGAGGGCGTTCGGGTCGGTCGCCCTCTGGCGCGCGGCGACGATTGAGGAATAGTGTCATGAACGTGATCCAGCAGATCGAAGCTGAGCAGATCGCCAAGTTCAACGAGACGAAGAAGATCCCGGAATTCCGCCCCGGCGACACGCTGAAGGTCGGTGTGAAGGTCGTCGAAGGCGAGCGCACCCGCGTCCAGTTCTATGAGGGCGTCTGCATCGCCCGCTCGAACAAGGGCATGGGCTCGTCGTTCACCGTCCGCAAGATCTCCTTCGGTGAGGGCGTGGAGCGCGTCTTCCCGCTTTATTCGCCGAACATCGACTCGATCGATGTCGTCCGCAAGGGCGCTGTGCGTCGTGCCAAGCTGTACTATCTGCGTGGCCGCACCGGCAAGTCGGCGCGTATCGCCGAGCGTCGCGACACGCGTCCGGCCAAGGGCACCGCAGCCGCCGAGTAATCGGCGCTGCGAACCGCCTATCGGTTCGACAGGGAAGGGGCGGTGGCACCACGCGGTGCCGCCGCCCTTTTTTTCTGCTCCAATCCTCCGTCCAGCCGGGCCAGAAATACCGCCCTCCGTTCAGCCTGAGCGAAGTCGAAGGCCAAGGGGTTTTGTATTTAGACCGTGATGACGTTGCCTTGAACCAAGGCGAGCCCCTCCCCTTCAGGGGAGGGGTTGGGGTGGGGCCTCGCTACGGGCCGCACGCTTGCGGAGGCGCCCCACCCCCGGCCCCTCCCCTGAAGGGGAGGGGTGGGTTCATCTCATGTCATCTTGCTCTAACGAGCCATAGGTCCGCCGTGTCGCGGATGCTTATGCGTGGCCTTCGACTTCGCTCAGGCTGAACGAGCGTTAGAGAGGGGGCGTCTACCCGCCGAAGTTATAGAGCCACATGCGCGGCTCCTTCGTTGGCTGCGGCTTGCCGTCCAGCCGCTTGGCGGAGATCAGCGTGACGGGCTTCAGGATCATCTGTCCCTTCATCGCGTCCTGTCCGCCACCCGAGGGCTTGGCGAGGATCTTCTTCACCGTCTCCATGCCCGCGACGACATGGCCGAATGCGGCATAGCCGTCATAGCCGGGCCGCGCGTCCATGCCGGGCGTCGGGCCTACGGTGATGAAGAAATTGCCGCCCGCCGACGACGGCGTGCTCCCCCGCGCCATCGAGATGGTGGCATCGAGATGCTTGATCCCGGTCTTGGCCGTCGTCTCCAGCGGGAAGGGGGGCAGGATGCGGCGGGCATCGGTGCGGATGCCGCCCTGCACGAAGCCCTTCTTGGGGTCGCGCTTGTCCCGTGCCGCGCGGTAGAAGCTGGTGCCGTCGAACCGGCCATCGTCGACATAGGCGAGGAAGTTCCTGCTCGTCGCGGGCGCATGCCGCGTGTCGAGCGCGACGACGATCGGTCCCTCCGAGGTGTTGAGCTGCACCCGGACAGTGCCGGGGCGGGGCACATTCTGGTTGGCGGGGGCGGCTGCGATCAGCAGGGCGAGCAGCGGGAGCAGGCGTTTCATCCGGCGGCAATTATCGTCCTCGGGCCCGATTGTGGAGCCCAAAGCCACCGGATGCGCCGAGTGGCGGCACCGATCAGGCGGTCAGATCGTGCGTGAAGAACTGATTGTGCGGGCTCGCCCGGTAATCGGCAAAGGCATCGCAGGATTGGAAACCCGCGCTGCGATAGAGCGCGACGGCAGGCTGGTATGCCGAAGTGGTCCCCGTTTCCAGGCTGATCCGATCATAATCGCGACGCCGGGCCTCCGCGATGACATGGTTGAGCAGCGTACGGCCGATACCCCGGCCCAGAAAGCCGGGCGCGACCCGCATGGATTTCACTTCGCCATGCCGGGCGTCCAGTTGCTTCAACGCGGCGAAACCAGCCAGCGCGGGGCCGTCCCAGATCGTCCAAAAGGAAATGCGGGGATTGGCCAACGCGGAGGCGTCGAGCGCGAAGGAAAAGTCTTCCGCCTCGGCGCGCATATCGCGCAGGTGATAGGCAAGCAGATCGGCGACGTGCGGCGCGGTCGGATCGTCTCGGCGAATATCCATGTCAGTCCCTTAGACCGTGATGACGTTGCGTTAAACCAAGGAAAGCCCCTCCCCTGCAGGGGAGGGGTGAGTTAATCTCATGTCATCACACTCTAGGTCCCGGCGTGCGAGATGGCTGGTGAAGGGCCAGTCTATCGCTGTCGGGATGAGGGAAACAGGCGATGACCCACAAAAAAGCCGCCGACCGGGTGGTCGACGGCTTTTCCGTTTCGTCGCGTCCGACCTTACTGGTCGAGGAAGCTGCGCATCTTGCGGCTGCGGCTGGGGTGCTTCAGCTTGCGGAGCGCCTTGGCCTCGATCTGGCGGATACGTTCGCGGGTGACCGAGAATTGCTGGCCGACCTCTTCCAGCGTGTGGTCGGTGTTCATGCCGATGCCGAAGCGCATGCGCAGCACGCGCTCTTCGCGCGGGGTCAGGCTGGCCAGGACGCGGGTGACCGTTTCCTTCAGGTTCGCCTGGATCGCCGCGTCCACCGGGATGACCGCGTTCTTGTCCTCGATAAAGTCGCCCAGATGCGAATCCTCCTCGTCGCCGATCGGCGTTTCGAGGGAGATCGGCTCCTTGGCGATCTTCATCACCTTGCGCACCTTCTCCAGCGGCATGGAGAGGCGCTCGGCCATCTCTTCCGGGGTCGGCTCGCGGCCCTGCTCGTGCAGGAACTGGCGGCTGGTGCGCACCAGCTTGTTGATCGTCTCGATCATGTGGACCGGGATGCGGATGGTCCGCGCCTGATCGGCGATCGAGCGGGTGATCGCCTGCCGAATCCACCAGGTGGCGTAGGTGCTGAACTTGTAGCCGCGGCGATATTCGAACTTATCGACCGCCTTCATCAGGCCGATATTGCCCTCCTGGATCAGGTCCAGAAATTGCAGGCCGCGATTGGTGTATTTCTTGGCGATGGAGATGACGAGGCGCAGGTTCGCCTCGACCATTTCCTTCTTGGCGATACGCGCCTCGCGCTCGCCCTTCTGCACCATGTTCACGATGCGGCGGAATTCGGTCAGCGCCATGCCGGTCTGCTGCGAGATGTCGGCGATCTCGCTGCGGATGCGGTCGACGGTCGCGGCTTCGTTGGTGGCGAAATTGCCCCACTTCTTGTCGACGCCGCGCACGGTATCGAGCCAGTTCTCGTCCAGCTCGTGGCCCAGATAACGGTCGAGGAAGTCCTTGCGGTTGACCTTGTGCCGCTCGGCCAAACGCAGCATCTGGCCGCCCAGCGCGGTCAGGCGACGGTTATAGGCATAGAGCTGGTCGACCAGGAATTCGATCTTGGCGTTGTGGAACTGGACGCTCTCGACCTCGGCGGTCAGATCTTCGCGCAGCTTGTGGTATTTGCGCTCCTCGGCCGCCGACAGCTCGCCGCCCAGCGCCATGGATTCCAGGCGCTGCTGCTGGATCTTCGAGAATTTCTTGTAGATCGCGGTGATGTTGGCGAACTTCTCCAGCGCCTGCGGCTTGAGCGTTTCCTCCATCTGGGCGAGGGACAAGGTGTTGTCCTCTTCCTCGTCCTCGGCGCGGGGCCCGCGACGCTCGCCGCCCTCGCCGTCCTCGTCATCGAGCGAGGGCTCTTCCGGCTCTTCTTCTTCCTTGAACTGGGGACCGGCGTTCTTGGCGCTGATCTCGCCATTGTCGTCCTCGTCCTCCTCGCCCAGATTTTCCGGGCCGGCGTCCTTGGACAGCATGGCGTCGAGATCGAGGATCTCGCGCAGCTGCATCGTGCCTTCGTTCAGCGCGGTCGACCAGTCGATGATCGCGTTGAAGGTGATCGGGCTTTCGCACAGCCCCAGGATCATCGTGTCGCGACCCGCCTCGATCCGCTTGGCGATGGCGATCTCGCCCTCGCGGCTCAGCAGTTCGACCGCACCCATCTCGCGCAGGTACATGCGAACCGGATCGTCGGTGCGATCGACGGTTTCCTTCTTCTTGGCCTCGGGCTGCGGGCCGCCATCGCCGTCCGCGTCGGTCGCATCGGCGGCGTCGTCGGCTTCCTCTTCGGACTCGCCGTCCTCGCCCTGCTCCTCATTCTCGACGATATTGACGCCCATTTCATTGAGGGCGGCCATGATATCCTCGAGCTGGTCGGAGGACATCTGGTCCTGCGGCAGCGCTTCGTTCAGCTGGTCATAGGTGATGTAGCCGCGCTTCTTGGCGCGCGCGATCAACTTCTTGATCGATGCCTCGTTCAGGTCGATCAGCGGCGCATCGCCCGTTTCCGTGGTATCGGTCGTATCCGCCGCCATATTCGCCTTCGCCATCAAATGCCCTCGGGGTTCCGTGCCCGGCCTCTGTCACACCGCTCGCCATTCATGCAAGCGGGTGAGGGGGCCATGCGTAATTTTCCAGTGTGGGCGTGGGACGCCCAATATGCCCCGGATATGGGGCCGGAAGGCTGCCGTATCAAGCGGCCTCCCCTGCTTGCTTTTCCGCCAGGTCGCGGGCCTCTTCCAGCCAGCGATAGAGTTCGTCGCGCGATTGCGCGTGCGCCGCATGGCACCGCGTCTGCTCGGCGAAGCGATCCTCGGTCATCTCGGTCTGGAAAGCCTGCACCGCACGTTCGCGGTTCGCGCGGGTCTCGCTTTCCTCCAGCATGACCTCGATGATCTTTTCCAGATCGCGAACCGCAATGGCAGGATCGCTGGCCTTGCTGAAGAAGCTGAACGCCAGATCGCGGGTATAGTCGCGCGCGTCGATCGGGTGGACGTCGGTGGTCGCCATGATCTGTTCGATCAGGCTTTCCGCCTCGGCCGCGTCTTTCCGCGACAGATGCGGGTCGTTCACCGCCGCGTCGAGCAGATGGTGCCGCCAGTCGTTAAGATAGCGGTCGCCCATGTCCAACCGGCTGATCTCGTCCATGTAGCGGCACAGGACATGCGGATAGCGCATCAGGCCGAGCAGAACCGCGCGCTTCAGGCTGTATTCGACGCCGCGCCCGACATGGCGATTGGCCTCGGCCACCGCCTGATGCACCGCCGCCGCATTGACCCGCCGGATGCCGAAGATGTCGAAATAGCGCGACATCATCGCGCGCTTATATTCGTAGGCCAGATCCTTGTGCGGGATCTGCTGCGCCAGTTCCTCCAGCCGCTGCTTCAGCGCGGCGCGGCCCTCGGGCGTGTCTGTCTGGGCCTGGGCGATCTCCGACTGCCAGAGCAGGTCGCTGAGCGGCGTGGCGCGGGTGAGCACGTCCTCGAACCCCGCCGCGCCCTTTTCCTGGACGAGATCGTCGGGATCCTGCCCCTGCGGAAGAGTGACGAAGGACAGGCTTTTGCCCG
The DNA here is from genome assembly GCF_056497825.1 of Sphingomonas sp. 77B. Taxonomy (NCBI): domain Bacteria; kingdom Pseudomonadati; phylum Pseudomonadota; class Alphaproteobacteria; order Sphingomonadales; family Sphingomonadaceae; genus Sphingomonas; species Sphingomonas sp. 77B. Next base: position 3,550,618 of record NZ_JBWMBY010000001.1, read on the forward strand.
GCTGGAGCAAAGGCAGCGCACGGTGCGCGGCGCGGATCGCGGCCTTCTGGCCGGCCGCATCGCCGTCGAAGCAGAGCGTCGGCACGTCGACCATCCGCCACAGCCGTTCCAGCTGGTGCTCGGTCAGCGCGGTGCCGAGCGGCGCGACCGCTTCCTCGATCCCGGCCTGGGCGAGGGCGATCACGTCCATATAGCCCTCGACCACCAGCACGCGGCCGGACTTGCGCACCGCAGGCGCGGCGCGGTCGAGATTGTAGAGCGTTCGCCCCTTGTCGAAGAGCGGGGTGTCGGGCGAGTTGAGATATTTCGGCTCGCCGTCGCCGATGATCCGGCCGCCGAACGCGATCACCCGGCCGCGCGCATCGCGGATCGGGATCATCAATCGGCCGCGGAACCGATCATAGGGGGCCTTGCCGTCGACCTTGATGAGCAGCCCGCACTCGATCAGCGTCGGGTCGCCATAGTCCTTAAGCGCCGCCTTCAGCTTGCCCCGGCTGTCGGGCGCGAAGCCCAGGCCGAAGGCGCGGGCCGTATCGGGCGTGACGCGGCGGCGGGTCAGCAACTCGCGCGCATCGCCGCCCGACAGGCCGCCCAGCTGCTCGGCGAACCACGCGGCGGCATCGGCCATCGCGTCATGCAGGCCCTTGGCGCGCTCGGCCTTCTGCGCGGCGCGTCGATCCTGCGCGGGCATGTCGAGCCCGGCTACCTGCGCCAGTTCCTTCACTGCATCGATAAAGGGCAGCCCACGCTGGTCGGTCATCCAGCGAATGGCATCGCCATGCGCCGAGCAGCCGAAGCAGTGGTAAAAGCCCTTGTCGTCGTTGACGTAGAAGCTGGGCGTCTTTTCGTTATGGAAAGGGCAGCAGCCCTTATATTCCCGGCCCGCCTTTTGCAGCTTCACCGTCTTGCCGACCAAGGCCGACAGACTGGTGCGAGCGCGAAGCTCGTCAAGGAATTGCGGGGTCAGGCTCATGGCGTCCGCGCGATTATAATGTGTAGCGGGGGATGGGGTTTTTGGCAAGGGTTGGGGTGCGTGAGGAGGGTTTGGGATAACCCTCCCCTCGGTCCCCTCCCGCCTGCGGGAGGGGATGCGTTTGGGGTGGAGGGCGGACCTCTCCGCCGAGCCCTACAGGCTCCCCTCCCGCCCGCGGGAGGGGCTGGGGGAGGGCCTCTCCACGAGCGTGCGCTCGATGGTCGCGACGACGCCCTCCAGATTACCGAGAACGTCGTTGTTCCAGAAGCGGATAACTCGCCAGCCTTGGGCTTCGAGGTAGCGGGTCCGGGCTTCGTCGTAAGCGGCGCGTTCGTCGTGCTGGCCGCCATCGACCTCGACAATTAGCTTTTTCGATCGTGCCGCAAAATCCGCGATGTAGGGGCCGATCGGCACTTGCCGGTTGAAGCGGGCGCCAGCGACTTGGCGTCTCGATAATGCCCGCCAGAGCCGCCGTTCCGCATCGGTCGGATTGAGGCGCAGTTCGCGCGCCTGCCTCGTGGGTCGGTTTTCGCGGAAGGGCCGGGGGCCCTCCCCTCGGTCCCCTCCCGCCTGCGGGAGGGGATGCGTTTGTGGCGGAGGGCGGTTCTCTCCGTTGAGCGCTACAGGCTCCCCTCCCGCAGGCGGGAGGGGTTGGGGGAGGGGACTCCGTTCGCGATCGAAACCCCGCACCAGCCCCGCTCCCCAACCTTACGCCAGCGACGCCTTCACCAACCCGCTCGCCTTGCTCATGTCCAGCACCGCCGCATGTCGCGCCTTCAGCTCGGCCATCACCCGGCCCATATCCTTCATCCCGGACGCGCCGATCTCCGCCTTGATTGCCTCGATCGCGGACTTGGTCTCATCCTCGGTCAGCGTCTGGGGCAGGAAGCGTTCGATCACCGCGACTTCGGCCTTTTCGGCGTCGGCGAGTTCCTGGCGGCCGCCCTGTTCGTACATGGCGATCGATTCGCGGCGCTGCTTGACCATCTTCTGCAGCACTTCGATCACGACCATGTCGTCATCGGCGGACGCGTCGCCGGTGCGGAGTTCGATGTCGCGGTTCTTGATGGCGGCCTGGATCAGGCTGATCGCCGCGCGGCTTTCCTTGTCGCCCGCTTTCATGGCGGCCACCTGCGCGGCCTTGATGTCGTCGCGAATCATGTTTTTTCCGTCTTGTCTGAAAGGCGGGGACGATAGCGCAGGGAAGCGATTCCGTGAACTGGTTGACGCGAACGCCCGATGGGCCTAGCGGACGCCACTTAGCGACATTGCAGACATTTTAGCAGGAGTGCCCGCCGATCATGGCCGACGCCAAGCCATTCGCCATGCCCGAAAAGCCTGAAGGCGCCACGGGCGTTCTCGTTCTGGCAAGCGGAGACGTGTTATGGGGGCGCGGTTTCGGCGTCGAGGGTGATGCCGTCGGCGAGGTGTGCTTCCACACCGCGATGACCGGCTATCAGGAGATCATGACCGACCCGTCCTTCGCGGGCCAGATCATCACCTTCACCTTCCCGCATATCGGCAATGTCGGCGCGAACCCCGACGATATCGAGGCGGACGCGCCGCACGCGCTGGGCATGATCGTCCGCGAGGACCCGACCGCCCCGTCCAACTTCCGCGCGATGGAAAATCTCGCCGGGTGGATGGCGCGGCACAACCGCATCGGCCTGGCGGGCATCGACACCCGCGCGCTGACCCGCCGTATCCGTGCCGCCGGCGCACCCAACGGCGTGATCGCGCATTCGGCCGCTGGTGAGTTCGACATCGCCGCACTGCTCGAAAAGGCACGCGCCTGGCCCGGCCTGGAGGGCATGGACCTCGCCAAGGACGTGTCGACCGAGCTGCATTATGGCTGGGGCGAGACGCGCGAAGGCGGGTTGTGGCGGCTGGGATTCGGCTATGCCGAGGCCGAAGGCGAGGATCGCCCGCACGTCGTCGCGATCGATTATGGCAGCAAGCACAACATCTTCCGCAACCTCGTTGAGGCAGGCGCGAAGGTGTCGGTGGTCCCCGCCACCGCCTCATTCGAGGATGTGATGGCGCTGAACCCGGACGGCATCTTCCTGTCCAACGGCCCCGGCGATCCGGCGGCGACGGGCGAATATGCGGTGCCGGTGATCCGCCAGCTGCTCGACACCGGCAAGCCGCTGTTCGGCATTTGCCTCGGCCACCAGCTTCTCGGTCTGGCGGTCGGCGCCAAGACCACCAAGATGCACCAGGGGCATCGTGGCGCGAACCACCCGGTCAAGCGCTTGGCCGACGGGCTGGTCGAGATCACCAGCATGAACCACGGCTTCGCGGTCGAGCGCGAGACGCTGCCCGCGAACGCGCGCGAGACGCATGTGTCGCTGTTCGACGGGTCGAATGCGGGTCTGGAACTGACCGACCGCCCGGCCTTCTCGGTCCAGTACCATCCCGAAGCCTCGCCGGGGCCGCAGGACAGCTTCTATCTGTTCGAGCGGTTCGTGGGGTCGCTTCGGAAATGAGGTTCGTGGCTTCCGCCGTTGCCCTGATCGCGTCTGCCATGCTGGTCGGATGCGCAGGGCAATCGGGAGGAATGCCGCTTCTTACTCCAAAGGTATTTGCCCGTGCCGCTGCGAAATGTGGGGTCGTCACGACCCATGTCTCCCGCAGGCGGAAGGGCCGGATCCCTTACGCGTCCTATAAAATCCTCGGCCCTGCCGGGGAGGTGCGCTCGGATGACGGAAAAAGCCGAGCCTGCCTGACGGACGCACTTCGCGGCTATCGATACGATTATCTGGGTGAGCAGTTTCCCGACACCTAGCACTGTGACGACAGCCCCTATCCTGCATTCCTTTTAAATGGTCATCGCCCAATGCCAAAACGCACCGACATCTCCTCCATCCTCGTCATCGGCGCTGGTCCGATCGTCATCGGTCAGGCGTGCGAGTTCGACTATTCGGGCACGCAGGCGATCAAGGCCCTGAAGGAAGAGGGCTATCGCATCGTCCTGGTCAATTCGAACCCGGCGACGATCATGACCGATCCCGAGCTGGCCGACGCGACCTATGTCGAGCCGATCACGCCCGCCGTCGTCGCCAAGATCATCGAGAAGGAGCGCCCCGACGCCGTCCTGCCGACCATGGGCGGGCAGACCGCGCTGAACACCGCGCTGGCGCTGTTCCATGACGGCACGCTGGAGAAGTTCGGCGTCCAGATGATCGGCGCCGATGCCGAGGCGATCGACAAGGCTGAGGACCGTCAGAAGTTCAAGGTCGCGATGGAGAAAATCGGGTTGGAATCGGCCCGCTCGGCCATCGCGCATTCCGAGAAGGAAGCGCTGGAGGGCCTGGAGAAGGTCGGCCTGCCCGCGATCATCCGCCCCAGCTTCACCCTGGGCGGCACCGGCGGCGGCGTCGCCTATAACCGCGAGGAGTTCATCGCGATCGTCCGCGCCGGGCTCGACGCCTCGCCGACGACCGAGGTGCTGATCGAGGAGTCGCTCCTCGGTTGGAAGGAATATGAGATGGAGGTCGTGCGCGATCGCAACGACAATTCCATCATCATCTGCTCGATCGAGAATATCGACCCGATGGGCGTCCACACCGGCGACTCAATCACCGTCGCGCCCGCGCTGACCCTGACCGACAAGGAATATCAGATCATGCGCAACGCCAGCCTGGCGGTGCTGCGTGAGATTGGCGTGGAGACGGGCGGCTCGAACGTGCAGTTCGCAGTCAACCCGAAGGACGGCCGCCTGATCGTCATCGAGATGAACCCGCGCGTGTCGCGTTCCTCGGCGCTGGCGTCGAAGGCGACCGGCTTCCCGATCGCCAAGGTCGCGGCGAAGCTGGCGGTCGGCTATACGCTGGACGAGATCGAAAACGACATCACCGGCGCGACCCCGGCCTCGTTCGAACCGACGATCGACTATGTCGTGACCAAGATCCCGCGCTTCGCCTTCGAGAAGTTCAAGGGGTCCGAGCCTTATCTGTCGACCGCGATGAAGTCGGTTGGCGAGGTCATGGCAATCGGCCGCAACATCCACGAGTCCATGCAAAAGGCACTGCGCGGCCTGGAAACCGGCCTGAGCGGCTTCAACGATGTCGAGCATCTGGTCGGCGCGCCGCGTGCCGAGATCGAGGCGGCGCTGGCCAAGGCGACCCCGGATCGGCTGCTCGTCGCGGCCCAAGCCCTCCGGGAGGGCTTCACCGTCGCCGAGGTCCATGCGATCGCCAAATACGATCCCTGGTTCCTGGAGCGGATCGCCGAGATCGTCGCGGCCGAAGCTGAAGTCATGGAAAACGGCCTGCCGCAGGACGCTTCGGGCATGCGCCGTCTGAAGGCGATGGGCTTCTCCGACAAGCGGCTGGCCTATCTGGCGCTGCAATCCGCGAACCTGCGCGGCATGGATCGCGGCATCGCGCGCGGCTCCGGCCTGATCCACGAGGTCGTCAAGATGATGACCGGCGGCGTCACGGAAGCCGAGGTGCGCGAGCATCGCCAGAAGCTGGGCGTGCGCCCGGTCTTCAAACGGATCGACACCTGCGCGGCCGAGTTCGACGCCAAGACGCCCTATATGTACTCGACCTACGAAGCCCCGACCTTCGGCGAGCCCGAGGACGAGGCGGTCCCCAGCGACCGCAAGAAGATCGTCATTCTGGGCGGCGGTCCGAACCGGATCGGGCAGGGCATCGAGTTCGACTATTGCTGCTGCCACGCCTGCTTCGCGCTGGCGGATGCGGGCTATGAGACGATCATGGTCAACTGCAACCCGGAAACGGTCAGCACCGACTATGACACCTCGGATCGGCTGTATTTCGAGCCGCTGACTGCCGAGGACGTCCTAGCCATTCTCGACGTCGAGAAGTCGCGAGGAGAGCTGGTCGGCGTGATCGTGCAGTTCGGCGGCCAGACTCCGCTGAACCTCGCCCGCGCGCTGGAATCGGCGGGCATCCCGATCCTGGGCACCAGCCCCGACGCGATCGACCTGGCCGAGGACCGCGAGCAGTTCGCGGCGCTGGTCGACAAGCTGAAGCTGCACCAGCCCAAAAACGGCATCGCGCGCAGCCGCGAGGAAGCGTTGATCGTCGCCGAGCGCGTCGGCTATCCGGTGCTGATGCGCCCCAGCTTCGTGCTGGGCGGCCGCGCCATGGAGATCGTCGACGGCCCGCAGCAGCTCGAGGATTATATCCAGACCGCAGTGCAGGTGTCGGGCGACGCGCCGGTCCTGATCGACCAGTATCTGCGCGACGCGATCGAGGTGGACGTGGACGCGATCTGCGACGGCGACCAGGTCGTCGTGGCGGGCGTGCTCCAGCATATCGAGGAAGCGGGCGTCCATTCGGGCGACTCGGCCTGCTCGCTGCCGCCCTATAGCCTGTCGGCCGAGATCATCGCCGAGATCGAGCGTCAGGCCGAGGCGCTGGCGCGTGGCCTGAACGTGCGCGGCCTGATGAACATCCAGTTCGCGGTGAAGGACGGCACGGTCTACCTCATCGAGGTCAATCCGCGCGCCAGCCGCACCGTGCCCTTCGTCGCCAAGGCGATCGGCACCCCTATCGCCAAGATCGCCGCGCGCGTCATGGCGGGCGAGAAGCTGGCCGACCTGCCGCAGATCGACCGTCACATCGACTATTATGCGGTCAAGGAAGCGGTCTTCCCGTTTGCACGCTTCCCCGGTGTCGATCCGGTGCTGTCGCCGGAGATGAAGTCCACGGGTGAGGTCATGGGCATCGACCCCGATTTCACCACCGCCTTCGCCAAGTCGCAACTGGGCGCGGGCACCGTCCTGCCGACCGAGGGCGCGGTCTTCATCAGCGTGAAGGACGGCGACAAGGAACAGATCGTTCCGGCCGCCCGGATGCTGTCGGAGGCGGGCTTCGCCATCGTCGCGACGGGCGGCACCGCCGATTATCTCGACCGCGCAGGCGTGACGGTCGAGAAGATCAACAAGGTGGCGCAAGGGCGTCCGCATATCGTCGACCGGATCAAGGACGGCGGCATCACCCTGATCTTCAACACGACCGAGGGGTGGCAGAGCCTGAAGGACTCCAAGCCGATCCGCGAAGCCGCGCTGGGTCAGAAGATTCCCTACTTCACCACCGCGCCCGCCAGCGTCGAGGCGGCGAAGGCGATTGCGGCGTCGGCGAGCCGTGGTCTTGAAGTACGTCCCCTGCAATCCTACTATTCGCGTTCGCACAACTGATCCCGACATGAGAACATGATGTGCTGGCGGGCCGCTCTCCCTTTGGGGAGGGCGGTTCGTACCGGGAATGCGTAAGAATTGGGGACTAGGAATATGGCGACCGTCGAAAAGATGCCGATGCTCCAGGAGGGCTATGACAAGCTCACCCAGGACCTGCGGCGTCTGAAAGAAGAGCGGCCGCTGATCGTCGACGCGATCGAGGAAGCGCGCGCCCATGGCGACCTGTCCGAAAACGCCGAATATCATGCGGCCAAGGAACGTCAGGGCCAGGTCGAGGCGACGATCGCTGACATCGAGGACAAGCTGAGCCGTGCGCAGATCATCGACCCGAAGGACCTGTCGGGTGACAAGATCGTGTTCGGCGCGACCGTCACGCTGCTCGACGAGGACGACAAGCCGGTCAAGTATCAGATCGTCGGCCAGACCGAGGCGGACGCCAAGACCGGCCGCATCAGCTACAACTCGCCGCTCGGCCGCGCGCTGATCGGGCGCAAGCTGGACGAAGAGGTCGAGGTGACGGTGCCGTCGGGCGACCGCTATTACGTCGTCAGCAAGATCGAGTTCATCTGATCCGATGAATTGGGCAGCGGCACGGGCCACGACGGCCATCGCGGTCGTCACGGCGGCCGTGTCGCTGGTCCTCATCCTGACCGGCATGGTGCCGGATGCGGCGGTCGCGGGCGGCTTCATCCCCCTGCGTTTCGAGGGCGCGACGCTGCCGCCCGATTTCGGCTTTGCGGTGCCCACGCTGCTGACCCCGCTCAGCGCGACGCTGATCCATGGCGGGTTCGCGCATATCGCGTTCAATCTGGTGATGCTGGTCTATTGCGGGGCGCAGACCGAACGCGCACTGGGGCCGCGTGGCATCGCGGTCCTGTATGTCGTGGGCGCCTATGCCGCAGCGATGGCGCAATATTTTCCCGATCCCGCCTCGCCCATGCCGATGATCGGCGCGAGCGGCGCGATCTCGGCGATCGTCGGGGCTTATGCGCTGCTGTTCGGGCGGCGCCGCGCGACCAAGGGTATTGCCGGACTGTCGGCGGAGTTCACCCATGTCCTGTGGCTGGCGGCGGGATGGATCGGTATCCAGCTGCTGCTCGGCTATGCCGGTATGGGGATGGGCGCGATCGCGGTCGCAGCGCATATCGGCGGGTTTATTGCCGGGCTGGTCTTTGCGAAGCCGCTGTTGCTGTGGCGCTTTCGTAACGCCTGAGGCGAGGGGTGAGGCCTTATCCTACCCCCCGTTCAGCCTGAGCGAAGTCGAAGGCCACGCTTCGACCTCGCCCAGGACCGCGAAATCAGTCCAGCGACGGCTCCAGCAGGCGGTGCAGATGCACCACCACGAACTTCATCTCGGCATCGTCGACGGTGCGCTGTGCCGCCGCGCGCCAGGCCTTTTCGGCGCTGGCATAGTCGGGGAATACGCCGACCACTTCCAGCCCGGCGGGATCGACGAAATCGAGGGTCTGCGGATCGCTGACGCGGCCGCCGAACACGAGGTGCAGCTTGCTCATGGTGTCTCCTGAGGATTTGCGCTTTTCCCTAGCGGCAAGTGCGCCGCGATTGAAGACGCTCTTTCGCGACTGCAACGCTTTGTCATGCTCATGGGGTCATGCTCATTGGCAAGCGCCGACTTTCCATCCTAGGGGGAGGTCATGAACCATATCGCCCATTCGTCTTACGACATCGTTATCGTCGGCACCGGCCATGCGGGTGCGCAGGCCGCGATCGCGCTGCGCCAGGAGGGGTTCGACGGCAGCATCGCGATGATCGGCGAGGAAGCCTGGCCGCCGTATGAACGCCCGCCCTTGTCCAAGGAGTATCTCGCCGGGGACAAGCCGTTCGAGCGTATCCTGATCCGCCCCGAGCGCTTTTGGGAGGAACGTGCGATCGCCCTCCGGCTGGGCGAACGGGTCGTGGCGGTTGATGCCGACGCACGCTGCCTGACCACGGCGGTGGGGGCGGTGATCGACTATGAAACGTTGATCTGGGCGGCGGGTGGCCATGCCCGGCGGCTGAGCTGTGACGGCCACCAACTGGCGGGCGTGCACGGCGTCCGAACGCGCGCCGATGTCGACCGGCTGATCGCCGAACTACCCGCCGTGCACGAGGTGGTGGTAATCGGCGGCGGCTATATCGGACTGGAGGCGGCCGCAGTCCTGACGAAGTTCGGAAAGACCGTCACCATCGTCGAGGCGCAGGACCGGGTTCTGGCGCGTGTCGCCGGGGAAGCGCTGTCGCGCTTCTACGAGGCCGAACACCGTGCGCACGGCGTCATCGTTCGGCTGAACGAGACCGTGGCCTGTATCGAAGGGGAGGGTGCGGTCAGCGGTGTCCGCCTGGCGGACGGCACCCTTCTGCCCTGCCAGATGGCGATCGTCGGCATCGGCATCGTGCCTGCGGTCGAACCCCTGATCGCGGCCGGAGCGGCAGGCGAGAACGGCGTTTCGATCGATGCGCAGGGCCGCACCAGCCTGCCGCATGTCTATGCGATTGGCGATTGCGCAGGCCACGCCAACGACTTTGCCGATGGCGCGGTGATCCGGCTGGAATCGGTGCAGAATGCGCACGATCAGGCGACGGTGGCCGCGCGGACGATCATGGGGCGCGACGTCGCCTATCATGCGGTGCCCTGGTTCTGGTCGAACCAATATGACCTGAAGCTGCAGACGGTCGGCCTGTCGGTGGGCCATGACCAGGCGGTGGTGCGTGGTGATCCGGCGACCCGCAGCTTCTCGGTGGTCTATCTGAGGCAGGGACGCGTGATCGCGCTCGATTGCGTCAACGCGATGCGCGACTTCGTGCAGGGCAAGGCGCTGGTCGCGGACGGTGCCACGGTGCCGGTCGAGGCGCTGGCGGATGCCGGCCGTCCGCTGAAGACGCTTTGGCCGTTGACGGCCGACTGACCCGTTAAAACAACCGCTTGCCCAGCAACCCTGCGCTATGTCAGACCTAATGCAAAGGTTTGCAGGAGGGGTTCGATGCGCTGGCGCAATGCAATTCTGGCAGGGGTGGGGTTGGTCGCGCTGGCCGCGCCCGTCTCTGCGAAGGTGACGGCGCCCGCCGGGGCCAGGGTCTTCCGGCTCGATGGCGGCGGCGTCACCTATTCCATGGGGGTGGACGAGAAGGGCTATCTCCAGCCGCTCTACTGGGGGTCGGCGCTGGCGGCGGGCGATCCGCTGATCTCGGGCGATCCGGTCAAGACGGGCGACCCGATCGTGCTCAAGGCGCCGGACGAACTGTCCGGCTTCGACCCCGCCGGGTCGGTCACGCTCCAGGAGTTTCCGGGCCAGGGCGAGGGGCTGGTCAGCGATCCGGGCGTCAAGGCGCTGTTCGCCGACGGCAATCGCGACCTCGTGCTGAAATATCGTAGCCACAAGGCCAGCGGCGAGACGCTGACCGTCGAGCTGGCCGATATCCGCCGCCCGCTATTCGTCACCCTGACCTACACGATCAACCCGGCAACCGGCATCGTCGCCCGCTCGGCCAAGGTGCGTAACGGCGATGCGAAGCCGGTGCGGGTCGACCAGCTGGCGGCGGCGGTCCTGTCGCTGCCGGTGGGTGACGATTACCGGCTTCATTATCTGACCGGCCGCCATGCCGCGGAGTGGACGCAAAAGACGGTGCCGGTCGAGGCCGCCGCCACCGTGCTGGAGAGCCGTCGCGGATCGACCGGCCATGGCAACAACCCCTGGTTCGCGATCGACCGAGAAGGGCTGACCAGCGAGGAGCACGGCCCCGTCTGGTATGGTGCGCTCGCCTGGTCGGGCTCGTTCCGGATCAGCGTGGCGTCGGACAATCTCGGCCGGGTGCGCATCGCGGGGGGCTATAATCCCTATGATTTTTCCTGGACGTTGAAGCCGGGCGAGACGCTGGAAACACCGATCTTCTATGCGGGTTATTCGAACGACGGGCTGGGCGGGGCATCGCGCACCTTCCACCAATTCGAGGTCGCCAACATCCTGCCGCATGGCACCAAGGCGCGGCTGCGCCCTGTCCTCTATAACAGCTGGGAAGCGACCGCTTTCGACGTGACCGAGGCGGGGCAGATGGCCTTGGCCGAAAAGGCGGCGAAGATCGGCGTCGAGCGTTTCGTGGTCGACGACGGCTGGTTCGGCGCACGCAACAGCGACAAGGCGGGGCTGGGCGACTGGACGGTCAACCCGACCAAATTCCCCAACGGCCTCAAACCCCTGATCGACCGGGTGAAGGGGCTGGGCATGGACTTCGGCCTGTGGGTCGAGCCCGAGATGGTCAATGTCGACAGCGACCTCTACCGCGCACATCCCGACTGGGTCCTGAACTTTCCCGACCGGCCGAGGACGGAGGGGCGCAACCAGCTTGTGCTGAACCTCGCGCGCACCGATGTCCGCGATCACCTCCTGTCCGTGCTCGACAAGCTGGTCAGCGAGAACGACATCGCCTTCCTCAAATGGGACTATAACCGCAACTGGACCGAGGCGGGCTGGCCGGAACAGCCGGTCGCCGATCAGCAGCGCGTCTATGTCGAATATGTCCGCAACCTCTATTACATCCTGTCCGAACTGCGGCGGCGGCATCCGAAGCTGGAGATCGAGGCGTGTTCGGGGGGCGGCGGGCGTGTCGATTTGGGCATCATCGGGCTGATCGACGAGGTCTGGCCCTCGGACAATACCGATCCCGCCGACCGGCTGACCATCCAGGACGGCTTCACCCGCGCCTATCCGGTCGCGGTCATGATGGCCTGGGTCACGGACAGCCCCAATTGGGCGAACACCCGCGTCACCAGCCTCGACTATCGTTTCCTGTCGTCGATGCAGGGCGGGCTGGGGATTGGGGCCAATCTCGACAAATGGGCGGATGCCGACTTCGCCACCGCGCGCAAATGGGTGGCGGCCTACAAGACCATCCGCGAGACGGTGCAGCGCGGCGCGCTCTATCGCCTGCAGTCGCCGACCGGCGACAATGCCACGTCGGCCACTATGTATGTGGGGCAGGACAGGCGTCAGGCGGTGCTGTTCCAGATGCTGCATTCGTCCATGTGGCGCGACAACCCGGCCGCCATCCATGCCCAGGGGCTGGACCCGGCCCGGATCTATACGGTGAAGATGCTCGACGGCTCGGCAAGGCCCGCGGGCGTGCCCGCCCAGGCGTCGGGGGCGTACTGGATGAACCGGGGTTTGCGCGCGCCGCTGAAGGGGGATTATGTGGGCACGGCCTTCGTGTTCGAGGCGGTGGGATAGGCTTGACGGCCCGCCGGGCGTTGGGCGACCCTCTGGCCGTGCAAGGGGGAACACGACGATGGACAGGACGATTGCCATAGTGCTGGCGGCGCTGTTCCTGACATCCTGCGAGCAGCGGACTGTCCACAAGACGACGGAAAAACTTGCAGCTTTCGATGTCGCGGAGCCCCCGTCGGCCGAGATGGCACCCACGACCGGGCCTCGAATCGCCTATAGCTACACCGTCTCCTATGCGTTCGACCGGCCGACCGTGGCGCAGGTACAGGGCGACCAGCTGGCTCTATGTCGTCGGCTGGGCAGCCGCCGCTGCCTGGTGGTGCGATCGACACTGCATACGCCCGGCCCCGACGAGCATGTGGCGGCTGACGAGGCGATGTTGCTGGTCGATGCGCGGATCGTGGCCGGACTGAACCAGCGGCTGGATGTGCTGGCAAAAGCAGGCGGCGCGCGGCTGACGGAACGGCAACTGACCGCCGAGGACGTGACGCGCGCGACGATCGATGCCGATGCCAAGGTCCGCGCCAAACAGGCCCTGGCCGAGCGGTTGTTGGCGATCATCCGGTCGGGCAAGGGCAATGTCGGCGAGCTGGTCCAGGCCGAACGCGCCTATGCGACCACGCAGGAGGAATTGGACGCCGCCCGGCAGGAACAGGCCAGCCTGGCGCGGCGGGTCGCCATGTCGTCGGTGACGATCAGCTATTTCTACGACGATACGCCGGGTGCCCGATCCGCCGTGTGGAACAGCGTGCGGTCGGCGGGCGATACGCTGGCCACCAGCCTGGCCGCACTTATCAGTGCGGTGGTGGCGGGTCTGCCCTGGCTGGTCGTCGGCGGTGGCGTTATCCTGCTCCTGCGCCGCTTGGCCTGCAAGCGAGGCTGGCGCCGTCCGGGGCGCAGGTCGCCGCCGCCGTCGCCATTGGGTCGCGACGACACCATGTTATAGGCCGGATGGATGGGGGTGCAGTGGGGATTCGCTTGACGAAGCTGCCCGACGCCGAGGGGCGTCTTGTCCACCGATATGGGCTGACCAGGGAAGTCCGGCGGCTGGGTCGTCGCCTGGAGCTGCGCGCGGTCAGCCTGATCCCGGAGCATCTGAACCGCGCAGAAGGATATCGCGCGGCGCTGGCGGTCGCGCTGCCGTTGATCCTGGCGATCGCCACGGGGCATGTTGCATGGGGATGGGCGGTCTATGCCGCCTTCTGGACATGCCTGTGCGATACGCCGGGGCCCGATCGCCTGCGCCGTCGCCTGCTTGCGATCTTCATGGCGAGCGGGACGGCGATCGCTTTGATCGGCTCCTGGGCCGCATGGCTCGTGCCGCAGGGCAGCCTGCTGATCGGGCCGTTGCTGGTCTTCATCGCGACATTGTGCGCGGCGCGGCTGCCCTTTGGTGGCTTGGTCGGGACGCTGTCGGCGGTCGTCGCGGTGGTCGCGGTCGGCTTTCCGCATCCCCTGGCCATGGCGGTCCCGCTGGCGATGGCGTTCCTGGCGGGAGCGGCGTGGAGCTACCTGCTGATGACCGTCTTCTGGCGGATCAATGCCTATGATCCGCTGCGCCGTGCCGGTCGGGCGGTGAGCACCCGTCTGTCGGACATGGCGGAATATCTGGCGGAGCTGGGCGATGGTCCTCACCGCGATGCACGCTGGCATGGCGATCATGCCGAGCATCGCAGGGCGGTACGGCTGGCGATCGAGCGGTTTCGCGATGTGCTGATCCGCTACGAGGGCGAGGCGTCGGGCCCGGTGACGGCCGCGCGGCGGGATATTGCGGCGGCGGAGGCGATGTTCGGGGTGCTGCTTGCACTGGACCAGGCCTGCATCGACCGCTGGGGTCCGGCGGGGGAGCGTGCGGCGTTGGCCAATGCCTGCCGACGCGTGGTCGCAGGCGGGGGCCTCCTTAGCGGAGCCGCCATGGCCGAGGCGAGGGGCACGCTTCAAGGGCTTCGCGCGAACCTGACGCAGGATGTGTTCAGGGGGTGTGCAGCGGCGCTCGAAGGCGTGCTGGACATGCTGAGTGATTCGAATGCGGCCCCGGTTGTCGATCCGGCACCCGGCGGCGGTGCCGCGCCACCGGCCGATCGATCCTTGGCGATGGTGTCGCAGGGGCTCAGGCAAGCCGGTGGCGTGGTCGGGGTCTATCTGGCGGCGGCGGCGTTCGGGCTCGGCTATCCCTATTGGGCGGCGATGGCGGTCATCGTCGTGTTGCAGGGCGATGTGCGGGTGACATGGTCGCGTTGTCTGGAGCGTATCGCGGGCAGCCTGCTGGGCGGGGCGCTGGCGCTCGCGTTACCCCTGCTGGGCGGCGGGGCGATCGTTCCTGCTCTGGCCGCGGTGGCGCTGGCGGCGGTCACCATGGCGCTGCGGTCGGTCAACTACACCGTCTTCGTGATGTTCCTGACCACCTTGTTCGTCCTGGTCACCGACATGCTGCACCCCGCAATCGGTATCGCATCGGCGCGGATCGTCGACAATGTCATCGGCAGCATCGCGGCGATGCTGGCGGTGTTCGCCTTCCGGCCGGACTTTGGCCTTCCCCTGCCCAGGCGGATCGCGGCCGGGATCGCCGCCAATCGCCGCTATGGCGAGGCGGTGACTCAGGGCGAGCCCCGCGCCGTGATCGAGGCTACGCGCCGGGCGGCGGGACGCGCCAGCGTGGATGCCGAAATCGCCCTGCACGACCTGGGCGGCTGGTTGCACCGACTGACCCATCGTCAGGCGGATGTCGCGGCATTGCAGGATATGCGCAATCTGGCCGGTCGTGCCGCCATGGCCTGGCATGCCAGGATGGCGGACCCGCGTCGGGGCGGGGACGTGACCGGAACGGTGACGTAGAGCGGGAGTGGATCAGCGCGCCAGTGCGCGTTCGGTATCCTCTCTGGCCTGTTCGACCAGCACGATGGTCGCGGCACGCGCGGCGGCGGCGTCGGCCTCCGCGATGGCGGCGAACAGGTGGCGGTGTTCGGGCATGGAGTCGCGGGGCTGTTTGGCGCTGCGATGCTTGTAGAGCGTGGTCCAGCGGACGGCCGCGCCGATACTGCCCGACAGGCTGATGAGCAGTTCGTTGGCCGTCGCCTCCAGGATGATGTTGTGGAACAGCTGGTCGGCGGCGCGGCCCTGTTCGGTGTGGAGCCCGTGCTCGCCCATCGCCTCCAGCGCGGCACCCATGCGGGAGAGCTGGCGCGTGTCGCGCTTGACCGCCGCCAGTTCGGCGGCGGCGGGCTCGACGATCAGGCGCAGCTGGAACAGGCTGGTGACGAAACCGGCGGGCGGCTCGCCCTCAAACATCCAGGCGAGCAGTTCGGGGTCGAGCAGGTTCCATTCCAGCCGCTCACGCACCCGCGTCCCCGCCTTGGGCTTGCTGACCACCAGCCCCTTGGCCGCCAGCATCCGCAGCGCCTCGCGCACCACGGAGCGGGATATGCCGCGCTGCTCCGCAATCTCGACTTCGCCGGGCAGGGTCGATCCGGTCGGGATGCGGCCGGTTACGATGGCGACACCGATCTCCCGCGCCAGGGCGCTATGGGCGGGGCCGCGCCGCTTCAAGGTCGTCACTCGGTAGGGTCCTCCCCGGATCATCGGGGCGTCACCCCTTTGTTGTCTGACCATATTATGAGGCGATGCGCGGAAAGGAAAGCGCGGCGGTGAAGCGGGGCCGCTTGCGCCCCGAATGAGACCATGTATCATCGCAAAATCCGACAGTTGCTCCCGACCCCGTGTCGCGGCACGATGCGGCATTCACGACCATGAGGGGGTCCGTTTTTCATGCGTTTCCGCCAATTTCTGCTCGCCGCCAGCGCGCTTGCCGTCCTGACGCCCGCCACCGCGCAACAGGCACCCGCGACGGACCAGCAGCCGGTCAAGGTCGTCACCGATTCGACGGTCAGCGATATCCCGGCTCATTTCACCCCGCCGACCGACGTGGCCGAGCGCGACTATATCAAGCGCGAAGTGATGGTTCCAATGCGCGACGGCGTGAAGCTGTACACCGTCATCGTGATCCCGAAGAACGCGGTGAATGCACCGATCGTGCTGACCCGCACCCCTTATAATGCCGCGGGCCGCGCCAAACGCTCGGACAGCACCAAGATGATCGAGGCGCTGCCGCTGGCCGATGAGGAATTCGTGAAGGCCGGTTACATCCGTGTCTATCAGGACATTCGCGGCAAATACGGATCGGAAGGCGAATATGTCGTCACCCGCCCCGTCATCGGCCCGCTGAACGCGACAAAGGTCGACCACACGACCGACGCCTATGACACGATCGACTGGCTGGTGAATAAGGCGAATCTGCCCCAGTCCAATGGCCGGGTCGGCATGATCGGGTCGTCTTACGAGGGCTTCACCGTCGTCATGGCCCTGCTGAACCCGCACCCCGCGCTGAAGGTCGCCGCACCCGAAAGCCCGATGATCGACGGCTGGATGGGCGACGACTGGTTCCATTACGGCGCGTTCCGCCTCGCCAATATCGCCTGGATCGGGTCGCAGACCGGCTACAAGGGTGAGGGCAAGGCGCCGTCCAGCGGCGGTTACGACGATTACGAGAATTTCCGCTACGGCTCGGCGAACGACTGGGCCAAGAAGTCGGGTTACGACCAGCTGCCCTTCTGGCAGCGTATCGTGCAGCATCCGGCCTATGACTTCTATTGGCAGGGCCAGGCGCTCGACAAGCTGCTGGCGGCCAATCCCTCCAATGTGCCGACGATCTGGGAACAGGGGCTGTGGGACCAGGAGGACATGTACGGCGCGATCACGTCCTGGGAAGCGCTGAAGGCCAAGGGCAAGCTGGGCAACAACTTCCTGGTAATGGGGCCGTGGCGGCATAGCCAGATCAACCGCACCGGCATCAGCCTGGGGCCGTTCCAGTGGAATGGCGACACCGCCAAGCAGTTCCGCGAGGACATGGTCCTGCCGCTGTTCAACCAGTATCTTAAGGACGGCGCGCCCGCCAACCTGCCCAGCGCGGCCATCTACAACACCGGCGAAAACCATTGGGACAAGCTGACCCAATGGCCGCTCGCCTGCCAGAGCGGGTGTGCCGCGCCGCTGACCCCGCTCTATCTGGCGGATGACAAGGGTCTGAGCTTCGACAAGCCGGGGGCCGGGGCCGATGCCTATGTCTCCGATCCGGCCAATCCGGTGCCGCATCTGTCGCGTCCGGTGAACTTCAACGATGGCCGCTGGGGTGACTGGCTGGTCAGCGACCAGCGTCATGCCGATGGCCGCACCGATGTCGTTACCTATACGACGCCGGTCCTGACCAAGGCGGTGCGCGTGTCGGGTGCGCCGATCGCCGACCTGTTCGCGCGGACGACCGGCACGGACGGCGATTTTGTCGTGAAGATCATCGACGTGCTGCCGCCCGAGGACGCGATCGATCCGAAGATGGGCGGCTATGAGCTGCCGATCAGCCTCGACATCTTCCGCGGGCGTTATCGCAACGGCTTCTCCAACCCCACCGCCATCCCGGCGGGCAAGGTGCAGGAATACAAATTTCGCCTGCCGACGGTGAATCATGTGTTCCAGCCGGGCCACCGGATCATGATCCAGGTCCAGTCCAGCCTGTTCCCGCTCTACGACCGCAATCCGCAGACCTTCGTGCCCAATATCTTCACGGCCAGGGCGAGCGACTATAAGAAGGCGACGATCACGCTGGAGCGCGGCGGTGCCAATGCCAGCCGTGTCTGGCTGCCGGTGGTGCCGCTCGACCAGTCGGCGGTAATGGCGCGCTGATCCGTCCGGGCGGATCATGATCCACCCGACGGATTTGTCCGAAACAGGCCTTGGAGCCACGGCCCGGTAGCGTTACTCTGCCGGTCGTGGCTCTCCCACCACCTCCATCACCGCCTTTGCCGATGCCCGGCGAAGCGATCGGAACGGCTGCGGCCGGTCCAGCCGATGCCCAGCGCTATATGGCGCTGGTGGCGGCGGCGACCGACCGGCTGATGGCGGCCGACGATCCGGCTGCGATGATCGATTCGCTGTTCGCGCTCATCCGCGACGAAATGCGGCTCGACGTCTTCTTCCATTTCCGCCGCGATGGCGACGTCGTCCGGCTGGATACGTCGGGCGGCCTGACCCGCGCCGAGCGTCTTGCGGCTGCCGAGCTGGACATCGCCCTGTCCGCCTGCGGGCAGGCGATGCGGGAGCGTCGGGTGCTTCACCTGACCGATATCCAGACCAGTGGGGAGGCGCAGACGGCCTTTGTCCGGTCGCTGGGTGTCGATGTCTATCTGTGTATGCCGCTGCTCCATGGGGACGAGGTGCTGGGCACGCTCGGTTTCGGACGGCGGGCCGCGCGGCCGTTCGACGAGGATGAGCGGCGGCTGTTGCTGCTGCTATGCCATTATGCCGCCCTGGCGCAGCATCGGCTGCGGATCGAGGAGGCGCTCCGGCATGGGCTCGACACCCAGGCGCGGCTACTGGCCGAACTGAACCACCGGGTCCGCAACGCCCTGCAGGTCGCGATCGGCCTGGTGTCGCACGAGGGGCGGGAGGCCCAGGATCCGGGTACGCGCGGCGCGCTGATGCGCGCGGCCGAGCGCTTGCAGGTGCTCGCGAGCGCCCACCGGCCGCTTTACGCCACCGCCGATCCGGGGCTGGTCGACCTGCCAGCACTGTTCGGCGACGTGATCGCGCAGTTGCGCGGCCATGAGGCGGCCCTGCCGATCACGGTCGACACCCCTGTTTCGGTCCCTGTCGAGCGCGCGGTGGCCGCCGCCCTGCTGCTCGATGCGCTGATGGCGGAAGGGGTGGGGACCCCACGGATCGGCTTCATGGTCCGAGGTGCTCACGGGAACGAAACGCTCCGCATCGCGTTTCAGGCGATCGGATGGGGACGTATCGTCGATCTGGTCGATCGCAATCGGCTGGTGGCGCGACTTTGCCATCAGTTGCGCGCGACGTTGACGAGCGAGGGTGATGGGTGTTTGATCTTGGTCATGCCGCATGAAGGCGGCACATACGGGACTCGCCCCTCAGCCCCATGACGAAATTGCCGACGAGACGCCGCTGAACCTCCTCATCATCGAAGATGAGGCGCTGGTCGCGATGCTGGTCGAAGATGCCCTGACCCTGCACGGCCACCGGGTCATCGGCATCGCCGATACGGTTGCCTCCGCCATGGCGCTGGCGGATGGGGAGCGGCCCGATCTGGCGCTTTGCGACGTCAAACTGGCCGATGGCGACAGCGGGCTGACCGCGGCACAGTTGCTGGCCGATCGCGGGATTCCGTGCGTGTTCCTCAGCGGCAATTGTCCCGAAAATGGCGGACATCCGCTGGTCATCGGCTGCATCGCCAAGCCGTTTCGTGCCGGTAGTCTGGGTGCCGCCGTCCGCGCCGCGCACCAGACCGCGACCGGCCGACGACCCAGCGATCCGCCGCCTGCACTGAAATTCTACCACGAGGCAGGATAGGCGCCGTCCGACCGGAGGCGTGACGCGGGGTTCAGACGGAGAAGGGGGTTCGGCTTGGCGACATGGCGACGATCAGACCCCGGCACGCCCGCCCATGCAGGCCGCTCCGGGGCCCGCCCCGATCCGGGTTTCGATCGCCAGTTCCAGCCGGTCGAGGATGCGCGCAAAATCGCCGATGTCCTCCTCGGTCAACAGGCTGAACGCCTGTTCTACCAGTTCGCGACGCAGCGGCTCGGTCTGGCGCAGGACTTGATGGCCCTTGTCGGTGATATCGAGCCGCTTGGCGCGTCGGTCGACCGGATCGGGCACCCGAACGACCAGCGCGTCGCGCTCCATCGTATCGATCGCCTGGGTCACGGTACGCGGCGCAAGATCGAACCAGTCCGCGACGTCCGCCGCGCGCACCGGCGCATTGTGGGCGATGTAATGCAGCATCTTGGTCCGCGCCAGCGACGCACCCTCCGCCACCATGCGCCGGTCGAGCACCCGATGCATCAGGTTGTAGATGCGCCCATAGCGTATCGCCAGTTGTACATGATCGGTCATAATATGAGGTAGCTCAATAAATGGTCTTGCCTTATTGTGCAAGTGCGAGCAAATGCACGACCCAGTATTTTTGATTCCATCGACAGGGAGGCCGGTGTGGCCGACGCAAACCAAGTGAATGAGGGGCAGGACGCAGAGCGCGAAGGCGCCGACGCGGCCGAGGACAAGGCTCCCGTATCGCTCGCCAAGAAGCGGCGTATCCGTATCATCCTGCTGGTCGTCGCGGCGGTTGCCGTGATCGGTGGCGTGTTCTGGTACGTCAATTACAAGAGCGTCGGCCAGTATATGCAGACGACCAACGACGCGTATATCCAGGCGGATGCGGTCACGGTCGCGCCCAAGGTCTCGGGCTATGTCGACAAGGTGTTCGTGGCCGAGAACCAGAACGTTCAGGCGGGCCAGCCGCTGCTCCAGATCGATACCCGCGACTATAAGGCGCAGACGGCGCAGATCCAGGCGCAGATCGGCGTCGCCCGTGCCAATGCCGAGGGTGTCCAGGCGCAGATCAAGGAACAGCAGGCGGCGATCGATCGCGCCGAGGCCGATCTCCGCGCCGCGCAGAGCGACGCCGCCTTCGCCCAGGCCGAGGTGACGCGCTACGCCCCGCTCGCCGCATCGGGCGCGGAAAGCCGCGAGCGCCTGTCGCAGCTGCAGAACCAGGCGCGCCAGGCCAATGCCAAGGTCGCAGCCGCCTCCGCCGCGCTGGCCGCGTCGCGTCGCCGCATCGGCACGCTCGATGCACAGGTCCAGCAGGCGCGTTCGCAGGGGCAGGCCGCCAAGGCGCAGCTCGACGCCGCCGACGTCAATCTGAACTCGACCCTGATCCGCGCCTCCATCGGCGGCCGGGTCGGGAACAAGACGGTGCGCGTCGGCCAGTTCCTGCAGGCGGGCACCCGGACCATGTCGATCGTGCCGGTCAACCAGCTGTATATCAACGCCAACTTCAAGGAGACGCAGCTCGGCCTGATGCGCCCCGGCCAGCCGGTGAAGATCGATGTCGATGCGCTGCCGGGCGTCGAGATCAAGGGTCATGTCGAGAGCGTGGCGCCGGGCACCGGCGCGCAATTCTCGCTGTTGCCGCCGCAGAACGCGACCGGCAACTTTACCAAGATCGTGCAGCGCGTGCCCGTCCGCATCGCGGTCGACGCCGATGCGCAGACCCGCGCCCTGATGGTGCCGGGCATGTCGGTCGAGGTGACGGTGGATACCCGTTCGGCCAAGGGCGCGCTGAAGCGCATCGCCGAGCAGCAGGACCAGCATAACGAGACGCGGCAGGGGGCGCAGGGCCGGTGAGCGCCGCCGCCGCCCCCGCTCGGGGCAATAAGGCCGGTTCGGCCGCCCAGGGCGGCGGCACACCCGCCAAGGCCGACCTGACCGCTTGGCTCGCCGTCGCGGCGGGCAGCATCGGTGCGCTGATGGCGACGCTCGACATCTCGATCGTCAACTCGGCGCTGCCGACCATCCAGGGCGAGATCGGCGCCAGCGGGACCGAGGGGACGTGGATCGCGACCTCGTACCTCGTCGCCGAGATCATCATCATCCCGTTGTCGGCCTGGCTGGAGCGGTTGCTCGGCCTGCGCACCTTCCTGCTGATCGCCACGATCCTGTTCACCAGCTTCTCGGTGGTGTGCGGCCTGTCGACCAACCTGACGATGATGATTATCGGGCGCGCGGGGCAGGGCATCACCGGCGGCGCGCTGATCCCCACCGCGCTGACCATTATCGCCACCCGCCTGCCGCGTGAGCAGCAGCCGATCGGCACCGCCTTTTTCGGCGTCACCGCCATTCTGGGCCCCGTGATGGGGCCTCTGATCGGCGGCTGGCTGACCGAGAATGTCAGCTGGCACTATGCCTTCTTCCTGAACGTGCCGGTGGGGGCGATCCTCGTCACCTTCCTGCTCGTCGGCTTGCCGCACCAGAAGCCGCAAATGGCCGAATTGATGAAGGCCGACTGGTTGGGCATCGCCGGTCTGGCGCTGGGTCTGGGCGGCCTGACGGTAGTGCTGGAGGAAGGGCAGCGCGAGCAGTGGTTCCAGTCGCGCGAGATCGTCGAGCTGACCGCTCTGTCGATCGTCGGCTTCTGCCTGTTGTTCGCGGGGCAGTTCGTCGCGTCCAAGCCGGTCATCCGCCTCAAGCTGCTGCTCGACCGTCAGTTCGGCAGCGTGGTCATCATGGGTATCGTGCTGGGCATGGTGCTCTATGGCACCTCCTATGTGATCCCGCAGTTCCTCGCCTCGATTGCCGGGTACAACGCGTTCCAGGCGGGCAAGGTGGTTCTGCTCAGCGGTATTCCCAGCCTCTTGATGATGCCGTTCACCCCGATCCTCATCAAGAAGGTCGATATCCCCATCGCGGTCGGCCTGGGGCTGGGCATCATGGCGCTGAGCGCGGGGATCGACACGGTGCTGACCGCCGATTCCACCGGCGGTTCCTTCACCGACAGCCAGTTGCTGCGCGGGGTCGGTACGATCCTGGGCATGTTGTTCTTGAACCAGGCGGCGATCTCGTCGGTGCCGCCGTCGCAGGCAGGCGATGCGGCCGGGCTGTTCAGTGCGGCGCGCAACCTGGGCGGCTCGTTCGCGCTCGCGGGAATCGCGACGGTGCAGGACCAGCGCAGCTTCCTCCATCAGCAGCGCCTGGAGGAATCGCTGGCCGCCAATTCGCAGGCGGTGCAGGACTGGCTGGCCGGTCTGTCGCAGCAATTCGGCGGCACCGAGGCTGGCTACCGCATGATCGGCAACATCATCCAGCAACAGGCGCTGGTCATGACCTATAACGACCTGTTCTTCATCCTGTGCGTCGGCATCATCATGGTGATGCCGCTTGTCCTGTTCCTCCGCCCGCTGCCCAAGGGCGGCCCTGTGGCGATGCATTGAGAACCATGATGCGCAAGCAGTTTTCCCTGATCCCGCTCCTCCTGCTGGGGGCCTGCACCGTCGGGCCGAACTATGCGGGACCGCCCAAGGCCATCGGCTCGGCGGCGACCCCGCCCGCCGGCTTCGTGCGCGCCGACAACACGCTGGCGACGACCGCCCCTGCGGTCGCCGACTGGTGGACGACGCTGAACGATCCCATGCTCAACTGGCTGGAGGAGCGGGCGCTGGCGTCCAATCCCAATGTTGCGGTGGCGCAGGCGCGGTTGAAGCAGGCGCGTTCGGCGCTGCGGCTGGAGCGGGCCAACCAGGCGCCCAACGCCAATGCCAGTGCGACCTATCTCCATGCCAATCTCCCCGAACTCAACCTCGGCGGCGGCAGCGGGGAGCAGGGCGGTGCCAATGGCGGCGCGTCCGGCGGTTCGGCGAACGGCTCGGGCGGTGGCACCAATGTCGACTTCTTCAACCTGGGCTTCGATGCCAGCTGGGAAATCGACCTGTTCGGCGGCCGTCGCCGCACCGTCGAGGCGGCCCGCGCCAGTGCGGCGGCGGCGGAGGCCAATGTCGCCGATGCGCAGGTGTCGCTCAGCGCCGATGTCGCCCAGGCTTATGTCGGGCTTCGCGACGCGCAGCAAAGGCTGATCCTGGCGCGTGAGGCGTCGCGGATGCAGCGCGACACGCTGAATTTGACGCTCCAGCGGTTCAACAACGGCACCGCCTCGCAGCTGGAGGTGGAGCGGCTGCGCAACCAGGTGGAGAGCACCGATGCGCAGATCCTGCCGCTGTCGGCCTCGGTCGAGACCTATCTCAATGCGCTTGCCATCCTGATCGGCGAGGCGCCGGGTATGCTCGACCAGCGGCTGACCCAGGCGGGGCAGGTGCCGCTGCCCCCGGCCCAGGTGTCGGTGGGCGATCCGACCAGCCTGCTTCAGCGCCGCCCCGACATTCGCGCCGCCGAGCGCAATCTGGCGGCGCAGACGGCCAAGATCGGCGTGGCGGAAGCGGCGAAGTTCCCGCGCCTCAACCTGATGGGGATCATCGGCATCGGCGGCACCTCGCTCGACTCGCTGACCGATCTCGACAATCTGGTGACGCTTGGCGCGCCGATGCTCCAGTGGAACGTGCTGAACTTCGGCCGCGCCAACGCCCGCGTCGGACAGGCCGAGGGCGCGCGCGACGAGGCGGAGGCGCGCTATCGCGGCGCGGTCCTGTCGGCGCTGCGCGATGCGGAGGATTCGCTGGCCCGTTTCCGGGCTCGGCGAAACACGGTGGCGACGCTGGCGCGGGCGAAGGCGTCGGCCGACCGTTCGGCGGTGCTGATGCAGCAGCGTTATCGCGCGGGTGCCGCGACGCTGATCGATACGCTGGACGCCGAGCGGCAGCGGGTGGCGGCGCAGCAGTCGCTGTCGCAGGCGGTCGCCGGGCTGACCAATGATTATGTGGCGCTACAAAAAGCGCTCGGCTTGGGCTGGCGGGCACCGACGGGGGCGTAAGGAACAGCCCTACTGCGTCATTGCGAGCGTAGCGAAGCAATCCAGTGTCCGGGCAAGACGTCCTGGATTGCTTCGCTACGCTCGCAATGACGGCTGGCGAATTTACGCCCCCGCCTTGGCGATCCGCTCGCGCGCTTCGCGTTCGATCGTCTCCAGCTCGTCGACCGTCTGGATCAGCGCGGTCATCTGCTGGCGCAGTTCGTCCACCCGCTCGCGGCAACGTTCGGCCAGCACGCGCATCTGTTCGACATGCTGCGGATCGGCGTCGTACAGCCGCAGGAACTCCTCGATCTCGCGGAGAGAGAATCCCAGTCGCTTGCCGCGCAGGATCAACTGCATCCGGCCCGTCTCGCGCTTGGAATAGACGCGCGCGGTGCCGACGCGGCGCGGCTCGATCAGTCCGCGATCTTCATAGAAACGCAGCGTGCGCGTCGTCACGCCCAGGCTGTTCGCGACATCCTGGATGCCGCGAAGCTCCTCGTTTTCCCCCACCGTCTATTCCCCCACGGGCCGCACCGCCGCCGCAGCGGCCTTGGCCAATTCTTCCTCAACCAATTCCTTTTTCGACAATTTGCCGATCAGGGTCTTGGGCAGGCTTTCGCGGATTTCGACCTCGCGGGGAAGTTCGATCTTGCTGACCTTGTCCTGAAGGAACACACGCAGTTCCTCGGGCGTGGCGTGGTGATCGGCG
Source organism: Sphingomonas sp. 77B (assembly GCF_056497825.1). Taxonomy (NCBI): domain Bacteria; kingdom Pseudomonadati; phylum Pseudomonadota; class Alphaproteobacteria; order Sphingomonadales; family Sphingomonadaceae; genus Sphingomonas; species Sphingomonas sp. 77B. The sequence goes on from NZ_JBWMBY010000001.1 coordinate 3,575,998, forward strand.
GCGAGCTTGACGAAGGCCTTGGGCGACTGGCCGCGATAGGCATCGGGGATGCCGATGACGACGGCTTCGGCGACGGCCGGATGCTCGTACAGCGCTTCCTCGATCATGCGCGGATAGACGTTGTAGCCGCCGCACAGGATCACGTCCTTGATCCGGTCGACGATGAACAGATAGCCGTCCTCGTCCAGATAGCCGACATCGCCGGTGCGCAGCGCGCCGTGGATGAAGACCTGCTCGGTCTCGCTCGGCCTGTTCCAGTAACCGGACATGACCTGCGGGCCGCGCGCGCAGATTTCGCCGACCTCGCCCGGCGGCATCAGCCGGTCGGGATTGTCGCGGTCGCGGATCTCGATGACCGTGCCGGGGAAGGGCTGGCCCGCAGAGCCCCCCTTGTTCTCGCCGATGATGGGGTTGCAGGTGATGATCGGCGACGCCTCGGACAGGCCATAGCCCTCGACCAGCTTGCCGCCGGTCGTATTCTCGAACGCGATCCGCACTTCGGCGGGCAGGGGCGCGCCGCCCGAGATACAGGCCTTGATCGCCGACAGGTCGACCTTGCGCGCCTCGGCCACGCCCGCGATCGCGTTGTAGATGGTGGGGACGGCCGGGAAATAGGTCGGCTTGCTGCGGGCGATGGTCTTGAGCACCTGATCCAGCTCGAACCGGGGGAGCAGGATCATCTCCGCGCCGACCCGGATCGCGAAGCTGAGCACGGTAGTCAGCGCAAAGACGTGGAAGAGGGGAAGGACGCCCAGGATGCGTTCCTCGCCGATCATCTCCTCGCCGCCGGTATGGATGACCATGGCATCGGCATTGGCGACAAGGTTGGCGTGCGAGAGCATCGCCGCCTTCGGGCTGCCCGTCGTGCCGCCGGTATATTGCAGCACGGCCACATCGTCGGGCTTGGCCGATACCGGGGTCAGCGTGCCGCCGCGCTTCATCATCTGGGCAAAGCTCAGGTGTCGGGGCGATGGGCCGGGCGCGGCGATCATCGCGCGCTTGAGCAGGCGATAGGCCAGGCCCTTGATCGTCGGCAGGGCATCGGCAACCGGGCAGGCGATGACGTGACGCAAGTTCAGCTTTTCGGCGACGTGGGAGACGCGGCCATAGATGTCGGGAATGTCGCAGGTGGCGATGATCTCCGCGCCCGAATCCTCCAGCAGGTGGCACAGCTCGCGCTCGACATAGAGCGGGTTGACGTTGACGACGATGCCCCCGGCCTTGAGCGTCGCGAAGTAGAGCACCGGATAATAGATGATGTTGGGCAGGCAGAGCGCGACGCGGGTGCCCTGTTTCACGCCCAGCGCCTGAAGCCCGGCGGCGGCCTTGTCGACCATCGTGCCCAGTTCGTCATAGCGGGTGATTCGACCCATGAAGTCGATGGCGGGCCGCGACCCGTGCCGCCGTACCGTGGTCTCGAACATATCGGTCAGCAGCCGCGGCTCGAAGACCAGGGGGCGTCCCGTCGCCTGACCCGGTACACCGCCTGTCGTGGTTTCCCCGATGGCTCCTGCCGTCATCGCGTCGCTCTCCTATATCTTTTTTCGACCATACCCGGTTGTCGATTGCGGTCGAGTTGCTTATTGTGTTGACGTATAGGGTAGGTAACGCACCTTAACGTTAGGCCGCAAGCCCATAAAGAGAGGATTGGATGACCAACATCGTGATCGCAGGCTATGCCCGCTCTCCCTTCACCCAGGCTGGCAAGGGCGCGCTCGCACGGGTCCGCCCCGATGATCTGACCGCCCAGGTGATTCGCGGTCTGATCGAACGCACCAGCGTCGATGCGTCGGAGATCGAGGACATCATCCTGGGCTGCGCCTTTCCAGAGGGCGAGCAGGGCATGAACGTCGCGCGCCTGATCGGTCTGCTCGCCGACCTGCCGCTGTCGGTCGGTGGCATGACGGTGAACCGCTTCTGCGGATCGTCCATGTCGGCCATCCATATCGCCATGGGCCAGATCCAGATCGGCGCGGGCGAGGCGTTCATCTGCGCCGGTATCGAGTCGATGAGCCGGGTGCCGATGGGCGGCTACAATCCGCTGCCCAACCCCGAACTCGCCGCCGCGCGCCCCGGTGCCTATATGGGCATGGGCCAGACCGCCGAGAATGTCGCGGAGAAGTACCAGATCACCCGCGCCGAGCAGGAGAAGTTCGCGGTCGCCAGCCAGAAGAAGGCCGCCGAGGCACGCACCGCGGGTCGTCTGGCTGACGAGATCGTGCCGATCCACACCAAGGCGGGCGATGTGACCGAGGACGGCCTGATCCGTCCCGACACCACCGAGGAAGTCCTGTCCGGCCTGAAGCCCGCCTTCGACAAGGACGGCACCGTGACCGCGGGCACCGCTTCGCCGCTGACCGATGGTGCGGCCGCCGTGCTGGTCACGTCGGAGGAATTCGCCAAGAAGCATGGTCTGACGATCCTCGCCCGCATCAAGGCGGTCGGCATTTCCGGTTGCGAGCCGGAGACGATGGGGCTCGGCCCGATCGGTTCGTCGAAGAAGGCGCTGGAGCGTGCTGGTATCTCGGCCAGCGACCTCGACGTCGTCGAGATCAACGAAGCCTTTGCCAGCCAGGCGATCGCCTGCATCCGCGATCTGGGTCTGAAGGACGAGACGATCAACAAGGACGGCGGCGCCATCGCCATCGGCCATCCGCTGGGCGCGACCGGCGCGCGCATCGTCGGCAAGGCGGCGGCGCTGCTGGCGCGCGACGGCGGCCAATATGCGCTCGCCACCCAGTGCATCGGCGGCGGGCAGGGGATCGCCACGGTTCTGGAGCGTGCATGATGGCTGACACGATCAACAAGGTCTGCGTGATCGGTGCAGGCGTGATGGGGGCTGGCATTGCGGCGCAGGTCGCCAACGCCGGTGTGCCCGTCCTGCTGCTCGATATCGTGCCCAAGGACGGCGGTGACCGCGATGCGGTGGCCAAGGGGGCGGTTGCCAAAATGCTCAAGACCGAGCCTGCGCCCTTCATGTCCCCCGCCGCCGCCAAGCTGGTGGAAACCGGCAATATTGAGGATCACCTCGATAAGGTCGCCGAGTGCGATTGGATCGTCGAGGCGGTGGTCGAGCGGCTGGACATCAAGCAGGCACTCTATGCCAAGCTGGAGACGCTGAAGCGTCCCGGCACGGCGGTGTCGTCCAACACCTCGACCATTCCGCTCGCCCATCTGGTCGAGGGGCGGTCGGAGCAGTTCAAAAACGACTTCCTCATCACCCATTTCTTCAACCCCCCGCGCTATATGCGGTTGATCGAGATCGTGACCTCGGAGCATACCGACGCCGGTGTCGCGGCCAAGGTCGAACAGTTCGTCGATCACCGCATGGGCAAACGCATCGTCCGCGCCAAGGATACGCCGGGCTTCATCGCCAACCGTATCGGCACTTTTTGGCTGGCGGTCGCGATCAATGCGGCGATGGACCAGGGGCTGACCGTCGAGGAGGCCGACCAGATCGGCGGCCGTCCGATGGGCGTGCCCAAGACCGGCATTTTCGGGCTGATCGACCTGGTCGGCATCGACCTGATGCCGCTGCTCGCCAAGTCGCTGTCGTCGACGCTGCCCGCGGGTGACGCCTATTTCGACACGATCCGTCCGCTGCCGCTGGTCGACAAGATGATCGCGGAAGGGTTTACGGGCCGCAAGGGCAAGGGCGGCTTCTATCGCCTGGACCGCAAGCCCGACGGCAGCAAGGCCAAGCAGGCGATCGACCTGAAGACCGGCGAGTATCGCGCGGAGAAGAAGCCCGAGCGTCTGCCGGGCCGCGCCGAGAAGGACCTGGCCGCGCTGGTCGCGACGCCGGGCAAGGTCGGCGACTATGCCTGGGCGATCTTGGGTCCGGTGCTGTCCTATGCCGCCGGGCTGGTCGGCGAGGCGGCGGACGACGTGGTCGCGATCGATGACGCGATGAAGCTCGGCTATAACTGGAAGTTCGGCCCGTTCGAGCTGATCGACCGCATGGGTCCGGGCAAACTGGCCGAGCGGCTGCGCGCCGAGGGCAAGCCGGTCCCGGCGCTGCTGGAGACGGCGGGTGACCGCCCCTTCTACCGCGTGGTCGATGGCAAGCGTCAGTATCTGACGCTCGGCGGCGAATACGCCGATGTCGTCCGGGCCGAGGGCGTGTTGCTGCTCGAGGATATCAAGCTGCGCTCCGAACCGCTGCTCAAGAACGGTTCGGCGGCGGCCTGGGATGTCGGTGACGGCGTCGTGGCGTTCGAATTCACCGGCAAGATGAACGCGCTCGACGAGCAGGTCCTGTCGTTGCTCCAGAAGACCATCGCGCTGGTGAAGAGCCAGTATAAGGCGCTGGTCATCTATAATGAGGGCAGCAAATTCTCGGTCGGAGCGAATCTGGGCCTCGCCATGTTTGCGGTGAACATCGCCGCCTGGGGTGAGGTCGACAAGCTGGTCGTCGCGGGGCAGCAGGCGTACAAGGCGCTGAAATACGCGCCTTTCCCCGTGGTCGCCGCGCCTGCGGGCATGGCGCTGGGCGGCGGGTGCGAGATCCTGCTCCACGCCGACGCGATCCAGGCCCATGCGGAGAGCTATATCGGGCTGGTCGAAACCGGCGTCGGTCTGGTGCCGGGCTGGGGTGGCAATGGCGAGCTGATCGATCGTCTCGCCAAGTCGCCCAAGATGCCCAAGGGCCCGATGCCCGCCGCGATGAAGGCGTTCGAGACCATCTCGACCGCGCAGGTGTCGCGCTCGGCGGCGCTGGCCAAGGACCTTGGTTATCTCCGCAAGGACGATGGCATCACCATGAACCGCGACCGTCTGCTCGCCGATGCCAAGCAGAAGGCGCTGTCGCTGGTCGAGGGTTACCAGCCGCCCGAAAAGCCGGTCTTCCGCCTGCCGGGGGCGGCCGGACGCGTCGCCTTCAACGGCGCGGTCGCCGATTTCGCCAAGAAGGGCGTCGCCACGCCCTACGACGTGGTGGTCGCTGGCCGTCTGGCGAACATCGTCACCGGCGGCGAGGCCGACATCATCGACGAGGTGAGCGAGGACCAGCTGCTCAAGCTGGAACGCGCTGCCTTCATGGAAAGCGTCAAGGACGCGCGGACCCAGGCGCGGGTCGAGCACATGCTCGAAACCGGCAAGCCGCTGCGCAATTGATCGGGAGAGGATAATCCCATGCAAGTCTATAACGCACCGCTGCGCGACATGCGTTTCGTCCTCCACGAGCTGTTCCAGGAGGACGAGTTCGGCCCCGTCGCGGGGCAGGACGAATTCGGCCCAGAGCTGTACGACGCCATCCTCGAAGAGGCGGCGCGCGTCACGCAGGAGGTCCTGCTGCCGCTCAACGCCACCGGCGATATCGAGGGCTGCAAGCTGGAAAACGGCGTCGTCCGCACGCCCGCCGGTTTCAAGGAAGCCTATAACCAGTTCTGCGAGGGCGGCTGGGCCGCGCTCGCCTCGCCGGTCGAATATGGCGGGCAGGGGCTGCCGGAGGCGGTGAACAAGCTGGTCGAGGAGATGATCTGCGCGACCAACCTGTCGTTCAGCCTCTATCCCGGCCTGACCCACGGCGCGACCACCGCGCTGATGGGGCATGGTTCGGAAGACCTGAAGAGCTTCTATCTGCCCAAGATGATCTCGGGCGAATGGTCGGGCACCATGTGCCTGACCGAGGCGCATTGCGGCACCGATCTGGGCCTGCTGCGCACCCGCGCCGAGCCGCAGGAGGATGGGTCGTACCGGCTGACCGGCGGCAAGATCTTCATCTCGGCGGGCGACCATGACCTGACCGAAAACGTCATCCACCTCGTCCTCGCGCGCACCCCCGATGCCCCCAAGGGCGTGAAGGGGATCAGCCTGTTCCTGGTGCCGAAGTACCTGCCCAAGGACGACGGCTCGGTCGGCCCCGCCAATGGCGTCAGCGTCGCGGCGATCGAGCACAAGATGGGCCTGAAGGCGTCGGCCACCTGCCAGCTGGAGTTCAACGACTCCAAGGGCTGGGTCGTGGGCGAGCTTAACAAGGGCCTGGCCGCGATGTTCACCATGATGAATACCGAGCGCGTCTCGGTCGGCATCCAGGGCCTGGGCATCAACGAGGTCGCGTACCAGTCGGCCGTCGCTTATGCGAAGGACCGCCTGCAGGGCCGGGCGCTGGGCGGGGCGGCGCGTCCCGACCTGCCCGCCGATCCGATCATCGTCCACCCGGACGTGCGCCGGATGCTGATGACCATGCGCGCCTATGCGGAAGGCTGTCGTGCGCTGGGCCAATGGGCGGCGCGCGGGCTGGATGCCGAGGCGAATGCGATTGACCCGGCCGACCAGTCGCGCGCGGCGGACTTCGTCGCGCTGCTGACCCCGGTCGTGAAGGCGCTTTTCACCGACCTCGCCTTCGACGCGGCGAACATGGCGGTGCAGGTCCATGGCGGCCATGGCTATATCCGCGATCACGGCATCGAGCAGTTCGTCCGCGACGCCCGCATCGCCCAGATCTACGAGGGCACCAACGGCGTTCAGGCGCTCGACCTCGTCGGTCGCAAGATGCCCGCGCACATGGGCCGCTATATGCGTCCCTTCTTCCACGCGGTGTCGGAGCAGGTCGAGGCGCTGGTCCGCCACGAGGACAAGGCGATCACCGGCTGGGCCGCAGGGATGCAGCAGGCGTTCGGCGCGTTGCAGCTTAGCACGGGCATGATCGCGCAAAAGGGCATGAAGGACCCCGAGGAAGCGGGCGCGGCGGCGACCGACTATCTGCGCCTGCTGGGTCTGGTCGGCATGGGCCATTGCTTCCTGAAGTCGGCCCGGATCGCCACCGAGCGGCTGGCCGAGGGGACCGACGAGGCGGGCTTCTACAAGGCCAAGCTCGCCACCGCCGGCTTCTTCTTCGATCGCATCCTGCCCCAGGCGACGGCGGCGTTCCTGGCAATCAAGTCGGGCAAGCGCTCGACCATGGCGCTGGAGCTGGAAGCGTTTTGATACGAAGCGATGCCGGTTGCGCTTGATTGCGCGCAACCGGCATCGTACGCATGATGTGTCATTGTCCTATGCGTCATGCGATGAACGTATAGGGTAATCTGGGGGTGACCGGACAGAACCGGCGCTCCGGCCCGCAAATGGGCATGGAGAGGAGAAGAGGCATGTTGTTGACCCTGACGGCCATGGCCCTTGCAGCGGCTGGCGTGAATGCGGACTCGGTGGTCGGCCGCTGGCAGACCCAGACGCGCGGCGGCGTCGTCGAAATCCAGAAATGCGGCAGCTCGGTCTGTGGCCGTATCCTTTCGTCCGAAGGGCTGCGCACCAACCCGAACCTGACCGACAAGAACAACCGCGATCCCAAGCTGCGCAACCGCCCGATCAAGAATTTGCTGATCCTTCAGGGCTTTTCGCAGGATGGTGCGGCGTGGAGCGGCGGGACCATCTACAATGCCGAGGACGGCAAGACCTATGGCGCCAAGCTGACGCCCGAGGGGGCGGACACGCTGAAGGTGCGCGGCTGCGTCTTCGTACCGCTGTGCAAGACCCAGACCTGGACCCGTATCCGCTGATCCGCAGCGCAACCATCAGAATATCCCGGGGAGTATGCTCATGACCAAGTCCTTCAAGGCGCCGCTCCTGGCGACCGCCATCCTCTCGTCCTCCTTCGCCTTTGCGGGCGCGGCGCATGGCCAGGCCTTTTATCTTCAGGAACAGTCGACCCGTGGCCAGGGCCGCGCCTTTTCGGGTGAGGGCGCCGATACCGGCGCCTCCTCGCTCTGGTGGAACCCGGCGGCGATCGCAGGGATGGAGCGCGGCGAAGCGGTGCTCGGCGCGTCGGCGATCATCCCCAAGGGCGATGTCGTCGACAACGGAACGCTGATCCGCCGTCCGACCCTGCCCGGTGGTCCGGTGCAGACGTTCCAGCCGGTCGGTGGCGACCGCGTGTCGAGCGACCCGATCAATCGCGGCGTCGTGCCTTCCGGGGCGGTCGCCATTCCGCTCAACGACCGGGTCGCGGTCGGCCTGGCGGTCACCTCGCCCTACAGCTTCACCACCGAATATGACGCGACCAGCTGGGCCCGTTACAGCGCGCTCAAGACGGAGCTGCGCACGATCGATATCCAGCCCTCGGTCGGTATCGCGCTGCTCGACTGGCTGCGGGTCGGCGGTGCGCTGAACGTCGAATATACGAAGGCGGAACTCGGCAACGCGCTGCCCAACGTGCTGGCGACGCTGCCCGACGGGTATCAGCGGCTGAAGGGCGACGGCTGGGATCTGGGATGGACCGCAGGCGTCCAGCTGCACAATGACTGGGCCACCGTCGGCATCAGCTACAAATCGCGGATCAAACATAATCTGAAGGGCAGTCTGGAAGTCGGTGGCCTCCTCGGCCCGCTGGCTGGCCAGAACCGCACGATCGACGGGGCGACTGCGACCTTCTACACGCCCGCGCAGATCATCGTCGCGGGTCGCTTCCGCGCCACCGACAAGCTGACGTTGAACGCGCAGGCGGTTCGCTTCACCTGGGCCGATTTCGACGCGATCCGGCTGGGCGCACCGTTGAACACCGCGATCCCGGAGAACTACAAGAACAGCTTCTCGCTGGCGGGAGGTTTCGATTACGCGGCGACGGATCGCCTGACCCTGCGGGCCGGTGCGCAACGTGGTATCACCCCGACCCAGAACGGCAACCGCGATGCGCGTGTGCCCGACGCCAATCGTTGGAACTATTCGATCGGCGGGTCCTATAAGGTGACGCCGCGCTTCACGCTGGATGCAGCGGGCAGCTATATCGACTTCGCCAATGCGCCCATCGACCGCCGTACCGCGGCTTATGCGGGCACGGCCGTGCAGACGCCGATCCTGACCAACGGTCAGGTGCAGAATGCCCGCGCATTCGTGGCGTCGATCGGCGGCCGCTTCAGCTTCTGATTGAGAGACTGGTTATGAAGATCGTCGTGCCCGTGAAGCGGGTGTTGGATTATAATGTGAAGCCGCGCGTGAAGGCGGACGGGACGGGCGTCGATCTGGCGAACGTGAAGATGTCGATGAACCCGTTCGACGAGATCGCGGTGGAAGAGGCGATCCGGCTGAAGGAGAAGGGGGCGGCGACCGAAGTGGTCGTCGTCTCGATCGGCGAGCCGAAAGCGGCAGACACGCTTCGCACCGCGCTCGCCATGGGCGCGGATCGGGCGATCCTCATCACCTCGGACCAGCCGGTCGAACCCTTGGGCGTCGCCAAGCTGCTCGCCAAGGTGGTCGAGGAGGAACAGCCGGGTCTCGTGATCCTGGGCAAGCAGGCGATCGACGGCGACAACAACCAGACCGGCCAGATGCTGGCGGGCCTGCTCGGCTGGGCGCAGGGCACGTTCGCGTCGAAGGTCGAGATCGACGGTGAGAGCGCCAACGTCACCCGCGAGGTCGATGGCGGCCTGGAGACGGTGGCCCTCACGCTGCCTGCGATCGTGACGACCGACCTTCGCCTCAACGAGCCGCGCTATGCGTCTCTCCCCAACATCATGAAGGCCAAGTCCAAGCCGATGGCGACCAAGACGGCCGCCGACTACGGCGTCGATGTCGCCCCGCGCCTGACGATCACCCATGTCGCCGAGCCCGGCAAGCGCCAGGCGGGCGTCAAGGTCGGCTCGGTCGACGAGCTGGTCGAGAAACTCAAAGCACTGGGAGTGGCCAAGTGAAGACGCTGGTTTGGGTCGAGCATGACGGCGGGGCCGTCAAGGATGCCACGCTGGCGACCGTCACGGCGGCGGCCAAGCTGGGCGAGGTGCACCTGATCGTCGCAGGGCAGGGCGTCGATGGCGTGGCGCAGGCCGCGGCGAAAATCGCGGGCGTGGGCAAGGTCCATGTCGCCGACGATGCAGCCTACGCCAATGCGCTGGCCGAGAATGTCGCACCGCTGATCGCCGAGCTGATGGGCCATCACGACGCGTTCCTCGCGCCGTCGACGACGACCGGCAAGAACATCGCCCCGCGTGTCGCCGCGCTCATCGACGTGATGCAGATCAGCGACATCCTGTCGGTCGAGGGACCGGACAGCTTCACCCGGCCGATCTATGCGGGCAACGCCATTGCCACCGTCAAGACCAGCGACAAGAAGCTCGTCCTGACCGTGCGAACCACCGCGTTCGAAAAGGCGGCGGCCGAGGGCGGCGCGGGCACGATCGAAGCGGTGGCCTCGACCGGCGATGCGGCCAAGTCCCGCTTCGTCGGCGCGGAGAAGGCCGAGAATGCCCGGCCCGAGCTGACTAGCGCCAAGATCATCGTCTCGGGTGGCCGCGCGCTGGGCTCGGAGGAGCAGTTCCACGCGCTGATCGACCCGCTCGCCGACAAGCTGGGCGCGGCCGTCGGCGCATCCCGCGCGGCGGTCGATGCGGGCTATGCCCCCAACGACTATCAGGTTGGCCAGACCGGCAAGATCGTGGCACCCGAAGTCTATGTCGCGGTCGGCATCTCAGGCGCGATCCAGCATCTGGCGGGGATGAAGGATTCGAAGGTCATCGTCGCGATCAACAAGGACGAGGATGCGCCGATCTTCCAGGTGGCGGACATCGGCCTGGTCGGCGACCTGTTCACCGTCGTGCCCGAGCTGACGAGCAAGGTCTGACAAACGATCCTCCCCGCTCGCGGGGAGGTGGCAGGCCGCAGGCCTGACGGAGGGGGGCGGCCGCAAGGGACGTCCATCGAGGAAGCCCCCCCTCCACCATGCTTCGCATGGTCCCCCTCCCCGTGGCGGGGAGGATTGATGCTCGCTGGCAATCATCGACTTTAAATTTGGATTAAGATTTACGACATAACCTGCGTGCGCTCTCGTGGAGTGCCGTATGAAACCAGCCGAGCCCCTCGCGCTGAACCATAGCTGGCCCTTGTTCGAACGCGGACGGCGTTTCGATCTGGGGTTCCTGAACGCGCCCGATGCCGCCCCGGTTGAGGTCGACGATGCATGGCTGGCCGCCCATGGCTTCGGGCGTTGGTCCTGTGATCTCGACTCCGAGACGCTGCGCTGGACGACGGGTGTGTTTCCGATATTCGACTGGCAACCCGATCGAGCCCCGGAGCGGCCGGGTATATTACAGCGCTATCGTCCGGAATCGCTGTCGGCGGTCGAGCGGCTACGGTCCTACGCGATCCGGCATCGTCGCGGCTTTACGATCGATGCGGAAATCCATCGACCCGGCGGCTCGCGATGGATCCGGATCATCGGTGCGCCGCAGTGTCGAGGTGAACGCGTGATAGCGCTACATGGCCTGAAAATGGACGTCAGCGCCGAATATCGCTAATCCATGTAAGGAAATGCCCCGAAATTTCGTTGCCTGCTTGTTAGCGCGACGATGCTCCGTTTAGCATTCGCACATGACAGACAATATCATTGGGGGAGGCGATCGTCGGGTTCGGACGATCGCGGATCTGGCGGAGATGGCGGGCGTGTCGCCGGGCACGGTATCGCGCGCGCTGGCAGGCAAGTCGCTGGTCAATGCCGAGACCCGCGCTCGTATTCAGGCGCTGGCTGACCAGCACGGCTTTCGGCCCAACCAGATGGCCAGTCGTCTTCGTACCCGGCGAACCGGGGTGATCGGGATCGTCGTGCCGTTGGGGCATGACCGACGCCAGCATTTGTCCGACCCGTTCTTCATGACGATGCTGGGCCATCTCGCCGATGCGCTGACCGAAAATGGTTATGACGTGATGCTGTCGCGGGTGATCCCGGACGCGCCCGACTGGCTGGACCGGGTGGTCGACAGCGGCATGGTCGATGGCGTGCTGCTGATCGGCCAGTCGAACCAGTATGACGCGATCGAGCGGGTCGCGCGCCGTTATCGTCCGCTGGTCGCCTGGGGCGTCAACCTGCCCGATCAGGTTCATGCGGCGGTCGGCACCGACAATGCCCAGGGCGGCTATCTCGCGGGGCAGCGGCTGGTCGAACGCGGATGCCGCCGCATCGCCTTTCTGGGCGATATCGGCCCGCCCGAGATCCGCCAGCGCCATGACGGAGTAGCGCGCGCCATGGCCGAGGCCGGGCTGGAGGGCCCCATACAACTTTCCACCCATCTCGCCTCCGACGTGATGGCGCAGGAGATCGCCGCGCATATCGATGCGCTGATCGAACAGGGCGGCGGGACGATGGCGATCGACGGGATCGTCGCGGCCTCGGACATGATCGCGATGACGGCGGTGCGCGTGCTCGCCGACCATGCGATCGCGGTGCCCGAGACCCTGCCCGTGATCGGCTATGACGACCTGCCGCTCGCCGCCCAGTCCGTGCCGCGCATCACCACCATTCGCCAGGACATCGCGGCGGGTGCCAAGGCGATGGTCGACGCTCTGTTCGCCCGGATCGGCGGCGAGGAAGCGGGCTCGGTGACACTCGCCCCCGAGTTGATCCTGCGCGAAACGGCCTGAGGCCTCTCCTCCCCGGTGACGGGAGGAAAGGCGGAGGTCAGGCGATCGTCACCCGGTCGCCGTCGAAGGCCAACCGGAACCACGGCGCGGCGGTCCCGCCGAAACGTTGGCGGCGCAGGGCCGCGTCGCTGCCGGCGTCGCGGCCCTCCATGCCCCAATAGTCCACGAAGCTGGTGACATCGCCTTCGCCCGTCACCCACCAGCAATAGGCCTGGGTCGGCTCTTCCACCGGATTGCCTGCGACCAGTCCGGTGCCGTTGACCGGCCGCCATGGCCCCGCAAAGCGATTCGCGACCATCGCGTACAGCCCGGTCGGTGCATTCAGGCCGGGGGCGAAGCGCTTTCCCTGGGTCGACCAGAAGCAATAATACAGGCCGTCGCGGACGATGATATGCGGCCGCTCCAGCTCGCTGTTGACGCCGAGCGCCTCGATCAACGGGGGCTGGATCGTCCAGCCATTGCCTTCGCGCCTGGCGACACCGACCACGCCGTCGATATCCTGGCGCACCCAGCCCGCCGAGCCGACGAATAGCAGATATTCCGCCCCATCCGCCGGATCGCGGAAATAGCCGGGATCGCGAAAGCCTTTGATGCCGCCATTTTCCGGCTCGGCCTGGTTGGCGACGATGTAATGATGGCCATCCGCCGCGACGCTCTCGACCGGCTCGCTCCAGCCCTCGGTGCGGGCGGTATCGCCCTCGACGACGAAGCGGCCCTGCGTCTCGAACAGGCGCTGCTCGAAGGTGCGGGGCTGGCCGCGCCGCCCGGAGGCGGTGAAATACATGGTCAGCGTCGTGTCGTCCTCGCCCAGCACCGCCGAGCCCGACCATTCGCGGCTGCCCGGCGTAAATCCGTCGGCAAAGGTCACGCCGTGATCGCGCCAGCCGTCGGCGCCGTAGCTGGTCAGGCGGATGCGCGCCTCGTCGTGGCGCATCTCGGGATCGGAAAGGCGCGGCGTCGCGAGGAAGAACCACCAGCTTCGCCCACCCAAAAAGGCGGTGCGGCCATCGGCATAGGCGATCTGCCACATGTCCCAGAAATCATGGTCGGGCAGGATCGGCACGACATCGGCGGCGGTGAAGACCGGCAGGCGCGCGTCGGTCTGCGCCGCGATCCCGGCCAGCGCGTCGGCCGACCAATGGGCGGGAATAGGGGTGTCGGTCATGATACCTCAGGTGAAATCGGGTAATGGGATCAGGCTTGCGCGGTGGCACCGAGCGGCAGCCCCTGCGCATTGCGGGCGCGCACCGTGTAGACGGAGACGGCGGCGAGCAGCATCAGTACGCCGCACAGGGTCAGCACGTTGCGCGGATCGCCGCCGAGCCAGCTTTGATAGAAAAGCGGCAACGTCACGCCGAAGATCAGCATGGGGATGACGATCATCATGTTGAAGATGCCCATATAGACACCCGTCCGCTCGGGCGGGATCGAGCCGGCCAGGATGACATAGGGATTGCCCATCATGCTGGCCCAGCCGAGGCCGATGCCGATGGCGGGCAGGAACAGCATCGCCTTGCTGGTCATGTGCGGCATGACCATCATGCCGATGCCGGTGATGACCAGGCAGAGCGCATGCAGCGGCGCCGCGCCGATCCGTTTGGCGAGCGGCACCATCGCGAAGGCGGCGACGAAGGCGACACCGTTGTAGAAAGCCGCCACTTCGCCATTGGTCAGCACCGCGGCGTGAAAGCCCGACGAATTCGCGTCGGCGGTGCCATAGACCGAGCGGCCGATCGCATAGATGACGTAATTCCAATAGGCCATCATGGCGTACCACTGGAACAGGCTCATCAGTGCCAGCTTTCGCATCGGCAGCGGCATGTCGCGGATCGCGCCGCCGATCTCCTTCAGCGTCGCTCCGATGCCCTTGGGCGCAGCGGCGATGCGCGCGCGTTCCTTGGAGGTCAGCGGCAGTTCGGGTACGCGGCGGATCGACCAGACGATCGTGACGAAAGACAGGACCGCGCCGATCATGAAGACGACGCGCGCGGTGTAGGGAATATGGTGCCCATCCACCCAGTCCGGGTTCATCCCCGCCCAAACCAGGATCGAGGGCGTGAGAAAGGCGAGCATCTGCGCCAAGCCGGTAAAGGCGCTCTGCGTCAGGAAGCCGACATTATGCTGCGCACCGTCCAGCCGGTCGGAGACATAGGCGCGGTACGGCTCCATGGTGATATTGTTGCCAGCGTCCAGGATCCAGAGCAGTGACACCGCCATCAGCAGCGACGAACTGAGCGGCATGAAGAACAGCCCCAGCGCGCACAGGACCGCGCCGATCAGGAAATAGGGCGTACGCCGCCCCCAGCGGCTGTCCGTCCGGTCGCTCATCGCGCCGATCAGCGGCTGGATCAGCAGGCCCGTCATCGGCCCCGCCATCTGCAGCAACGGGATCTGGGCCTCCGACGCCCCGAGATAGCTGTAGATCGGCGCCATGTTTCCCTGTTGCAGGCCGAAGCTGAATTGCAGGCCCAGAAAGCCCAGATTCATCTCCAGGATACGGACCAGCGACAGGCGCGGCTTGGGGGTGGCCATGGTTCCGGCAGCAGGGGTGGAGGGGGTCATGCGGGTCCTCTCGCACGCGGGGGTGGGCCAAGGTCTATCGCTGGCTTGCCGCGTCGGAACCATCATGCCGTGCCGCATCACGGATTGCAACAAACGATTGCAATGACAATCGATGAAGTCCTCTGCGCGAGATGGCGGAGGGTCAGGGTATCTCTTCGTCCCGACGCGCCAAGGCCGCGCTTTCCCGCTTGAGTGGGCGCGCCACGGGGCAAACCTCTTGCACGAAGCCGTTCAGCGTGTTGGTCAGGCTTTCGGGGACGAGGCGATAGAAGACGAACTGGCCGCGCTTCTCGCTGGTGACGAGGCCCGCCGCCTCCAGGATCGAAAGATGCTGCGAAATCGACGGCTTGGCCATATCGAAGCGCGAGGCGATATCGCCCGCGCTCAATTCGGCATGGGCCAGATAGGCCAGGATGCGGCGGCGGGCCGGATTGGCCAGTGCCTCGAACACACGTTGCATGATCACGTATTTAGGCAATTCGCTAAGCATTGACAAACGTGCTTCGGTATTTAGGAATATACCTAAATATATAAGGAACGCTGCATGACTTGCCGTTCGACCGCCCGCATGATCGCCTCGCCCGGCAGTAACGCTTGTGACGGGCAGGTACGATGGGCGCCCATGCGATCGCTTTGGATGATTGGGATGACCGGATCGGCCGTGATATTTGCGCCGATATACGTCACGCCTGGGGCCGTGCTGCTGTGGCTGGCGACCTCGGCCGTGACATTGTGCCTCGGGCACTCGATCGGGCTGCATCGCCTGCTGATCCATCGCAGTTTCGCGGCACCGCTCTGGTTCGAACGGGTGCTGGTCTATCTGGGCACATTGGTCGGCATGGCGGGGCCGCTGGGCATGGTGCGGCTGCATGACACGCGCGACTGGGCGCAACGACAGGTGGCGTGTCACGATCTCCATGCCCACCGTGCGTCATGGCTGCGGGATGCCTGGTGGCAGATGCATTGCCGCCTGGACCTGACCCATCCGCCGCGTTTCGAGCCTGAGGTGCGGTTGCACGACGACCGTGTCCTGATCTGGCTGGAGCGGAGCTGGCTGGCGCAGCAAATCCCCTGGGCGCTGTTGGTCCTATGGGCGGGCGGTCTGCCCTGGCTGGTCTGGGGCGTGCCGGTACGGGTGGCGGTCGGCGTCACCGGGCATTGGTTGGTCGGTCACATCACCCACCGGCGGGGTCCGCAAGGTTGGAGCGTCGACGATGTCGCGGTCCAGGGCCACGACCTGCCCGCCGCCGCATTCATCACCTTCGGCGAGGCGTGGCATGGCAACCATCATGCCTGGCCCGACTCCGCGCGGCTGGGGATCGAGCCGGGCCAGCATGATCCGGGCTGGTGGGTGCTGCTGGGCCTGCGCCGGATCGGGTTGGTCCGCGACCTGAAGGAACCGGCGATGCTGTCACCGCGCGAGGGGCTGCGGCGGGTGGCTTTGGCGGAATGATCGCCCTTGTGTTTGGCCGTGCGGCGGTCGACCATCCGGTGCAGAGAGGATCCATCCATGCTGTTCATGATCATAAGTCTGCTGACCGCGCCGATGGCCGCCCAAGCTGTGCCGTCGAAATCGGTCTGCGACGTCGGCCGGGTCATATTGGCGGACATGCTTCCCGGGGGCGGAGATGAAAGTTACCTGGAAACCGATCCGGAACGCAGTGGCCTCATGAAGCTATGTCCGGGACTCCGTGCCGCGCTGCCCAAGGGGTATCGCACGGTCGACGATGATGCCCGGTCGCGTGCCGATATTCACGCGCCGATCCCCGACCAGCCATCGCCCAAGGCCGCCTATATCTATGCGATCGGAGCGCCCGTCATCGCAGCAGACGGGCGCTCGGCGACGGTGGAGATCCTGTGCACCTGCACGGGGCTTTGCGGCTCCGCCACGCGAAGCCGCTACATCCGTACGCCGCAAGGCTGGCGACGCGACGGCAAGCCCCGGATGCTCTGGGTGTCGTGATCGCTCACCGCCCGCCGGGCGGCAGGTTCGTTTCCAGATAGCGGGTCATCAGCGAGTAGAGGTGGATGCTCGTATTCTCGCCCTCAGATATGCCATGGCTGCGGTCGGGATAGGCCATCATCGTGAACGGCTTGTTGAAGTGGATGAGCCGGTCGACCAGCTGGTCCTGGTTCTGGTAATGGACATTGTCGTCCAGCGTGCCGTGGATCAGTAGCAGATTGCCCTTCAGCCGATCGGCGAAGGTGATGGGCGAGCCATTCTTATACCCTTCCGCATTGTCCTGCGGCAGGCCCATATAGCGTTCCTGATAGATGGTATCGTAGAGCTTCATGTCGGTCGGCCCCGCGACCGCGATGCCGGTCTTGTAGAGGTCGGGGTAACGGAACAGCGCGTTCTGCGTCATCGCCCCGCCGCCGCTCCAGCCCCAGATGCCGATCCGGGCGGGGTCGATATAGGGGCGGGTGGCCAGCATCTTCTGCACGCCCGCCGCATAATCGGCCGAGGCGAGGATACCGACTTGGCGATAGATGATCTTGCGCCAGTCATGGCCGCGTGGGCTAGCGGTGCCGCGCGGGTCGAGGCTGGCGACCAGATAGCCCTTTTGCGCCAGCATCCGGTGCCACAGCCCCTGCGACCCCGCCCAGCGATCCGCGACCGTCTGGCCCCAGGGTTCGCCATAGACGAAATAGAGGATCGGATAGCGCTTGGCGGGATCGAAGCCCGGCGGCTTGATGAGCCAGCCGTCCAGCTGCGTGCCGCCGCCGATATCGACGCGGAAGAACTCGGTGGCGGGCAGGCCGGTGTCCTTCACGACCTGGGCGAGCGGCGCATTGGCCGCCAACGTGCGCAGCGGCTGCTGGCGGGTCATGTCGAGCATGTCCGTCACCGGCGGCGCGTCGAAGCGCGACACGGTGTGCAGCGCCCAATGCTCGCCCGGCGCGATGTCGTAGCTGTGCGTGCCCGGCTGGTTCGCAGGCGTCAGCCGCTCGACCCTGGGCGTGCCGGACAGGGTGGTGCGATAGAGGTAACGCTGGGTCGGATTGTCGGGTGAGGCGATGAACCAGGCATAGCCCGCCTTTTCATCGACCCGCAGCAACTCGACCACGTCGAACTTGCCCGGTGTGCGAAGCGTCGCGCGGCCGCTCGCCCGGTCGATCGTATAAAGGTGCCGCCAGCCGTCGCGCTCGGACAGCCAGGTGAGGCTGCGCCCGCCGTTCAGCCAGTCCGGCGCGACATTCGCCTCGACCCAGGCCGCGTCCTTTTCGACCATGATCGGCTTGACCGCGCCGGTCGCGGGATCACCGAGCAGGACATTGTACGTGTTCTGGAGCCTGTTCGATTGTTGGATGAACAGCGCGTCCGATCCGCCTGCCCAGCTGATCTGCGGCACGTAATTCTGGCGCGGATCGCCTGACAGCTTGAACCAGCGGGTCGCACCGTCGGCGACGTCGATTACGCCGGTCGTCACCGCCGAGTTGGTCGTGCCAGCCTTGGGATATTGCAGCGGGATCACCTGCGAATATTGGCCGCCGGTGTTCTTTATCATGTCGAAGGTGCCGACGCCCTTCGTATCGAAGCGCAGAAAGGCGATGCGGCGCGAGTCTGGGCTCCATTCGAAGGCGCGGTGGACGCCGAACTCTTCCTCGTAAACCCAGTCGGCGAGGCCGTTGACGACATAATCGTCGCCGTCCCGGGTCAGCGCGGTCGCCGCGCCGCCCTCGATCGGCTCGACATAGATGTTGTTGCCACGGACATAGGCGATGCGGCGGCTGTCGGGCGAGACGGTGGCGTAGAGCAGGGTCGAGGGCGCGGCGTCGCCGCCGATCTTGTGCAGCCTTTTCGTCGTGGTGTCGTACAGCCAGTAATCCGACAGAGCGTTGGTCCGGCGGAAACGCTTGCCGTTGGTCTGGATCAGCAGCCAGCGATTGTCGGGCGACCATTCATAGCTGTCGATGCCCAGCGGCGCACTCGCCCCCGGCGGGACCAGATCGGCCGCGCCAACCACCACCTGCCGCTGTCCGTCGGCGATCGCATAGCGGACGATGTCCTGCCCGCCCTTGGGCGCATCCTCCAGCGCGAGATAGCTTTCACCATCCTTGCCCCAGCGACTGGAGCGGACATATTCCGTGCGGACGGCCTTGGGCCCGAAAATGCCCTCGACCGACAAGGGCGCGGCCGTGGCGGACGCGGCGGCCTGGGCCGCCAGCGGCGTGGCCAGCGCGAGCGAGGAAAGGGAAACCAAAAGCCCGGAAATCCGCCAGTACGACCGCATCGACCCACCCACTCGAAGAATTGCTCGGGGCCAGCGTAACGACGCCATGCAGGATCGTATACCGAAATCTGCGTGAAGATCGGTGGCGATGCGCTTAGAGCAGGGCGGAAGGCGATCACCAGGGAACGGGCCGGTTGATGGATGCAGGGATAGATCATGTCGCGATCATCGGCGGCGGCTTTGCGGGCACGTTACTGGCCATCAATCTGGTGCGCCATGGCGGCCCGCGCGCGACATTGATCGAGCGACGGGCGAACCAGCTGGCGCGCGGCGTCGCCTATAGCGCGGCGCATGCCGATCACCTGCTGAACGTGCGGGCTGGCAATATGAGCGCGCTGCGTGACGATCCCGACCATTTCGTCCGCTGGCTGGTCGCGCGCGGGGCGGGGGATGCCAAGACCTTCGTGCCGCGCCGGGTGTACGGCGACTATCTGCGCGACCTGTTGATGGAGACGATCGCGGCGGACCCGGCAAGGCTGACGCTGGCAAGCGGCGAGGTGGTAGCGTTGGAGCAGACCGGACAGGGTTATCGCCTCGCCATGGCCGAGGGGGCGAGCCTGTCGGCGGATGCGGTGGTGCTGGCGCTGGGCAATCTGCCGCCGCACACCCCGCCGGGGATCGATCCCGCGATGCTGGTCGACGGGTGCTATCGCGAGGACCCTTGGGCGGGCGATATCGCCGAGGGGCTGGGCGAGGATGACAGGGTGCTGCTGGTGGGCAGTGGGCTGACCGCGATCGACGCGGCGCTGCTGCTTGACGCCAGCGGGTTTGGCGGGCGGACCATCGCCATTTCCCGCCGGGGGCTGGTCCCGCGCCGCCATGCCGAGACGCCGCCGGTTATCCCGATGCGTGAACGGCCAGCCGCCAGCCTGTCGGCGCTGGTGCGGCATGTGCGCTGCGCGGCGACCGAGCAGGGCTGGCGCGGCGCGGTGGATGCGCTGCGGCCCGTGACGCAGATGATGTGGGGCGCGGCGGACGGCGCGACGCGGGCGCGTTTCCTGCGGCATGTGCGGCCCTATTGGGACGTCCATCGCCACCGCCTCGCGCCCTCCGTCGCCGATCGGGTGGACAGGTTGATGGCGGCCGGACGGCTGTCGGTCGCGGGCGGCAAGCTGGTGCGGGTCGAGCCGGATGGTGCGGGGGCGATTGTCCACTGGCGACCGCGTGGGAGCGATAGCGTGGAGACGCTGCGGGTCGCGAGGATCGTCAACTGCACCGGGCCGCAGGGTGACCTGCTGCGATCGCAGGAGCCGCTCATCCGGCATTTGCTGGATGCGGGCATGATCCGGCCGGACGCGCTGCGCATCGGCCTCGAGGTCGATGCGCAGAGCCATGTCGTGGCGGCGGATGGAAGCGTGGACGACCGCCTCTATTGCATCGGCCCGATGACGCGCGGCGGCCTGTGGGAGGTGGTGGCGGTGCCGGACCTGCGCCAGCAGAACTGGGAATTGGCGCGGCGGCTGGCCCACGCGCAATGGGTCGGCGGCGAGGGGTTGTAACCCGCCCTCACCCTTCCGGCGCTTCGCGCCTCCCTCCCTCTCCCGCTGGGAGAGGGAAGGGGCCCGCCCGCATGAGCGGGTGGGAAGGGTGAGGGTGAATGCGGCCTAAGTGGTCGCCCCGATCTTCCTCAACCAGTCCGCATGGCTCGGCATCGACTCCGCCATCTGTCCGATCGCGCCTGCCAGTTTGCCCACGAACCCACGGCTCTGCGCGATATCGCCATAAGCCAGTAGCGGATCCAGCCCCTCGGGCATGTTGAACTGCCCGATATGTACCGCCGCCCAACTGGCCGGGCCGAACAGGTCCATGTCGCGCGCGACCAGCCGTCCGGCGGCGCGGAAATGGTCGATCTTCATCGCCAGCGTGTCGGGAATATCCATCGCCGCACACTTCCGCCACAAGGCCGAGTCCGTCCGCTCGGTCAGCTTGTAGTGCAGGATCAGGAAGTCGCGGATGCGTTCATATTCGGTGATCGCGACGCGGTTATATTCGGCTATCCCGGCAGGCTCGAATGCTTGCGTGGGGAAATAGGCGAGTAGCTTGGCGATGCCCGCCTGGATCAGGTGGATGCTGGTCGACTCCAGCGGTTCCATGAAGCCGCTCGACAGGCCGATGGCGACGACGTTGCGGTTCCACATCAGCTTGCGCCGCCCGGTGGTGAAGCGCAGGAAACGCGGATCGCCCAGCGCCTGACCGTCTAGGTTCGCCATCAGCGTCGTGGCGGCCTCGTCATCCGAGATGTGTCGGCTGCAATAGACATAGCCATTGCCGGTGCGGTGCTGGAGCGGGATACGCCATTGCCACCCGGCTTCGCGCGCGGTCGAGCGGGTATAGGGCGTCAGCCCGTCGCCCCCGGTTTCGCACGGCACCGCCACCGCGCGGTCGCAGGGCAGCCAGTGGGGCCAGTCCTCATAGCCGGTGCCCAGTGCCTCCTCGATCAAGAGGCCGCGAAAGCCCGAACAGTCGACGAACAGATCGCCCGCCAGCACCCGGCCATCGTCCAGCGTGACCGAGGCGACATGGCCGCGCGCGTCTTCCAGAGTATGGCCCGCGATCTTCCCCTCGACCCGCACCACCCCAAGCGCCTCGGCATAGCGGCGTAGGAACCGCGCATAGAGACCGGCGTCGAAGTGATAGGCATAGTCGAAGGTCGAGGCGACGCTGCGCGGATCGGCCATGGGTTGGGCGAACCGTCCGCGCTTTCCTGCGCCCCAGGCCATGGACAGGTCGTCGAACGCTATGCCGCTATCGGGGCCGCCCGCCGCCAGCCAGTGCTGATGCACTGCGACCAGATCGAAGGATTTGCCATGCGTGCCGAAGGGGTGGAAATAGCGATGCCCCGCGCGCCCCCAGCCGACGAACTCGATGCCCAGCTTGAAGCTGCCCTTGGTCTCGCGCAGGAATTCGGCCTCGTCGATGCCCAGCGTCTGGTTGAACAGGCGGATCGGCGGGATGGTCGCCTCGCCGACGCCGACCGTGCCGATGGCGTCGGACTCGACCAGCGTGATCGCCAGCCCTCGCGGCATCGCATGGGCCAGTGCCGCTGCCGTCATCCAGCCCGCCGTGCCGCCGCCGACGATCACCACCGACCGGATTGCCTCGGTGGACCTGTCGTTCATCATGCCATCCTCTCCATCATTCCCCGCGCTGGCGGAGCCGATCTTTGCCGCACCCTATCATGCAAAGGTTTGCGATCCCATCCGATCCGGGGCACGCATCCTCCTGTGATTTTACGATCACAGTGAACAAAGTTTTATGCAAAGGTTTGCATAATAGCGTTGCAAACGTTTGCGCATGTGATACCCAGAATCCACGACATCCCGGACACCGGGGCGAATCAGGAGAGGGATATGACGACGAGCGTTCTGCGGTCCTGCGGATCGATGGCAGCCTTGGCGATGGCGTTGGCAAGTGCACCGGCCTTTGCGCAGGCGGCCCAGGCTCCGACCCCGGCGACCCAGGAAGGGGTAACTCCTGATGCCGGTGCGTCCAGCGAGGACATCGTCGTCACCGCGACCAGCGGCGAGCGGTCGCGCTTCCGCAGCTCGATCTCGGTATCGCAGGTCAGCCAGGAGGCGATCCAGAACTTCACGCCGCGCTCGACCGCCGAAATCCTGCGCAACATTCCTGGTCTTCAGCCCAGCGACACGGCGGGTCCGGGCGGCAACGCCAATATCGGCGTGCGCGGTATCCCGGTGTCGACGGGCGGTTCGGAATATGTCTCGCTGCAGGAAGACGGCCTGCCCGACGTCCTGTTCGGCGACATCAACTTCGGCAACAACGACTATTGGCTGCGCTTCGACCAGAATATCAAGACGGTCGAGGCGGTGCGCGGCGGTTCGGCCTCGACCTTCGCCAGCCAGGCGCCCGGCGCGGTCATCAACTTCATCAGCAAGACCGGCGACGTGAAGGGCGGCCAGATCGCCTATTCCAACGGCCTGGGCTTTCGCGAGCACCGTATCGATTTCGACTATGGCGGCCCGATCGACGAGACGACGCGCTTCCATGTCGGTGGCTATGCGCGCAACGGCGGCGGCTACACCAACGAGAATTTCAACATCCTGCGCGGCTATCAGATCAAGGCGAACATCACCAAGGATCTGCCCGACAATCGCGGCTTCATCCGCCTGTATTTCAAGCGGCTGGACGAGCAGGCACCGACCAACACCACCACGCCGACGCTGGCTACGCTCGACGGGAACAAGGTGACCGGCTTCTCGCCGCTGCCCAATTTCGACGGGCGGTCGGGATCGGCCTATACGATCTACAACCGCAACTTCCAATATCTGGACTATGACAATGGCGGCGTGAAGACGGCCGAGGTGCAGGGCATCCACCCGCGCGTCACCGGCATCAGCGGCCAGGTGCATTACGACATCACCGACAATATCTCGCTGGACGACACGATCCGTTACCAGTGGATCAGCGGCAACTTCACGACCCAGTTCATCAACGTCCAGACCCGGACGGGCACCGGCGGCCTGATCGGATCGACGGTGAACGGCCAGACGGTGGGCTCGATCCGCTATGCGGCCGGGCCGAACACGGGCCAGCTGTTCACCGGGCCGTACATAAACAACAACCCGAACATCAACGTGTTCATGAAGAACATGGACAATTTCGCCAACAACCTGACGCTGAACGGCAAGTTCGATGTTGGTCCGGGCAAGGCGCGGCTGACCGCCGGTCTGTTCGTGATGCGGCAGAACATCGTTCAGGACTGGCATGTCAACCGTCAGTATAGCGAGCTGAACGGCAATAATGCCGCGCCGCTCGACCTGTTCTCGACCACCGGCACGCAGCTGACCGCCGCGGGCCAGGCCGGGTTCAACGACAATTGGGGCAGCTGCTGCGCGCGCCGGGTCGACCTGACCTACACCGATGTCGCGCCCTTCCTTCAGGCCGGTTATGAGGTCGGCGGGCTGAACCTCGACGCCTCGATCCGCTATGACAGCGTGCATGGAGAGGGCACCGCGCAGGGCGGTGTCGCAGGTCCGACGACCCGCGTGACTGACGCGCTGGGCTCGGCACTGATCCCGTCGCTGGTGCTCAGCCCGAACGCGGAGAAGATCAACTATACCGATGGCTATGTCAGCTGGTCGGTCGGCGCGCTCTATGCCTTTGACAGCAGCACCAGCGTCTTTGCCCGCGCCAGCCGGGGCGGCCGCTTCAACGCTGACCGCCGTGTCCTGTCGGGCAACTTCAATGCGGACGGCTCGCTGAATGCGCAGGGGCAGGCGACTTCGGTCAACTTCCTCAACCAGCAGGAAATCGGCCTGAAGCAGCGCGGTGGCCTGTACGGTGCGTCCTATTCGGTCGAGGTGACGGGCTTCCACTCGACGCTGACCGAGAACAATTACGACTTCACCCGGATCAACAATCCGGCGCCGAACAACAATCCGAACATCTCGAACGGCTATCGCTCCTACGGTATCGAGTTCACCAGCCGCGTGACCTATGGCGACTTCCACCTGGCGGTCGACGCGACCTATGCGAACTCGAAGATCACCAGCAGCGCGACGCCCGGACTGGTCGGCAAGAAGCCCGGCGGCCTGCCCGACTTCCTGTTCGTCGTCTCGCCGTCCTATGACGCGGGTCCGGTCGCGTTCGGCGTCAGCATGAACGGCCAGACGAGCACCAAGTCGGACGACTTCAACCTCTACACGATCAAGGGGTCGACCTTCTTCAACGGCTTCATCACCGTGCGGCCGATGGACAAGCTGGAGCTGGGCCTGAACGCCAACAACATTTTCGACAAGCTGGGCTTCCGTGGCGGCGGTGGCATCTTCCCGGTCCTGTCGGCGACGCAGGGCGTGTTCAACAACACCGCGCTCTATGGACGCACGGTGACGGCTTCGGTTCGCTACCGCTTCTGATCCACTCCCCTTGGGGCGGGTGCCACTTGGCATCCGCCCCGTTTTTCGTTCAGGAGGACGGCCATGACCCAATCGGCTCCGCCCGCCCGAACCCTGAAGGATATTGCCCGGCTGGCGGGCGTGTCGCCCGGCACCGTCAGCCGCGCGCTGGCGGGCAAGAGCGTCGTCAATGCCGAGACGCGGGCGAGGATCGAGGCACTGGCCGCCCAGCATAATTTCCAGATCAACCAGATGGCCCGCCGCCTGCGCGCGCAGCGCACCGGCGTGATCGGTGTCGCCATTCCGCTGGGCCATGAACGGCGGCAGCGCCTATCCGACCCGTTCTTCATGACCCTGCTAGGCCATCTCGCCGACGAACTGGCGGCGCGCGACCATGACGTGATGCTGTCGCGGATCATCCCGGACGACGACGACTGGCTGTCGCGCATCACGCGTTCGGGCATGGTCGACGGCGTGCTCCTGATCGGCCAGTCGGACCAGCTGTCGGTGATCGAGGCGGTGGCGGAGAGCTATCTGCCGCTCGTCGTCTGGGGCAGCACCATGCCGGGACAGCATCACTGCGCGGTCGGCGTCGACAATCGGCTGGGCGGGCGGATGGCGGGGGAGCATCTGATTGCCACGGGCCGCCGCCGCATCGCCTTCATGGGCGAGGTCCGCACGCTGGAACTGGCGCAGCGCCATGCCGGGCTGTGCGAGGCGATGGCCGATGCCGGACTGCCGCCGCCGCACCAGCTGGACGTCGCGCTGGCACCCGAGCTGATGCCCGCCCAGATCGAGGGCAATCTGGCACGGATGGAGCGGGAAGGGCAGGCGGTCGACGGCATCGTCGCCGCATCCGACATGATCGCGATGGCGACGATGGCGGCGCTGGTCGCCGGAGGACGGTCGGTGCCCGGCGATGTCGCGGTCACGGGCTTCGACGACCTGCCGCTGGCCGAGCGCGCCATTCCGCGACTGACCACGATCCGCCAGGATCTGGAGGCGGGGGCCAAGGCGATGGTCCAGGCGCTGTTCGCACGGCTGGACGGGACCGCCGCACCGGGCCTGGAAATGCCGCCGCGCCTGATCGTCCGCGATTCCGCCTGACAAAAAGATCGGCGCGGTCTTGAGGGAGATCAGACCGCGCCGACAAGGTTCAGGGAGTTCGAGGTAGAGGTCAGGCCAGCGTCAGGCCGACATCCACATTGCCGCGCGTGGCGTTCGAATACGGGCAGATCTGATGCGCGGCCTCGACCAGCTTCTCGGCCTCGGCACGATCAACGCCCGGCAGCTCGACGGTCAGGTCGGCGGTGATGCCGAACCCGCCCGCCGCGCGGGGACCGATGCCGACCTTGGCCGACACGGCGACATTATCGGGGACCTTTACCTTCAGCTGTTGGCCCGCGACCTTCAGCGCGCCGATGAAGCACGCCGAATAGCCCGCCGCGAACAGCTGTTCCGGGTTGGTGCCGTCGCCGCCAGCACCGCCCAGTTCCTTCGGCGTCGACAGCTTGACGTCGAGCGTGCCGTCCTGGCTGGCGGCATGGCCGTCACGACCGCCGGTGGCGCGGGCCTGGGTCTGGTACTTCACGTCGATCGTCACGGTGTATGCTCCAATAATTGTTATCGCGATACATATATGGGGCAGGCCAGCGGGCTTGTCCAGCACGTCTTTTATCGCGATATGCATTTTGCTCTTAGAGGAGATGGCGAATGTCGGCCCCATGGCCGCTCGACGAACAGCTGTGCTTTGCGGTCTATGCCGCGAACATGGCGATCCAGCGCAGTTACAAGCCGATGCTCGACCAGCTCGGCCTGACCTATCCGCAATATCTCGCGCTGCATGTACTGTGGGAGGAGGACGGGCGGACGATCGGCGCGATCGCCCAGCGTCTGTCGCTCGAGTCCAGCACGGTGACGCCGCTGGTCAAGCGGCTGGAGGCCGCCGGGCTGCTGGTGCGCGAGCGCGATCCTCAGGACGAACGACAGGTGCGGGTGAGACTGACGTCGGGCGGCCGTGACATGCGCGATCGCTGCGGCTGCCTGGGCGAAGAACTGATTGCCCGATCCGGCATGGCGGTCGACGATCTGAAGGCGCTGAAGGCCGAGGTCCATGCGCTGCGCCACGCGCTCGAACGGAGAGAGGGCGCGCAGGGGGACGGCGGCGCATGACCTTGGACTTCGCTCGGGCGGAACGGGGTCTCGGATTACGCAAAGTCCCCCGTTGAGCCGGAGCCGATCCCTACGGCTTCTGTGCCAAGGTAAACACCACCCCCGGCGCGTCGCGCAGCGTCACGTATAGCAACCCGTTCTGCCCCTGCGGCACCGTCAACCGCGCCGCCGTAAACCCCGGCGGAACGCTGACCGCCCCCGTCATGTCGGCATTCGCCGCGACCCGGTCGATCAGGAACAGGTCGCGCCCCGTCATCTGGCACCCGTCGGCGGCGCACGTCATCGCATCGATCCCAGGCAGCCGGACCAGCGTCGCGAGCGGGCTCCAGTCGCCCTTGATCGCCCCGCGCACGATCCGGTAGCGCAAGGGCCCCGCCGCCGCCGGACCCAGCCGTGCCGGATCGAGCGTCGCCACCGCGATGTCGGGCGAGGACAGCCGCACATCGCGCCCGCCCTCCAGCGACACCGAGGCGCTGCCATCGGCGGTCCCGACCTCGATCGCGTCGGTCGGGGCCAGCCGCGTGCCATCGGCCGCACGCACCGAGAAGGTCAGGCGGCTGTTGTCGGGCAGGATCGTCTCGTCCTTGCTGGCCAGCGTCACCGGGCCCGCCGCTGCCTTGGGCGTCAGGCTGCGCGCGATCAGCGTCGCGGCGGGACGCGGCGGCGCAGGCGTGATCGGCACCGACAGGGTTCGTCCATCGGTCAGCCTGATCTTCGCGCTCGTCCCCATGGGCTGGCGGCCATCCGCGGCGGTGACGACCAGCCGGTCGGTGTCGCCCTCGCGGGTCAGGCCATCGGGCGAGAGGCGGACATCGCCGATCTCGACCCCGGCGATCTCGTCCAGCCGCTGCCCGGACAATGTGGCGAAGCGGTCGCCCTTGGCCAGTGTCACCGCGTCGACCCGGCTGGCGGGGGAGAAGGCGCGCAGGGCCACGGTGCGAGGGGCGGCGTCGCCGACCTGCTGCACCTCCAGCGTCACCTCGCCCGCCCGCGCCGATTTCAGCGGCAGGGTGACGGTGATCCCGTCCGCCCCGCGCAGGGTGAAGGGCACGGCTTGCGGCGCGCCTCCACCGCTGCGCATGGTCACGGCGGTTACGCAAGCCGCGGCGGGGCCGGTCAGCGCAACGCTGTTGTCGCGGCCGACGACCAGGCTCTGCCCGCTATCGTCGGCACGCCAGTCGCCGCTGCCGGGAAATTGCAGGGTGAAGCTCGGCCCCTCGAAACGGTCGAAGCCCCAGTCACCGTGCAGCTTGGCCGAAACCTTGCCGGACAGCGCGCCCGCGGGCAGCGGCTCGGTCAGGACATAGCCGCCGCGATCGGCCCGCGCGCGGACAGGCAGGTCGATTCGCTTGCCGTCGGCGGTGGTGATCGACACCATCATGTTGCGCGCAAACGCGGTCGAGTAGATTAGCGGCGCGCCCTCGACCGGCAGGACCAGGCCCGGCCGCGCGCCGCACAGCGGCACGTCGGCGGTGACGCGCAGGCGTGGCGGGCTGACCGCGTCGATCGCGGGCATGGCGGCCACCAGCACCGACTTGGGCTTGGCGAAGGAGGGGGCGGCGTTGAGCAGCAGCGACATCCGGTCCCCGTCGCGCGTCGCGAGCGTGGGCAGATAGCCGAATTGCGGATTGCCGAACGCGCCGAACACGCGCGCGATATCGCGTATGACGCCGATATAGGGGCTGTAATAGCCCAGTCCCGCCTCACGAGTATAGCTGACCTGCAGGGCCAGATCGGTCGGTGCACCGATCAACGTATCGGTCATCGAGCTGCTATGGATATCGGCGAGGACCAGATTATCCTGGTTTTCGAGCAGACAGGCCGCCTGCAACTCGATCACCTTGGCCAGGCAGTCGGGGTTCAGCTTGATCGCCAGGCTGTTGGACAAGGCGGGGGCGAGGGTGCGCAGGAATTCGGGATGGCTGTTCTCCTGCGCGCGGATCGCGGCGACGAAGGCGTTCAGCCGCGACCGATCGAGCGAGGCCTGATTCAGGTCCTGCACCGCGCGGACGAACTCGCCCGGCCGGTCGCGCACCGCATCGACGATGGTGCCCGACGCGCCGCCCGTCTCGGGCACCAGGAACAGCGCCATCTGCCGCGCGCCCTTGGGCACGGTCAGGGCCAGGCGGCGATCCTTGTCCTTGGGCTTCCAGGTCTCGGCCGATTGCACCCAGTCCTTGGGCGGCGGGTTGGTCGCTCCGCTGAGGAAGGCGGAGAAGAGGATATAGCGTGCCCGCTGGTCGCGGGGCAGGTCCGCCTCGATCGTCAGCGTGTCGCCGGTGGCGAGATTGGGCACCGCGGCGATCGGCAGAGTCCGGTCGCCGCGCGTGACCGAGATGCGCAGGCCCGGCCCCGGCAGGTCGAACGGGGCGGGATCGGCAGCGCAGAGCGGGCTTTCGACCAAGGCGGCCGCCGCGAGCGCCAGCGCCATCAGCGGGCGTGGGAAAGAGAGGCGAGGGAGCATGGCAGGGACTTAAGGCGCAGACGGCGGCGGGGATCAAGCCGTTCGCGGCAGATGACATGCGGGCGTCACGTTCGAATCCTCCCCGCTTGCGGGGAGGGGGACCGCCGCGAAGCGGTGGTGGAGGGGGAGTGCGGTAAGCCACGCCCTGTGCGGAAATCCCCCTCCGTCAGGCCTTTGGCCTGCCACCTCCCCGCGAGCGGGGAGGATTTCGGTTAGCCCAGCTTGTCGGCGGTCTTCGTCTCGAAATCGCTGGCGTCATGGCGTTCGCGGAGCTGCTCGGATGGCTCGCCGAAGGTGCGGTTGACCATCCGCCCGCGCTTCACGGCGGGACGCGCATCGATCTCACGCGCCCAACGCAGGACATGGGTGTATTCCTGCACCTGCAAGAACTCGGCGGCGTCATAGAGGCGTCCGAGCACCAGCTGCCCGTACCAGGGCCAGATCGCCATGTCGGCGATGCTATATTCGTCGCCCGCGACGAAGGCGTTATGCTCCAGCTGGCGGTTCAGCACGTCGAGCTGGCGCTTGGCCTCCATCGCATAGCGGTTGATCGCATATTCGATCTTCACCGGCGCGTAGGCGTAGAAATGGCCGAAACCGCCGCCCAGGAACGGCGCGCTGCCCATCTGCCAGAACAGCCAGGATAGGACGCGTGCCTTGGCCGCCGGTTCGGTGGGCAGGAACGCGCCGAAGCTCTCCGCCAGATGGGTCATGATCGCGCCGGATTCGAAGATGGCGAGCGGCTCGGGCCCACGCCGATCGACCAGCGCCGGGATCTTGGAATTGGGATTGATCGCGACGAAGCCGCTGCCGAACTGATCGCCATCGGAAATGCTGATCAGCCAGGCGTCATATTCCGCGTCCGCATGACCGGCGGCGAGCAGTTCCTCCAGCAGGATCGTGACCTTCACCCCATTGGGCGTGCCCATCGAATAGAGCTGAAGCGGATGCTTGCCGACCGGCAGCGCCTTGTCGTGCGTGGCGCCTGCGACCGGGCGATTGATCGCGGCGAAGCGTCCGCCGCTCTCCTTGTCCCAGGTCCAGATCGCGGGTGGGGTATAGGCGTCGTCGCTCATGGCTCTTGGCTCCAGCTTTGTCCGGTGCGGGAGATGGGCGGGGGCGATGGCGAAAACAATCGCGACCGTGCCTTTTATTTCGCTGGCGGAATGCGCAGGTCGCGACGGACGTACAGCAGCTCATGCCGCTCCTCGCGCGGGATCGCCATGACCAGCCGATAGTCGCGCGCCAAAGCCCCGGAAACCTGGGCCTGCGTGGCGGCGTTCCAAGGCGAGAAGGGGTCGTCCATCGTCACGATCGCCGGGGGGCGTCTCGCCAGGATGCGGGCAACCTCGGCGCTTTCGTCGATCCCGATCGCACCGCGCTCGGCCTCATAAGCGAGCGAGGAGGGGAAGGCATAGGCGGTCGGGATGCAGCCGCCCGACAGATGATAGAGGCTGGAGTCGCCTGCAAAGACATAGGGGCATTCACGAGCGTCGACCGCCGCCATCACCTTGGCCATGCGGCGGATGCCGTCGCCCTCGCCGGGGTCGTTGGTCGCGGCGTGGAAGACGAACAGTCCGGCCCCGATCGCGAAGACCGCAGCCACCACGCGGCGGCGCAGCGCGAAGGCGGGTGCGGCGGCCAGCGCGAGCGGCGCGACCAGCGGCAGGGCGTAATGGTCAAAAAACGCGCCGATCATTGCAAAGGCGATCAGCGCGAAGCCGAGCCAGATGCGGGTCAATGTCAGCGCCGGATGCTTCGGACCCTTGCGCCAAGCATAGACCGCGCAGGCGACCAGCGGCAGCAACTGTCCCCCGATCCCCGCCAGCCGCCCGATGATCTTGGCCGCCGGATAGCCGCGCCGCAGCGTGATGGACGTGAAGTTGGCGAACCAGAAGGCATCGAACCCCGCCGCATCGCCCTGCCAGAAATACAGGACGACCAGCGCGGTCGGCAGCAGCCCCAGCGTCATCCAGGCCAAGGCCGCCAGCCCGACGATCAGGATGTTCGCCCGCGCCCGCCAAAGATACCAGAGGTGCGCCAGCCCGAAGAACGCTCCCTCGACCAGCGGGGTGTATTTGATCTGGATCGCGATTCCCGCCAGCAGGCAGGCGATGGCGCCGCTGACGACGATCGCGCCGACCGCGCGCCGCTCGGCCAGGCGCGGCAGCTCCAGCGTCAGCACGGCGGCGGCGGTCATCGCCAGATTGTAGAAGACCGGCGATTGGCCGCTCCCGCCGCTGAGCAGGGGCAACCACAGGATATAGGCCGCTCCCGCCGCCAGCCCGGCCGGGAAGCCGAGGCCCATGCGCCGCGCGGCCAGCCAGATCAGCCATCCGGTCGCCGCCGTGCAGGCGGTGCCGACCAGCTGATAGGCCAGGAAGCCGTCGCCGGGCAGCAGCCGGAACCCGGCGAACAGCAGGAACAGCCCCGGCGGCTTGCGATCCCACAGGTCGATATACAGGCGTGCCCCGTGCAGGATGCGGTCGCCGACCAGCAGATAATATTGCTCGTCGACATGCGCGACCGGGTTCCCGAAGTCGCGCATCCGGGTCAGCACCGCAAAGGCCAGTAGCATCAGCGCCCCGCCGATCGGCCGGTTCAGAAACAGCTTCAGGCCATGCGGCATCGAATAAGCGGGGCGGGCGGGCGTCATTTCCGTCATCACGAACCCTGTTGGAGGAGGGCGACGGGCGGAGCAAAGTCCGGCGGACCCAGCCCGGTGCAGGGCCGTCCATGTCATCGACACCGGGGCTTTCGCAAAGAAAATCGACATGGTTCCCGGCCGAGTGAAAATATTTTCAGCCACCATGTCCGGTTTGGCCGGGATCGCTCCGTCTTAGCCATGAACACCTCTGGCGGCGGCTTCGGCCGCCTCCGGGCGGGGGCTTCGGCAACCGGGTGCTTTGGTCGTTTTTAGGGCGGGGTGGGGTAATGCTGCTCGATGCGGAAGGCGCGGCCTGGCGGAATGCCAGGGCTTGGGCCCGGGCCGGAAAGATCGAACGGACGGGCGCTTATGTGGCGCCGTGCTGGACCGTGGTCGTGCCCTTCTTCAACGAGGAGCGCGATCTGGCGGCGACTCTGGAAAGCCTGGCGGCGCAGACGGTGCGCTTCCGGCTGGTGCTGGTCGACAATGGTTCGCTCGACGCCAGCGCGCGGGTGGCGACCGAGACCTGCGAGCGACTGGGCCTCGACCATATCCTGTTGCACCAGGGGCTGCCGGGCAAGATCAACGCGCTCCACCTGGGCCTTGACCATGTGCACACGCGCTTCGTCGCGACGTGCGACGCCGATACCTATTATCCGGCCGATTATCTGGCGCAGGCGCAAGCGCTGCTGGAAAAGCCCGGCTGCGTGGTCGCCGGGGCCTATTTCATCGCACCCCGCGACGGCGAGGCGGAGCGACGCCGCGAATCCGCCGCGATCCGGCTGGCCGCACGTGTCCTGCCGCGCCAGTGCCATGCGGGGGGCGCGGGTCAGGCGTTCCGCACCGAAGCGTTGAAGGCGGCGGGCGGTTTCGACGCGCGCCACTGGAACTATGTGCTGGAGGATCATGAGGTCATCCACCGCGTGATGCGCCACGGCACCATGGCCTATGCCGACGGCTTCTGGTGCGTACCCTCCGACCGCGAGCGCGACCGGGAATCGATCCGCTGGACGCTGACCGAGCGGCTGGTCTACAGCATCGCGGCGCCGTTCGCCGGGGACTGGTTCTTCTACGACTTCCTGGCGAAAAGACTGCGTGCCCGGCGGCTCACCACCGAGCGGATGCGCGAAAAGGCCTATCAGCATCTGGCGGGAGTGGTGGGTGAACCGGCTTATTCTATGCGCTGACGATTTCGCCTTTTCCACCGAAGACAGTCTGGTCATCGCCGAGCTGCTGCGCTCGGGAAAATTGAACGCCACAAGCTGCATGACCCTTCGTCCGAACTGGATGGAGGACAGCGTGATGCTGCGATCCGTGCCGCAGGGCGCGCAGATCGGCCTTCACCTGACCCTGACCGAGGAAGCGCCGATCCATCCCAACGGCTTTACCCGGGACGGAGTGATGCCGGGGATCGATCCGCTGACGCGATTGGCGGCGAAGCGCCAGCTCGACCCCGCCGAAATCACCCGAGAGGTGGAGGCGCAGTTCGACCGTTTCGAGGCGGCGATGGGCCGTCCCCCCGCCTTTGTCGACGGGCACCAGCATTCGCACGCGCTGCCCGGTGTTCGCCCGATCGTGCTGGCGATCACGCGGCGGCGCGCGCCCGACGCCTGGGTCCGCACCTGCGAGGACAGGCTGGTCGGCCTGTTGGGGCGTCCCTGGCGCGGCAAGGCGATCGGCAGCGCCTATCATTCGCGTGGCCTGACCCGCGCGGCAGAGGCCGCGGGCCTGCATTGCAACGAGGGATTCGCCGGGCATTACGGCTTTGACGGCCGCTTCGCCGAGGCGTTGCCGCGCTTTCTGGATCACGGCGGCCCGGAGCATCTGGTGATGTGCCATCCCGGCGCTGGCAAGCGGGCGGGCGACGCGATCGCGGCGGCGCGTCGCGACGAAGCCGATGTCTTGCGCGCCGTTTCGGTGTCTGACATGGCGGCGCAACGCGGGCTGGCCTTCGCCGCCTGATACGAGGGCGGTCTTTGGGTAATCAGGGTCTGGAAGGCCGGTTCATGGAGGCGCGCCCGCTGCTGCGTCGCCTGCTGGCCGCCCGGCTCGGCTCGCCCGAC
Organism: Sphingomonas sp. 77B; assembly: GCF_056497825.1. Lineage (NCBI taxonomy): Bacteria > Pseudomonadati > Pseudomonadota > Alphaproteobacteria > Sphingomonadales > Sphingomonadaceae > Sphingomonas > Sphingomonas sp. 77B. The sequence continues at coordinate 3,610,341 of NZ_JBWMBY010000001.1, forward strand.
GAGGCGGAGGATGCGCTTCAGGACCTCTGGCTTCGTGTCGCGGGTCTCGACGCCGATCAGATCGAGCAGCCCATTCCCTTTCTCTGTCGCATGGCCACCAATCTGGCGACCGACCGCCGTATCGCCGCTGCCAGGCGTGGCGCGCGTGACGGCGCCTGGGAAGAGGTACAGCCGCAATCGGGCGAATATGCCGATCCCGAACGCATCGCCTCGGGCCGCAGCGAACTGGCGCAGGCCCATGCGCTGATCGCGCGGATGCCCGAGCGGATGCGCGAGGCCTTTACCCTGTTCCGCTTCGAGGAACGCCCGCAACGCGACATCGCGGAGCAGATGGGCATCACGGTCAGCGCCGTCGAGAAGCTGCTGCGCCGCGCCTATCAATTTTTGCAGGAAAATCGTGATGCCGGGGGTGCGGATCGGTTGCGGTCGTGTCGTCCTGACAATGGAAGGAGCGGGGACGAGTGACGCGGGAGGAACAGGCGATCGACTGGCACGTCCGGCAACGCGACATGAGCGTGGCCGAATGGGATGCCTTTGCGACCTGGCTGGAGGACAGTCCGGAAAACGCGCGCGCCTATGACGCGGTGGCGATGGCCGATGCCGCGCTGACCGCCCCGACCACCGGGGCCGAACCGCTCACCGTGGAAATGCCGGTCGCCGCCAACGATAACAGGGGGTGGGGTCGTTGGTGGCTGATGGGCGGGGTTGCGGCGGCCGTCGCGCTGATGGCGGGGCCGGTGCTGCTGCATTCGCGTCCCGATATCCGGATCGAGCAGACCCGAGCGGGCGAGACGCGGGTCATTGCGCTGAACGACGGCACGCAGGTCGAACTGGCGGGCGGATCGCGGCTTCGGCTCGACCGCAACGACACGCGCGTGGCGACCCTGGAAAGCGGACAGGCGCTATTCCGCGTCCGCCACGACGCCTCCGCTCCTTTCGAACTGCGCTCGGGCGACGTGTCGATCCGCGACGTGGGGACCGTGTTCAATGTCCGGCGCGAGGGGGCTCGGCTGGACGTGACGGTCGCGGAAGGGGCCATCGCGCTGGCGCCGCAGGGCCAGGAAATGCAGCAGCTGTCCGCCGGGCAGGGCGTGCGGCTGGACGAGGCGCGGGGCAGCGTGCGCCGCGTCCGCGTCGACCCGGCGATGGTCGGCGGCTGGCGTCGCGGTTTCCTGGATCTGGACGGCGACACGGTCGACGCGATTGCTGCCCGATTGCAATCCGCCTATGGCATGCGCGTCGCGGTGGAGGGGCCGCTGGCGAAGCGCAGCGTCACCGGGATCGTCCGGATGACCGGCGACGCCGGCCAGGACGTTCCGCGTCTCGCGAAGCTGATCGGAGCGGAGTGGCGCCAAAGCGGTGGGGACTGGATTTTGCGGGCGTCGGACGGGGTTCATTGAGCGCGGCCTGTTGGCCGTGGCCGTCCTTGCCTTGCCTGTTGCCGGTCGGGCGCAAACCACCGGCGATACCGCGTCCCGGCGGATCGTGCTGGCCCCGGCGACGCTGGACTTCGCGCTGCGCGAACTGGCGCGGCAGGGGGGCATCACCGTCGTCGCCACCGATCCTCGCCTGCGGAACGTCCACACCCGCGCACTGACCACCGCCGCGCCGCCGTCCAAAGCTTTGGCGCTGTTGCTGCGCGGCACCGGCTATCGCGCCATCGCGGTCGATGCCGCCAGCTTTCGTGTCGTCGGATCGCCGCGCCTGATACCGGCGCGGCGTCCTTGGTCGCCTTCCTCTCCGCCCCCTGCCGGTGCGGGCAGCGACATCATCGTGATGGCCAGCAAACAGGGGACCGAACTGGCGCGTTATCCGGGCAGCGTGTCGGTGGTCGGTCGCGGCGTGGCCTTACCGAACGGGTCGATCGACCTCAGCGATGTCGCCGCGCAAACGCCGATCCTTCAGACCACCGCGCTGGGGCCGGGACGCAACAAGCTGTTCATTCGCGGCATCGCCGACAGCAGCTTCAACGGCGCGACCGAGTCCACCGCCAGCCTCTATCTCGACGAGGTTCAGATCGCCTTTGCCGGGCCTGATCCGGGGTTGAAGCTCTATGACGTCGGCGAGGTTGAGATCGCCGAGGGGCCGCAGGGTGCGCTGCACGGATCCGGCGCGATCGGGGGGATCATTCGCCTCACGTCCAATCCGGTGTCGCTGACCCATGACGGCGGCCGGATCGAATGGGGCGGTGCGCTGACCGGGGGCGGGGCACCCAGCAACGATGTGGCGGCCGTCGCCAACAAGGTGTTGCTGCCCGATACGCTGGGCGTCCGGCTGGTCGGCTATCATGCGGCCGATGGTGGCTATATCGACAATCTGCGCACGGGCGCACGCAACATCAACCGGGTGCTGACCAGCGGCTTGCGGGGTGCGCTGGCCTGGGATGGCGGTGGCGGCTGGCATGCGGAACTGGGTGGCGGCACCCAGTCGATCGTGGCGCGCGATGCGCAATATGTCATGCGCGAGGATGTGCTCGCCAGCCGATCGGCCATCCCGCAACCGTTCTGGAGCGACATGCGGTTCGGGCGGCTGCTCTTGACCAAACAATGGGCCAGCGGCCTGCAGTTCGTCTCCGCCACCGGCCTGGTTCAGGGGGCATCGTTCGAACAGTTCGATGCCAGCACGCTCCTGCCGCTTGGATCCTATCAGTTGAACGGGTCCAAGACCTTGTTCTCTCACGAAAGCCGCCTGTCACGGCGCCTTCCCGGCGGTGGTTCCTGGGTGGTCGGTGTCAATCTGGTGTCCGACCAATCGGTGATGGGGCGCTCGCTGACCATCCGCCAGGGCGTTCGGCCGGTGATCGGCGTGACCAATGTGACGCGGAGCGGCGCCGTCTTTGGCGAGGCGACGCATCCGCTGACCAGCCGCTTGTGGGTGACGCTCGGCGGCCGCCTGACTGCTGCGCGAGTGGATGGCGAACCGTCGATCGCGCCGCGATCGAGAAATTTCGTTCGCGGCCGTTCCACCACGCGGGTCGACCCGACCTTCGGCTTTTCCTGGCTACTGGGCGGCGGCTGGACTTTGTTCGGACGCTATCAGTCGGGCTTCCGCACGGGCGGCCTGGCGGTGGCGGCGGGCGTCGGACGGGTCGCCAATTTCGAGTCCGATTCGATCCAGATGGTCGAGGCGGGGCTGCGCCATGTGCGGCGCGGGGCCACTGGCGTGTCGGCCTCGGTCAGCCTGTCCCACGCGCATTGGAGCGCGATTCAGGCCGATCTGCTCAATCGCGGGGGCCAGCCCGTGACGAGCAATATCGGCGACGCCCGGATCGATGCGCTGGAGGGCTGGGTCGAATGGGTGCCGCGACAGGACTGGCACCTGACGGGCGCCGTGTTCGTGACCGACAACGAGGTGACCGGCTCGATCGCCTCGCTCAGCCGCGCCAACAATCGCCGTTTGCCCGAAACGCCCAGCATTTCTGCGCGCATGGGCCTGATCCACGATGTTCCGCTGGGGCGCGAGACGGTGCTTTCGGCGCGCGGCGAAGTGGCGTTCGTCGGGCCGTCCGTGCTGGGGGTAGGGGATCTGCTCGACGTGCGGCAGGGGGGGTATGGCGTCGCCAACCTCGGGCTGACGGCACGGCGGGGGGGCTATGCGTTGGCGCTGACGGTCGACAATCTGCTCGACGAGCGGGGCAATCGTTTCGCCTATGGCAACCCGTTTCTGCTGGGGCGGCGCAATGTCTCCACGCCGTTGCGACCGCGTACCGTGGGCGTCAGGCTGAGCGCGGACTTCTGATCGCGGCGCGGGCATAAGCGGCGAAGCCCGCCAGCACATGGCGCAGGCGAAAGGCGTGGAAGTGTCGGATGGTCGCCACGGGTCCGGCAAAGCGATCGCCGAGATTGTGCAGGTCCTGCGCCAGCCAGCGGCGGACCCGGCGGTCGCTCCCGATATGCTTGGCGTATAGCGCCCCGTCGCCGAACCCATAGCCTGCCAGCAGGGCGACGCCCTCATCCTCCCGGCGGCGGCCATGGTGGTGATCGACCGTGAAGCCGGGATCGTACCGGATCGCAACGCCCAGTGCCTGTGCGCGCATCAGGAAGTCGGTGTCCTCGGCGGCGCGGAACGGCGCGCCCGCCCCGAAGCGTTCGTCAAATGGCCCAACCAGGCAACGGACATCGGCGCTGAAGGCCAGATTGGCCCCCATCACGAAGCCGCCGGGAAACACGCCGGGCTCCGCGATCATCGGGTGATCCTCCAGCTTGACCGTCAGTGTCAGGTCGGCGGGATCGCCCAGCAGGATGCGGCCACCGATGATGACGGGTGCGGGCTGTTCGGCAAAGGCACTGGCGAGCCGGGTGAAATAGTCGGGGTGCAGCACGCAATCGTCATCGGTCATCGCAACGATCCGCCCGCGTGCCGCGCGCAAAGCCATATTGCGCGCGCGGGCCAGGCCGGGCAGCGGCTCCGACAGCAAGCGAACGATAAAGGGCCGATCGGTCGCCCAGTGCCGGATGACCGCCGCAGTTGCATCGGTCGAGCCGTTGTCGACCAGGATCAATTCGATCCGGCCATCGCTCCATTGCCCCGCGGCGGCCTCGACCGATGCAAGCGTGGCCGCCAGGCTGCGGCTGCGATTGCGGGTGCAGATCAGCAGGCTGAGGTCGATCATTCCGCGATCATCTCCGCCGCCTCCTGCGGAGACCCCGCCTGTCGGACGAGGGGGCTGCCGTGCGTCCACGCGGCGATATAGGCACCGACCTTGCCATAGTCATTGTCCAGCACGACGTGCGGGATGCCGAGCAGAAGCGCCAGGATATGGCCGTGCAGCCGATCGGTGACGATCCGCTCGCCGCGCGATAGCAGCCGCAGACCGCGTTCGACCCGCATAGTTGCGCGCTCGGTCGGAGCGGACGCCGCGACCGGCGGTTCGTCGAGCCAGTCGAGCGCCACGGCACCCGGCGAGGCGAGCAGCGGCGCGTCATCGCGCGCCGCCCGTTCGGCATCGGAGCGCAGCAGCATCAAGGTTCGGCATTCCGCCTCTATCGGACGCGCCACATGACCCAGACCGAAGGCGGAGTCGGGGGCGAGCGTGCTGGGGCAATGGAAATGCCGGCGCGCCAGATCGAGGCTCGCCGTGTCGCGGACGTGCAGGTGGAAATCGGGGTGGCTGTCGATTAGCGCGGCGAACCGATCGCGATGGGCTTCCTCGCGAAAATGGATCGACTGGGGCAACTGGACGATTCGGTGGTTGGGAAAATGCTGGATCAGATATTCGCGGAAATGCTGATGATGCGGCCAGATATCACCCAGATTGCCGCCGCCATGGATCAGGATCGGCCCAGTCGGGCAGGCGGCGTGAAAGGCGGCCTCGTCGAAATCGTCCCAGCGGCAGAGATACGCCGGATCGCCCGCGCCGACCGCATGAAGCAGCGCGATCTCGCCCAGCCAGATCGCGCTATCACCCACATTGGGATGGTCGGGAAAATCGACCAGCGCATAGGGCTCGCCTGGCGTGACGTGGCGGCGATAGAGCGCGAGCAGCGCCTCTCGCTGGCCTGCAATGACGTCGCCGGTCACGCCGCGATGGCGCTCGGCAATGCGCTGCGGACACTGGCGTAGAGTGCCTCGCAGCGGTCGAGCCAGAGGTCGCGGGCGAAATGCGTCTCCACCCGGCGGCGGGCGGTGCTGCGTGGAATGGCCATGGCCCGGGTCAGGGCGTCGGCCAGCGCGGAGACATCCCCGGCGGGGGCGATGCATCCGGCCTCGCCCACGACTTCGCGCGCCGCGCCCGCATCGAACGCCGCGACCGGCAGTCCGCACGCCATCGCCTCGATCGCCACCAGCCCGAACGGCTCGTCCCAGCAGGGGGTGAACAGGAACACCGACGCGCACCCCAGTTCCCGTGCCAGCGCCACCCCATCCAGATGCCCGCCATAACGAATGCCGTCGTTCAGCAGCGGCTCGACCTCGGCGGCGAAATAGTCCGGGTCCTCGATCGCACCGAACAGGGTCAGCGCGACGCCCGCTTCCCGCGCGGCAAGGATGGCGAGGTGCGTGCCCTTATTGGGGGTGATCCGGCCGCACCACACCGCCTCGCCATTGCCCTGCTCGACAAAGGGCCAGGCGGCGGGATCGATCGCATTGTGCAGCACCGAGGCTTCCGGCGGCGCGCCGTTCGGCCACCAGGCCTGCAACTGGCGGGCGGAGGTGACGGTCAGCCTGTGCGTCGGGCTGGGGCTGATCGACACGAAATGGTGAAGCGCGTCATAGGGCGGCACATGCAGCGAGGTGACGGTCGGCACCTGCGCGGTACGGCGCTGCTCCAGCGGAAAGCGGTGCAGGCTGTTGTTGTGCACCACATCGAACCCACCCCGCGCGATCCGGTCGCAGGCGGCGGCATAGCCCGCATCGACATGCGCGATCAGTTCGGGCTTGCCGCGATGCTCGGCCCAGGGGAACACGGCTTCGTAATGGACCGGCAGAACCGGATCGAGCGTGAAGCGCGGGTCGCTGTCGCCGCTGGCGAACAGCACCACCTCATGCCCGCGCGCCGCCAGCCCCTCGGCCAGATACCAGCCATGTGCCTCCATGCCGCCCAGGAACGGCTGGCGGATCGGCTGGCGGACATGGGCGAGCAGCGCGATCCTCATGCCGCGACGCGCTCTTCCAGCATGCGGATGACGCTGGCGGTGTTGGCATAGGGCTGGTGGCTTTGCTGCCCGGTCAGCGCAAGGTCATCCTCGTCGGGGCGGCGCAGGATTTTGATCGGGCGGCCGGGCGTGTCGTCGATCAGGCCCATCAGGCGAAAGGCGTGCAGCCAATGGCCCATGGTGCGGTATCCCCATTTCGCCTCGAACAGCTCGGCATTGCGCACCACGCTGTCGATATGGTGGACCGGCGGCATGTGGTGGGGGTGGTACTGGTGATAGGCTAGGCCGCCCTTGATCCAGGCGATCGGCACGCCCGCCTTGTCCACCACCTTGCCGAAATCGGTATCCTCGCCGCCATAGCCCGCATAGCGCTCGTCGAACCCGCCGGTCGACAGGAACGTGTCACGCCGCATCGCGAAGTTGAGCGACCAGAAGCAGCGGTAATCCTCGCACCGCTCGATCCCCTCCGGCGGCGGCCCGCGCCGGTCGGAGTGGCGGACCGCTACGCCTGCGAAGTCCTCATACCGCCACTCGCCCGCCGTCGCGCCGCCGGGCAGGTACATGACCTCGCCCATCAGCAGCCCGTCTTCCTGATCCAGAGCGCGGTCGTAATCGGCCAGCAGTTCAGGCGTCGGGATGCAGTCCATGTCGAGGAAGACCAGCTTGTCGCCGACCGCCGCCTTGGCCGCCACGTTGCGCGCGGTCGCCAGCGGCAGGCGGGGCCCCGATACCATCATCTGGCGGATGGGGAAGGGCGCCTCGGGCAGGTCGTAGGGCGTATCCTGGATGACCGCGACGATCAGCTCGGCGGGCAGCATCGTCTGGCGGCTGAGGCCGATCACGACATTGCGAAGATGATCGGGGCGGCCCCCGGCAAGCGTGACGACCGAGATCATGAAAGGGCTCCGGTGGATTGGGGGATAGGGGAATGGTTCGGGGCGGTCTGCCATAGCCGTTCGGCCAGCGCCTCCAGCCAGTCGGCGGCGGCCTGCGCGGGTGCGTCGGCGATCATCGCGCGCTGTACGGCCGGGCGGTGCTGGCTACGGGTTTCGGCTAGGGCGGCGGTCCAGGCCTGGGCCGAGGAGGGCAGATGCGGGCGGACACAGGCGACCCCGGCGGCGGCCAAAGCCTCCGCCTTGCGGTGCTGCTCGTCGAAATAGCGCCATTCGGGAATGGCGAGCCAGGGGCGGGCAGCGGCCAGTATCTGCTGGCAGGTGGTATTGCCGGTCGAGGCGATGACGAGGTCGGCGGCGGCGACATGGTCGGCCGGATTGTCGACCCAGCCGCGATGCTCGATATTGGCGGGCTCGGTGGCGTGCCAGTCGCGCGCGACCGGGCCGATGGTGATCCAGCGGGCGCCGGGGCGGCTGCGCGCACCGACCCCGAGCGGCGCCTGGGCAAAACCGCCGCCGCCGCCGCCCGACAGGACCAAAATCATTTCCTCGTCCGCGCCGACCCCGATCCGCTGGCGCGCCAGCTCGCGCTCGGGGATGCGGGTATCGACACCCAGCCCACCGACGAAGCAGGTCTTGGCGCGCATCGCGCCGTCCCACTCGGGCTGGGCCAGCGCCTCGTCGAACGCGGCGAGCAGCCCGGCGGCGCCGTCATAGGCGGCACGGTGCCCGGCGTCGCTTCGGTCGCCATGCTGGAGGATCTTCACATGCGGGACCGAGCAGATCCGCGCCAGCTGCGCGATCTCGGCGGATACGTCGCAGATCATCAGCGCGGGGTCGGCGCGGTCGAACCAGTTGGCGATCACCGCCATGGCATGGCGGATGCCCGGCCAGCCGAGCGGCGCGCAATGCAACGTCTCGGGCGTCGGCACCGCGTCCATCGTTCCCGCCTCCAGCCCGGTCGGCTCGAAGAGGGATGGGATGGCGACGATCTCGACCTGCGGCGGCAGGGCTGGAAAGATGTCGTCGCGCGCGCAAAAGATGGTGACGGGCCGCTCGGGCGGCAGGGCGTTCAGGATGGCCGCGCAGCGTTCGGCATGGCCGCGACCCTGATGATGGACGAAATAGCCGAAGGGGCGCGTCACGCCGCCGTCGCCTGGGTCGGCATCGGCGCGGTCAGGCCCAGTTTCTCCAAGCCCTCCATCACGCCATTGGCATGGTGCGCGGTGACACGCATCAGGCCGTCACGCTCGGCGAGGTCGGCGAGTTCGTGTCCGGCATTGCCGACGACGATCGCATGGCCGCAGGCGTCGAGCATGTCGACATCGTTGCCGCTGTCCCCGGCCGCGATGCACGCGCCCATCGGCAGGTCGAGCCGCCGGGCATAGGCCGCGACCGCCGCCGCCTTGCCGCCCAGGGGCGCGAGCACGTCGATCAGCCGTCCGTGCGAGAACACCGTCTTGGCGGACAGGCCCTGTTCGGCCAGCGTCTCGCGGACGCGCGCGGCATCCTCGGCCGTGCCGAAATAGCTGACCTTGTGCGGCCCGGCGGTGTCGCGCGGCTGCGGGCGCAGGCGCAAGGGCTTGAGCGCGGCGACCACCGCCTTTCGGTCCCATCCCTCGTTCAGATGGGCGGCAAAATCCGGGCACTCCTGCCATCCGCGCTGCCCCTTCAGCATGATGCGGGTGCCGACATCGGTGATGAAGGCATCGGGTTCCGGGATGCCCCATTGCGACAGGATGATCCGGGCCATGGCGAAGGAGCGGCCGGTCGCGACGACGAAGGGCAGGTCGCTCGCCTGACGCCACGCCGCGAAGTCGTGCGCGCCTACCCGGCATCCGGTCAGCGTATGGTCGATATCGCTGGCGAGCAGGCCGGGGGTGCGCGGCAAGCGGGCGTAGAGCGCGGTGGATTCCATGGCGTAGCGATCCCAGGCATAGAGGGCGGAGCCCGACCGGCCATTCGCGCTCATACGCGTGTGGGTGTCGGGATCGGACAGGATGGTAAGGCAGGCGGTGGCGATGGCGTCCTCGTCGCGCGGTTCGACCAACAGGCCGTGCTCGAGCGCGGTGATGATCTCGCTGGGGCCGCCATGCCGCGTCGCGACCACGGGCACGCCCGCCGCCGCCGCTTCGATCAGGGTCAGGCCGAAGGGCTCGTGCAGCGCCGCGTTGACGAACACGCCGCCCGCGGCCGCGCGTTCGTAGAGTGCGGCGACATCCTGCCCGTCGTGACGCGGCGGCAGGGCGAAGCGGCCGCGAAGCTCCGGCGTCTTCGCCAGCGTCAGCAATTCCGCCAGCACGGCGCGTTCCTCGGTCGATCCGGGGCCGTCATGCTGCCCCGCCAGGATCACCAGATTGGCGGCGTCGCGTAAGGCAGGCGAAGCGGCATAGGCACGGGCGAGCGCCCCCAGATTCTTCTTGGCGACCGGCCGGGCGATGGCGAGAAGGATGGGCTTGGCGGGTTCGTCCAGCCACTCGCCCAGCCGGTCGACGAGGGTCGGGCGGCCAGCGCGGCTTCCCTCATGGTTCGGCACGCCCGGCGCGATGCGGTGGACATGTCCGCTGGCGGGGACGCCATAGGCCTGGACTTGTCGCTCCGCTTCGTCGGTCGTCGAGACGATCAGTGCATCGGCAGTAGCGATCGCGGTTCGCTCGGCGGCGATCCGACCGTCCAGCGCGGGCGAGGGCCCGTGATGGCGGCGCTTGTCGATGCCCAGCGCATGCGGCGTGTAGACGAAGGGAATAGCAAAGCGCCGCCGCGCCTCGGCGGCGACGGCGGCGGCGTCGGAGAAATGCGCGTGGATGACATCGGGCAGGCGCGGCAGCCGGGCGAGATGGACGCAAAAGGCTTCGGTGAAGCTGGCCAGATCGTCGGCCAGTGCCTCCTTTTCCAGATAGCGGCGATTGGCTGTCGCGATCCGGTCGATGGTCAGCTTGGGCGACAGCCGCTCGGTGGCACGAGCGTGCTCCAGCGACAGGCCCGGTTCCTCGAACAGGCGCGTGACGATCGAAACTTGATGCGTATCAATATTATTCGCCTGCGCAGCGGCTGCGTCCAGAATATAGGCGATATGGCCGCCGGTATCGGCGGTAATGCCATAATGGACGGGCGGCGATTTCAGGCAACCGCCAAGTGCCAGATGCAGGATGAACAATCGCGCCCCTTTCGTTATGGAGCGACAACGTTGTAAATATTGATTGGCTCCCAATCACATAGTGGAAAGATTGCATTCGATTGACATGACCGTCATCGAAGCCTGCAATAATCTTGATCGATATCAATAAGTGGCAAGGTCAGCTTAACGGCGGCTGCCCGTTCGAAGCGCTCAGGCCGCCATCCACGGCCAAGTTCACGCCGGTGATAAAGCGTGCGTCCTCGCTCGCCAGAAAGGCGATGGCACCCGCAATATCCTCCGGCTCGGCGCCGCGGCCCATGGGGATGCGCTCCTCGAATTTGGCGATCAGTTCGGGTTGTTCCTTCATGCCCTTGGTCAGCGCGGTATAGGTCAGCGACGGGTTGACGGCGTTGACGCGCACACCGTTCGCCGCCTCGTCCAACGCCAGCGCGCGGGTGAAGTTGGTGACGGCCCCCTTGGCCGCGCAATAGAAGCTGTGGTTCCAGTCGCCGCCCAGTCCGGAAACAGAGGACATGTTGACGATGCACCCCCTGGTCCGGCGGAGATGCGGGATCGCGGCATGTGCCATCTGTACCACGCCATAGAGATCGGTCTCGATCACCTTGTAAAAGGCGGAAAAATCGCCCTCGTCCAGCTTGCCGAGATGATCGATCCCGGCATTGCTGACCAGAATGTCGACCCGTCCGAACCGCTCGACCGCCAATGCGACCAGCGCCTCGCAATCGGCCATTTGCGACACATCGGTTTGGCGCGTCGCAACGGTGGCGGGGGCAAGGTCGTCGGCCAGCGCTTGCAGGCCCGTGCTGTCCTTGTCGCCCAGCACCAGGGTTGCACCGTCCTTCGCGAAGCGGCGCGCGGCACCTTCGCCGATGCCGGAGGCTGCGCCGGTGACGATCACGATCTTGCCTTGGAATCGGGCCATGCCTGACGCTCCTGTCCTGCCATTTCCGGTCGGTGTACCCCGGCCTGCGACAACAGGTGCGTTCAACGGGTGTTCCGCCGGGATCGATCAAAAAGCGGAAACGACGGAAAAAAAGGGCGTCAGTGGCGAAGCATGTCCTCGGGCAGTCCCTGGAAGGACGATGCTTGGCCGAGCGTTTGGCGGTTGGTGGCCAGCCACTCTTCGGCTTGCGCGCGGCCCTTCTCGCGCAAATCCTGAAGCACCGACCAGCGTGTATCGACCTTGCTCGTCCCCGATGGCCCGGCCAGTTCGGGCGGTGGCGACAGCAGGTGGAGGTTGACCCGTGCGATCGCCCGCATCCGAGGATCGCGCGAGGGTTCGGCGCGGGCGACGTCCTGAATCTCGGACAAGGCGCGCAGGTCGCGGCGCAGACAGGCGTTGAAGCTGATGTCGCTGACTCGGCGCATCACCTCGCCCACCGAGCCGCCGATATCCTCGACGGTGAAGGGCGTGATCTGGACGACCATCATGTCGGTCGCACCGATCGCCTCGGTCAACAGCGGTTCCAGCGCGGGGTTGGCGGTGAAGCCGCCGTCCCAATATTGCTCACCCTCGATTTCCACCGCCGCGAACAGCTCGGGCAGGCAGGCCGAGGCCATCAATGCATCGAGCGTCACATCTTGGCCGGTGAACAGCCGCGCCGATCCGCTCGCGATATGCGTCGCCGCGACATAGAAGGGCAGGCGCGTCTGGCGGCCGAGCAGGTCCAGGTCGATGCTGTCCTCGACCGCCTGTCGCAATGCGCGCATGTCGCGCACCCCCGGCAGAAAGGGCGCGACATAGCGGCTGGAGAGCTTGGCGATGTCCAGCGACTTGCGCAGCAGCGGCTCGAAGAACGGGCCGCCCAGCGCGCCGACGTCGAGCGGAGCGAGCGGCGAGGCATCGGCGACGTTGCGCCACAGCCGTTCGAGCGCCGTTTTCGCACCCTCGGCGCCTTCCTTTGCATAGCCCGATACCACTGCCGCGCCGTTCATGGCCCCGGCGCTCGCTCCGCTGACCCCGACGATCTCAATATCCTCGTCGAGCAGCCGTTCGACCACGCCCCAACCATAGGCTCCGTGTGCGCCGCCACCCTGCAGCGCGAGCGCGACGCGGGGCCGGGACGGGACATCGGGTTTAAGATGGTCGGTCATGGCATAGCTCCTCCTACGCGGCTTCATGCTGCAACGCACAAAAGACAAACGCCATCCCGTTTCGGCGAATTTTTATTCGACCGGGTCCCCATAGAACTTAGACCGTGATGACGTTGCGTTGAACCAAGGCGAGCCCCTCCCCTTCAGGGGAGGGGTTGGGGTGGGGCCTCGCCACGGGCTGCACGCTTGCGGAGGCGCCCCACCCCCGGCCCCTCCCCTGAAGGGGAGGGGTGAGTTCATCTCATGTCATCTTGCTCTAAGCCCCATCCCGGCGAAGACCGGGATCCAGTTGGCTCAGCGTCGGTATGTCACTCCATCGCCGTGCCACCGGACCCCGGCCTCCGCCGGGGTGGTCAGGATGTGAGGGTCGCTCAGCGCTTGGTGAAGCCGCCGATCCCCGCGATCGCCAGCGTGGCGGCAGGCTTGGACATTTCCGCGAAGGTCAGCCGCAGATAGCGAACGGGCCGGACGCTGGTGAAGGGCAGGCGCTGGGTGGAGAGTGCATAGGCGATGTTCGAAAACTCGCCCGCGCCCGCCCGGGTCCAGTTCCTGCCGTCGACGCTCGTCTCCGCGACGTAGCCGCGCGGCGGGGCGGCATCGACCATGACCTGGCGCGACGGGGTCAGGCTGAAGCCCGCGACGTCGCGCACCTGACCCATGTCGATGGTGACGCTGGCGGGCTTGCCCGGTGTCGGTGCGGGCTGGGTCCAGATGGTCTTGGCGTCGTTGTCGAGCAGCTTTTCCGCCCCCGGCGCGCTGGCCGAGACGATGGTCCAGCCCTTGGTGTCGAGGACGGTCGGGTCGCTCGATACGATGGCGGGGACGGGGACCGGCGCGACGCTGTGGAACAGCGACACCTCGCTGATCGCGGGACAGACCGGCGCCTCGGCGATGCGCAGGCGGACGCGGCGCGCGGTGATGGGCGCGGGCAGGCGGATGATCCGCTGGGCGCTGATGCACTCATGCTCGGCGAGCTGCTGCCACTTGCCGTTCACTTCCGCATCGACCGCGAAGCGCGTGACGCGCACGCCGAGCGGCAGATATTCGCGGATGCGGATCAGGTCGAAGCTGCGGTTCGGCGGGAGGTCCAGCGTCAGGCTGGGCGTGGTCACGCCATCCGGCGCGGACCAATAGGTGTCGCGCTGGCCGTCGAGAACCTTGGCAGGCTCGAACCCCTTGCCGCGCACATGGCTGGCGCTCGCCACGGCGCCTTGCGCGAGATCGGTCGCGAAGCTGGCGCGGATCGCGTCGCCGAAGCTCTTCAGGATTTTCACGTCCTGATCGGGAATACGCCCGCGCCGGTCGGGCGGCAGGTTCAGGTTCATGTTGGTGCCGCGCGCCACCGACGTGTCGAAATAGCCGACCAAGTTTTCCGGCGAGCGGACCTTCGAGTCCTCGTCCGCATGATAGAACCAGCCGGGGCGGATCGAGGTGTTGGTCTCGGCGGGCCACCAGAGCGGCGCCCCGCGCACGCCCGAATTGCCCTCCGACTGGACGTACGGGTGGTTGGGCATGGTCGGCCAGCATGGATCGCCCGCAATCCCGTCCTCATTGCCGACCCAGCGGATATCGGCACCCAGCGGATCGAAGGTGCAGGCCATCGGCTGATGCTGGTGGACCAGCGCGATGATCGACGGCCAGTTATAATATTTGGGCGCGTCGATCTGTCGCGTCTCGCGCGCGCCGCCATAATAGCCGTCGCCGCCATTGGCCCCGTCGAACCAGAATTCGAACAGTTCGCCATAGCCGGTGCAGAGTTCGACCACCTGCTTGCGGAAATATTCGACATAGGACGGACGGGCATAGTCGGCCCGGTTGCGGTCCCAGGGCGAGAGATAGATGCCGAAGGCCAGCCCGGCGCGCTTGCAGGCGTCCGACATTTCGCGGACGATATCGCCCTGGCCGTTCTTGTAGGGCGAGTTGCGGATGCAATGCTCGGTCAGCTTGGTCGGCCAGAGGCAGAAGCCGTCATGATGCTTCGCCGTCAGGATGATGCCCTTCAGGTTGCCCGCCTTGGCCGCCCCGACGATCTGGTCCGCGCTGAAATCGCTCGGATTGAACATCTTGGGGTCTTCGTCGCCATAACCCCATTCCTTGTCGGTGAAGGTGTTCATCGCAAAGTGGATGAAGGCGTACTGCTCGCGCTGATGCCAGCGCCATTGCCGCGCCGAGGGGACCGCGCCGTAGGGAGCAGGCGCAGCCGCCCCCTTTTGCGCAAAGGCGGGCGCGGCGGAGGCGACCAGGCCGGAGGCGAGGACGGCGCGGCGGGAGAAATCGGTCATCTTCAATTCGGCTCCGGGAGGGATCAGGCGGGCAGGTGGTCGAAGGACGGCGGGCGATCCTTGGGATCGCGGCCAAAGGCGGGATTGGGCTTGGCGCCCATGGTGAAGGACAGGGTGCCGCCCTTCGCCAGGGTGGCATGGTCGATCCAGCTCTTGGTCCAGGGGCGACCATTCCAGGTCACCGACTGGATATAGGGCGTATCCGGGCCATTGCCTTTCGCCTCCACGACCAGCGTCTTGTTGCCCCCGACCGTCAGTTGCGCCCGGTCAAACAGCGGTCCGCCGAAGACATAGGCGCCGCTGACCGGATCGACCGGATAGAAACCGAGCGCGGAGAAGAGGAACCACGCGCTCATCTGGCCGCAATCGTCATTGCCAATGATGCCGTCGGGCGCATTCTTGTACATCTCGGTCAGCAGGCGGCGGACCATCCTTTGCGTCTTCCAGGGCGCGCCGACATAGGCGTAGAGATAGGCCGCATGCTGGTCCGGCTCGTTACCATGCGCATACTGGCCGACCAGCCCGGAAATATCCGGCGGCGCGTTCTTCGGGAGCGTCGATGGCGCGCTGAACAGCTCATCCAGCTTCGCCTCGAACTTCGCGTCGCCGCCCATGTGGCGGATCAGGCCGTAGACGTCATGCTGGTTCAGGAAAGTCGCCTGCCAGCCATTCGCCTCGGTATAGTCGCGCCACCAGGGCTTGGGCATGTGGCCGAGCTGGACGGGGTCGTAATCCTTCCACCAGCTGCCGTCGCTGAACCGGGGGCGGGCAAAGCCGATCGAGCCGTCGATGACGTTGCGCCAGTTGCCCGAGCGCTTGCGCAGCCGATCGGCCTGTGCCGTCTGGCCCACGGCCTTCGCGATGTGCGACGCGGCCCAGTCGTCATAAGCATATTCCTGCGTCCGGCTGACGCTTTCCCACCAGATGTCGGCGGGGACATAGCCCTTGGCATCGTACAGGTCGCGGCCCTTGGAGTTGTCCATGTCGGGCGCGGAGAAGTCGAAGCTGCGCTTGGCGATGCCCGGCCAGGCGGCGGCGTAATCGGCGGGGATGCCCTTCACCATCGCCTCGGCCATGATCGGCGTGCCGTGCCAGCCGATCATGATCCCCGTCTCCTTGCCCTGCAGCGTCCAGACCGGCGGGCCATAGGCGCTTTGCTGCGTCTGGCGGATCATGTCGTCGATCAGCTTCTTGGCCTGGGCGGGCTGGGTCAGGATCAGCCAGGGATGGAGTGCCCGGTAGGTGTCCCAGGTTGAGAAGGTGCTATAGGCGAACTGTCCGGCGGGGGCGGTGTGCACCTGTCCGTCCAGCCCGACATAGCGGCCGTTCACGTCGGAGAAGAGCGTCGGCGCGACGAGCGTGTGGTAATTGGCAGAGGCCAAGATCGCCTGCTGGTCCGGCGTTCCGCCCTCGACCCGGACACCGCCCAGCGTCTCGGCCCAGCGCGTCATGGCGGCGCGGCGGGTGCGGTCGAAGTCCCAATGCATGGCCTCGGCGGCGAGGTTCGCCTTCGCGCCCGCCACATCGACCGCCGAAATGCCGCAGCGGATCAACAGCGGCGCGTCGCCCAGCTCGTCGAAGAACAGCGCGGCCTTCAGCCGGTTGCCCTTGACGTCGGTGCCGGGGGTTGGCGCGTCGCCATCGCCGTAAAGCTGGATGCGAGCAGGCTTTTTCGACAATTGCATCGCAAAGAAGATGCGCCGCCCCTTGGCCCAGCGGAACACACGGCGGGTGCCGGTGATCGTGCCGTCGGGGTCGACGGTGATCTCGGCATCGGTGATGAGTGGCTTCTCGTCGCTCTTGTCGAGGACCAGATGCGACAGGTCGATCAGGACATGGCCCGGTCCCTTCGGATAGGTGTAGCGGTGCCAGCCAGTCCGCTCGGTCACGGTCAGTTCGGCCAGAACGCCGGACTCCAGCTTGACGCGGTAATAGCCGGGCTGGGCCTGTTCATCCGAATAGCGCTGGCGATAACCCGCATCGGGGTCCGACAGCGGCCCCGGCACCAGCTTCAGCGCGCCCCGCGTCGGCACGACCAGCACGTCGAGCATGTCGCCGATGCCCGTGCCCGACAGGTGCGTATGGCTGAACCCCATGATCGAGCCGTCGCCATGGTGATAGCCCGAACAGGTGTCCCAGCGCTCGACATCGGTATCGGGGCTGAGTTGCACCATGCCGAAGGGCATGACCGCGCCGGGATAGGTATGGCCGTCGCCGCCCGTCCCGACGAACAGATTGGGACGCGCGACCGGCATCGGCACGGCGGCGCTCAGGCCCCCGATCGGCAGGCTGGCAAGCGCGGTCCCGGCGAGGAGTGAGCGGCGGGTCAAAATCATGCGAACGTCTCCCGCAAAACCTCCGGCCGGGTGGCCGCGACATGGACGATCAGCTCGCCGAACAGGCCATTGGCCCAGGCGAACCAGTCGCGTGTGAACTTGGTGGGATCGTTGATATCGACCCCTTCGTGAATGAAGCCGGTACCGCCCTGCGATCCGCGCAACATCGACAGGCTGTTGCGCAGCAGCGCGGGATCGGTCGAGGTCAGCGCGCGGACGATGATCGACATCGGCCAGACCTGACCCGGCCCGGTATGCGGGCCGCCGATGCCGGTCAGTGCCTTGCCCTCGAAATACCAGGGATTGTCCTTGCTCCAGCACGCCGCGACTGTCCGCTGCCACAGCGGGTCGGCTGGGTCGACGCAACCCAAATAGGCCATACCGGACAGCGAGGGCACATTGGCGTCGTCCATGAAGACGGCATTGCCATAGCCATCGACCTCGAACGCCCAGACGCGCTCGCCGCTCGGCAGGGTCATCGTGCCGAACTGCTTGAGCGCCGCCTCGACCTCGGCGGCCAGTGCGGTGGCGTCCTGCGCCAATGCGGGTTCCCCGACCGCGCTCGACAGCGCGGCGAGTTCACGCAGCGTCGTCATCGCGAACAGGTTGGCGGGCACGAACTGGCTGTAGAGACAGGCATCGTCCGAGGGGCGGAAGCCCGAATGGATCATGCCGTTGGCACGCGTCGGCAGGCCGTAACCGCGATAGAGCGTCTCGGTCGGCTCGGGTGCGGAGCGGCGGAAGCGATAGGGGCCCAGGCCGTCCTTGCGCTGCTGCTCGCTAAAGGTCTTGACGATCAAGCGGGCCGAGGCCTTCCATTCGGCATCGAACGGCGTCACGTCGCCCGTCTCGCGCCAATAGCCGTACGCCAACCGGATCGCATAGCAGAGCGAGTCGATCTCCCATTTCCGCTCGGCGACGCCGGGCTTCATCTCGGTATCGTCGTGCAACGCCCAGCTGAGGTTCGTCTTGGCGGCCGGGTCCTGCATGAAGGCGTTCGCGTAAGGGTCGATCAGGATCGACCGCGCCTGCCGCCCGATCAGCCCGCGGAACAGCCGCCCCAGCGCCGGATCGCGCTTCACCAGATGGAGGTAGGGCCGCAACTGCGCCGCCGAGTCCCGCAGCCACAGGCACGGGATGTCGCCGGTGATGACGAAGGCATCGGGCTTGCCGTTCACCTCGCCCAGCGACAGCACGGTGGTGTCGAGGGTGTTGGGATAGCAATTGCCGAACATCCACCGGAGCGTCGGATCGGCAATCAGCTTCGAGACGCGGGTGATCTCCGCCTCGACCGCCTTGGACACGAAACGGCGTTCGGCGACCGGCGGGCGCTTGCTGATAAGCGACGGCGCGGCGGCGAAGGCGGGGGCAGCGGCGAGTGCGGCGCCCCCGGCGATCAGTTCTCGACGGTTCGGGGTCATTTGGGCAGGTCCTGCGGCTGGCCGGTCACGGTGAACTGGGTCCATTGCCCCGCACCGTCACCCGGCTGGCCACCGCCGATATAGAGCTTGTAGGTGCCCGGCAGGATGCGGCGGGTGCCGTCTCGCCACACCTGGCTCATCATGCGCGGATCGATGGTGAAGCGTGCGGTGCCCGCCTGGCCGGGCTTGAGCGCCACGCGGGTGAAGCCGACCAGCTGGCGTTGCAGCACCGGGTCGGTCAGCACCAGCGTCTCGCCGGTCGCGGGCGGGACCAGATAGGCCTGCGTCACTTCCTCACCGGCACGCTGGCCGATATTGCGAAGCTGCACCGCGACATCGACCGGCTGGCCGACCGCGACGCTGGCGGTGATGGTCGGCTGGCCATAGTCGAACTTCGTGTAGCTCAGGCCGTGCCCGAAGCCCCAGGCGGGCTTGCCGGTGAAGTAGCGATAGGTCCGCTCCTTCATGCCGTAATCGGCAAAGGCGGGCAGGTCGGCGGTCGAGTGATAGATGGTGACCGGCAGGCGACCCGACGGGTTCACGTCACCGGCCAGGATCTCGGCCAGTGCGGTGCCGCCCTCGGCCCCCGGATAGAAGGCCGCCAGCGTCGCGGCGGGCTTGATATCGCCCAGCGACACCGCCGAGCCGGATACGATGACCGCAACCACCGGCTTGCCGGTCGCCTGAAGCGCGGTCAGCAGGTTGCGCTGCGGCTCGGGCAGGACGATTTCGGTGCGATCGCCGCCCGCGAAGCCGGGGACCGAGACGCCCAGCGCCTCGCCCTCCAGATCGGGCGACAGGCCGACGACCGCGACCAGCACGTCGGCGGTCCCGGCGACCTTCAGCGCCTCGGCGGTCAGGGCCTCGGCGGGGGGAAGCCATTGCAGGCGGAAGCCCTCGTCGCCGCCCTTATGATCGATCTCGACGCGGATGCGGCGCGGGGCCGAACCGTCGATGGTGGTCTCCAGCTTCTTGCCGCCGATCACGTCGTCCACGACCAGCTGGTCGTCGATATAGAGCTTCACCGCGTCATGCGCGGGGCAGGCGTGCCAGCATGCGGGGCCGTCGAGGCGCAGGCGATACTGGCCCGGCCCCGGCGGGGTCAGCGTGCCGGTCCAGCGACGCTGGAAGGGCGCCGTCCGGGTATAGTTGAAGTCGATGCGGCGATCCTGACCCGCGACCGACCACTGGCCGTTGGCGCCCATCGTCTCGACCGTCAGGCCCGTCTTGCCGTTCGCCGACAACGCGGTTTCGGGGACGACCACGAATGCGCCTTCGGCCAGCACCGACCCTTGCGCATAGCGGACATCGCGGCCGAACTTCGCGCGGATGCCGTCGAGCGGCGTGACCGGGTTGATCGCGGTGCCGTGATAATTGCCCTCCAGCACGCCCAGATCATCGGCATCCGCGCCGAACACGGCGAGCTTCTTGCCTTTGAGCGGCAGCAGGTCGTTCGGATTGTCGAGCAGGATGATGCCCTTGCGCGCCGTCTCCAGCGCCAGGGCGCGATTGGCGGGGGTTCCGAGCTGGCTGGGCTTGATTGCGTTCCACGGGGAGTCGACCGTCAGCATCCGCCGCACCGCCAGCGCCCGCGCCAGCGCGGTGTCGATCTCGGCTTCGGTGATGAGGCCGCGCTTCAGCGCCTCGGGCAGCGAGCGATAGGCGTTGCCGCAATTCAGGTCGGTCCCCGCGCGCAGCGCCGCGGCGGCGGCGGCGGGGGCATCGGGCTGGGCATGGTGGAACATCCAGATATTGCCGACCGCGTCGCAGTCCGACACGACAAGGCCGTTGAAACCCCAGTCGGTGCGCAGTCGCTGGGTCAGCAGCATCGGGTTGGCGCAGACCGGCGTGCCGTGGATCGCGTTATAGGCGCACATCAGCGACAGCGCCTTGCCCTCGGTCACCGTCGCGCGGAAGGCGGGAAGGTAGGTCGCCTCCAGATCGCGCGGGGACACCATCACGTCGAAACTGTCGCGCCCGCCCTCGGGACCGGAATGGACCGCCATATGCTTGACGGTCGCAATGACCTTCGGATGCTTCAGGTCCGGGCCCTGAAGGCCGCGCACGAAGGCGATGCCGATGCGGCTGGTGAGATAGGGGTCCTCGCCATAGGTTTCCTGGCCCCGGCCCCAGCGCGGATCGCGGAAGATGTTGATGTTGGGCGACCAGATGGTCAGCCCCTGATACAGCCCGCGATCGGCGTTCAGCGGACGGGCATTGAACTTCGCCCGCGCCTCGGTCGCGACGACGTCGCCGACCTTCTGGATCAGCGCGGGGTCCCAGGTTGCGGCCATGCCCATCGCCTGCGGGAAGACGGTCGACGGCCCGTTGCGCGCGATGCCGTGAAGACCCTCGCTCCACCAGTCATAGGCGGGCAGGTTCAGCGCGGGCTCGGCCGGGGCCTCGTTGACCAGCTGCGCCGCCTTCTGCGCGACGGACAGCGTCTGCGCTTCCGGGGGAAGGGCGGGGGTGGCGGCCTGACCGGCGGCGGCGAGGAGGAGGAACGGGATCACTGGGCGTCCTTCGGACCAAGGGTGTAGATTTTCATTTCGCGCGCCAGGGTGGCGGCGTCCGCGTCGCTCTGGATGGTGAGCGTGATGCTCTCACCGGGCAACAGGTCGAAACCGTCATCGGACGGCTCGGCGGCGGTGATGCCGAAATTGACCTGCACCTGCCGCGCGAGGTTGCGCGCGGTTAGCGTCAACTGCTTGCCCGCCCAGCGCGCGGTAATGCCCGGTACGGGGTAGAGCATGTCGCGCGGCACTTTCCGCTCGACGATCTGGCGGGCGATGACTTTGTCGCCGTCGAACAGCTCGGCGACGGCGTAGCTGCTCTCCGGCGCGGCCCCGGCGAACAGCGTGGCGTCGGGGATCGTCGCGACATCGCTGGCCGAGGCGGCGGCCATGGTCACGCTGCCGCTTTGCGAGCCCAGCTTGTGGCCGTCCATGCCGTATCCGGTGACGCGCCAGCCGAGCGGCTTGGGCGCTGTGGCGTCGGAGATCAGCGCGATGCGCGTCGCACCGGGCTTGGTTTCCGCCACGATCGTCTGGGGCGCGAAGAAGCGCCGCGCCTCGTGCTGGAGCATCTTGTCATGGCCGGTCCAGTCGATGCTCGACCAGCTGATCGCGGGCCAGCTGTCGTTGAGCTGCCAGTAGAGCGAACCCAGCGTCACCGGGCGGCAGGCGCGGTGATGGCGTGCGGCGAGGCCGATGGCACGCGCCTGCATCGCCTGGGACAGATAGACCAGATCGGCAAAGTCGCGCGGATCGCGCAGATTCTGCTTCAGGTAGAAGGTGATGCGGTCATTGCCTTCACCGCTCAGGAACTTCTGGTGCGCCTTCATCACCGGGCTGTCGATGCGGAAATCCGCCGGGTCGGCGAAGGTCGCGATGGTCGACAGGTCGGGAAAGGCCTGGAAGCCATATTCAGACATGAAGCGCGGGCAGCTGTCGGTATAGCGCTCGACCGGCTTGGAGCCCGACCAGACGTCCCAGAAATGGCGGTCGCCATTCTTGTCGGTGTCGGTCGGCCCCTCATAATCGGTCGAGGGCGAGCCCGGCCAATAGGGGATGCCGGGCGAGTATTTGACGACCGCATCGCGCAACACGCGGTCGAACAGCACGGCCATGCCGGTCCCGATCCGCTCCTGCTCGTCCGGGCCGACCGCCTTCTTGAACGCCTTGCGATCCGACCAGTTTTCCCAGCCCGACAGCACTTCGTTATTGCCCGCCCAGATGACGAGCGAGGGATGCGATTGCAGGCGCGCGACCTGCTCCTCGGCTTCGATCCGGACATTCTCGCGGAACTTGGCGTCGGGGGGCGTGACCGCGCCGCCGAACATGAAATCCTGCCAGACCATCAGGCCCAGTTCGTCGGCGGCGTCGTAGAAGCTGTGCTCGGGATAATAGCCGCCGCCCCAGATGCGGACCATGTTCATGTTGGCGGCGGCGGCCTTCTCGAGCAGCGCGCGCTCGGTCTCGGCGCGGACGCGTGCGGGGAAGGCGTCGAAGGGGATGACGTTGCTGCCCTTGGCGAAGATCACGTTGCCGTTGATCTTCAGGCCGAAGCTGCCGTCCTTGCGTACCAACTCGACCGTGCGCAGGCCGGTGCGCTTTTCGACCGTTTCCGCGCCCGCCAGCGCGGCGTTGACCGTATAGAGCGGATGCGCGCCGAAGCCGACCGGCTGCCAGCGCTGAGGGCGGGTGATCGAAACGGGGACGACCACGTCATTCTCGCCCGGCTGGAGCGCGACGTCGCGACGCACCCGGATGCGCTTTCCGTCGGGGCCGGTGACGGTGACGTCCATACGTCCGGTCTGCGCACGATCCGCGACGACCGAGGCGCGGGCGAGGATGCGCGCCTCGGCATCGGTCAGCGCCTCCTGCTCGATACCGAGGTTGTCGATACGCGCGGCGTCCCATGCCTCCAGCCGGGCGGGGCGCCAGATGCCGATATCGACGATGCGCGGCGCCCAGTCCCAGCCATATTGGTATTTGGGTTTACGGATATAGGGCGAGGTCTGAACGCCCTTGGGCTCGTCGCCATAGGGCGAGTCATATTCACCGGGCAGTGGGTGCTTCTCGGCCAGCACCATCGGCTGGAGCGCCTTGATCGGCGAGGCGAAGGTGACGACGATCTCGTTCGCGCCGATCTTTAACAGCGGCTTGGCGTCGCCTCGCCAGCGGCGATGGGCGTTGTCCGCCGAGAGCAGGGGCTGGCCGTTCACGCTGACGGTCGCGAAGGTGTCGAGCCCGTCGAACACCAGGTCCAGGTGATCGCGGCGAAGCATCTCGGGCGTGACGTTGAGTGTCGTGCGATACTGCCACCCGGTCAGGCCCGCCCATTGGATCGGGGCCTCGTTCGCGCCCTTATAAGGATCGGGGACGATCTTCGCGGCGATCAGGTCCTGCTGCACACTGCCCGGCACCGTTGCCGTCAGCCAGTTCGCGGCTTGCGGGTGCGCGCTGGCGGCGGCGGCGTCCTTCGGGTCGATCCGAACCTGCCAGCGGTCGAGCGTCGCCACCGTCTTGGGCGCGGCCAAAGCGGGGAAGGGCAGGGCGAGCGCGGCCAGAATCAGACCGAGACGATGTTTCACAGCGATTTCCCCGAAAACGACCGCGCTGCCTCGGGTCGGGCCGACCTTAAGCAGGATGCAGGACTATGGCTTTGACGAGACCGGGGCGCACGGCGCGGACGCGCGGCGATGGCGGGGCATGTCCCCGATCGCGCCAGGCTCTTTCTCGCCATCCGTCACCCCCGTCATCCACCGGCTTGTCGTGCGCCGGTATTCTCATGGTATGTTTTGGTATCATGGCGCGATGAACGGGGGGCGTCCACCCATTTTCTGGGCCGATCGCCTATCCCGCTGGGCCTGCAATGCTTTGATACGTCAATGCGCCATCCCCAGCGCCAACAGGCCGATGATCCAGATCAACAACACCGTTGCCGCCATCACCGATACGACCAGCGTCATCAGCAGGCCTGACACCCGTCCGAGGCGATAGGCCCCGCGCAGCTGGAGGAACAGATGGATGGGAAAGGCGAGCATCAACAGCGCGACGCCGTGCAGATGCGCCAGTTTCGTCCACAAGAGCATCACGACCATCAGCAGGCTGACGAAGCTGAGCGAATAGGTGACGAACACCGCATGGTCAAACATCGCCAGCCCGCGCTTCCAGAGGAAGAACAGCCACATGAACGGCATCGACAACAGGATCAGCGCCCAAGAGAATTTATAGCCGTTCGCTTCCATCTTGAAGAGGAGGAACTCCGGATCGCGAATGGCGTGGACGATCTTGGCGTCGAGCGATTTCCAGCCGGTGATGACCTGTTCGTGATGCTCGCCATCGCCCGCTTTTGTCTCTTGCCCGCCACCCATCGCCATGGCGGTGAAGTCCATGCTGCGCCTCTGCTCGACCAGCGTCCGGCGTTCCTTGTCGAGGGCGGCGGTATCACGCTTCGCCGCAATGGCCGTGGCGCGCTCGCGATCAATACCGGCGATGCGCTGGTCGACCTTGGCGACTTCCGCGCGCAGCTCGGTCGCGGCTTCCCAGCTGCCGGGGGGATGGAAGGTGCCGAAACCGCCCAGCACCGAATAGGCGATGTACAGCAGGAAAACGCTGAACAGATACAGCGCCAAAGGCGACAGGAAGCGCCGCCGCTCGCCCGCGATATAGCGGCGCGTGAGCTCGCCGGGCCGGGTGACGAGCATCGCCATCGTCCGCCAGACCTGCCCCTCGATATGCAGGACGCCGTGGCTGAAATCATGCCACCAGGCGCCCAGCGTGCGGTGGATATGCGACGACTGGCCGCAGGCATGGCAATAATGGCCGACCAACGCCGTCCCGCAATTCAGACAGGCTTTCGCCTCCGCTCCCTGCATCTCACCCCCTTTGTCGATGCCGACCCCATTGACGAGACACGACAATTCGCGACCCGACGCAAGGCCAAAGATGGCTCAGCTTTGTGCGGACAGGCGGGTGTCGACCAGATCCAGCTCGCGGCCCAGTCGCTGTGCCGTGTCCGACCCGATGGCGCGCGTATTGAGCAGCTCGAACACGACCCGCCGCTCGGCGCGGATCGCGGCCAGGCGCATGCGGCGCTCCACCTCTTCGAAACGGCGGGCATCGGGATCGAAGTCGCCTTCGAGCGTGTCGATCCGGCTGCGATAGCCGTCCATCAGGCGCGACGCGATCTCGACATATTGGTCGGCATCGTCGCGCCCTTCGGCCATTTCGTGCTGGAGCCGTTCCAGCTCGGCAATGGCCGCCTTGGCGGCGGCGACTCGGGTGTGGTCCAACTCGCTCATGCCGTCCTGGACGGGCAAAGCGAGTCCGCGCAGCAGCAGCGGCAGGGTGAGGCTGGCGATGACCAGCGAGGACAGGATGACGCCGCACGCCAGGAAGATCACCAGATCGCGCGCCGGAAAGGGCGTGCCGTCGCCCAGCGTCAGCGGCAGGGTCAGCGCACCCGCCAATGTGATGGCCCCGCGCGCGCCCGCCACCGACATGGCGGTGATGACCCGGCGCGGCGGGCTGGCGCGGCCCGGCGTGCCGCGCTGCCGGAACAGGGTCAGCCGCAGCGCCACCCAGGTCCAGGCGAAGCGAAGCGCCGCCAGCCCCGCCACGATCGCCAGCACATAAAGGCTCAGCCACCACAGAGAGGCATGGCCGGTCAGCATCACCGTGTCGCGTGCGCCCGCGAACACCTGCGGCAATTGCTCGCCCAGAAGCACGAAGATGATGCCGTTCAGCGTGAATTGCAGCATGTCCCACACCGCCTGGCGCCGGATGCGGGTGGCGGCCTTCACCCCCGACGAGACGTTGGTGAAGGACATGGCGATGCCCGCCGCCGCTGCGGCCAGCACGCCCGAGCTTTCGACATGCTCGGCAACCAGATAGGCGGCGAACGGGATCAGCAGGCTGACCAGGATGTTCGATCCGCTGTCGTCGCCGAACCGCCGCGCGAACAGGCTCTTGGTGGTGATCGTGCCCCAGGCGATGGCGACGCCCAGCCCGACGCCCGACACCGCCATCCACGCAAAGGTCAGCCCGGCCTGGGTCAGCGAAAAGGCGCCGGTCAGCGCGGCGGCGACCGCGAAGCGCAGGCAGACCAGGCCCGAGGCGTCGTTGAGCAGCGACTCCCCCTCCAATATGTGCATCATCCGCTTGGGGATCGGCACCTTCTGCGCGATGGCGGACACCGCAATCGGATCGGTCGGCGACACCACGGCGGCGAGCGCGAAGGCGACCGCATAGGGCATGGCGGGGATCATCCAGTGGATGAACAGCCCCATGCCCAGCACCGTCAGGAACACCAGTCCCAGCGCCAGCCCCAGGATCGCCCCCGCGTCGCGAAACAGCTCGTCCTTCGGAATGCGCCAGCCGTCCAGAAAGAGGAGAGGCGGCACGAAGAGCAGAAAGAAGATTTCGGGGTTCAGTTCGACCCGGATCTGGGCGATCCCGCCAAGCACCGCGCCGAGGGCGATCTGGACGAGCGGACGGGGAAGCGCGGAGGGCAGCAGGCGGGATAGAACCCCGCTCAACACCACGGCGAGGAGCAGGAACAGGCTGAGCGTAACGATGTCCAATCGGGGACCTTTCGGGTGCAGCGGTTGGAGTGGCCGTGGCGACGAGGCGGCACGACCGGCATAAATGCGACTGGTGGGGCAGGACCGACACGAATCGCGAAGCCGGAGCATGACATGCGGGGCAAGGGGCGTTCAACCCGTTAAACGGGTTTTGTGGGCTGATCGGTGTCCCGAACCATTCCTCCCCTGCAAGGGGAGGTGGCAGGGCAAAGCCCTGACGGAGGGGTGTAACCCTCTCGAGAGCGGGACACCCCTCCGACGCGCTACGCGCCACCTCCCCTTGCAGGGGAGGATCTTATGCCGCTGCGCGCAGGTTCCGGTCGATCGGCGCGAGGGCGGAGAGGAACTGTTCGGCGCTCGCCCGCCACGAAAAGCCTTGCCCGTAAGCCGCGCACGCTCCCCGATCGAGCGTCAGCGCGGCGGCGATCGCGCGGTCCAGCGCTTCGTCCATCACCCCGACTTCCGGGCTCAGCACGTCGAGCGGCCCCTGCACCGGCAAGGCGGCGACGGGCGTGCCGCAGGCGAGCGCCTCGATCATCACCAGCCCGAACGTGTCGGTACGGCTGGGAAAGACGAAGACGTCCGCCGCGCGGTAGATGGCGGCCAAATCCTCGCCGAACTTTGCGCCGAGGAAGTGAACGTCGGGATATTGTTCCGCCAGCGCCGCACGGGCCGGGCCGTCGCCGACCACGACCTTGGTGCCGGGCGTGCGCGTTGCCAGAAAATTCGCAATATTCTTCTCGACCGCGACGCGGCCCGCGTAAAGCTGTACCGGGCCGGGCAGGCCCGCGACCGTCGCGTCGCGCGGGCCGTCGGCGCGGAACAGCGTGGTGTCGACGCCGCGTCCCCAATGGCGGTTCTGCGGCAGGCCATGCGCGGCCAAGGTCGCCGCCACGCTGGGGGTCGAGGCCAGGATCGCGGTGGAGGGGGCGTGGAACCAGCGGACATAGCGCCAGACGAATTCGGGGTTGACCGCCTTCACCCGCGCCGCGACATAATCGGGGAATTGTGTGTGATAGGCGGTGGTGAAGGGCAGGCCACGGCCCAGGCACCAGCGCCGCGCCAGCAGGCCCAGCGGGCCTTCGGTGGCGATGTGCACCGCATCGGGTCCAAACCCGCTGAGCGCTCGCCCGACCGCGCCGGGGGCGGGCAAGGCGAGGCGGATTTCGGGATAGCTGGGGCAGGGGATCGAGGCGAACA
Organism: Sphingomonas sp. 77B; assembly: GCF_056497825.1. Taxonomy (NCBI): domain Bacteria; kingdom Pseudomonadati; phylum Pseudomonadota; class Alphaproteobacteria; order Sphingomonadales; family Sphingomonadaceae; genus Sphingomonas; species Sphingomonas sp. 77B. The sequence goes on from NZ_JBWMBY010000001.1 coordinate 3,638,388, forward strand.
GGTCGGGCGACAGAACGCTGACCTCATGGTCCATTGCGCGCAGCTCGGCCGTCACCGATTGCAGGGTGCGGACCACGCCATTGACCTGGGGGCTCCAGGCGTCGGTGACGATCGCGATCCGCATCGGTCCTTGTCCTTTCCGATCAGGCGGCGATCGCGGCGGCGACCACCGGCTTGCTCCGCCTAGCCTCCATCTCGTCGCCCCAGTGCAGGATTTCCATCGTGCCGTCGAAATGCTCGACCAGCGCGGTGCAGCCCTCCACCCAGTCGCCGTCATTATAATAGGTGACGCCGTTGATGTCGCGGATTTCGGCGGTGTGGATATGGCCGCACACCACCCCATCGACGCCGCGCGCCCCCGCCGCATGGGCGACGACCTCCTCGAAATGCGAGATGAAGGCGACGGCGTTCTTCACCTTGGCCTTGGCGTGCTTGGACAGCGACCAATAGGGGCGTTTCATCCACCGCCGGACGATATTGACCCAGCGGTTCACCTCCATCAGCGCGGTATAGGCGAAGTCGCCGACATGGGCGAGCCAGCGATGCGCCAGGGTGATCGCGTCGAACTCGTCGCCATGCAGGACCAGCAGGCGGCGACCGTCCGCCGTCTCGTGGATCGCCTTGCGACAGATGGCGATGCCGCCGAAATCCATGCCGGTGAACTGGCGGAAGATTTCGTCGTGATTGCCGGGGATATAGACGACGCGGGTGCCACGCTTGGCGCGCTTCAGCAGGCGCCAGACCACGTCGTTATGGGCGGCGGGCCAGTAGAATTTCTTCTTCAGCCGCCAGCCGTCGATCATGTCGCCGACCAGGTACATGGTCTCGCTGTCGACATGGTCGAGGAAGTCGATCAGCATTTCCGCATTGCAGCCGCGCGTGCCGAGATGGACGTCCGAAATCCAGATGGTGCGATACCGGCGGCGTTCATTCCCTTCGGGTTCCGGCGTCACCAGCGCGCGGGGAATGAAGTCGAGGATGGCGGCGTCTTCGTGCAGCGAACCATCGATCGGAATGCTGGTGATCGGCATCGGCATAACCCCACGCTTGGCGTTATGCGTGTCATGCCTGTCATCTGTTACGCGCGCGTCGCAGATCGGTGACAGAGGCAAAGCAGTTTGATGACTCGTTAAAGTCAGGGCACAAGAAAAGCCCACCGATCCCAAGATCTACGGGCATCTCTCGTTCACAAAGCCTGGTGACTCCCCCATCCCCTCCCGCAAGCGGGAGGGGATGGGGGAGGGAATGCCCCAAGCGATAGGCTCGGTGAGACTCCATGCCCTCCCCAAACCCCTCCCGCCTGCGGGAGGGGCTTAAGAAGGCTCAAGTCAGGTCTTAGAAACGCACCGCGACCGACGCGGCATAGGTCCGGCCGTTCTTGTAGAAGGCGGTCGGACGGTCGGGCGTCGCGTTATACTGGTAATAGGTCTCGTCGAGCAGGTTCTGCGCGTTGACCGACAGCGTGATCTCCTTGGTCAGCTGCAAGCCCGCCGAGAAGTCGAGCTGGCTGTACGGCGCGACCATTTCGCGCGAACCCAGGCGGCCGATCGTGCGGAAATAGCTCGAACGGTAATTGTAGCTCAGACGCGCCTGGAAAATGCCCTTTTCGAAATAGGGGATCACGTTGACCGTGTGGCGCGACAGGTACGGCAGGTTCAGCGCCGCGCCGGTCGTGTCGACCGACGAGGTCGAGCTGTCCTGGTACGAATAGTTCGCCTGGATACCGAAGCCGCCCCAGATTTCGGCCTGGGCCGACGCCAGCGCGCCGTTGACGGTCGCCTTGCCGCCGTTGATCGGCTGGTTGACGTTATAGGTCGTCAGCGCGTTCTGCAGCGTGTTGAAATAGACCGCATTGGTGCGCGTGTTGATGATGTAGTTCGAGATGTCGCGACGGAACAGCTCGACTGCCAGCAACGTGCCCGCGCGCGGATACCATTCCGCGGTCAGTTCATAGTTGGTCGACTCATACGGCTTCAGGTTCGGGTTGCCGCCACCGCCGTCGAGCGTGACGTTGTTCAGCGTCAGCGATGCCGCCAGATCCTCATAGCGGGGACGCGAGATCACCCGGGCGACCGCGCCGCGCACGATCACCTGCGGGGTGATCGAATAGGCGATGTTCACGCTGGGCAGGAACTTCAGGTAATCGGTGGTGGTGGTGGTGGGCACCGGCACCGGATTGGCGAGGTTGCTCTGCGTCACCGCATAGCGCGACTGGTCGCGGGTATAGACCAGACGGCCGCCGATGTTCCCGCGCACGCCGCTCTGGTCGAAATTGGCCTGGATATACGAGGCCATGACGGTCTCACGCACGCGGCTGGATGCGCCGATCTTGTTGACCAGCGGGCTGTTGATCGCCTTGGCCAGGATGTCGATCACCGCCTGATCCGGCAGGTTCAGATACTGGGTCGCATTGCCCGAACCGCCGGTGCCGTCGAACACGCCGCCCGGCGTGACCAGGGTGGGCACGCCCAGCTGGTTGGCCGTCATCGACGTGGTCATATAGGTGTTGATGCCACGCGCATCGAGCCGGTTGACGTGATCGGTCACGCGGCTGCCCAGCAGGATCTGGGTGAAGGGGCCGAACTCGACCGGGATGGTCGCGTCATAGCCGCCATAGATGTCGCGGTCGGTGGTGACGCTATAGTCCAGGCCGCCGATCTGCGCAGCATTCAGGCTCTGGCCGTTGATGACGACCGGACGACCTTCGATCGTGGCGGGGTTGTTGTTCGGGTTGGTGAAATAGTTGGCGGGGTTGGTCGGATCACCGACATAGTTGACCGTCGCCGACTTCGGCCCGAACGCATAGCTGAACGGCAGCTTGGTCTGTACGTTGAACAGATATTCGGGGTTGCGGCCGCCGGTCGCGCGCGACCAGCCACCCGCAAAGCTGACCTTCGCGCCGTCATCGCCTTCCCAATCGGCGAAGAAATTGAGGTTGTCGGTCTTCAGCTTGGTCTTGCGGACCAGTGTGTCGAGCTGCGACGCCTGGTTCGTGGCCGCCCCGAACGACGCCGAGTTCACGACGCCGTTGCTGACATTGGCGGTCTGCAGCACGTTGCCGGTCCAGGCGACCGGGATCGTGTACATCGACTGGCTGTAATTGTTGTAGTTGCCGTCGATGTGCAGGCCGTTCAGGGTCAGCGTCAGATTGTCGGCCGGGCGATACTGCACGGTGCCCGACACGCTGGCGCGCTCGCGGGTCTGCTGGAAATAGGCATAGTTGATGCCGAAGGGGGCGACCGCGTTGATAAGATCGTTCTTCGTACCGCCGGTGATGGTGGCGTTCGGGCTCTTCAGGATGCCCTGGCCGCTGGCGTCGCGCAGGACGTTGCCGTTGGCGTCCTTCTGGAAGAAGTCGCTGCCGCTCTGATAGCCGAAGAATTCGACGCCCGCGCGGGTCAGGTTCTGCTTGTCATAGGTGCCCGCGATCAGGAAACCGAAATTGTCGGCCTGGTTGTGCCAGCTATACAGGCCCGATCCGCGAATATTGCCCTTTTCCGAACGGTCATTGTACGAATAGCCGCCCGAGGCGAAGACCGAATTGGGATCGAGGTCGAGCGGGCGACGAGTGCGCACGATGACCGTGCCGCCCAGGCTGCCTTCTTCGATGCGCGGTTCCGGCGACTTGTAGACTTCCAGCCGGTCGACCAGTTCGGGGGCGAGCAGCGAATAGTTGAAGGTGCGGCTGGATGGGTCGTTGTCGTTGCCGCCCCAGTCGGCCGAGGCGAGCGCATGGCCGTCGAGCAGCATGCGGTTCAGCGCCGGGTCGGTGCCCAGGATCGCGACCTTCTCGCCTTCGCCGAAGCGGCGATCGATGCTGACGCCCGGAATGTGCGACAGCGATTCCGCCACGTTGCGGTCGGGGAACTTACCCACGTCCTCGGCGGTGATGACGTCGACGACGGCGTTGGCCTCACGCTTGACGTTGATGGCGTTACGCAGGCTGGAGCGGATGCCGGTGACGACGATGTCGCCGCCGTCGCTCTGGTCGCTGCCCGGCGCGGTCTGGGTGGGCGAGTCGCCCGGCTGCGTCGTCGTCTGCGCAAAGGCGGTGCCGTGAACCCCGGCGAGGGCGGTCGCCGTCAGGATCATGCCTCGGAAGCTCAACATATTCAAATCCCCCAAAATATGCTCGCGGCTCCACCGTGCGCGCTTGTTTTCTTTGTCCTGGGGTGGCTGGTGGCATCCTCCCCGGCTGGCTTTTTATATTATATGCCAGAATAACCAACCTGTAACCAAACTGACATTGGTCCGTAAACGGAAAAAATGTGACGTTTGGTTCATGAGACCATTGGGCTGGCGCATTGTCCGACGTGCTGCTTAAATGACACTATCATGAGGGTCGGCGCGGGGATGGTGCGGACGCGCAGGCCGAAGTTGCCGGGGGATGTTCAAGATGGTCATGTCACTGGTCCGGGCCGGGCCGCCCTTGCTGGAGATCTGCGTCGATGACGCGGGCGGCGTGGCGGCGGTCGTGGCGGCCGGTGCCGACCGCATCGAACTGTGCGGTGCCTTGGGGCTGGGCGGGCTGACGCCTTCGGCGGCTCTGGTCGCCCATGCGGTCGAGTCGGGCGTCCCCGTACATGCCATGGTCCGTCCGCGTGACGGGGATTTTCGCTTCGATGCGGCCGACATCGCACTGGCGACGGACGAGATCCGTCGCCTGGTGGCGATGGGGGTGGCGGGCGTGGTCGTCGGTGCAATGGCCGACGACCGGCGCCTCGACCTCGACCTGCTCGCGCGCTGGCGGGATGCGGCGGCGGGCGTTGCGATCGTCCTTCACCGGGCGGTCGACCTGGTGGCCGATCCGGTCGAGGCGGTCGAGCAGGTCGCGGCGCTGGGCTATGACCATATCCTGACCTCGGGCGGCGCGGCGACCGCGGAGCAGGGTGCGGAGGTGATCGCGTCGATGGTCGAGGCCGCCGCAGGGCGCCTGTCGATCATCGCCGGCTCGGGCGTTTCGGCGGACAATGTCGCGACGCTGATCGCCAGGACCGGGGTCGATGCGGTCCATGCCTCGGCCAGCGTGCGCGAGGATTGGGGGGATCCGCGGGTGCTCGCCATGGGCTTTGCGGTGGGGGCAAGGCGCCGGACAAGCGCCGATCGTATCGCGGCGATACGGCAGAAAATAGGGGAAGGATAAAAGCCAATGTATGCCATATATAATACCTATTGCTCGCTTGGGGTGGCTGCGATAAGCCTGACGAAGAAGCGGGGCGTGGCATGAGCGACGCCCGGGACAAGGGGGATGGCGCAGCCATGACATTCTCGGCGCAGGTCGGCTCCTTCCGAAAGGGGAACCCCGCGCCTTTGTACCTCCAGCTCCAGCAGCTGTTGCGTGACGCGATCACCAGCAATGTCCTGGCCGAGGATGACGCCATTCCCGCCGAGCGTGACCTGGCGATCGAATATGACGTGTCGCGGATCACGGTGCGCAAGGCGATCGGTGGCCTGGTCGAAGAGGGTCTGCTGACGCGGCGACGCGGCGCGGGCACCTTCGTTGCGGGGCGCGTCGAGAAGAGCTTCTCCAAGCTGTCGTCCTTCTCGGAGGACATGATCGCGCGCGGACGCACGCCGAGCAGCCAGTGGGTCAGCCGTGCGCCGGGCACGGTTACGCCCGAGGAGGCGCTGTCGCTGGGCCTGTCGCCGGGCGCGCCGGTCTATCGCTTCCAGCGCGTGCGCTTCGCCGACGAGGTGCCGATGGCGATCGAGATCTCGACCATCGCGGGCTTTGCGCTGCCGTCGATCGAGGCGGTCGATCGCTCGCTCTATGCCGCGCTGGAGCGAACCGGCAACCGGCCGATCCGTGCGCTGCAACGGCTGCGCGCGGTTCCCTTCGGCGCGGACCATGCCAAGATGCTGGACGTCGATCCGGGTCATGCGGGCCTGTTGATCGAGCGGCGCGGATTTCTACGCGATGGACGGGCGGTGGAATATACCCAGTCCTTCTATCGCGGCGATGCCTATGATTTCGTCGCGGAGTTAACCGATGTCTGATGTGATGACCGCTGGTAGTGCGGGAACCGGCACCCTGATGGGAGCGGAAGCGGGCGAGGCGCCGGAGGCGATCGCCCGGCTGCTGGCGCGCAACGCGCCGACCGTCAAGGCGCTGGCCGAGCGGCTGCGTGCCGCCCCGCCGCCGGTCATCATCACCATCGCCCGTGGGTCGTCGGACCATGCCGCGACCTATGGCAAATATATCCTGGAGACCAAGACCGGCGTGCCGGTCTCCTCGGCCGCACCGTCGGTCGCGTCGATCTTCGAAACGCCGATGAAGGTGCGAGGAGCCCTGGTCATCGCCATCTCGCAGTCGGGGCGCAGCCCGGACCTGCTGGCGACGGTCGAGGCGTATCGCGCGGGCGGCGCACATATCGTGGCGCTGGTCAATGACGAGGAGTCGCCGCTGGCGACCGGTGCGGACACGTTCCTGCCGCTGTCGGCCGGTCCCGAAAAGGCCGTCGCCGCCACCAAGTCCTGCCTGACCGCGCTGGCTGGGCTGGCGCAGCTCGCCGCCGCCTGGGCGGGTGACGAGGCGCTGGAGACGGCGCTGGACGACCTGCCGGGTCAGGTCGAACAGGCGCTGGGGCTCGACTGGTCCTCGGCGGTCGAGGGGCTTCGCGACGTCAGCCAGATGTTCGTGCTGGGGCGCGGTTATGGTTACGGCGTGGCGCAGGAAGCCGCGCTGAAGCTGAAGGAAACCTGCTCGATCCAGGCCGAGCCATTCAGCGCCGCCGAGGTTCGTCACGGCCCGATGCGCATCGTCGAGCCGGGCTATTCGGTGCTGGGCTTCGCCACTTCCGACGTGGCGGGCGAGGATGTGAAGGCGGTCGCCGACCAGTTCGCCGCGCGCGGCGCCAAGCCGTTCGTGGCGGGGCAGGGCGGTGACCTGCCCATGGTCGCGGGCCACCCCGCGCTCGAGCCGATCTCGATGCTCGCCAGCTTCTACCGCATGGTCGAGGCGCTGGCGCTCGCCCGTGGCATGGACCCCGACTCGCCGCCGCATCTGCAGAAAGTGACCCGCACGCTATGACCCGTTTCCGTTTCGTCAACGGCCATGTCGCGACCTCCGGCGGCGTTCAGCAGGGTGCGGAAATCACCGTCGAGGGCGACCGTATCGCGTCGATCGGCGCGGTTGAGGGTTCGGCCGATACCATCGACCTGAACGGCGGCTGGGTCGTGCCCGGCTATATCGACACGCAGGTCAATGGCGGCGGCGGCGTGCTGTTCAACGACCGTCTGGATGTGGACGGCATCGCGAGCATGGCGGCGGCGCATGCCGCCTATGGCACCACCGCAATGCTGCCGACTTTGGTCAGCGAGACGCCGGACAAGATCGCCCGCGCGCTCGACGCGATCGACGAGGCGATCGAGGCGAAGGTGCCCGGCATCGTCGGCATCCATGTCGAGGGGCCGGTGCTGAACCCGGCGCGCAAAGGCATCCACGATCCGACGCGCTTCCGCGATCTGGACGAGGACATGGTCGCCGTCCTGACCCGCCCGCGCAAAGGCAAGGTCATGCTGACCATCGCGCCCGAGCGGGTGCCGGTCGAGACGATCAAGCGCCTCGTCGATGCGGGCGTGCTGGTCAGCGCGGGGCATAGCGAGGCCAGCTACGAACAGGCGATGGCGGCGTTCGATGTGGGGCTGTCGGGTATCACCCATCTCTATAACGCGATGCCCGCCATGCAGCAGCGGGTGCCGGGTCTGGCGGGCGCGACGCTCGATGATCCGCGGCCTTATAGTGGTCTCATCATCGACGGTTTCCATGTCGCCGCGCCGATGCTGCGGCTGGCGCTGAAGGCGCGGCCGTTCGAGAAGCTGATGCTCGTTACCGACGCCATGTCGTCGGTTGGCGCGGTGGAGAAGGACTTCGTCCTGCACGGTCGGCATATCGACGTGTCGGGCGGCAAGTGCACCTATGCCGACGGCACGCTGGCGGGCTCGGACCTCGACATGGGGTCGGCGGTCGCCAATGCGGTCGAGCAGCTGCGCATCACCGTCGATCAGGCGGCGGCCATGGCCGCGACGCATCCGGCGGCGTTCCTGGGCCTCAGCCATGAGCGCGGGGCGCTGGCGAAGGGCTTGCGCGCCGACTGGGTGGTGCTCGACGCCGCGCTCAAGCCGGTCGAAACGCGCATCGCCTCGGCGGAGCCGGTCGCGGCATGACGGTCGCGCGCCGCGACCTGCTGCTGGGCAGCGCGGTGGTGGGGCTGGCGGGCGGCATCGCGCCCGTGCCAGCCTTCGCCGCCAATCGCCGCCCGGCGGACGGTGCGGGCGCGCTTCCCATGCCCGAGCCGGTGGATCAGCTTCCGCCCGCTTTGCCGGTGCAGGATGCCGCGCGTGTCCTGATGGATCGCGGCTGGCTGTTCCATGAAGACGATATCGAGCCCGCGCCGCTCGACACGCACAATGCCACGTACTTGTCGGTCAAGGCTGGGAATGCGCGCGGTGCGGCGGCGGTCGATTATGACGATAGCGACTGGCAGGCGGTCGACCTGCCGCACGACTGGGCCTCGTTCCAGCCTTTCGTGAAGACCGCCAATGTCGCGCAAGGGTATCGTCCGCGCGGGATCGGCTGGTATCGACGCAGCTTCCGGCTGGACCCGCGCTTACGCGGTCGGCGGATCGAGCTGGAATTCGGCGGCATCGCGACCTTTGCGACCATCTGGGTCAATGGCAGCGTCGTCTCGCATAATTTCTCCGGCTATAACGCGATCCGTATCGACCTGACGCCGTTCGCGCGCTTTGGCGACGAACCCAATATCGTCGCCGTCCGGGTCGATGCGGATGCGATGGAGGGCTGGTGGTATGAGGGCGCCGGGCTCTACCGCCATGTCTGGCTGGGTGATTATGCGCCCGTCTCGATCGCGACCGATGGCGTGCACTGCGATCCGCGCAAGACCGATGGCCGCTGGCATGTCCCCGTCACCACCACGCTGACCAGCATTGCGCCCGCCGACTGCCCGGTGACGGTCGAGGCGCGGTTGCTCGACCCGCAGGGCAAGGTCGTCGCGCAGGGGCAGGCGGAGGCGACCGTTCCGACCTTCGACGAAGCCACCGCGACGTTCGATCTGCCGGTGGCCGATCCGACGCTCTGGTCGGTCGAGCGGCCGACGCTCTACACGCTCGACGTGCGGCTGCTGCGCGACGGTCAGGTGGCGGACGAGCGACGGGTGCCGATCGGCTTTCGCACGATCCGCTTCGACGCCGCGCAGGGCTTCTTCCTCAATGACCGGCCCGTGAAGCTGAAGGGCGTCTGCCTGCATCAGGATCATGCGGGCGTCGGCACCGCCATCCCCGATGCGCTGCTCGGCTGGCGGCTGGAGCGGCTGAAGGCGATGGGCTGCAACGCCATCCGGTCCAGCCACAATGCGCCGACGCCGGAGCTGCTCGACTGGTGCGACCGGCTCGGCCTCCTCGTGATGAACGAGAACCGGCAGTTCAATCCGGCGCCCGAATATCGCGCGCAGCTGGAATGGCTGGTCCGGCGCGATCGTAATCACCCCAGCGTCATCCTGTGGTCGGTCTTCAACGAGGAACCGATGCAGGGCACGCCCGCAGGCGTGGCGATGGTCCAGCGCATGGCGCACTGGGTCCGCGCGCTGGATGACAGCCGCCCGGTGACGGCGGCGATGAACGGGGCGTTCTTCAATCCGATCAACGTCGCGCAGGTCGTCGATGTGACCGGGTTCAATTACTATCAGGGCGATTACGACCGCTATCACCAGCTGAATCCGGCCAAGCCGATGACCAGCTCGGAGGATACCAGCGCCTACATGACGCGCGGCGCGTTCGAGAGCGATCCGGCCCGCCATATCGCGTCGAGCTATGATATCGAGGCGGCCAGCTGGGGCGATACGCATCGCGGCGCATGGAAGAAGATCGCCGAACGTGCCTATGTGGCGGGCGGGTTCGTGTGGACCGGCTTCGACTATCATGGCGAGCCGACCCCCTATGGATGGCCGACCATCTCCAGCTTCTTCGGCATTTTGGATCTGTGCGGCTTTCCGAAGGTCGCCTTCGACATCCACCGCGCCGCCTGGATCGATGACGCGCCCGTCGTCGCGATCGCGCCGCACTGGAGCTGGCCGGGGCGCGAGGGCAAGCCGACCAAGGTCATGGTCCTGTCCAATGCCGAGCGCGTCGTGCTTCGCCTGAACGGCAAGACGGTGGGTGAGGCGGCGGTCGACCGTTTGATGGGCAATGAGTGGACCGTGCCGTACGCGCCGGGCCGGATCGAGGCGATCGCCTATCGCGGCGGCCGCGAGGTCGCGCGCGCCGCGCATGAGACGGTCGGAGCGCCGGTCGCGCTGCGCCTGACCCCGGCGCGCACCGTGATGGCGGGCGATACCGAGGATGCGCAGGCGATCACCATCGACGCGGTGGATGCCAAGGGGCGCCATGTCCCGACCGCCAACCTGATGACCCGCTTCGCCATCGAGGGCGGGGCGATCATCGGCGTCGGCAATGGCGATCCCAATAGCCATGAGTCCGAAAAGGGCAATCAGCGCTCTCTTTTTAACGGTCTGGCCCAGATGATCGTGCGGCCTGATACCGGGCGCGGACGGATCGTCATCCGCGCGACGGCGGACGGGCTGAAGCCAGCGACGCTGAAGCTCGATCGGCTGGGCGTGGCGCCGCGTGCGCAAGTCGCGGTGATGAGCGGCGACATGGATGTACGCGAATGGCGGCGTTCGCCGTTGCTGGCGACCAAGCCATCGCCCGACGTCGCACCCGCGGCCAGCGATAATAATGGCTGGGCCTTTGTCCAAGCCGGTACGCCGACCCCGGCGGAAGGCGCGGGCTGGCGTGTCTATCGCGCAATCGTCACGCCTCGGCGGGCGGTGGCGGCGCGGGGCGGCGAGCTGACGTTCGCATCGGTCGGCGGCATGGCGAGCCTGTGGGTCGATGGCCAGTTGATCGCCGAAAAGCGCGATCCCAAGCCCGGCCCGATGACCGCGACCCTGCCCTCGGGTGCGGGCAAGCGGACCATCGCGCTGATCGTCGCGGGACTGGGCAATATCGATAGCGGCCTGCTGGGCCGGGTGACGATCGCCCCGCGCTGATCGCGCTTGGGGATCGGTCACGGGGAAGGAATGCAGTTTGGCGAAAGTGACGTGCGATGAGTGACCTGACCATTTATGCGCCGCTGGCTGGCTGGGTGACGCCGCTGGCCGAAGTGCCGGACCCGGTCTTCGCCGAAAAGATGCTGGGCGACGGCGTGGCGATCGATCCGGTCAACGACGCGCTGTGCGCCCCGTGCGACGCGACCGTGCTGACGGTGCATGAGGCGGGCCATGCGGTGACGCTGCGCAGCACCGACGGCTATGAACTGATCTGCCATATCGGCATCGACACCGTGTCGCTGGGCGGCAAGGGGCTGACCCCGCAGGTGCAAGCGGGTGCGAAGGTGCTGGCGGGCCAGCCGCTGATCCGTTTCGACCTCGACTATCTGGTCCAGAACGCGCCCGCCGTCGTCACGCCGGTCATCGTTGCCGATGCCACCCGCTATGCCGTCGAGCCGATCGCCAAGGGGCTGGTCGCGGTCGGCGACCCGTTGCTGCGCGTCGTGCCGCTGGGCGGTGAGGCGGAGGTTGGCGACACCGGCGGCGAAACGCTGGTCGAGGAAACGGTCGTCGCGCTCTCGCATGGCCTGCACGCCCGTCCCGCCGCCCGGCTGGTCGAGGCGGTGCGCAAGCATGACGCGCGCGTCACCCTGTATCACGGCGACCGCCATGCCTCGGCGCTGAGCGCGGTCGGTCTGCTGGGGCTTGGCCTGGGCCATGGTACGACCGTGCGGATCGAGGCGAGCGGGGCGCAGGCGGCCGGTGCCTTGGCAGCGGTCATCGCCTTCCTGAACGATGCCACGCCCGAGGAAACTCCGGTCGACGTGCCCGCGCCGGTACGCGGCGAGGGGCCGGGGCTGGGCGGGGTGCCCGCCGCACCGGGACTTGCGGTCGGGCCGATCCATCGCCTGACCCGCGCCGCCATTCCGGTCGAGACGCGGGCGGGTACGGAGGAGGAAGAACGCACCCGACTGAACGAAGCGCTCGATACGGTGCGCGAGGGCCTGGCCCGGGCAGCGGCCGCCGGTGGCGCACGCGGCGGGGTGATGGCGGCGCATGGTGCGATGCTGGCCGATCCGACGCTGACCGACGCCGCTTTGGCCGTGATTGGCCGAGGCATGAGCGCGGGCGTGGCGTGGCAGGAAGCGATCACCGAACAGGTTGCCGTCCTGCTGTCGAGCGGCGACCGCCGTATCGCCGAGCGCGCCGACGACCTGCGCGATCTGGAACGCCATGTGCTTGCAGCCCTTGCAGGGCTGCCGATCGAAGGGCCGAGCGTGCCGAGCGGCGCGATCCTGGTCGCCGAGGATCTTCTGCCCAGCCAGGTCGCAGCGCTCGATGCCGCCGTCGTGGCGGGTATCGCGCTGGTCAAGGGCGGGCCGACCTCGCATGCCGCGATCCTGGCAGCGGGCATGGGCTTGCCCATGGCGGTGGCCTTCGGCGAGCCGCTGGCCGCGCTGGAGGATGGCCGGGTCATCGTGCTCGATGCCGATCGCGGCCTGGTCGACCCCGAACCCGATGCCGAGGCACAAAGCACGGCGCGTGACACCATCGCCCGCCGCAAGGCCGAGATGGAGGCTGCCCGCGCCGCGCAAGGGCCGTGCCGCATGGCGGACGGCACCCGGATCGAGATGTTCGCCAATCTCGGCTCGGTCGCCGATGCCGAGGCGGCGGTGGCCGAAGGCGCGGAGGGCTGTGGCCTGCTGCGCACCGAATTCCTGTTTCTGGAGCGCGCCACTGCGCCGACCCGCGACGAACAGGCCCGCGATTATCAGGCGATCGCCGATGCGCTGGGCGACCGGCCGATGATCGTCCGCCTGCTCGACGTGGGCGGCGACAAGCCCGCGCCCTATATGGACCTGCCCGTCGAGGAAAATCCGGCGCTGGGCCTGCGCGGCATCCGCGTGTCGCTCGCCGATCCGCAATTGCTGGAGGATCAGGTGGCTGCGATCCTGGCGGTGCGCCAGCCGTGCCGGATCATGGCGCCAATGGTCGCCAGCCTGTCCGAACTGGAGGCGGTTCGCGCGGTCGTCGAGCGCCACGGTCGCAAGGCCGAGGTCGGTGTCATGATCGAGACCCCGGCGGCCGCGATTTCCGCCGATATTCTCGCGCGTAAGGCGGACTTCTTCTCGATCGGTACGAACGACCTGACCCAATATACGCTGGCCATGGATCGCGGCAATGCGGCGGTGGCGGCCGGGGTCGACGGGCTTCACCCGGCGGTGCTGCGCCTGATCGGCACAACCTGCGACGGGGCAGCGCGCCACGACACACCGGTCGGCGTCTGCGGCTCGCTGGCCGCCGACCGTCTGGCGGTGCCGATCCTGCTGGGCCTGGGCGTGACCGAATTGTCGGTGCCCCCGGCGCGGGTCGCGGCGACCAAGGCGCTGGTCGGCAAGCTCGACATGGTGAAATGCCGCGCCGCCGCGATCGCCGCGCTGGCGCTTCCCTCGGCGGCGGCGGTTCGCGCGCACATCACGACTATGCTTCAGGAGATCGGCGCATGAGTTCGCCCATGGCCACCATCCAATCGCTCGGGCGGGCGCTCATGCTGCCCATCGCGGTGCTGCCGGTCGCAGGGCTCCTGTTGCGCCTCGGCCAGCCCGACATGCTGAACATCGCCTTCATGGCGAATGCGGGCAATGCGATCTTCGACAATCTGGGCCTTTTGTTCGCTGTCGGCGTCGCCACCGCCTTTGCCCGCGACGGCAACGGCGCGGCGGCGCTGGCGGGCATCACCTGCTACCTCGTCACCATCAAGGGCGCCGAAACGCTGATCGTGCCGCCTGCGGGGACCGGCGCGGGGCTGGCCAAGGACATCGCGGCGACCGTCGAGGCGGCGTGGCGGGCCAAGTCGGTCCATCGTTTCGACGTGCCGGTCGGCATCGTCGCGGGGTTGATCGGCGGCAATTTCTACAATCGCTTCGCCACCATCAAGATGCCGGAATATCTGGCCTTTTTCGGCGGTCGTCGCTTCGTGCCGATCATCTCGGGGATTGCGGGCCTCGGCCTCGCCGCGCTGCTGGGCGTGGCATTCGGGCCGGTCAATACGGGCATCGACGCGATGAGCCAGGGCATTGTCCAGGCGGGCGGGCTGGGGCTGTTCGCCTTCGGCGTGCTGAACCGCCTGCTCGTCGTCACCGGCCTGCATCACATCCTGAACACCGTCGCCTATTTCGTGGTCGGCGATTATCATGGCAAGACCGGCGACCTGACCCGCTTCTTCGCGGGCGATCCGACGGCGGGTGCGTTCATGAGCGGGTTCTTCCCCGTGATGATGTTCGGCCTGCCCGCCGCGTGTCTCGCCATGTATCACGAAGCGCTGCCGGAGCGGAAAAAGGCGGTCGGCGGCATGTTGTTCAGCCTGGCGCTGATGTCGTTCCTGACCGGCGTGACCGAGCCGATCGAGTTCAGCTTCATGTTCCTGGCGCCGGTCCTCTATGCCTTCCACGCCATCCTGACCGGCATTTCGGAAGCGCTGATGAACGCGCTGGGCGTGCGGCTGGGCTATACCTTCTCGGCCGGTCTGTTCGACTATGTCATCAATTTCGGCAAGGCGACCAAGCCGCTGATGCTGCTGCCGATCGGCGCGATCTATGCGCTGATCTACTATGTCGTGTTCCGTTTCGCGATCCGCCGCTGGAACCTCCAGACGCCGGGCCGCGAGGTCGAGGCGGCGGCCGAGGGGGAAGCCACGGAGGCCGCCGGTGGTCGCGGTGCGTCGTTCGTCGCGGCGATGGGGGGCAGCACCAATCTCAGCGAAATCGCCGCCTGCACCACCCGCCTGCGTCTGATCGTGGTCGACCCGGCCCGGGTCGACGAGGGGGCGCTCAAGCGGCTGGGCGCGCGGGGTATCCTCCGCCCCTCTGCCAGCGGCGTCCAGGTCGTCCTGGGGCCGGTTGCCGATACGGTCGCCATGGAGATGCGCGCCGCGATCGAAACCGGGCCGATCGCCGCCACGAGCCGCGCAGCGACGCCGGTCGCACCTGCACCGATGCAGACGGCGACCGTCGCGGAGGCGACCTGCCTGCCGGACACGCTGGTCCAGGCGATGGGCGGTGCGGACAATATCGTCTCGGCCAGCCGTCATGCGGGACGGTGGCGTGTCGTGCTCGCCGATCCCGACCTTTGTGCCGCGACGCTGCCGGCCGATGCCCGCGCCGTCGCCCCGGCGGGCGCTGATATCGTTCACATCCTGATCGATTAAATTATTGTCATCCGGGCGTTAATCATATTGCCGCGTTCAATGCAGACTATATAGCCGCGGGTCGCGTGATAGAAATTGATAGCGGTCGCGCCGCGTTGTCGATCGGAACGGAGGGAATTTTTGGCCAGCGATACGCCAGAAATGTTGGACGACAAGCGGCTTTACCGTGCCCCGGCGCTGGAAAAGGGGCTCGACATATTGGAGCTGCTGGCCGCCGAGGACCATCCGTTGACGATGAGTGCGATCGTCACCCGTCTCGGGCGGTCGACGGGAGAGCTTTTCCGCATGATCCAGGTGCTGGAGCATCGCGGTTACGTGGCGCAGGGGCAGGACGGTTATGTCATGACCCCGCGCCTGTTCCATCTGGGGCTGAAGCGCCCGCCGGTGCGCAGCCTGATGGAACAGGCGCTGCCCGAAATGCGGATGCTGTCCGATCGGATCGGCCAGTCCTGCTACCTCGCCATCCCGTCGGGCGCCGCATCCTCCGTCATCGCGCGGATGGAGGCCAGTACCTCGGTCGGCTTCTCGGTGCGCGTCGGCTATCGCCGTCCGATCCATGAAACTCCGTCCGGGCAGGTGCTCTATGCGTTCCAGCCCGATCAGACGCGGCGCGAATGGGACGGTCTGTTCGACCCGCCGCTGTCGGAGGAGCGCCACGACCATCTGGTCGCCACGGCCGACGGCATCCGTGACCAGGGTTTCGCACAGGCGGACAGCGCGGAATTGCCCGGCATGGTGGAACTGGCGGTGCCGATCATGCGCGGCGGCCGGGCGGTGGCCGTGCTGACCGTTCCGTTCATCCGCATCACCGATGCGCTGGTCGATGGCGATCAGGCGCTGGCCGAACTGCGGGCGACGGCGACGCGCATTTCCGAACAGCTGATCGGCAACGACGCCCGCATCTGATCCCGGCATGGTCCCGACTTGTCCCGTCGCGACTTCGCGGCGATAGGACCGTGGCCCGATTGAACAAATCCGACGAGCCGGACTTTAGTCCCGATCGTAGGAGCGCCGAAGCGTGGCGCCGATCGGACAGGTACGGGGGACCATCAGAGTGCTGCTGAAATATTATAAGGGATCGTTTCTGTTCACCTTGCTCTGCCTGGCGATCGCCGCCTGGCTGGGCTTTCAGAGCACGGGGACGGTCCCGGGTACGCTCGGCATCCTGTGGATCGTCCTGGTCCTGGGCGTGCTGGAAGTGTCCCTGTCCTTCGACAATGCCGTGGTCAACGCGACCGTGTTGCGCGATATGGACGACAAGTGGCGCCACCGTTTCCTGACCTGGGGCATCATCATCGCCGTCTTCGGGATGCGCATCGTCTTCCCGCTCGCCATCGTCGCGATCGCGGCGCATCTGGGCCCGATCGAGGCGGTGAAGCTGGCGGCCGGGGATCCGGTTCGCTACGAACAGATCATTACCTCCGCGCATGTCGGCATCTCGGGTTTCGGCGGCAGCTTCCTGGCCATGGTCGGCCTGAACTTCTTCCTCGACGACGAGAAGGAAGAGCATTGGCTGCCGGTGATCGAGCGGCCGCTGGCTGCCTTGCGTGACATTTCGGGGCTGGCGACGGGGATCGTCCTGCTGGCGCTCTATGCGATTTCACGGTTCATTCCGGCCGAGGACGCGATGACCTTCATCACCTCGGGCATCTTCGGCCTGCTGACCTATATCGCGGTCCATGCCATCGGCGTGCTGCTAGGCAGCGACGGCGATGCGGCGACCGGCGCGGCGGCACGGTCGGGCCTTGCGGCGTTCCTCTACCTCGAAGTGCTCGACGCCAGCTTCTCGTTCGACGGGGTGATCGGTGCGTTCGCGCTGTCGAACAACCTGTTCATCATCGCGCTGGGGCTGGGCATCGGGGCGATGTTCGTCCGTTCGATGACGATCATGCTGGTCGATCACGGGACGCTCGCGCAATATCGCTATCTGGAGCACGGCGCCTTTTACGCGATCGTCGCGCTCGCCGCGATCATGCTGCTGTCGGTGAGGTTCCATATCCCCGAGACGATCACGGGCCTGATCGGCGCGACGCTGATCGGTCTGGCCTTCTGGGCCTCCGTCCGCAGCAACCGCAAGGCGCCCCACGACCTGCCGCACGGCGGCGATCCGGTGCAGGCGGCGGGCAAGCCGATCGGCGACTGACCTGCGGATCGTGTCGCTTGCGGAACACTTTGCCCCTGCGGGGGATTTCTCTCCTGAACGTTGGGCGAGGGAAATGTCATGTCGGTTTCCGCAATCGATACGCGACGCGAGCAGAAGCGCGCCGAAGACGGGCCGCTACTGACCGAATTGTTCCTGAAGGGGCGGGGCCGCGACACGATGACGGCCGAGGATATCGCGGTGCTGGAGGACAGCATCGACGAGGTCCGCACCATCCCTGCCCGCACCATCGTCATCCGCCGCGACGAGCGGGTTCGGTACAGCAGCATGCTGCTGGAAGGTGTGATGTGCCGGTACATGGACGACCGGCAGGGCAACCGCCAGATCGTCGCCTTTCACGTTCCCGGTGATTTCGTCGACCTGCACGGCTTTGCCATGCGGCATCTGGATCACGACGTCGCGACACTGACTCCGGTGCGGGTCGCGCTGGCGGGACACGATCGTCTGGAGCGGATCGTGGCGGGCTATCCCCGGCTGACCCGCTTGCTGTGGTTCTCGACGCTGCTCGATGCCGCGATGCACCGGGAATGGGTGTTCCGGCTGGGGCGGCTGGAGGCCGATGGCCGTGTCGCGCATCTGTTCTGTGAGCTTCACGCGCGGCTCGCCATGGTCGACATGGTCCGGGACGGCGTGTTCCGGTTCCCCGTGACCCAGATCGACCTGGCGGAGGCGGCGGGGATCACGCCGGTGCATCTTAACCGCGTCCTGCGGTCGCTGCGCGAACGGGGCCTGATGACCTTCCGCAGCGGGGAGGCGCATATCCTCGACCTCGACATGCTGGCGGCGCTGGCCGATTTCGATCCCGGCTACCTCTATGGCGGCGGCCCGACCCTGGACAAGCCGAGCGTATGACCCCGCTCGATGATCCTGGCAAGCCCTATCACGGCGTTCACGACGATGCGGGCGTGGCGACCGCCGAATGCGGGATCGTCATGCTCGACGGGCCCAATGGCGTGGCGGTCGCGATGACGCCCGCCGCCGCGCGTGCCACCGGCGAAGGGCTGATGGCGGCGGCTCTGCTGGCGGAGGCGCAGGGCGGGGAGGGGTAGGTCACAAGACTTTACCCGCCGGAACGGGGGCTTATGGTGATGACGCGCCTTTCATGACCGGGAGTTCACATTGCGTCATCTGTCCCTCGCCGCCGCTCTGGCGGCTCTTATGAGCACGTCCGCGATGGCGTCTCCGCCCCAGGCTGTACAGGCCCCCGCCGCCAATCCGCTGATCGCTCCCTGGACCGGCCCCTATGGCGGGGTGCCGCCGTGGGACAAGGTGAAGCCCGAGCTGTTCCCGGCCGCGTTCGAGGCCGCGCTGGCCGAGCGCAAGCGCGACTATGACCGGATCGCCGACAACCCGGCCAAGCCGACCTTCGCCAATACCTTCGTGCCGATGCAGAATGCCGGGCAGACGCTGAACCGCGTGATGACGCTGTTCGGGGTGATGACGGGCAATATGAACACCCCCGCCTATCAGGCGCTGGACCGGGAATGGTCGCCCAAGCTGTCCAAGGCCTCCGACCAGATCACCTTCAACCCCAAGCTGTTCGCCCGGATCGAGGCGATCTACAAGGCGCGGGACACCAGCGGCCTGGATGCGCAGCAGAAGCGGCTGGTCACGCGCACCTATGACAGCTTCGTGCGGCAGGGTGCGAAGCTGACGCCGGCGCAGAAGGAGCAACTGTCCGCCTTCAACCAGAACCTCGCCATCAACTTCAGCGAGTTTTCGCAGCGGTTGCTGGCTGATGAGGGCACCGCGATCATCGTCACCGACGAGGTACGGCTGGCGGGCCTGCCCGAGAGCGTGAAGGCGGTCGCCAAGGCGGCCGCCGCCGAGCGTGGGCAACAGGGCTGGGCGATCGTCAACACGCGCTCGGCGGTCGATCCGGTGCTGACCTTCGGCACCGATCGGGCGCTTCGCGAGCAGGTGTGGCGGGCCTTCACCAAGCGCGGCGACAATGGCGACATCAACGATACCAAGGCGACCATCGCCCGCATCGTTCGCCTGCGCGCCAATCGCGCGCACCTGCTGGGCTTCAAGACCCATGCCGACTGGCGGATGCAGGACACGATGGCCAAGACCCCGGCCGCCGCGATGGACCTGATGATGCGTGTCTGGCCCGCCGCCAAGGCCCGCGTCGCCGAAGAGGTCCGCGACATGCAGGCCATCGCGGACGCCTCTGCTGCCAAGGGGGAAGGGGCCAAGATCACCATCGAGCCCTGGGACTATCGCTTCTACCAGGAGAAGGTCCGCAAGAGCCGCTACGACCTCGATCAGGCCGAGCTGAAGCCCTATTTCGAGCTGAACAACATCATCCAGGGTTCGCTCTATGCGGCGAACCGGCTCTATGGGCTGGAGTTCAAGGAAATCACCGGCACGGTCCCGGTGTTCGAGCCGAACATGCGCGTCTGGCATGTGACGAGGGGCGGCAAGGAAGTCGGGCTGTTCTACCGCGACGATTTCGCGCGGACGGGCAAGCGTTCGGGTGCCTGGGCGAACACCTATCGCGGCCAGCGCAACCTGCCGCCGGTGCAGACGGTCCTGTCGTCGAACAACAACAACTTCGCCAAGGGCGCGCCCGGCGAGCCGGTGCTCATCAGCCTGGACGATGCCGAGACGCTGTTCCACGAGTTCGGCCACGCCATCCACGCAATGCTGCAGAACGTGACCTATCCCGGGCTGGCGGGGACGCCGCGCGACTTCGTGGAATATCCCAGCCAGGTGAACGAGCATTGGCTGCCGACCCGTGACGTGCTCGACAAATACGCGCGTCACTACAAGACCGGCCAGCCCATGCCGCAGGCGCTGCTCGACAAGATCAAGGCGTCGGAGACCTTCAACCAGGGTTTTGCGACGACCGAATATCTGTCCTCGGCGATCGTCGACATGAAGCTGCATACGATCCCGGATGGGATCGTCGATCCGGCCGCGTTCGAGGCGACGACGCTGCGCGAGATCGGGATGCCGAAGGAATTGGTGATGCGGCACCGCCTGCCGCAGTTCAATCACCTGTTCTCGTCGGACAGCTATTCGGCCGGTTATTACAGCTATCTCTGGTCGGAGACGATGGACGCCGACACCTTCGCGGCGTTCGAGGAAGCGGGAAGCCCATGGGACAAGGCGACGGCGGATCGCTTCGCGCAAATCCTGTTGTCGACGGGGAACGAGACGGATCGCGCTGAAGCATACCGCGCGTTCCGGGGCCGTGATCCGGATGTTAATGCGCTGCTCAAGCAACGCGGCTTCCCGACGAAATGAGAACTTCCTCCCCTGCAAGGGGAGGTGGCAGGGCGAAGCCCTGACGGAGGGGTGTCCCGATCGGCGAGGGCAAACCAACCTCGCCACCGGCGATACCCCTCCACCATGCTACGCATGGTCCCCCTCCCTGTCTGATGCGACGGTGGTATGAAGATGTTGCGGAAGGGAGCCCGTCCCCCCCGAGGGTCTGGAGCCCGATAGGGAGCAAGGGTCCCTTCCGCGTTGGTCACAACCCTGAACAGTTGCTTGGGACTGCTGATCCCGCACGACATGGACAGGAGCCTATACCATGCCACAAGCCGTTATCGGCTGCGACCTTTCGCGTGCCGTCATCGACATCTGCGAGCTGCCATCGGGCCGGATCGGGCGGATCGCCAATACACCGGATGCCATCGCCGTCTGGCTCGACACGCTCGACCACGACATCCGCCTTGTCTTCGAGGCGACCAGTGGTTGCGACGGTGACCTGATCGCCGCGCTGGCGACACGCGGCCATCCCTTCTCGCGCGTCAATCCGCGTCAGGCCCGCGAGTTCGCCAGAGCCACCGGCACGCTGGCCAAGACTGACCGCGTCGATGCCCGCGTGCTCGCGCAGATGGGCGCAGCGCTGAACCTGCCCGCTACCATCCCGCTCAGCCCTGCCCGTTCACGCCTGGCCGATTTCCTGCGTCGCCGCAGACAGTTGGTCGACATGCGCAAAGCCGAAAAGCTGCATCGCCACAGCGCAGGCCAACCCGAAATCGCACAAGCCATCGAAGCCATGATCGACCTGCTCAGCCAGCAGATCGCCCAGCTCGACCGCCAGATCGCAGGCTTCATCGCCCAGGATCGGGCCCTGTCCGAACAGGCCCAGCTGCTGACGGCTGTTCCCGGCATCGGGCCCACCGTCCTGGCAACCCTGCTCGGTGAACTTCCCGAACTCGGCACGCTGTGCCGTCGAAAGATCGCCTCGCTCGCCGGCCTCGCTCCCCACGCCCGCGAAAGTGGCACATGGCGCGGCGCCAGGCGCATTTGGGGCGGGCGGCGCAAGGTCCGCGAAGCCCTCTACATCGCCGCCCTCAATGCCTCACGGCGCATCCCCGTCCTCACCGCTATGCGCGACAGGATGCGAGCCAAAGGCAAGGCGCCAAAGACCATCCTTATCGCCGTCGCACGCCAACTCCTCGTCATCCTCAACGCCATGATCCGAAAGCGACAGCCTATCGCTCTCTCATGAGCATCACAGTTGCCCC
>NZ_JBWMBY010000002.1:0-264872 GCF_056497825.1 Sphingomonas sp. 77B
ATCTCCTAGATTGATAACATTGATTATGTAAAATCTGGTCGTGGTTTACGCTGTTAATTGGCCTCGCTTGGCTTCGAGCTGGGTCGAGTGAGCCAGCGCGGCGAGAGCTTCATCACTTCGCAAGCATCGGAAATAGTCAATTCTTTTAGGCAGTTCAGTTGTGAGACCTACGGCGCAATCGCGATGCTGGACAGGTCCATCGCAGTATTGATCGGCACCCCGGCTTCCTTTCGCTCTGAATAGCGATCGACCAGTTGCACAGTATGCGCGCGCAGCAGCACCGTGAACCGCACCAGCTCCTCCATCACATCGACGATCCGGTCATAGTAGCTCGATGGCTTCATCCGTCCGTCGTCATCGAACTCATTGAACGCCTTGGCGACGCTCGACTGGTTCGGGATCGTCACCATCCGCATCCAGCGAC
Source organism: Sphingomonas sp. 77B (assembly GCF_056497825.1). Taxonomy (NCBI): domain Bacteria; kingdom Pseudomonadati; phylum Pseudomonadota; class Alphaproteobacteria; order Sphingomonadales; family Sphingomonadaceae; genus Sphingomonas; species Sphingomonas sp. 77B. The sequence goes on from NZ_JBWMBY010000002.1 coordinate 425, forward strand.
CCAGCACGCGCAGCGTGTTGACGCTGTTGAACGACTGCGATCCGGCCGACACCTGCATGACCGCGAGCGTCCGCCCCTGCGTCGGGCGCATCCCGCCCATCGACAGCGGCAGATGGTCGATCTGCAATTTCATGATGCCGGTGATCTGCCCGTGACGTTCCGGGCTGCACCACACCTGACCCTCCGACCATAGAGACAGCTCGCGCAGCTCATGGACGGCCGGATGGTCGTCGCCGGCATGTTGGTCGGGCAGCGGCAGGGCCGATGGATCGAAGATGCGCGTCTCGCAGCCGAAGAACCGGAGCAGGCGCGCCGCTTCCTCGACACACAGCCGGGAGAAGGACCGTTCGCGCAGCGAACCATAGAGCAGAAGGATACGCGGCGCGGAATCGAGCGGGCCAAGCCCCAGCGCCGGCCGCTGGATGGCATAGGCGGGATCGAGTGCCGGCAGGGTATCGGGATCGGCAAGCGTGCGGAGCGGCATCAGAGAGCTTTCACGAGATAGGCGGCCGACGCCGGGCATAGCGCGGTAAACTCGCGCGATGCGGCGACGGCCGGGGGAGCAGCGCCGCGATCTGCGTCGGCATAGCCAAGCGCCCGGAAGAATGGCGCGGCCGTCGTCGTCAGCAGATGGAGGCGACGCACCCCGAAGTCGCGCGCCTGTCGTTCGAGGGTGGCGACCAACGCCCGCCCCAGGCCATGCCCGCGGCGATCGGCAAGGATGACGATCGAGCGGAGCAGGCGGTCAGCCCCTTCCCCCTCCAGGCCGCCATAGCCGACGAGGCTATCGGCCTCGAACCGGAAGAACAGGCGGCCAGGGTCGGCGAGGTCGGCGCTCGGTAGGCTCGCAGCGTTGAGGAACCATGCCAACCCGGCCAGCTCGGCGGGTTCGAGTGTCGTGATGGTCAGTCCCATCACGCGAGGCTGATCCGGATCGCGAGCGCCGCGAGCGTGATGAGCAACACCGGCACGGTGAGCGTGACGCCAACACGGAAGTAATAGCCCCATCCGATCCGCACGCCCTTCTGTCCAAGGACGTGGAGCCACAGCAGCGTCGCGAGCGAACCGATCGGCGTCAGCTTGGGGCCGAGATCGCAGCCGATCACGTTGGCGTAGATCATCGCTTCCCTGATCGCGCCCGTGGCGTGGGTGGCGTCGATCGAGAGCGCGCCTACCAGCACGGTCGGCATGTTGTTCATCACCGACGACAGGACGGCCGCGATCACGCCCGTACCCAGCGCCGCGCCCCACACGCCCCCTTGCGCCGTGCGATCGAGCAGCGCCGCCAGATGATCGGTCAGGCCGGCGTTCCGCAGGCCGTAGACGACGAGATACATGCCGAGCGAGAAGATCACGACCTGCCAGGGTGCGCCGCGCAGCACCTTGGCCGTTGAGATCACCTGGCCCCGCCCCGCGATCACCAGCAGCAGGATCGCGCCGGCAGCGGCCACGGCGCTGACCGGCACGCCGAGCGGTTCGAGCAGGAAGAAGCCGGCGAGCAGCAGCGCGAGAACGATCCATCCGGCGCGGAAGGTCGCGGCATCGCGGATCGCGTCGCGCGGCGCGCGCAGCGCTCCCACGTCATAGTCGGTCGGTATGTCGCGCCGGAAGAACAGCAGCAGCGCGCCCAGCGTCGCGGCGATCGACACGAGGTCGACCGGTACCATCACGGCCGCGTATTCGCCGAACCCGATCTTGAAGAAATCGGCCGACACGATGTTGACGAGGTTCGACACGACCAGCGGCAGGCTGGCGGTGTCGGCGATGAACCCGGCGGCCATGACGAACGCCAGCGTCGCCTTGTCCTTGAAGCCGAGCGCCCGCAGCATGGCGATGACGATCGGCGTCAGGATCAGCGCCGCGCCGTCGTTGGCGAACAGCGCGGATACCGCCGCGCCGAGCAGCACGATCAGGACGAACAGCCGACGACCATGCCCCCGGCCCCAGCGGGCGACGTGGAGCGCGGCCCATTCGAAGAACCCGGCTTCATCGAGCAGCAGGCTGATGACGATGATCGCGACGAACGCAGCGGTCGCATTCCAGACGATGCCCCACACCACCGGCACGTCGGACAGCGTGACCACCCCCGCGAGCAGCGCCACGACGGCCCCGCCCATCGCGCTCCACCCGATGCCGAGTCCCTTGGGTTGCCAGATGACGAGCGCGATCGTCGCGACGAAGATCAGGACGGCAAGGAGCATCAGGCGACGCGCTGGCCCGAAGCATCGACCACCTTCTCCCCGTCTTCCTTCGCGAACGCGCCGAGCTGATCGCTTGGCAGCAGATCAAGCACGGCATCGGACGGCCGACAGAGCTTCACGCCGAGCGGCGAGACAACCAGCGGCCGGTTGATGAGGATCGGATGCGCCATCATCGCATCCACCAGCGCGTCGTCGGACAGCGACGTGTCGCCCAGGCCCAAATCGGCATAGGGCGTCCCCTTCTCGCGCAGCAGCTCACGCGGCCTCATGCCGGCGCGGTCGATCAACTCGACTAGCAGCGCGCGTGCGGGTGGGGTTTTCAGATATTCGACCACATGCGGCTCGATGCCGGCATTGCGGATCATCGCCAGCGTGTTGCGCGACGTGCCGCACTCGGGGTTGTGATAGATGACGATATCGACGGCCACGGGATGTCCTTTCAGCAGCAGGGGGCGAGTTCGGCGACGAGCGGCGCGCACAGCTCCGCATTGCCGGCGCAGCAATCCTTGACGAGGAACAGCGTCAGCGCGCGCAGGCCGTCCAGATCGGCACGGTAGATGATCGAGCGGCTATGCCGTTCGGAGCGGACCAGACCCGCACGGGCGAGGATTCCGAGATGCGCCGACATGGTGTTCTGCGGCACGTCGAGCTGGCGGGCGATATCGCCTGCGGCCATGCCGTCCGGTTCGTGCCGCACCAGCAGGCGGAACACGTCGAGGCGGGTGCCCTGTGCGAGTGCGCCCAGCGCAGTGATAGCCGAGTCGTTTTCCATATATCCAGCATAGCGGATATATGGCGTTGGTCTAGTGTGCGTTGCCTCTCAACATTGCGGGAGACCTGCGCTGATGGCCTATAACCGCAGGCCGAGGCGTGGACCAAGGCATACCAGGCCGAGATAGAGCAGGATGGTAAGGAGGCACCCCGCGCCCAGCGCTAGCCAGAATGGTACGTTGCGCCCGAGCAACGCGGGGATCAGCAGGAACATCGGTAACGATGGCAGCACGAACCAGAAAGTCGCCCCGGCGTGAGACGCCATCAGCACCCGATCTTGGGTGTCGCGCCACAGCCAGATCATTCCCAGCACAGAGACTAACGGCAACGATGCGACAAGTGCGCCGACGCCGGGACTGCGCTTGGCGATCTCCGAAACCGCCGCGATAATCGCACCGGAGATCATTGCCTTGATGACGACATAGAGCATACCGGTTGTGACTTTCGATCGCCGAGATGGCTAGCGATGAAGGTGCTGGTCATCCTCACAGGCTTGCGATGGCGCTTCGGTCTGGATCGTCGAATGTTCGATCCCGAACCTCTCGTCGAGTGTTCTGGTCACTGCAACCCTGACGCTATCGGGATCGACGCCCTCGCCGAGCGTCACATGGGCGGTGCAATTGATCTCGTCCGAAGCCATCGACCAGACGTGCAGGTCATGAACGCCGGCGACACCCGGAATGGCGGCGATCGTTGAACGGATCTCCGGCAGCTTCAACCCGCCGGGGACACCTTCCAGCAGCACGTTGATCGTTCCCTTGAGCAGAACCCAGGTGCGCGGCAGCACCCACAGGCCGATGCCGATGGCGATGACTGGATCGACCCACGTCCAGCCCGTGAACCGTATCGCGAGGGCACCAAGGATGACGCCGACCGAGCCGATCATGTCGGCCCATACTTCCAGGTAGGCGCCTTTGACGTTGAAGCTTTCGTCCTTGCCGGCGGTCAGCAGACGCATCGATACGAAGTTCACGACGAGGCCAATGACCGCGACGATCAACATGCCGGTCGACTGAATCGACTGCGGCTCGCGGAAGCGCTGGATCGCCTCGTAAAGGATATACATGGCGACGACGAACAGCAGGATCGCATTGAAGGTCGCGGCGAGGATTTCCAGTCGTTTGTAGCCGAACGTCCGCTTGTCGTCGGCAGCCTTCTTGCCGAGATGGATCGCCATCAACGCGATGACCAGACCGGCGACGTCGGTCATCATATGGGCTGCGTCGGACAGCAGCGCGAGGCTGTTGAACACGAAGGCGCCGACCACCTCTGCCACGAGATAGGTCGCCGTCAGGGCAAGCGCCCATCTGAGCATCTTGGCGTTGGCGCCGGCCGTATGGTCGTGGCTGTGCCCGGCTTCGCCGTGATCGTGTGCCATTATCGCGTCCCCTTCTTTGTGGCTTGCCGTTCGGCGAGCCAGGCCTGCATCTTCACGATTTCGGCCTGTTGGGTCCGGATCACCTCCTCCGCCATCGCGCGCACCTTCGGATCGGTGCCGTTGGCAAGCTCGGCGCGAGCCATATCGACCGCACCTTCATGGTGCGGGATCATGCCCCGAAGGAAGTCGGTATCAGGATCGCCGGTCGACGGCATCGCCATGCCGGCCGTGCCGTGCGCTCGATCCGTGGATGGCATCGGTCGCACCGGACTCGTTCGATCCGAACTGGCCCGCCGGCTTGCCGCCGGAACACGCAGACAGGGCAATCGCAGCGGCCAGAAAGGACCATCGCGCCGTGGTGATCGACATTTTCTTCTCCTTACGGGATGGATCGCGGCGCACATCGACACCGCTCAAGGTCAGGCCGGTCACATCGCGATCTCCTCGATGAGCAGCAGTGCGAGAAAGCCGACGAAGAACATCGCGCTGATGAGCGGAGAGTCCGGTTTCTCGTGCGCCTCGACCAGCAGCTCCTCGGTGACGAGGTAGAGCAGCGCCATCAGGCCGAAACTCAGGAATCCCGTGATCCACACCGGCGACAGCAGCGCCACGGGCTGCACGACGAGTGCGCCGATCGGCACCAGCAGCGCAAGCGCGCAGGTTAGGCCGATCGCCTTCATCTTGCGATACCGGCTCGTCAGATCATTGGTGAGCGTCAGGGCCAGGAACAGCACTTCGAGCGTCAGCGCGACCGCCAGCAACGTGCCCGCCTTCTCGCCGGCGATGAAGGCCAGACCCAGAACCAGGCCGTCAATAGCAAGATCGAGCCCGATCGCGGCGAGCAGCGCCACGGGGCCGTCAAACCGGCCTTCCGCCGCCTTGAGGCCCAGCATTACCGCGACGCCGATCGCACCGCCGATCAGCGTCGCAGCCGGCGATCCCCCGTGCATCACCAGCGGCAGGATTTCGGTCGCCGCCGCGGCAAATACGACGCCGGCTGCAAGGTGCTGCATGGCGGCGACCAGCCTCTCGCCGGGTGTGCGCCACCCGGCGAGAAGCGCGCCGATCATGATCGCGATCATGGGGATCAGTGCGAACTTGAGCGCCGCCATCGTCAGTCCCCCCTGCCAGACGCGATCATGCGGGTTGCGGCAGCGGCGCGCCGTCGTCCGCCCTATCCGCGTCGTCGACCTTGACCGCTTGCTGCCCGAACCGGGCGTAAAGCGTCGGCAGCACGAACAGCGTCAGCAGCGTCGCCGAGATCAGGCCGCCGATGACGACGGTCGCGAGCGGCTTCTGCACTTCCGCGCCGGCTCCGCTGGCGAATGCCATCGGTACGAAGCCGAGACTGGCGACCAGCGCGGTCATGACGACCGGGCGCAATCGCTGGAGCGCGCCCGTCCGCGCCGCTTCGGCCCGGTCCATGCCCGACCGGATCAGCTCCTGCACCGAACTAACCATGACGAGGCCGTTGAGGACCGCGATACCCGACAATGCGATGAATCCCACCGCGGCCGAGATCGAGAAGTCCATGCCGCGAACGAACAGCAGCAGCACGCCTCCCACCAGCGCGAAGGGCACGCCGGTGAAGACGATCGCCGCATCGCGTACCGATCCCAAGGCCCCGTAGAGGAGCAGCAGGATCAGCACGAAGCACGCCGGCACCACGAGTTTGAGCCGCTGGCTGGCGGATTCGAGATTCTCGAACTGGCCGCCCCATTCGAGATAGCTGCCCGCCGGCAGGCGCACGCCGGCGACCGCCGCCTGCGCATCCGCGACCACGCTGCCGACGTCGCGTCCGCGGACGTTCGCCTGGACGACGACGCGGCGCTTGCCGTTCTCGCGGCTGATCTGGTTCGGCCCGTCGACGACGCCGATATCGGCGACGCTGGACAGCGGCACATAGCCACCGCCGGCGACCGGCACCTGCACCTGTTCGAGCAGCCCCAGGTCGGCGCGCTCGGCGTCCGACAGGCGGATGACCACCGGAAAGCGCCGGTCTCCCTCGAAGATCATGCCGGACTCGCGACCGCCGAGCGTGGCGGTGATGGTGTCCTGCACATCCTGCGCGGTGACGCCGACCCGTGCCATCGCGTCGCGGTTGACGCGAATGTCGAGCATGGGAAGTCCCGTCGTCTGTTCGACCTTCACGTCAGCCGCTCCTTGCGTCCGGCGAAGGATGCCGGCGATCTGTTCGGCGGTGCGGTTCATGGAGGCGAAGTCGTCGCCGAACACCTTCACCGCGATGTCGCCGCGCACGCCGGCGATCAGCTCGTTGAACCGCATCTGGATTGGCTGCGTGATCTCATAGGCGTTGCCCGGGAACTGCGCGAGCTTCGTCTCCAGCCGCTCGACCAGCGCGGCCTTCTCCAGTTTGGGGTCGGGCCATTCCGCATGCGGCTTCAGGATGACGAACATGTCGGTCGCGTTGGGCGGCATCGGGTCCGAAGCCAGCTCGGCCGTGCCCGTCTTGGAGAAGACGAACCGCACCTCGGGTTGCTTCGAGACCATGCGCTCGATCGGCACCTGCATCGCCTGGCTCTGCTGCACCGATGTCGCCGGAATGCGCAGCGCCTGGATGAGCAGGTCGCCCTCGTCGAGCTGGGGGAGGAACACCTGTCCCAGCGTCGTGAAGGCAAGCGCCGCGGCGACGAGGCTGACGACGCCGGCGCCGATGGTGATCGACGGTCGCTTCATCGCCTTCTCAAGGCCCGGTTCGTAGCGCTGCTTCAGCCACGAGATGATCCGCCCGTCCTCCTCGTTCACCCTCCGCGACAGCCAGATGGCGATCGCCGCAGGCACGAAGGTCAGCGACAGGACGAACGCGAACAGCAGCGCGATGATGACGGTGAGCGCCATCGGCACGAACGTCTTGCCCTCGACGCCGGTCAGCGTCAGCAAGGGCACATAGACGAGGATGATGATTGCCTGCCCGTACACGGACGGACGGATCATCTCGCGCGCCGCGGTCGCGACCGCCTCCAACCGCTCCTTGACGCTCAGCAGGCGACCTTCGTGATGCTGTTGCTCGGCGAGACGCCGCAACGCATTCTCGACGATGATGACGGCACCATCGACGATCAGCCCGAAGTCCAGCGCGCCGAGCGACATGAGGTTCGCCGAAACCCCCAGCCGTAACATTCCGAACCCGGTCAGCATCATCGTGACCGGGATGACCGCCGCGGCGATCAGCGCGGCGCGGAAGTTGCCGAGCAACAGGAACAGCACGACGATGACGAGCAGTGCGCCTTCGCCGAGATTCTTCGCCACCGTCTTGATGGTGGAATTGACCAGGGCTGTGCGATCGAGGACCGGCTGCACCACTACGTCGGGTGGCAGCGAGGCGTTGATCGACTTCAACCGATCGGCGACCGCGGTCGCGACGTTGCGGCTGTTCTGTCCGATCCGCATCACCGCGGTGCCGACGACGACCTCCGTGCCGTTCTCCGACGCCGATCCCATGCGGATCGCCTGACCCGTCTTAGGGTCAGGACTCATTGGTCATAGCCAGAAGATGACGGTGGCCGCGAGGGCGACGGCAGAGAAGAAGACGGTTGGGCAGCGGTCGTAGCGAGTTGCGACGCGGCGCCAATCCTTCAGACGGCCGAACATGATCTCGATGCGGCTGCGGCGCCGGTAGCGGCGCTTGTCGTATCTGACCGGCTCGTTGCGCGATCTGCGGCCCGGGATGCAGGGCTGGATGCCTTTGGCTTCCAGGGCGTCTCTGAACCAATCGGCATCATAACCACGGTCGCCAAGCAGCCACTGTGCTTTCGGCAGATCGTCGAGCAAGGCTGCCGCGCCGGTGTAGTCGCTGACCTGCCCGGCGGTCATGAAGAAGCTCAAGGGCCGCCCGTCCGCATCGCTGACGGCGTGCAGTTTGGTGTTCATGCCGCCTTTCGTGCGGCCGATCAGACGGCCGAGATCCCCTTTTTTACCCGCAGACTCGATGCCGTGCGGTGTGCCTTCAGGTAGGTCGCGTCGATCATGACGGTCTTCGGCACGGCCTCCGCTGCCGCGAGACCTTCCATCATTCGCAGGAAAATACCCCTCTCGCTCCACCGCTTCCAGCGATTGTAGAGCGTCTTGTGCGGCCCATAGTCCTTCGGTGCATCACACCAGCGTAGCCCGTTGCGATTGACGAAAATGATGCCGCTGAGCACCCGCCGATCATCGACCCGAGGCTTGCCATGGCTCTTGGGAAAGAACGGTTGCAGACGCGCCATCTGCTCATCCGTCAGCCAGTACAGGTCGCTCATCCACTCTCTCCTCACGGAGCCTGAATCAGATCGCGCCTCCCACATCAATGGGTCCTGACCCTAGGGACGATCAAGCAGTAAGCGAGGCCTGCCGCCGGCCCGTGCTCTACTGCGCTGGCGTGTGCCACGCCGCTCCGCGGAACCCCGTCGCCGGGTTTCCGCCCGTGCGGGTGACGATCAGACTAGGCCACAAAGGGCCGCCCTCGCGGGCAGGCGTTGCTCATGCGGGGAACCGCTCCAATGCTTGAGCGCGGTTCTCCCGCCGCCGTCCTGATCGGCCGTTGGGGCATGGCGCTGTCCCTTGTCGTCGGCGCCGTCCTGGCCGGTCGCCTCATCCGTGCTTTCCCCTACCTGCTCCCCAACCGCCTTCCCGGCCTGGTCCTCTACGAGCTGGGGCCAGCGCTGATCCTCGGGGTGGCGATCGGGGCCGCCATCGCCATCACGCACGACTTGCGCCCCGGCATCCGGGCGCGGCTCGCGCTGTTCGCGCTCGCCGCGCTGGTCGCCGGCGCCGTCACGCTGGCCGTCGAGTTTGACGCAGCCTTGCAAGGACGTTGGCTATGAGGAAGCAGCAACGGTTCGTCGCCATCGAAGGGCCGGTCTCGTATATCATCGGTTTTCACGACACGACCGACGTAAGCGTGACCCAACACACGACCCACCGCGCAGACCCCGCCGTGCCCATTTCGCATCCCGGTGATACGATCCACCGGACCGGCCTGACCCGCGCGGAGACGCATACCTTCGTGAATACCTCCCGCGAGTTCGCGATGCTGTTCGAGGTCAACGGCCACACGCTCAAGCTGTGCGCGAGCGACTATATCGCCTTGGCCGTCGGCGACCGCGTTCGTGCCGTATGCGAGCCCATTCCGGACTGCCCCATGCTGGTCCGCGACTGGCATAATCAGACGCGGGGCATCCGCTTGCGCGACCTTCCCACCCCGCTCGCCAGCGTCGCGACGGAGATCTGCTTCAGCCTGATCCTGCTCGTCATCGGCTTGGGAGCGGTCTTCCTGTCGGGCGATGACGGGGACGCGCGCACCTTCACGCTGATCGGATGCGGCCTCGTCGCCTTTGCCGCGCTATGCGCCCTATCGGCCAATCGTGGCGCAGCGCGCACCGCCCGAACCCACGCCGAACTGGATCGCCTTACACGACGATGAGGTGTGCCACGTGGCACACCTATCTGCGCGGTGCGCCGCAACCTACTTCTTGGCAGGCGCCGGAGGCGGCGGCGGCGGTGGTGGGGCGACCGGAGCCCGTGGCGCCGGAACAACGCCCGTTTGAGGCTGCGACACGCCCCCCGGCGGCAACGGCGCGCGTGGCGGCGGCGCTATCCCCCTCGATCCGCCCGATCGGGATGGCGGCGGTGCTGGCGGAGGGGCTGGCTTCTCGCTCATTGATACTGACCACGTTCGCTGTGACAAAAGAGAACAAACATAGAAGAGCGGCGGGAAATGACCATAGCGCGAACCCGTTGAGACGTTCGGACCAAGCCGCTACCGGCGGGATATCGTCGTAGAGGGCAGCTCGCCGCGCATCGACCGCCTTACGCGCCGTCGCGAAGCTCACCGTCAGGGCAAGAAGCCCCAAAACATCGATCGCCCATCCGGCAACCAAGGCATACGGCCACACCGCCTTGGCAAGCGGAACCGCGCTTCCTACAAATGACACAGAAGCGGCAAATAGCGCCGTGTGTGCAAGTGCAACAAAGCTGTCGCGTGCAGCTTCGTTTTGAGCATGGGCGGTATCCAGAGCTTGCAGCTCATGCTTAAAGTCGTCGGGCGTTCGCTGATTCATTATCGAAATAGAACCATAATGGAGGATGTTGGAAATGGCTGATAAGAAAGTGCTCTTCATCGCGTTCGCCATCGAGGATGAACGGCAGCGTGACTTCCTCAAAGGGCAGTCGCTCCATCCGCGGCAGCCATTCGAGTTTATCGATATGTCGGTGAAGGAGCCATACGACAAAGACTGGAAGGATCGTGTCCGCACGCGGATCAAGCGCTCGCATGGTGTGATCGTTCTGGTCAGCAAGAACTCGGCAGCCTCGACGGGCCAGAAGTGGGAAATCCAGTGCGCCCAGGAAGAGGGCAAGCCGATCCAAGGCATCTACGCCTATAAGGATGATCGCGCCTCGATCGCGGGCGTCAGCACCGTTGCCTGGAGCGACGCCAACATCACCAACTTCATCGATTCACTCTGAGCCGGAGGCGACGGTGCGCAAGGCCCTGATCGTCGGTATCGACCATTACGAGAAAATCGGGAACCTCAGCGGGTGCGTGAACGACGCGCACTCGGTGAAGGCCATGCTCGAGCGCCACGCCGACGGCACCGTCAACTTCGCTACACCTAAGCTCCTGACCGGCACCGGTCCCGGCGATCTGGTCGATCGCGAGGAGCTGAAGGCGGCTGTCCGCGAACTCTATGCCGACGACGCGGACATCGCCCTGTTCTACTTCGCCGGGCATGGCTTCATCGAGGACACCGGCGGCTACCTCTGCACCAGCGACAGCCGCAGCGGCGACGATGGCCTGCCGCTTTCAGACATCATGACGCTCGCTGCCAATTCCGGGGCGAAGAACAAGATCATCATCCTCGATAGCTGCCATAGTGGCGCTGCCGGGGAACGTCCCACCCATCCCGCTGCGGAAATCCGCGACGGCATGACCATCCTCACAGCGTCCACCGCCGAGCAATATGCGATGGAGGTCGAAGGGGGCGGTGCCGGCGTGTTCACCAGCCTGTTCGTCGACGCGCTCGGCGGCGCCGCCGCCAACCTGCTGGGCGACGTCACGCCGGGCAGCGTCTATGCTCATATCGACCAGTCGCTTGGGCCGTGGAAGCAGCGCCCGGTGTTCAAGACGAATGTCAAAACCTTCGTGTCGCTGCGCAAGGCGGCACCCCCGATCGCGCTGACCGATCTTCAGGCGCTGGCGAAGCATTTTCCGACCGCCACTTACCAATTCCCTCTCGATCCGGCATTTGAGCCCGAGCGGTCGGAGGAGCAGAAGAACGACCCCTCCATTCCACCGCCGGACCCGGAGAAAACCGCGATATTCGCGGTGCTCCAACGGTATGTGAGGGTCAACCTCGTGCGCCCCGTCGATGCACCGCATATGTGGCACGCAGCGATGGGCAGCAAAGCCTGCGAGCTGACTGTATTGGGCGAGCATTATCGAAGTCTGGTGGAAAGCGGGCTGATCTAACATGGCAAAGCCTCTCGCCGCTGACGCCCGTAAGACCTTGGTCGAACGCCTCGCCGCGATCGAACATGAGCGCTGGTCGCATTGGCAGCGCTACATGCACGGCAAGGCGACCAAACAGGAGGACGGCTCGTTGCTGATCCCCGCCGATCTTGTCGAACGCTGGGAAAAGCAGATTGCGACCGACTATGCCGATCTTCCCGCCGATGAGCAGGAGAGCGACAAGGAGCAGGTGGAGCGATACCTGCCCATCATTGAGGACGCCTTTCGCTCAGGGGAGTAATCAGCGTCCGTTCTTGACAACACCAGGCTCATCGCTCATATCTGTTGACGGACGCGGCTCACGGGCTGCCCCAATTCCGAGGCCCACGCTTAGCGTGGGCTTTCGCGATTCTGGGGACCTGCATGCTGTATTTCGCTTATCTCGACGAGTTTGGCCACATCGGCCCGTATGTCGCGCGCGACGATCCCGCCTACAATGACAGTCCCGTTTTCGGGCTCGGGGGCATGATCCTCCCCTACTCATCCGTGCGGCAATTCTCGACCTGGTTCTACCAGCTCAAATGCAACATGCTGGCTTGGGAGATCGGGCAAAGCGGCCAGCATCCCGCGACATGGGAGAAGAAGGGCTCGGCCCTCTTCACCAGCATGAACGTCGAGAAATACCGGCAGGTTCGCACGGCGGCCAATCGCATCCTCAACAAGATCCGCGCAAGCGGCGGGCATGTCTTCTACGTTGGCCTCGAGAAGAACCGCCCCGTCGCGGAGTTTAAGGCGCAGGCGCTTTACCTCACGGTCCTGGGCGAGGCGATGAAGCGCCTCAACCAATATGCCGATCAGAACGACGCCGATATGGTCATCGTCATGGACGAGCATCAGGATCGCGACGCCATCCTGACTCGCGCGAGCCAAGCCATGTATGGTGGCCCCTCCCCCCGGCGTCGCATCATCGAGCCGCCCTTCCAAGTCGAGAGCGAACGCTACCAGACATGCCAGTGCGCCGACTGGCTATGTGGTCTGGTCGGCCGCGTCGGCGCCTATCAGGCGCGCCCCGACGAATGGGCTGACATGGCTTGGTCGCAGACCTACTTTCAGGACCGGCTCGACGCGGCATCGGTGCGAAGCTCGATCCGCCTGCAAACGGCCGCTACCGAGGTCGAAACGGTGGAAGCCCTACCCGCCGTCGTCGATACAGGTCTCGCACAGCCTGCACCGGGCAACGACGACACGCCGGCCTGACTCCGGCGGGTCAATCCGCCGGCATATCACTCGGCCGGGTCGGACGCATCGTTCCAGCGATGAAGAGGGGTGTGCCACGTGGCACAGCTACGCCAGCAAGGAACTGGTTCCCGAGCTGGGGCCGCGTTCGTCAGCTCGACGATCCAGCCACCCGTGTACGTGGGATCTATACGCCGCTTCGCAAAGCCATTCCCGTAAGGAGGACAAATGCCCGCAGGCCCTGGAACATCTTCCTCACCGCGTGAACTCGTCACCAAGGCGTTTGACTCCGCCTTCGTGATCGCCACCATATTAGCGGCCATCTATTTTGCCGGGTGGACCTACAGACAGGCCTATTTCGGCCGTTTTGCCATCGATCCGACCAATCTTGGCGGTTCGAACATTGCAGTTGCGGTGGAGGGCCTCGGTGCCATTATCACCACAACCGGCGCGTGGCTTACAGCGATCCTGCCGCTGCTGATCGTGACGGCGCTTACTTTGATTGCCGGCAAGCTCTTCGACCGCGCCAGGGCTGCATCGCATAGGCCGCCGTTTTTTGATCCTCTGACATTGTTTATGGCTCGGGTGGGGTGCGGGACCATTGTCATCCTCATTGTGGTCGCCGCTGGCCATGTTGCAGGTACGATCCGAGCGAAAGACCGCATAGGTAACATCACCCGAGGGGAGGTGTGGATTTACCATCTCGAAGGAAAGCAGGTGTCAGGTATCACGCTGGGGCAATCCAACGACATGACATGGGTTCTCACCAAAGAGGGTGTGCGGCCCCTCAAAACGGCAGAGATCCAGCTTATAGATGGCGCTCTATTCAACAGGGTTGCTACAGAACGCTAACGTCTAGGATCAGCGTGAAGCCGGGTGCGACCCTGCAAGCACCGCTCCTTTCGCTCTCTGCGCCGACCAAGCCGCCGTACCGCCGTCTCGGCCCTATTGGGTGACGATCCTCGCGTGAAAGGTGTGCCACGTGGCACACCTGATCGAAGCGCCTAGGGCGCGGCGTAAGCCCGTTCGCGCCGCTGCCCTCCCCCGGAGGCCATCCAGCGCCGGGGAACACCAAGGGCGGCTGCCCTTTCGTTCCCGAACGACAATCGACCGCCCGTGTAATCCGCCAAGCGTGGCACTCGACGCCCTGCAGGGCGTCGGCCACGCTAGGGCGGCTCGCCCGCGCCAGCGGTAGATTCTCGCCCTCCCTCCCCATCCCGTTCCTCGCCGGAAAGGCAGAGCCGGTTGCTGTTGCGACCGGCTTTCAGCCTCAGAGGAAAGGAAGACAATCATGGGACGGATCACCGACAACCGGGCCGACATCTATCAGGAAATCACCGATCAGATGATCGCCATGATCGAGGCGGGCACCCGGCCTTGGTCGAAATCGTGGAACGGCAGCACCGCACCCACCATCCCGCTGCGCTCGACGGGGGTTCCCTATCGCGGCATCAACGTCCTGACCCTTTGGGTTGCCGCCATGACGAAGGGCTATGCTTCCCCGCATTGGCTGACCTTCAAGCAGGCGCTCGCGCTCGGCGGCTGCGTCCGCAAGGGCGAGAAGGGCTCAACCGTCGTCTATGCCAACAAGATCGAGGTGAACGCCGACAGCAAGGCACAGGAGGGCGCAGAGCGAGGCGAGGATGGCAAGCGTCAGGTGGCGTTCCTCAAGCGCTACACCGTCTTCAATGCCGAGCAGATCGACGGCATCGAGGCGAAATATCCTGCCCCCTTGCCCGTCATCACCGCGACCAATCCCGACCAGCGCGACGCCGAACTGGACACGCTCTTTGCCCGCGTGCCCGTCACCCTCAAGCACTTCGGTTCCCAGCCCTATTATCAGCCGAGCGGCGATCATGTCGTCATGCCGCAGTTTGCCGACTTCCACACCAGCGACGACTATTATTCGACCCTAGCGCACGAGCTTTGCCATGCGACGGGGCACGTTGACCGCCTTGCCCGCCCCTCCCTCATTTCCACGAAGCGCGAGGACTATGCTCGCGAGGAACTGGTCGCCGAGCTTGGGGCCGCGTTCGTCAGCGCCACCATCGGCATCAAGCTCCACGATCGCGAGGACCACGCCGCCTATCTGGCGAACTGGCTTCAAGCGCTCCGCAACGACAAGAAGTGCATCTTCACCGCCGCACGGCTCGCGCAGGACGCGTCCGACTGGCTGTTGAGCCGCATGGCGGTCGAGACAGCGCCCGAACTGGAGGCGGCGGCGTGACCGCCGCCGACGATCCCGGCCCCGACGGGGGCCGGGGCGTGGCGGCGCGCATTGTCTTTGACCCGAGCGTCGCCACGGTGAGCGAGGAGGAGTTTAACGAGCTGGTCGCGATCATGCGCGATGGCCCAAATGCGAAGCCGCTGACCCCCGAAGCGCAATGGCGGCGCGACTATCACAAGGCGATGTTCCACCGCCGCCTTGTCGGCGTACAACCCGACCTGTTCGGCGGGAAGCCGGTAACGCATATGTACAAGGCCGCCCCCGGGCCAGTCAGCGACTGGAAACCGGAACCGGTCGAGGAGAAGCTGTCCCGGATCGCGCGCGATCCCCAAGCGACGTTCGGCATCGGCCGACCGGCTCTTTCGCCGGAGGAACTGGCCGTCGTCATCGACGGCGCAGCCAATTGGCTGCGGATCGCGCAGCGGGTCCGGATTGCGGGCGCTTTCGCATCCTATGACGGGCGCGCGGAACGCCGCATCGGTCGGAAAGGCGTGATCTGGCGCTTGTGCAGCCCGGTGTTTGCAGGCCACACCTATGTTTATCTCGATCCGACCGGCGCCGAGCGGGTAGAGAAGATCGTGATGGTGGAGCTGCGCGACGTCGAGCCGATCGATGATGCGCTGTTGGTCCCCGTCCCCTTCCACGCTTGAAGGAGCAGAAGCGAATAGTCATGAGCCCACCCCAACGCCGCCCCGCAATCCGGGCTGTCAGCTTCGAGGACGTTGGCGAGGCCATTGCCCGCCTGATCGTCGTCGCCGGGTCCGATACCGGCCAAGCCTCGCGTGCGGCCGACTTCCTGTTGGCATGGTGGGACGGCAGTGCATGGGGCCATTTTCCGGTCCTTCACCTCTGCAATTGCGATCCCGGCATCTCGGAAGACATGCTCATCGTCATGGCGCATCTGGCGGCCGAGCCGTCCGTCTATCCCGATGCTTGGGGCTACCGCGACGCGATGGCGGCGCTGGTCGAGCAGTGGCGGCCCGCATGACCCCGCTGCGCACCGCCATCGACATCATGACGGGCTTGCCCATCGATCGCGATACACGCCGCGCGCGGCTACTCGCCGCGCGCCGCAAGCCGGTCGGAAGCATCCCCCGGCGCGGCATCCTGTCCGGCCATTGGGATCGTGGCAATGTCGTCGGCGCGTTCCGGGGAGGACGCGGCAGCTTTATCGCGGACTAGCTGCGAAATCGCGCGCCGCTTCCCCGCCAAGCGAGCAAGCGGCGCGCTGGTTTGAGGTCAGGCGGTGAGGTGCTGGTAGAGGATCGTGCCGCCGATGAGGATGAGCGTCAGCCCGCCCAGCATCTCTGCATAGCGGCCGATATACCGTCCCGCGTGCTTGCCGAGCATGACGCCGATCGTGGCGACGACCGTGGTGATCCCGCCAATGATGAGGCACGCGGTCAGGATATTGACCTGCATGACCGCGAGACTGACACCCACCGCCGTTGCATCGATGCTGGTGGCGAGCGCGGTAACGACCAGTCGCCACACGCCGGTCTGAGCGCGCTGACCCGCGTCCACGTCGCTTTTCGTCGCTGCATGGATCATATGCCCGCCGACGCCGAAAAGCAGGAAGAAGGCTATCCAATGATCGACTGCCGCGATCCAAGTGCTCAGCGCCAGGCCGATCGCCCAGCCAATCGCCGGCGTGATCGCCTCGAAGAAGCCGAACACGGCGCCGACACGTAAGGCATCGCGCCAACGATTGCGCTGATTGGTCGCACCCTTCCCCACCGCCGCAGCGAAGGCGTCGACCGACAAGCTGGCGCCAAGAGCGCCGAGCGTTAGCAAACCCGTCATTGATATACGTCCAAGGGCCGTCAACCGAACGACGCAATCCACCTCCGGCCACGAGAGAGGTAGCGCATCGTTGGTCTCGCCGGGCAGATCAAAATCTGCTGCCATCGCCACGAACCGGAAGGTTCAAGGATGTTGACGATGGCCCCGCAACAGCGGGTAGCTACTCCCCAAGAGTGAGACGCCCGTATCCCCTGGGGGGCATATGTACAAGCCGAATCCGATCAACCCTGTCCGATTAGGCGATCACCAGTATTTGGATATCGCCCGGAACTGCTCCACCGCCACCTTTGTCCCCTCGCCCTCTTCGGCGTGAACCAAGCAGTGATCGATATGATCGTTGATGAGCGCGCGCTTGGCGCTGGCGATCGCGTTCTCCACCGCCTGAAGCTGCTGCGCGATATCGACGCACGGCCGTTGCTCTTCGATCATCCCGACGATGCTTTTCAGGTGCCCGGTCGCACGGTTGAGCCGCTTGATGATCGCGGGATGATTGGAATGATCGTAATGGGCCATGTCACCCTATAAGACAAACGGACGAACTTTGTCGAGCAACCCCCCGGGGGGATAGACTCTATCCCCATGGGGGGATATGGACCTGCCCGAACTTCACGTCCGATCGGTCGCGACCGCCGGGCTTGCCGGGACGCACCATGACCTCTTTCGCCGAACTCGTTCAACAGGGCAGCTCCAATCTCTGGCTGTTCATCCCGACCGCGCTGCTGCTCGGTGCGCTGCACGGGCTGGAGCCCGGCCATTCCAAGACCATGATGGCTGCGTTTATTATCGCAGTGCGTGGCACTGTTGGCCAAGCCGTCCTGCTCGGCCTGTGCGCGGCGCTTTCGCACACCGCGATCGTGTGGGGCATCGCGCTTGGCGGGCAATATCTCGGGCGCGGCATCAACACCGAAACGACCGAGCCTTACCTCCTGCTCGGCTCGGCCGTCATCGTTCTTGGCATCGGTCTATGGATGATTTGGCGCACGCGTGCCGATCAGAAGGCCGAAGCCGCGCACGATCACCACCACCATCACGGCGAGGACGAGATCCGCACGATCGACACCGGCCACGGCATGATGCGTCTGGAGATTTTCGAGGATGGCGTGCCGCCGCGCTGGCGGGCGAGCTTTGCCAAGGGTGGCTGGAAAGCGGCGGATGTTATCCTCACAACGGATCGCGGCGAAGGCCGTTCGCAGACATTCCGCTTCGTCGATCGGGGCGATTACATCGAAAGCGTCGAGGAGATCCCGGAACCGCACGCCTTCAACGCGCGCGTCTCGCTGGGCCACGGCGGCCACAGCCATGACTACGACCTCACATTCGCCGAACACGGGCACGATCACGGCCACGGGCATGATGGACTGAAGGTCACGGGCGACGATGCCTACATGAACGCGCATGAGCGCGCCCACGCCGCCGATATCAGCCGCCGGTTCGCCGATCGTCAGGTAACGACCGGCCAGATCGCGCTGTTCGGCCTGACGGGCGGGCTGATCCCCTGCCCCGCAGCCGTCACCGTCCTCCTGCTCTGCCTCCAGCTCAAGCGTCTCGCGCTCGGTGTCGTGCTGGTGAGCGCGTTCAGCGTCGGCCTTGCCGTGACGATGGTCAGCGCCGGCGTCATCGCATCGCTCAGCGTCACGCACATCCGCAAGCGCTGGTCAGGGTTCGGCGACTTCGCGCGCAAGGCGCCTTATGCGTCGGCGGGCCTGATGCTCGTGATCGCGGGCTACATGGCCTATTCCGGCTTGCAAGGCCTCAGTCGGATCGGCGCGATCTGATGCGATCGCCTTGCGTCGATCTATGTGGTTTCGATGCCCGCACCGGATGGTGCCGGGGGTGTGGCCGCACGCGCGACGAGGTCCGGCGTTGGCGTAACCTGCGACCTGGTGATGCACGCCGCGTCATGAGCGACCTGCCACACCGCTTGGCAAAGCTGACCGACCGTTCCGCAAAGGGGGGCACGTCCTGATGTCGTGTCTCGCCGCCAAGGCGCTGGTATAATGTCGAGCAGGCTGAAATAGCGTGAACGCTCGAATTGACCGGCAAGTGATTTCCTTGCCCCGTTTTTTGCGTCGGCTTACGCTGCAAATGATGGCGGTGCAGCGTTCCTCTGTTGCGATCCTAGGAGTCGTGTTGGCGCTGGCCGCTGTCCTCGGGCTTGTCGCAGTATCGGGATGGCATAGCGCCATGGTTCACGATCACGGCCCGGTTCAAGTCGCCATGGTCGATACCCATTCTGATGACGATCACGACCATGCGGTTATGATCGATCATGACGATCAGGCTCCGGCAAAGCAGGCCGACGGCGACGGGCCAGCTCACCTTCTTGCCCACGCCGCAGGCCACTGGGTTGCTTTCGATGGCGCGAGGGCTGCGCCGGTTGCGGCCATCGTCGCCGCTCGCGTGTGGTCGATATTAACTCCATCGCTCCCCAGCGGGATCGACCCATCTAAGCTTCTGCGTCCGCCTCGCGGTTGAGTCTCGCCGACGCCGCGCGCGTCGACTGACTACCCTAGAGGATCATGCACTATGAACGGCAGTTTTCGCCGGTCGCGCACCGTTGCGCTGACCGGCGCCTTTGCGGCGCTATCGCCCGTAGGTGCGGCGTGGTCGCAGACCGCACCCCCCTTTGCACAGCTTCTAAATCAGACGCGTGATGTGCCGCGCGTCCTGGCGCTAGAAGCAGACGTCGCCCGAGCACGCGGCTTGGCATTACAAGCGCGCGCCCGACCGAACCCCTCGATCAATGTCTATGCAGAGAATTTCGTGGGCGACCACGATCGCAATGCGCGCAATCAACAACAGACGACTTTCCAGGTCGATCAGCCTGTCGAACTGGGCGGCAAGCGATCCGCTCGGATCGCCGCCGGTGAAGCCGGGATCGTTGCGGCAAAGGCGCGCGATCGTGACGGCCGTCTCGTCTTTGCGACTGAGCTGGCGCGCGCTTATGCTGGTGCCGAAATCGCCGATCGTCGCATCACCATCGCCGAAGAAGAGGTTAAACAGGCGACCGATGTCTTGAGGGTTGCCCGCGCTTTGGTCGGCGCCGGCAAGGAAGCCCGTCTCCGGCAAGTGCAGGCCGAAACCGAACTGAACACGCTTCAGGCCGACCTCGAAAACGCGCGCGCTTTCAAGACGGTCGCGCTGGCACGTCTTTCGGCGCTCGCCGGTATGACCACCCCCTTCACCGGTCTTTCGGAGTCACTCCTCGATCGGCTCGATGCCAAGCCGGCTTTCGGTCCCATTGACGCGATGCAGGCGACGACGGTGCGGGTCGCGGAAGCCGAACAAGACGCCGCTGCGCGGGCGGTGACGGTGCAACAGCGCCTCGCCATTCCGAACGTCACTGCGCAGCTTGGAGTGCGTCAACTCCGCGTCGCGAGCGGCCCTGCCCTAGTCGCCGGCATATCGGTCCCGCTCCCCTTCTTCGATCGCAACCAGGGCAACATCGCGGCGGCACGCGCTGAGCTGCAAGGAGCAGAAGCGCGCGCCGCCGCGGCCCGGCTCGAAGCCGAGGCCGGGACACGCGCCGGTCTAGCGCTGGTCGAGGCAGCCGACGCTCGTGCCGCTGCCGCGCAGCGGACTTTGACAACCGCCGAAGAAGGCTACCGCCTCGCCCGCATCGCTTACGAGGCAGGTAAAAGCCCGCTGATCGAACTGCTCGCCGCACGTCAAAATCTCGGAGTCGCCCGCGGCCTCATCCTCGATGCCGCCGCAGCGCGCCTCGACGCCCGCGCCAATCTCGCCCGTCTGCAGGGCCTCACCATCACCGGAGAAGCGGTGCAATGACCGATAAAACTCGCCTCTACACCGGCGCCGCCATTGGCCTGGTCGCTGCCGCCGCGCTTGGATTCGGCGCTGCGCGCCTCACCCAATCGCCCGCCCCTGCCCCTGCTCCTACGGAGGCCGCAGCGCCAGCCAAGCCGTCGAACACGGTCGCGATGACGCAGCAGGCACTTTCGGCATCGCAGATCACTGTAGCCCCGGCGGCCTCCGGCGAGCTGGACGCCGCGATCCTTGCCTCCGCTACGGTCGAGGCGACGCCCGACGCCGAGGCGGTGCTGACCGCGCGCGCACCGGGCACGGTCAGCCGTATCATGGTCCGCATCGGCGATCTTGTGCGAGCCGGCCAGACGCTCGCTCTGGTCGAGAGCCGCGATGCTTCGCAGATCGCAGCCGATCGCTCGGCCGCGTCCGCGCGCGTCACTCTCGCCGCTCGCCAGCTCGAACGCGAACGCGGTTTGCTTGCCCAGGGCGTCACCCCCCGCGCTGACTATGAAGCCGCACAAGCCAATCTGGCGGTCGCCCAGGCCGATGCCCGGCGCGCTAGCGCCGCCGCAGGCGCTGCCCGCGTATCAGGTGACGGCCGATCGGTTGCGGTCGTCAGCCCCGTCTCGGGGCGCGTCACCAATGCTGGTGCCAATCTCGGCCAGTTCGTCGCGGCTGAAACCGAGCTGTTCCGCGTCGCCGACCCGCGCCGGCTTCAGATCACGGCTAGCGTTCCCCCCGCCGATGCAGGCCGGGTCCGAGAAGGTGACAGGGTGGAGTTGACCACCACCGATGGCCGCAAGATCGAGGGCCGCGTACGTTCGTCGACCGGCGTCGTCGATCCGCAATCGCGGACCGCGACCGTCGTCATCACGCCGACCTCTGGCGGCAGCACACTCGCCCCGGGCCAGCTTGTGCAGGCTCGTATCCTCGCCAGCGGCGGGGCCGCCAAGAGTGGCGTGATGGTGCCGCAAGACGCGGTGCAGACGCTTGGCAGCGATACCGTAGTGTTCGTCCGCACCGGCCAAGGCTTCCGCGCACAGCCGGTTCAGGTCGGCAGCCGATCAGGCGGGATGGTGGCGATCACCGGCGGCCTCGCCGCCGGCACGCAGATCGCCACCACCAACGCTTTTCTCCTCAAAGCGGAGATCGAGAAGGAGTCGGCGGAATGATCGGCCGCATCCTCTCCCTTTCGGTCCGGATGCGATGGCTTGTCGCCGTCCTGACCCTCGTCGTCATTGGCTTTGGTTTATGGCAGATCACCAAGCTGCCGATTGACGCTGTGCCCGACGTCACCAACCGACAGGTCCAGATCAGCACATTCGCCCCGACGCTTGGGCCGGTCGACATCGAAAAGCAGGTGACGTTCCCGGTGGAAACGGCGCTGGCCGGAATCCCAGGGCTTGAGATGACCCGCTCCATCTCGCGCAACGGCTTCAGCCAGGTAACGGCGGTCTTCACCGACCGCACCGACATTTACTTCGCGCGCCAGCAGGTGACGGAACGGCTCGCACAATCGCGCGACAGCCTGCCTTCCAACGCGCAGCCGATCCTAGCACCGCTCAGCACCGGGCTCGGCGAGATTTTCTTCTATTCGGTCGCCTTCCGTCACCCCGACGGCAAGGGCTTGAAGACGGTCGATGGGAAGCCGGGCTGGCAGTCGGACGGCAGCTATCTCACGCCCGAGGGCGAACGCCTGACCACCGAGCTGGCGAAGGCGGCATATCTCCGCACGGTGCAGGATTGGATCATCCGCCCACAGATGCGCGCCGTGCGCGGCGTCGCCGGGGTTGATTCCAACGGCGGCTATGTGAAGCAATATCTGATCGAGCCAAACCTGAACGCGCTCGTTAGCTATGGGCTGTCGGTGACGGAGTTGGCGGACGCGATGGAGCGGGCCAATCTCTCTGCCGGCTCCAATTACGTCCGCCGTGCCGGCGAGAGCTTCCTTGTCCGCGCCGATGCTCGCCTCAAATCGATCGATGACATTCAGGAAGCCGTCGTGGCAACCCGGAACGGCGTTCCCATCCGCGTCAAGGACGTGGGCCAGGTCGTGATCGGCGGTGCGGTCCGCACCGGATCCGGCAGTCGCATGGGATCGGAAGCGGTCATCTCGACCGTGCTGATGCTGGTGGGCGACAACAGCCGCATCGTCGCGACCGATGCCGCCGAGAAGCTGACGCAGATCAACAAGGCGCTGCCGCCCGACGTGTTCGCCGAGCCGGTCTACAACCGGTCCAAGCTGGTCAACGCGACGATCGCGACGGTCGAAAAGAACCTCACAGAAGGCGCGCTGCTCGTCATCGTCGTGCTGTTCCTGCTGCTCGGCAACATCCGCGCCGCGCTCATCACCGCTGCGGTCATCCCGATCACTATGCTGATGACGGCCGCCGGCATGAACGGGCTGGGCGTATCGGGCAACCTGATGAGCCTTGGAGCGCTCGACTTCGGGCTGATCGTCGACGGCGCCGTCATCATCGTCGAGAATGCGCTTCGCCGCCTCGCCGAGCGCCAGGAGCATGAAGGCCGGCTTCTCACCCGCGACGAGCGGATGGAGGAAACGACACTCGCGGCCAAGGAGATGGTGCGGCCGACCGTTTATGGTCAGCTCATCATCTTCCTCGTCTTCGTGCCGCTGCTCACCTTCCAGGGCGTTGAGGGCAAGACGTTCGCGCCGATGGCGATCACGTTGATGGTGGCGCTCGCCTCCGCTTTCGTCCTGTCGCTGACCTTCGTTCCCGCGATGATCGCGATCGTCGTCAAGGGCCGGGTCAGCGAGACGGAAGTGAAGCCGATCCGCTGGTTCAAGGAACGCTACGCCCCCGTGCTGGGCAGGGGCGTAGCTCGGCCGATGCCCTTCATTCTGGGCGGTGTCGGCGTGTTCGTCGCGGCAGTGCTGAGCTTTGGCTTGCTCGGCGAGGAGTTCATGCCGCAGCTCGACGAGAAGGACATAACCGTCACCAACTTCCGCGTGCCATCGGCGTCGATCGATCAGTCGACACAGATGCAGCTTCAGATCGAGAATGCATTGAAGACGCTGCCGGAGGTGGCGCTGGTCTTCTCTAAGAACGGCAACGCCGATCTCGGCACCGATCCGATGCCGCCCAATGCGTCGGATACCTATGTGATTCCAAAGCCAGAGGACGAGTGGCCGGCGGAGGTTAAGAGCAAGGAGGACATCCTTCGCCGCATCGAGGAGCGGATGAAACCGCTGATCGGCAACCGAACAGAGATTCAGCAACCGATCCAGATGCGCTTCAACGAGCTGATCGCCGGCGTTCGCGCCGACGTCGCGATCAAACTCTACGGCGATGACCTCGACGCGATGAGCGAACAGGCGCGGCGCATCGCTTCCGTCATGCGCACCATCCCGGGCGCTGGTGACGTGAGTGCCGAACAGACGTCCGGCGCGCCGACCTTCGACGTGCAGATCGATCGGCAAGCGGCGGGCCGTTATGGCCTGTCGGTTGAGGAGGTGGCGAACACGGTCTCGGCTGCGCTTGGCGGGCGCGAGGCCGGGTTGTTGTTCGAGGGAGACCGGCGGTTCGACGTCGTGGTCCGCCTCCCCGATGCGCAACGGGATGACCTTGAGACACTGGGGTCGATCCCGGTGATGCTGCCCACTGCCGAGGGTCAGGTGGCGCGCTCGATCCCGCTCAGCCAGGTCGCCCGGTTCAACTACACGCAGGGGTTGAACCAGGTTAGTCGCGAGAATGGCAAGCGGATGGTGGTCGTGCAGATCAACGTCCGCGGGCGCGATCTTGGCGGGTTCGTCGACGAAGCACAGGCGAGGATCGGCCAGATGCAGCTTCCCGCCGGCATGTATACTGAGTGGGGCGGCACCTTCGAGAGCCTGCAATCGGCTCGGTTGCGCCTGCTGATCGTCGTGCCGATCTGCTTTATCGCGATCTATGCCCTGCTCTACATGGCGCTCGGCAGCTTCGTGTCGGCGGCGATCGTGTTCTCGGCGGTGCCGATGGCGCTCGCAGGGGGCGTGTTTGCGCTGCTGCTGCGCGGTATCCCCTTCTCGATCACCGCAGCGGTCGGGTTCATAGCCCTATCGGGCGTTGCCGTCCTCAACGGCCTCGTGATGATGAGTGCGATCGGAAAGTATCGCGAAGACGGTGCGGCCGACGACGATGCGATCGTGGGCGGCGCAATGGAGCGCGTCCGTCCGGTGCTGATGACCGCGCTGGTCGCGTCTCTTGGCTTCGTGCCGATGGCGCTTGCGACCGGCACAGGAGCAGAAGTGCAACGCCCACTCGCAACGGTCGTCATCGGGGGGCTTATAACATCGACAATCCTGACCCTTCTTGTCCTGCCAGCCATCACAGCGTTGTCCATGCGATTGAGAGGCTCAAAGGCACAAGGTTCGACTGTCGGCACCACAAAGGCCCAGATTTGAGTCTACATGCGCACGTTCTGGTATCGTTGACCGGCATCAAGTTCAGTGTCGGTTCAAGTAGAAGCCCTAATATCAAATACGCCGTCGTTCGATCCTATCGTCCGATGGTAGGAGAGTAGACATGCGTAAGACATTTTGGATTGCAGCGGGGCTGCTGGCTTCGTTGGTCCCTGGTACTGCGATGGCGCAGCACCATGGTGGCCGTCATTCCACAGGTCATGGTAGCTACGGCGGACATGGACGTGTGGTCGTGTCAAATCACGGCTATGGCTATGCGCAGCCCTATTATGGTGGCGGCTATTATGCCGACTCTCCGCGATACCAGTCTCGCCACTACGTGCGCGATCGGCACTATGATCGTCATTCCCGTCCGAGGCATTACCGCCGCCATCATTGACGGCGGTAAGGCTTCGGGCCGCTACTTGCGGGTTTCGCGCCGGGCAAGCCACGCCCGCATCTCGGCGATCTCGCGCCGCTGCGTCGCCACTACTTCGGCTGCAAGCCGGCGAACAGCGGGATCGCGCCCGTACCTCAATTCTATCTCGGCCATCGCGATCGCGCCTTCATGATGGGGGATCATCGCGCGCATGAAGTCGGCGTCGGCATCACCAGTGAAGGCCACGTCCATAGCGCCATGCATCTTGGCGTTCGCGGCCCGGTAGGCTCTGGTTGCGGGCGTGTCGGCCCGCTTTCCCGCATCAGCTCCCCGGGTCACGCTCGTACCGTGTTGAGCGTGCTGTGCGCTCGCAGCAGGTGGCGTCAGTCCAGCGGCCGTTGCGACCATCAGCGCGAGCGTGCCGTTAATTCCGATCATCACGTTCCTTCTCCAGTGTAGCATCATGTCCGCGCTGGCGTCCGGCTCTGGCCGGAGGTTGCCGGCGCGCAGCCGCATCGAGCTCGGCCACGGCCTGGGCCGCGGCCTCGCAGTCGCTGCCGGTTTCCTGGCCCCGCTCGCAGCGGGTGACAACCAGCCTCGCCTCTTCCGCGTGGAAACGGAAATAGCCAGCATCCCGTGGTTTAATCAGTCCGCATCCAGTCAGAGCGATGGTCGCGACAGCGGCAATGAGCGCGCGTTCCTTGAGGTTTGTCATTCTGTTCACCCGCTCGTTGTTCATGGAAATCACAAAGCGATGCCAAAGCGCCGGAGTGCGAGAACCATCGCGATATAGAGCAGGACGGTCAGGCAGCATCCGGCGGCCAAGGCTGGCCAAAAGCCAATTCCGTGACGCAAAAGGACTGGTATCAGTAGGAATAGCGGCAGCGAGGGGAGTACGAACCAGAAGGTCGCCTGCGCATGGGCCGCCATGTTCATCGCATCAGGCCGGTCGTGCCACAGCCATATCATGCCAAGGACCGAGACGACCGGTAGCGACGCAATCAGCGCTCCGAACCCGGGATAGCGCTTCGCCACTTCCGACGCTGCCGCGATTAGTATGCCCGAGACGATGGCCTTGACTGCAAGATAGTACATAGGATGCTTCGCTTACCTTGTGGCGGTGGATCTTGATGATGCGGCCCAGCGCCACTTCCCCCCGTTGCGACGCCATGCGCGAAACCCGATGCGGTAAAGCCTCCCGATCCACTTGATGAGAATGAACGTGGTTCCTCGCGGGACCAGGCCAAGGGCACTGGCGTAGCGCGTGACGAAGACCAGCATCGAAGCTGCCGTAAGCCAAAGTCCGGCGGGAAAAACGGGAGACGAGCCATTGACATTCATCAATGGCGATCCCCGGATCGCCCGAAGGTCGCGACCCGCCAGAGATACCAAATGACGGCCAGCAAGAGCACGGCGTTGCTGACCGGTTCGATGACGCTCGCCACCTGATTATAGCGTTCGCCCAGCTCGTAGCCGGCTAGCACGAGGATCACGGTCCATATTGCCGAGCCGGCAAGCGTGGAAAGCAGGAACGGACCGAGGGGCATTCCGCTGACCCCTGCTGGCACCGAAATCAACGTCCGGACTCCCGGGACCATTCGTCCGAACAGAACCGCCCAACGGCCATAGCGGTCGAACCAGCGATCGACATGATCGATCTCGTCCGCCGTCAACGTCAGCCATCGACCGTGGCGAGAAGCAAAGCGCTTCAACCGATCGATGCCGATCCAGCGCCCGACATAGTACCATAGGATCGCTCCTGCGGCCGATCCGAGGGTGCCAGCGATAACGACCACCCACAGCGAGCCGCGCCCCTGCGCGGCCGTGTAGCCCGCAAGGGGCAGGATCACTTCCGATGGAATCGGCGGAAAGACGTTCTCGGCCAGCATCAGCAGGAAGACGCCAAAGCCGCCGAGTGCCGATAGGATCGATGTTATGATGTCGAACACAAGACAGCCTCGTCAGATGATCCAATAGAAGATGGCGCAGAACACGAGGATGAGGGCGAGGACCGATCCTACGATCGCGTTTTCCAGTCGCGGGCACTCGACGTTCCTGATCCGCGCGGCGACCTGCCAAGCGGGGCGGATCGGACACCGCCACGACCCAGCGACAATTCGATCCAATTCCGCGTCCGACAGCCCGAAGAATGCTTTGGCTTCACGGCGCGATCGACCCGCCAGCCCCATCACACGCAGCACCACATCGTCCCATGCGACATCGATCGCGCTCGGCCGATCGATCATCGGGCCGCGCGCGTCACCGCCTGCCCAAGAGGGAGGCAGCAGGCCGATGATCTGGTGAGGATTGCGCTCCAACAGCGTCGCCCAGCGCAGCAAGCGGTGTTGGCGGCCCCGCGCCGGGATAGTCCGCGCCGGCGCCCAACGTCGGGTGAGGGCTTGCACTGGATGTGTCCATCGGCTCGCCTGAGAGGTCGTCATGGACTTGCCGGAGTACAGGCGTCGCCATTGGTAGCGCGCTTGAGCGGACGAGAACAGCGCAGGGTCAGGAAGGTGGTGCAGCTCAGGATGAAGGCGATATCGTATAGGCCGTAGCCGACGGCCGCCCCGAGCGCGCCAGTCGCCCACAGGCTGGCCGCTGTTGCCGTACCCGAGGCTTTGCTACCCTTCTTCAGGATCGCGCCGCCCCCAATGAAACCGACGCCTGAAATCAGACCTTCGAGCAACCTGGCCTGCGCCGGGGACGTGCGGCCGAGGATCGCGATGCCTACCAGCACGAAGCCGCAACTGGCGATGGCAACCAACGGGAATGTGCGGATGCCTGCGCTACGGGCGTCCTTCTCGCGATCCCAGCCAACCGGAAGGGCAAGCGCGTAGGCGACGGCGAGACTGATGATATGGGTGGTTATCTCCCACCATGAGCTTTGAAACATGCCGGCCTGCCTGTTCTACGCGATCGCTCCAAATCGGAGGTTAAAAACGAATGTTGGGCCGAGCGCCTTGAAGGCGCTCGTGATTAAGGCGAGGATCGTGAACATCTGCGAACCTACCGGTGCAGACATGCGATGATGGCGGCCACGACGGCGGCGGTTTCCGCAACGTCGCGCACCCTGACCGTGTCGAGGC
This sequence comes from Sphingomonas sp. 77B, assembly GCF_056497825.1. Taxonomy (NCBI): domain Bacteria; kingdom Pseudomonadati; phylum Pseudomonadota; class Alphaproteobacteria; order Sphingomonadales; family Sphingomonadaceae; genus Sphingomonas; species Sphingomonas sp. 77B. The sequence continues at coordinate 29,120 of NZ_JBWMBY010000002.1, forward strand.
CGATCTCGACGGCGGGATAGTCATTTCCACCGGGGAAGATCGCATCGCCGATGAACAACATGCCGTCGAGCGGCACGCCGCTTTCGGCGCTCAGGCGCTTCAGGCCGTAGCCTTTGTCGACCCCTGCCCTCGTCACGTCGATCGATGTCGTACCGCCAAGATTGATCGAGAGGCCCGGCAGCACTGCGCGCAAGGTCGCCTGCAATGCAGTGCGTTTTTTCCGATCCCGGTCCCATCCCTCCTTTTCCTTCAGCGGCGCCGCCTGCCCCAGCCCCGAAAAGGTAATCTGGCTGCCGCGATCCTCGATCCGCTCGCCCCATATGCGTTCATCGGCGAGGCCGGCATCGGCCAGCGCCCGGTCGAAGGCCGCGCGGATCTTCGCCTTCTCCGCATCGTCGAACAGCTCGGCATAGACCACGCACCAAGCCCCATCGATGAAGCGATAGAGCTTGGTGCCGGTGGTCGGCATCAACCAGAGGCGGTCGAGCGCTGCGTCCGCAGGCAAGCGCGACGCGACCTGCTTTTCGAATTGTGGCCAGTCCCCGCCCGAGATCACCGCCACATCGGTAACGGCGAGCAACCGGGCGATGATCGCGGCCATATCCTCCGATAACGGGCGTTTGCTCTCCGCGAGCGTGCCGTCGAGGTCGAAAGCGACCAGCCACTTCATGCCGCGTTCCCCGCCGGGTCGCGGTAGGCGAGCAGCCGGAGCGCGTTGATGACGACGAGCAGTGTCGATCCCTCATGGACCGCCACCGCTGGCCCGATGCCGAGGCCGAGGATGGTGGCAGGCACGAGGAAGGCGACGACGCCCAGGCTGACGAACACGTTCTGACGGATGATGCCGCGCGTATGACGGCTCAGGCCGACCGCGAACGGCAAGTGCGCCAGGTCGTCGGCCATCAGCGCTACGTCGGCCGTCTCGAGCGCTACGTCCGACCCCGCCGCGCCCATTGCGATGCCGACCGTGGCGCTCGCCATCGCGGGCGCGTCGTTCACGCCGTCGCCGACCATCGCGACCTTGTCCTCGCCGGCAAGCTTCTTGATTGCGGCCACCTTGTCTTCGGGCATGAGGTCGCCCCACGCCTCATCGATTCCGACATCGTTGGCGATCGCTTCGGCGACCTTCTGGTGATCGCCGGAGATCATTATCATCCGCGACACACCCATCTCGTGCAGCCGGCGCAGCGCGGTCTTGGCCGCTTCGCGGGGCGTGTCCATCAGGCCGATCGCGCCTAGGTCGCGGTCTCCCTTGCGGACGACCATCGTCGTGCGGCCGTTCTCGCGCAGCTTCGCGATCGCGTCCTGCGCCCCCTGCCCCAGCGCCGGTATGCCCTCGCCCCCAAACATCTCGGCCTTGCCGATCCACACCGTCTCGCCATCCACGCTCGCGGTGACGCCACGACCGGTCAGGCTCTTGAGGTCGCCAGCGGTGGGCAACGGGCGCCCATTCAGGCGTTCGCGGCCGTCGTTGACGATCGCTTGGGCCAGCGGGTGATCGCTCAGCGCCTCGACAGCGACGGCCAGCGACAGCAGCTCGCCTTCGTCGGTGCCGTCGACGGGCACGACATCGGTGATGCGCGGGCGCCCTTCGGTCAGCGTGCCGGTCTTGTCGAAGGCGATCGCCTTCAACGAGCCGAGGTTTTCGAGCGGCGCACCGCCCTTCACCAGCACACCGCCACGTGCCGCGCGCGCGACGCCGGACAGGACCGCGCTCGGCGTCGCGATCGCGAGCGCGCAAGGGCTCGCTGCGACCAGTACCGCCATCGCGCGATAGAAGCTGTCGCGGAACGGCTCGTCGATGACCACCCAGGCGAACAGCAGCAGCACCGACAGGATCAGGACGGCGGGCACGAAGATGCGCTCGAACCGATCGGTGAAGCGCTGCGTCGGCGACTTCTGCGTCTCCGCCTCGCTCACCATCTTCACCACCTTGGCGAGCGCGGACTCGTTGGATCGGCGCGTCACCTCGATCTCGATCGCGCCGCCGCCATTGATCGTGCCGGCAAAGACGCGGCTCTCCGCCTCGACCGCATCGGGCTTGGCGCGGGCGGCTGCCGCGTCCGCGACCGGCACCTTGTCGACCGGGATGCTCTCGCCGGTCACCGGGGCTTGGTTGATCGCGCTCGTGCCCGTGATGACGAAACCATCGGCGGGAAGGCGTTCGTTTGGTCGGACGATAGCAATATCCCCGACAACCATCTCCTCGACCGGGATTTCGCTGGTCTGCCCGTCACGTCGCACGGTCGCGGTTTCGGGCGCGAGCTTCGCCAGCGCCTCGATCGCCTTCTTGGCGCGTCCCATCGCGTAATGCTCAAGCGCATGGCCAAGGCTGAACAGGAACAGCAGCAGCGCGCCTTCGGCCCATGCGCCCAGCGCAGCGGCGCCGGCGGCAGCAACCAACATCAGCGTGTCGATCTCGAACTTCTTCAGCCGAAGATTGTCGATTGCCTCGCGCAGCGTGAAGAACCCGCCGAAGAAATAGGCTGCGATGTAGCAGGCGGTCGGCAGCCAGTCCGGTGCACCGGTGGCCAGCTTCTCGATCGCGTAGCCAATTCCCAGCAGCGCGCCGCAAGCGAGCGCAAAGATCAACTCGGTGTTGGGACCAAGAAAATCGGCATGGCTATGGTCGTGACCGTCGCCAGGACCGTGTTTCTCCTCGCCCGCCCCGTGCCCACCGGGACCATGGTCATGGCCGGCATGGTCGTCGGCGGCGACCCGCTTGCCCACCCGGACCTTCAACTTGCGAAGCGCCGAACGCACCTCCTCTTCGGTGGTCTCGCGGCGGTCATATTCAACCCGGACAGACCCACTGGTACTGGCACTCGCCTGCACCACGCCCGGCAGCGCGCATAGCGCGTCACTGACGGTGCGCGCCCGACGCTCGTGGCTGATCCCCGTCACCTGCCAGATCGCATGGCCGTAGCGTTCGGTGATTTCGGCGCCCGCGGCGCGCACCATCTCGCGCAAGCGCGGCAGCGGCAGCTTGGCAGCGTCGAAATGGATGCACAGGGCCGCCGGCGTGTCGCCGTCGAGGCAGATCACATGCGCCCGCTCGACGCCTTCGCGCTTTGACAGGGTTGATACGAGACGGTCCAGGCAAGCGTCGGCCGCGTCAGGAAGGTCCGGCAACAATACTGGAATATCGAGTTCGAGCTTGTCGTTCATGACGACCTCCTTTCGCTTTTCTTGGTTTCGGCGCGCGCGTCGCGCAGGATTTCGACACCGCCCTTGATGGCGATGATGGCGGTAGCGAAGCCGACCAGAAGGTCCGGCCAGTTGGTGCCCAGCCACAGCACCAGCACGCCCGCGATCAGGATGCCGCCATTGGAAATGAAGTCATTGAAGCTGAAGGTGGTGGCGGCCCGTAGGTTAACGTCCGGATCCTTGAGCCGCTGGAGCAGCCGCAGGCAGAGGTAGTTTACGACGCCGGCGATCGCCGACATGACCATCATGGTCGGTCCGATCGGCTCGCTCCCCTGCACATAGCGTCGCCCGACATCGATCAGGATGCCGCCCGCAAAGATCAGCAGCATTACCCCCGATGCGATCGCGGCGCGCGTCTTCCACGTCTTACCGTGGGTCAGCGCGACGAGGCTGAGAGCGTAAACGGCGGTGTCGGACAGATTGTCGACGCCGTTGGCGATGAGCGCACTTGAATCGGCGAACGCGCCGGATACGAAAAAGCCCGCTGCGATTGCTGCGTTCAGCAGCAGCACGATCCAGAGCGTGCGACGCTCCTGCGTGCCCGCGTTGTCGTTGCTCGCATTCATCCCATGATCTCCTCGAGCGTCAGGAGGGCGAGGAACCCTACGAAGAACATCGAGCTGATGAGCGGGGTGTCAGGCTTCTCGTGCGCCTCAACCAGCAGCTCTTCCGTGACGAGGTAGAGCAGCGCCATCAGCCCAAAGCTCAGGAAGCCAGCGACCATTACCGGCGAGAGCGTGGCGACAGGAACGGCAGCGAGCGCGCCGATCGGCAGCAGCAGCGCCAAGGCCGAGACGATCACGATGATGCGCAGGCGCGAGCGATAGGTTTCCGCCAGCTCGTTGGTCAGTGTCAGACCCAGGAAGAGCACTTCGAGTGTCAGCGCGATCGTCAGCAGAAATCCCGCCTTCTCGCCCGCGACGAACGCAAGGCCGAGCACCAGGCCATCGACCAGGATGTCGATGCCGATCGCGGCGAGCAGCGCCATCGGCCCCTTGAAGCGGGCCTCGAAAGCCTTGAGACCCAGCATCGTTACGACGCCCGCCGCCCCGCCGATCAACGTCGCGCTGGGCGAAGCCTCATGCTTGACCTGCGGCAGGATTTCAGTCGCTGCCGCCGCGAACACGACGCCGGCAGCAAGATGCTGTAGCCCCGCCACGAGGCCAGGATTTAACTTTGTGCGGCTCGCGATGATCGCGCCGATTACGACCGCCAGCACAGGCGCAAGCGTGTAAAGCAGTGCCTGCATATCCTATGATCCCTCCGGGGTTCGGTGACAGACGTGGATTTTCCCGCGCCGCATGAAGGCGATCGCCCCGCCCGCCACGACCGCCCGTGACTGGTTGCCGCGAAATTCATCACCGGTTCGCTGGGCGCGCAGGATCTCGGTCCTGCCCTTCGGCAGCCAGGTGACGGCCATCTTCAGGCCGTCGTCGATGAAGTCGACATCGGCGCGGGTGCCGTCGTCGCAATACATGATGCGCTGCGCGATCAGCCTTGGCGTCACACGCTTGTCATGAGCCGGTTCGACAGGTTCGCTCGGAGCCGGGTTGCACGCCCCTACAATCACGCCGGTGACGAGAACGGCGCCAACGCGCGCGATCGTGAGCCCGGGCAGATGCAGCAAGGCGCGCATGCCCATCACCACAGCACCCCGTGATCAGGTGTCAGCGGCTCGGGGGCCGGAAGTCCCGCGGTTTGGAGAAGGTCGATCTCGATCGTGCGGCACATGGCCGTGAGCGGGACATCGTGGACGCTATTGGCGAACGGATCGGTCAGATCCTCGCCGATGCTCAGCACCGCGAGGAAGACGAGTCCGATCAGCGTCGATCCGATCGGCGTGGCAAGGCCCAGGGATTCGACCAGCGCGATCGGGAGCAGCACGCAGAACACACGCGTGAAGAGGTTCGGGAAGAACCGAAAGCCATTGGGCAGCGGCGTGTTCTTGATCCGCTCCATGCCGCCCTGCGCATTGGCGATGTCGATCAGGACGCGCTCCACAGTTGCCTGCTGGATCTCGGTGATCCGACCTTCCGCGAGCGCGTCAGCGTAAATGCCCGATATGTCCTCCAAGAGCGCATTGGCAGGGTTCAGGCGAGTGACCGCCATATCGGCGACCTCCGTTCCGGCGACCCGGGCAATTTCTTCATAGGGCGACTGTCGGCGAAGCTGGCAGCGCATCGAGTGCGCAAAGGCGATCTGCCTCAGGATGATGTGGTGCCGTATCTCACTGCCCTCGGGTTCCCCCTTGGTCAGGCTGCGCGTGATCCGGGCCAGACTGCGCGAGGAATTGATGAGCGCGCCCCAAAGAGTTCGCGCTTCCCACCAGCGTGCATAAGCGGCGTTGGTCCGAAACCCCATGAAGAGCGCGATGGCAGTGCCGAACAGCGCCGTCGGCAAAGGCGGTTCCTTGATCGGGGTCATCATGTGGAATGCCGTCACCGCCACGTCCCACACGAACAGGATCGTGAGGGGCTTCCAAACCTCGACAATAATCTGCGTAAATCGTGGCCTTGTGCCGACAATCATACCAATACCGCCTTAGTTATCTCCGCGATCGTCATCCGATCGGCATGTTCATGATGTCTCGATATGCAGACAGCAGCTTGTTCCGGACTTGCAGCGTCGCCTCGAACGTAATGGATGCACGGCTCTGGATGAGCGCGACGGTCGCAATGTCGGTGGTTTCGCCCCGTTCATATGCTTCGGTGACGACATCCTCCTGCTCCTGGGTCTCGTTGACCTTCGCCACCACGGCATTGAGGGTGTCGGCAAAGGTTGAGGCTGGAGCGGTCGGCGTCACGCCGGGCGGTGCCGTCGGCTGCGCCTCGCGCAAGGCGCGGCTTCGCGCGATCACTTCGGCGCGAATGGCCATCACATTCGAGATCGACGTGTCAGACATCGTTTCTCTCCCGTTGCAGTGCGACGTGTCGGAAGACAGGACGGTTCATCGGGTGCCCTCCCGTTCGCAGGTCCGCGTGCGGCCTTCGCCTTCCACGATGGTGAGCTGCGACCCCTTGAAGGTCGCGGTGGCTGTCTCGCCGACATATTGGAGGCCCTGCGCTGGCGCGGTCAGCGTCATGGGCACGGCGCTGCTGGAGCGCCGCAAATCGATCTGCAGGCCGTTGTCCTTGTAGTCGACGAACAGCGGTTCCCCGTCGGAACAGCGATAGGGATGGCGCCCCATTTCCCCGGTCGCCACGGCGCTGTCGGACGAATGGATTTGCTGCTCCGTTGGCGGGGCTGGCGGCTTGCTTTCCGTGCAAGCCGCCAGCCCGATAACGAGGATGAGGGCGGGCAGAACCCGCTTCAACGGCGTCATCGCGCCTTCCTCCTGTACCGGGAGGGGACGCGCTGACGATTGATCCCACGGGCAGGCTGACCCACCCGCCAGCGCAGATAGGTTGCGAGGCGATCGTCAGCCTCGATCATCAGGGACCGCAGGCGACGCAACATCATCGCCGCGAACGGCAAAGACAGCGCCCCGCGCAGCGTGCAGCTATGTGTTAGCCTGGTGCCACCGTCGTCCCCTGCCAGCTCGTACCGCTCTTCGAGCGTGAACAGATAAGGGATGCCGCAGGACCAAGCGAAGGCGTGCGGCTTATCGAATCGATCAATCCGTGCTGGCGTCCGAATTGGTCGGGTGATGCCCTGGATCGCGAAGGTACATTCCGTCTCGCCAAGCTGGCACGGGTTGTCGAGGAATACGAGCGGACTCCAAGCCCGACGATGATCCGGATCGGTGATCGCCGACCAGATCCGCAGTGGCCCGCCGTGAAGCATTGAGCTGGTTATGGTGCGAGGCATATCCCCATCTCCCAGAGATGAGCGGGGCGATCGCGGATCGCCCCGCTCACCCTTCAGGCCAAGTCGTTCACGAAGGTCTGACCGTGGTCGTCCCCTTCATGCTCCTCATTGTAGTGCTCGGGCTTCTCGATCACTTTCTGCCCGAACCGGGCGTAGAGCGTCGGCAGCACGAACAGCGTCAGCAGCGTTGCCGAGATCAGGCCGCCGATGACGACGGTCGCCAATGGCTTCTGCACCTCCGCGCCCGCGCCTTCGCCAAGCGCCATCGGCACGAAGCCGAGGCTGGCGACGAGCGCGGTCATGACGACGGGCCGCAGACGCTGCATTGCGCCGACATGGGCCGCCTCTTCGCGCGATAGCCCCGACCGGATCAGGTCCTGGATCGAGCTGACCATCACGAGGCCGTTGAGGACCGCGATGCCCGACAAGGCGATGAAGCCAACCGCCGCCGAGATCGAGAAGTCCATGCCCCGCAGGAACAGCAGCAGAACGCCGCCCACCAGCGCGAAGGGCACGCCGGTGAAGACGATCGCGGCATCGCGGACCGATCCCAATGCCCCGTAGAGGAGCAACAGGATCAGGATGAAGCAGGCCGGAATGACCAGCTTCAGACGTTCGCTTGCCGATTGCAGGTTCTCGAACTGGCCGCCCCATTCGAGATAGGCACCAGCGGGCAGCCGAACCTGGCTACCGATCGCCGCCTGCGCGTCCGCAACGACACTGCCGACGTCGCGACCGCGCACATTGGCTTGCACCACCACGCGACGCTTCCCGTTCTCGCGGCTGATCTGGTTGGGACCATCGACCACCTTGATGTCGGCGACGCTCGAAAGCGGCACATAGCCACCCCCCGCCAACGGCACCTGCACCTGTTCGAGAAGGCCGATGTCCGCCCGTTGCGCTTCAGAGAGCCGTATCACGACCGGAAAGCGCCGATCGCCCTCGAAGATCTGGCCCGAGGTGCGCCCGCCGATTGTCGCGGTGACGATGTCCTGCACATCTTGGGCAGTGACGCCCAGACGCGCCATTGCGTCGCGATTGACGCGAATGTCGAGCATGGGCAGGCCCGTCGTTTGCTCGACCTTCACGTCCGCTGCGCCCTGCGTCTTGCGCAGCACCGCAGCAACCTGCTCGGCCGTCCGGTTCATTTGTGTGAAGTCGTCGCCGAATACCTTCACCGCGATATCGCCGCGAACGCCGGCGATCAGCTCGTTGAAGCGCATCTGGATGGGCTGGGTGATCTCATAGGCATTGCCCGGGAACTTCGCGAGATTACCCTCGATCCGACTTACCAGCTCCTCCTTGGGAAGGTCGGGGTTCGGCCAGTCCTTCCGCGGCTTCAGGATGACGAACATGTCGGTCGCGTTCGGCGGCATCGGGTCGGCCGCCAGCTCGGCGGTGCCCGTCTTTGAATAGACGAACGCCACCTCCGGTTGCTTCGACATCATCCTCTCGATCGGCACCTGCATCGCCTGACTCTGCTGGACCGACGTTGCCGGGATGCGGAGCGACTGGATGAGCAGATCGCCTTCATCGAGCTGCGGCAGGAACACCGAGCCGAGCGTGGTGAAGGCAAGCGCCGCCACCACAAGGCTGCCGACACCCGCCCCGATCGTCAGGGTCGGGCGCTTCATCGCCCGGTCGAGACCGGGTTCGTAGCGCTTCTTCAGCCATGTGATGATGCGGCCGTCCTTCTCCTCCACCTTTTTGGACAGCCAGATCGCGATCATGGCGGGGACGAAGGTGAGCGACAGGATGAAGGCGAAGCCGAGCGCGATGATGACGGTGAGCGCCATCGGCACGAACGTCTTGCCCTCCACGCCGGTCAGCGTGAGTAGCGGCACGTAGACGAGGATGATGATCGCCTGTCCGTAGACCGAGGGCCGGATCATCTCGCGCGCGGCGGCTGCCACGGTCGCGAGCCTTTCCTTGACGCTCAGCAATCGGCCTTCATGATGCTGTTGCTCGGCAAGCCTTCGCAGCGCGTTTTCAACGATGATGACGGCGCCGTCGACGATCAGACCGAAGTCCAAAGCCCCAAGGCTCATCAGATTGGCCGAGACCCCAGCGCGCAGCATACCAAAGCCTGTCAGCATCATGGTGATCGGGATGACCAACGCCGCGATCAGGGCCGCACGGAAGTTGCCGAGCAGCAGGAAGAGCACGACGATGACCAGCACCGCGCCTTCGGACAGGTTTTTCGCGACCGTCTTGATCGTCGAATTGACCAGCTCGGTGCGGTTCAGCACCGGCTGAATTACGACGTCAGGAGGCAGCGAAGCGTTGATCGTCTTCAGTTTCTCAGCGACCGCGGTCGACACGATGCGGCTGTTCTCGCCGATCCGCATGATCGCCGTGCCGACGACGACTTCGGTACCGTTCTCCGATGCCGAACCCATGCGGATCGCCTGACCCGTCTTCACAGTCGCAACTTGTTCTACCGTGATCGGCACGCCGTTACGTGTCGCGATCACGGTCCTGGCCAACTCGCTGGCATTGCGAACGAGCGCATCCGAGCGAACAGCCAGACCTTCGCCATTGCGATTGACGAAGCCACCGCCGACGCTGGTGTTATTGCGCTCCAGCGCATTTCCCAGGTCCGTCAGCGTGATGCCGAGCGAGGCCAGCTTCTGCACGTCGGGCACGACGAGGAACTGCTTGGCGTAACCGCCAATCGAGTCGACACCGGCGAGGCCCGGTGTGGTCTTCAGAAGCGGCGTCACGATCCAGTCCTGCGCGGTGCGCAGGTAGGTCGCCTTGTCCTCTTCGGTCGTCAGTCGCTCGCCCTCTGGCGTGATGTAGCTGCCATCGGGCTGTTGGCCCGGTTCACCGGGCTTGTGCTTGTCGTCCTCGCGATGATCGAGACGAACGGTGTACATGTACACCTCGCCCAGGCCTGTCGCGATCGGACCCATTTCAGGGTTCACGCCGTCGGGCAGATTCTCTTGCACGCCCCGCAGACGCTCGCCCACCTGCTGGCGGGCGAAATAGATGTCCGTCGCGTCCGAAAAGACCGCCGTGATCTGCGCGAAGCCGTTGCGGCTCAACGAGCGCGTATATTCCAGGCCGGGGGTGCCGGCGAGCGCGGTTTCGATTGGAAACGACACCTGCTTCTCGACCAGCTCGGGCGAGAGGGCAGGCGCGCGGACGTTGATCTGGACCTGATTGTTGGTGATGTCCGGCACCGCGTCGATCGGTAGCCGGTAGAGGGAAAAGGCGCCGATGGCGGCGACGATGACGGTGAGGAGCAGGACTAGCCAGCGCTTCTCGACCGCCCAGGTTACGATACGGGCGATCATGGCTTAATCCTCGTGGCTCGCTTCGCCCTTGCCGATCTCGGCCTTGAGCGTGAAACTTCCGGTGGTGGCGATCTGTTCGTTGCCGGTCAGGCCCGACCGGACGATCACCGTGTCGCCCGACGCATCGCCGAGCTGGACCGGGGTCGCCTTGAAGCCGGTGGGCGTGCGCACGAACACGACCGACTTGCCCTCGAAACTCTGGACCGCCGTCGTCGGCACGCGGACCGCCCCGCTCCCGCCGCTGCCCGTGAGCTGCACGGCTGCCGTCACAGGCTCGCCGACCCGCCATTCGCCACCGCGATTGTCGAGGGTGGCGAGCGCAGGCACGAGCCGCGTCTGCGGATCAAGCGCCGGCGACACGAAGGTCACGCGGGCGGTCGCCTGACGGCCTGCCGCCTTCACCAGCACCGTATTGCCGGGACGCACCCGGCCCGCATCCTCGGGCTTGAGATTAAGCGCGATCGACACCTGGCTCAGGTTGGCGATGCGATAGAGTTCGGCATCCGCCGCGACCGTTTGTCCCAGCGTCACGGGGCGCGCAATGATCTGGCCCGAGATCGGCGCGGCAATGCCGAGCCGGTTGAGCCCGCCGCCGCCGACACCCGCCGCCGAAACCATGCTCTGCGCCTGCGTCAGGGCGATCCGCGCCTCCGTCGCCGCTGTGCGGGCGGCGATCAGATCCTGTTCAGGGGAGACTCTCTGCGCGAACAGCCGCTGTTCGCGCGCGAGGTTCGAATTAGCGAGCTGAAGCCGCGCCCGCGCCGCCTCGACCTCGCCCTTGATCTGCGCCGCCTCGCGGCTTTCGATGACCGCAATGGTCTGGCCGCGTCCGACCGATTGGCCGAGGTTACGGGTGAGCGCGACCACGCGTCCCGCAATTGCGGCCGAGACGACCTGCGTTCCCTGTGGGTCGCCCTCGATGATCGCGGGCAGCTCGATCGTCCCGGCCCCGCCGATGATCGGCCGTCCGACCTGGACGCCCGCTGTGGCGATCTGGTCGGCACCCAATGTGACGACGCCTTCACCGGCATGACCGCCTTCAGCACCGCCCTTTTCCGTGCCCGCTGCCGTCTCATTGGCAGCTGCGCCTTCGGCAGTTGCCTCGTTTCCGCCATCCTTGCCGCCGCAGGCAGCCAAGAGCAGGGCGAGCGACGCCGCGCCCGCGAGATAAAAGCTCTTCATCACTGATTCCCCCCATTGGGCGCACGAGCGGTCAGTCGCTCCACTTGCGCGCGGGCATTCTGGTAATTGGCAAGCGCGTCGATCGCGGCGACCCGCGTTTCGGCGAGCGTGCGTTCAGCATCGAGCAATTCGAGCTGGCCGAACTTGCCCTCGCGATAGCCGATCCGCGCGATGCGGGCGGCCTCCTGTGCAGCCGCCAGCGCCGGCCCCGACGCCGCACGAGCCGTCGTTGCGGCATTGGCCGCCTGCGCCTGCGCGTCCGTGATCGCCTGTTCGATGTCGAGCGCGGTCACGCGGCGCTGCGCATCCGCCTGGGTCCGCTGCGCGGTCGCCTGCGCAATCGCGGCGCGACCATTGTTGAACACCGGGATCGGGATCGACACGCTGAACACCGCCGCCATGTCGTTGGTCGCTTCCAGGCGGCGGATCGACGGCCCGACGTTCAGGTCAGGCACGCGATTGGCGCGCGCGAGCCGCACGCCGGCTTCGGCAATGGAGAAATCCGCGTTGGCTGCCGCCAGCGCGAGTGTGCCGGTCGTGTTGACCGGTGCCAACGGCCCATAGACGTTCACATCGGGAAGGCGATCGAGCAGCGTGTCATCGAGCAGGCCGTCGATCGGCCGTCCGATCCGACGCGCCAGATTGGCGCGGGCCGCCTCGGCCAAGCGAAGCTGCCGCTCCACATTGGCGTCGGCATTGATACGCGCGACATCCGCGCGCTGTTGCTCGAGTGGCGATGCCCGCCCTGCCTGCACGCGAACGCTCGCGGCCCGCAGCGCATCGCTGGCGATCCGGGCCTGATCGCGGGCTGTCATTACCCGGCGATCGGCCGCGACCGCTTCGACATAGAGCTGCGTTACCTGAAGCCGGACATCCGCCGCGATGATCGCGGCCTGGATCTCGGCCCGGGACAATTGCGCATTGGCGACCGCGACGCGGGCGCCGCGCTTGCCGCCTAGCTCGATCGGGATCGCAAAGCCGACCGTGGTTTCCGCGCTGCGGACCCCCCGATACGGCCCGGAGCCGATGACATTCTCGACTTGGCCTTGAACCACCGGATTGGGCCGCAAGCCGGCGACTGTGCGACCTGCACGGGCCGCGTCGATTCCAGCTGTCGCCGCTTCCGCAGCAGGGGCCGAACCGCCCGCTGCACTGACCGCTTGGTCAAGCGTGTAGACCGGCGCATCCTGCGCAACAGGCGCGGACGGTCCGACCTGCGCCTGCGCCATCGTGGCGCAAGACGCTGCGGCCAGCATGGCCGCGAGGATACGATTCATGAAAATAGGACTCCTGACGATGATCGACAGGGGCGCGCCAACGCACGCCCAAATCGGACGTCAGGCTTGGGGGGGCCTCAAATGGACCATGCCGGTGCGGCCGTCGAGCGACGCAGAGGCGGAGATTGTCGGCTTGGGCACTGTGAGGACGGGGGTATATTCCATCGTCGTGCGCGCAGGCGCGCCGACGTCGTGTCCGTGACAATAATTGTGATGATGCGGGACATTCTTGTCCGAGTCCGATGGCACCTGATCGATGTCACCGGCGGTATGGACCGTGAACTCAACGCCCGCGATGCTTCCCCCCGCCAGATCGGCGGCATGGGCCATGCCGGAGAAGCTGGTCAGGACCAGCATCAGGCATGTCAGGAAAGGCAAAAAGGCTCGCACTAGCTTGCCTCTATCACGGAAGGGTTTTCATGTCATTGCACTAATTCGAACCAAGGGTCACTGAGCCGGAACCCGAGCGGGATCGGTCGCGCCCGTTCCAGGCGAACCCGACCGCAATGGCGACCGCCATCAGGAGTTGCGCCAGCACCGATTGCCAAGTGGGAAACACGCCGAGCATCGACAGCCGTGGCACGTCCGCGAGCGGTGCGATGTTGATAAGGCCGGCTTCCTGGAGCGCGGCGACGCCTTTACCCGCCAGCACGACGGTCAGGACCGCCATGAGCCAGGAGCTATAGCGGAAGAACTGCGCGATCGGCAGCTTGCGACTGTAGCGAAGCATGGCCCAAGCGATCAGGCTGAGCAGTCCAATCGCCGACCCGGCCCCCGCGAGAAGCATCCCGTTGTCACCTTGCGCCGAAAGCGCGGCATAGAACAGGATCGTCTCGAAGACCTCGCGATAAACTACGACGAACGCCAGCCCGAACAGGAACCAGCCCGACCCGCCCGAGAGCGCCCGCGACATCTTCTCGCGAATATAGCGCTGCCACTGATCGGCCTGCGCCTTGCCGTGCATCCAAATCCCGACCGAGAGCAGCACGACCGCGGCGAACAGCGAGCCAAACCCTTCCGTCAGCTCCCGGCTCGCACCGCTGATCCCGATCGCATAGGTGGCGACCGCCCAGGTGATCCCGCCCGCGATGATCGCGCTGACCCAGCCGCCATGCACGTACCGCAGCGCCTCGCCGCGCTCGGCTTTACGCAGGAACGCGATCATGGCGACAACGATGAGCAGGGCTTCGAGCCCTTCACGCAGCAGGATCGTGAACGCGCCCAGGAACGTGGACGCTTCGGTGGCGGCATCAGGCGCGAGCGCCGCTTCCGCATCGTCGAAAAGGCCGCCCAGTACTGCGACCTTCTCCGCGAGATCATCGGGCGACGCGCCCCGGTCGATCGAGGCGCGGAACTCCCCCATCGCGCCCTCGATTCGACCCATCAGCGTCGCGTCGCGCGCGGTGAGTGTTGGCTCGATCGGCTCGAACCCATCGAGATAGGCCGACAGCGCCAGCTCTTTCGCCATGCGCGCATCGCCGCGCCGCGCAGCCGCCACGCTTTCGGCGAGTTTGGCGCGGGCGACCGCGAGCGAGCCGGGAGCCTGTTGTATCACCTGTTCGGGATGACGACGCAGGAACGCGAGCACGGCGTCAGCCTTGGCGTCGCCGATCGCCGCGCCGAGCGCGGCCGGGGTGAGCGCGACCAGGGTTTTCAGGTCCGGAATGCGCCGGCGAAGGGTCGGGTCGGATTTCCAAAGCCGCTCGCCTTCGCGCGCCTGCGCATCCGTGAAGGCGAAGCTCCCGGCTCGGAATGCTAACGCCCAGCGCTGATCGTTGGGCAGATCGGCGAAGCTCTGCATCGCGGTCCCGTCGATGCCTTGCGTCACCACCTGATAGAGCGCGAACACGCTGCGCTGGCGCGCGCGCTCGGCATCGGTGAAAGCAATCGGGGGCGTAGCGAGCTTGGCGGCGTCAGGGCCACGGCCGTTGCCCGTCATCCCGTGGCAGGACGCGCAGGATTGTCGGAACAGTGCATCGCTGGAGACGAGGTTCGGAGCCTTATCGGGCGCGAGCGGCACCGGGTAGGCGCGCAGCAGATCGGCCGCGAGCCCGTGCGCCAGTGTTGCCACCTGTTCAGTCGATCCCTTTTCCGCGATTACCGCTTGGAGGTTGGCGGCCCGCTGAATGAGGGCTTGGCGCTCCGGCTTCGCCGGCAGGCCTTGAAGCCGTGTCGAGACCGACGCGGCAAACTCATTCATTTCGGCGTATTCCGACGCGCTCTTGATCCGACCGTTCGCGACCGCGCCTCCATAATCGACGGCCATATAGTCGAGCAGCCGCCATGCGGTTTGCACGTCGCCGGGTTCGGCGAATGCCGCAGCAGGGATCAGCAGCGCAGCGAGCGCGGCGAGCAGCCGCAGCGAGAGCATTGCCCGGATCAAGGTGAGCAGACGCACTACCGCTCTCCCAGTTCGCGCCGAGCGCCAGTGACGATTTCATAAGCGGAGTGGAGGAACAGGAGGGCGATGAGGCCGGCGACGGCGAGGTCCGGCCAGGCGCTTCCTGTCCACGCCACCAGACCGGCCGCGGCGATCACCGCGACATTGGCGAGCGCGTCGTTGCGGCTGAACAGCCAGATCGCGCGAACATTGGCGTCCCCTTCCCGGAAACGCGCAAGCACCAAGGCGGACACGACATTGATCGCGAGCGCGACAACGCCGATTGTGCCCATCAGTTCGGCATCCGGCGCGGTTGCGTTCAGGGCGCGCCAAATCGCGAAACCGATTACGCCCACGCCAAGCGCACCGAGAAACAACCCCTGCGTCAGCGCGACCTTTGCCCTCGCCCGTGCGGACCAGGCAAGCGCGAGAAGACCGATAAGGCTGATCGACCCGTCCCCGAGAAAATCGAGGGAATCCGCTTTCAGCGCTTGGCTATCGGCGATGAACCCGCCGAACAGCTCGGCGACTCCGAAGCCGAGGTTGAGCACCACGACGGTCAGCAGCGCACGGCGATAGGCCGGATCGGTTTGCGCGCGCGCGGGCTCCCCGTGGCACCCGCAGCTTTCGGTAGAAGCATTCATGCGGCCTTCCTTACCACCTCCAGTCGCTGTAGAAGCAAGCGAAATGTGCGACACGTTCGCATAAGCAAGGATGGCATGATGAAGCCGGTGATGATTGGGCAGCTCGCCAGCGAGACCTCGACGAAGGTGACGACGATCCGCTTTTATGAGTCGATCGGGTTGCTCCGATCCGCCCCTCGCACGGCGTCGGGTCGCAGAACCTACGATGCCAGTGACATTGAGCGTTTGCACTTCATCCGCAACGGTCGCCGGCTTGGCTTCTCCGTCGACGAGATCCGTTCGTTGATGGGGCTGGCGCAGAACCCGGACCAGGATTGTGGTGCCGCCTCAGCTATCGCTGCTCAGCACCTCAAGGATGTGGAGGAGAGACTGGCGCAACTCGCGGTGTTGCGGGATGAGTTGGCAATGCTCAGCCAGAGCTGCACCAAGGCGCGCATGGCCGATTGTCGGATCATGAAGGCGATCGGCAAAGGCCACCCTCAAGCCGATCAATAATAATCGGCCAGCCTGAGCTCGCGCACATCACCCGAGGCCATCGTCAGCTTTACGAGGGTGCCAGCAGGCCGGGAGCGCACTTGCCAGAGCTCCCCACGCGTATAGTTCGCATCGATCGAATGGCCGTTCACCGCCACGATCCGGTCGCCGACCGCCCAGCCAGCCTTTTCCGCGGGACTGTTCGCCGCCACATGAACAACGGTGAGCGCCGTTGGTGAGGCTGCGAGGCCAAGGCCGCTACGGTCCTTCAGCATCGGCAGGCGACGACGAGGACCGAGTGGCCGGAGCCACACGAATCCGGCGGTCACGTCGAACACCACGTCGAATTGAGCGATCAGCGGTAGGCCGACATTGCCAACCGTGCTGGTGGAGAGCCAAGCTCTCATCCCGAGTGTGGGGACGTTCGAGACGCCAAGCCCTTCGATGTTGATGTTCTGGATCGTGAAAGCATCGTTGATACGCACACCATCGACGCCGCCGATCGCCGCGGTCGAGACGAGCTTCCCGTTCAACAGCCCTTGATCGCGGGCATAGGCCGACGAGAGCATCAGCGCGGCCGAGCTGCCAAGATCGATCATCAAGGGCACGGGAGACAGGCCCTCGACGGAGGCCCGGATGAACAGCTCCTGCTTGGCACCGCGTCCGAGCGCGACAGCGCGCCAGTCGGGGCCGGCGAGAAACGTGCCTGACTTGACGACCGCCATACGCCTGTTCGCGAAATCGAGCGCGATGCAGCTGCCCGTGAACATATCGGCACCGAGGAGAACGTCGATCGGTCGTCCGAAGGCCGCCGACACTGAACTCAGATCACCAACAACGGCAAAGGGTAAGCGACGGGTTTCGCGGGCGAGCTGTACGTCGATGTCGCGGACCAGCAGCACCGGGGCCTTGGCGCTCAGCCCGCTAATCATGCGCCGCTCACCATTGTTCAAGCCGAGCTTCGCCGCGAGCGCCGTGCTCATGATCGACGCGCCGCTGCCACTGTCGAGCACCGCCCGCGCCGGCACTCCGCGCACTTGTGCCGAAACAAGGAGGGTATCACCCGTGCCGACTTCCAGCGGCTCCCATTCGAGGTGAGCCGCGCCGAAGTTCCACGAGGCCGCAGACCGGGAAGTCTGTCGCGCGAGCGTTGGAGAACCGAGCACCAAGCCGGTTCCACAGGCCACCAACCGCGCCACTAATGAGCGTCGAGACATACCGATTGCTTCAACACGGGCCGTCAAAAAGCCACCTCCAGCCCCCCGTCCGCAGGAGAGCAAATTGCGGTTACATGCTCTAGCAACTGGAGGAGCAAGGGTTTTTGAAGCGCCCGAAATGCTATCCTGTTCAAATGCCCTCTCGAAAATGAGCAGTTGAGGCAGGTCAGGAACCGGTCGAATAAGACCGAAGTAGGCAATTTCGCTTGCGCGACCTTGGCGAGCAGGACCCCAGTTCACGAAGAAACGTGAAGCTATCGCCTCACCCGCAGCAGCCCGCCACAGTCCCGTTTGCTTTCGCTTCCTGGATCGGAGGGCATGGGACATCGCCAAATGAGCAGAACACGCAGCAGTCGCCAGCCAGGGGCCGCAGCACCACCGCGCAATGCCGGCAATCATAGAAGAATTGGCAGGCGTTGGTGGGCATCCTTTCGGTGGCCACCCCGCCGCATTTGGGACAGGTCAGGGTTGAGGTGAGCTGCATCAGGAAAGCGCGTTCATCAGCGGCGCTTCTAGGAGGTCCCAGGCGAACGCGATAAGCGTCAGAACCGTTCCAATCGCGAGCAGGATAGGTGTCGCGCGCGAGGGCAGCGGCATTGTGCAGGACCGGTCCCCAGCACAGGACCTCCGCCGCTGCGCGTAGGCCCACCACCCAGCAGCCAAGCCGATGAGGGAGGTCGCCGTTAGCGGCCACCGTAGTGGTATCAGCGCGGCGAAGTTGCTGGACAGGCCCGCCCCCAGGCCGAGCGCCGCGAGTGCGAGGGGCAGGACGCAGCATGACGCCGCAGCTAGAACAGCGGCTAAGCTCGCAAGCGCGCCGAGGGCGGATAGCCCCGTGTCGGCGCGACGTCGTGACGTTGGTGCGCCTAGGGGTTCACGCGGGATGGTCTCTTGGTTCATCTATCGCCTCTAGCGGGTTAGCCCGTTATGCATCCTGTAGTGACTACAGGAGCAAGCAATATATGCGCGTTGAGGAAAGCATCACGATCGGCGAGCTGTCTCGCCGGACTGGCGTGAATATCGAGACGATCCGGTACTTCGAGCGCGTTGGTGTTCTCGCAACGCCACCCCGCACAAGCGGCGGGCGGCGGGTATATGGGACCGGTCACGTCCGCGCACTTGGGTTCGTCCGTCGCGCGCGCGAACTCGGCTTCTCCCCGGCCGAGGTGCGCGCGATCCTGTCTCTTGGCGGTTCTGCGCAGGCGTCATGCAGTGAGGTCCGCGAGATCGCGGCTCACCATCTAGAGCGTGTGCGCGCTAAGATGGAGGATCTGGCGCAACTAGAAAGCCTGCTGGCTGCGACCATCGACCGTTGCGAAGGCGACGGGGCGGCGAGGTGCGCCGTGATCGACTTGCTGAACCAACATTCGACTGCGTAGATGTCGCATCGCACCCCGTACTCGCGCAAACGGTCGATAACGGAGCCGATCACCATCACCACGGCACGCGGCCCTAGCCACCTATGTGGACGTTGCGCATCACGAAGCCGCTTTTCGGAAGCGCTGGCAGCCTGGCGAAATCGATGCTCAGGTCTTGGTCCGGTACGTCATAGCGCATCGCGTTGACGAGGAGGTGTGCCGCCACCTTCATGATCGCGAGGACGATCCATTCGCCGGGACAGCGATGGCCGAGATAGTGATCGCCGCCGCCCTGGAGAATGAAGTTGAAGGAGTCTTCGTCCCAAGCCCTGAAACGCTCAGGGCGAAACTCCTGGGGGTCGGCCCAGGTCGCTGCGTCGTGATTGCTCCCATAAAGGTCTAGCACCACTTGACGCCCTTCCGGAAAGGCCATCCCCTCCCACTCGAAATCTTGGCTCGCGCGCGCCACCACAGCGGGAAAGAAGGGATAGAATCGGCGGACCTCTTGGACGAAGAGCTCGGCATAGTCCGGCTGCTGAACCAAGGCCGCCCTGATCCCTGAACAGGTTTGCAGCGCGTGGGCGACGAAGGTGATGTACACTGCGATCGCGACGGTCGGGCGAAGGACATTTACCAGTTCGACCGCTGCGACGTGCGGCGAAAGAAGATCGTCGTGCCGGTCGCGATGCCAGGCTATCGCGTAAGCCGCGGTCCCCGAGCCCGAGCCGATGCTCCCGGCCCGAATGCCTTCAATGATCCGCTTCGCCCATGCGTCGACGCGACGACGGGCCAGCCGTGACCAAAGATGCCTTGGGCTCGCCGAGCCGGCGGCGTCGAACAGCGCCCGCAGCTCGCCCGCGCGGTTGCCGGCTTCATCGTCCGGAAGAGGAACTCCCGCCCAAGCGCATACCGCTCGCGTCAGCGGCTCATGCAACTCGTCATAGAAGACGATCTCTCCTTTGCGCGTCCAGCCCGGCACCGCCCTGCGCCACTCGGCCTCGAACAATTGCGCCAGCGCCCGCACGCGCTCTGGTGTCATCAGGCCCATGAACATCTGCTTGCGGTGCCGATGGGTCTCGCCGTCCAGACCCTGAACGCCGCCTTGGCCCAGCAGTGTCTTCTGAATAGCGACCGGCATGGCACCTTCGCGCTCGAAGCGGGTCGTATCGTAGAAGATTTCGGCGGCCTTGGCCCCCTTAAGGCAGTTGGTCTTTTTCAGCAGGAAACGGGATTCAAAAGCGTTTGCGCCTAGGCGCTGGCACTGCCTGGAGATGAACCGATAGGGATCGGCGAGGAGAGAAAGGGTTTCGTCCGGGCCTTTCGTGTGTGGTGTCTTAGGCATGACCGGTCCGGTGATTGTTGGGTCTCCTTTGATTAACTCGGAGGAATATCACGGGTTGCAGGCTCACGACAGGTGACGAACGAGGACGATCAGGGCGGAGCAGGCGCGGCCGAGGCGTTCGAGGCCATGCGCGGCGAGCTGGCGCTGCGCCGTGGAGGGCTTGGCGGCCGAGCGCGGCGATCGACATACCCGACCATACCGAGACGCTTGGCGTGCTCCAGCAGAACGTGAACACGGCAGGCGAGAACGTCGCGCGCATCGGCCAATTCCTGAAAGCGGCCCCGGCGCTGGCGATGACGCCGGAGCAGATGGCGCAGCGCATCGCCGCGGCGGGCAGCGCCGCCCGGCGCGAGGATCAGGCGGCGCTCGCCAAGGCGGGCGAGGACAAGGCCCGCATCATGGCCGATCTTCGCGCCATCGCCGGGTCCGCATGGACACGCGCCGACCAGAAGAATCGGCAGCTATGGTTTGCCCTGGGTGGGGTGGCGGCCGGCATCCTCGCATGGGCGATCGTGCCGGGCCTGGTCGCGCGCGAGATCGCACCGGCGAGCTGGCAATGGCCCGAGCGCATGGCGGCGCGGACGCTCGACTTGCCCCGCTGGGAAGCCGGGCAGCGTATGATCCAGAGCGCCAGTCCCACCGCGTTCCGCGCCATCGTCGGGGCCGACAGGATCGTGACGGCCAACCGCGCGGCGATCGAGGGGTGCGGCAAAGCCGCAGCGCGAAACGCGTGAAACGGTGCGACGCACGATCACGCTCAAGTGGAGTAAAAGTTAGCCGCGCAAGTTATTCAGCCAAGCGTTCGATGATCGGACAATCAGGCCGATCATCGCCATGACAGGCTTGGGCGAGCCCGGTAAGCGAGCGGCGCATGGCGTCCAAGACGCGGACCTTGCGGCCCAGTTCGGCAGCGCGGGCTTCCGCCAGCGTCTTCACTTCCGCGCTCGACCGATCGCGATCCGACCACAGCCCCAGCAGCGTGCGGATTTCCTCGATCGGGAACCCCAGGTCGCGCGCGTTGGCGATAAATCGCAGCCGATGAACGTCAGCGTCGGCGTAGTCCCGGTAGTTCCCGCGCCGTGGCGGCGCGGGCACCAAACCAATCTTTTCATAGTGGCGGATCATGCGTTGGGAGACGCCGCTGGCGTCCGACGCCGCTCCGATGTTCACAGCTTTACCGCGTTGAGCCGCAGTGCGTTCAGGACCACGGTGAAGGACGAGAGCGCCATCGCTGCACCGGCCAGCATCGGCGACAGCAGGATACCGGCAACCGGGTAAAGCACGCCGGCCGCAACCGGCACGCCGATTCCGTTGAACAAGAACGAGAAGAACAGGTTTTGGCGGATATTTCGCATCGTCGCGCGAGCGAGCTTGCGGGCGCGCACGATCGCCGAGAGATCGCCGCGCGTGAGCGTCATGCCGGCGCTTTCGATCGCCACGTCTGTTCCCGTTCCCATCGCCAAGCCGACATCCGCGGCGGCGAGCGCCGGGGCGTCGTTGATCCCATCGCCCGCCATTGCGACCCTTGCGCCGCTCGCTTTCAGCTCGCCGATGATACGCGCCTTGTCTTCCGGCAGCAGATCGGCGCGCACGTCATCAAGACCGCCCACGGCGCGCGCGACAGCATCGGCCGTCCCACGATTGTCGCCGGTGAGCATGACGACCCGCAGGCCCTCCTTGCGAAGCGCGGCAATAGCGTCGCGCGCCGATGCGCGCACCGGATCGGCGACTGCGAGCAGACCGGCGAGCGCCCCGTCGATCGCGACGAGGATGATGCCCGCGCCTTCGCCACGGTGACGATCGGCCGCGGCGTCGACCGGCTTGAGATCAGCGCCGATCCGGCTCATTTGCACCGCATTGCCAATCACGACCGAGCGGCCGCCCACCGTGGCGCTGACACCCAGCCCGGTTTGCGAGGCAAAGTCCGCGACTGTGCCGAGCTGCAATCCTCGTTCTTTGGCGGCAACGACGATTGCGTGCGCGAGCGGATGTTCGGATTGGCCTTCGACGGCCGCGGCAAGCGCGAGCATGTCGTTCTCTCCGACCGCGCTGACCGTCTCGACCGCGATCAGCTTGGGCTTGCCTTCCGTGAGCGTACCCGTCTTGTCGATGACAAGGGTATCGACCTTTTCCAGCCCCTGTAAGGCTTCCGCGTTCTTCACCAGCACGCCGGCCTGAGCGCCGCGTCCCGTGCCGACCATGATCGACATGGGCGTGGCGAGCCCGAGCGCGCACGGGCAGGCGATCACCAGCACTGCGATGGCGTTAAGCAGGGCATGGCCCATGCGCGGCTCAGGGCCGACCAGCGACCAAGTGATGAAGGTCGCAATCGAGATCAGCACGACGAGCGGCACGAACCATCCTGAAACCCGATCGGCGACCGCCTGTATCGGGGCGCGGCTTCGCTGCGCTTCCGCGACCATGCGGACGATACGCGCGAGCATCGTGTCCGAACCAACCGCGCGGGCTTCCATCACCAGGCTGCCCGTCCCGTTGACGGTGCCCCCGGTAACGATCGCCTCGACTTCCTTGAGGACCGGCGCGGGTTCGCCGGTGAGCATGGCTTCGTCGACCGACGAACGACCCTCGACCACGACGCCATCGACCGGGATGGCTTCACCGGGGCGGACCCGCAGCCGGTCACCGGTTGCCACGTCGGCAAGCCCGACTTCTTCTTCAGAACCGTCAGGCTGCAAGCGTCGCGCCGTCTTGGGGGCGAGATCCATGAGAGCGCGGATCGCGCGCCCTGTCGCCGCCCTAGCGCGCAGTTCGAGCACTTGCCCGAGCAGCACCAGTGTCACCACGACGCCGGCCGCCTCGTAATAGACGGGAACCATGCTCCCATGCGTGCGGAAGGTCGCTGGGAAGATGCCCGGCGCGAGCGTCGCGACCACGCTATAGAGGAAGGCGGCACCTACGCCGATCGCGATCAGTGTGAACATATTGAGATGGCGGGTACGAAGCGATGTCCACCCCCGCTCGAAAAACGGCCAGCCCGCCCACAGCACGATCGGCGCGGTGAGTGCGAGCTGGACCCAAGGCGAGGCCGCAGGGCTAACCACATGCAGGCCTAACATTTCCGCGAACATCGAGACGACGAGCAGCGGGATCGTGAGCGCGCCCGCCACCCACAGTCGGCGCGTGAAGTCGACCAGCTCAGGGTTGGGAGTATCGTCGAGCGACGGTTCTTCGGGTTCGAGCGCCATGCCGCAGATTGGGCAAGTTCCCGGCCCTTCCTGGCGAATTTGCGGGTGCATCGGGCACGTCCACATCGCCCCCGGCGTCGCCATCGGCTCCGGTTTCGGCTTATCGCTCAGATAGGCGTCAGGATTGGCGACAAACTTGCTCCGGCACCCTGCGCTACAGAAATGATAGGCATGACCAGCGTGCTCGGCATGGTGTGTCGTTTTTGCGGGATCGACCGTCATGCCGCACACCGCGTCGATCACTGCTGCTGCGGCATCGTTGTCCTTACTGCCCGAGCAGCAGCCGCCCGCTTCGGTGTGATGATGTTCGTGCTCGATCTTTGCGGGAGCGGCCGAGCCGCCCCCGCAACAGGATGAGGGCGTGGAGACCGATTCAGGCGCAGGCTTCGAACAGCCGCAACGCCCGGCTTGGGAATGGTAATGAGGGTCGTTCATGGCAAGACTCCTTCGACCCGAGAGCATGTAGGGTATGACACCGTGTTAGGGTCAAGGCCCTGTCGGCACCGCTGGCCTGTATGTTGAATCTACGCGCGGGAGCGGCGTTGCCCTCATATTGCGGGGGCCAGCTCTACACCCTCGACGCCATAAGGGCCGCAGCTTAGGTCTATTACTAGCTCGCCAAACGCGGGCCGGGGGCAATCGGGGACATATGGCAGCGCAGATCGACAGTCTTTCTACTGGCACCGACCATGACGGCCTGGTGCGCCGCTTAATTGCCCGCTGGCGTGACGATCAGGGCGCGACCTATCGGAGCTGGTTTCTTTGGGACGAGCGGTTGAAGAACTTCCGATCAATCCGGCGCGGCATCACCCAGGTTGTCGGCGAGATCGAGCGCGGCACGTTCGGCGTCGCCTACCGCGGATCGTCGCTCGAAACCGTCGTCCATTCCGTCGCCGAGCAGCGGCAAATCTTCAAGGGCGCGGACCATGCGTTCCTCTGGAAGCCGAAGCTCCGCATCCCCGACATTTACGAGAGCCCCGACAATCAGCGCGCGTTCGGCCGCTTGCTCGACGCCTGTTCCTGTTGCGACACGGCCGAGGAGATCATCAGCCATATCCACGCGATCGACCGTTTGAAGATCAAGGGGCTGGGTCCGGCGGTCGCCAACCTCCTCTACTTCCTTCACCCGACGCTGGTGCCGCCCTTCAACACCGCAATCGTTAAGGGCTACAACGCGCTGACGGGGGCGAATGTGAAGCTCGGGAGCTGGGAGCATTTTCTGGCGATGCGGACCGGCATCCTCGATCTCAACGACCGCTTCCGCGAGCTGCTATCGAATGATTTAGGCGCGATCGGCGGTCTGTTGTTCGACATCGGCTCCGATCGCTATCCGGCTCCGCCCCTCGACGTGAGCGGCGCGACGCTGGCGAGCTGGGGGCAGCGGCTTGAGGCGGCGCGCGAGGAAGCGCGCACGCTCAGCAAGGCCGCTCAGCGCGAGGGCGAGAACGAGCGCACCCATACCGAAATCCAGGCATGGCTTCGCGATCTAGGGTTGGCGCTCGGCTATGACGTATGGATCGCCGCGAACGACCGCAGCCGCGCCTTCGACGGATCACCCTTGGGCGCAGGATGCCTTGAGCGCCTGCCCGACACGATCGCGACGTCGAAGGGCGCTGACTCGATCCGGCTGATCGACGTGCTGTGGCTTGAGAAGGCCGGCGATCATGTCGCCGCGGCGTTCGAGGTGGAGCATTCGACCTCGATCTATTCGGGCATCGTCAGGATGCTCGACCTGGCCTTGAGCGGTGGCGACCTTCACGCGACCGCGGGGCTGTTCCTTGTCGCGCCCGACGCGCGCGAGACGGACGTTCGCGCGCAGTTGCAGCGGCCCGCGTTCAGCCGCGTAGCCGACCTCGACATATCCTACCTGCCCTATGGCGAGCTGGAGAAGAACCGGGAGGCCATCGCGCGGTTCGGATCGGGACTGAAAGCGATCAAGGCCGTTTCCAGCAAGCTCGCCTAGCCCGCTCCGCGCAAGGGATGATCCGGAGAGCCGCGTATCCTCTAGCATGTAGAGGAGTGCTGCCGTGACGATGCCATCCCCGGCCCCCTGGCTCGACGCCGTGCTGATCGGGTGGTTCGTGCTGACCGCCCTTTCGGTCGCTTACGTCGCGTGGGATGCCTTCACCCGCAACCCCGAGCTGCGCGTGATGAAATGGGGGTGGCTGTTGGTCACGCTCTATGGTGGCCCGATCATGGCCGCGGCCTATGTCCTGTCCTGCCAGGAGCCGGCGAACGAGCGGCACGAGGATTTCGTTCGACCGCTCTGGAAGCAGGCGTTCGGCTCGGCCATCCATTGCATGGCGGGCGATGCAACCGGCGTCATCGCCGCAGCCGCGATCACCACGGCGCTCGGCCTGCCGATGTGGCAGGACGTGATCGCGGAATATGTGTTCGGCTTCGCGTTCGGACTGCTGATTTTCCAGGCGCTTTTCATGCGCGACATGGCGGGCGGTTCCTATTGGGGCGCGCTTCGCATGTCGTTCATCCCCGAATGGCTGTCGATGAATGCCGTCATGGCCGGCATGATCCCGACGATGGTGGTGTTGATGAGCCGCGACATGGCCGCGATGCACGCCAGCTCGCTCCGCTTTTGGGGCGTCATGTCGCTGGCGACACTCGTCGGGTTCGCAGTCGCCTATCCGATCAACCTTTGGCTGGTTGGCGTGCGCTTGAAGCACGGCATGGGCACGGTGCGCGCGCTGGGGCATGGCGGACACGAAGTCGGCGCGGACCGGCAATCGGCCACGCCGATGCCGGACATGGGACACGACGCAATGGCAGGGATGAGCGGCATGGCGGCCGGCGCGCGCGTGACCGGACCTCAGATCGCCGCAATGACAGTGTTGACGCTCATCATGCTTGGCGCGGGCATCATCGTTGCGACGCTGTTCGGTCGGTGGGCCATGTAACTTGCCGCGAACGACGGAGATCGCGGCAAGGGGTGATCGCGCGGCGCGCGTATCTAGGAACAGGCGGGGGCTCATACGGAGATAATGCGATGCACCAGATCGACCCCGGCATGAAGGCGTGCATGGACGCCTGCCACGAATGCCATGTGACCTGTCTTCACATGGCGATGAACCATTGCCTCGAAATGGGCGGCCAGCACGCCGCGCCCGAGCATATGAAGATCATGGCCGACTGCGCGCAAATTTGCGCGGTTGCGATCGACTTCATGGCGCGCAAGTCCGCCCACCATCAGCATATCTGCCGCGAGTGTGCCGAGATCTGCCGGGCTTGCGCAGCGAGCTGCGAGGCCCTGGGCGGCATGGAGGATTGCGTGGCAGCGTGCCGGAAGTGCGCCGATTCCTGCGATCGGATGGCGGCATAGCGGGGCTTGCGCGGGCGGTCGCCCGCCCGCGCAGCTATCTGCATATCAACGGCCCATGCTCGCGATCACAGCGAACAGCTCGGCCGTGAACTTGGTCAGGAGCTCGGTCGCTGCGCTCCCGAAAATCACCAAACATACGCCTAGCGCGATCAGCTTAGGCACGAAGCTCAGCGTCTGTTCGCTAATCGACGTCGCCGCCTGGATGATGCTGATTATCAGCCCGACGATCATCATCGGCACGAGCAGCACCACGCAGATCAGGCCGGCCACGGCCAGCATCCTCCCCGTCTCGTCGAGCAGGATCGACTGATCCATCAGGCGCGGCCCCGTGAACGGCCGGGGACCGCGAGGGCTCCCCGGCCGCGCATCACATCGCCGATGCAGGCGGCGCGAGCGTCCCGAGCCAGGCGATCAGCCCGAGAACCGCGATGACACAGGCGGTTTCGATCGCCAGACTTGTCCGCAGCGCGCCGAGGGCGCCCTTGTGATCGTCCGCTGCGATCGACCGCTCGAATGCCGGCGTGAGCCGGAAGCGGTTGAGCGAGGCGAGCCCTAGCATGGCGACGAACAGCGCCAGCTTTGCGATCAGGAGCTGACCATAGAGCGTCGCAGGAAGCGTGGCGAGGTTGCCGATCCCGACCAGCATCCAGCCGTTGACCAGGCCGGTGACGAGGATCGTGCCGACCACAACCGTCCCGATCGCGCCGAACCCGTGCAGCGCGCGGTGCGTCAGCCCCAGATGCGCCGCGTCTACGCGCGCCGCGGGTCGGGAGACGAGCAGGAGCAGCCCCAGTAGTGCGCCAACCCAAGCGCCCGAGGCGATCAGATGGAGAATGTCGACGATGAGGTGGACCCAGCCCATCACGGCTTCGTCCATCGCGCCGTGTCCGGTCCACGCCAGCGTTGCGAGTGCCACGGCCGAGCAGAGCGCGACGATGCTCAGCCAGATGCCGCGCCCGCCCGCGACCAGCGCTGCCAGCGCCGCGAGGGCCACCATGACCATGCGCAGCTTCCATGCTGCTCCGATCGCAGAGCCGGTGAGCAGCGCGCCGACTGCTTCACGGTCGATCGGCCAGGCCGGCGTTCCGGCCATTGAGGAGGCCATCAGCACGACCCAGGCGCCTGAAAACAACAGGCTCAGGCCAGCGCTGGCGATGAACCAGGGACGCAGCGCGAGCGCGTCGCCGCGCTCGCGCGCCCGCAGCCCATAAAGGCTGAATGCGGCAAGGCCGAACAGCGCAGCCAGCGTCACGTAGAGCGCGAAGCGGACGCCGATAAGCGACCAGTCCCCCATCGCCTCACTTCACCGCGAAGACGTAGGTTCCTGCGACCTTGTGGGTGTCGGTCGAGACGACATTCCACGCGACGCTATACCGACCCGATGGGAGCGGCGATTTCGGGGTGATGACGAGGGTCCGGCCATCGGACGAGAGCGCGGAGGCGCTGGCCATCTTCATGGCTGCCATGCCGGGCATCGCTGCCATCGTGAGATCGGCCTTGGAGAAGGCTGGCATCAGCTTCTCGCTGAAATGAAGTTCGATACGAGCGGGCTTCGCGACCGTCGCATTGGCGGCCGGCGATGCCGACACCAGCTTAGGATGGGCGTTCGCCGTTCCGGCGAACATGACGAGAGCGGCAGCAGCAGTCAGAACGGATAGGCGGCGCATAGGGGGCCTTTCGACAGGAGGGTTCCTGTCCTTCATTACGCGCCCCGATCGACCACCCCTCACGGATGGATTTGAGGGATGGGCGCGTCGCTTGCGTAATCCATGCTAGAGGGGTGGAGTGAACGACATGGACCTCGACGCAGTATTGATGAGGCTGGCGCAAGCACCCGTGCCCGCGAGCCTTGATGGCATGGAAGATCGCGTGCTGGCGCGGGTCGCCGCACGTCCAGCGGCGCGCGCCGGCTTAGGCGTTGGGGCAATGACGATCGCTGCGGCGCTCGTCATGGGCATCTTCGGTGCCGGTGTGCCCGCGAAGGAAGCCAGCGCGGCTTCGCTATCGCCCTTGGGGCCGGTGTCGCCGCTCGCGCCCTCCACGCTGCTCGTCGGCGTGCAATGAGCGGCCGCATCCGCCTTCTGCTTGGCATTGTCGCGTGCTTCATCGCCGCGATCATCGGTGTGTTCGTGGGGCGGGCGCTACTTCCGCCACGTGCCCAGCCCGGCTCGGAGCTGCACGACGTGCTGCATCATAAGCTGGCGCTGGACGCCAACCAGGAAGCGCGACTTGAAGTGCTGGAGCAGCGTTTCGCCGTGCAGCGGCGCGCATTCGAGCTGGAATTGCGGGCGAACAATGCCCGGCTCGCTGAAGCGATCGAGGCCGAGCATGGCAACGGGCCGCGCGTCGCCGCAGCGGTCGACCAGAGCCACGCCGTCATGGGCGAGCTCCAGAAAGCGACGCTGGCGCACATCTTCGCCATGCGCCAGCTCTTGCGGCCCAATCAGACCGGCCAGTTCGATCAGGCCGTGGTGAAGGCGCTCACCGACGACGCACGTTGAGGTTCGGCGCGTGAGCCTCGACTGGACCACGCTTACGGACGGCGAGCTGGCGACCCTCAGCATCGCCGGGCGCGAAGCCGCCTTCGCCGAGATCATGCGCCGCCATCGGCAGTCAATCTTCCGCATGGTGCGCGCGTGCGTCGGCGAGGCCGACGAGGCGCTGGACCTTCTGCAGGAGACCTTCGTCGCGGCGCATCAGGCCCTGCCCCGCTACGACGGCGATCGATCGATGCGCGCGTGGCTATCGACGATCGCGATCAACAAGTGCCGCGATTGGGGGCGCAAGCGCACCGTGCGGCGCTTTCTGGCGTTCGCCGCACCGATCGGCCCGGAAGCCGAAGCCATTGCAGACGACCAGGTGGCGATCGACGACGCGACGGGCGACCGACAGGAACTCGACCGCGTGACGCGCGCCATTGCGGGCTTGCCGACCGCATTGAAGGAATCCTTGGTGCTGCGCACGATCGAGGGGTTGAGCCAGGCTGAAACCGCGGCAGTGTTGTCGATCAGCGAAAAGGCGGTAGAAACCCGCCTCTATCGCGCGCGATCGAAGTTGCTGGAGCGATTGGGCGGGCGCTGAGGGATAGCGCCCTGAGCTGCGTATCAAGGCTAGAGGGACACTCCCGTTCGAGAGCCTTGAGGACCGTATGAGCCGCACTATCGATCGCCGCCAGATGCTTCGCGGCGCCGCCCTTGCTGGCGGTGGCATGGCGCTGACCGCCTATATGCCCGCGTGGGCGCAGCCTGTCTCGGGCGGGATCGTCAAACCGCTGCCGACCGTCTCGGGCACTGACATCGCGCTGACGATCGACAGTTTCAGACTTCCCGTCGACGGCAAGTCGACGCCCGCAATCGGCGTCAACGGCACGGTGCCGGCCCCTCTCATTCGCTTGAAGGAGGGGCAAAAGGTCCGCCTCTCCGTCACCAACAATCTCGACGAGGACAGTTCGATCCACTGGCATGGGCTGCTCGTGCCGTTCGCGATGGACGGCGTGCCCGGCATCAGCTTCCCCGGCATCAAGGCGCGCTCGACCTTCATCTACGAGTTCCCGATCATCCAGTCGGGCACCTACTGGTATCACAGCCATTCCGGCGAGCAGGAGCAGGGCGGACTTTACGGGCCGATCGTGATCGACCCGGCCGGTGCCGATCCGATCGCGTTCGACCGCGAGCATGTGATCGTGCTGTCCGACCACAGCCAGATGACCGGCGAGCAGATTTTCCGGAAGCTGAAGCAGATGGGCGGCGCCTATTTCAACTATCAGCGGCCGACCCTCGCGGGCTTGCTCGCGGGTCGGGAAATGCCGCTCAAGGACCGGATCGAGTGGGGAAAGATGCGAATGGACCCCGCCGACATCGCCGACGTCACCGGCTCGACCTATACCTTCCTGGTCAACGGCTACGGGCCGTATGACAACTGGACGGGGCTGTTCAAGCCGGGCGAGCGGGTCCGCTTGCGGATCATCAACGCCGCGGCGCAGACCAACTTCAACGTCCGCATCCCCGACCTGCCGATGACCGTCGTGCAGGCCGATGGGCAGAATGTCCGTCCGGTGAAGATCGACGAGTTCCAGATCGGCGTTGCCGAGACGTTCGACGTGATCGTGACGCCCGAGGACCGGGCCTACAGCTTCGTCTCCGAGGCTATCGATCGCTCCGGCATGGGCCGGGCGACGCTCGCCCCGCGTGAGGGGATGGTCGCCCCGGTCCCGCCGCTTCGTCCGCGCACGCTGCTGACCATGACCGATATGGGCATGGACATGGGGAGCATGGGCGGGATGCAGGGCATGTCCGGCATGAAGGACGAGAGCCCGGTCGCCACGCGCGGGCCGGACCCCACCTTGATGCAGAACGCCTCGCGCAATCTTTGGAAGCTGACGGGCTGGAAGGGGCCGACCGATCACGGGACGGTCGCGGCAGGCGCAGCGATGGCGGGCATGTCCGGCATGTCGGGCATGGACCACAGCCAGATGGGCGGCGCTGTAATGCCCGGGATGGACCATAGCCAAATGGCAGCGGGCGGTGCTGGCATGGCCGGCATGGACCATAGTGCCATGTCGGGCGGATCGGGCCAGGCTGGCGGCATGGCCGGGATGGACCACGGGTCGGGTGGCGGCATGAACATGAACATGCGCGACCCGAAGAATGCGCCGGGCGTGAAGATGGGGCCGGGCGTGCAGACCATCTCCCCGATGCCGAAGGACCGTAGCGGTGAACCGCCCCAGGGTCTGGAGGGCCTGGATCACCGCGTCCTCACCTATCGCGACCTCGTTTCGCTCGCGCCCAACCCCGACGTGCGCGCGCCGTCGCGTCAGTTCGAGATCCATCTGACCGGTAACATGGAGCGCTACATGTGGGGCTTCGACGGGCAGAAGCTGAGCGATCCCGCCGACCCCATCCCGTTCCGCAAAGGCGAGCGGGCGCGGGTGACGTTGGTCAACGATACGATGATGCCGCACCCCATCCATCTCCACGGCCATTTCTTCGAGCTGGTGACGGGGCACGGCAATCATGCGCCGCGCAAGCACACCGTCAACGTGCCGCCTGGAGGCAAGATGACCTTTGATCTGACCGCCGATGCACCCGGCGATTGGGCGTTCCACTGTCACAATCTCTACCACATGACCGCAGGCATGATGCGCGTCGTCACCGTTCGCCCGTTCGCGGGAGAGGCGGCATGAACCGGCTGACCGCGGCGCTCGCCGCCGCCACCATGCTCGGCATCGCCGGTCCTGTCGCCGCTCAGTCGATGCAGGGCATGGATCATTCGGCAATGCCGGGCATGACCATGCCGATGCCTGCGAAAAAGAAGCCGGTGGTGAAGCCCACGGCCAAAGGCAAGCCGGCCAAGACTAGGTCAGCTCCTGCGAGGCGACCATCAGCTTCGACGACGAAACGCCGCGCCGCGCCAACGGCCGGCATGAATGGTATGGATCACGGGACCATGCCGGGCATGGATCACTCGTCTATGCCCGGCATGGACCATGCGGCTCCGCAGGGCTCACAGCAGGGCATGGAAGCCATGCCGGGGATGCAGATGCCCGGAAACGGCCAAACGGTCCCTCAGGGCTCCCAGCAGCCGATGCAGGGCATGGACCATTCGGCGATGCCGGGGATGACCATGCCAGCCGACCAGCACAGCGGCCACGACATGCAGGGCATGTCGGGAATGGCCGGAATGCCAGGCATGGCGGCCGATGGGGTGCAGCAGACTGGCACCGCGCTTCCCGCAGGAAACGCCCCCGCCCCGCCCCTGCCGACCGACCATGCGGCCGACAGCGTTTACGGCGCGGACGCGATGGCGATGGGTCGCCATCACCTTCAGCAGCATCACGGCGGTCAAAACTTCAGCCAGGTGCTATTGAACCTCGCTGAGTATCAATTCCGCAACGGTCGTGACGGCTATCGCTGGGATGGCGAGGCGTGGTTCGGGGGTGACATCAACCGCCTCTTCATCAAGTCTGAGGGCGAGGGAGCCTTCCGCGAGGGCATCGAGAGCGCCGAGGTGCAGGCGCTCTATAGCCGGACCATTGGCCCTTATTTCAATCTACAAGCGGGTGTCCGCCAGGATTTGGGGCCGTCCCCGAAACGCACCTATGCGACCGTCGGGCTGGAGGGGCTGGCACCGGGCTTCTTCGAGCTAGAGGGCGCGGTATTCCTGTCCAACAAGGGCGACCTGCTAGGGCGGCTTGAGGGCTATTACGACCAGCGCATCACCCAGCGGCTGATCCTGCAACCGCGCGCCGAGCTCAATTTCGCTGCGCAGGACGTGCCGGAAAACCGGATCGGATCGGGCCTATCCAACGCCGAGCTTGGATTGCGGCTGCGTTATGAGATCCGGCGCGAGTTCGCCCCCTATGTCGGCGTGTCATGGGATCGCCGCTTCGGCGACACCGCCCGCTACGCGCGCGCCGATGGGGATCGCGCAACGTCCAAGAGCATCGTCGCCGGCGTTCGTGTCTGGTTCTGATCGATGGAGGAACAGATGGCTCAAGACGGCAGGCGCTCGATAAGGCAGCACTTCCCGAGCCTGCCGTTCGTAGGCGCCCTGGCGATCGTCCTGGCGCTGGGCGCAGCCGCGTTTATCTACCTTGGCGTGTATAACATCGCGGCCGACGAACCGCACACGCCGGCGGTCTATTCAATGCTCGAACGCCTGCGCGATCGGTCGATTGAGGCACGCGCGCGCGGCATAACACCCCCGGCCGATCTGGCATCGGCGCAGCGCGTGTCAGTCGGCGCGGGCCTTTACGGAGAAATGTGTTCCGGTTGCCATCTCGGCCCCGGCGTCGAGAAATCCGAGATGAGCCAGGGCCTCTATCCACAGGCGCCGGAACTCGCGCGCGCTCAAGATCTCACCCCCGCCCAGCAATTCTGGATCATCAAGCACGGGGTGAAGCTCAGCGCCATGCCGGCATGGGGCAAGACGCATCCCGACCCCCTAATTTGGAATATGGTCGCGTTCGTCCGCAAGCTCCCCGGCATGACGCCCGAACAGTATAAGGCACTGGTCGCGAGCGCCCCGGCCGATCACGACGAGATGATGAAGGACATGCCGGGTATGAAGTGACCCCGGCGACGAGGTTGAGGGAGGAGTGGTTCTGAAAAGCGCGAAACTGAGGCTGCATCTACTCGCGAGCCGCACGCACAAATGGCTCGCGATCATCATCGGCGCGCAGCTCCTGCTATGGTTCGCAAGCGGCGCCCTGATGAGCTTCCTGCCGATCGATCGGGTGCATGGCGATCACCTCGTTGACCGCAAAGCCGCGGCGCCCCTTCCCCGCGGCAGCACGTTCGCCCCACCATCGGCGATCGTAGGCGCAGCAGATGCGCCCATCGAGGCCATCACCTATCGCATGTGGCTTGGCCGCCCGGTCGCCGAGGTCGCGACAGCCAAGGGAACGCGCCTGTTCGACGCCGCGACGGGCCAAGCGCTGCCAGCACCAACGGCTCGTGAGGCCGAGGAGATCGCGCGTTTGGCATGGCGTGGCGGTGCTCGACCAGCGGCGAAGGTAGAGCGGATCGAGCGCGCCAGCCCCGAATATCGCGGCACGCTCCCCGCCTGGCGCGTCGCGTTCGCCGACCTCGATTCCACCCGCGTCTTTGTCGCGGCCGACACCGGTCGGATCTCGGCTGTCCGAACCGGCACTTGGCGGCTCTA
Source organism: Sphingomonas sp. 77B (assembly GCF_056497825.1). NCBI lineage: Bacteria > Pseudomonadati > Pseudomonadota > Alphaproteobacteria > Sphingomonadales > Sphingomonadaceae > Sphingomonas > Sphingomonas sp. 77B. The sequence continues at coordinate 63,509 of NZ_JBWMBY010000002.1, forward strand.
CGACTTCTTCTGGGGCCTTCACATCATGGATTGGACGAATCACGAGAACTTCAACACGCCCTGGCTGCTCGCCTTCGCGATCGGTGGGCTTGCGCTTTGGTTAGGGGGGGCAGTGCTTCTCTACATGCGATGGCCCAAAACGCGGCGTCGCAACATCGTGATCGAGGCATAATATACGCGGCTCAGGAGCGTAGCCCTCGGAAATAAAGTCCTGTTTCCTGACAATTTCTCGCGCGTTCTAGCACCCCGGGTGAGGGATAGCCGCCTCGCACGCGTAGAAGTCTTAGAACCCAGGGAGATCAATAATGCGCTTCGCACCAACATTCGCAGCTTTGGCGCTGCTCGCCACGCCCGCCCTCGCGCAGCAGAGCGGCGGAATGCAGGGCATGAACCACGGTCAGATGGCCGGCATGAACCACGACGACATGGCGGGCATGATGGCCGGCAATCCCTACGGCCAGGCCGAGATGGACATGCATCAGAAGATGATGGCGGCCAAGCAGGGCGACGCGGCCGAAATGTGGACGCGCAAGATGATCGAGCATCACCGAGGCGCCATCGCCATGTCGCGCGTTGCGGTGCGTGACGCGCGCGACGCCGAGACCAAGCGCATGGCGCAGATGACGATCACGAAACAGGAAAAGGATATTGCCGAGCTGCAGGCGTGGCTCAGCAAGCACGGCAAGCGCCCGCAATAAGGGAGCGCTGCCCCGCCCTGTCGATCCCCCTACCCCCCGGCAGGGCGGGGATTTCCTTTTAGGAGCTGATGATGAAGAATGGTGTTCGTGGCGCCGTCGCCGCCTTGCTAATGACCATCCCAGCGGTCGCATCGGCCGCGGCCGACATCGCCATGCACCGCGATCCGGGTTGCGGCTGTTGCGAGAAATGGGCGGCGCAGGTGCGTCAGCAGTTCGGCCGCAAGGTCCAGATCATCGACGATGATCGCCGTGAGGTGCTGCAGCGTAAGATCGGCCTGCCCGCTGACCTCGCGTCCTGCCATACCGCGATCATCGACGGCATGGCGTTTGAGGGACATGTCCCGATCGCGGACATGAAGCGCGCGCTGGCCCAGCATCCTAAAGGCGTGCGCGGCTTGGCCGTGGCCGGAATGCCGATGGGCTCACCGGGCATGGAGGTGCCCGGCATGAGAACCCAGCCCTATGACGTCATTGCGTTCGGTGCCGCTGGCCGGCGTGTCTTTGCTAGCCACGGCGCCTAAACGACAGGTTGTCTTGTGAGCGGCAAATCTTCCCCGGCGCTTCATGCCGGCACTACGGCACCCGGCAAACCACCCGTATTGACCTCGGCGTTGACAATTGGGATAGTATCCGGGTGTTGAAAGCTCGTCTTTCTCTCTTGCTTCTTGTTGGAGCGTTGCTTGGCCTTTTGGGCCAAGGAATTGCGTATGCGGCCGGCCCATCGCTCTCACCCAAGATGGCGATGAGCCATGTCACCCCATCCCGCATGGATTGCGCGGGTATGGCGACCCCGGATCCGTCATCGGAACACCCATGCAAAGGACTGACGCTGGCGTGTATCGCCCAAATGGGATGCGTTGTTCCCATGACGTTTGAGGAGCCGGCAAGAGTGCTGAAGCGCTCGATCGCATCTCAAATCGTTATCTGGCCTGCCAGCCGGGCACTTGCCGGCCTCAACGTCGCTCCCGAGCCCGAACCGCCTACCGTTTGATCGAGTCAAGCCGTGTCAGGCTGCAGCCGTTCGCCGGTTGCGGCTCTGCCGATTTTAAATCTCGATCAAATTGGAAAGTGACATGAAAACGTTCATCTTGGCGGTATTTGCCGCTAGCCTCGCCGCGTCGGCAGCGACGGCGGCCACATCTGAAAATAAAAGCAATGGTCATTGGGAGTGGCGTTCCAATTACCAGCCGGGCCCGCGGGCGCCGCTTCAAGCCCCACGTCGCGTATGGGTTACGGACGTTCCCCAGTCGAGCGCCTGCGTGTGCCCGATGATGGAACGCGGTCGCGACGCCTGCATGTCAATGAAGGGCGGCCAGTCAACTTAAGCTGGCGAGCCTGAACAGGTGCCGGGCTCCGATCAACCATTTGGAGCCCGGCCATCATTATGACATGAAGGGACTAGAGGGATGCGCGCATCCATGATGCTCGCGGTCGCCGCGCTCACGACGAGCGCCGCGCACGCGCAGACACTTACCTATGACCAAGCGCTGCGCGATGCGGTTGCCAACGCCCCGGGAGCGGTTGCCGGTCGCGCGGGGGTCAGCGCCGCCCAAGCCGATGCACGTGCGGCGGGAAGCCTTCCGGACCCCCGTGTGTCGATCGGAATCGAGAATTATCCTGTCTCTGGGCCACCCGCCTTCTCCCTATCCAGAGACGACATGACGATGGGGCGTGTCGGTTTCCAACAGGACCTACCCAACCTTGCCAAGCGTCATGCCGCGCAAGCGCAGGCACGCGCCGTGATCGCAACGGCAGAAGCATCGCAAGCGACCAAGCTCCGGGAGGTGCGATTGGGAGCGGGGCAGGCATGGATCGACCTTGCTTATGCCGAGCGTCGACTAGCTGCCCTCGACACCGTTCTGCTATTCCTTCGATCTCTCCCTTCCGCTGCGCGGGCCGCCGTGACGACCGGTTCGGTCCGCCCTGGTCAGACACTGACGACCGATCAGGAGATCGCGGCACTCGACGACCGCCGCGACGAGTTGATGGCCGCCGTTGCGCGCGCCCGCGCGATGCTGGCTCGCTGGACCGGCGTATCGGCGCCCGAGATTGCCGGCGATATGCCCGCGATCGATCTGGCTCCGGCGCGGCTGCGGGACGCGCTCAGCCTTCACTCCGACATGGTTCTCGCCGAGGCCGGTATTCAGCGCGCCCAGGCCGACGTGGATGCGGCGCGAGCGGAGAAGCGACCCGATTGGGGGGTAGAGGTAGCTTATCAACGCCGTGACCCCCGGTATGGCGACATGGTGTCGGCGGGAGTTTCGATGAGCCTGCCGCTGTTCGCTCGATCGCGTCAGAACCCGCGCATCGAAGCCCGCAAATCCGCACAGGCGCAGGCCGAGGCCGCGCGCGAAGAAACCCGGCGCACATTGGCAGCCGATCTGGAGGCCGCGCTGGCGGACCACCAAATGCATCACAGCCAATGGCAGCGCGCGCGCGACGTGCTCCTTCCGCTCGCTCGGAAGCGAGCCGATCTGGAGATAGCGAGCTACTCTGCCGGTCGCGCGAGTCTTGCGGATGCCATCGAAGCCAAGACCGCGCTCGCCGACGCCGAGCTGACCGTGCTCGACCGTGAGGCGCTCGTCGCCGCAGACTCTGTCCGCCTCACCATTACCTTCGGGAGCGCCGATCGATGAGCGACACTACCATTACCCGCGCCCGCCTTGTCACCGCGGTAAGCGCGCTGGTGCTGGTCGCAGGGGGCGTGGGCTTCGGGCTCGCGAAACTTGGCACGTCCTCGGCTGCCGATCAAACGGCATCCCCAGCCCCGCAGAAGAAGATCCTCTACTGGTATGATCCGATGATCCCGGGGGAGCGGCACGACGGCCCGGGTCTCTCGTCGATGAGGATGAAACTGATCCCCCGCTATGCCGACGAGGGCGCAGGCGGTAGCGCCGCACCGGGCGTAGCGATCGATCCGGCCAGCCTCCAGCGGCTCGGCGCGCGGATCGTCACGGTCGAACGCGGATCGTTGTCAAACTCGGCCTCGGCAACCGGCAGCATCGAGTTCAATGACCGCAACGTTGCGGTCGTGCAGGCACGCAGCGGCGGCTTCGTTCAGCGCGTCTATGCGCGCGCGCCAGGCGATGTCGTGCCGGCAGGCGCCCCGCTCGCCGATATCCTTGTGCCCGAATGGGCGGGCGCGCAGGCGGAGTATCTCGCCGTGCGCCGCACCGGGGATGCCGGGCTCACGCGGGCGGCACGAGAGCGCCTGTTGCTTCTCGGGATGCCCGCCGGATCGATTGCATCGGCGGAGTGGCGCGGCCGACCGCAAGGTGTGACGACGATCAGCACGCCCGTGGGGGGCGTCATCAAGACGCTCGGCGTCCGACAGGGGATGACGGTCGCGCAAGGACAGACACTGGCGGAGGTGAACGGCCTCGCCACCGTGTGGCTGAACGCGGCTGTCCCTGAGGCCCTCGCAGGAAACCTGCGGATCGGCACGCCCGTCATCGCCACGCTGGCGGCTTTCCCGGGCGAAAGCTTCAGGGGCCGCATCGCTGCGATCCTGCCCCAGGCCGAGGCAGCGAGCCGCACGCTCACAATCCGCGTCGAGCTCCCCAACCGTGCCGGCCGGTTGCGCCCCGGTATGTTCGCCAGCGTGGCGCTCGACCAGGGGAGCCGCGATGCACTCCTTGTTCCGAGTGAGGCCGTGATCCGGACCGGCCGGCGCACACTCGTCATGTTGGCAGGGCCGGGTGGACGCTTTCGACCCGCCGAGGTTCGCACTGGCGCAGAAGGCGGCGGCAAAACCGAGATAGTCGCCGGCCTGACCGAGGGTGAGAAGGTTGTCGCGTCGGGCCAGTTCCTGATCGACTCCGAAGCGAGCCTCGCTGGCCTCGATGCGCGTCCGATTGGTGTCGAAGCGTCACCCGCAACAAAGCCGGCCGTGAAACCCACCGCGTCGATCTACGAGACGGTCGGCAGCATCGAGGCGATCGATCGCAGTTCCGTCACCCTGTCCCATCAGCCCGTTCCGGCGATCGGCTGGCCGGCCATGACAATGACGTTCCGCGTCGCCGATCCCGCGTTGGTGCGTGGGTATCGCAAGGGTGAGCGGGTGCGGTTCGGCTTTGATCAACCCGCCGATGGTCCAACGCTGCGCCGCATGACGCGCGAGGCTGGGCGATGATTGCCGCGATCATCCGCTGGTCGGTCGCGAACCGCTTCCTCGTCGTCCTGGCGGCCATCGCGCTCGCCATGGCCGGGGTGTTCGCAATGCGTGCCACCCCCGTCGATGCGCTCCCCGACCTGTCCGACACGCAGGTCATCATCCGCACGAGCTGGCCGGGCCAAGCCCCGCAGATCGTCGAGAACCAGGTGACGTATCCGCTCACCACGACGATGCTGTCCGTGCCTGGCGCGAAAACCGTGCGCGGCTATTCGTTCTTCGGCGACAGCTACGTCTATGTCCTCTTCGAGGATGGGACCGACCTCTATTGGGCGCGCTCACGCGTGCTGGAGTATCTGAGCCAGGTGCAGGGACGGCTTCCCCAAGGCGCGCAGGCCGCGCTGGGTCCTGATGCGACGGGGGTCGGCTGGGTCTATGAATACACGCTGTTGGACCGCACCGGCCGCCGTGACCTGTCGCAGCTCCGATCCTTGCAGGACTGGTTCCTACGTTATGAACTGAAAACGCTGCCCGGCGTTGCGGAGGTGGCGAGCATCGGCGGAATGGTGAAGCAATATCAGGTGCTGCTCGACCCGACGCGGCTCGCCGCATTCGGTGTCACGCACACTCAGGCCGTCGATGCCATTCGCCGCGCCAATCAGGAGGCCGGCGGGTCCGTCCTCGAGCTGGGCGAAGCCGAATATATGGTGCGCGCGTCAGGTTACTTGCGCACCGTCGACGATTTCCGCGCGATCCCGCTCAAGGTCGCCGGTGCCGGCGTCCCCGTTACCTTGGGCGACGTCGCGTCGATCCAGATCGGCCCCGAGATGCGCCGCGGCATCGCCGAGCTGAACGGCGAAGGCGAGGTCGCGGGCGGAGTCGTCATCCTGCGTCAGGGCAAGAATGCACGGCAGACGATCGAAGCCGTCAAGGCCAAGCTCGCGGAACTGAAAGCGAGCCTTCCCCCCGGCGTCGAGATCGTCACCACCTATGACCGCTCGCAATTGATCGACCGCGCGGTGGAGAATTTGACGGGCAAGCTGATCGAGGAGTTCGTCGTCGTCGCGATCATCTGCGGGTTGTTTCTGTGGCATGTCCGGTCTGCGCTGGTCGCGATCGTCACCTTGCCTCTGGGGGTGCTCGCGGCCTTGCTCGTCATGCGTGTGCAGGGGGTGAACGCCAACATCATGTCTTTGGGCGGTATCGCCATCGCGATCGGCGCGATGGTCGATGCCGCGATCGTGATGATCGAGAACGCGCACAAGCGGATCGAGCGATGGGAACACGACCATCCGGGCGTGGCGCTGGCGGGCGAGGAACGCTGGCGCGTCATCACCGAGGCCGCGGCCGAGGTCGGGCCGGCGCTGTTCTTCAGCCTCGTCATCATCACGCTGTCGTTCGTGCCGGTGTTCACGCTCGAAGCGCAGGAGGGACGGCTGTTCGCCCCGCTCGCCTTCACCAAGAGCTATGCGATGGCGGCAGCGGCGATCCTGTCGGTAACGCTCGTGCCGGTCCTGATGGGATGGCTGATCCGGGGACGCATTCCGGCCGAGAACGACAACATTATCAACCGCGTGCTCACCCGTGCCTATCGCCCGGCGCTCGACCGCGTGTTGGCGCGGCCTTGGGCGGCGATCGGCATCGCCGCCCTGGTACTGGCGACGACGGCATGGCCGCTGACCCGATTGGGTGGCGAGTTCATCCCGACGATGGATGAGGGCGATCTGCTCTACATGCCGTCCGCGCTTCCCGGCCTTTCGGCCGCGAGCGCCTCGGCCCTGCTCCAGCGCACAGACCGGCTGATAAAAACCGTTCCCGAGGTCAAAACCGTGTTCGGCAAAGCCGGACGCGCCGAGACCGCGACCGACCCGGCACCGCTCGAGATGTTCGAGACGACCATCCAATTCAAGCCGCGCGATCAATGGCGCGCGGGGATGACGCCGGCAAAGCTGGTGGAGGAGCTGGACCGCACAGTGCGCGTGCCCGGCCTCACGAACGTATGGGTGCCTCCGATCCGCAATCGGATCGATATGCTCGCGACCGGCATCAAGAGTCCCATCGGGGTGAAAGTGTCGGGGTCCAACCTCTCCGAGCTGGACCGCATCGCCGGCAGCATCGAACGTGTCGCCAGGACCGTGCCGGGCGTCAGCTCGGCATTGGCAGAACGGTTGACCGGAGGCCGCTATGTCGATGTCGATATCGATCGGGTGACCGCGGGGCGCTACGGTCTCAACATCGCCGATGTGCAGGAGATTGTGTCCGGCGCGATCGGCGGCGAGACGATCGGCCAGACGGTGGAGGGCCTTGCCCGCTACCCGATCAGCGTCCGCTACCCCCGCGAGCTGCGTGACAGTCTGGAGGGACTGCGAACTCTCCCAATCGTCACCGCATCGGGTCAGCAGATCACACTCGGCACCGTCGCATCCGTGTCGATCGCGGAAGGTCCACCGATGCTCAAGACGGAAAATGGTCGACTCTCGACATGGGTCTATGTCGACGTGCGCGGGCGCGACCTGGCCTCCACGGTCGCCGATCTGCGCCGTGCTGTTGGCAAAGATGTTCGGCTCAGCCCCGGCGTCTCGATCGCCTATTCCGGACAATTCGAGTATCTGCAGCGTGCCGAGGCTCGGTTGATGCTCGTCGTGCCGGCGACACTCGCGATCATCTTCCTTCTCCTCTACCTTACCTTCGGTCGCCTCGACGAGGCGGCGCTTATCATGGGCACACTGCCCTTCGCGCTGACCGGCGGCATCTGGACATTATGGCTGCTCGGCTATGCGCAATCGGTCGCCACAGGTGTCGGGTTCATCGCGCTCGCCGGCGTGTCGGCGGAGTTCGGCGTCGTCATGCTGATCTACCTGAAACACGCATTGGCCGAGCGCGGGCCGTCACCGTCGGGCGAGCAAGTATCGGAAGCGATCAGGGAGGGCGCGCTGTTGCGGGTACGTCCCAAGGCGATGACCGTCGCTGTCATCGTCGCCGGGCTGTTCCCCGTGCTGATCGGGCATGGCGCCGGATCGGAGGTGATGAGCCGGATCGCCGCGCCGATGATCGGTGGAATGCTGACCGCCCCTTTCCTCTCCATGTTCATCCTGCCAGCCGCCTACTTGCTCTTGCGGCGGCGAGCTTCAACCCGCCCCGAAAGGAAGATCTGATGAAAGCCACTTTCTCCATGCGCGCCGCATTCATGCTACTAGTCACGCCGATCGCAGCGAGCGCTCTTGCTCAAGGCAGCAGGCCGGCTGCATCGGCTGTAAAATCCGGCAGCGGATCGGGGACGATCACTGCCGTCGACGCGAAAGGTGGAACCGTAACCATCAAGCACGGCCCGATCCCGACGATCGGCTGGCCCGCAATGACGATGACCTTCCGGGCATCCCCCCCGACCCTGCTCAAGGGACTGCGGTCGGGGCAGCGGGTCGCATTCACCGCCAAGGCGAAGGGTATGACGGCAGAAGTTACGGCGATCAGCCCGCATTGACGACGCGTGCCGACCTTCGCGTCAGTGCGCCATCGCCAGCACGGGCGGCGCAGCGATCATCCACAGCGCCATCGCGACCATCATCAGGTTTTCGGTGAGCGAGATGAAGCCGAGCGGCACGTTGCTGTCCCCGCCCACGCACGCGCATTTCAGCTCACGCTTGTCGATGTAGACGGCCTTGAACACCGACACCGCGCCGATCGTACCGATAACGAGCGCGACGGGCACCGACAGCCAGGTCAACGCGCCGGCTGCCATCAGGACGCCCGCCGCTCCTTCCGCGTAGGGATAGACATAGGAATAGGGCACCCAGCGCTTCGCGAGCAGATCGTAGTTGAGGAACATGCTCGAGAAGCTCTCGACGTTCTGGAGCTTGAGCATCGCCAGAGCGCACATCGAGAACGCGATGAACCATTCACCCGCCCGCACCGTGAAGGGCGTGCCGAGTACCGCATAGCTGGCGGCGAGCGCCATCAGCGCCGTCATCGCGAACACGGCAATCACCGGGCGATAGGTGACGGCCTTGGGGTCGCGGACCATCTTGCCGAAGAAGCGGCGCAGATCGTCATAGCCGCCGACCCGCTCCCCGGCGATAAAGATCTGCGGGGTCGTCTTGACGCCGTGCTTCGCCTTGAAAGCGTCGGTTTCTTCCCGCGTCATCAGCCAATGGTCATCGACCGCATAGCCTTCCCGGCGCAGAAGATCCTTCGCCTTCAGCCCGAAAGGGCAGGTATGTTCCGGCATCACCATCCGGTAGATCGTCGCCTGTTTGGCGGGGGCGCTCGCCATGCCGCTTCTCCAATATCCTCGCCCCGCCTATATAGGGTCCGTACCATAGTACGGAGTCAAGGCATGACCGGCATGACGATCGCGGCGCTCGCGCGCGAGGGCGGCGTCGGCGTCGAAACGGTGCGCTACTATCAGCGTCGCGGTTTGCTGGACGAGCCAGACCGGCCGACCGGGGCTGGCGCCGGAGGCGGCATCCGGCGCTACGGCACCGATGACGCCCGCCGCCTTCGCTTCATCCGCTCGGCGCAGGCAGCCGGTTTCACGCTCGAGCAGATCGGTGAGCTTCTGGCGCTGGATGCGACCGACGATCGCGCGCGTGCGCGCCAGCTCGCCCATGAGCAGATGGCGGCGCTGGATGCGAAGATCGCCGAGCTTGAACAGGCGCGTGCTTCGCTGCGTCGGCTTGCCAGCGAGTGCGGCTCGGGATCGGCAGGGCCGTGCCCAATCCTGACAGCGTTCGATTCACCGACTGAGTGATCTTTGATTAGCTCCCAGGCGGTCAGCAGGAGATTTCGGATCAGGCAAATAGATCGCCGATCGCACGCATACGGAAGGCGTTGATCCACCGACGTCGGCGATGCTCGCTGGCGTCGTGGCGCATGTGGCACCGCTGGCAGAGTGCAGCGAGGTTGCGTGGTCGGTTATCGCTCGGATCATGGTTCAGATGCGCGCTAGCAAGAACCACGCGCGTGATCCGCACTTGTGAAGGTGGATCAATGCCGACGAAGCCAGGTTGCGCGCATAAGAGGGCGTCGGGCGGCGGCAGGCGGCGAACGCACCTGCCCTGCCCGTTGCGCCACCTGCTTATGTCCTCATCCCACCAAACACCATCGCCCAGATGCAGCACATGACGACCATGCGGGCGCTGACAATGTTCGCAGCGTCCTTTGGCGCGGCCAAACCGGATGAAGGCAGATAGTTCACGCCAGTCAATCGGGTAGAGCCAGCGATGTTCACGCGCGATTGGCATAACAATTCTATGATTCAGTATCGTGGAGAACGAAAGCAGAAAACAGCAGTGACTCAACTTATCCATTACGGCTAGGTCACTAAGCGATTAGCTGACTTGGCTACTCAAGGAATGGTGTCAAAACCGTTCGGTTGTGACACTGGTTAGGAAGCCGAGCGATCAGCTGCCAAGCATTTTTCCGTCAATCTCCTGACCATAATAGTCCCCTTTGGGGTGAAACTGCTTACGTGCGCTCTCGACAGTCCCGGTCTGCCGCGGATCGCGGGGTCGCTCGCGACTATCGACATAGGCGGCGACATCCCACGCCTGCTGATCCGTCAGCGTGTTGCCCTCACCATAAGGCATGTTGGCCTTGATGAACCCGGCAGCCGACGCCAGCCCGGTCATGCCCGCACCCCAATTGTAGGAGCGCGCTCCCCACAGCGGCGGGATAGTATAGCTGCCGTCCGGGTTCGCCTGCCCTTGGCCGTTCGCACCGTGGCATGATGCGCACTGGCCGGCGAACACAATCGCGCCGCGAACCGGATCGTGCCCGATCGGGGTTGTGGCGAGCTTTATGAACCCGCGACCGGGCAGCGGCTTGCCGGATGGCGCGCCGGTCGCGAGCCAGGCGAAATAGCTCTGGAGATCGCGGTAGATATCGTCGCCATAGGGCGGCGGGGCGCCGGCTTTCGAGGCGGGCGCGTTCATCGAGTAGAGGAAGCAGTCGCGGATGCGATCCTCCATCGTGTTCACCCGGCCGTTCTTCGCGCGATAAGCTGGGTAGCTGACCCAGGCCGCCCACATCGGGGACGCATCGGCCTTCCGCCCGGCATCGAGGTGACAGTTGCTGCACGTCAGGCCGTTGCCGACGTACTGGCCGGCATGAGCCGCGCTCGCGGTGAAGATCAGTCGACCGCGCCGGATCGCGTCGCCGTCCGGCCCGGCGGGGATGGTGCTTTCCGCCGGTGGCGAAAAGGCGGCGTCCGCTGCTACCTCGACGGGTGCCTGCACGGGCGCGTCAGACTGCCCTACCTTGTAGGTGACGACGAGGACGAGCAGCGCGGCGGTAATGGCGAAGATGATACGCTGGGCATCGCCATCATCACCGGGCGTTGGCGGCGTTGGTTCGGTCATTTGCCCGCGCCGAAGTGGTTGAGCGGCACCTTGAGGAACGCTGTGCCGCACGCCTCCGGCTCCGGCAGGCGACCGCCGCGGATGTTCACCTGGAGCGCGGCAAGCATCAGGTCCGGCAGCGGCAGGGTTGCGTCGCGCTTCTCGCGGGTGGCGACGAACTCGGCCTCACCGATGCCGTTGTGCACATGGATGTTGTCACGACGCTGGTCCGCCACGGTCGATCGTCCAAAGACTTCGCGCCCGTCCTTGCCGTAGTCGTGGCCGACATAGGTCGCGGTGCTGGGCGGCAGTTCGAGGATCGCCCGGATCGAGCGCCACAGCGCGCGCGCGTTGCCGCCTGGAAAGTCAGCCCGACTGGTGCCGCTGTCGGGCACCATCAGCGTGTCGTGGACGAACGCCGCGTCGCCGACGACGTAGGTGATCGAGGCGAGCGTGTGGCCGGGCGACAGCATGACGTGCGCGTCGAGCGAGCCGATCCTGAACTGCTCGCCATCGGCGAACAGGCGATCCCACTGGCTACCATCGACGGGCAGGTCGGGCAGGCAGTAGATGTCCTGCCAGAGCTTCTGCACCTCCACGACCTTGGTGCCGATCGCGGTTTTGCCCCCTGTCTTTTCCGCGAGATACGGCGCGGCCGAGAAGTGATCGGCATGGGGATGGGTATCGAGCACCCATTCCACAGTAAGTCCCTTGGCGCGGACATATTCGAGGATCATATCGGCATTGTCGGTTGCGGTCGCACCGGCACGGGGATCGAAGTCGAGGACCGGATCGATAATCGCGGCGGTCTTCGTGGCTTCGTCGACCACGACATACTGGAAGCTGCCGGTGCGCTCGTCATGGAGCGACGCAACCGTCATGCCCTTGTGATTATACTCGATCATGTTTCGTATCCTCTCGCATCGTCAGCTTTCTTCCCGCGCACGCGCGAACAGCCGTTGGAAATCGCTGGCGTCGATCGCGCCCATCACCAGCATGGGACCGGCAAGATAACCCGGGGTGCCCGCCAGTCCGATCGAATAGGCTTCCTGTCCGTTCGCCCGCAGGCGGGCTGCGACAGCGTCCGCGTGGGCGGCAAGCCAGGTCATCGCGCGCAGCCAATCGCCGCCAGCGCGCATCACGACGTCCCGCAACACGTCGTCGTCGATCGTGCGGCTGTCCGTCATCAACGCACGATGGACGGTCGGGTAAACTCCCTGTTCGGCGCACGCGAGCGCCACGCTTGCGGCACGTTCGGATGGCGGACCGAAGATGGGCCAATCCTTGTAGATGACCCGCACCTTGCCGTCGCGTTGCACAGCCTCTTCCAGGGCGGAAAATCCATGACGGCAGGCCGGGCAACGATAGTCGGTGAACACGGCAAGCCGGAGCGTAGCATCGGCAGGTCCGTCCTCGGGCGAGCCGTTACCGGCAAGGATCAGGTCGGCGGTCGGCCCGACGTCGCGCCCGATCGGGGCGGTACGCCGTAGAACCTGCCCGACTGCCCAACCACCCACGACCACCGCGCCCAAGCCGGCAAGCTGTCTCCGATTGAGCGGCCCGGGCATGGTCAGCGCGCCGCTGGTTTTTTGCGCGCTTCCGCGACGAGACGACGCAACGTCGGGAGATCGACAGCACCGGCGACGACCTGCGAGCCGACGATCAGCGCTGGTGTTCCGTTGAAACCGATCGCCTGGGCGATGCTATCGGTGCGCGTAAGCAGCGCGTCGATTTCGGCGCCACGGTTCTTCAAATCGCGTTGCAGACGGGGCCAGTCGACCTTGGCTTTGGCAGCCGCTGCCTTGACGCCCGCGCTGTCGAGCCGCGCCGGCGAGGTCATCAGGGCCTCGTGAAAGGCGGCATGCCTGCCCTGCCATTGGCTCGCGACAGCCGCGCGTGACGCCTCACGCGAGGCAGGTCCGAAGATCGGCCAGTCCCGGTACACGACCCGTACCTTCGGGTCGGAGCGAAGCAGGGCGTTCAGCACCGGCTCCATGCGACGGCAATAGGGGCAGTTATAGTCGAAAAACTCGACAACCGTGACGTCGTAGGTCCTGCCGGCGCGCTTGGGAGCCACGGGATCGTCAACGACCGCCTTGCGCGACAGATCGGGCTGCTGGGCCATGAGAGGCGTGATCGGCGCGGCGAAGGCAAGCGCGGCCAGGAGGCCCCGAGACAACAGGTTGCGACGATTCATCGGTGTTTCCTTGCTAATTCGATTCCATCGGCGAGCGCAGCGCGTGACAATTCACCGAGCTGGAGCTGTACGATCGTGCCGTCGCCCGCAACGAAGGCCGTTGCGGGATACCCCGCCACCTTCAGGGCTTGAGAAAGGCCACGATCGGGGTCGAGCGCGACATGGCGCGCTCCGATATTTTCACGGCCGAGAAAACCGCTGACGATCGCTTGCGCCTCGCCCTGATCGGCAAGAAGGATCGGGACCTCGCCAGGGCGCGACGCAACCGCATCGAGCATCGGCAGCTCACGCCGACACGGACCGCACCATGTCGCCCACAGGTTGACCACGAAGGGCCTGCCACGGAAGCGATCGAGTGGAAGCGGCGCGCCGGACGGGGTTGTCAGGTTGAGATGATAGGGGAACGGGCCGTAGGTCACGGGAGGGATCAGCGCCTGAAGCGAGAACCAGAGGCCACCCGCAACAGCCAACGCTCCCCAGCCTGCCGCCAGCGCGCTTGAGCGGCCAAGCCGGATCGCCAGCATCGCCGCAGCGCCCAGAAGCCCTGCAACGGGGGAAAAGCCACCCTGCCACACGGCAAGGATGGACAGCGGAGCGCCGGTGTAGCTCGACCAATGCGCTGCGACGTAACCGATCCGTGCCGTGACCAGTCCAGCGACGATGGCGCTGGTGGAGACCGTCGATACGCGAGGGAAGCGGAACCGACCGGCCAGTGTCGTGAGGCCAAGGAACACGACGATGCACAGCACGGCAAGCCCGCGATCGACGGCCAGCATCAGCGGCCCGATGGCAATCGCACCCGCCATCAGAGAAACGCGGCCGCGCTTTTCCAGAGCATGTAGGCCGCCACCACGAAGATCAGGACGGCGAAGACCGTGGTGAGCGTGCCGCCCGTACCGAGGCGCTTCGCGATGCGCGTGCCGATCAAGCCGCCGACAACTCCACCGGCGATGAACACGAAAGCCAGCGGCCAGTCCACCAGACCCGAAAATGCGTAATTGGCGGCCGTCGTCAGCCCGAACGCGGTGACGGCGATCAATGACGTGCCGACGGCGTTCAGGATCGGCATGCCCGTCGATCCGATCAGGCCGGGGACGATCAGAAAGCCCCCGCCGATGCCGAAGAAGCCCGAGAACAGACCGGTGCCGAGGCCGTAGCCCAGCACCTTCGGCGCCTTTTCCCGGTTGCACTCCGCCCCCGGGTTGCCCGTGTCACCGCGCCCGCGCAGCATCAGGACGCCGACGACGACCATGACCAGTGCGAACAGGAACAGGAGCTTGCCGCCGTCGACGGCCTTGCCCGCGGTAGAGCCGAACAGGGCGCCGATGACGCCGGCGGTCGCATACATGCCGCCACAGCGCCATTTGACGTTATGCGCCCTTGCATGGCCGATCAGCCCCGTGGCGGCGTTAGCCGCGACGGCGAACGCGCTCGTGCCGATGGCGAGATGGGCGTCGGGCACGCGCACCAGATAGACCATGAGTGGGACGGCGAGGATCGAGCCGCCCCCGCCGACAAGCCCGAGGGTAAAGCCCACCAGGCTGCCGGATAACGCACCCAGCAGATACTGGATCGGTTCGAGGGTCATGCCGCTTTGCCGATCTTATGCGGAGCCGCCATCCATTCATGGCCTTTCAGCATGCCTTGCCAGTAAATCGGGGGCAGCATCCGCTCCTTCAGGAACCAGGCAGCGCGCGTCGGGCGCGTGCCGTTCAGCAGCCACGACGGAAAGCTGGGGAGCAGTTTTCCACCATAGCCGAACTCGGCGAGGACGATCTTGCCGCGCTCGACGGTGAGCGGGCACGACCCATAGCCGTCATAGTCGACAACAGGAGGCTTGCCTTCGAGTGCGGCGAGCGCGTTGACCGCCACCACGGGTGCCTGCTTGCGGGCTGCCGCAGCCGTCTTCGCATTGCTCGTCCCCGCAGCATCGCCCAAGGCAAAGACGTTGTCGTATCGCTTGTGGCGCAGCGTCGCCTCATCGACCTCGACGAAGCCGTTTGCCGCCGCGAGCGAACTTTTGGCAACGACGTCATGCGACACCTGCGGCGGCACGACGTGGAGCATGTCGAACCCGCGCTCGATCCGCTCGCTGACACCGTTCTGCTTGCGCTCGAAGGTGGCAATACGCCGATCGGCGTCGACCGCGACGAGGTTGGATTCGAGCTTGAGGTTGATCCTATACTTCTCGACATATTCCATCAGCGCAGGGACATAGGTCGCGACGCCGAACAGCGCCGCACCGGCGTTGTGAAATTCGACGTCGATCGCGGGGAGAACACCGCGTTCGCGCCAGATGTCGCAGGACAGGTACATCGCCTTTTGAGGCGCGCCGGCGCACTTGATCGGCATCGGCGGTTGCGAGAACAGCGCGCGTCCCCGCTGCAATTCCTGGACAAGCTGGTAGGTGTAGGGCGCCAGATCGTAGCGGTAGTTGGACGTGACCCCGTTGCGGCCCAACGCTTCGGTAAGCCCCGCGATCTTCTCCCACGCCAAACGCAGGCCGGGGGCGACGATCAGGACACGATAGGCGATCGTATCCCCGTCGCCCAGGGTGATCGCCTGACGCTCGGGGTCGATGGTGATCGCCGGCAGCCGGATCCATTCGACGCCCTTGGGCATGACATCGGCTTCGGCCTTGCGGGTCTGTTCGGGGGTGAAAACGCCTGCCCCGACTAACGTCCAACCGGGCTGGTAATAATGGTCCCGGGCCGCATCGACGACCGCGATCGACACCTTGGCGTTACGTTTCAGGATGCTGGCGGCGGTTGCGATGCCCGCAGCTCCGCCTCCGATGATGACGATGTCGTAGGTCATTTGCCGGTTCTTTCGGACCGGCGAGCGAGCGCCGGCTTCAGATCGGCCAGGTCGTACCCGGCTGCCTTGGCCTGACCGACGATCGTTTCGGGATCGGCATGACTCGCCTCCGCCAGCGCCCATAGGGTAGCCGCCCGCGTGCCGCTTCGGCAGAAGCCGAGCGTCGGTCCCGGCAGCGCAGTCAGCGCTTCCTTCATCCGGTCCGCATCGGCATCGGTCGCCTTGCCCGGCACGATCGGGACATGGGCGAACGCAAGGCCGTGTTCTTCGGCGATCCGGGCCATCTCGTGTGCGCTCGGCTGTCCCTGCTCCTCGCCATTTGGCCGGCTCGAAACGATCGAGCGAAACCCCGCCTGTGCGGCGGCAGCGACATCATCCCGGGTGAGCTGGGGAGCAGCCGAGAAGGACGGTGTGATCTTCTTGAAGGCCATGTAATGTCTCCTGTCCGGTCACGCCGAACGGCGTGGGATGAGTGCGAAGCGGTGGATGGCTGCGCCGAGCGCCATTGCAGCGGTGAAGAGCAGCGCGGGGGCAGGCTGGATCGCGAGCGCGGCGATGGCGGGGCCGGGGCACAGGCCGACAAGGCCCCAGCCTATGCCGAACAGGGCGGCACCGCCGAGGAGGCGCGCGTCGATCGGCGACGTGGCCGGCGTATGGAATTGCTCCGCGACGATCGGCGTAGAGCGTCCACGCACGATGAGCCAGGCTATCGCCATCGGCAGGATCGCTCCCGCCATGACGAATGCCAGGGTCGGGTCCCAGGCACCGGCGACGTCGAGAAACGCCCGTACCCGCGCAGGATCGATCATGCCGGACACGGCGAGGCCGGCGCCGAACAGCGTGCCGCTGACGAGCGAAAGAAGGCTCTGGCGCATCACGATACCACTCCCGCGAGACGCATGAGGGTCACGGTGGCGATGCCGGTCGCCATGAACGTGCCGGTCGCGACGATGGACCGCGGCGACAGGCGCGACAGGCCGCAGACGCCGTGACCGCTGGTGCACCCCGCGCCGAGCCGCGTCCCGATCCCGACGATCAGCCCGGCGACGGCGATCAGCCCGAGCGACGTCGGGAAGCGAGCTTCCACATTCACATTGGCTGCGGTCAGCGCCGCGCCCAGGGGCAGCCCCGCCGTGAAAAGCAAGGCCATCATCCAAGGCGCTCCCCCTTCAGAGAGAGCGAGGACACGCGCGAACATGCCGCTGACCCCGGCGATGCGGCCGTTGCCCAGCAACATGATCGCCGCAGCGAACCCGATCATCAGGCCGCCGATGAAGCCGGCAAGCGGCATGGCATGGGGAAATCCGGGCATCACAGCGTATCCAGTGGAATCTTGAGGTAGCGGGTGCCGTTGACTTCCGGCTCCGGCAGATGGCCGCCGCGCATATTGACCTGCACCGATGGCAGGATGAGCTTGGGCATCGACAAGGTGGCGTCCCGACTGGTGCGCATCGCGACGAAGTTGTCTTCGTCCACCCCCTCATGAACGTGGACGTTGCCGACGCGCTGCGCGCCCACGGTCGTCTCCCAGACATACCGGTCGCGCCCCGCAGCCTTGTAGTCGTGGCACAGGAACAGCCGCGTCTCGTCGGGCAACTGCATCAGTCGACGGATCGAGCGGAATAGCTGGCGCGCATCACCACCGGGGAAGTCTGCGCGTGCGGTGCCGTAGTCCGGCATGAACAGGGTATCGCCGGTGAAGACTGCGTCGCCGATGACATAGGCCATATCGGCGGGGGTGTGCCCCGGCACATGCAGCGCGATGGCCTCGATGTCGCCGATCGTAAAACGGTCGCCATCGTCGAACAGGTGGTCGAACTCGGAGCCGTCCCGTTCGAAGTCGGTGCCGGCGTTGAAAATCTTGCCGAAGACGTTCTGCACGCGAATGATGTCGCGGCCGATCGCGAGCTGACCGCCCAGCGCCTTTTGCAGATAGGGCGCCGCAGACAGGTGGTCGGCATGAGCATGGGTTTCGAGCAGCCAGTCGACCGAAAGGCCGTGCTCCCGCACATAAGCGATTACCGCATCCGCCGACGCCGTATTGGTGCGACCGGCCGCAGCGTCGAAGTTCAGGACACTGTCAACGATCGCCGCCTTTCGCGTGGCGGGGTCCCAGACGACGTAGGTCGCGGTGTTGGTCGGCTCGTCGAAGAACGAGTGAACGACCGGCGCTACCGCCGCCTTCGCACGTTCAATCTGCGCAACTGCCTCATTCAACGCCGATTCCACGATCGCCTCCAATTATTGATTTCATGGTTTATGTAGTTGTGTAATCCGCTTGCGTCAACGGGCTGCCCGTGCCATCTGAAAAGCATGGAAACGATGGATGCAGACGTACCGCGCTCGTTGCGCATCGGGGACGCGGCCCCGAATTTCACCGCCCGCACGACGCAGGGCGCGATGTCGCTCGATCAGTATCGTGGTCGTTGGGTCGTGTTCTTTTCGCACCCGGCTGATTTCACGCCGGTCTGCACCAGCGAGTTCGTGGCCCTGGCGAAGGCCGCACCGCAATTCGAGGAGCTCGACTGCGCCTTGCTCGGGCTGTCGGTTGACAGCCTGTATTCGCATGTCGCCTGGTTGCGCGCGATCAAGGATGTCTTCGGTGTAGAGGTGCCGTTCCCGGTCGTGGAAGACCCGTCGATGGCGGTGGGTTACGCCTATGGCATGCTTGACGAACAGGCCGGCGACGCCTCGGCCGTGCGCGCGACCTATTTCATCGATCCTGAGGGCATCATCCGTGCGCTCAACTGGTATCCGATGAACGTCGGGCGATCGGTCGACGAGATGCTCCGCACGGTGAGGGCATTGCAGCGATCGGCCGATGGGCAGGCCTATACGCCGGCCGACTGGCAGCCGGGTGACGACGTCCTGCTCCCGCCCGCCTTGCCGTGCAGCGCCGGTGCCGACTGGTTTCATCAGTTGAAGGCCGATCGATGACGGCGATCCATCAATCCCGCGCGATCGCCGATGCGGCGGTCGAAAAGCTGCGCGTGTTCGCTCAACCCCAGCGCCTCATGATCCTGTCCTATCTGCTGGGCGGTGAGCGGCAGGTTGCGGACATAGAGGCTGCGACCGGCGTGACCCAGCCGGCCCTCAGCCAGCAGCTTGCCGAGCTGCGCCGCGCCGAGCTGGTGAAGACGAGACGCGAGGCAAAGCAGGTCCATTACCGGCTCGCCGATGACGCAGCCGCAATGTGCGTGCGCACGCTCGAGGCGATATTCGGCGCCGATGATCTAGCCGTGCATGAGGCAGCGCCCGCTTCCCGACCGTCGCGAGCGCGCGGGGCGTCGGCTGCCACGCGGCCGCAAAATATAGGCGCAGCCGTATTTGCGAGGGTCGGATAATCATTCCGGTTTCGAAAGGACAAACCAGATGCGGCTTCCCGCTATCGCAGTTGCAGGATGCTTGGCCGTCATGAGCAGTGCCGGGTCAGCAGGCGTCACCGCGCAACAACCCGTGATTGCCGGCTATGGCAGGATCACGCCGGTAGAAGGCGCGGTTGAGCGGCCGGACCACTCGCTGCGATATCGTGTGCTGTTCAGTGTGACGAAGGCGGCGTCATCTCCCGACAAGGTCAATCCCTCGCTGGAGAAGGTCGCACGCTTCCTGAACCTGCTCGGGGCGGACGGCGTGCGGCCGGCACAGGGAGATGTGATCGTGATCGTCCACGGGCCGGCGACACCGATTATTGCCGATGATGAGGCATATGCGACGAAAACCGGTGCCACGACGAACCCCAATCTTGCCTTGATAGCGGCGCTAAGGCGGGCAGGCGTGTCCGTTCGAGTGTGCAGCCAGGCTTTAGTCGGGAATGGGATCGCTCCGGTCACGGTCGATAAGGCTATCGAAGTCGATGTCTCGGCTCTCACCACAATGGCGACATTGCAGATACGTGGTTGGGCGCTGATCCCTGACTGATCGTACCGAACTTCCTGTTTTATCATTCCAGTCCGTAACGCGGCCGGTGTCACAACCGTCCGGTTGTGACACCTGCGTAGCACCCCAGCTTTTCCGCGGGTCTACAGGTGTCGGAACCCCGTGTCAGAATGGCAGGTTGGAAGCGACTATGCGCGATTATCCTGCGGTGATACCCAGGATGCCGCTCTGCTGCTCCACGCGGAGACCAATCCGCGGTGGGGTTCGGTCTGCCACGACCCGCAGGTAAAACATGTACGGTACTCAACTAGTCTTCTGCGGCTGAGCGGCCCTTGAGCGGTGGAGCGCGGTCACGCGCTTGACGTGGGCGATGCTGCACCCGGCGAGCTCCGCGGTCTTCGCGATGCTCATGCCCGCCTCGCGCAGACCTACGATGCGCCGGTGGTGGGCGAGGTCCGGCTTGCGGCCGGTGTACCGCCCCGCCCGCTTGGCAATCTCGATGCCCTCGCGTTGCCGCTCGCGCCGGGTCTCGTAGTCATCCCGCGCCGTCTGCAGCGCGACCCGCAGCAGCATGTCCTGCACCGCCTCCAGCACGATGCGCGCCACGCCTGCGCTATCAGCTACCAAGTCCGACAGGTCCACAATGCCCGGCACCGCCAGCCGAGCCCCCCTGCCCCGGATAGCATCCACCAGCAGTTCCGCTTCCTGCAGAGGCAGGCGGCTGATGCGGTCGATCTTCTCGGCCACCACCACCTCGCCCGGCTGCAGGTCCGCCACCATGCGCAGCAGCTCCGGCCGGTCCGGTCGCGCGCCCGACGCCTTCTCCCGGTATACGGCCGCGACATAAAAGCCGGCCGCCCGCGCACCAGCCACAATGCTCTCCTGCCGCGTCAGGTCCTGCTCGTCCGTGCTTACCCGCAAATACACCCGCGCCGCCCTAACCTCGCTGCCTGCCACCTGCTCATCACTCCTACTTGGCGTTGTTGGGTATACCCATACGAGCCACGGCTGCGGCAATCGGCTCAGAATAGCAAGTCCCGATCCTGTCGAGCCTAGCTCAACAAGCCAGACCTAAGTAGCTATCGGGCGCGGACATGAACGACCACTGATCACCAAAGCCGTAGAAGTGCCCTGCTTCGCGCTACCTTTCAGCGGCAAAAGCCGGTATGGGTATGGTGGTTGGGTCAGGCAAGCGAGTTTAGTGTAGATGGAAGCACAGAGGGTCAAGATTGTGGACGGCGGTAAACTCGTGATTCCGGCGGCTATGCGCCGGGAGCTCGGGATCACTACGGGTGACACCGTTCTCGTCGATGTGGACGATGGCGAGTTGCGGGTACGTTCCGTGCCGAGAGCGCTTGAACGTGCTCGCGCCATCCTGCGCAGGTATGTGCCCGAAGGCGTCGGTTTGGCTGACGAGCTGATTGCGGAGCGCCGGCGCGAGGCGGAGCGTGAGTAGCAAGGTCGTACTCGACGCCTCCGCCCTGCTCTGCCTTCTCAACGACGAACCCGGGGCGGATCGGGTAGTCGACGTTCTCACTCGTAGCATCATCGGAACGACCAACCTCGCCGAGGTCGTCTCCAAGCTTCGGGACCGAGGATTGCCGCTCGACGAGGTACGTGAGGCGCTTGGCGGGCTGCACCTCGATGTCCGGCCGCTCTCCCCTGCCCAGGCGCTTATCATAGGCGACCTTCGGCCTCCGACGAAGGCGCTTGGTCTTTCGCTTGGTGACCGAGCGTGCCTTGCCTTGGCGATCGACCTGCAGGCGGAAATGTTCACGACGGATGGCCCGTTGGCGAGCGCGGATGTGGGAATCACCATCACCAACGTACGGCCGCTTGCGGGGTGATCGCACATTCGTGCTTTTGGGTACGGTTCAGCAGGTTGCCATGCTTGCCGTAATCTCACCAGACGAGACGATGTGAACGTCCATAGGATATGTCGAACCGATGAACGAGAAGCAGGCGCGGCAACTCTTACGAACGGCCGACGAGGATGAGCCAGTCTTGTTAACGCCAGCCGTTCTTCAGAAGCTCGACGTGAGCGATGTTCAGGACGGCTGCGGGTTTCAGATTGGTCAGATCAAGGGCGGTGTCCACCACCTAGATTGGAACGGAACCGTCTACCGGCGCGGTAGTGCTCTGGTCGGGGAAGCCGATCATACATGGACACGCAAATACTGGTACTCGCCCATTGGTCTCGAGCAGTACCTCGACCTGATTAGACGAGCTGTTGAAGCCCGGCAGAAGTCTTCCGGCGATACCGAGGTGTCCTACCAAGATGATGACGGCGCGTATGTCGCGTTGCGCTTCGAAATCACCACGGCAGAGACGAACCTCTCGAAAGCCTACCTTGCAGTCCGCAGGGTCGCCGAGCAAGTAGAGGAGGCCGCTTCAGATGCAGCAGACGAGGTAGGACAGCGCATCGCTGAGATAGCGGCGCGCCTTTCCGGTTGGGGGAGCCTGTCTCTCGACGCGCTGGTAGATGCGGTGGAGAATGCATCGAACAATCAAGCTAAGGGTCGCTCGCTCGAAGAGCTGTGCGCTCGCCTTTTCGAGACTGTGGCGGGGATGACCGTCTCCCAGCGTATCCTCACCGAGACCGAGGAGATCGACATTTCTCTTTTAAACGGCAGCAATGAGACCCGGTTGAAGCGTGAGGGAGCAATCATCCTAGCCGAGTGTAAGAATTGGTCAGGCAAGTGTGGGAAGAACGAGTTTGTTGTTTTTCGATCGAAGCTTGAGAATAGGGCTCAGCGAGCGACTCTCGGGTTTTTGATTTCATGGAACGGGTTCACCGAGACCGTCACGAAGGAGATGCTGAGAGGAAGCCGCGAAGACTTGTTAATCGTGCCGCTAGCGGGGGATGACCTTCGTCGGGCTGTTCGTGACGGCGACTTCACCAACGTCATGCTTCGAGCGTGGGACGCTTCTGTCGCAATGTAACGGAATCTGGGCCGACTTCCCCACGGATGGGTCGTCGAGAGCGGCTGAGCGCAACAAACGGCTGAATGTCTGCCGTTTAAGGCGAGTATCCACCATTTTGAGGTGCCTCTGGAAGGGGCGGCCTTGTCCACTGTTTCAGGAAAACCGACAGCTGCGGATTGGGCGATTTTCACCACCTGGTGCGCGGAGCGTAGTGAATGTCCGCTGCCCGCGTCGGCCGAGCTGGTGCGGCGCTTCGTCGCTTGGGAGGCGGATCGCGGACGCTCGCCGGCAACGATCGAGCGCCGGGTGGCGGCGATCGGGCACTATCACCGTGCCGAAAACTTGGTCGCGCCGACCGCGCAGCCCGATGCCGGCAGACTGCGCGAGACAATGGCGGGGGTCCGCAACAGCCACGGCGGCAAAAAGACGCGCAAGCGCGCGGCCGACGCTAACATCCTCGAGGCGATGCTCGGCGCCTTTCCCGGCGACGGGCTGCGCGCGCTGCGGGATCGGGCGGTGCTGGCGATCGGGATGGCCGCGGCGCTGCGGCGCTCCGAGCTGGTGGCGCTCACCGTCAGCGACGTCGAGCTCGTGGCCGAGGGGCTGCGTGTTATCATCGGGCGGTCTAAGACCGATCAGGAGCAGGAAGGCGCGGAGGTGGCTGTGCTCGAAGGGTCGCGGTTACGGCCCAAGGCGCATCTTCTCGCCTGGATGGCAGCGGCCGGGCACAACAATGGGCTGCTCTTTCGCCGGCTGACGCGCGGGGATGAGCTGACGCCGGAGGGGATGAGCGATCGGGCAGTGGCGCGACTGGTCCAGGCTGCGGCGCGTAAGGTCGGGCTCGACGAACGACAGTTCGCCGGCCACTCGCTGCGCGCCGGCTTTCTAACCGAGAGCGCCGCCCGCGGCGCGACGATCTTCAAGATGCAGGAGGTCAGTCGGCACAAGACAGTGCAGATCCTTTCGGAGTATGTTCGCTCGGCCGAGCGGTTCAAGGATCATGCGGGGAGAGGCTTCTTGTGATCAGACGCCTTATTGGGATCGTGAACGATCGGCTCCCCGGTAGTTTGTTCGCGCGAGGAAGTTTACGGCTACTGGTCGGCACAGCTGTAGCGGTCCCGATCTACAACCTTCTTGTTGTGATGCCGGATAAGTCCATCTCCGACTGGTTCAAAGTGCCGCTCTGCGTCGTCTTTGCGCTCTGTGCCGCTCTGACGAGCATTCCTGCTGGTGCGTCTCTAAGGCACAACCTTGATCAAGAAACTCGGCTACATCGCGCAGTGGGCACCTACTTCCTGTTTCTGGCTCTCCTCATCTTTCAAGCTCTCGCCTTTCCGGCGCTGAAGGCTACGTGGGAATCATCTCAGCCGACTTTCATCGCGGCGGGAACTCTTGTGGCCGTTGAAGCTCTGGTTCTGTCGTACCTTAAAAAGATAGCGTGGGACCGCGCTGTCAAACTAACCGGGGACTCAGTAGCCCATGGTCAGTGAGTGACACATGATCGATGACCATGCAGGCCGCACAACATCTTTGCCTGAGCGCTTCTGCAGATCAGGCCCTTTCAGGCGGTCCCGAAAGTGCTGAGCGATTGTGGAGTGAGCATGCGTATCGACAGCTCCCCATGTGCGCCGAGCTGCTCAAGCAGCGCAATGCTGTGGTCCTCGACGTCGCCGGGATGCTCAAAGACCTCCATCGTATAGCAACCCCGCGCCATGTCGCAGCCGGGCGTGTCCCTCGCGACGCGCGAATATGGCTCCGGCCAGCGGCAGACCAGCACCCAAGGCCACCCCTCCTCCGGCGGCTCGTAGCGGGAGATCAGGACGTTGTCGGCGACCATTGCCGACGGGCGTCGATCGAGGAGGTCAGGCGCGACCACGGCTGAGCGTGGCTCGTCGAGAAAGCGGTCCAGCTCGGCGCGTTCCTCGTCGGTTTCCAGGATGATTGCATAGTAGCGGCCGAGTGCCAGCCCCGCCCCGCGGTGTCGGACGGGCATGTCGATCAACATTACGCTCGGCGCGGCGATCATCGGCGAGGGATAGAGCATGCGCTCGCGCGCGAGGGTCTGCGAAAGGGGATACATGGTGCTGATCGGCCGTTTCCAGTTTACCTGTGCGGTCGGGGAGATATGGTCGCATGATGACCGACATCGAGCAACTCTCCGCGGAGCAATGGTGCGAACGGATCCAATCGCTTAGCGACCGTGACGTGATCGCCCTGTACGAGCGGGAGGAAGGTCGGGGGCCGATCGCCGACGTCGCCGCCGATGAGATGGAGCGTCGCAATCTCGATTACTGACGCTCGGCCGACCGGCGCTGCCACAACCCTGCTCGTGATCTTCAACGCATGGCGCTGAGGTTCAATGCCCTGCTGGACGACGCCGGCGTTGCGCCGGCTGAGGTCCGGCTCCTCCGGCATCAGACCCAGGCGGGCGCGGGCCGCACGCCTTACTCGCTGTGGCGCGACGATCGAGCGGGCTTCCTGACCTACCAGAGCCTGCAGACGGCACAGAACCGGCCGCGCCTCGCCGGCAGCTACTGGGCGAGCTTTGTTGTGACGCCTGCGGCCGCGACGCTGTTCGTCGGCTTGTATGAGGTGTCGCTGATCGGGGACGCTCCTGACGATCTGGTCGACCCCTTACGTCACAAGCTCGCCACGGAAGGCGGCGCGCGGCCGCTTGATCTCTACGCGCAGCGCTCGATCGCCGCGCTCGAGAACTTGGTCGGCCGTGTGACGATCGACTGGGGTGCCGGGACCCGCAGCTGGATCCAGCGCGCCGGCAGTCAGTCGAAGCCGATCCTCGAACTGAGCCGGTCCTTTCAGGAGGAGGCATTCCCCGGCTACGTGCGGTTCCTCGGCAACTTGTCGACTCTCGAGGCGCTGCCGAAAGGGTGGATCGCGGCGCTGGCGGCCGCGCGCGGGGTGTACCTGCTGACCTGCCCCCGCACCCGCGAGCAGTATGTCGGGTCGGCGACCGGCGAGAGCGGGTTCTTCGGCCGCTGGCTGACCTATGCCGGCGACGGTCACGGCGGGAACGTCGGATTGAAGAGCCGCGACCCGAGCGACTATCAAGTCAGCATTCTCGAGGTGAGCGGATCTAGCGCCACGGGCGAGGAGATCATCGCTGCCGAGCAACTCTGGAAAGCGAAGCTTCAAAGCCGCGAGATGGGACTGAACCGAAACTGACTTCGCGCCTGGCAGCTGGGCTGCATGGGGCGCTGTGTTTGGCTGGCGCGGAGCCAGCGTGGCAGATTGTTGTTGGCCAAACGCAGAGCAGTTCCTAGAACCCCGGAAGCATGGGGGATAATGAGCATCTCGAACTGCTCCGTCTGGTCGGAGAAGCGCTTTACGGCGAGCGGTGGCAGGCGCCCATCGCCGGCGACCTCGGGGTGTCCGACCGCGCCGTGCGATACTGGATCTCGGCCGCGAACCCGTGCCCAGAGGATCTAGGTCTCCGCCTGCTCGCCATCGTGGTTCGCAAGCGGGAGTCGCTCACCGGATTGGAGAGGGTCGTACTCGAACGGCTGAAGCTCACCGGTGAGCGGTCATGATCGATCATCGGGCAGCTGCGCGAGACGCCAAGCGCCTGCTGGACGTCACCGGCATGTCCGGCGGCAAGCCGGTGCTACTCGCCGGTGACGATAACGACCGGCGCGTCACGCTCGCAGCGCTGTCGGAGCTCGTCGGCGTGCTGCCTATCAACCTCAACGTCGCGCTCGCGCAGACGCTTATCGATTCGGCCGGCACACGGGCGGACGTGGGCGCGATCATCGCCGCGATGGAGCCGGCATCCCCCGTCCTTCTGCTCGACCGCATTCAGATCCTGTTGCTGCCGCAGCTCAGGACCAACGCCATCGACGTGCTCTGCCGCGTCGCTCGACGGCGTGCGATCTGCGCCTCCTGGCCGGGCCGGCTCGAACAGGGCCGCCTGCGCTACGCCGACCCCGACCATCCCGAATGTCTCGATGAGGACGCGACACGCGCGCTGGTCCTCGACCTGTCGACCAACGAAGGCACATACGAATGAAGTACAGCGATCTCGTTAAGTTCGAGCCGATCGAATCGGTCATCCAGCTGCTCGACGCCAACAAGGCGGACGAGGGCCGTCGTCTGGTCGCCAGCTACGTCATATCGGACGCAATGGCCGACCGCATCGCCGACGTTATCTTCCCGCAGCTCGGCTTTGACCCCGCGGTCGACCACAAGGGAATCCTAGTCGTCGGCAACTATGGCACCGGCAAGTCGCACCTCATGTCGGTGATCTCCACCATCGCCGAGGACGCCGATGTGGTGCCGGAGGTCCGTAACGAGAAGGTGTGCGCCGCCGCCGCCGCGATCGGCGGAAGGTTCCAGGTGCTGCGCATCGAGATCTCCAGCCGCATGTCGCTGCGGGACATCCTGGTGCAGGAGCTTGAGGGCTTCCTTGCCGCCAGGGGTGTCACGTTCAAGTTCCCGCCCGAGGACAAGGTCACCCAGAACAAGACTGCTCTCATCGAGATGATGGACGCCTTCGAGCAGAAGTTCCCCGGTGAAGGGCTGCTCGTCGTCGTCGACGAGATGCTCGACTATCTGCGCTCCCGCAAGGACACCGAGCTAGTCCACGACTTGTCCTTCCTGCGCGAGATCGGGGAGATCGCCAAGAACACCCGCTTCCGCTTCGTCGGCGGCGTTCAGGAGGCGATATTCGACAGCGCACGCTTTGCCTCCACAGCGGACAGCCTGCGACGCGTGAAGGATCGCTTCCAGCAGGTGCTGATCGACCGTCAGGACATCGGCTTCGTGGTCGCCGAGCGGCTGCTCCGCAAGGACGAGCACCAGCGCGAGGTGATCCGCAAGCACCTGGAGCCGTTCGCCAAGTTCTACGGCAGCATGGGCGACAAGCTCGACCAGTTCGTCCGGCTCTTCCCGGTCCACCCCGACTACCTTGCCATCTTCGAGCGGATCGAGTTCGCCGAGAACCGAAACGCGCTGTCGACGCTGTCGGGGACGATGAGGAGGATGCTGGACCAGGACGTGCCGACCGACGGACCCGGCGTCATCACCTACGACAGCTTCTGGACCGACGTGCGTACCAACCCAGCGTTCCGCGCGCAGGCCGGCGTCCGCGATGTCGTGCGTATCGCCGAAACCCTGCAGGAGAAGGTCGAGACGGCGTTCCCGAAGGGGAAGGCGATGAGCCGCCCGACCGCGCACCGGATCATCGACGGTCTGGCGATCCAGCGCCTGACCACCCCCGACATCCACGTGCCAATGGGCCCGACCTCCGCCGAGCTCCGGGACCAGCTCCTGCTGATGAACCCCATGGCGGCCGAGTTCCCCTCGGACGAGCCGGCGCAGGACCTGCTCACCTTCATCGACGCCACCATCGGCGACATCATGAAGGCCGTGAACGGGCAGTTCATCACGCGGGCGACGGGTAGCGACCAGGTCTTCCTCGATGTCGCCAAGGACGTCGACTACGACGCCGAGATCGACAAGCGCGGCGAGAGCCTCGACGACGAGGATCTCGACAACGCTTATTACCAGGCCATCGCCCACCTGATGGAGCGGACCGACGAGGCGACGCACCTGCCGGGCCACAAGATCTGGCAGTATCCGCTGGAGTGGTTCGAGCGCCGGGTCCACCGCGACGGTTACCTGTTCTTCGGCTCGCCGAATGACCGGCCGACCGCCTATCCGGCACGCGACTTCTACCTCTACTTCGTCCAGCCCTACGACCCGCCGAAGTTCAAGGACGAGGAGAAGCCCGACGAGGTGTTCCTGCGCCTCGCCAGCAAGGACGAGACGCTGACCTCGATCCTGCGGCGCTTCTCGTCGGCTTCGGCGTTGGCCGGGCTCAACAGCGGCAACGCCAAGACCGTCTACACCAACAAGGCCGAAGACGCACTCAAGAGCATGCGCAAGTGGCTGCGCGACCAGCAGACCACGGCGTTCAACGTCACCTACCGGGGCAAGACCCGCACGCTCGGCGAGTGGGCCAAGAGCTTCTCAGTGCGCGAGCGTGCGGGCATCAAGGGCGACGAGACCGTCAACTTCCGCGAATACATCAACGCGTCGGCCGGCTTCCTGCTCGCGGCACACTTTGCCGAGCAGTATCCGGAATACCCGACCTTCGGCACGATCGTGACAGACGCCAACCGGCGGATGCTCTGCACGACCGCCGTGAAGGCGCTGTCCGGCCCGGCCCGACCGAAGGACGCCGTCATGATCCTCGATGCGCTGAAGCTGCTCGACGGCGAGAAGCTCGATCCGCGCCATTCCCCCTACGCCCAGGAGATCACCGCACGTCTCTCTGCCAAGGGCGCCGGTCAGGTGCTCAATCGCGGGGAGATCTTCGAGGCGACCTCCATGGCGGAGTCGTTCGCGCCGGGCCGCTTCGGACTCGAGCCGGACCTCATCGCCGTCGTTCTGGCGGCGCTGGTCCATTCGGGCGATGTGGTCGTGTCCGTCGCCGGCAGGAAGATTGACTCGTCGAACCTCGGCGATGGCTCGGCATCGCTCGTCGAGGAACTGGCGGCGTTCAAGCACGTCGAGGCGCCGAAGGACGTCAACGTGACAGTCCTGCGCGACCTCTACGAGCTGTTCGGGCTCCCGGCCGGACAGGCGCAGGCGGCGGCCAAGGGCGACGACGCCGCGGTCCGCAACCTCCAGGCCGCGCTGGAGAAGGTCGTCGCCAGCACGCTCACTCTGGGAACGGGCCTAGAGAGCTCGCTATCCTTCTGGGGTGCGTCCGTCATGTCGCCGGAGCAGGTCCAGGACGGCAGGACGCGGATCGATGCCGCAAGAAAGTTCGCGGAGTCTCACACCGCCTACAACAGCCCGGCCAAGCTGAAGAACCTGCGCACCACGCCTGCCGAGATCGCCGCGCGGGCCGACGACTTCGCCGGCTATCGCCGCGTCGCATCGCTGGTCGGCCAGATCGAGGGTGTCGCAAAGGACGCGACCTATCTGCAGCAGACCGAGATTGTCCTGCGCGACGATGATCCCTGGCTCGAGAAGGCCCGCAAGGCCCGGCACGAGATCGCTGGCCAGCTGGGCGACGTACTAGACGCTGCAGCGATGACCGCGGTCCGCACGCGCCTCGCCACGCTCAAGAAGGATTACGTCACCCACTACATGTCGCTGCACGCGAAGGCACGCCTCGGCGTCACCGAGAGCAAGACCAAGGGGACGCTGATGAGCGATCAGCGGCTCAAGACGCTCGACCAGCTCACTCGCGTGCCTATCCTTCCCGTCAACGAGCTGGAGAGCTTCCGGAATACCTTGGCCGACCTGAAGACGTGCTCTGGGCTCGTTGAGAGCGAGCTGGCTGCACGGGCGACGTGCCCACACTGCTCCTTTACGCCGAAAGCCGACCAGCTGCCGCTGACGGCACCGGCGTCCTCCGTCCTGGCCACGCTCGACGACAAGCTCGACGCCTTGTTGAAGGCGTGGACGACCCGGCTGCGTGAGGAGCTCGACGATCCCATCACGCTCGCCGAAGGTCTTCAGCTGGTCGATGCGAAAGTGCGCGACCGCATCAAGGCATTCGCGGCAGGCGGCGACCTGCCGGAGCCGCTCGATGGGGAGATCGTGGCCGGGATCCGGGACGCGCTCTCCGACCTTGCCAAGGTGGAGATCACGTCGGCTGACCTCCGGGCGGCGCTGACGAGCGGGGGCTCGCCGGTGACTGTAGACGACATCCGGAAGCGCTTCGAGAAGCTGTTGGTCGACGAACTTAAGGGCAAGGACGAGGCGAAGGTGCGCTTTGTTATCGTCGAAGGGGCGAACTGAGAATGCCAGGTCAAAAACGAATGGACCTTGAGGCGGCAGCAAAGCCGGTCTCGTGCTTGGGGCTGACGTTCGAGAATGAGAACGCTCGTCGTGAGCACTTCCGAGATCTACTGCGAGAGCATCTGTCTAACCCGCAATTTCATGCGACGCCAGGGTTCCCCAAGGCAAGCGACGACGCAATCGTCGAGCTTTCGGATCCTCCGTACTACACTGCATGTCCAAACCCATTCATGGCGCAATTGATTGAAAACGCTGCGCCCGACGACGGTAACCCATACTACCGCACTCCTCTTGCCGTGGACGTGGCTGAAGGCAAGAACGACCCGATCTATAATCTCCATAGCTACCATACAAAGGTGCCGCCACGCGCAATCATGCGCTACATCCTGCATTATACTAAGCCAGGTGATCTGGTCCTCGACAGTTTCTGCGGGACAGGAATGACAGGCGTTGCCTCCCAGTTGTGTGGCGATGCGTCGGTGATCAAAGAGCTAGGCTTTAAGGTCGACCCGCAAGGAAAAGTATTTCAGCACGGCTCGTCCGATCCATGCTCGCAGGTGGGCGCGCGGGTTCCGGTGCTGCTCGATCTGTCTCCGGCTGCCACCTTCATCACGAACGCCTACAACACACCACAGTCTGAGGCACATTGGCAAGCCGTCGAGGCCGGTGTGGCAATGATCGATGAGGATTTGAGCTGGCTATATCGGACGTTGCATGGAGCAAGTCCTGACTCCGCTCGAAAGGCCGCCCACGCTCTTCGCGACGAGGGTGAGGTCCCTAGCGGTTTTGCATATGGACGCGTTAATTACATAGTCTGGTCAGAAATCTACTCCTGCCCGCAATGCGCGGAAACCTTCGATTTCTGGACGGTCGCTGTTGATCAGGAAGAGGGAAAAGTCAGAGATGAGTTCCCGTGTCCGCGATGCGAAAAGCACCTTAGCAAAGGCGATCTTGAGTCCGTCAAGACGTGGCTCGCAGCTCCTGACGGAGGAGAGCCCCTCGCGCGCAAGGCGCAACGGCCAGTTCTGGTCAACTACACCTATGGTAAGAAGAGGTACACCAAAGAGGCGGACGAGTTCGATCAGGCGCTCTCGGACCACGTAGGCCGACTTCCCCTCGGTGGTTGGGTCCCCACCGATCCTATCGTTCCCGGCGACAAGAGCGTCGAGGCGATTAGAGCCGGTTACAAGACTGTCGATAGCTTCTACACAGCCAGGTCACTTCAAGTCCTCGCGAAACTGCGCGGTCTGGGTCTTGGGTCATGGGCTTCGTTCAGCGCGTTGACGCCCCGGGCGACCCGGATGCACAGAATCGCTGCCAGTCGGATTGGGGGAGAGAAAAAGGGTGTTGGAGGCGCTACTGTTGGCGTGATTAATGGCACGCTGTACATTCCCTCCCTATCTGTCGAAATGAACGTTCTTGATCAGGCGCGAGAGCGCGTCAGGAACTTCTCGAGAAGTCTTCATGCGAAGTGCCATGGAATTATTTCAACTCAGTCGGGAACTCATCTAGCCACTATTCCTAGCGCATCGATCGACTACATCTTCATTGACCCGCCGTTTGGGGCTAACCTGATATATTCTGATCTAAATCAACTCTGGGAGGGGTGGTTAAAGGTCCATACCGCAAACGAACACGAGGCAATCGAAAGCGCCCATCAAGATAAGACGATTAACTCCTACCGACGGTTGATGTCCTCTGCTTTTGGAGAAGCATTCCGTGTCCTGAAACCCGGTCGTTGGATAACGATCGAGTTTTCGAACACTAGGGCGAGTGTCTGGAACGCAATACAAGTCGCTCTTCAAGAAGCTGGCTTTGTTGTAGCTAATGTATCCGCTCTTGACAAAAAGCAGGGCAGCTTCAACGCGGTAACTAATCCCACCTCTGTCAAGCAGGATCTCGTTATATCGGCGTACAAGCCTAATGGCGGCTTGGAAGAGCGCTTTGAAAAGCGGAGTTCCGACGTTCAGTCGGTCTGGGATTTCGTAACGACTCACCTAAAGAACTTGCCTGTCCTACGCACCCGGGGTGACCAGATAATCACTGTTCCGGAGCGTGATCCCAGAATCATCTTCGACAGGATGGTTGCTTGGTTTGTCTCACATGGAGTGCCAATCCCTCTCTCCAGTGGCGACTTCCAGACCGAGCTAAGGGAGCGCTTCCCATCGAGGGATGGCATGATCTTTTTGCCTCAGCAGATCGATACGTATGACCGAGCTGCGCTTCAAAAAGGCGGAGCGTCGCAGATTGAGCTGTTTGTCAGTGATGAGAAAAGCGCGATCGATTGGTTGAGTGACTTCCTTCGAGCCCGACCCTCTTCAAGGCAGGAGATTACCAACGACTTCACGCAAAAGATCGGCGCTGGATGGCGCAAGCACGAATTGAAGCCGGAGTTGATCGACCTTCTGGAGCAGAACTTCTTGATGTATGACGGTACTGGACCGGTGCCGGGCCAGATCCATGCCTATCTTTCGTCCAATTGGAAGGACCTGCGCAATCTCGTTAAGGACGATCCCCGCCTAGTCGAGAGGGCTCGAAACCGGTGGTTCGTGCCGGATCCCAACAAGCAGCAGGACGTCGAGGCCCGACGCGAGAAGGCGCTGCTGCGCGAGTTCGACATCTACAAGGCCCATAAGGGCAAGAAGATGAAGGAGATCCGGCTCGAGGTCATGCGGGTCGGGTTCAAGGCGGCGTGGGCTGCCAAGGACTACCGGACCATCATCGACGTTTCGGCCAAGGTGCCGGACGAGGTGTGGCAGGAGGACGAGCGCCTGATGATGCTGCACAGCATGGCGGAGACGCGCCTAGAGGCCGAGCGGTGAGCACCGTCGCCGCGGCGGGCGCGGCGGTCGCCCAGCGCGGTGACTGGCTGTGGCACGCTCCCCTAGGCGCCGTGCAGGTCATCGAGCGGCTGGACCGCTGGGGCGTCCAGTCTCTCCGGGTGTGGTCACCCGCATCCGGCACGGTCTCCCAGATCGATGAAGCCGCGGCCGAGCCGATCGCCGCACACGCGCCCACGCTGAATACGATCGTGCACCGGGCGGCCGCGGCGCGCGTGCAGGAGGCGCTCGCCACCGAGGTCCTGCTCGCGCCCGTGCGCTCCAGCGTGACCCCGTTGCCGCACCAGCTCTACGCGCTGGAGCGCGCCACGGAGAAGGGACACGTCCGTCACCTGTTCGCGGACGAGGTCGGACTCGGCAAGACGATCGAGGCGGGGCTCGTCATCCGCGAGCTCAAGTTGCGCGGCTTGGCGAAGCGCATCCTCGTCGTCGCGCCAAAGGGGCTCACCCCCCAGTGGCAGGCGGAGATGCAGCTCCACTTCGGGGAGACGTTCCGCATCGCCGACCCCGGCGACTTCGACGCGGTGTCCCGCTGGTCGGACGACGACAACGTCTGGCGCGCCGCTGACCAGGTGATCTGTCCGCTCGATAGCGTGAAGCCGCTCGCGAGGCGCCGCGGCTGGTCTTGGGAGCGGATCGCCGCCTACAACCAGCGGCGCTTCGAGGACCTGATCACGGCTGGCTGGGACCTGGTGGTGATCGACGAGGCGCATCGTCTCGGCGGCAGCACAGACCAGGTCGCCCGTTACAAGCTAGGCGCCGCGCTCGCCGACGCGACGCCCAACCTGCTTCTGCTATCCGCGACGCCGCATTCGGGAAAGTCGGATCAGTTCCTGCGCTTGATGCAGCTCCTCGACCGCGAGGCGTTCCCCGGCGAGGACTGCATCGAACGCGATCGGGTGGCGCCCTACGTCGTCAGAACTGAGAAGCGGCTGGCCATCGACAACGACGGCAACCCGCTCTTCAAGCCTAGGCAGACCCGGCTCGTCACCGTCGACTGGGCGCCGAGGCACGACGCCCAGCGGCAGCTCTACGAGGCCGTCACCGACTATGTGCGTCACGGCTACAATCAGGCGCTGAAGAGCAAGCAGCGCCACATCGGCTTCCTCATGGTCCTCATGCAGCGACTGGTGACCTCGTCCACCGCCGCGATCGCAGCGACTCTTGGCCGCCGCCTTCAGGCGCTGGAGGATACGCCCGCGCAGCTCTCGCTCGCGCCTGACATCGATGTTGCCGAAATGGCGGACATGGACGGGCAGTCGCAGCTCGACGAGCTGGTGGACTGGCCCGGCTGGCGGTCGGAGAAGGCTGAGGTCGCTACGCTGCTGCGATTGGCCGAGCAGGCGCTCGGAGGGACGGATGCCAAGGTCGAGGCGCTGCTTGAGCACGTCTACCGGATCCAGCAGGAGGAGGACGACCCCGACCTGAAGGTGCTCATCTTCACTGAGTTTGTCCCCACGCAGGCGATGCTCGCCGCTCAGCTGCGCGAGCGCGGGTTCGAGGTGGCGACGCTCAACGGGCAGATGGCGGTGGACGAGCGCGTCGCCGCACAGAAGGCGTTCGCCGGAACGGCACGGGTACTGATCTCGACAGACGCCGGTGGCGAGGGCCTGAACCTCCAGTTCGCGCACGTCATGTTCAACTACGACATGCCGTGGAACCCCATGCGCATTGAGCAGCGCATCGGTCGCGTCGACCGGATCGGGCAGAAGCACACGGTCCGCGCCACCAACTTCGTTCTCGGCGAGACGGTCGAGCACCGCGTCCGTGAGGTGCTGGAGGCGAAGCTGGAGGCAATCGCCGAGGAGTTCGGGGTCAACAAGGCGGCCGACGTGATGGACTCCGTCGAGGCGGAGGCGATGTTCGACGGTCTCTACATCGATGGCATCCTCTCGCCCGATGCGGTCGAGCAGCGCGCCGACGCCACGCTGGAGGAGCTGCGGGCGCGGATCGCCGCCGACCGCGAACGGCGCGAGCTTCTCGGATCCCACGCCCCGCTGGATCCCAGCGCCGCACAGCGATGGCGCCGGCATCCCATCCACTTCTGGGTCGAGAAGGCGGTGACGGCCGGGCTGGTGGACGCCGGCGGCGACGCCAGACGCAATGGAGAGACCTGGCGGATCGCCTGGCCCAACGGCTCCACCGTCGATCGAGCATGCTTCGACGCCTCCGGTCTCGACGCCGCACCCGACGCGACCTGGCTGACCCTCGACAACGATGCCGTCCGTAGCGTGATCAACGATCTTCCCGCAGAGCCGCCTGGTCGCCCGATCCCGCGCGTGTCGGTGCCGCAACTGCCGGCCGGCGTGGAGGGCGTCTGGTCGCTATGGCGGATCCGGATGACCACCGTCCGGGGTGATGACCAGCGATACATGCCGCTCTTCGTGCAGAACGCGCGCGCGTTCGCGCCTACGGCGCGCAGGCTATGGGACATGATCGTCACAGGCGAACTCGCGACAGCCGGCGACTACGCTACCGGCGCGGTAGCGAATCTGGAACGGTTTGCCGAGGCGCAGGCTGAGCCGATCTACCTGGAGCTTCGCGACGGACACCTCCAGCAGCTGGAGCAGGAACGCCAGCGCATAGCCGCCGCCTTCGACGCCCGCCGACGCGCGATAGGCCGGATCGGACTCGAGAACGTCAGACGCGCCCGGCTGGGCCGCCTTGAGGAGGAGTACGCGCGACGCGTCGGTGAGCTGCAGGACGCGGCGGCGATGATGCCGAGCCTCGAGCCGGTCACCATCGTCGAGGTGGGATCGCCATGACGGCCTTGTCCGTCCACGTCACGGCTCCGTTCCAGCGCGAGTTCGCTAACCTGTGGGTCGTTAGCGATCCCGACGAGATCCTGCTCGCCCCTACGGTCGCTCCGATCCTCGCGCAGAGAGGATTCGAGCTCGTCACTTATCGGGACCCGCTCGCCTTCCGGTATCGCTACGAGACCGAGATGCGCGATGCGGCTGAGGGCAGCGCCTACATCGTCCACGTCCGTGGCGATGCAGGCATCATCGTGCCATGGGACGTGCTGAACGAGGCGCGCGTACATGCGCTGTCAATCCCGGAGCTCTTTGGCGCGTTGGACGCGAACGCGGTACGCGCGGTCGGGTCCGAACGCTACGACGACCTATGGCAGGTCACGGCGTCCCGGCCGAGCATGCCGACGATGGGCACGGTCGCGACGAAGGACTTCCTTGCGGCCAACCTCTACCGCGTCGTGCCGGACCTGCTCCGCCGCCCCACCGATCTCTGGGAGCAGGCGTTCGACCTCTTCTTCCGCGGGTCGCCCCTCCCTCTTCCCATCGCCCGCCATGTGGCCGAGCGGGCCTGCCGGCCCGACGACATGTCGGTGGAGGTGGCGGCCTCGATCCTTTCCGACCGAGCGACCTTCATCGACCGCGTCCAACAGGATTGGAACCTGTTCGCACGGGCATCGGCATGCGGCGAGGAGCCTCCGGCCGACGTCATCCCCTTCGTCCTGCCCGGCATACGCGTGAACCTCGACAGCATGGTGCTGGATGGCACCATAGCGCCCGCGAAGGTCGACCTGATCCCGCCCTCGACCCCGGGCTGGATGCTCGTCGGCATGGTGCGGGACGATGAGGCAGCCCGCGCTCTGACCGCTCAGCGGATCGACCTGCTGCGACAGGATATTCCCAAGGACGGCGCCACGCACGGCGACTGGCTGCGGTTCGCGGAACGCCACGCCGAGATCGTCGATGCTGCGCGGAGCTTGGCCACCGGCGCCATCGATGCGGATCCGATGGCCGGAATCGCGCCAGCCATCGACGCCGCGCTGTTCGACT
This sequence comes from Sphingomonas sp. 77B, assembly GCF_056497825.1. NCBI lineage: Bacteria > Pseudomonadati > Pseudomonadota > Alphaproteobacteria > Sphingomonadales > Sphingomonadaceae > Sphingomonas > Sphingomonas sp. 77B. The sequence goes on from NZ_JBWMBY010000002.1 coordinate 100,878, forward strand.
GGCTGGATTGCGGCTTCGACGGCCTGAGCTTCAACAGCTACGCCACCGCCCCCTCCATCGTGCACCAGATCGCGCCGCACATGGCGCATCGTCGCCGCGCCGGTGAGCGGAGGCAGGCGCTGATCGTCATCGACGGTATCGCGCTCGACCAGTGGCTTATTCTGGAGCGTCGACTTCGCGCCAACCGGCCGGACATCTTCGTCGACTCCCGGTCATGCTTCGCCTGGCTACCGACGGTGACCGGCGTCTCGCGCCAGGCGATCTTCACCGGCGATCAACCGCGGGCCTTCGCCAAGACGATCGGCAGCACTTCGCCCGAACCCGCCGCATGGCGGCGCTTCTGGGTGAACGAGGGGCTCGCCGAGAACCAAGTGTCCTATGCCAAGGGACTTGGCCACCCGGGCTCCTGCGACGAGGTCATCTGCGGCCCGATCGCCGATGGTGCCGAGGTCATCGGGCTCGTGGTGGACACGGTAGACGAGCTCCTGCACGGCGAGCTGTTCGGCAAGCAGGCGCTGGTCGGCCGCGTCGAGCACTGGCTCGGGCTCGGCGAGTGGGATCGGCTCGTCTCCTCGCTGATCGATGCCGGCTACCGGATCTACGTCACCGCGGACCACGGCAACGTGGACGTGGTCGGCATGGGCCGTCCGTCGGAAGGCAGCGCCGCGGAGGAGCGTGGCGAGCGGGCCCGAATTTACGACAGCGAGGCGCTGCGGCAGAAGTCGCACGCCACGATCGCCGGCAGCCGGATACTGCAGCCCGGTGGTCTGCCCGACACCTACAAACCGCTGTTCGCCCCGCATGGACGGGCGTTCATCCCCGACGGGCGCCGAGCCGTCGTGCACGGGGGCACATCCCTGGAGGAGGTCATCGTCCCGTTCGTCAGGCTCTCGAGGAAGGAAAAGACGTGAGCACCGCACCACCCCGGATCGGTATGGATCGCTTCGTCGCTGCCGAATGGATGGAGTTGGCCGCGTCCGTCGTCCGTGGCGAGATGCAGGCTGAGGGCTTGCACGCCCGCCTCGCTGCCGACATTCCCGGCGTCCAGGTCCAGCGCAAGACCCTCGGTATCATTAACCGCATGTGGTTCCCCGACGATCAGGGCGCACGCGAGCTTGCCGTGCGTGCGGCAAGCGTCGCGACGAGTGACGAAGCCGCCCGAACAGCCGTCTATGAAGCGGTCGCGATCAGCGCATACCCTTATTTCCGACAGGTGGTGGAGAACGTGGGGCGGCTGCTTCGCCTGCAGGAGACTTGCTCGCCAGGAGAGGTCCATCGACGGATGTTTGAGCAGCACGGCAAGCGGACCACGATCGATCAGGCGACCAGCTACGCCTTCAAAACCATGGTGTCTTGGAGGATGATTCAGCGTTGCCCGGATAAGAGGATCGCCCCCGCTGCCAGTCTAAAATTGAGCCCGCCAGCCAAGCGTTTGCTCGACGATGCCGCAAACAGGTCACGGCGGAGTGTTTCCGCCCTAACCGCTTCTGACCCCCTCCTCTTTCCATTCAGCTAGCGGTGCCGCAAGCCCAGCGTCCCTCGCTTCACCTCGTCGGGTGAAGAGCGCGCCGGGCCTCGTCGGTGATGGTGTAGACCGCCTGCCGCTGTGCGCCGCGGTTGTGATGGTCGACGCGGTAGCCCTGATAGTGCCGGCGGACAAATCCCGCCCTGACCAGCTCCGAAACGGCACGGCTGACGTTAGTCCGACCGGATTGGCGGACACGCTTGCGAACCTGCGCGTCAACGACCCGGTCGGCCGCATCGGGGTCGGTCGGGAGCGCGCGCTTGGCCTCAAGCTCCTGGCGTACCTTCGCCGCGATCGCCCGCCTGCGAGGATCGCGCTGCGCGACCGGAACCAGCGCATCGCAGAGCCAGTCGCGCACTGGGATGCGGCGGCTTCCCTCCCGGATGTACGGACCTGCCGAGCCGGTCTGCGCGCTCGCTTGGGCGATTAAGTTCAGGACCATGAAGCTGTAGCGCGGCCGCTCGCAAACGACGGTCAGCCGTTCAAGGATCGCCGGCAGATCGAGCGGACGCTTCTGCACCTCCGGCTCTACCGGCCTAGCGCGCTCCTCGAGGGAGAAGAGGTCGGGCTGAAACATGGAACATTAAGAGCACAGACGACCCGACAAGTGAATCCCGCACGACGTGCCTGAACGAAGTTTGACCGCTCGCGGCACTTCACCGGACAGGCAAAGTGCCGCTCGCGAACTTGCGTTGACCGGTCTCATGATCATCGAAATCGGTGCTAATTCCGGCTGGCGCATAGTCGAACCACCGACCCCGCGTCGGGTGAAGTGCCGCGAGTGATACGACGGCGAAGCGGCCAAAAGCGATGCCAGGTGCGTCGGTCGCGACGGCGCTGAACGTGCGCTCGATGCGCCTCCGGCGAGCGAGCGGGGACGCCGCCTCGCCTATGACGGTGTTGGTTACAATATTGGCATGCTGCGGCGATGTTGGACGCACTGTCATGGCCTCCGTCACACTTTGCGCGGAGGTGTTCCGCTGTTGCTCGATGGCGAGTGGCTTCCCTTACCGTCAGGCCCCACCTGGTCGCGAACGACTGCAGATCGAGAGGAAGGAGCCACATCGGCTGGTCGCAGTAGAAGCATAGGCCGTCCTGAGAACGGAAGCTGGCGGCTCGGTGCATTTGAACGTCGGTCATCACCTTATTCCCTGCAGGGTTAAGGTGGTGCGCCGCGGCTCTCGCCGGTTGGGAGGTGAGCTTTTGCTCGCGCACAGACGGCCTTCGGCTCGTCCCACAGTCCCATGAACGTGGCTGCTGCCTGCGCTCCAGGACAGAATGTCATGCCGGGCGGATCGCTGCAAGCCACCGCTTTGCGGCAGTCCGATCGGCTACCCCGTTCCCAAAATGTTCTCATGCGCGTTATGACGGGCCGATTGCTCGCACGAGACCCGATTCATGTATGCCGTTCGCCTGACAGAGATCCCCTATGAGATGGTCCCGCGCGAGGTCCGCATCCTGCTGTGCCGGACGCCCGCCGGCTTCCCCTCCCCTGCGCAGGACGATCTGGAGGAGCCGATCGACCTGGGCGAATGGCTGATCGAGCAGCCGGCCGCGAGTTACGTGATGCGGGTTGACGGACACTCCATGACTGGCGCCGGCATCAACGACGGCGATCTGATCGTCGTAAGTCGTGCGAAGACGCCCCGGCCGGGGCACATCGTCGTCGCCCTGGTCCATGGCGACCGCACCCTGAAGCGGCTGAAGCGGATGGATGGTCGACTTTGGCTGGTCCCCGAAGCGGAAGGCTATCCGCACACCGTCGTTGACGAATACGTCGAGATTTGGGGCGTCGTCGTCGGGCTCGCGCGTCGGTATGTATGAGCACCCCGATCGCGCTTATAGACTGCAACTCCTATTACTGCTCGGCCGAACGCGCCTTTGATCCAAGGTTGAAGGGCATTCCCGTGGTTGTCGCTTCTAACAACGACGGCTGTGCTATCGCCCGTTCCGACGAGGCCAAGGCACTCGGCATTAAGATGGGTGATCCCATCCACAAGATCAAAGACAAGATCAAAGCGCACGGCATCCATGTTCTTTCGTCAAACTACACCCTCTACGGCGACATGCAGCGCCGGGTGCTTGCAGCGGTCGAGCCGTTCGCTCGGGACATAGAGGTGTATAGTATTGACGAGAGCTTCTTGGATCTTGCGGGCTTCGAGGATCGTGATCTTGTGGCGCACGCGCAGGCGATGCGCGCCCAGGTGCTGCAGTGGACCACCATCCCGACATGCGTGGGCATCGGTCCGACGAAGACGCTAGCGAAGCTCGGCAATGCGGCTGCCAAAAAGAACCCGCTGTTCGACGGTGTCGCCGACCTCCGCGACGAGCCGATCCGCGATTGGGTGCTGGAGCGGTTTCCTGTCGAGGACGTCTGGGGCGTGGGCAGCGCAACGGCGCGCAAGGTGAAGGATCTCGGCATCCACACCGCGGCGGCGCTTCGCGACATGCCGGTCAAGCAGGCCAGGAGCATGGGGACGGTCGTGTTGGAGCGCCTGGTGGCTGAGCTGCGCGGCGTGCCGGCAGCGGTGGTCGAGACGATCGAGCCCCAGCGGAAGGGGATGGCGGTGACGCGATCGTTCGGTCAGCCGGTTACGGAATTCGACGTGCTGATGGGCGCCATTGCCCAGTACGCAATGCGCGCCGGCGAGAAGCTGCGGTCGCATGGCCTGGTCGCTGGTCGACTCACGGTCCTGTTCCACACCAACCGCTTCGCCGATCGCCCGCAGTATGGAGCGTCGAGGACGCTGAGCCTCCACCCGATGACGGCCGACGGGCTGGAGCTGGTCCGTGTAGCGCGGAAGGGAGCCGAGCATGCCTGGCGGGATGGCTACGCATACACCAAGGCCGGCGTGATGTTGGAGGATCTCGTCTCGGCCGAGCTGCGCCCGCGCACGCTGTTCGAGGACGATGTCGACACAGGGCGGCGCGAGCGGCTTATGGCAGCACTTGACGACATCAACGGCAAGTTCGGTCGCTTTACCGCCGTTCCGGGCACCCAGGGGTTCAAGCGGGAGTGGCGGATGCGGGCGGCCGCGAAGTCGCCGGCATACACAACGCGGATCTCCGACGTGCCGGTGGTGCGCGCGTAGCGACCGGGCGCGAGTCCGACCGGCCCTTGACTCCGCCCGTGAAGCGCCTCGCATCGCCGCTAAAGCAGGCCGCGTCGGCCCAGTTCGTCACGGCCGACAAGTCGCGCCAAAAGATCGATGTGTCCGGCTTTGAGTTCAAATGCTTCCTTCGTGGGATCGGCACCTGGGATCAGCGTAGCCATTTGTGCTTTCACCAGATCGCGTGCGACGCCATTTTCGATGATTGCGACAATGCCCTGGTAGGAGAAGACTCGAGGGACCCTTACGCCTGGTTGCAGCTCAAGCCCGGAAGCCGTCGCACTGGCGATGAGAGCATATGCACATCGCGGGGTAGGCGAACGAGCTTGTGGATGAGGGGTGGTAGGGAGAATGCGAGCGATCTGGTCGATGGGCTTGACCGGCACACTCCCGACAGGGCCGATCCCTTGCAGGAAGCGGTTCAACACCGCTCGCTCCGGATTGTCGAGGGGTTCGCCGGATAGCGTGCTGGCGTGCCGTTCCAGGCTGAAAGGTGCAGCACCTGCCATGTTCCCCACCCCCCCGGCGAGGTTGGTGAGGCACCCGCCCTCGTGCAGACGACGATGCCGCAGGATGAGCGCCGCTTCGCGCTCCAAACAGTCCTGCTGGCACGCAGGGTCAAACACCGCGTCGATCTGATAGAGGACTTCGCCACCATCACGAATAATCTTGCGGATGACATTGCACTTGAAAGGGTTACTCTCTCCCGTCGGGTGATGGCGGCGGGCCTCTGACTCGTGTTCCAACGCACGCTTGTTGATCCCCTTCCCTACATAGAAAGGGAGGCCATCCGGCCGGCACAGCAGATAGACGTAGTAATTGCCTGCGATCGATCGCAGGTAGGACTCGGCTGCCGAGCGGTGTCCTTCAAACCGCATGGGCGCACCTCCGGCCGGTATCGCCGACATGGCACGAAGGCGCTAGAAGCGCGGGCGAGAGGGAGTGGGGATGAAGATCGTTCACGGTGGCATGGCTATGGCGCTTGCAGTCGGAGCGCCAGCCTTGGCCGAAACGAAGGTGGGGATGGAGCCCCCGGTTGGCGTCGAACGGACCGCCACCATCGGATCACCCGTGGTCGAGAAGTTTCGCTTCGATGCCGTCAAGGTGGGGATGGCGGATAGCGACGTGGTGAAGCGAACCCTCACCGGCAATATCACAATTCGAGCTGGGGAACCACTGTATCAGGTTCAGAGCAAGGCCAGGTACAAGGCATGCTCTCAGAGCGGTCCGTGCGCCTTGGACGACGACGGCGATGGAACATTCGACCGGATCGCGCTCGACGATACCGTCGCTGCATTACGGCTCAAAGAGCCCGTGCGATACCAGATCAAGGATGCTGTCGCTCCCAGCTCGAACGGCAATTTCAAGCAGGTAGTTTCTTACTTGGGCGTGAGTGGCGACACGCTCCGACTTAGTTACCGCGAATTTCTGAACGATATGGCGCGGCCCGCCTTCACCGAAGAGCTGACCTTCCCGATTACCAAGACCTACCCGCAGGGTGTCGCCTTCAAGGACGTAAAGATGACTATCCTCGGCATCAATGGCATGGGCCTGCGCTACAGGCTCGAACAGTAGAACAGACGCGGCGCGGGGGCGCCATCCAACGGGGGGCACATGATCGTATTGCTGGTATTGTTGTTGCTCGCAGCTATCGCAGGCATCGTTCGCCCCTATATCAAGGGCGTCAAGCGGTGGCAGTTCGCGATCGCAGCGGTAGTGGTCTTCTTCTCGATCGGCGTGATCGCGCCGAAGGGCAATAAGTCGCCGGAAAAGCCGACTGTGGCGGCGGCGCCCGCGACGATGCCAGCCAAGCCTTTTTTGAGCATTGAGCCGAAGGTATTGGATGCTCATCGCGTCCAGCTCACCATCGGCACGAACCTTCCCATGCCGATCAAGGTGGCAACGTCGATCGACCTGCACGGGCAAAAGCCCGACGACACCTACATCGGCTACTCGGAATTCGTGACGCTCACCGGCGCGAACACGGTAGCGGTGTTGGACACGTCCAAGGCAGATAAGCCCCTTCCCGCGGCTGAATACGACGCAACGGTCGACTTCTTCCCGAAGTGGGGCGCGGAAGGAAACGACCTCGCGAAAGGTGCGCCCCAACTTCACGCCGAAAAACAATTTCAGCTCAAAGCGTCGGGTGGCTCGGCCAAGGACGCGGTCCTCCTGAGGGATCGTCAGCGTTGGGTGATGGAGAATGTGAACGCCAAATCTCCGTGGAGCAAAGTGACGTTCGAGCGACGCCTGGGCAAATCCGAGAAGGGCCGGTCGGATTTGTCCCACCTCCACGATGCCTATTACTTCCCCGGCGCAGATATGACGCTGCTCGTGAACCGGCTTCAGAACCAGGTGACGACGTGGAAGATGGGCAATGCAATTGTCCCTCCCAACGCGAGCAAGGCAGACTTCGAACGCCGTGGTCTTAAGTGGCCGCTTACGGTCTCGGCCGGCTACCTGGGATGCGAGGGCAGCGCCGTTTGGTTCGCGACACCCGATGGGACGACCTACGCCGTCAACGGCGCCGCAAGCGGGCGCTACAAGCCGATCGAGCCGATTTGGTCTGCTGATCAGAAGATGATGGGTGAGTTGAAGGCTGCAGGCGCGGGTAGAGGCCCGACGTTGAGGATCAATATCGGCGATCTGATTGAGGAGGGTCGAAAGCTCTGCTCCTAAAAGCTCCAGCAAGCGATCGGAGGTCGGTCCCGTGATAGTCGCATTGTTGATCCTGATCGTGCTGATCATGCTGTTCGGTGCGGGAGCCGTGAAGGGCTGGATCAAGGGCGGACTGGCCTGGGGCGCGGCGCTCGTGGTTCTGTTGCTCGCGGTCGGCTTCGTTGGGAGCCGGTACAAGCGAGCAGGAGAGGCCCGCGAACACACCGCGCTGGTGGCAGCGGCGAAGCCGATGATACTCGAGGACGTCGCGACGAAGGTTGGAAAAGCCGTTGCCGCCCTCACCGACATTGTCACTTACGACCAGGATACCGAGGTCTACCTGTGCGGATCCATCATGGGCACTGCTGGCTATGGCGGTCCGGATGGACGACAGCGGTTCCTCTCGAACGGCGGCAACACCGAATTGGAGCGCCCCGGAGCACGCGCTCAGTTCGATGAGCGTAGCGCGCTCCACTGCACCATGGACGCCACTTCGGCGACTATGCGCTAGATCGGCACTCGAATCGAACCTGCCGGTCAGCACGTCGGCCGACGTTAGGCGTCGATTTCGATCAGGTCGTCGGAGGGTGTCTCGACTTGGCGGATCATCGCGCCGCCATAGGGCCGCACCAGCTCCAATGCCTCGGCCGCGCTGCCGTCGAGCCACTGCAGGAGATCGCACGGGCGCAGGATGACGGGCATTGCCTTGGGGTGCCAAGGCTTCACGAACTCGTTTGGGTTCGTGGTTGCGAACGCATACGCCTCGCCCCGCTCGGTCGGCCGCCACAGGCCCGCGAAAAACCCGATCGGCTGATCCGGCAGCGCGAACCACATCTGGCGCGGCTTGTTGTCGTCTCCCACCCCGCCCTCGGGATGCGGCTCGGCAAACCAGGTGAACGGCACGATGCAGCGACGCTCAGCGGTCGCGAGCGACGGCTTCCACATCGGCGACGATTTGAGGTTCCTCGCGTTCGTGACGTACTTGTCGAGCTTGATCTCTGGGTTCCGCTTGCTGGGCACCTTCGTCGGAAACCCCCATTCGAGGAGCGCCATTTCGAGGGGCCGGTTGCCGGCGGTGCTGCGTCGGACGATCGGGCCGTGTCTCGCCGTCTTCTTGCCCGTCGGGAAAATCTCTCGTGCTGGCGGGAACACCTCGTCGGGCGCGTATGGCGGCTCGAACCCGCACGCGCGCATGACGGCAGCCTGTTTCGCGGAGATGCGGTAGCGGTTGCACATGCTGAATGTTCTGCCACGTTCGCGCGCGACTGTCAGGCGATCGACGGCAGGGAGACACGATGAAGCTGACCAGCGATGCCGTCGAGGTGGTGAACCGCAATGCGCTCGTCACCGTGGCTCTCAACCAGGGCTACAACGCATACCTGCCGGTCTACGACAACGGGATCGACCTGATCCTGCTCAACGAGGCGACCGGCGACACCAAGCTGGTGCAGCTGAAGGGCCGGTGGACGATCGACAAGAAGTATATCGGCCGGAACATCTGGGTCGCATTCCCCGACCGCGGGGTCTGGTACGTGGCTCCCCATGACGAAATGCTGCGCCTGGGTCAGCGCCACACTGGTACGGAGAGCTGGATCAAGGGGACCTATAGCAAGAGCCCGTTGAGCAAGAGCGATCGCGAGGAGCTTGCCGCCTATCGGTTCGGCGACCCCGATGCTGTCATGGAGGATGCTGCGAAGCTAGGTATCGGCGACTGAACCGGGCCGCTGGCTAAAGCGTCAGACCGACGCATAGCAGGAGGATCGCGGCTGTTCCGGCCGCCAGCTTCCCGCCCGCGAACACCCGCGCCCCGGGTCCGGAGCGGAACCGCTTCCCCGTCTTGTCCATGCCGGTCCGCAGCCCGAGCACGCCGTCGGCCGCCAGCACGCTCCCGATGATGAAGAGAAGCACCGAGAAGCCTTTGGCGAAGGCGTGAGGCGAGAGCCCGGTGACGACGAAGGTCGCGACCAGCCCGATCGTCAGCAGGCCGTACAGAGCGAAGCCGACGTCGAGCAGCCCGCGCAATCTCTTAGGACCGTTCCAGTCGGTCGGCCACCGCAGGAGAACCATCGGACGGAGACAGAGCTGGCAGCTCTGAAGGTTCGTGTCGCGGGGCCAGTGGTCGATCAGGTGCCCACAATAGGGGCAGCCAGGGCGACGGTAGGGGAACGCGCTCGCGGGGCTCAGCATGTTGGTCTCTCCGTTTGCGGCGCCAGGTAGTAGGCAGCGATCGCCGCCCCGTTGATCGTGCCCTCGACCGTCACCGGCGTCCCGACCAGGTGCTCGGTCGTCACGTCGCCGATCAGCCGCCACCGCATTCCGTCTGCTTCGAGCAGCATCGGACCGCGTGGCGTCATCTCTACCACGCCGGCGAGCTGGGTCGGGCCGCTGGCCGTCACTCCGCTGCCTCCGCAAAGGTCGGGGTCTCTTCGGCCGACGTGCCATTGAAGCACTCCATGGGACAGTGGAGGAGAAGCCGGCCATGCGAGCGCAGCTTGCGGCCGTCCAGCCTGATCGGGTCGCGGGCAAGTCGCTGGCACGCCTTGTTCGAGCGGTTGCGGAAGCCGCAGGGCGCGGCGAGCGGCGGGAGGGTTAGCTCGACTACTTGCTCCGGCTCGGGAGGCGGTAGCGGTTCTCCGAATAGGTCGCATTGGTCCATGACGTGCTCCGTTCAGCCCCCGAGTGGGGCCGCGTTGCCGAAGCGGTTGGCTCGGCGGGTGCCAGGCTCGATGCAGAGCCACAGCTGGGCGAAGATCGAGACCGCGGCCATGCCCATCAGGAGCGGCGCGCTTGTATCGAGCGGGTCGCCGAGCAGCGCGAGGAGCGCGATCCAGATCGTGTTGAGGCCCGACCATCCGACGTCGTGGAGCCGCTTCACCATCACCGCCGAGGCGACCCAGGCCACCATCGCCATGGAGCCGAGGAGCGCCGGTTGCGATAGACCGGCAAGGAAGTGGACGAAGCGGAGGTCGTATCGGCTCGCGAACAGCATGATCCAGCAGGACAGGGTCGTCAGTACGAACGGCACCCGACCTGCGCGGCCTCTGTATGCGAACAGCACCTCGCCAATATCCATCCTCCTCTCCTTTAGCCTGCCGAGGCGCCCTGGCCCGCTGGGAAGCCGTATTGGTTCGGCTCGCGCTGCCCTGGTTCGATCGCGAGCCAGAATCGGAAGCAAACTGTGGCGACCATGACGACGGTGGCGACGAGGTTGATCGTCAGTGTCTGCTCGATGCCCACCGCCCAAGCGGTCATCGGCAGGACTTCAAGCCACAGGACGTTCCAACCTGACCAACCGAGATCGTGAAACCTCTTCACGGTTTGCGCGAGAGCGGCCCACACGGTGACGACAAACAGGGGTATGAGCCCGATGAGCGTTGTCCCTTGGCCTGCGCGAATACCGGCCGGGGTGATCTCGTCGGGGAAGCACAAGCCCACGCCTGCAGCGGCGACGAATGCTAGGGCGTAGGGGACGCGGCCGGCGCGTCCCCGGAAGCCAAAAACTGCCTTGGCTGGGTCGTCCATCTGGGTCCTCTCACTTTGGCGGGGTCGAGGTAGACGGCGACGACGCGACCGGGGGAGCGATGCGGGCCTGTGCGTCGACCGTTAGCTTCCGGAAAGAGTCGAGCAGGGCAAGCGATGTGATCTTGCCGATGTCGGTCGAGGTATAGGCACCCTTGAGCGCGCCGACCCCGAGGCTGAGCAGGAGACCCCCTCCAACGACAGTGACGTCTCGCTTGCGCGCGGCGCCGGTCGCCACGGCCGTCTGGACGCCGGTCCGCACGTTGACGAGCGTGAGCATCGTCTGGCTCTCGAGGGTCTTGGTCTTCAGCCCGACGGCCGAGCCGAAGGTGCCGCCCACCCCGCCCCCGCCACCCCGGGCGTTGCTGTCCGAGTAGAGCACCTGGGCGGTCAGGAGGTAGTCGGCCGCGCGAAGCGTCGCCTGGTTGAGCGCAGCGCCGTTGGCGACCGAGCCACCAGCCGCAAGCTGACGTTCGCGCTGCAGCGCGTCGAAGGCGCCGCCACGCTCCACGACCTCGAAGCACCCGGAACGGGCGGTCAGGAGCTTCAGGAGAGGCAGCGGGTCGACCTTGGCGGTTGAGCCCCCGTTCTGCCTTTCGGCAAGCTGGACGAGCGCGCGCATGCCCGGAGGAAGCTGATCCTCGACGCCGGCGACGCTGCGGTCCTCGACCAGCGCGACCGTGCCGAGCGGCTGCGCGCAGCGGGGCAGCTCGGACGTCTCGTCGACGCCCGTGCCGCCCTTGCCCAGCTTCTGTGCGATGGCCGTTGAAGGGGTGACGGCCGCGAGAGCGGCCGTCACGGCGAGGAGAACAGCCCGGTTAGGCACGCTTCTTTGCCGCATGCTTGGCCGGATCGCAGATGCCGCCACGGTCGTCGGCTGATGCGACGGTCTTCTTCGCGTCGTCGCAGTTTTTGCAATCGGCGCAGTCCGCGCAATCCGCGCAGTCGGGGCAGTCCTTGCAGTCGCCCTTCGCGTGCGCGGCGGCGTGTGCCTTCCAGTGCGCCTTCTTCAGGCTGACCTTGGCGACCGAGTCTTCACCGGCCTTCTCGCCGGCATAGCTCGCCATGGCGAGCAGGACGGGGCTGGCCGGCATGGCGCTGGCCGCTGCGGGCATGCCGACCGCGAGGGCGAGAGCCTCCAACGCGGCGAAACGTCGTAGCATCATGATAGTCGTTCCTTCCTTGCTCTGAAAAGACCGCGGCGCATCCGCAGCCTTGGTGGGATCACCACCATTCCCGCGAGCCAATCCTGGCCCGTCGAGCTTCTTGCCGGTGCGATCGCGCAGCCGGGCGTTTGTTGGCCGGGGATCTCCGCGCCGGATGGTTGTCGCTGAAGGCGATCCACCGACATCACAGCGGCTCCGGGCCGGAGACGTTAAGCCGTGTTTTCAGATTGCCATCCGGACGACGGCGCAGATCGATGATCTGCGTCGCCCGACGCTCGAAGGTCATCGGTTTGACGACGGTCTCGAAGCTCGTGTTCGGTCCGAAGTAGCGCTCGGTCCCATGCCACTTCTGGCCTTCGATCAACCGCATCTGATAGGTGCCACGGGGCACCGGCACGCGAACACGGTCATCGCCCGCGACGTAGATCGATATGACGTGCTCGCGGGTGTCAGGGTCGATCAGCTGAACGACAGCATTGGCGTTGCTGGTCTGTACCTCGAGCCAGCTCGTAACGCGTTTCGTACTCAGCGACCTAGCGACGGTGACGCTCCCCGATTCCGGAAAAGGTTGGGTCGATGCCAGGTCTGGGATCCACCCATTCCGCTTCGCGGCGAGGTACATCGGGATCAGCGTCAGCACGGCCGATAGACCGAGGATGAGCCCCTGAAGCGGATGTGCCTTGAGCCGGGGCCCCGCGCGATGCCGACTTTTCTGGTAATCGTGGCCGCGGTTCTTCGGGCTGAACCAAGGTTCGGTAAACTCCACCCGCGACTTGCCATCGACCCATGAGGCGCTTCCCAGCGGGACGGACTTAGCATCGCGAGCTTTTGCAGCTCGCGCATCTCGCGCGGCCTTACCAAATCCCCAACGGACCTTGCCGGCATCAACCCCCTGCCGCTGGCGATACCGCTCCCGCATGTAGTCGCGATCGTCGAGCCCCATCTCACTCCCCCTGCTTTCGATGATCGTTGCCCGGCGGGACAAAGGTGCCGCCCTCTGTATGGAGGCTGGCCCCCACGAAGCCGCACCCGATCGCCCAAGCGCCAGTGAAGGCGCCGAGGACGGCCGTACCGATCAACACGAGACGGAGCGGCGAACGGTGCCGGCGAGCGGCGCGGATCATGACGGGGCGGGCGGGCCTGCCTTCGAGGACGACACCGTCGATCGAGCGCCCGTCCATTCGGGTCACACGACCGGGTCGAGCGGCTCTCATGTAATCGCGGTCTGCGAGGCTCACGCGCCGCCCCCGGCTTGACCGCACACGCCGTGATCGCGGTGCATCGCGATCTTCAGGAACACGAGGCTCTCGACCAGCACCGCCATCAGGGCGGCGCACTCGGCCCATCCGATCGCCGGCGACGTGTCCGCCAGCCCGGCCCATGTGAGCACGGCGACGCCGGCGGCGGTTCCGAGCCGGACGCCCAGGCGCAGCCCGCCGGGGAGCTCGCAGGCGTTCGGGCGCCGCATCCACGCAGGGCCGGCGAGATTGCCGCCAAGGTACAGCAGCGCCGCGGCGTAGATCGCCAGGACGACTTGGGTGTCAAGCATGGCTCGCCTGCCGATCCGCGATCGAGACCGCACCGACGGAGCCTTCGGGATGGAGCAGCGGAGCGAGCGCCTGCCGCACGTTCGCCAGCGTCGGCTTGGTCCGGCCGGGAATGCGGAGGGTGGTGTAGCCCGCGCGTGCCGTCATCGCGTCGCGCTTCGCGTCGTGGGCGGCATTGTGCGAATAATCGTCGACTTCGATCAGCGCGACGATCGCGCCGCTGTTCCGGTCCTGAACCACGAAGTCGACGATCTTTTGCGAGAAGCTGTTGCGGTCGGCGTAGGAGGGCCTGCGGCCGAGGCGACGTGGAACCTGCAGGAGCGCGCCCATCGCCACCTGGGCGTGGATGCGGTGCGCCGGCAGGATGCGCTCGATCGCGGCGAGCATGGCCAGCTCGCGGTCTGTGAGGAAGCGCTTTGCGACAGGGGCGGGTGGCCCGCCGAGCCCGAGCGTGTTCTTCAACAGGCTGAGCAGCGCGACTGCGCAGACCATGAAGATGAGCAGGGCGAAGGGCGAGCCGGCGAGGTGGGTCATTGCTCCCGCGCCCCCGCCTTACGGACCGGAGCCAGTTCACCGTCTTGAGGGCTGACCGCCATCCACTCCCTCTGGCTTAGGCCGTGGTCGACGATCCCGTTGCCGCTGTGGGCTCGCGAGCTGAACTCGCTCGGCCACCAGAACCACGCGACGAATGCGAGTGCGCCGGCGAAGGCCGCGCGCGACAGCCATCGTCTCGAACGAACCCTGTCCGCTGCCCGGAACTCCAGGTCGGGCTCGTCCTTGATGGTGTAAGCCGGCTCTGCAGCGCGATCAGTGCTCTTGAAGACGGCCTCGACCATGTTGGGGTGGGTCGTATGACCGGCAGCGCGGTCAGCCCTCTCGGCAGCGCGAACGGTCCGCTCTGTCTCGTGGCCTGTCATCCAGACTTCGTGAGCCGTGCGCTCCCGAGACTGGCCGATGGTCTGCAGGACCCGCGAGATCCGGTAAAGTGGATCGTCGCTTCGGTATCTGGCTTGCTCGGCAAGCGCGCTGGCTAGGTCACTCAGATCGCGACCCTGGAGTTCCAGCATCGCCGCTCTCTGTCGCCAATCGAAGTTGTCATCTGAATACATGACTCGTCCCCGCAAAGGCGGCGCGGCCGGCGGACCGGGACCGCGCCGGCCTGCCTGTCACCACCCGTCGCGCCGGCCCTCTCCGCTGTCCTTCAGCTCGCGGCGGTCGAGGTTGGAGCGCCGGATCTCCAGCTCCACGCCGTCGCCGGTATCGCGGGTGCGGACGTCCCGCACGTCCACGTTGTTGCGTTTGGCGAAGTCCTCGGCCGCCTTGGCGCTGCCGAACTTGCCAACCTCGTCGAAGTCCCATCCACTCATCGTCGTCTCCTTGCGTGATCCGGCGGTCCGGCCGGGCGGTCGTCACAGGTCGAGCCCCAGGCTGCGTTCCGGCAACGGCGGCAGAATGTCGCCGCGGTCGGGCTTGAGGTCGGGCGGTGATTTCAGGTCGTCGACCTTGGGCAGCGGCGCCATGCCGTTGCCGTCGGCCGCGGGCGGGGCCGGCTCGCCGGGCAGCGGCGGCAGGTCCTTGAGGTCGATCGGGCCGGGGTCGAACTTCTCGCGCGGGCCGGAGCCGGGCGCCTGCGCGCGCTCCCGGTCGACATCGAGCCGGCCGATCGTCTCCAGCGCGGAGGTCTTGTTGCCGGCGTTGTTGTCGAGTTGCCGCTCGAGCTTTTCCTTGTCGTCGACCACCATGGTCAGCTCGTCGCGGACGCGGGTGACGCCGACGTTGAACAGGCGCTGGTTGGAGAGATTGCGCTCCTGGCTCGACATGACGGTGATCGCCTTGTCGGTCGTGATGCCCTGAGCCATGTGCATGTTGAGCGAGTAGGCGAGGTCGAGGCGCGACAGCATCGGGTCGCCCAGGTCGAGGGTCAGCCGCTCCTTGCCGGCGGTCTCGACCGTGACGCCGTTGGCGTCGATCGTGAGGACGCGCGCGAGCGCCGAGTTGTGGAGGTCGCGGTCCTTGTCGTTGGCGGTCCAGCGGATGCGGTCGCCCTCGCGGAGGTGGAGGTCCTTCTTCTCGCTGAGCTGCAGGCGGTCGCGCTTCTCGGTCGGCGACAGCTTCTGCGGGTCGAAGCGGATGCGCTTGGTGCCGAGTTTCAGGTCGACCTTGCCGTTGGGGTGGACCTTGTCGACGTCGTAGCGGCCTGCGACCAGGCCGACGTCCTGCCCGCCTCCCCTGCCCACCTCGAGCGTTTGCCCGGGCTGGTAGGTCGAGGCGTAGCGCAGCTCCTCGCGGGTGGTGTTGACGCGCTCGTAGACGGTGAGGTGGATGCCCTCGCCGCGCACGCTGCCTTCGCTGGCAAGCCCGTCCTGGATGCGCTGGTTGATGATCGCGCGCGAGGAGCGGCCGGACGCGAACACCGCGGTCGCCTCGCGCTCCTCGGGCGAGAGACCGAGCCACATCTCGGCCGCGTGGAGAGCCGGGCTCCGATGCTCGATGACGCTGTCGCCGAGCACCTTCATCGCCTGTCCCGCCTCGCCGACATTGGCGAGGGCAGCGACCGTGCGCAGCTGGTCGGTGCGCTGGCGGATATTCTCGTCCATCCGGGCCATCGTCCCGCCGCCCGCCTGGATGAGCGCGAACGACTTGCCGGCGTCGATCGAGGAGAGCTGCTGCCGATCGCCAACGAGGACGAGCTTGTCGACGCCGAGTGCGGCCGAGATCTGGTGCAGCTTCAGCATGTCGTCGCTCGACACCATCGAGGTCTCGTCGACGACGAGCATCTGGCCGGCGAACGTGGCGCGCGCCTGATCGTAGGCGTCGCTCTGCCGGTTGGTGAGGTGCCGCTCGTTGGCGAGGATGAAGGAGGCGATCGTCTGCGACTTGATCCCGGCACCCTCGGCCAGGTCGGCGACCATCTTGTTCTGGAAGGCGAGGCCGGTGACGGTGCGGCCCTCGGCCTCCGCGACGCGCGCGACCGACTGGAGCATGGTCGACTTGCCCGCGCCGGCGATGCCCTGCACCACCACAGTCCGATCCTCAGACGAGACGATCAGCGTCGCGGCCGCGAGCTGGCCGGGGTTCAGTTCGCGTTCCGCGACCGCCTGTAGCCGCTCAGGAGCCGCGCTGGCGTCGATCATGGGGGTAGCCTGCCCCCTGCCCTGTTCGACCGCCTTGAGGATGCTCTCCTCGGTCCTGAGCGCCTCTTGCGTCGTCACCACCCGAGGGCGCGTGTCGTTCTCGCGCGCCTGCCCGGCGATCAGCTGCCCGCGTTCGACCAGCTGCCCGATGCGACGCTCGACATGATCGATCGTGACGCCTTTCAACCCGAGGTCGAGGGCGGTCTTGCCGAGCAGGTTGACGTTGAAGGCCGCCTCCCGCTCCGACAGCATCCGGACGGCCGACGCGACGGCAAGCTGCGCGCGCGCCTCGGCCGGCGATTGGGTGATGCGGCCAAGGCCGCGGTCGACCAGCGGATCGTGCGGACGAAGGACCCCTCCCAGCTTGTCCCACGCGCTCGTGACCGCGTCCGTGACGGCCCGATAGCCACGCTCGAGGGCACTGCCGGGCGCCCGTTCCTGCGAGCGGGCAAGTGCCGCGTTGAGCAGCCCCTTGCCATCGAAGCCGAGCGCCGCGGCCTTCTCGATCCAGTCCCGCTGCAGTCCCTCGCGATCCTCAACGTTCAGCTTTGGATCGCGGGTGTTGGTGGTGACGCCGTCACGACCCTTGGGCGAGGTGATGCCAAGCTCGGCCGCCTTCTCCAGGATCGCCTCCCGGCGCTGGCTGAACGCTTCGATGACCGCCTTCGGCACGCCGGCGATCTCGAAGGTGCCGTGCTTGCCCTTGAGCTCCACCTGGTAGCCGAGCTTCTCCATCTCCTCGCGCAAGAAGGCGTGGTAGATCGAGCCGATCACGGAGTTGTTGCTCCAGATCTTGTCGGCATGGAGCGCCTGCCACTTGCCGTCGGGCATCTTGGTCAGGTTGGCGATCACGGCGTGGATGTGCGCCTGCGGGTCCAGCGCGCGGCTGGTGTCATGCTGGAACAGGGCGAAAACGAGGTTCCCGGTCTTCACCGGCACCTTGCGGCCCTCGACGTCCTTGCGGCCCTCCGCGAGGTTGCTTTCGATCCACCCCATTGCCCGCGCCGCGGCCTTCATGGTGGCGCCGTTCTCACCGAGGATGCGCTTGTCGCCGGTGATGTAGGCCAGCACCGATACCGACTTCGGCGCGGAGAAGGTCAGGTCGACGCCTGAGCGCCGATTGTCGACCTGAGCTACGGCCTCGCCGCTCGGCAGCACGCCGTTCAAGATGCTCTCGAACGCGTCCTTCGTGACCTCGCCCGACAGCCCCAGATCGGCCGCGCCCTCGCCGCCCCAGGCGCTGATCTCCGAGCTGCCCTCGGCCGTGTAATAGTCGTCCTTCGCGAAGTATGTCGCGGCACCGGATGCGGAGCGGACGGAAGCGACGGAGAGCACCGGCTAGATCCCCATGTCCATGCCGTCGGAGTCGCGGCCGGCGGAGAAGTCTTGGCGTAGTTCGACAATGGTCTGGTCCTCGACCTGGGGGGCGGCGTGGTGGCTCCGGGCGTCCCGCCGATCGTCGCGATCGCGGACCTGCGCGGTCTCCTGATCCGGCCCGCCACGCGCCGCCTGGGCGCGGTCGGCGGCATGCTCGCGGGGCGTGTCCCCTTCGTTCCGATCGCTGTTGTTGTCGCGGGTCCGGACGGTGCCTTCCTTTTCCTCCTCGACCTCGCTCAAGAGGATCCGGGCGGCCATGTCCTTCGCCACGTTGACCGGGTCGGAAGCCTCTTCGATCACCTGCAGCGAGCCGTCACGCCCGCCGGCTTCTTCCCCCTCCTCCCCATCGAACACCGCATCTCCGCGCTTGGACCGCACAGGCTTCATGTCGGGGCGCGGCAGGAAGCCGTCGGCGACCTGCGGGTAGTCTTTCCAGACGAGCTTGATGCGGGCGGCGGGGAAGCCGTCGGGGAACTTCACGAAGCCGTTCATCGACGGCAGGTTCGTGATGTCGTCGGCGATAACGAGTGGCTCGACCTGCTTGCGTGGGGTCAGGGTCGAGGCGTCGCGGGTGTTGTTGTAGCCGTAGCTATAGGCCTCATCCATCTGGCGGACCTCGCGGTTGCCGATGTACCGGGCGCACTGCTCGGCCGTGTCGAGATCGGCCGTCGCGAGGATGAGCTTGGAACGGGCGAGCGAAGCGAGATTTCGGGCACCCTGTTCGCCATAGACCTCGACCAGTTTCTCGAAGCTGTGGATCCCCAGGATCATGGCGCCGCCGAAGGCGCGGGCGGTCTGGAGGCCGTTCTCGATCGCGGGCAGACGGTGAAGCGCGCCGAGCTCGTCGAACATGAACCAGGTCCGCAAGGAGCGGGTCCGGGGCATGGTCATCAGGCGATTGATGGCGAGGTCCATCCAGAGCGTCAGCAGCGCCCGGTTCATCGGGAGGTCGACGTAATTGGACGTGATGAACAGGATCGAGCCGGGCTTCTTTTCGCCGGTAATCCATTCCCGGATCGAGAAGCGCGGACCCTCGTCGGGGAGGAAGCGGAGAACCTGCGCGTTGGTGTTGAAGACGGCACGGATCGACTCCGCCATCCGTGCCGCTTCGGGGGCGGTCAGCGGGTCCGCGATCGTGTTCTGGAGGTAGCGGTGGACCCGCTTCAGGTCGGCCGTCATCAGGTGCTCGGAGAGCGCCAGATTGGTGGTTTCACCCTTCTCGATCAGCTTGACGCACATCTCGATGAAGAGGGTCCGCGCGGCGAGCGCCCAGAAGGGTTCCGACGAGCCGCCATCGGACGGGATCAGCGCCGCTGCGGCGGCGGTGAACTCGCTGTGGGTCTGGCAGTCGTTGAAGATGGACCAGGCGGGGCAGCGCCGGTCCATGGGGTTCAGGATCGTGTCCCGGTCAGGGTCGTAGAACGCTTCCACATAGGCGCCGGTCAGGTCGAAGATGACGGCGCTGTCGTGGCGGTCGCGCATCTGCTTCACGAGGCTGCGCAGCTCGGTGGTCTTGCCCGAGCCGGTCGTGCCGATCAGCATCGTGTGCGACTGCTCCATCCGGTGCGGAAAGGGCACGCCGGCGAGCGTGTAGGGATGGTGGAGTCCGCCCGCCTTCCGTTCGACGAACGGCAGTTGCAGGACCCGCTTCGGCGGCACGCCCGGGAAGCACTCGCGGGCTTCCTTCTCGAAGGCCGCGTAGTTGTGCTGGGATACCTCGGCGAGCAAGACGTCGCGCTCGACCAGCATGGCTCCGCGCTCGTGCCGCTCCTGCAGGATCGACTTGCCCCGGCGGCGTGAAATATCGACGAACCAGATGGTCAGCGGAATGGTCAGGAAGATGCTGACCAGGAACGCGCCCAGCAGCCCGCGCATGGCGACGCTCCATGCCCGCTGGACGTCGGGAATGTCCTGCACGACGGCCATGATCGTGTGCCGGATTTCACCGCTCGGAAGGGTCACGTTGACCTTCTTGGTCGGGTCGAAGCCGATCCAGTCCCACAGCATCGCGTAGAGCTTCATGCAGATGAGCTGGAAGCCGTGCTCGTCGAGCTTCAGCCCCATGATGATGAACCATGCTGCGGCGAAGGCGAAGAACCAAAGGACGACGGGCATTTTCGCGCCCGAGAACCACATCAGAAGCTCGTGGGTGAGCAGCTGGCTTCCCCGGGTGAAATTGCCCGAGTTGCGCTGGATTTTGCCCCTGGCGGAGTGGTGATGAAGCGGGATCGCCCGGCCGTCGGTGCGGATGTCGCTACGCGCCATGGTACTGCTCCAGGCGCTTGTCGGCGTTGGCGATGATCCGTTCGCGGAACTCGGGATATTGCTCGCTGATGATGACGTCGAGCGCGAGCTGCATGAACTCGCTGATGCGCGCCATGCGGCGATTGCTGTTGGTGACAACGGCGGCGGTGCCGAGGTATGCCGCGACGGCCGTCCGGATCACCTCGGAGGGCTTGCAATTCTGGTTCGCCGCGAGCGCGAGGATGCGCTCATACTGCTCGCGTTCAAAGCGAACGGTGCAGTGCCGTGTCGTTGAGGACAAGCCAACCTCCTAGCAGGGAGGCTGGTGGGGATCGAAGAAAGCGGTGGCAGCTATACCCGATCGCGTGGACCGCGGCAAAGAAAATCAGTATAGGTCAGGCCGTGTGTTACGACGTGGGACGCCTAAGCAGCTGTAATCACACGACAATCGCGTCCAGCCAGAGCTGTCCCACATCGTCCCACACGTTCCGCGAACTCTAAGCCGCTGTAAACACAGGCAAAACCAGCACCTTCAGGTGCGTAGGGTGTGCATATCTTATAGGACTGATCAGTTGGTCCTGGGTCGTGTTGGTTAGCCATTCATGGGGGTCGTTCCGGGCTCCGGCTGGGCATCGTCCGCCCTGTGGGCGGAAGGGCTCGTGTCGCGATTCCGGTCGCGGAAACGGGGGCGGAGTGACCCCGTCCCGCGCGCCTGGTCGCCAGACCAAGCGCGCTCATCGAGCCCGGAGCAAGGCGACGGGATCGGCTCGGCAGGGATCGTCACCCGAAGAGCGAAGACGGCGCAAGGCGACGGCTTCGTGAGCGGGCCAGAGGCCCGCGAATAGAGCCCGTGCGGCGGACCCGGAGGGACCGCCGAGCCGCCCGCAACCTTCTCCTTCCGAACCGGCATCTCAACCGCTACAACAGCCTCGTTCGCAGCCCGATCAGCTATGAACAGCGAGGCCATCATGGCGCGTACATTGGAACAGGAACGGCAGGCGCTCGAAGAGGAAGAGCGGCGGCTCGCGGACAAGCGAAAGCTGCTCGTGAAGCGGGAGCGTGAAGAGGCGATCAAGGCCGTCGAGAAGGCGGGTTTGTTGAAGCTGGGATCGAAGCGTCTGGAGGAGCTGACGGGGCGGATCGAGTCTCTCGGAATCGAGGAAGTCGAGAAGCGCCTCGCGGCATGAACCGGGTCTGCCGCGACGTCAGTCGCGGCACGGGCATGGGGGGCTCGATGCCCCTCATGCCCGTGTACCCCGGCAGCAAAAAAAGGGAGAGGCGTTGCCGCCCCTCCCTGTCGTTCAGAACTCGTCGGACATGCCGCCCGGGACCGTGTGAACCACGCGGTCGATGATCCCCATCGGCAGGGCGTCGTAGTCCCCCTCGTCGATGGCGATGAACCCGTCGTCACCGTCCTCGATGACATGCTGGTCGAAGAAGCTGTGGAGGGCCCGGCGCTCCGCGCAGGCGACCGCGGCGAGATAGTTGGCGTGGTCGTTCATGGCGGTGTTCGTGGTGATCTGCATGGGAGCCTCCTGCTGTCTTGAGTGACAGCGGAGCGGGCGTCGGGCGTCCGAGGTCGGGTCAAGGACCGCCGGCATCGCCGGCGGCCGCGAAGCGGGCGACGGGGGTGCCGATTTTGTCGTGGTTGCCGTGGAGCGCAGCGGAGCGGCGGCCGCGGCAAAATTGGGGGGACCGTCGATCCTTGAGGCGGTCTCGGACGCCTGACAGAATTGGACGTCAGTGAGAGATATTCATTCCTCCGGCCCGGCCGATGCGTAGCGACGTGCGGCCCGGCGGGGCCGTGCGGAAGCGAGCGAGCCGGGTCGGACGCCGGACCCCGGAGCTCAAGCCTAGCTGGCATGAAAAAGGGGCGCCACGCCGATGCGCAGCGCCCCTCCGCGGTGTCGAGCGAGGGAGGCTCAGGCCCACTCGAACCGCGAGCTGTCGTCCGTCTCCGCGGTGGCGATCAGTCGCTCCAGGCGGTCGGCATAATGGTCGATGTTCTGTTCCCTCATCCGGCGTCGAACGGCGGGGTTGTCGAGGCGTTTGTGGACCTCCGCGACGGGCAGCTCCCCGACACTGTCGGGGCGCAGTCCGAGGCTCTCCAGCAGCACATGGGCATTGCCGCTGGCGAGGTCCATCTCGACGCCGAGGTCGGACGTGATGGACGGTCGCATCGCGACCGGACCATCCGGCCGGCGGCGGTAGAACGAGACGCGCCGGCTGCGGAACTGCGCCTCGTCCAGGACCGCGATCACGTCGGCGGCGAAGTCGAAAACGCGTGCCATGCTGGCGAGAGCCAGCGGGCAGACGCGAGCCTCGAAGCTGTAGGCGAGAGCCGTCTCCTCGTCGTCATCGGGGTCGATCAGCGCCAGCCCGAGACGGCTTCCCTCCGCGCGTAGCAAGGAGCGGAAGGCGGCGAGCTGGCGGGCGTTGATCGTGGCGGTCGGACCGTCGCGATCGTCGGCGGCAGTGGCAATGCGAAATACGATGGACATCTCGACCTCCCTTGGTTCGATCACATCCCTCGTTCCCCCTCCCCTTTGCTTCCCCGGGACGTCGCATTGCGGGGGTGCCGACGGGCGGGCGACGTGTGAGCCAAGCTGGCAACCCAAAGGGGTTGCCGCGATGCGAGCGAGCCCGTCCGTCGGCGGGTCAGAGGCACTGGGCGTCCGGTGTCGCCGGGCTGTCGTCACGGATCTCGATGGTCTCGCTATAGCCGTCGTCGCGCACGAGGGCGGGCTTGCCCGAACGAGCTGCGTCGACGGCGGCGTCCTGTGGCCAGGCGCCATATTCGCGCAGCACCTTGGTCATGTGCGATTCTGCGGCGAGCCGGTGCGGATGATCGGTGATGATGGTGTCGAAGGAGAGCGACTGGTGGACGGTCCGGATCGGCATGACTGGCTCCGTTGGGTGGTGCAGGAAGGATCGCCGGCGAGGCGTAGCGAGTGGCAGGCGCCGGCCTGCCGCGACGCGAGCGAGCCGGGCGATCGTGGTTGGAGCGCAAGCGCAGTCTCAGGCGGTGCGATGGGGCTCGATGCCCCGGAGCGCCGCACCGGCATGACGAAAAAGGTTGGGAGGAACGCCGGCCGAAGCCGACGTCCCTCCCGGGTTGCGCTCAGGCCTGCTTGGCAGTCGCCTGGTGCGCGAGCTTCACGATGTGCAGCGGCACCCCGCCTTGACGCAGCTTCTGCGCGAGGTTGGCCTGGATGCCCGTGCCCTCGCAGACGACGGCTTCGACCGGCTTCAGCCCCAGGATGCGCTCGTTGCGGATGAACGCTGCCCGGTTGCCCGCGCTGCGGTCCAGCATGAACTTGATGACCTTCACGCCCCGGGATGCGGCCCAGGCGTGCGCGATCGCGTCGGCACCCTTGGACTGTGCGGTGGTCGCGAGGATCATTTCCGGGATGCGCGCCTTGATCTTGTCGAGGCCGCGGAAGAGCAGGTCCGCGTCGTTCCAGTCCTTCTGGCCGCCGGAGAAGGCAACCACCGGACCCTCGGGGGCGAACTGCTCCCGGCGTTCCCGGCTGCGTGCGGCGAGATAGTCCCGCGCGTCGATCATCGAGGCGGTCAGGCCGCTCGAGACCCGGCTCCCACGGACCGGCGAGAAGGGCTTGCCCGTTTCGACGCGGTACACCTCGGCGGCATGGTCGCGCATGCACTCCATCGCCTCGCGGCAACCCTGCAGCGTCTGGCAGAGCGTCTGCGTCTCCTCCAGCTCGGTCGCGTAGATCTCGCTGGGGTCGAAGGCGCGTGCGAGATCCCGCAGCTTGTTCGCCGCGTCGTCCTCCCGTCCCTCGATGCGCTTCGCAACGACGTGGAAGCTGTTGGCGAAGCCCCACGCGAGGTCTGCCGCGAAAGGCTCCATCCGAGTGTCGCGCAGCACGTCGAACATCGTCGCCATCATCATTTCGACGGCGGCCCGCACCTGCTCCGGATCGGGCATGTCCAGCTGCTCCGGCGCGTCGACGACGCTGAGCTTGGCCATCTCGCTGTGCTCGATGAATGCACCCTCGTAGGTCTGCGTCAGGGTGTCGTTGCGGCGCTCGACGGCAACGAAGCTGGCGAGATCGGCGAAGTTCGTGAAAGTGGTCATTTGAGCCTCCAAGGCGTGATGTTCTCATCTTCTTGATGAGGCTCCTCCCCCGGCATTCGGTGGTCAGGTCGGTCAGGGACGTTAACCGGGAAGCCGGCGAGCCTCGTGCTCGCCGGACCCCGGTTAACGCCGCGAAGCGGGGCGTGGGGGAGCCGATTTTCTCGTGGTCGGCCCGGCACGGGTCGGCCGCGTGAAAATTGGGGGAACCGCGCATCCTTGACCGGCCTGAATCCCCGGATGCCAAACTAGGAGGTCAGAGAGAGAGTTATTGGTTTGAGGTGAGGTACGACGACTGCCGAGGGGACCCGGCCGCCCCAGCGGCCGGTGCCACGATGGCGTCGTCGGATGCGGTTGGCAGTTGAAGTCCTGACCAGACGCCGCCCGACGGCGAGCGGGGTGTCAGTCGCTATCGCCCCCGCAAGGGGATCGTTACCCGAATGGGCGGAAACCCGCGTGCGGGGTTCCGGTCGGCGCAGCCGACTAGAGCCCCGGTCCCGGCAACGCCGGGATGCGCCGCATCACTCCCCTACCCTTCACCCTCTCCTCGACCTGGCAGCCTCGAAAGGCCCCGGTCCTCCTCCCCTCTCAACCCCGGGGCGGCCCCTGGCCGGAGAGGTCAGACCGTTCGTGCCGGGGTGTCCTGGCGGCGACGGGGGAGGGTTCGCACGCGGAGGTAGCGGAGCAGGAGGTGGACGCCCATCCAGCCGAAGAAGGCGATGACGGCGGGCGGCCGGGCGGCGCTCTCCGGGTCGATACGCGTGATCGCGATGACGCCGAGGCAACCGAGGAACAGCATGCGGCCCGAGCTGGCGTCGCGCTGGAACAGGGTGGTGGCGAGAACCTCCAACGTGCGTCGCATGGCGAGCTCCTCCGCTTGGGACCTGTTGGCGGTAGCACCAGCGCGAAAGAGCAGCCAGCGGGTGCCTTTGCATTGCGCGAGCAAGCGGAAAGGGGCGGCTTCCGCCGCCCCCGCGGGTCAGTAGAATTCGACCCGGTCGGCGATGATCTCGCAGCCGTAGCGATCGACGCCGTTGTCCTGCCACTTCGTGTAGTGGAGCCGACCCGCGACGGCGACCAGGTCGCCCTTCTTGCGGTTGTTGGCGATCGCCTTGGCGAGGCCGTTGAAGGTCGTGACCTTGTGGAACTCGACCTCCTTCGCGGTGAAGCCGGTCTGCGGATCCTTGTAGGTCTTGCCCTCCTTGTCGAGCTTGGGGCGGTCCGTCGCGACGATGATGGTGGTGATGTCGGTGCGGCCCGCGGTACGCAGCTCGGGGTCCTTGGCGATGCGGCCGACCAGGTTCACGTTGTTCATGTAAGCCTCCTTGGGTGCCGGCGGCCTCCCCGCCGGTGCCACTGATGGGCGGCGGCCGGGATCGCGTCGCACCGCGCGGGCGCAGCCCGCGCGGGGAACCTCCGGAGCGAGCTGGCGCGGGCAGGCGCGCCGAAGGCGCGACAACACGGGCTCGTGAAGGGGGTTGCGACGCGGTCGCGGTCGCCGCAGGTGGCACTGCGAGGCGGGGCGGCTTCGCCGGCGCCTCAGAAGAGGCTGGAATGGGCAACGTGGACCGACCAGGGCGGTTCAGTCGCCAAGAGTCTCCCGGGCGATCAGCGCAGCGCGGGTCGCGCCGGCATTGGCATCTGCGCGCCGGACCGGCGAGACGAGGCAAGCCCTACAGCGAGCCGCGATCGGCCGCGACGGAGGTCGTGGGCCACTCCGGTCGCGGCACGGCCCGCCGGCGGATGCCGGCAATCGCAAGCGAGGCGCTGGCGTCGAGGGTGGCGCTCGCGAGGTGGCGACGGCGGCGCCGACTGCCGTGCGAGAGCGCCTTTGAGTCGTTGCTGACCTGCAACGGAGCCTCTGCCGTCCCGATTGTGCAGGCGAGCGTCATCACCGCAAGGGGATCGTCACCCGCATGGGCGGAAACCCGCGGGCGGGGTTCCGGTCGACGCAGCCGACTAGAGCCCCGGTCCCGCCCGGGCTGAGCGAGGCGAAGGACCGGGCGGGATGCGCCGATCAATGCGGCGTGTAGTCCCGCGGCTCGCGGGTGATGCGGAGGATCGAATCCGGGCCGGACGCGTCTGGACCGGCGTCGGCGGACCAACGGCCGAGATGGTCGATGTAGAGCCAGAGGCTCGCCAGGTCGTCGTTGATGAGGTCGTCGGTCATCGACGCTTCGCGCGCGAACTGCTCCTCGAGGGCGGTCCAGTCGAGGGCGTCGAGGAACCGCTCGCGTCGAATCGCGAAGCGGGAGAGCGCGGCGTAGTCGCGTGTCGCGATGGCGATATGGTGTTCGAGGGAGATCGGCACGGCGGCGGCTCCTGTCGGTGAGCCCGTAAGGGCGAACAAAGACAGGGCCCGCCTCGCCGGGGGAGCGAAGCGAGCCCTGTAGGTCCGCGCGCGGGGGCTTGGACGCGCGGTGGGGAGGAGAAAGCCGGGGTGGGAGGCACCCCGGCCGGTCGGTCAGACCGTCTCGGGCTCGGCCGGCTGCGCGGCGCGGCGGCGGCCGCCCTTGGCGGGCGTCTCCGGCGCGGCGCCGAAGGCGTCGCCGGCGGTGGATTCGCCGAGGCCGTCGCTGGCGGTGCCGGCGGGCTCGCCCGCGCCGGTGCCGTCCTCGGTGCCGGGGAACGGCGGCAGGCCGTCGTCGCCGCCCTTGGGCGCCATCGCGGCCGTCACGTCGCGGCGGCGCTGCGGGCGCTGCCAGACGAGGTTGTACGAGCCGTCCTGCTGGCGGAACGCCGAGATGTAGAGCGGCTGCGCCAGGCTCGGATCGTCGATCCGGCCGTTCAGGAACGCCTCGCCGGTCGCGCTGGCGGTCAGCTCGAACAGCGCACCGACCTGCACCCACGACCGCGACGCCTGGTTGAGCGCGTGGACCTCGTACTTCGGCGCCTTCGGGTTGGAGCTGCGCACCTCGCGCAGCGCGATCGTCATCACGACGGTCAGGGTCGACACGCGGCCGATGAAGATGCCGGCGTCGTTCTGCTTGATGGAACCGATGTTCATGGGGAAAACCTCCTGGTCGATGCTCTCGAACCCCTTGTCCGAGACACCTCACTCTCACCCACTCCTCTCCCCGGCCTCCGGCCGGGCAGGCGCGCAAGCGCCCTCATCGCCAGCGCACTTCGCGCGGCGATGGTCGTCGGTCCGGAAACGTCAGGGGCCGATTGGTCGGGTTCTACGGTTGCACGGATCGGCGCGAGGTGGCATATACATGGCATATCCCAGGAGATTGGCCATGGCTCAGGCAATGTCGGCTACCGGCGCTCGCGCAGCGAAGCTGTTCCGCAACAATCGTAGTCAGGCGGTGAGGATCCCGGCCGAGTTCGAGATGCCCGGAACGACTGTCCTCATTCACAAGGTTGGCGACAAGCTCGTGATCGAACCCGAACCGAGAGCGGACCTCGCTTCGGTCCTGCGGTCGCTCTCTCCTCTCGGGCCTGAGGATCAGCTTCCGGACGATTTTGACGAGGGCTTGGTGCCGTTGCGAAGTGTCGACCTGTGAGCGGTAAGCGCTACATGCTCGATACGAACATCGTCTCGGATATGGTTCGCGATCCGCAGGGCCGTGTGTACAGCAAGGTGGTCGAACTCGACGGTGAAGCGCTCTGTGTCAGCATCATCACCGTTGCGGAGCTGCGTTATGGCTGCGCAAAGAAGGGGTCGCCCAAGTTGCTCGCTCAGGTCGAGGCGATCCTCGGAGGCTTGGAGGTACTCCCGCTCGAAGTGCCGGCCGACACGGAATATGGCGGTCTGAGGGCTGAACTGGAGGCGGAAGGCAAGACGATCGGTCCGAATGATCTGCTCATTGGTGCACATGCGCTCACGGTCGGCGCAACGCTCGTCACCGACAATGAGAAGGAGTTCCGACGCATTCGGGGCCTTGAAGTCGAGAACTGGCTTGGCTGAGCTTCTCAGCGGTGGCGATCGAGCAATAAAGGGGCCGAGGCCTCTTGGATCAGCCGAGGCCGATCATCTTGAGGGCCAGCGGACCCACGGTCCCGCCGATTGCGGCGATCCCGAGAATGGCGGCCAGTTGGACCCGGCTGAGCGTGATGCGGTTCTCGAACTTGCCGTCGATGTTGTCGAGCTTGCCGTTCATCGTCTTGAGCTGCGCCACGAGATCGCGGTTCGCGGTATCGACTGTCCTCACGATGAAGTCCTCCGTGACGTCGCTCAGATGTTGCGCCTCGTCGGGACCGATACCCGCCTTTAGCGCCGCGCGAAAGAAAGTGATTTGAAAGCCAGCCATGTGAACCTCCATGATTTGATGGCGGTTCCGCCGGGGCATGCGTCTCCAGGCCGTCAGGGTCGCCGTTCGCGGCGCCGCGGAGCGGGCGGTGGGGGAGCCGATTTCGTGACCGCGCAGCGGGTGCGAAATTGGGGGCACCGCCGATCCTTGACGGCCGCCATGAGGCGCATGTCATGCTGGGCGGACCAGCGAGACCCATCCACCCTGACCTTCAGGTCGTTAGGTGAACGGCAACCTTATTTCTGTTAACCGTCCGCGCGGGCTCGAACCGATCCGTTCGTCGCGGGTTGTTGCGGCATGCCCTTCGATGGGGACCGGCGTTCCTGCCAGGGCGTCGGTCCTTTTCGCAAGCGGATCGTCACCCGATAGGGCGGAGACCCGCCCGCGGGGCTCCGGTCGGCAAAGCCGAGTAGAGCCGCGGTCCCGGTCGGCGCTTAGGCGACGGGCGGGATGCGCCGCCCTTCCCTGCTACAGGTCGCCGATCTCGGCGATCAGCGTTTCGGCATGAACCGCAGGAACGATCCAATTGCCGTATTTCGGCTTCCACGCCGCCCGGCCATCGATGATCTCGACGACGGCAGGTCCGACGCGGGCGCGATCGGGCCACCAGAGCGCGGCGTCGCCGTTGTCGAAGTGCGTTACCCAGACCTTGCCAAGGCTGGTCTCGATCGTGGACTTCGTGGTCACGCGAACAATCCTGCGACTAGGTGCCAGAGCGCGATCGCGTTTGCGTACCAGCCATAGGCGGTGAGCAGGCAGACGATGACGATGAAGATCTTGGTGCCGAGCGACATTGGCTCGGCCGGCTCGCGATCCTCGAAGTCGATCATCATGGTCAGGCGGCGTCCTCGTTGGTGATCCCGCGCCAGCGGGCGAGGAGGTCCATGACGTCGCCGCGATAACCCAGGCTGTCGGCGTAGACCGCGCCCGGGTGTCGGCCGAGAAAGCGGATAACGGCGGTGATGTCGTCTGCGATCGCGCGATCGAGACCGAAGAGGTCGGCGATCGGAAAATGGCCGAGATCGACGCCGTTCCACCATGCCAGGAGGAAGTTCGCGACGCGGGCCGACTGGCCGGTGTCGGACTTGGCGATGGCGAAGAGCCGGTCGAGCGCCGCGGTCGGGGGCTGTTCGGCGTGCGTCTTGGGATGACGGCGGAAGCTCAGGAGGTGATCGGCGCACACGCGCAGCGTGGTGTCCGAATAGTCGGTGCCGATGAGGTCGCGGAGCAGCTCGCGCGCCGCGTTTTCCGCTTCGGCGCGTTCGGCGGGATCGATCGGGATGGGTGTCGGCATGTCGGTTCCCCCTATTGGGACTGTACCGCTGAAACGCGACCGGCGCGACCCGCATCTGCGTCAGCAGTAGCGGGGCCGTTCCGCGGGGTAGGCCGGCGGTGCCGTCGTGGTGAAGACGTGCGCGCGATGGCGACCGCCCGTATAGGTGGCGGAGTGGACCGGGCGCTTGTGGCGCTGGAGACGGTCGAGCAGCCGGTTCGCGCGCGCGGCGATGGCGACGGCGGCCTCGTTGGTCGGGGCGAGCGCGAGCGGCCGGCGAAGCTCGCCGGTGTCGTACCGTAGGGTAGGCAGGGTGGCGTCTACGAGAGAACACCCCACTGCCCCCCTCCGAACCGGACGTGCAACTTTCACTGCATCCGGCTCTCCGCTCCGGGCACTGTCGAACGAAAGTCCGGCAGCTTCCCTGCATGAAGGAGTTGATGACAGGGCGCGCAAAGCGGCCTCGTCTTCCGGGCCCGTTCGGCGTGAAGCCTCCGGAACACCGGCCCATCCCTCATGCGACGCACGGGGTTGCTGTGGTGAAGATGGAACGGTCCATCGGTGCCGCCACATGCGGAGCATGCTTGGGCGAGCACTCGGTCAGTCAGGTTGGTCCTGCTTAACCGAAGAGCTTCCGTGCGAGGCGTGTTGTCGACCGACGGCCAGAACACCGGCCTACGATCGAGTTCCGCCAGTCGCCAAACCGCGATCCTCCTCTCATCCCTCCCAACGCCGATACGCACTACGTACCTGCCCGGGCCAACCCTGAGGCGCCGGAGCGAAGCCATTAGGCTTGTCCGATGCTTGTGCGCGAGCGTCTTGAACAGACTACCGCGCCAGAGAAACTCGAGCTTGTTGAGTGCGCCTTTCACATCCACGGCCAAGGCATAGTAATTTGCAAAGCCGCGAAGTTCGGCGTTGTAGACCTTGACGATCTCCGCATCATCCATGTGAAGCAGGCCCGGACGGTGCACAGCCCGTCCCAAGTCGAACTGACCATAGCCGTGCCTCTGGCTGAACGATTGCACCTTGTCGCGCGGGACCAGCAACTGAATTTGATCCGTCACCGTCCGCTTGACTGCGACGATGCCCGTCCGTGCCCGTTGTTTGACGAGCCGGTCGGACGCCGTGCGAGTGCGCACGTCGTAGCCAAGGAACCTTGCTCCCTTCCGAGCCTCGCGGATCCCGCTTTTCAACGGGGACGTTCGGAGCTCAAGCTCGCTCGCGAGGAAGCCCTCGATGGCGGCCTTGATCTCTTCGGCCTCGGCCCGGCTGCCGATAACCCCCAGAAGGAAGTCGTCGGCGTACCGGACGTAGCGAAGGCGTCGAAAGTCTGGATCGAACGGGTCCGTCGCGGGTAGCTTGCGCATCGCCGCGAGCGTCTCCTTTATTCGGTCCAGCCATGGTTGGATTTCATCAACCTGCCCTTTGTCACGCAGCGCAGCCACGCGCTTCCGGGCGTACTCGGAACGGCGCTGAAGGTGCCTGTATTCCGCCGATTTGCGACGTTGGGCACCCTTGTCGAAGCCAGCGACGAGCCCTTCCACATAATGGTCAAGCTCGTGCAGGTAGACGTTCGCGAGCAGAGGCGAGACGATGCCTCCTTGCGGCGTGCCACTATAGGTTTCGTGGAAACGCTGCTGCTCCAGATACCCTGCCTTCAGCATCGCACTGATGAGAGCGGTAAACCGCCTATCATCAATGCGACGTTCAAGCAGGCTCAACAATTTCTCGTGAGAGATGTTGTCGAAGTATCCTTCGACATCGACTTCGATCAGCCACTTCACGCCCTTCCATGTCTTGCGGACATGGTCGAGCGCCGTGTGACACGACCGCCCCCGTCGAAAGCCGTGTGACCGATCAGAGAAGATCGGTTCATAGACTTCGTTCAGGATCATCCTGACCACTTCCTGCACCAGTCGGTCGGTTGCAGTCGGGATGCCGAGCGGTCTTGTTTTACCGTTGGTCTTGGGGATGTGGACGCGCCTGACCGGCTGCGGGCGATACGTGCCCGCCGAGAGTTGCGCGATCACCGCATCGATCCGGCTTTCGTCGAGATCGGTTACGGCCTCACGGTCGATGCCGGGGGTCTCTGCCCCACGGTTCTGTTGGATGCGGCCCAAAGCTTCCACCCACAAGGAGCGGGATAGCAGCAGTCGGAACACACCGTTCACACGTTTGCCGGTCAAGGCAATCGTTCCAAGTGATTCCAGCCTTTTCAAGGCGGCACAGGGTTGCATCAGCAGACCTCCGCCCTGGTTCGATGCTGGATCGAAGCTGCCGCACTTCCCCCGCTCGGTTGCGCTTTCGCTCGGGTCACCCCGAACTTATACGGCCGACCGTCCCTCACCGAGGCAAGGGCTGTCCCGGCAATTACGCCGGGTGTTCGGGTAATATTGCGGCTCCGCCGCCATACAGGTCGATAACTCGACCAGCTACAGGCGGTCCCGTAGTTACGCGTGAAAGGAGATAAGCTAACGGTCTTAGGTGGCCTTTTCATCTCTAGTCCTCCGAAGGAGGTCACGCCGACAAGGTTGGCCGGTCAAGTCGATGGTACGGACTTGGCCGCTTCTCGGGTCCGAGCTGGTAGAGTGGACCCGACGCGTCGGTGCGGGGTTTCAGTCGCTTTCCTCGCCGCCAAGGGTTTAGGCCGCGAGAGATTGGGCTTCACGCAGTGTAGCGTTCACCATAACCGTCTTGCCCTGACCCGTTGCTTCAATGCGACTATTCACTTTGGGCCTTTTCCGAGCATGCTATGGTCCCGTTCTCCTTTCGAAGTTTCAGCCCGAGGGCACCGGTAAGCTCGGTGGGCAGATGCCATTGCCAACAAGCATCACGTCATCAGACGCACTCCTTTCTCGCGCCACAACGGCGCACACCAGCCACCTTCCTCGGGACCGCCGAAGGCACGGTCCACCTCGTACAGGGCAATAATGAAGCGCATGGTTCCGTCCTCAGGTCAGGGGGGCGGGCATGGCGAGCCATTCCGGCTCGTCGGCGGCGATCGGCTTGTCGAAGCTCGCGGCCTCGGCCTCGGTGAACACCGTCGCGTCGCGCAGCCGCCCGAAGCCGGTGTCGTTGTTCCAGAAGCTCAGGCCATATTCGGGGTGGCGTGTGGTCAGCACGAAGCCGTCGACGCCTTCCTCCTGGTCGCGCTCGAGGGCGCGCTCGAGCTGCCGGGCGGAGTTGCCGAAGCTGACGCCCGCGGGGGTGATCGCGGCGTAGCCGCCCCCGAACTCGCCGGGGCGCAGCCGATCGCAGTCGAGCGCATATTCGAACCCGCATGGCAGCGCGGATTTGCAGGCCGCGAAGATGAGGAGCGCGACGGCATCGACGCTGACCTGGTCGCCGTGGAAGAACACCTGGATCCTGCCCGCCTCGTCGGGCGTGTCGTCGACGTCGATCCGGCAACTGAACACGGGGAAGTCGGCGTCGTCGAAGAGCGCAAGGAAGCTGCCGAAGGGATCATCGTCGGTCGGCGGGAAGGCCGCGGCAAATGCCGGGCCGAGCCCGTCGAAGGCCTCGCGACGGCCGAGCGCGTCATCGTCGTGGTTCTCGAGCATGTCGCTCGCGTCCTTCGCGAGCTGGAGCAGCTCGGCCTCGTCGGGCTGTACCATCAGGAGGAAGCTGGCCTTGGTGTAGTTGTTGGACATGGGCACATCCTCAGTGGGAGGTTTCGAGGCCGGGGCTGTCGGCAGGGTTGCCGCGAAGCATCCACGGGGCGGGCTGGATCTGACGCGCCCAGTCGGCGAAGCTCGGGATGCGGCCGAGATCTTCGGTGACGTGCTGCTCGCCGATCAGGCGAACGGGCACGTCGCGGCCGTCGCTGTTGCGGATCGTCACGCCGAAGATCGTCTCCAGCATGAAGATGCCCTCGGCATGGTGGCGGAGCGCGCGGTGGCGGGGGTCGGCGATGATCATCTTGGACTCGTCGAACCACGAGTGCAGCGGGAGGTAGTCCTCCGGCTTCCCGCCCCAGCGCTTCACCGAGCTGAGCGCGTGGTAGTAGCAGTGGGACATCGCTCAGAGCTCCGATACGGTGGTATCGAAGGTCTCGATCCGCCAGTTGTGGGTGAGCGTTACCGTCTTCGGCGCGGTGAGGATCTCCAGCTCGCCGCAGGAGCCGGCGTTGTCCTCCCAGCCCATGTAGAGCGCGCAGAGCGCCTCGGTCGCGAAGCTGTCGAGCGCGCTGGCGAGGTCGGTGACGTCGCTGGCGACCGTTCCGTCGAAGCCGAGCTGGTGGCGTTCACAGTCGACCGGGGGAAGGTCGGCCTGGTCGCCGGCCTCGTCGAAGGCGGCGACGTCGTTGACCTGGCCCTCGTCGCCCTCGCCGTTGTAGCCGATGGTGACGCGCGCGATGCCGTGCGCCGCGAGAATGGGAAAGAACGCCTGCTTGCAGGCGTCGAAGGCGCTGCCGGCGGCGGGCGGCGCGGCGGTGGCGGTGTCGCTCATGCCGGCACCTGTTCGAGACGGGCCTTGGCCTCGGCCGCGATCTGCGGATACGCGGCGGCGAGGTTGCCGTTGAGCAGTTCGAAATCAGCGACGGGAAAGCTGCCGTCGGCAGCGGGCCGCGTTGTCATCATCGCGCCGAGGATCACTTCGTCGAGGCTGCGCGGGCCGGTGGCGCTGTGGCCGTCGTCATAGCGGACGGGGGCGGTGAAACCCGCCTCGATCCAGCTGCCAAGGCCGTCCTCGATCTCGGCGACATAGGCGTCCACGGCCTCGTTGCGGGCGACTTCCCAGACCTTCAGGCCGAGCGTGTAGTAGGTCCCGAAGTCGTGCCGGTTGGTCAGCACGACGAGCGTGCAGCCTTCGGGTGGCGGGCCGAACCGCCGTGATCGCGTCGCGGTAGCATTCGACCTCGAGCCGGTTGATGCGGGAGAAATCTTCGGTGTGGCCGAGCTGGGCGCACGGCTCGTTGGCGGGTGTCCCGCCGAGATCGTAGGTGTCGTACATCGTCGGACTCCACTGGTTCGCGTGATCCGAGACCCCGATCCCCCTCCCCTCGATCTTGGTCCGGAGGGACCAAGCCGGAACGAGGACAGGGCCCGCTTCGGGATGAAGCGAGCCCTGTCGGAGGGGTCGGTGGTGGCGGGGTCAGCCGGCGAACGCGCCGGCGGTGGATTCGCCGAGGCCGTCGCTGGCGGTGCCGGCGGGCTCGCCCGCGCCGGTGCCGTCCTCGGTGCCGGGGAACGGCGGCAGGCCGTCGTCGCCGCCCTTGGGCGCCATCGCGGCCGTCACGTCGCGGCGGCGCTGCGGGCGCTGCCAGACGAGGTTGTACGAGCCGTCCTGCTGGCGGAACGCCGAGATGTAGAGCGGCTGCGCCAGGCTCGGATCGTCGATCCGGCCGTTCAGGAACGCCTCGCCGGTCGCGCTGGCGGTCAGCTCGAACAGCGCACCGACCTGCACCCACGACCGCGACGCCTGGTTGAGCGCGTGGACCTCGTACTTCGGCGCCTTCGGGTTGGAGCTGCGCACCTCGCGCAGCGCGATCGTCATCACGACGGTCAGGGTCGACACGCGGCCGATGAAGATGCCGGCGTCGTTCTGCTTGATGGAACCGATGTTCATGGGGAAAACCTCCTGGTCGATGCTCTCGAACCCCTTGTCCGAGACACCTCACTCTCACCCACTCCTCTCCCCGGCCTCCGGCCGGGCAGGCGCGCAAGCGCCCTCATCGCCAGCGCACTTCGCGCGGCGATGGTCGTCGGTCCGGAAACGTCAGGGGCCGAAGAGCTGCTGTTTCAGGCGGGTCTGCCAAGGGCTGTCGACCTGGTCCGCGGTCGCGGCTCGGTCGGCGTCGAGCGTCGCTGCCATGTGCTCGGGGATCTCGGCATAGCCCGCCGCAAACGCGATCGCGGCCTCGGGCGTGGGAAGCTCGCCGGGAACGGTGCCGCGCCATTCGAGGACGCGGTCCTCGCCATCGCCGTCTGCGGTCGCGAACGCCTGAAAGAAGAAGGTTGCGAGCGGGCGGTCCCATCCGATCGCGGCCTCGGCGACGTCGGGGCGGTCGGCGCGCGGCTGCAGCGTGTGGCGGCTCATGCTGCCTGGGTCCGGCGGATGCGGTGGCGGACGTGGCGCTCGGCACCTTCGGCGCTCTTCATCGCGGTCGCGACCGCGCGCGCGGCCTTGGACGCACCGGCCTGGCGGAGCAGGTTGCGAGCCTCGCGCAGGCAATCGATCGAGGTCAGGATCGCGGTCGCGTTCTGCTCGGTGGCGGGTCGTATCGTGGACATGGGCTGCTCCTTTCGCTGATGGGACATTGCCGATGCGCGCGCCGGTGATAGGCTGAGCGTCTCAGGAGGGTGGCCATGGCGACCGATGCGATGAGCGTGCCGGGGACCGGCCGCGCGAAGCTGTTCTCGGGGTGGATCGTCGCAGGGCTTCTGGCGCTGCATCTCGTCACGTTGACGGTCGTCCACTATGTCGCCGGGCCGATGCTCGGTCTCTCGCCGGCATCGCCCGATCTGATCGCGGCGACGATCGCCATCGGCGCGGCTGTCGTTCTGGCGCTCGTCGCCCGCGACCTTGGCGCTGCCGATCGCCGGGTGCGAACCCTGGCCGTGTTGCCGAAGCCGGACGGTAGGACCGTCCTGACGACGGTCGGCGGTCTGGCGATCAGCCAGATTCCGCTCGCGATCCTCGCGCTCCAGGGCAACACGATATGGCAGATGGGCGCGGCCGAGAAGCTGGCGATCGGGAAGGCGCTCGCGGCCTCGGGCGGCGCGTCGTCGATCGGGCTGGTGGCTGCGACCGTCGTCGTCGCGCCGGTGGTCGAGGAGCTGCTCTACCGCGGCTATCTGCTCGGCGCGCTGCGCGAGCGGATGCCGGGTTTCGCCGCGGTGCTGGTGTCGGCGCTGCTGTTCGTCTTTGTGCTCCACTTCGAGCCGGCGAACCTTGTCGCGGCGCTCTGCCTGGGGCTGGCGACGGGATGGTGTGCGCTGCGGAGCGGATCGCTGCTGCCCGGGATCATCGTCCACATGGCGAGCAACGCGTTCGGGCTGTGGTATCTGTCGCTCGCGGCGGGCTGAGGTCCGCGGCCTCGAGTCAGTAATCGCGGGCGAGCATGATGGTGAGAACGCGCGTCGTGATCGAGGCGTCGGCCGGGTCCTCGGAGCCGAACTCCATCGCCCCGTCGTAATAGTCGATTTTGAAGAAGATCGTCTCGCTGTCGAGCTCGAGCGAGCCGAAGTCCCGTTCGGAGCGGTCTCCCGGCGCGAATCGATAGTCGCGCACCGCCTTCAAGAGGCGCGCCTGGGCGATGATCATGTCCATGTGCCGGTCGCCCTTGGCGATGGTGGCGAGGCAGTCGTGCGTGGCGACGATGCGTGCGGTGCGGTCCAAGCCCATCCGGCAACGATCGTTGAGGTCGGCGATGCGGGTGTTGGGCGGTGCGAGCGTTGCCATCATGCGGCCTCCTTCAGTCCGGCGTTGAAGCGGTCGAGCCAGTCCCGCATGGTCGGACGCTCCTCGAGCGGGATCGAGGCGGCGACGTCCTGGAACCGGATCAGCTCGAGCGGCGCATCGCGCTCGATCGCGTCGATCTCGGCGGCCGGGAGCAGCCCCTCCCAGCGGATGAAGTCGCTCATGCGGCCGGGACGCGCCCGGGTTGTCTTGCGCCAGAGGCCCTCGACCGTGCGGAGCCGCGGGGCGGCGCGAGCCTCCACGAGGACGATCAGGCGCAGGCACCAGCTCGGGAGCGCGCGGACTTCTTCCGGCGTCATGCCGATGCAGAACCAGCAGCTCGACTTCGGCGGCACCGGGAGGCCTTCGGCCTCGATCCGGCGCTCGCACGCGCCGCGGTCCCAGCGCCATTCGCGCAAGGGGTACTGGCAGTCGTAGAGCGGATCGTCGATCGTCGCGGCGTGGGTGTAGCGGATCGTGTCGCGCTTTCCCGCGTCGAACCCGATCAGCCGGACGACGCGCTGGCCGCGCGCCCATGCGTCGATCGCTGGCTGCCAGGTGCGCAGGAAGGCGTCTTGCGGCGCCTTCTTGTATTTGAGGCTGCAGCTTGAGCCGCCCAGCGACTTGCTCGGCAGCGTGGCGTTGGTGAGCGCCATTTCGAGCAGCGAATAATAGGGCGGCCAGTGCTTGAATCGCTTGGGCGTGTACGACACGATTTCGTGCCGGATGCCGTGCGAGCGGAGCCAGGGTCCGATTACATCGAGATAGGCGTAGGTCTCCGGCTTCTCGACACCGGTGTCTGCGGTCAGCACCAGGTCGGGAGCCTCGCCGCGGGCGACCTTTTCGACCAGCAGCGCGGTGCTGTCGACGCCGACCCCGTAGGCGAGCACGACCGGCGGAGGCGCGGCGACCATGATGATGTCGGGGTTACGGGCGGCGGTTGAGCCGTCGTTCCTGGCGTCGGGCCTCGTGCCGGAGCGGGCGTCGACGGCCGAGGCGGCGATTGCGTCGTTCGCGGCGCGAACCGCGGGCATCGTGCTGGTCGTCGGCATGGAGGCGCTCCGGGCTCTGTTCGATCACATGATCGACCAAGCCTGCGCCCCCTCCCCTTTCCGTTGGCGCGTCGAGCGCCAGGATGTCGTCCAACGTCGGTGTGGGCGTGACGCGCGTGCGGCGGCCGAAGCGGATGCCGTGGTTGGTCGCGTACTTGCTGACCGAGCACGCCTTGCGGTCGAGGGCGGCGGCAAGATCGGCGATCGCGATGCCGTGGCGGAACGCGAGATCGAGCGCTCGCGTCTCGTCGGCGCTGAACGGCCGGATATAGCCGTGGATGAGCCCGAGCAGGTTGGCTCGGCTGAACATGGCGGCCTTGGTGCGGCCGAGCTGCGCCGCCAGTGCGTCGTTCGGCATCTTGCCGTAGTGCTCGCGCAGGAGCGCCTCCTGGGCCTCCGTCCAGTCCGGACCCATGCGCCAGCCGTTCCTATTGGCGTGGGTGCCGCGCAGCCCGAGATATTCGGCGCGCCAGCGCAGCGAGCAGGCGGTACGGCCGAGCCTCGCGCGCAGCGGCGTCAGGCTCGCGGCCGCCTCGTAGGCGTGGCGCAATAGCGCATCCTCGTCGGGCGTCCAGGCGCGGCCCCAGCCGCGACCGTTGCCGAGCTTGCGAATGACCTGCCCAAAGCCGGAGAGGGTTCGGGCGGGGAAGCCCTCCGCCGCCATCATCGCGATGATCTGGGTGTAGCGATAGCCCTCGGTCGCGAGGTCGAGCGCGCGCGCCATCTCGGCCTGCCCCCAATCCGGCGGGTGGCTGGCGTGGGTGATGCCAAGGAGTCCGGCGCGACCGGAGAGACCGCTGAGCGGTCTGCCGATCAGGGCGGCGAGTTGCAGGAGCGGGACGCTGCGAGCGTAGCCGGCGCGCAGTTGGGCGTCCTCCCAAGCTGTCCATTCCGGGGCGTTGCCCTCGGTCAGGCCGAGACAGCCGGCGCGCGCGTAGATCGCGCTGCACGACCGCCCGAAGTCTAGCGCGAGGGTGGCGGTCGCCTCGGCGCCGTAGCGTCGGCGCAGCTCGTCGTCCTCGAGGTCGGTCCACGGCCTCGTCGAGTTGCGACGGAGGCCGAGCGTCGCGACCTTGTCGGCGACGCCGGCACGGCCGCGCCCGATGGCGTCGGCGATCTCTTCGAGCGAGACGTCCTGCCGGAAGAGGGTGACTAGGCGCTCGATCTCGGACGAGGTCC
Source organism: Sphingomonas sp. 77B (assembly GCF_056497825.1). Classification (NCBI taxonomy): domain Bacteria; kingdom Pseudomonadati; phylum Pseudomonadota; class Alphaproteobacteria; order Sphingomonadales; family Sphingomonadaceae; genus Sphingomonas; species Sphingomonas sp. 77B. Next base: position 140,415 of record NZ_JBWMBY010000002.1, read on the forward strand.
AGGCGTTCGCCTGGAAGGCGATCTCGCGGAGCGGGGCTGATGCGGTCCTGGGCCTCGGGCAGGGCTCCAGCTCGACGATGGTGGCGTCAAGGTCGAGCATGTCACGCCAGTCCCACGACGGCGACGTCGCTGATCTTCGCGCGAAGGCGGGCATGGAGGCGAGCGATCCGGTCGTCGCCGCGGGGCATGGTATCGACCGCGGAGAGGGCGGCGAGGATGTCCAGGCCCGCGTCGACCGCGTCGCGAGCGGCGCCGAGGTGCGAGGCGAGATCCGCGGCGGTGGTGGCGTTCGGCGCGATGCGACGGAGGACGCCGACGATGGCGGTCGCGGTCGGTGCTGCAGGTTCGAGCAGGAAGGCATCGAGCGCCCGCAGGCCCTTCATGGTGAGGCTGGAATCGCGGGCGCCCGATTGCACCTCCTTCAGGGCGGCGAGGTCGAGAAGGCGCGCGGCCTCGTCACCGTCCACGTCGGCTGCGCCCTTCAGCTCCGGCGTCGCCCCGAGGTGTTCGGTGATCGTCGGGTCGATCTTGGCGAGGAGCGGCAGCGGGGCGAGCGCCGGGCCCATGGCGAAGAACTCGCCCGGCGCGAGCTTGCGCAGCTGGTCGGCATCCTTGGCCGAGAAGCCGAGCAGGTCGGCCGCGCGCGCGATGTCGCGGTCGAACACGTTGAGGCCGACAAGGAAGTTCTGCAGTTCGGATACCACCGACGACGACAGCTTCGCGAGGCGCTGGGTGGCGATGATCGGCGCGATGCCGCGCTTGCGGCCTCGGGCCGCGAGATCGGTCAGGGTGGCGACACCGAGACGGCGGGTCTCCGCGTCGCGGGCCGATCCGGCGTGATGCGGGGCAAGGAGATGACCTTCGTCGATGCAGACGAGGACGGTGTGCGCCCAGTCCTCGCGCGGGGCGCCGATCAGGCCGGCGAAGAAGGCGGCAGCCTTGATGATCCGCTGATCCGGATCAAGGTCGGTCAGATCGAGGTGGAGGGGGAGCCGGTGGCGCCGGCCGCGCGTGGCGGCGGCGGTCAGCCCGTCGGCGGTCAGCTCGGCAGCGCGGAGCGTGGTGGCGCCGATGTGTTCGGCGAGGTTCCCGAACTCGCCCTCGGGATCGACGATCATCGTCGTCACGAAGTCGAAGGCTTCCTCGATGATGCGGCGCAGGGTCCGGCTCTTGCCCGCGCCCGAGCTGCCCTGAATGAGCAGGCGGCCCGCGAGGAGGCGATCGAGATCGAGGCTGAGCGTGCCGGTGGAATGGCTTCCGATCGGCACGCGGTTGTCGGGTTCTTGGGGATGAAGGGTGTGGACGGTGGCCATGGCGAGGCTCCTTGGCAGGCTCGGACTCCAGGCGAGCCCGAACCTCCGATCCCCCTCCCCTTTCGCCGGGTCTCAGAGCATGTAGAGGTCGGGTCGCTCCGATCGTGCGGCCGCGTCATAGCCACGCTGCCAGGCCGCCCGGAGACGGGAGCCGCGGCGGTAGCTCGGGTTCGCGTTGCCGAACACGAAGCATCGCCATCCGAGCTTCTCGGCCTCCCACTCGGGGTCGCGCGGCGCGGGCGCGAGCAGCGCCATGAGGTTCAATCTCATGCGGCGATTCCCTTGTCGATTTCGGTTGCTGCGCCCGAGAAGATCGGGAGCATCGGATGCGGCCGTGGCAGGACCTTCGGGTAGGGTAGCCGGGGAAGGTGGCGGCCCTCGCGGCGCGCGTTCCGCGTCAGCTCGAAGCAGTAGGCGTAGAGCCCGTCCTGCCGATGGCGGAGCAGCACCCGTTCGCGTTGAAGGCGGTCGAGCCATGCAGCGGCCGTCTCTTGAAGGCGCGGTCTGGGCGCTCCGAGACGAAGGAGCTGGTCGACTCCTCCGGCAGCGCCGCGTTCGCCGGTGCGGATCTTCGACAGCGTGCGGCCCGAAACCGTCGTGCCGTTCAGTCGGAGAACGATCCGGGGCTTCGTGACGCCGCGGTGCGCGCCGCTGAGGGCGGCATAGACACGGCCGATGTGTCCCGCCTGGGGGTCACTGTAGGAGACGACGGCCTCGACCGTCGGGCGCTCCCGGCGCAGCACATCGAAGGCGCGGGCGACGAAGAAGCTCTCGCCGTTCTGGGGAACGCCGTCGAGGAGCATGAGGCGCGCCAGAACGGTGCCTTTGGCCGGGTCGGTGAAGCCGGTATGCGCCGTGATGACGGCGTCGACGGCGGGGCGCGCGAATACGGCGACGCCGGCGAGCGCCCCGCGTGGGCCGAACAGTCCCACGGCGACCTGCGCCGCGGGATAGTTCGGCAAGTAATGGTGCGCGTTGATGAAGGCACTGGCGACGTCGTGCGCGATCAGGTCGACGCTGTAGGCGCGTGGGTCGATGACGGTCTCGTCATCGGTCCAGAGCGCCCGGCGCTCGCGCCAGCGCTGGCTACGGCTGGTGTCCATGGGGATGTCCTCAGGCGGCGGTTGCGAAGAGCGTCGGCGCGAGTCTCGTCGCACCACCGAAGGCGCGCAGCGCCGTTGCCATTTCCTGACGCATGCGCGACTTGTTCCCGAAGGTGATGTGCGGATTGAGCGGGCGACCATCCGCTGTGACGAAGCCGAGCGCCGGTGTTCCCGATGTTTCGACGACGATGATGTGGCCGGGATGGTCCTGGGCCTTGCCGGCGTAGCGGACGGTGACCTCGCCGAGCTTGCCGCTCAGGCCCTTGGCGAGCTTGCTCCAGCGTATGTGGCCCGCGCCGACATTGCCGTCGCCTGTCGCGGCGCGATCGAGCCACGTCCGTAGGTGGGCGCGCTGCTGCAGGATCGTGTTCCGGGTCCGCTCCATCGTCCGGCACAGCGGCAGCGCGGCGGCGTGGGCGTCGACGACGGCCATCGCATTGTCGGGCGCGGCGATCAGGATGTCGTCGATCGTCATGTCGGCGACGAGCGTCCGGAGGCGTGCCGTCTGTTGCGCGTCGCGCGCGAGGGCCTGACACCGGCCGGTGGTCAGTGGCGGCGCGTCCGGCGTGATCGTCGTGCTGAAGCCGTCGGCGGCGCTCAGCACGATGATGTTCAATCCCTCGGCCTCGGGCCTTGCGCGTATCTGGTCGACCAGCGCCGCGGTCGGCCCGTTCCCGAGCGCGGGATCGTCAGCGAGGATCAGGAGGCGGCGGGTCCAGCGTACCGGGCGCGGTTCGTCGGATGGCTTGGGCCAGCTGCTCGGAAGTGGCCGTGCGGCGAGTGCGGGCGCGAGCGGGCGCGGCTGGTTGCCGGTCCGTTCGGCGGCTACGTTGCGTCGGCGCGCGGCGTCGAACAGATCGTCCGTATCCCCCCCGCCATCGGTGAAGCCGCGGTCGTAGGCGGCGCGGTGCGCGGGCAGCCGGCTGCTGATGTCCGGTCCGCCGTGGGTCCATCCGGCGTGGGCCGCGTACCATCCCCGGCTGTAGCAGACGGCCGTATCCCAGTCGTAGCCATAGGTGTCGCGGCTGCGCAGGATCGCGAGGTCGCTGTCGCCGATCGAACCACTGGCGGCCTTGCTTTCGACGTGGAGGAAATTCCGCCGCTGTCGTTCGGCTTCCGATGCCAGCTGGATGGCGTCATTGACCGGGCGCATCGCGACCACGCGCGCGCGGGTTCGCGCCATGCGGTCCTCGAGGGCGGCAGTCGGCGGTAGGTCGGGGAAGTCGCGCCATGCCTGCGCCAGGGCTTCGGCGTGCTCGGGCGAGCGGCCGCGCGCGATCCAGGTCGCGGCGTCGCTTGGGTCGAAGCGATCGTCCATGGTCAATCTCGGCTGAACCGACGCGCCGCGAAGGCGCGGTAGCGCGCGAGGGCACGATCGAGGTGGGGGGCGGTGCGCGCGTAGAGCATGGCTGGAGTGTCGCCGGCGAGCTGCAGTTGCGAGGCGTCGAGCAGCGATGTGGCCTGGTGGCCGATCTGCCGCCCATGCTCCGCGCGAAGGACGGCGCGCAGTGGTGCGCCCTCGGGCTCGGGGTCGGATGCGATGCGCCAGAAAAGGCGAAGTTCGACGCTCAGCTGCGCAGGGGTGTCGTCGTTGCGGGGGTGCAGCCGCAGCGTGATCGGGGCGCCGTGAGCGACCGACGCGATCGCGTCGCCTCGATACCAGTGCAGGGCGAGTGGATCGACCTCCCAGCGGTGCCGCTCGGGCGGGTCGATCTGGCGGAGCAGGCGGACCATCTCGCAGAAGTCGGCCGTGATCTGCGCCTTGGCGTCGGGCGGAGTCATGCCGCGGCCTTTCGCAGCCGATCCAGGCCAAGGTCGGCTGCGGTGAGCGTATCGAGCCGTGCGGCAAGTTCGGCGAAGCGGCCCGTCAGGTCGTCGGTGCGCGTGAAGATCTGCCCGTCGTCGAGTTCCTCCAGGGCGCGGCACAGCGGCGGGACGACTGGGTAGATCATTTCGGGATAGAGGCCCGTCACCAGCAGGGCCTCGATGCGGCGCCCCACGCGATAGATCTCTCTACCCAGGCGGTGCTTCTCTAGGCCCGGCGGCAGGCGGAGATAGTCGATCGGCGCAATGACCTCGGGCAGACGCGCATGCGGACCGCCGTGGCGCTTGCCCCCGAAGTCTGTCCGGTAGTGGATGCAATCCTGCCGCTCGTAGGAGAGCTGGTCGAAGGGAACGAGGAGCAGGTACTGGTACAGGGGTTCGGCACCCGCGGAGCGGGTGCGCGTGCAGACGATCTGCATGGGGACCTCCGTCAGGCGAAGAGGCGTGCCGGCTCGGCGACCGGCGGGGTGAGGGCGAGCTCGGTGCGGATGCGTGCCGCGAACCTGTCGGGGGCGAGCAGGTCCCGGACAGACGCCCGTCGGTTCCGATCCCCCAGATGGTCGCTGCGCCCGCGCACGCGCCGGTAGATGATCTCGTTGTCCGGCCCGAGTGCGCTGAGCGACAGCTGCACCCAGACTTCCTCGCCGTGGAGCGTGATCTCTCCCGAAACCGCGGGACCGGCCTTGTTCGAGCGGATGTCGTAGCCGCCCTCGTCGAGGCAGAGCGCCTCTGCGAGGCGGCGCATCGCGGTACGTCCCTCGGCATGGAAGACGCGCTTCGCCGCCTCGTCGTAGGCGACCCCGCGATAGGCGAGCGTCCGGAGCGCCGGGAAGCGGCGTAACTCGGCGATCTCGGTCATGCAGTGTTGGCGCAGCACGGCGTCCTCGGCGCGGTCGGCGGAGACGGCGGCCAGATGACGGGTCAGCAGGATAACGGCGCTATCCGTCTCGACATCCTTGCCGGCGTTCCGGCAGTCGGTGATCGCTGCCTGGATGGCGTGCAGCGCTGTCGTGATCGTGGTCAGGGCGCTGGGATCGAGCGCCTGCTGGTGGCGGAACGCGACGTCGTAGGTCATACCGAAGCTCCTCGAGCTCCTCACGAGCTCGATCGGCCAGGCCCCCCTCCCCTTTTGGCGCGGTGTTCAGGGGAACCGTGGTAACTGAACGGGGAATGACGACGTTGTAAGTGGATTGGCGCGCGTTAAGAAGTTACATCCAATTCGGATGCTGTTGATGGGGGGTATCGATTGGCCGCGCTCAGCCTTTTGTCGTGTTGGCAAGGGGGCGTCATGGACGTCCGTTTGCCTGGGATCACCGCAGAGGGCGAGACGGCGCGAAGTCTGGGGCCTGCTGCAACGGGCATTCTGACGGTCGTCGGACCGTTCCACGTCGAGGTGGTGGCCGAAGCGCTGCAGGCGCTGGTCGTGGAAAGGATCGTGCCGCTGCGCAGCGATCCGGTATCGATCGAGGCGAAGTTCGTCCTCGCGCAGCCCTGGAACCACGACAGGATGATCCGGGCCGTCCAGCTCCGCCAGCGGGAGATTGCGGCGGGACCGATCAGGGTAAGCCGGGTGGTGATCCCCAACCTGCCCGACCACTACATCGTCGGCGAGGGCGTGCATCGGAGTTTTGCAGCGCGTCAGCGTGGCGACCTGGTCATCGACGCGATGGTGACGGCGACGCTTCACGCCGCTCCCGAGCAGTTCAGTGTCGTCGGCGACACGCTGATGCGCTGTACGTGTGACGGCACGTTCCCGGTGTCGCCGTCCGGATCTGCGGCTCGGCCGGTCGGCCGGGAGGCGGCACGTCTGTCGCGCGATGTGATCCACGTCCTCGCGGCGTTGGGGTGCGCGGTCTATCCGGAAAGCCAGTATAGGGTTGTAAGCCAGGGGCTTTGCCCCTGCTTCAAGGTGGTCGGGCTCTAGCCTGCTTCCGGGGCGTCGTCCTGGATCAGGAGCAGCTCGACGGCGCGCGTGATGACAGCCTCGTCCCCATCGTTGAGAACCTCGGCATCGGGTTTGCTTTTGCGGATCGCCGCGATAATCGCCGCGGGAGGCCTGCCCCTCAGGGGGTAGGTGTAGACCGCGCCGCTCTCGATGGTGATGACGCTGGTCCGCAGCCTCCGCCTTATGGCCTTGGTCTGCTCGGCGACGTCCATCAGATGCGCGACCTCGTGCTCGAGGTTCGGCTCGAGCGTCACGCCGCGGTAGACGCGGACGGTCCGGTTCGCCCGCAGCCAGTCGTTGACCTCGGCCTCGGTGACGGACCCGAGCCGGTGATAGTCGTCGGCACCCCCATGGCCGCGGTTGCTGGCGGCGAAGCTCCGGACGCCGTCGATCCAGATCTCGGCGGTATAGCAGGCTGTCTCTTCGGACAGGGCGGCGACGACGCGCAGCTTGCGCAATTCGATGTGCATGATGGTCTCCTTAAGGGTCGCGGATTATCGGCGACGCGGGGCCGGGCCGATGCTTCGGGCGATGTGGCCGGCGTAGACCGCGCACGCGGCCCAGTAGGCGGCGACGGGAGGCTTGCGCGTATGCCAGCTCTTGTCCGCCTTCAGGCGCGCTTCGTCGCGGATTTCCAGGAGAAGTCGCTGCAGGGCGATCCTGGCCTCGGGGTCGAGGCGACGGAGAGCCTGGACCGCGGGTAGCAGAAGAACCGGGTTGCGGACCTCGGCACGATTGCTGCGGGCGCTCATTGAAGGGTTCCCGCGAGCGTGCTGGTGTCGAACCCGTCCATCTCGAACGCGGGTTGGCGGCTGTCGATGGTCAGGGCGAGCGCGCCCGGCTTCACCCAGATGTCGCGCGCCGAGAGCGTGAAGGTCTTGCCGGTCCCGGCGAGGAGCAGCGTCTCGCCGATCGTCTCCGCCATGCCGCGCGCGGAATCCGCGGGAATGGCGTTTCCGATCCATTCGCGTCGCTGGGCGTCCGACCCGCCGAGCAGGTCGAAGAAGTCGCGCGCGCTGACGATCGCCTGCAGGGCCGCGAGTTCGAGCGTGGTGAACGGCCGATGCCAGGTCTGATCCATCGCGACGATGCGGGCGACCAGTCGGTCGTCCGGATTCGGGAGCGCGACGGGCGCCTCGTCGAGGATCGGCTCGCGCGGGTCGGCGATCGACCATGGGCCGGAGTTGTCCTTGGCGGATGCGGGCACCGCGCCGGTCGAGCCGCTCCAGCCGACCACGCCGTAGTGGCCCTGGGTCAGGTACTTGTCGCGATCGGCGCGCATCAGGCACGTCGGCCTCGGGTCCGCGACGGAGAGCGCGCCGGAGCCGACCCTGTCCGATCCCGTCACGGTCGGGCAGGCGGCGGCGGCCGATACGACGCGCATCTTGTTGGCGTGTGCGCCGAGCGAGACGCCGGCGTATTTGGGGTCGGCGACGACGAAAGCGCCCATGCCGGTGGTGCTCGCGCCGATGACGGCGTTCGCGGCCGAGCGATAGCCCGTGACGCGGTACTTGCCGTTGACGTGGCGACCCTCCGGCGCGCGCGGGTCGGCGACGGCGAGGCCTCCACCAGGTCCGCCGGGTCCGGCGATGGCCGCGGATGCGCCGTCGAAGGGGACGATGCGGAAGGTGTTGTTGAAGCGCGGCTTGCCCTCGATGCGCGGGTCCGCGATCGCGTTCGGGCCTGAGCCGACCCACATATTTCCGGTGACGACACCGGCGGGCCTCGCCCACTCGCGGACCCCGCACTGGACGCTCGACGGATGTCCGTCGATCCGGGGGTCGGCGACGCAGTGCGCGCCGCCCGTCGGCTTGGGATTGCCCGTGACCACGCCGCTCGCGGCCGACCAGGCATGGACTCCGAGAACATGACGGTGGGTGTCCGGCCCGTAGGCCGGGCGCGGGTCCGCGATCGAGAAGGTGCCGTTGGTCGACCCGCTCTTGCCCTGAACGACGCCGGTCGGCATCGACCAGGAAAGGACGCCGAGGGTACAGTCCCGCTTCTCGCCATAGCGCGGATCGGCGACGCTGAGCGCGCCCCCTGCGACGTGGACCGCGCCGCTGACGACGCGGGTCGACTGGTCGAACGACGTCACCGACAGCAGGTTGGTGTGCGTGGCGGGCCCATAGCCCGGACGCGGGTCGGCGATGGCATAGCTACCGTTGGTCGGCCCCCCGCGGCTGCTGATCGTCCCGACATGGCCGATCCAGTTGTTCACGCCGAGGAAGCCCGAGCCTTCGCGCGTCGTGAACGGCCGGGGGTCCGCGACGGAGAAGCGGCCCTGCCCCGGGGCGCGCGCGCTGGTCACGAGCGGGCCGCGGTCCTCCCAGCGGCAGACGCCATAGGCGTTCTCGCACATGTCGGGCTCGGGGACGATGCCGTAATCGGCAAGCACGCCGTTCTCGACGCGAAGCCGGTTGAGCGAGCGCCAGTCGGAGCCGGCCTCGACGAAGGCGAGGCGCACCCAGGTCTTCCACTGCAGCGCGGGAACGCGGTGCATCGAGCCTGCGCGCGGGTCGCCCGGGAGGGGCAGCTCGCCGATCACTTCACCGACGCCGCGCAGGGGGTAGAGCCGGGGCTGGTAGATGAAGGGCGGCACCTTGTCGGGATGGCGCGCGATCAGGAGGAAGCGTTTCCGGCTTTGCGCAAGGTTGCCGATCAGGCCGCAGTCGTGAACATCCTCGTTCACGCTGTAGCCGTAGGCGTGGAGCAGGGCGATGATCTGGTCGAGCAGCCAGCGCCCGCGCGTGGCGATCCGGGGCACGTTCTCGAACAGCAGGATCGGGATCGGGTCGTCCTTGTACGCCTCGAGCGTGAGCCACATCCCCCGCAAGGTCAGCGCGTTCAGCGCCTGGTACTTCGCGGTGAGGCTGACTGCTTGCGACAGGAGGGAGCTGAAGCCCTTGCAAGGGTAGGATGCGAGGCAGACGTCGACGTGGCTGAACACGGCGCGGACGTCGGCGGGGATCGCTTCCCGCCAATCGGGTCCGGGATCGCGGCCGTGGAACGCGCGGTACTGCTCCCGGTTGAACAGGTCCATGACCGTGCCCTTGACCCCGGTCAGGCGTTCGAAGTTGCGGATGGCTCCGGGATCGACGTCGATCCCGCCGGCGCATTCGAAGCGGGCGCGTAGATGGCCGACCCGCGGCTGCGCGCCGTTGAAGCCGCGCGCGCCGGAGCCGATGCCGCAAGCCATGTGCGCGTGCCGGAAGACGCGCTCTGTGACGGGAGAGAAGTGCATGGGGATCTCCTTGGGGTCCGGCGCGGGCTCATCGTCGCTTGCTCGGCCGCCCTCCCCCCTCCCCCTCGCCTCGCTCAGGCCGCCAACCGGCGGTCCCGATAGAGATCGGCCGCCCATTGCTCGACCCAGGCTTCCGTGACCCCGTCGTGGTCCAGGTCGCCGCTCTCGATCAGCGCGCGGATCTCCGCCCGAGCCGCAACGATGGCCGCCTCCCAAGGATCGCTCGTCGCTGGCACGTCGGGCGACGGTGCGATGAGGGGGAGCCGTTTCGCAGGCTCGCTGAGGCGGGCGAGCTGAACGCGGGTCCAGCGCTCCAGGTGGGTCGCCACGAGCTCATCGCTCTTGGAGACCCGCCGGCGCCGCGCGTCGTGACGGGCGGCGATGCCGTAGGCCTGGGAGTCGATCGAGGCGAGCCGATGCGCGAAGGGTGTCAGATACGGGAGCGCGGAGCCCTTCACGCCGAAGGCGTGCAGCCGGATCGATGCCGGTAAGTGGCGGTCGAGATGCTCGATAACGGCAACGAGGCCCTCGGGTCCGCTGATCTCACGTCGGCACATGCTTCCAACCCCGATCACGGTGCCGGGGACGAGCGACCAGCTCAGCGCGTCCGCGCAGCGGATGTAATCGTCGGGGCGACGGCCTTGGATCACCGGCATGAAGCGGTCGATGATGCCGAGGTCGAGCGCGCGATCGCGGCAGTCGCGGTTCGCCCGGATAGTGCGCGAGATGCGGTCGAGGACGGCCTCGCGGTCGCCGGCGAGCTCGGGTTCGACGCACCAATCGATACTGGCGAAACGGCGGAATGGATAGGAAGCGGCGAGCGCCATGTATTGATCGACGGTCCACGGCATTCCGCCATACCGGACGGCGCAGACATAACCCCCACTGTCGAGGTCTAGGCTCGGCAGTCCGTGCGCGTTGCGGAGCATCTGCGTCTGGAAGCCCTGCCAAGCGGGCCAGCCCCGCGCGCGGGACCAGCGGGACAGGCAGTTCGCGGAGATGAGCACCGGCTGCTGGAGCAGGCGCGCACGTTGCAGGATCGGCCCCTCGTTGAGGTGCGGGAGCCCGACGACAATCTCGATCGTCATGATAGCGGTTCGACGTCGAGCGCGGCGAACGCGTTGGGGCTCTTGCCGCTGTCGTAGCGATCGGCTGCTACGAGTCCGCGATGCTCCGGACCTTCGTAGGTCGGCCACCCGAGATAATCGACGGAGGCGACCTTGCGGCCGACCACGCCGACTTTCCCGTCCGGCACCCATTCCGCCCAGGAGCCGGATGCCGAGGTGACAACGACGCTGCCGATCAAAGCCTCGTAGGCCGCCCGCCTGCGCATGACGTGGCTCTCCCGCGGCTCGATGGTCGTGCCCGTGAAGGCAGCATAGGCGTCCGGCCGCCAGTTGCGGGCGATGTCGTGGGCAAGCTGGAGCATGGTACTCGTGCCGACCGCGGCGGCGTTGGCGAACTCCGACTCGAACGCGAGCACCGGAAGTGACCAGAGCACGTCTTCCTCATACTGCGGGACGTCGTGCCGGAGCGCCTCGGGCATCGCGGCTTGCCGCTCGTCGGAGAGGACCAGGCCCCCATGCGTCGGAGTCTCGACGCGCCAGATACCGGGCAGGACCTGCTCGGCGATCACGATGGCGCCCCAGAGGCTCTGGCGTGGCTGTGGTGACGTGGCGAACGGCATCTCTGCTCTCCCTTCAGGTTCGCAGCCGCCCTCCCCCTCTCCTCTGTCGGATCGCTTGACGGTTGGGTGCGTTCACGTTACGTTCTGCGCGCCAGGAGGTCCGCCATGGGTAAGTTGAAGGCTACGCGTTTCCACGACCGCTTCGATCTTGACGTGACGCTGCGCGACGCGTCGTTCGACGAGCAGCTGACGCCCACGCAGCGGATGATCGCGGGTGCGTCGATCGGTAAGCCGGTGGAGGACGCCTATTACTCGGTTCGCGAGCTGCGGGAGGCGGCCGTCTGGGTGCATGAGGGCGATCCCGACGGCAAGCCGCGCCTGGCGAGCATCCTCAGCAACGACGGGACCGACGATTACCAGCGTTGCATCTACTACTGCCTCGCGGGCCGCGGGGTGGTCGCGATGCTGGACGATCTCATGTGGCTCGAGGACCTGCTGGAGGCGCGCGGCATCGTTGCCGGCAAGCTGATGCGCGCCAAGGTGCGACAGATGCCCGCGATGGATCCTTACGTGTCGGCCGAGCCAGATGGCCCGGTCGGGGTCGTGTCGGACGATTTCAGGCAGGGTCCGTCGTGGTGGATGGACCCGACGCTGGCGGAGTGACCGGCGCCTCGAGCGCCGGCAGCTCTTCTGCCGAGAGGATCGTCCAATCGTCGGCGAACCAGTCGGCGCGGCGCGGCGAATAGGGCTGGTCGAGGATCGCGCTGCCCTGACGGTAGCGGAGCATCGGCTCGGCCATGCCCTGTCCTTCGGGCACGTAGATGTAGATGAGGCCGTTGTGCCAGGCGGGGCGACGCGCGCGGGCGCCCTTCCTGATCTGGCCGAGAATGTCTGCGAGGGTCATCGCTCGCACTCCAGTCGTTCGCCGCGCCGCCACTTCGCGGGATCGAGCCAGGTTCCGGCATGGGCACCGACATGGCCGCGCTCGGCCGCATCGTAGGCGGCCGCATAGGATGAGGCCCGTTCGGGGTCGTGGCGGAGATACTTCATCGCGGGGATCGCCAGACCGGCGCGGATCATGGACTCGCCAAGGTCCTTGCCGTCGACCATGACGGTGGCCACGGGGCGCCCGTATGTCTCATCGGGGGTCAGCGTGAACGCGACCGAGGCGTTGCGGACCTGCCGGGCGGCGAGGTCCTGCGCGGCTTTCCCGCACGCCCAGCACGCGCCGTCACGCTGGCAGAGCTGCTTGCGCTCGAAAGCATCGACGCCGAGCAGGCGGAAGTCGACGCTCACCGTGTCGCCGTCCAGCGCCCGCGCTTCGGCCTCGAAACGGGGCGCTCGCTGGTCGGCATCGCCCCGGGCCGCACCGCGGCTGTCCGCTGCGCCGCACGACGCCAGCATCCCGAGCAGGAGGCAAAGCGGGGTCAGGCGCACAGGACCATCTCCACCTCGTCGCTCCGGGTCGGCACCTCGACGGCGCGATAGGGCTGGAGCGGATGGCCGGTCCGCACGACGCAGGCACGGCGGTTCTGGTCAAAGATCTGCGCGGCGACGCGAGCGGCGTTCTCGCGGCTGCAGAGCAGCAGGCGCTTGGTCGAGAAGACCGGGATCGAAGCGAGCTGGGTCATGGGGGGTCTCATAGCCGGGGGTTGTCGCAGATGGTGAGCGTCAGGCGAAGATCGTCTTGTGGACCTTTGTCTGGGGCACGACGGTCCACGCGCGTTCCATAAAGCCGCTGATGCGATAGCCGAGCCGGCTCGTCGGATCGCGAAGCACGACCCGGCGGCCGCGCTTCTCGACGATGAACTCGTCGCCCTCATGGCCGTCGGTGAACTTCATCGGCGCGGCCAGCTTGATGCGGTCCCCATCCTGGAGCTTGCGCGATCGGCGCTGCAGGTTGGCGAGGCAGCGTTTTCGCCAGTCGAGGGCATGTTCGTTCTGGGTCGGCGTCAGCAGCTTGAGGATCGTCTCGGGGCACGATGCCTCGTTCGGCCCCATCGTCTCGTCCAGTCGGGTAGGATTGGTGCTGCTCATGGAGTCAGCCCTGATCCCCCCGCCGAACCGCACGTGCAGCTTTCACCGCATGCGGCTCTCCACTGTGACGAACCATCACTTTGCCGTAGATCGGGCAGGCGGCCTCTGTGAGTATCCCAGTGGCATTGCTCGCACAGGACCACCGTCCTGCGGGCGCGTGCCACCTTCATTCTCACGACAAAACCGCGGTGCGAAACATCGGCCATCCCCCGGATATGGTGCACCTGACACGGAACATCGGATCGACCGCAAGCCTCGCATTGCTTGGCATTCTGACGATCAACCCAGTCCGTACGTGAGTGGGTGAACACCTGCGTCCAAGGCTGGATATCAATCCTGGACGAGGTGGCCGGATCACGTTTCAGATGAGCCAGTTTCCAGACTTTGACCGATCGGGGCTGGCCATCGACGTCGTAGCCGATGGTGAATTCCTGCCCCGTCCTCATGCGGGCCACGACCGCTCGCACATTGGTTTTGTGCTTGCTGGCCAAGGTCTTGAACAAGCTCCACCGCTGGAGAAACTCAAGCCTGTTCAGCTTGAAGCTCACATCCTTGGCGAGAGCATAGTAGTTCGCAAAACCCCGCAATTCGGCGTTGTAAGCTAGGACGATCTCAACGTCGCTGCAGCTGAGCAGCAGGCTACGATGACGCGGCTTCAACACCGACAGATCACCATAACCTTTTGCAGAAGCGAACGCGTGGACCTTCTCCCAAGGGACATGCAGCTGCATCACTTCCGACGGCGGCCTACGAAGGAAGCTGACGGAACCTTGTCGGCTCCGGACAACCCGTTGGCGTGTCGTATATGTGCGGACCTCATATCCAAGGAAGGCGGCTCCATCGCTCGCCTTGCGGATACCGCTTTTCTCCTCGGACACCGCGAGCGCCAGCGCCTCGGTCAGGAATGCCCTGACTTCGGCGAACACGCTTCGTGCATCCTCCTTGCTACCGATAACCCCAATCATGAAGTCGTCCGCGTAGCGACAGTAACGAAGTCGGCGATAACCGGGGTCCATCGCGTCTCTCGACGGGATGGACCGCTTTTGCGGCAGTAAGGTTTGGATTTTGGCCAAGGAGGCCGCAACCTTCACCTCGTCGACATTGTCTTTGGCCCGCAGCATGGTGACGCGCTTCCGTTGTTTCTGGATGCGCCCAGCCAGTCGCCCATATTCCGGGTTCGTGGCACGGACCTTCCCCCTCTCGAAAGCCGCGATCCGTTCCGCCATGAACATATCGAGTTCATGGAGGTAGATGTTGGCCAAGATTGGAGAGACGATACCGCCCTGCGGAGTGCCGCTGTAGGTCCGGGTGTGAACCCGGTCTTCCATAACACCCGCCTTAAGCATGCCGCCGATCAAGCCGATGAATTTCTCGTCATCGATCCTTTTCCGCAACAGCCGCAGGAGGATGTCGTGGTCGATGTTCTCGAAGAACCCCGCGACATCCACATCTACGAGCCATTTCACCCCCGTCCATACGGCTTTGACGTGTTCAAGCGCCGTATGACACGACCGGCCCGGCCGGAATCCATGGGAGGCGTTCGAGAACACCGGTTCATAGATCCGTTCGAGCAGTTGCCGCGCCACTTCCTGAACGAGGCGGTCGTCGCGCGTGGGAATGCCCAGCGGACGCCGTTTGCCCTTGCCTTTCGGGATAAACACCCGACGCACTGGTTTGGGATCATAGGTCCCTGCCGTCACGCTGGCGATAATCGGGTCGAGGTCTTCCGGTCCGAAGTCCGCGAAGGTCTCGCCGTCAATACCCGGCGTCATCGCACCCTTGTTGGATTCGATCTTCTGGAGCCCCTCCTCCCAAAGGAGGCGAGACCCCATCAGACGATAGAGTCCATTCACCCTTTTGCCCGACGCAACGAGCGCCGGAATGGCCTCCAACCGGCCTTTCACAGTTTCTGGCAGCATCAGCACACCCCATGATCGGTGGTTGAAGAATCACAGCTGCCGCCCTTCCCCCGGTCTTCCCCGCTTTCGGCCCGATCGCTCGAGACCTTATACAGTTGCACCGCCGCCTCCGAAGAGGTCGATGTCCCGGGCATTACCCCGGGCATTTGAGTAATATGGCGGCTCCGTACCCATGCAGGCCGGCAGAAGCCGCCTGTTTAGGGCATCCCGTAGTTACGCTGAATGGAGATGCGGCGCGGTTAGGTGTCCCGTTCGTCCACTAAACCCCTCGACGAGAGGCGCACCGGATGGGCTGAGAAACAGGCGGCCAAGACATGAGACCGCTGTCATCATCCGGACCTGGCGTGACAGTCGCTTTCGCCAGTATCGCTATATAGATTGCTGCAGACTGGGATTTAAGCAGTGTAGCCTTCACCATACGCACCTTGCCCTGACCGTCATCGCCTCCATTTGCGACTAAGACGCATCTGGCCTTTTCCGAACATGCTATTGTTCCCCGTCCCTTTCGGGATTTCAGACCTTGTGAGGCCCGAGGTTAGTCCGGCGAGCAGAGGCATTCTCAACTTACCTCATCATCACTGATACTCCATTTCAGCGCCGCAACGGCGCACTGTCCTTGTAGCCGAAGATCATCCCCTCCTTGTCGTTGGGGTTCCAGCGGACGAGGCAGACGATCGCGAAGATTTCTCCGCCGATGCCGTTCGCGAGGACCTGCGCAGCGGCGTAGTAGACGCGATTGCCTGGGCAGGACGAGGCAATCACCTTCAGCCCTCGGGTCGAGCCGTCGTCCTGGTCGCGGGTGTAGGTGAACTGGTCGTCGAGATAGGCCGTCGGCGAGGCGTGCCTGGCCATCGAGCAACGCGGCATGTATAACCATCCCATGTCGGGTCTCCTGCAGGATCGGATTACCAGTCGTGCGTCGGGAGCGCGGCGATGGGCTCGCAGTCCCGGTCGAATTGAAGCCAGTCGGCGCCCGCGGCCTCGGCCGCATCGAGGCAGGCGCGCAGGGTGTCGGGCATCCGGTCGCGGCCGTCCGACCCGACCCAGATCCACCAGCCATAGTCGCGCCAGCGCTCGGCGACGATGAGGCTGTGCCAGGTCGCGTCGCCTCCGGCGATCGGCGCGATGCCGGCAACCACGCCGTCCAGCTGGCGGGCGACATCGGCGGAAAGGTGGGCGGTCGAGAGACATGCGAGCCGCTGGAGCTCGATCGTGTCCATCATGCCGCCTCCAGAAGAGCCGGCACCTCGAGGTCTTCGGCCTGGTCGGTCACGATTGCGGCGGGCTCGCCGAAGGCGCGGAGATAGTTGTAGGCCTGTTCCGCCTTCGAGGCTGCATGGATGATGGCGGTCTTGTCGGCCCGGAGGATGCCGAGCCAGTGCGCGACGTAGCTGGCGTGATTGTCGTGAAGCTCGTTGGGGAGCCCGATCTCGGCGCATGCGAGGCCAGCACCGATCTCCGCGACAAGCTCCTCGAAGGCGTAAGCCTTGTCGCCGAACCGCTTGCCGAACTTGCGGCCGAGCCGCGAAGCGTGCCCCGACCAATGGACCGTCTCGTGGAGTCGGGTGCTGGCATAATGGTCCATCGAGCGAAACGCGCTTGGCGACGGCATCTGGATGTAGTCGAAGGTGGGCGAGAAGAACGCCTCGTTACCGCCGTGGCGTACATCGGCGGGGATGGGATCGACAAAGGCGTCGATCGCCGCTTGGCGCTCCGACGGCGAGATCGGCGTCTCGATCGGCGGGGGAGCGTAGAAGTAGGCCGGCAGGCCGTCGATCTGGTCCGCGTTGAACACGATGTAATGGCGCAGGAAGCGGATGTTTTTCTCGCTCTCCTGGCCGGTGACGATGTTCGTCTCGGTCTTTTTGAACGAGGAATAGTAGACCGAGACCGCGCCGCGTTCGCACTTGCGGACGTGCGCGCCGAGCTCCTCGGCCTGGCGGAAGGTCATCCAGAAGCGCGAGCAGTAGCCGCGAACGTCGCCCAGCGCCCACAGGTAGAGCGTGTTGATCCCCGTGTACGGGGTGCCGCAGTGTCGCAGCGGGCGCAACCCGCCGCTGCCCCCACGCGAGCGCCAGGGGCGGTTCCAGGGGGCGACGCCGGCTTCCAGCTTCTCGATGATGAGGTTCGTGATTTCGGCCGCCACATCGCGGCTCGGTTTGTTGTGCCCGGGCATGGTCTGTTGTCCGATCTGGGGGCAAAAAAGAGCCGCCGACGCGGGGAAGCGCCGGCGGCTCAGTCGCCCAGGAGGAGGTAGGAGGGTCGTCAGGCCGCTGCGGCGGTCTCGCCCTCGAGCAGGTCCTCGCCGTCGCCGGCGTCGGGCGTGTCAGAGCGCTCGGCGGTTTCGAGCGGTACGCTCTCGCCGTCGGCGTCGTCGCCGGCACCGGACTGGTCGAGGTCCTCGTCATCGGCGATGGAGAGGGTGTCGTCCGTCGCATCGTCGAGGAAGCGCATCGTCGCCGGCACCCAGGCGAGCGCCGCCTCCTTCACGTCGGCCTCCACCAGCGCCTCGCCGGCGAACAGCTTGTGGCACGACGCCGAGATGTCGGGCTTCTTCGAGGCGGCGTACCGACCCGAGAGCGCGGGACCGCCGACGTCGTGCAGGAGGGTGAGCAGCGAGCCCTTAGGCACCCGGTCGAAGAAGTTCTGCGACGTGGGCCGCCACCAGGCTGCGACATCGACCTCCATGATCGAGGCGAGCCGGTTCTGGAGCGGGTTCTGCGATGGGCCGGAGAAGCCGTCCTTCGCCTCCAGCGAGACCGCGACCACATAGGCGAGCCACGCCGCCTTGCTGTCGTCGTCGAGCTCGCGGAAGGCCTCGAACCGCTCGACCGCGGTTGCGTGGCCCATCCAGTCGCTGACCAGCCCGTCGTGGCACTCGGCCAGATACTCGCGCGCGCGGGTCGACGGCATCTCGCCCACCGACGGGTCCATCGGCCCGCGGGCGCGGACGGTGGTGCCGTAGTAGGTCGAGCCGTTGTTGCGCGCGTCGATCATCACGAAGATCGCGTAATCGAGCGCGAGTCCCGGATGCTGGACGAGGTTCGCGGCGAGCACGTCGCGGCGCTGCACCGCAAGCTCGTCCTGGAGGCGGGCGGTCAGCGGCTTCCCGCCCGGGGCGATGGTCTCGGGACGGGGTGCCGGGTCGCTGCCGACAGCGCCGCTCCCGCCGGTGACGGTCGCCGTGGGATCGCCTCCTCCGGCGCCGCCTGCCTCCCCGTCGGGCGCGACGTTGCCGTCGGCGCCGAGCCGGATCGGCTTCTCGCTGTAGTAGGTGGTGTCGAGCATCATCTCGCCGCGCTGGCTGAGGGTCAGGAAGGCGCCGACCAGCGGCCGCAGCTCGTCGGTGAGGATGCTCGGGCGACTGTTGAGCGTGTTGCGCTCCTCGTCGAGGCGGTCGAACTCAGCATCCAGCTCGGCATAGGCCTCCTGCGTGATGTCCTCGTCCTCCATCTCGGACTGGATCGCCTCGAGGCGGTCCTCGATCTCGGTGACGCGCGCGTCTTCCTCCTCCGTCATGGGGACGGTCGGGAGGATCACCCGATACAGGCCAGAAGCGGCATTGTAGGTGTGGTGCGTCGCGATCGGACGGATCCAGGCCAGGCCGGTCTCCTCGCCGATGCGGGTCGCCTCGGCCTCCAGCTTCGCCGCGGCGAGGCGTTCGGCGATCTCGGGGTCGACCCAGCGGTCGCCGTCCTCGGAGAACAGGTCCGCGACGATCTTGCCGCCCGCTGCGAGATAGGCGGCGTCACCGACGAGCAGCGCGACCGGATCGGTCGCCTTCATCGTCTGGTGGACGATCGCGCGCCGGATCGTGTCGGCGTTCACGTAGCTGTGGCCGCTGTAGCTGTTCCAGACGAGCAGCTGCTTGTCCTGGCTGTCGGTCGAGGCGTAGGCCTTCGCGATCTCCAGGCTGATCTCCCCGGCCGCGAGGGCGTCGAAGATCGGCTGCGCGAGCGTGGCGAGCCGGAGACGGCCCTCGATGAAGCGGCGGGTCTGTCCGAACCGCTTGGCGACCGCGTCGATGTCGCCGTCGACCCCGAGGAAGTGCTGGAACGCGCGGCACTCCTCCGCCGGCGTCAGCTTGAGCTGGTGGAAGTTCGCCGCGAGGGAGGTCTCGCTGAGCGCCGCGACATCGGCCTTCACGACGAGGACCGGAACGTCGTACTCCTCCGGGTTGATGGCGCCGCTCTCGGCGAGCATCGACAGCGCGCGCCAACGGCGGCCGCCATCGAATACCTCGAACATGCCGCGGGGCTTGGTGACGGGGGTGACGAGGAGGTTCTGGAGAACGCCGCGCGCGCCGATGTCGGCCGCCATCTCGGGGATGCGCAGCTGGTCATCGGAAACGGTACGGACGTTGATCGGCGAAAGCCGGAGCTTCGCCAGCTTGACGGTCTGAAACATTGGGGCAACTCCTTCTGGCATCCGGTCCATCCCGGACACCCTCCTCGACCCCCCTCCCCTTTCCCTCAGGCGTCCTTGAGCACCGCGGAGAGGACGTCGGCCGCCCGGTCGACGGGCACGAAGACGCGCGTGCGGTACTGGATGATCTCGGTGAAGCAGCCCTGCGCCTTGAGCCATGCGATCTGCTCGGCCGGGGCGCCGCTGATCTCGACGCGAGGCTTGCCGTTCACGATCGCGCGCTTGACCGTCATCGGGAACGGGCGGGTGAGGTCGACGCTTCTCCCACCCAGGACGGACCCGGCGATGTCGGCGGGCGGCATGTTGTCCGCCTTGTCGATCCCGAGCTTGGTGAAGAGCGAGACGACGTGGGAGTCGAAGACGAGGCGTCCGAGCCAGGAATTGCCCTCGCCGTCGACGATTCGGTTCACGACGAGGTGATCGGAGGGGAGCGAGGACCAGATCGGCAGGAGAAGTCCGGTCGCGAGCCGGATCGTCTCGGTGTCGACCGTGTCGAGCGCCTCCGCAACCTCGGCAGTCCATAGGTCCACCAGCTCGTCATGGCTGATCGGCTCCCATGCGGATTCGAACAGGTCCTCCTCCCGGAAATACTCCTTTCGGGTTGGGCGGAGCAGTTCGACACGGGGTATCGGTGCGCCATCCTCGCTCATTCCGGCACGGGCACGGGTCTGGACGGCGACCCTTCCCGACTTGGCGTTCTTCATCGGGATCGCCGTCGCGTCCGTCTCGACGATGCGGAGGATCCGCTCGAGCGTCACCGGGTTCCGGCGTCGCTCGATCTCGATCGTCAGGAGGTGGGACGTGGCCCCGCTCACCGGGTCGGTGCGGAGCAGCGTGTCGTCGCGGACCGTCGCCCGGTCGACCATGATCGTCTCCACGCCGACATCGAGCGTGCCGGCATCCCGCGCAGCGGCGATGCGCGTCTCCACGAGCGCCAGGAACTCGTCGAAGATGCGGTTCTGCAGGTCGATCGGCAGCGCGAGGAGGCGGTTCAACCAGCGCTGTATCGGAGGCAGTTCCTCCTTCAGCACGCCATCCTGGTCGCAGAGCTCGAGGCCGGTGCGATCCTGGAACTCGCCGAGCGTGGTGCTGGTCAGCTTGCCCGCGTGGAGCAGGTGGAACCAGCTGATGAGCGCGGCGCAGGCGTACTCGCTTTCGAGGTTGTCGGCCGGGTCGAACAGGTTCTGCCCGCCTGTCTGCCGCTGGCCGCGGGTCAGCGCGCCGAGGCTGTCGAGGCGGCGGGCGATGGTGCTGGTGAAGCGCAGCTCGCCCTTGCAGTCGGTCGTGACGGGCCGGAACAGCGGCGAGCAGGCCTGATGCGTGCGGTGGGTGCGCCCGAGGCCCTGAATGGCCCGGTCGGCGCGCCAGCCCGGCTCCAGCAGGAGGTGGACGCGCTGCTGCTGGTTCTTGGCATCGAGCGAGGCGTGGTAGGACCGGCCGGTGCCACCCGCGTCCGAGAAGACGATGACGCGCTTGCGCCCTTCCATGAACGCCGATGCCTCGACCTGGCTGGTCCGCGTCGAGCGCGACTCGAGCTTCTGGCCGCCATCGCCGCGGCTGACGAGGCGCTTGGTGCGGCCCGTGATCTCGGCGACGTTGTCGTGCCCGAAATGCTCCAGCATGGCGTCCAGCGCCGACATGATCGGGGGCAACGCGCAGAGGTGCTCGATCAGGCGCTCGCGCGCCGCTTCGGCCTCCGGGTTGTAGACCGCGTTGCCGTCGTCATCGACCATCGGCATCGAGCGCGCGGTGCCGGTGTTGTCGGTGAAGACCTTCATCTGCCGGGTCGGGAAAGCCCGCTGCAGGTAGTCGATGACGTATTCCCGCGGCGAGAGGTCGATCTCCAGGTCCGCGCGCTCGTCGGGGCTGAGTTCGCCGAGACGCCGGTTGAGGATCGATTCCGCGGTGGTGACGAGCTGGAGCACGACGGACTTGTCATCGGCTAGGTGTTCCTCGACCGCGGCGATGACGGTGGGCAGCTTCAGGCTTAGAAGTACCTGGCCGAAGAAGCGCTGCTTGGTCGACTCAAACCGCGAGCGTGCCGAAGCCTTCGCCCCGCTGTTGAGCGTCGCGTTCTCGAGCGCGTCGACGACGCCGGTGAGCTCGAGCGCCTGCTCCATGTTGCGGTGGATGATCCCCCACGCATCGGCATAGGTGTCGTAGATCTTGATCTGGTCGGGGGTGAGCGCGTGCTTCAGGATGTCGTACTCGACACCGGCGAAGCTGAGCGCGCGCGCCATGTAGAGGCCGGTCGCCTTGAGGTCGCGCGCGACCAGCTCCATCGCCGCGATCCCGCCCTTGCGGATGCCGCTGATGAACTGCTCGCGGTCGGCGAAGGCGGTCTCCGGCCCCCAGAGCCCGAGCCGCACGGCGTAGGCGAGGTTGTTCACGTCGCTGGCCCCGGTCGCCGATGCGTACAGCACGCGGGCGCCTGGCAGGTGGTTCTGGAGGAGCACTCCGCAGATCCCCTGCTGCGACCCCTTCTTGGCGCCCAGCGCGCCCTCCCCGCCGGCGACGCCGCCCATCTCGTGCGCCTCGTCGAACGCGATCACGCCGTCGAAGTCCTCGCGCGCCCAGTCGATGAGCTGCTTCAGGCGGGTGTGGTCGCTCCTCGCAGATCGGAGCGCCGGATAGGTCACGAAGATGACGCCCTGGTCGAGCTTGACCACGTCGTCGATCTTCCAGTTGGTGAGGGGCTGGATGTCGGCCGACATGCCGCCCAATGCGATCCAGTCGCGCCGCGCGTCCTCCAGCAGCGGCTCGTTCTTGGTGATCCAGATGTGCCGGCGCCGGCCTTGGAGCCAGTTGTCGAGGATGCAGGCGGCGATCTGCCGCCCCTTGCCCGCGCCCGTGCCGTCACCCAGGAAGAAGCCCTTCCGGTACTCGCAGCCGTCGTCGGCAAGCTCGAGCCCGACGCCTTCCTTGCTGGGGCGGAATTTGCCCGGCAGCATCTGGGTCCAGGCGTCGCCCGCGTAGACGACGGTTTCGAGCTGCGAGGCGGACAGAAGCCGATCGGCGACGGTGCGCTCGGGCAAGCGCGGGACATGGTGGGGGACCGGCGCCGGGATCGATCCCATCGCGACGGACTCGACCAGCGCCGTCGGATGCTCTCCGGCGGTTGTGAACACGAGGCGGCTCGGACGGTACGGGAGATAGACGCCGGTCTGCTCGAGGATCGGCGCGGGGGTGTCCAGCGGCGTGAACTCGACGGGCAGGACCTCGTTGCGGGTCGGAGCGTGGAACGCGCGGGGCTCGGCCGGGCGGGTGCTCTTCACGGCCCGGAACAAGGTCGTGGTCCCGGTCTTGCGGACAGGCGGAGCCGGGACGTCCATCTTCGGCTTGAGCCGGTCGACGATCGTGAGGACGTCCAGGAACTCAGCGACGGAGGATCTCTGGATCGTGGATGGCACACTGGTCCCGGGCGCCTTGTCGATGACGTAGAGGCGCACGGCGATCGACGTGCCGTGCTTGGCGTAGCACTTCTCGAGGCGGAGGGAGGTCCGCACTGCCACGTCGCGCAGCGTCGCCTCGTAGAGATCGCGGAGGCGAGCGCTCGGGCCGAACCAGTCGGGCATGATCGCCACGAGGCGACCGCCCGTCCGGAGCCGGCGCAACGCCGCCTGCAGATGTCGCACGGCCGCGAGATCGTCGGCCCCGCGGCCGAGCGATCGGGAGAACGGCGGGTTCATCAGCACCAGTGTCGGGCGTTCGGATGCCGCCATCAGCGAAGTGATCGCCGCGCCGTCGTGCCCCGAAATCTGGGCACCGGGGAAGCTGTGGGCGAGCCGGGCGCGTCGGGCGGGGTCGAGCTCGTTCAGCTGTAGGGTAACGTCCTGGCGCAGCTGGGCCAGGAGGAGGCCGTTGCCGGCGCTGGGTTCCAGCACGACGTCGCCGGGCTGTGCATGGGCGAGGAGGACGGCGAGCGCGGCGATGTCTGCCGGCGTCGAGAACTGCTGCCATTCGAGCTGTTCTTCGCTTCTGACCGTCTGGGTCGGCAGGCTCGCCATCAGCCGGATCGGAGCGACGACGTCGGCGAATGCTTGGAGCTCATAGGGCCGTGTCCGCAGGTGGAGCGCGAGGGCGTGCTCCAGCACCTCGAAGCTCTCGCGCTGGGTCCAGCGGCCCTGCGCGTCGCTGCCGCCATAGGCCTCCGTCATCGCGGCGTTGAGAACGGCGCGGGTGATCGTCTCACCCGACCGGAATCGATCCTGCAGCAGGAGCGCGGCGCATCGGTCGGCGTTCGCTGCCGTCGAGAAAAGGTCGGTCATGGGGGTCTCCTGGATCGGCCGCCCAATCGGCAGCATCACCCACTCGACCCCCCTCCCCTTTCCCGTTCGCGTTCGAGAGCGACCGCCCAGTCCTTGATGCGCCCGGGTGGTGGCGCACGCCGGATGGCCAGGTCGGGACGTGCGTAATGCGCCTCAGCGCGGTCAGCCGCACCCTTGCCCTCGAGATCGTTGTCCTCGGCGATCAGGAGCGTCGACACGCCGGGAGGCAAGCGGAGCTGATCGAGGCGACGCGCGCCAAGGCTCGCCCAGCACGGCACGCCATGGATGGTGGTGAAAGCCGCCGCGGTCTCGAAGCCTTCGGCGATCGCTATGGTGTCGCCGGTCAGCGGGCGCCCTTGCCAGGCCCCCTGCCCCGGCTGGCCGAGCATCACCTTGCAGTCGTAGCGGCCTGTAGCGGGGTCGATGAAGATCCGCTGGAGGGCGACAAGGCGTCTGACCTCACGGACCCCGACCAGCAGTGCCGGCCGGAAGACGGTGTGCGGCTTGGGGCCGAGCGGGCATCGCGGGTGGAAGCGGAGATCGGCCGGACCCAGGTCGATATGTCGACCGATCAGGTAACGCTCGGCAAGCGTACCCTCCACTGGCCCCGCTTGATCCCAGAGCCGTTCGACGTTTTCGGTGCCGCGGCTAAGGTTCGCCTTCGGCGGCTCGAACCTTCGGGTGACGGGGACGCGCCTCAGCTCGCGCAGCACGTCTTCGGCATCACAGCCAGCGAAGCAGGTCACGAGAATGCCCCAATCGCCCTGTCGGAGGGATAGGCTCGGTGTCTTGTCGCAATGCGCGGGACACCGGCACGAGGCGACATAGCCGTGCCATGTACCACCGAGCGCGCCCACGATGTCGGCAAGTTCTTGGCTGGGTTTCAAGGCGGTATAGGGCATCCTGTCAGTTCCTTCGCAAGTCTGCACCCCCTCCCCTTCTCCCGGTCAAGTCCGGTAGCATTTGGTACCATAGGCATTCCGGGGCATCGCATTGGCATGCCAAGACCCGCACGTCATGCCGCCGAAGGCGTCGGCAACTAATGGCCGGCGTAGCAGTGGCTACCAAGGCGGGGCGATGTGTAGCGCTCTAGTGCCGGGGAATGTGTGGCACTGTATACGCCGTTCTAGGCTAGCCCCCGCGTGGCAACCAGGCGCAGCGCGGGCGTGGCATTGCGTCGCCGGGCGGTGTCTGGCATAGCAGGGCGATTGCGGGCGGTTGGTGCGCCCCGCAAGCAGGGCGGGGCGATGTTGTCGCCAGCGTACCGCAGCGATGGTTAGGAAGGCTTGCGATGCCAGTTATCACTTTTGCGAGCCCGAAGGGCGGGGTGGGGAAGAGCACGTCGGCGTTGGTGCTTGCCAGCGGGCTGAGCGTTGCTGGTGCGTCCGTCACGGTGATCGACGGTGATCCCAATCGGACGCTGGAGACGTGGGCGCGAGAGACGCGCGAACCCGGATTTGTGTGCCGCACGCTGCCCACGGACGACGTGGTGATCGACGAGATCGAGGACGCGGCTGCGGCCAGTCAATTCGTCATCGTCGACCTGGAAGGAACCGCAAACCGGGCCATGTCCCATGCGATCTCGCGCACGGACCTGGTGATCATCCCACTGCAGGCGTCGCCGGTCGACGCGCGTCAGGCAAGCAAGGCCATCAAGCTGGTGGTGGGCGAGGGGAGGGCGATGCGCCGCGAGATCCCCTACAGGATGCTATTTACTCGGGTGAACCCAGCGATCGCGACCCGGGACGAGAAGGAGATCCGGTCGCAATTCAAGGAAGCCGGTATTCCGACGTTCGAGACGGCGCTCAACGATCGCGCTGGCTTCCGTGCGATGTTCACGCACTACACTTCGCTCTGGAACCTCGGGGATGGTCAAGCGGCGGGGCTCGAGAAAGCCCGCACCAACGCATCGGCCTTTGTTCAGGAGGTCGTGACCGAGATTAGGCGGCAGCAAACCGTGGAGCAGACGGCATGAGCAGTGGGATCAACCTTGGCCTTGATGATCTCTCGGACATCAAGCCCACGGCACGGCCGGAGCGCAGTCGGTCGGAGCAGCGCCGGGAGGTGGCTGCGATCGACGACGTGGGTCGGGAGCATGGGTTCACCAAGCCCGCCGCGCCCGCAGGACCGCCCCGCCGGCAGAAGTCGGCTTATGCGGGCGAGCAGCTTCACCAGATTAGCGTCAAAGGCCCTGTGAGCGTCATGGGGCGGTTCGTTGAATATTGCGACCGAGAGCGACTGCCGTACTGGCAGGCCATCGAGAAGCTGATGGACCAGGCGGAGAGGGCAGGGGACTAGGCTCCCGGCAATGTCGCGACCACCTCTCCGATCAGGTAGAAGGAGTCGGGCAGCAGGAAGAAAGCCTCGACGCGGGCGTTGTCGCCGGCGGGAGCCTCAGTGCCGATGAGCCTCGACCATCGCTGGTCGATGTATCGAAGCAACGCGGTCCATGCGGCATCGTGATCGGCGTGTATCGACAGCTCGTCCGTTTCGCCGGCAAGGCTGATCATCAAGGGGTGAAGCGGCATAAGCGAGCTCCTGCGAGCTGCGCCTGGACTGGAGTCCCGGCAGGGGAGGGGCAGGGGGCGCGGGACGTAGATCTCGAATGCCCGCCTTTCCCGACCCTTCTCACCTTGTCGGATCGTTCCGCGCTCAGCGCAGGAGAACCGCCGCGACCTGCGAATAGTAATGAGGATGTATCCGGTCCCGTGTTTCGAACCGAGCCAGGTCAAGCGTCTCGTCGCCGAACCGCGCGGCGACAGAACTGACAGTATAGGCCTGCGGCCGGGCATAGGGCAGAAGCCAGATGACCCGGCGAAAGCACACGGTTGAGCGGATCTTCGCCAGTTTGCCGGCGAGAGCGGCGCCAGCCGGATCGTTGGAGCCCATTGCGAGGATGCAGGTCCCGTAATCCTTGCCGGTCTTGCGCCATGCGAGGATCTGCGCCGCTGTGGCGCGCTCCCCGGCTTGCACGTCGCACTGCCGAGCATAGCGATGGTTGATCGCTTGGGCCGCGCCCACGCCGGTACTGTCCCCCAGGATGAGGCACTCGAACATTGCTGGCTCCCGCTCACGGGACCTTACGACGTCTGGATATAGCAGGGGAAGGGGCGATCGGCGGTCAGGCCAAGGCGTTTTGCAGCTCGGAAACGTCGGCGTCGATGATCGCGTAGAGATCGTCCGCGTCGTTGCGGAAGAATTGGTCGGCGCGCGCCTCCGGCTCGATTGGGGAGGGGGTGCGGCCAAACCGCGCTTCCCAGCGTCGGTCGACGAATTCCATCAGCTGCCGCCATGCCTGCGCTTGCGTGGCATGGAGCGTGACCTTGCGCACGCCCTCGTAAATGATGACCAGGACGACGACGCCGGGATGCATCACCAGCCCGTGTCCGGGGCCTGGCCGCGACGCGTCGACCGCAACCCCGAATGGCTAGACATGCAGGGTCGGTTAGCGATCATTGGCTTGTGGTGTGGCGGGAACTTGCGTCACTTTCGTTGCGTGGGAGGGTTAAGTGAATCCTCACCAGCCTGTTGTAAACAGATAGGGTCGGTCCGGAACCGGCCAAGGGTCGGCGACATTATTGCACCGGGGCGGTGATGAGGCTGATCATGGCGCACCTGACCCAAGTCGAGTTGATCAACTGGATCTCACTCTACACGGCGACCGGCCTGTGCTGTGCCATCGCGATGGTCCTGTCGGTGTCGGTCGCCGGCGTCCGCCTCTATCGCGAGCAGTCCTGGCAGGAGGTCCGCACCCTTCGCGGCGCTCTGCTCTTCCTGCCGAAGACCTGGTGGCGCTGGCAGAAGCTCTACCTCTTGTCGACGCCGGTGACACTGGCGATCGTCGTCTCGTTCGGAATGAGTCTGACCTGGAGCTGAGCCGTCAGATGTCGAGCGCGCCGGCGATCTGATCGCAAACCCGCTCGCCTTCGATGTCGCTCGGCTGGATGGTCAGCAGGGGACCGAGAAGGCGCATCCGGGGGTGCGTTGTCGCCTTGGTGGCAAGATAGTCCTCGTCGCTGAACCCCATGGCCTCCACGACGAGCTGCTTGATCTCGCCCGTGACGCGCGAGCGCGCCTCAAGGAGGAAGTCCGGCCTGCAGGCGCCGTGGGTCGTGAGCCGATCGAACACGGGCTTCTCGATCGCGAGGTCGACCCCGGCCCTGTCCAGTTGCCGTCGCACCTTGAAGAGCTCGCGCAGCACCGATCGCTCGAACTGGGAGTCGACCGGGATGAAGCGCTGCCCGGACAAGATCGGCTGGGCGTAGGCGCGCAGCGGCGCGTAGCCGTGAGCCTCGGGATATTCGCCGGCGACGATCATCACCAGGAACGGACCCTTGATGAGATTGCCGCGCACGGAGGGAGACTGGACCCGGTTCGCGACGTGGATAGGCTCAGCTCCGGGGACGTCGACGACGTGGCCGCGGACGTGGGGCGAGAACAGCACCATGAAACCCTGCGGTGCGTGGCCGCTCGGCCAGCTCTTCGCGAGCTGCCGCAGCATCGCATAGGCGCGCCGGCTGTGGAGGGCGTTGGCGTGTGTCCAGAACGCTCGGCCGAGTTGGATGCCGGGGGCGATCTCGATCTTGGCGGCGGCTCGGCCGAGGGCCTCGAACTCGCGTTTGATGGAGGCCGGCTCGGGTTCCTGCTGCTCGGGCGGCACCCGGTTGGTGCCGGCAGCATCGATCAGGCGCCATAGGAGCCGCGCCAGACGTGGAACCGACGCATGGCGGGTCCGATCGTCGCTGGCGTCCTCCTCGGGCCTCTGGGCGAGCTTCTCCGGGGCAGGGCGCAGCACTTCGAAGAAGCCGGCCGGGGGGTCGGCCGGGGTCTCGCGCGAGCGGATCTCGGTGATGCGATGCGTCACCTGGTCGCGGAAGAAGGGGCACTCCTCGCGGTGTTCCGGACGCTTGGTGCTGGTGAGGCGCCGTAGATAGTAGGTTTCCGCCTCCGAGAGGAACGCCGGCGTCAGGATCGGCGGGGCCTCCTCGGCCGCCAGGCAGTCGCAGGCGATCCATTTCGCTCCGATGCGCGCGTTCTGGACGAGGGTGATGCCGGCTTCCTCGTCACCGCGGGATCCTTCGCCGACGTACCAGCGCACCAAAGCCTCCCGCAGGGGTGGGGGGAGGGGGATGCGACGTCCTCCGACGCCGTTCGTGTCGCGGTCGATGAGCCACATTTCGATCGATCCAACGGCTCGGTTTGAGACCAGTCTCACCCAGGTCGGGGGGATTGACAACCAAGAATCCGTCGATCTCACTCATCAGGAACGGGGTCGGGAGGACCAGATGCGAGCGTTTTTTCTTGCCGGAGCGGCACTGATTTCGATGATGGCGACCGTCGCGGCGGCGGGGGCGCAGCCCGCCCGATCCGTCCGGACTGTCCAGCTGATCAGCATGACGGGCGCGCCCTCGCCGGCACCGGAGGAGGCCCCGGATCGGTCGTCCCAACCGGCGCCGGCCGCTGCCCCCGCAGCCTTGCCGCCCGAGGCCGCGGCGCTCCCCGAGGCGTTCCGGGTCCACGACCTCAGCCGGCAGTGGGTCGCCTACCAGATGGCGAGCAGCCTCGCGTCGCAACCGGCGGTTGGAGGGGCAGGGTCGAGCGCGATCGGGAGCGAGGATCCCTTCGCTCCGGTCGGGGTGGCCCAGCCTGGCGTCCCGGCCTACGCCTCCGCGGTAAGCGTCGCGCCCGTCTCGGGCATTTCGGTGCCCTTGTGGATGCGTGGCGGCCAGGTCTTCGCCGCGGCGGCCAATTCCTATGTACCGGGATGCGTTCCGACCGACTACCGGCCGAGCGGGCTACTGCGCCCCGATGGCGAGCTCCGACGCCTCGGCTACTTCGCGATGATGTCGAACATTGCCTGTCAGTACGGCCTCCCGGTCGGCCTGTTCGACGCGATGATCATCCGGGAAAGCCGCTACAACGCCTCGATCTACTCGCCGAAGAACGCGTTCGGCTTGACGCAGCTGATGCCCGACACGGCCGCTGGTCTCGGCGTCAACCGCTACGATGTGGAGCAGAACCTCAGGGGTGGCGCGCGCTACCTGCGCCAGCAGCTCGACAAGTTCGGCCAGTATCACCTGGCGCTCGCCGCGTACAATGCGGGGCCGGGGAGGGTGAAGAACGGCCGTGTGCCGCGCATCGTCGAGACGCAGGACTATGTCTCTAATATCCTGTTGAACTGGTCGCGGCTGACGGGGCTCTCGCGTGTGGCGACGATCCAGTCACCCGGGAGTGCAGCGCCGGTCCCGCCCACCTTCTCGCGCGCGGCGATGGTGTCGTCCTTCTAAGGTCAGGCGATCGCTTCGAGGGTCTGCTGGACGTAGGGGCATTCGGCTTTCGGGGGCCGTTCGGAGAAGGTGACGATCGTCTCGTTGGCGCGCGCGCGGACGCGGTTCCCGTCGATCTCGTCGCGCATGGCGATGCTGTAGTGGGGCAGGGTATCAGACTGCTGAATGTCGCTGATGTGCTGCTTGAAGCGGCGTAGCGCGCTCCTGCTGCCGACCGTCTTGAGAAGCGATTCCAGGTCGACCTCGAACGGACCTTCGTCGCAGTGCGAGCGCGCGATCTCGTACAGCCGCCGCTCGATCAGGCCGAGCTTGAAATATTCGTGGTGGTACGAATACATCGACACGTCGCGCTCGATCGCGCGAAACAGGAAGTCGCAGAGGCGGATCTTCACCGCCTGGAGCCGCTCATACCCCTCGGGCATGTCGTTGTAGATGACCTGGGCATTCTCCACCCAGGAGAACCATCCACGATGGCCGGCGCCGCCCGTCTTGAGGTTGGTCTGGATCTGGGTGCCCTGGAGGCGGGACATGGCATCCGTGAAGCGCGCATAGTCTCGCTTGCCCGGGTTGGGCGTGCCGGTCGCGCGGAAGAAGTCATGCGCCGTGAAGGTGATCTCCTGCGAGAGCGCCATTCCCCGCGCTTTCTGCTCGAAGATGATCGAGGCGACGTAGAGGATGATCTCCTTGTCGTACATCGTGGCGATGCCGCCCTCGCCGGCTCGGATCGTGATCGACACGTTGCCGATCTTGTGTTCGATGATCCCGGTCTGGGGCTTCTTCTCCAGTGCGAAGAACGGGAAGTCCATGACGCTCCGGTCGCCATGAATGTCCCCCCGCAGCGGGCAGTCCAGCGCCAGCAGGCCTTGTACCTCGGTATTGGTCCGCTTTCTCGCCATCGCGTGGGGTCTCCTTGACTCGCATTCATGTTAACGCGTCGGACACTGGCAGGCCACCGGGCAGAGCCGCTTCGCACCTAAAAGCACTAGGAATCGTCGATGGATGCGCCGCGAGCTGGCAATCGCACCCGAAATCCGGCCTGGTCTAGGTGTAGCGCCTGTCGATCGCACCCGAAAACTCGCCCTTACGCTAGAAAACATCGTGCTTTTGGGTGCGTAAGCCCCACCGCTTGCCCTTGAACCGCGATTTCCTCGTGCCTTTGGGTGCGATTGCTCGTGCTTTTAGGTGCGTTCCGCCCCTGAGCTGCCGGTCGCGGCGTCCGCATCGTGCTTTTGGGTGCATAGACCGGCGGGCTCAGCAGTCGGCTGCCCGCGCTTCGCGCATGCCGTGGAACGTCTTGCCGAGGTTGAGTTCGCCAGCTGCCGCCTTTGCGGTCATGCCGCGCAGATAGGCACCGGGGGAGCGGACCTCGCCGCTGACCGACTTAGCAACGGTCGCGATCACGGCCGCCGCGGCGCCGCGCTGACCCATCAACCGGCAGGCCTCGCGCCAAGCGTGCGGGCCGATCGCGTACTGGCCTGTCAAACCCTCGGCGATGCTCACCAGTCGACCCCATGCCCGCGGTCCTGGATCAAGGTCCCAGATCAGCTCGGGCGCGGCCTTAGCGACGAACTTCGCGTCGACGCCGTGGCGCTCGAGATCGGCTTCGACGTTGCTCTGCGGGGCGAGAAGGGCGATGTCCCAACCCTCACTACTCTTTCTTGCAAAGCCTCTACCCGTAACTGCGTGAGCAGTTTTAAGTTGGGTTGTAGTTGTAGAGTGGACGAACTGAGGTTCGCCCTTGGGTGAACTATCAACAGGACAATCGACAGCACTTTCAACGTCGGAACCAGGGCTTAGCGCCTCGAGAGCCGCATCGACCTTCGCCTGAAAGGTATCGACGCGCGCCGTCACCTGGGCAAGGCAGCGGATCAGGGCATCGAGATCGCGGCTTCCCTTCACATGGTCTAGCGCCATGCGGACGAGTTCGACCTCGCGCGCTGCATCCACGTCGCCGATTTCGGCATCCAGAACCGCGTTGGCGAGCGTGCGGGTGCGGCGCCGCGCTGCCGACAGCGCGCGCTTCAAACGATCGATCTCGCGATCCTCGGCGTAGCCTTTGGCGGCGATTGCATCGAACTCGGCCGCGCGCGTGCCAAGCGGTCGCAGGTCGAAGCCATAGCCCCACAGTATGTCACCGGCGGCGTTGCGTTTGCCGCCCCGATGCCCGTTGGGGCTGTCGTGCGGGACCATCAGGCCGAACTCGATCGCCGCCCGGATCGTCTTCTGCACCTGGCGAACAGAGACGCCGAGCTTGCGCGAAAGCGTCTCGTTGCGGGGCCAGACGAGCGGCACCCGTCCGGGCAGCCAGTCCTGCGGCTTGGAGTGGGGGATGAGGGCGTCCATGAGCGCCAGCACAGCCGGGGAAATCCCGATGTACGGAGCGGCGCATTTGAGCTTCCCGAGCAGGCGCGCCGGCGAGACCTTCTCCTGCCCGACATAGCCCTTGGCGAGCCGATCCACGACAGCGTTGAACTGGTTGTAGCGGCGCATGCCGCCCGACCGCTTCGGCACATGACTTCCCATTCGTCACTCCCTGGGGGGAGTGCCGTTCGGACGAACGAAGGCGTGGCGCGAATCGCGCTTCGGCCTTGTCTGTTCAAGGGAGGTCAGCTAGAACCGGGTTTGCAGACAGGTTTAGCGACCACCCGAAAAGCCCGGCCTAGCGCCGGGTTTTTCATGTCCTCACGACATCTCCGTTCCGCACGTTGGTCCCTGAGCGATCGGCGCGGTGCGGGCGCGTCGACGCTCACCCCGCCTGATTCGCCGCTATCGTCGAATCCGCCGGGGCCGTGGGACCAGTGTTAACGGTCGTTAAATGCTGAGCGAGCGCGATTATTAGTGCTTTTGAGGACGTTTCCCCGGACGCACGAACTATTTCCAGTGCTTTTAGGGCCGCGCGTTAGTGCTTTTAGGTGCAGTGCAGGTCCAAAAAAAAAGCCACTAGGCAGTTAGAACATCGTGGCCTTGCCCGATTCGAGGTCTGATCGTCGCTGCAGGACCATGCTGATTTCGGCGACCATCTTCTTGATCACCGCCGACTGGAAATAGGTGCCCCATTCCTTGTGGACCTCGGTGCCGTCCAGTCCCTCCAGCTCGCGCAGAGCTTCGACGATACGATGGGGCAGGCCGTTGAACAGAGTGCTGAGCATCGAGACGAGGGTCGCGAACCGTTCGTCGCCCATCAGCTCGAGGTCGCGGGCCATCTCGACGCTGATGATCGCGTGCATGACGTCGATGTTGAGCGCGCGAAGAATTGACTGGAACTCGGGCAGCGTCATGGCCGAGCGCTTGGTGGGATCGCGGTGGAGGATCGTACCCAGGCGGCTCTTCTTGATGTTCACCTTGAGGGCCATTTGGCGAATGCCAAGGTCCTGGGTCTCCATGGCCCGCATGATGAGCGGCACGTAGTCCGGTTCGTCAAGTGACGCGAAATCCCTCTCGCGCTGGGTGGCGATCGTAAGCGACTCCGATTCTATCACAGCTGCGGACTGCACGGCTTTTGGCCCCCCCGAAGACCAGTTCGGACTCAGCCAGAAAACCAAACTCTTAGGAAGTTGGCAACCCTAAGTTACAACCCGTTCGGACGAATCCCCCGCCGGCTAACTACTTGAGACGCACGACGTTATCGGTTTTCTCCAAGCCGTCGCTCGGCCTGTCGCACGACTGGCTCGCCTCATCGACACCGAGCTTGGAGAGGAGCTTTGCGGCGCTCTGATCGACGACGAAATCGAACAGCAGCATCGAGATCGCGTCGCCTACCGTCAGGCTCGATCCGAGTTCCTTGGCGAGGCGCTTCTTCGCCTCGATCAGGTTGTCGGCGCTCGTTTTCGTGATGTGGAGGTGGATGCGGATCGGCCCCTTGGTTGGGATCTTGCTGAGGTGCTGGCGCAGGGTCTCGACGTCGTGCTGAGCGATCGCCTCGGCGGCCCCGGGACCGGCGAGCTGGTTCACCATGCTGGTCAGGCTGTGGTAGCGCTTGGTCTCGTTGGACAGGAGCCGCAGGCTCTCCGTGGTCAGGCGGAACAGGTACTCCGATACGTCGAGCGAATATCCGCGAGTGTCCCCGGTCATTCCTGCACGTCCCTAGCCTCGATCCCGCTTCCTCCCGGCTAAGCCGAACATCGCTGAGATGTGATGAACGCGCCCTAT
Source organism: Sphingomonas sp. 77B (assembly GCF_056497825.1). Classification (NCBI taxonomy): domain Bacteria; kingdom Pseudomonadati; phylum Pseudomonadota; class Alphaproteobacteria; order Sphingomonadales; family Sphingomonadaceae; genus Sphingomonas; species Sphingomonas sp. 77B. The sequence continues at coordinate 174,553 of NZ_JBWMBY010000002.1, forward strand.
ACGACTCAGAGGTCGCACGTCGATTCTACTCTTTTGAGAGCCGTCCGCCAATCGGGACACCTGTCCATCCTCACGGACGCCTGCCCGCGAGGGCGGACGCTGGTCCGCCCTCGCGGACATTTCCGCAGCCTAAAACGGCGGAACCCACAAATATGTTTGTCGGGGCAGATTGTTCCGACCGCATCGGATTGTTCGCCGAATCCATCTCGGCTCACCTTTCCTTGGGCGCGGACGAGCCGCGTCTCCATCGAAGGGAACTCAACATGCAGTTCGTGCTGAAAAAGAGCGGCCACATGGAGATGGCGGTTTTCGCCCTCGCCGTGCTGGCGTTCGCGCTCTTCTATTTCGCCGGTCCGGCCTTCGCCGGTGCCGACACGACGTTCGACACCGCTTTGACGAAGTTCACGGACTTCCTCGAGGGTTCGGGCGGCAAGGTCATCACCGTGCTGTCGCTCGCGGGCGGCATCGTGGCGCTGGCCTCGGGCCGCTTCTCCATGGGCCAGATCGCGATCCCGGTCGGCGTCGGTGTCGGCGCCGGCACCGGCATTCCGATCGTCACCTCGACGGTGACGGCGACGATCTGACGCAACCGTTCGGGCCGGTCGGGGTGGCAGCTCCGGCCGCGCTCGCGGGGAGGGTGGCGCAATGGCTGCAGACAAGTACGCGATCCCATCTCATCTCGACGACCCTGAGCTGATCGGGCTGTGGACGTTGGATGAGTTCCTGGCGATGGTTCTGCCATTCGTCTGGGGGATCATGACCCAGCACATCGTCATCGGCATCATCGCGGCGTTCGCGGGCTGGTGGGGATTGAAGAAAGCAAAAGCTGGTCGTGCCGCGTCTTGGCTGCTTCACTTGGCCTATTGGCATCTGCCGGCCGGTTTCACCGGCCTGAGAGCCACGCCGCCCTCATACCTTCGATTGATGGCGGGGTAACATGGATCTCTCGTACAGCCACGCGCAGAACCAGCGCGTCCTCAAGCAGCGCAACCTCCTGGTGGTTGTCGCGGCCGCGCTCGCCGGGCTGGCGGCGCTCCTCCTTACCCTCGGCATCTCGCGCGACCGCGAGGTCGTGCTGCAACCAGTGTTGCAGTCGCCGGTGACGGTCAGCAGCGCAGGTGTCTCGCGCCAGTATCTCGAGATGATCACGCGCGACGTCGTCGTCCTGACGCTCGATCGCAGCCCGCAGAACCTCGAATACTGGATGAACCAGGTCCTCGCGATCACCTCGCCCCGCGCGCAAGGCAAGATCAAGGGCGACCTGCTGAAGATCGTCAACGAGCAGCGCGGGTCGTCCATCGCGCAGTTCTTCACGATCCAGTCGATGGAGATCGACCCCAAGAACCTCCGCTCCGAGGTGACGGGCGAGTTGCACACCATCGTCGGCAACAAGGTGATCTCGAACGAGCGCCGCACCTTCCGGTACGACTGGGAGTACGAGGGTCTGTCTCTCCGTCTCGTCGGCTTCGGAATGGTCCGCACGGGCAAGGAGCTAGACCAATGACCGCTATTTACGCCGTCGGCAGCGCGGCGGTTGGTACCGTCCTGATGTCCCGGATCAGCTGCATCCTGAGCAGAATGATTGGCGCCTGCCTGTTCACGCTCGCGATCCTCTTCTTCGCGCAGCCCGCCTGGGCCGATCAGACGATCATGGCGGCCGACAACGCACAGGTCGACTGCCAGGCGTCCGCGAAGGACCTGACGCGCATCAGCCTCGTCGAGGACGAGTTCGCGAGCGTGTCGAAGATCTCGACCGGCAACCCGCAGGACGACTTCTCGGTCGTTAACGAGCCGGTGCGCGGCGACATCTACCTGAGCGTCCCCGAGGGCTACGGCCGGCAGGCGCTGTCGTTCTTCGGCACAACCAAGCGGGGCTACGTCTACAAGTTCATGTGCCGGATCTCGGGCGACGCGGCGGCGCAGGTGTTCGTGTCGAATCCGGCGATCGACAAGGAGAAGGCTGCGGAAGCCGCTCCGCAGCAGGTTGCGGCCGGGCCGCAGGACGCGGCGGTCGAGCTTGTGCAGGCGATGTATTCGAACAGCGTCGCCGACGGCTACGAGATGCGCCAGCGAGCGCTCAAGCCGGTCTATGTCGGCAAGCTCAAGGTCCAGATGATCGCCGAATATCGCGGTCAGGACCTGACCGGGAAGGTGCTGCGCATCGAGAATACGGGCGACGCTCCGACTGAGCTCACCGAGCGCACGGTGGCTCCCGCCAGCGCGCTCGCCGTCTCCATCGCCGAGCCCATGCTCGCCCCGGGGAAGGTCACGACGGCCTACCTCGTCTCCCAGAATGTGAGGTAAGCCATGGCCTTCACCGACATTTTCAAGCGCTCCCGCAAGCCTCTCGACGAGCCGGAAGGCGAGGGGGTCTCCCCGGTTGGCGGCGAGCTCGCCGGCAACGAGGCGGTGCGGCGCAGGCAGCGCATGCTCCTCGCCGGCGTGGCCGGCGTCGGGCTGGTCGTCTCCTCCATGTGGATCTTCAGCGGCGACGACGGGAAGAAGGTCGCCGACACCGACGGCGCGGAGAAGGTCGAGGTCTCGACCAAGGACATGGTCAACCGCAACCTGTCTCAGCAGGAGTGGATGGCGCTCTCCGAAAACCGCTTCCAGTCGACGGAAAACCAGCTGAAGTCGGTCAACGGCCAAACCGCGCGCGTGGACAACCTCGCCGCGCAGATCGAAGCGCTGAAGGGCCAGAACCAGGCGATGCAGGCGGACGGGCAGCGCGTCCTCTCGGCCTACCAAGCGGAGAACGAGCAGCTCCGCAAGCAGATCAACGATCGTCCCGCGGCCGTGGCGCCTGCCCCCGGGCCTGCCGCGATGTACGGCCCTCGGGGTCCGCAGGCCTATCAGCGGCCGGACGGGTCGGGGGCCGGGGGCGATGGCGCGGCGCCGGTCGGCCGCCCGGCCGAGGTCAAGATGGTCAGCTTCTCGACCACCGACACCGGCACCGCGTCGAAGGTCGCCAAGGGCAACACGGTCTATACCGACAGCCCGAATTACCTGCCGCCCAACAGCTTCGCGTCGGCGAAGGTGATCGTCGGCGTCGACGCCGCGGCGGGCGTCAACAGCCAGACCGATCCGCTGCCCGTCGTGCTTCGCGTCACCGGGCCGGCGCGGTCGGTGCTCCAGAACGGCAAGCTGCTGACCACCAAGATCCAGGGTTGCCTGATCAACGGTGCCGCCCGCGGGGAGCTCAGCTCGGAGAAGGTGTACGTCAAGCTGCAGAAGATGACGTGCCCGCAACCGGGCGGCCGCTACGCCGTCTCCGAGGTGAAGGGCTTCATCGCGTTCGGCGGCAAGACGGGCGTGCGCGGTCGGGTCGTGTCGCGCGAGGGCGGACTGGTGAGCCAGGCCTTCATCGCCGGCTTGGTGGGCGGCTTCGGCCGCGGCTTCTCGGCCAATGCGAACTCGCTGTTGACGCAGCCGAACGTCACCGTGAACGGCCGGCGCGAGCAGCTCGGTCTCGGCGACATCGCCCAGGGCGGGTTCGGCGAAGGCGTCTCCCAGAGCGGCGACATGGTCTCGAAATATCTTATCGAGCGCGCCGAGCAGTACCAGCCGGTCATCGAGATGCCGACCGGAATCGACGTGGAAATTGTCTTCCTGGAGGGTGTCTATGTTCGGAATTGATCGACTCCGTCGGCGCCTGCCGACCAAGGTGGCGGCGTTGCTCGTCGCCGTGCCGGTGATCGGCGCCGCGAGCATGGCCGTCGCCGGCCAGATCGCCAGCCCGAGCAGCGTTCAGGTCACGAACCTTCTCAAGACGCGTCTGCCAAAGACGCAGCTGAGCCAGGTCAACTGCGAGAAGGTGCATGGCCTCTGCGAGGTCACGGCCGGGTCGAACCTGTTCTACGTCGACGCGGGCGCGCGCTACCTGATCATCGGGCGCGTTTACGACATGGAGACGCGCCAGGACCTGACCGCGGCGCGCCTCCTCGAGATCAATCCCGACATGCTGGTCGGTGGAGCGGCAAAGGCGAACGCCGCAGCGGCCGAAGGGGACGGGGATGCGGAAGGCGCGATCGCGCCGGCGCCGGGCAAGGTCCAGAAGACCTCCGTGCCGACCCGGCCGGCTGTCCTCTCGCTCGACGGCCTCCCGAAGGACGGTGCGATCGTGTGGGGCAACCCCGCTGGCGAGACCGTCACCGTCTTCACGGATTTCCGGTGCGGCTATTGCCGCGCGCTCACCAACGTCCTGCGCGGCATGAACGTACGGGTGGTCGAGCGGCCGATCTCTGTGCTGGGCAGCCGCGACATCGCGGATCGCGTCTACTGCGCCAAGAACCGCGAAGAGGCGCTCCATGCGGCCTATGCCGGCGAGCCCTTCAAGGGCGGCGCGAGCTGCAACACCTCGGGGCTCGATGCGAACGAGGCCTTCGCCCACAAGCACGGGCTCAGCGGGACGCCGGTGATCGTGCGGGCCGACGGGGCAATGCTCGAGGGCTACCGGCCCAAGGAGTTCCTGCAGAGCTGGATCAAGGGTGGTCGCTCGTGAGCGGGCGTCGCCACGGCCGTCAGGCCGCCCTCGCCGCGGTGAGCCTCGCTGCGCTCGCCGTCCTCAACGGCTGCGCCACCCTCGGCGGCAACGTCAAGGGGAGCTTCTCGTGCCAGGCGCCGGACGGCATCTGCGCGCCTTCCTCGACGATCGACGATCGCGCGCTGGCGATGATCTCGGGCGACGCGGGCGACACGGTGATCCCGGCGGGTCCGTACCAGGCGCCCGCCCCGCAGCCCCGCGCGATGCGGACCGCGATGACGACGCCGGCGCCGATGGCGGACCGGAGCGCCGCCGCGGCGCCGCGGACGCGCGAGAAGGTCCTGCGCGTCGTCTTCCAGCCCTACATCGACGATCGCGGCAGGCTGCATGAGGCGACCGCGGTCCACACCGTCGTCCAGTCGGAATGGCAGGCGCAGGCGCTCGCCGACGCCACGCCCATCCCCGACAGGAACCCCGCGGCACGCGCGGCGGAGGTGAGCCTGGCCGACGCCGTCGATCGCGACGCGCCCGGCTATCTCGATGTCGCAGCGATCGATCCTAACCTGCCCGACCCCGCGGTGGTCGCGGCCGCGCGCGCGCGCAAGCCGGTCCCGGTCGAGGCGATCAAGGCGGACGTCCAGACCCGTCTCGGCCAGCGGGGCAGGCGGCGGGCGCCCGTGTCGGGCACGCGCACGTCGTCGCCGGTCCCCGTCGTCCGTCCGCCGGCGAGCGCGCCAGCCCCGGTCGTCGCCCGCGCTGAGCCCGCTCCCAAGCCTTTTCAGGTCGCCAGCCACGGCGGCGTGACCGTCCATCGCGGCTCGGCCCCGGCGGCGACCGGGCAGCAGGCCCCGATCGCCGCAGCGCCCAAGACCACGGTTGGGGCCGCGACGGTGGCGCGCGTGAAGGCGAGCGAGGCGTACCGCACCGCGCAGCAGCATGTCGGGGAAACGGCGCGCAGCGCTGGCGCCGCGGACCCCGCGGTCGGGCTCAAGAGCCTGGCCAGCCCGACCATTCGCGCCGCGAGCTTTCCCGCGTCGGTTCCGGAGGACAAGTGAGATGAGCGAAAAGCCCGGCTTCTTCGACAACCTGCTCTCCGGCGTCTTCGGAGACAGCAAGCGTCCCGACGCGCAGCGGCCCGACCTGGCGGTGCCCATGCTCGCGCATTGGCTGCCCTACCGCAGCTACGATCCGAAGACGGGCATCTTCTACAACTCGGCGTCCCGCGGTTTCGTGATCGAGGTGTCGCCGCTGGTCGGGGCGGACGAGCGGACAGGCGAGATCCTGACGCAGTTCCTCTCGGAAGGCATCCCGGCGCCGGGGTGCCTGCAGTTCCACGACTGGATGAGCCCGCGTATCAGCGAGCGCCTCTCGAAGTGGTATCTGCCGCGCTACTCCGCGAGCGGCGTGTACGAGCGCATGGCGAAGCACCGCGTCGACTTCCTGACCGACGGCGTCTGGAGCTCGCTCTCGGCGGACGCGCCGTTCTGCCTTCGCAACCACCGCGTAGCGATCTCCTACTCGACCCCCGAAAATTCGAGCGTGTCGAACGAGGAGATCGTGGCCGTGATGGAAGGCCTCATCTCGGTTCTCGGGTCGATCGGCGTCTCCGCGCGCAAGATGGATCCGGTCGCGCTGATCGGCTGGATCGACGACATCACGTCGCCGACCACCGCGGCCGGCGAGGACGTGGTCAACTACAACCCCCTCGATCCGATCTCCGACCAGGCGGTGCGGCGCGACATCGAGATGAAGATCGATCCCGACCGCATCCTGCTGCGCACCGAGCGGTTCCGGCCGACCGGCAAGGAGATCGACGGCGCGCCGGAAATCGGCGAGATCTATCCCGACGTCTTCGACGTCCGGTCCTTCTCGGTTCGGAACCTGCCCCAGCGCTGGGCGCCCTGGGACTGCGCGCGCCTGATCGGCGATATGTTCGCGGACAAGCTGCGCATGCCGTGCCCGGTGTCGACGAACCTGTGCCTCGACTTCCCCGACCCGCAGGCCGCGACCAACAAGGCCAGCTACAAGTTCATGCGGACGACGAGCCTCGCGGATTCGAAGTCCGCCCGCTTCCTCCCGCAGCTCCGCGATCAGTCGCAGGAGTGGAAGTTCGTCAATGACGAGATCCGGCAGGGTCGCAAGCTGGTGCGCCTGTTCTACAGCGTCACGTCCTTCTCGCCGAAGGGGAAGGGTGACTCGAACGAGCGCATCCTGAAGTCGGTGTACCGGGCAGCGGGCTGGGACCTCCTCGACGACCGCTACCTGCAGGTCATGGGGCTGCTCTGCGCCATGCCGATGACGATGGCGAACGGCCTCTCCAAGGACCTCGAGCGCATGAAGCGCATGCGGACGATGCTGAGCACGACCGCGGCCAACCTCGCGCCGATCCAGGGGGAGTATCTGGGGGGCCACACGCCGCACCTGCTGCTGATCGGTCGGCGCGGGCAACCGTTCTTCTGGAGCCCGTTCGAGAATGCCGCCGGCAACCACAACGTCGCCGTGTTCGGGAAGAGCGGCAGCGGCAAGTCGGTCGCTCTGCAGGAGCTTTGCGCCTCCCTGTGCGGCGCCGGTTCCAAGGTGGTGGTGATCGACGACGGCCGTAGCTTCGAGCACTCGGCGAAGCTCCAGGGCGGGGCCTTTGTCGAGTTCACGATGAGCTCGGGCTTCTGCCTCAACCCGTTCTCGATGATCGACGAGCGTCAGGCCGCTGAGGACGACGACTACCTCCTCGACTGCATGGCGATGCTCAAGGCCATCGTGAACCAGATGTCCCGCCACATCGACCGGCTCACCGACACAGAGCGCGGCCTGATCGACGGCGCGGTCAACCGGGTCTGGGAAGCGAAGGGGCGTAACGGCTCGATCGACGACGTGATCGCCGCGCTGAACGAGACGGGCAACGAGCTGGCGTCGCATCTCGCCATCGCGATGATGCCGTTCTCGAGCGCGGGCACCTACGGCAAGTTCTTCAAGGGCGAGGTGTCCTTTGAGCTGCAGGCGCAGCTCACGGTGTTCGAGTTGTCCGACCTGTCCTCGCGCGAGGAACTGCGCAGCGTCGTCCTGACGGCGATCATGTTCATGTCACAGCAGATGATGCGGAAGGTCGATCGCTCGATCCCCAAGGCACTGCTCCTCGACGAGGCGTGGCAGATGCTGCGGGGCGGCGCGATGGCCGACTTCATCGAGACCTATGCCCGTACCTGCCGCAAGTATGGCGCGTCGCTCGTCACCGCCACCCAGTCGCTCAACGACTATTACAAGTCGGCGGGCAGCATCGCGGCGTTGGAGAACAGCGACTGGTTCGTGATTCTCCAGCAGAAGCCGGAGACCATCGCCGACTTCAAGAAGCACGATCGCTTCGAGATGGACGACTATACGGACGCGCTCCTGCGCTCGCTCAAGCGCAACGGCTTCGAATATTCGGACATCATGATCAAGGGGCCGGAGACGCTGGCGGTCGGCCGGCTCGTTCTCGATCCCTTCTCGGCCGCGCTGTTCTCGTCGAGCCCGCGCACGTTCGCGGCGATCGAGGCGCTGGTGGCGCAAGGCCTCACGATGGACCAGGCGATCGAGCGGATCGCCTACCCCGACAACCCCGAGAAATGGGCGATGCCTGCCGATGAACCGGCCGCCATCGCGGCGGAGTGATCTTCATGGCGACGATCCCGGCGGATGTCGACGGCGCTACGAAGGCCCCCCGGCCCAAGGTCGACGTCGGCTTCCTCCTCTACTTCTACCTGCACATGGCGGGGTTCCTGGCGACCACGCTCCTGATCACCTGGGGGCTGTTCGTCCTGTTCTTCCTCGCGATCGGCGGTCTCTCAGTCGACGGCATGATGCACCAGCTCAACAACATGGCGAGCCGGTACGTCGCGGCCGACGCGGCGCGTATCGCCTCCTTCAAGCACGTCCTCATCGTCGCGCACCTGGCTCTGTCGGCCGCGGTCATCTTCTTCCGCCGCCGCAGCATCCTCCCCTCGCGCGACCCCAAGCGGAGCAAGGCCAATGGCTGACCAGCCCGAACTCGACCTCCCTTCCCCCGCGACCTCCGCCGCCCCGGCGCCGATCGTCCGCGCCAAGCGCGGGTTCGGCGGGTTCACCCGCGCGCAGCTCGTCCTGGGCGCAGCGCTCGTGGTCGCGCTGATCTGGTCGATGTGGGTGACGAAGGCGCTCGTCGCTCCGCGCGAGGAGCATATCGTCAAGGCGAGCCTCTCCAGCATCGTCGGCGAATATGTGACCGCCCAGGCACGCGCCGCGTCGCCACCCGCTCAGGTCGAGGCCGAGATGCGGACCTTTATGTCGTCGCTCAAGCACGAGATCCAGCGGCGCAGCGCCAACGGTCAGGTGGTCCTCGTCGGCGAGGCGGTGCTCACCGAGAACGTGCCGGACATCACCGACAGCCTGAAGAAGGCGGTCTATGCCAGTGGCGTTCACCAGCCGCGGCCGGCGAGCGCGCAGGAGATGCAGCAGCTTCAGCAGCAGCTCGCCCCGGCCGCAGCGGCGGTTCCGCAGGCCTATGCCGTCCCGCCCGCGATGATCGGTAGCAGCGCGACGATCGATCCGATGTCGGCGGCGCCACCTGTCGCCGGCGGGCAGCAGCCGATGCAGATGCCGTCGGCGATGCAGGGGGTGCCCTCGGGCGTGCCCGCGGCGATGACTTCGACCTTCGGAGGTCCCAATGGCAACGGCGGTCAGTGACCTCGCGCCCCGGACCAGCGGCCGCAAGCTGCGCTGGGGTCTGTTCGGCGCGTTCGTCGCCGGCAGCGTCATCCTCGGTGCGATCAGCGACTGGCGCGACAAGCACGCCCTCCTGATCAACACCACGGACTCGCTGCCGAATTGGGCGTTCGTCATCCACAAGAACCAGGTGCCGACGCGCGGCGAATACGTCTTCTTCCTGCCTCCCAAGAGCGACCTCGTCCGCCGGCATTTCGGCTCCAAGCCGGAGATGTTCGGCAAGATCGTCTACGGGATGCCCGGGGAGACGGTCCGTCACTGGGGCAGGCTGGTCACGGTCAACCACCGTGTCGTCGCCTATACCAAGCCCTTCACCAAGGCGGGTGAGCCGCTGGCGATCGGTCCGAGCGGGGTGATCCCGTCGGGCTGCTACTATATCGGAACACCGCACAAGGACGGTTTCGACTCCCGGTACGCGGCCATCGGGTTCGCGTGTCAGCGCCAGATCGTCGGCACCGGCGAGGCGATCCTATGAAGCGGGCGACGCTCTTGTACCTCGGCGGCACCGGTCTGGGCAGCGGGCTGCTCTTTGCGGCAGCGTTTCTGCTGGTCGGTGCTGTGCCCGGCCAAGCCCGTGATTTCGGGGAGCTCGGGCAGACGTTCCCGATCGCCGAGGCCGATCTCCTCACCACGATCGAGGCGCGCCTTCAGCGGGCGCAGGCGTCGGGCGAGATGGACCGCGTCAATGCGACGTTCGCCAAGCGGGTTGAGGCGAAGGTGCGCCGTCCGGCCGCTGTTGCAGGCATCACCGCGGCCGAAGAGCCGCGGACCTGGGACTATGACCCGACCATCACCCTCGAGCGCGAGATTCGCGATCACAAGGGTCAGCTGATCGCGGCGGCAGGCCAGCGGATCAATCCGCTCGATTTCGTCTCGATGCGCCAGAGTCTCGTCTTCGTGGACGGCGACGACGCCGCGCAGGTCGACTGGGCCACAAAACGGTACACAGAGCTCAACGCGAAAATCATCTTCGTCAGCGGCTCGCCGATCGAGTCCATGACCTCGCGCAAGCGCCGGTTCTTCTTCGACCAGGAGGGCCGCCTGACCGGCAAGTTCGGCATCCGCCACACGCCGGCGGTCGTCGTCCAGACGGGCAAGCTGCTGCACGTCTCAGAGACCGTCCTCAAGCCGGGAGCGAAGAGCTGATGCCGTTGTGGCTGGACCTGCTCCGGACGCCCATGGCTGCGCCGGAAACGCCCGCGCTTCGCCGGATGCGACGCACCTTGCAGGGGCTGTGCCTGTCGGTCGCGCTGATGGTCGGCTTCTTCGCACAGATCCACGCTGCGATCGGCCGCGCCGCTCCGTGTTTCGCGGCCGCGCTGCTCGTCGGCGCGGGCCTCTATACCGCGCTGTACCTCCGCCGGAAGAACGCGGCCGACAACGCGTTCCTCGAGCGGGCAGGGGAGCCAGGCTGATGCGCTGGTTGCGTGCCCTGATGGGCGTCCTGGGACTGCTGCTGGTGACGGTCGCGCTGACGCCTCGCGCCGAGGCGGCGCCGACCTGCACCGGCAAATTCGTGAATCCGATAACGGACGTTTGCTGGAGCTGCCTGTTCCCGCTCTCAATCGGAGGCGCGAAGATCTGGCCGGGGAACCGCCCCGACCCGAAGAACCCTGCCTCCCCGATCTGCGCCTGCGCCGACCCGCTGCCGCGCATCGGCATCTCGGTCGGTTTCTGGGAGCCGGCGCGGCTCGCGGACGTGACGATGAAGCCGTGGTGCTTCTCGAACCTGGGCGGGATGCGGATCGCCCCGGGCTTCGACATCGGCCAAGGCTACCTCGCCGGGCCATCGATGGTCGGGGGACGCTCCCAGAGCACCGCCAAGTGGCACATCCACTGGTACGTCTACCCGCTCCTCTACTGGATGGAGATCCTGACCGACTTCGTCTGCTTCGAGCAGGCGTCGTTCGACATCGCCTACATGACGGAGGTCGACCCTCTCTGGCAGGATGACTCGCTGACGGCGATCATCAATCCGGAGGCGATCGTCTTCGCCAACCCGATCGCGCAGGCGGCGTGCGCGGGCGACTGCGTCGCCGGCACCGCCAACCTGCCGCTGGACTCGCTGTTCTGGTGCGCGGGCTGTCAGGGGCCGATGTACCCGCTGAACGGCAACGTTCCGGCCTCCATCGGCCACGTCCAGTCGTCGCGGCTCGCGCTCTCGCGGTTCGCCTACAAGATGCACCGCGAAGGTCTCGCGTGGGGGACGATGGGCTCGGAAGGGCTCTGCAAGAAGTACCTCATGCCGATCATGCGAAAGCAGCAATACCGCTTCCAGATGGTCAACCCGATCCCGACGGTCAGCGGTCGGTTCGCCTGCTCCGCGATCGGCGCGTCGACGATGCCGCCCGAGGCCGGTCGCGCCTTCCCGGCCGGTGGCGAGGACATGGGCTACCTCGTCTGGCGCAAGCGCAACTGTTGCGTGTTGTGAGGAGAGAAGCATGCGCTTTCTGACATTGGGGCTCGCCGCGCTTCTCGGCACCGCGGGGATGTCCGCGATCCTCGCCCAGACCGTCGACGGCCTCGACGTCGAGGCGGTGAAGAAGCGGGCGGCGGACCTGCAGGCGGAGGCGCAGGCCTTTGTCGACCAGGTGAAGGGCCGTGGCGACGATTTTCGGGAGCAGGCGACCGTCGTCCGCAAGTCGGGCATGGACAACATGCAGCGGGTCGCTGCGACCGACCTTCCGAAAGGGCCTGACGGCAAGATCGACTTCGACGAGCTGGTGCAGGGCGCGGCCTCCAACGCCAACACGCCGGGCGGCGACGCCCCGCAGTTCATGGTCTTTGCGAGCCTCTCCATGCCGCCGGCATCTCTCAAGCAGCTGATCGCCGACACGGCGCGGGCAGGTGGCGTGGTCGTCTTCCGCGGCTTCCCGAACAACTCGGCCAAGGAGTTCGTCAACCGCCTCGGCCAGGTGGTCCAGAAGGACGACATGCCGAACATCGGCATCGACCCCCGGCTGTTCCGCGCCTTCAACGTGCAGGCCGTGCCGACCTATGTGGCGGTGTCGTCGACATTCGACCTGTGCGCCGGCTTTCACTGCCAGACCAAGGTTCCGCCCTACGACCGGATCGAGGGCAACGTCACCGTCGACTATGCGCTCAACACCTTCGCGGGTGCGAACGGGCCGGGCGCGCGGATCGCGTCCGTTGCGCTGGGCAATCTCGCGCGAAGCCGCCAGCAGTGACGCTCCGCCCGCTCCTCAGCACGTTTCTCGGCATCTGCCTGGTCGTCGGCCCCGCGGCCGCGCAGCAGATGACGGTCGAGCAGGCGCGCGAGGAGGGAAAGGCGCTCGGCAATGCCAAGCGGCAGGACGGAAGCCTCGTCCCGACCACCGATGCGCAGGCGAGCGCGGTGCCGGGCTATACCGGGACTGACCAGCCGCAGAGCACCTATTTCGACGACCCGGATGCGCTCGTAGCGGCCGGCACGGCGCAGCGGTCGACCAACGACGCTTACCGGACCGCCACGGACCAGGGCCATACGCGCGCGACGTTCAGCAACTCCGAGATCCTCGCGACCACCAGCCGCGCGACCGCGGTCGAGAACGACCCTGAGGCATATCTCCAGGGGGAGAGCATCGGCGCCGAGAGCGGCCAGTGCCAGCCGCTGCCGCCGGGATCGGGGACCAACGGCTATTACGAGGCGACGTGCAACCAGGGCACCAAGGTCACGGAGGAGCCGCGGTCCTGCAGCATCCGCATGGTCCCCCATATCGTCAACACTGAGCGCTGGTTCTACTTCGGAGCGCCGGACTCGAACGAGGGTAACGGCTTCGCGAAGAACTCGCTGATGCAGGCCAAGGTCGCGCAGGGTATCTGCCGCGCCGAGCCCGTCTCCATGCACGTCTGCGACGCGCAGATCGAGCTGGGGGCCGGCGGCGACGACGTCGAGGGATATCGCCGCTATTGCAAGCGGCTGTCCTCAATGAACAAGGGGCCGGCGCAGCTCTACTCCTGCTCGTCCGCGATCCCCGATGGCGAGATCCCTGCCCACCAGAACTACAAGACCGGCACGAAATATTACAAGAAGGAGGGCGAGTCCTCCGTCAGCGTGACGCGCGAGGAGAGCGGCTGCTCCGCCCTGGCCTCTGACAGCCTGTGTACCCAGACCTCGGGCGAGGATGTCTGCACGGAGGGGCCGGAGACGCGGGTCTTCGACGGCGTGTCCGTCACCCAGGCCTGCTGGGCGTGGAAGCGGGACTTCTCATGCCATGTGTTCACCGCGGGCAACGACTGCGGCGATCTCGAGGGCAACCGCCAATGCACTTACCTGCGCGACGAATGCCTCGACGATCCGCGAGACGGGGCGTGCAAGGTCACGGAGAAGGTTTACAAATGCCCGATCCCGGATGGCGCCAATCCTGCCGATAAGCAGTATATCTGCGGCGACGACGTCTACTGCATCAACGGTGATTGCGAGCCGATCGTCCGCGAGGCCTCGACCGAGTTTAAGGACGCGCTCGTGGCGCTTCACTCGATCGATCAGGCCGGCAAGGAGTTCGACCCCAACAATCTGACGGTCTTCTCCGGCGAGCGGAATACCTGTCACAAGCCCGTGTTTGGGCTGGTGAACTGCTGCGCGGGCAAGACGTCGGGCCTGCTGACCGCCGCGGCGGGCGGCGCCGCTCTCGCCGGCGGGCCGGCGGCGATCGCCGCGCTTGCGACGCCCTTCCTGTCGGTCTTCATGTGCTCGCAGAAGGAGATGCAGCTCGACATCAACGACCGCATGGGGTTCTGCCACAAGGTTGGCACCTACTGCAGCGACAGCTTCCTTGGCGTCTGCACCTCCAAGTCGACCGCCTATTGCTGCTTCGAGAGCAAGCTCAGCCGCATCCTTCAGGAGCAGGGCCGACCCCAGATCAACAAACTTTGGGGTGCCCCGAAGAAGGAGCAGTGCAAGGGCTTCACGATCGACGAGTTCGCGCGCCTGGACCTGTCCGTGATGGATTTCACCGAAGTCTACGCCGAGTTCATCGACGCCGCGAAGCTGCCGGACGAGGTCCAGACGATGACCGAGATTCAGCAGAAGATCCAGAACTACTACGACCTGCACGGGGGTCAGCCATGATCGGGGGGCTAAGTGATCGATATGACGGCTGTGGCGAATGACCTTGTCTCCGCCGGCCCTCCAGCCTGCGACTGGTCGATGACGGTGTTCGAGCTCGCCATTTTCATGTGCGTGTTCCGGGCCAGCCGTCCGCCGCGGGTGGAGGAGATCTGCCAGGTGATCGGGTCGTGGTTCGAGTGTGCCGTCGACCCGCCGGCCGCTTCGGCGCCGATCGAGAACATGCTCGCGAACCGCTGGGTATCGGAAGACGGCCCGTGCTTTTGGGCGACTGAAGAGGGCCGCCGAGCGGCCCGCCCGCTGGTGAACGGCATGATCCGGCTGCTCGATCAGGGAACGCGCCTGATCGACGTAGCCCTGATGATGTCGGTGCTGCGCTTGTCGAAAGGAGAGCTGGACAATGGCGTTCGTGATCGTTGAGCCCGCGCTCGTCGCCGCGCTGCTCGCCGCGGCGGCCCCGGCCCCGACCCCTCCGGCCACACGACCGGTCGCCGTCCCAGGCTGCGGTGCGGGCCAAGCCTCCACCACCGCTTTCGACTGCTGCCTCCACCTCGCGAGGTTGAGCGCACCGGCCTCCACCACCCCCACCACTCCCGCGCAATCGTCATCGGACGTCGCGGCCGATCAGAAGGAAGGACGATAACCATGTCGAGGATGGCGAAGCTGGCGATGCTCCTGCTGACGGTCGCACCGATCGCGACACCGTCGTTCGCGCAGGAGGCGCAGGACCGGGATGAGAGCGTCGAGGCGACGGGTCGCGGGGATGACTTCTACTGCGGGCAGCGCAAGCTCGGTCAGTGGTTCTATTGCACGCGGCCGAAGCCGGCCGAGACCGCGAAAATCCAGCCTCAGGTGCCCGAGAAGAGCGCGGCCGAGCGCCTTGCGGCGATCACGCACCAGCTCGACGAGCTCAAGGCCAAGGCGATCCTCGACCCGTCGGAGGAGAACGTCATCGCCTATGTGCGCTTCCAGCGCGAGCAGCTCGACCGCGCGTCGACCTTCTCCGACACCTGGCAGCGGGCGCTCTGGCAGAACCCGGACATTGACTACACGCTGCAGCGGCCGGTCAACACGGTCGCGAAGCGCGCATGGCTCGACAACCGCAAGGCCGACCGCGACCAGGTCCTGACGAACCTCAGCCAGCGCTACGGCCTGTTCTACTTCTACGCGCAGAGCTGCGGTGCCTGCGAGGTGTTCGCGCCGATCCTCCGCTCCGTGGCGGACAGTCACCGCATGGCGGTGATGGCGGTCTCGATGGACGGAGGGCCGAGCCGCGATTTTCCGAACTACGTGGTCGACTCCGGGCAGCGCGCCCGGATGGGCATCTCGGGCAACGAGACCCCGGCGCTCGTGCTGTTCGACACCGCCACCAAGCGGACGATCCCCGTCGGCTACGGCATCCTGAGCGCGGATGAGATCATGGATCGCATCTTCATGCTCACCAACACCAAGGTCGGGAGCGACTACTGATGGCCAGTCCGCGCCAGCATGGCCGCCTGCGGAGGTTCGCGCGGCGCGCGGGCACCGCCCTGACGATGGTCGCCGCGACGCATTTCGCGCTGATCGGCGTCGCTCGGGCCGACGTAGCCTCGGAGATGAACGGCTTCTTCAACGATGCCGGCGGCGCTGCCAACGTGACCGGCCCGACCGCCTTCCAGGGGCAGTCGGCCGGCTACTATTCGCTCGGGAACGTGTGGACGCGCTTCCCGCAGAAGAGCGTGTCGCCCTTCAACCTCCAGCTCCCCAGTGCGCGTGCAGGCTGCGGTGGCATCGACCTCTTCTCGGGTTCGTTCAGCTTCATCAACGCGAGCGAGATCGTCGCGATGCTGAAGGCGACCGCCAACAACGCGCTCGGGTTCGCCTTCAAGTTGGCGATCGACAGCGTCTCGCCCGAGATCGGCAAGGTGATGGACGAGTTCAGCCAGAAGGCTCAACTCCTCAACCAGATGAACATCTCCAGCTGCGAGACGGCTCAGGCGCTGGTGGGCGGTATTTGGCCCCAGATGGAGACGACGCGGTCCACGATCTGCGAAGCTGTCGGCAACAGCCAGGGCGTGTTCTCCGACTGGGCGGCTTCGCGGCAGGGCTGCAACAACGGCGGTCAGCGTGACGGTACGCTCGCTGGCAACACCGATCCGCACATGAAGGATCAGATCGTCGGCGATCCTCACAACTATACCTGGGAGGCATTGAAGAAGTCCGCGAAGTTCGGTGCTTTCGACCAGGACTTCTCCGAGTATGTGATGACGCTCGTCGGAACGATCGTCACCACGCCGCCGGCGGACAGCAGCAGCGGGCCGAAGGTGGTAATCTACGGTCCGGCCGAGGAGGCGGTGGTCACGGCGCTGCTCGACGGCACGGCCAATGCTCCGCCGGTCAAGATCCTGAAGTGCAACAACGACCCTTGCACGGACGTCTCGGACCAGACCTTGAGCATTCCCGAGGCGACCGCGCTACGGCCGCGCATCGCGACGATGATCAAGAGCATGAGCTCGAAGATCCGGAGCGACACCGCGCTGAACGCGGCCGAAAAGCAGCTCCTGAACATGGCGACGGTGCCGGTCTACAAGATCCTCGCTGTCCAGGCCTACGCCCACTATGCGCTGACCGACGGCGAGATCCAGACGCTCTCCGAGATCGTGGCGGTCGACCTGCTCAACGCCATGCTCGACAACATGCTCGATCGCGTCGAGCAGGCGAAGGTCTTCTACCAGACCGCGGACCAGGAGACGGCCGGGCAGTGGCGTCAGCAGATCGCCGCGACACGCGCCAAGTTCGCGCAGCGCGACGTAAAGCTGAGCAACAAGCTCCAGGTGACGATGCAGATCATCAATCGCAGCATCATGCTGGAGTCCACCCTTCAGAACACGATGACGCCGGGCATGTCCTCGGCGCTCAACTTCTCGCGGGGGCTGAACGCGCAGGGCTTGCTCTAAGCGCGTAGAGGGAGGGTAGCGACGTGCTTGAAGTCTTCACCGTCGGCGGGGGCGAGTATCTCGTCAACACCTTCAACGCCGTCGCCGCCTGGGCCGGGGGAGGGGGCTATCGCTCGCTCCTCCGCGTCGTGATGGTGATGGGCCTCATCTACTCGTTGCTCGTCGTCGCCTTCACCCTCAACTTCCGCGCCTGGATGAACTGGTTCCTGCAGGCGACCGGCATCTACCTGTGCTTGATGGTGCCGACGATCGACATCAAGGTCACGGACCGCATCAACCCGAGCCTTGCGCCGGCGACGGTCGCCAACGTTCCGCTCGGGCTGGGCGTGCTAGCGAGCTTTACGACGCAGATCGGGGACTGGCTCACTCGCACCGCGGAAACCGTCTTCGTGATGCCCGGGGAGCTGAACTACACGACGAACGGGATGGTCTATGGCGCGCGCCTGTTCGAAGCGACGCGCAACTTCGTCATCCGCGACGCTGAGTTTTCCACCAACCTGGAGAACCACTTCAAAAATTGCCTCTTCGGCGACGTGATGCTCTACCAGAAGTCGCTCACCAACCTCGCCAAGGCCACAGACCTGTGGGCCGCTATTGGGCCGGGGTCGGAGCCGCGCTCGCAGGAATGGCTGGAGAGGCAGGGGGACGGCACCGTCCAGAACTATATCATCACCTGCCGGCAGGCGTACCAGACGCTCGACGGGCAGTGGACGGCGATGATCGAGGCCAACGCCGAGCCGTGGGCAAAGGAGGTCTATCCGAAGCTGAGTAACGCCGTCGCGGCCGCGAAGCTGAAACACGACGTCCCGATCGTGAACCAGGCTTTCACCGGATCGGGGAACGACTTCACCGGCGTCATGCGCCAGAACACCGCAATCAACGCATTTATGCAGGCGCGCAACTCGATGGCGGGTGGCAGCGGCGCTGCCGCTATCGACACCTTCGCGCAGACGCGCGCCGACATCCAGGCGCGCAACACCTACAACTCGATCGCTCAGCAGGCGATGGCGTGGGTGCCGATCCTCAACATAGTGCTGACCGTCGTGTTCTTCGCGATGTTCCCCGTGATCTTTCCGCTCTTCCTGCTGCCCCAGACAGGTCTCAGTACCTTGAAGGGCTATGCGATGGGGTTCTTCTATCTCGCGTCCTGGGGACCGCTTTACGTCATCCTCCACATGATCTGCATGACGCGAGCCGAAAGCGCCGCCAACGGCGTCGCGGCCGGTGGCATGTCGCTTGGTAGCTATGCCGGAATTGGCGCGGTGAACGGGGAAACCGCGACGATCGCCGGCTTCATGCTGATGAGCATCCCGTTCCTCGCGGCCGGTCTCGCGCGCGGGGCGATGTCGATCGCCGGACAGGCCACGTCGATGCTGGCTCCCGCGCAGAACGCGGCTGAGGCGGCCGCGGTCGAGCAGACCACCGGCAACTATTCCTACGGGAACGTGAGCTGGGCCAATTCGACCTCGAACATGCGGCAGGCCGATCAGTGGTCGACTGCCCCCAGCTTCATGGGCGGCGCGGCGAGCGTCGGGTGGCGGCAGGACAACGGCGCCGTCATCAACGGTTTCGGCAACGGGCAGGACGTGTTCGATACCAGTGGCGCGATCTCCCGGCTGGGCTTCACGCCGACCGTGTCGACGGGCACCGTGTCGGAATGGCGACAGATGGCGAGCGAGGCGCACCGCCAGTCGCAGGCCTTCGACAACGCCGCTCAGGAGATGCTCACCTGGACGAAGATGGATCGCAGCGCCTACGGCACGTCGAGCGAACGGTCCTCGGGTTGGGACTCGAGCAGTGGCCGTTCGGCGAACACCTCGATTGAGCAGTTCGACCGCACGACCGGGAGCAGCTCGCAATTGCTCGAGGATAGATCGTCCACGGGTCAGAGCCAGAGAGTCTCGGATGGGCACGATCGCAACGCCGGGACCGTGGACCAAGTCGGTGGACGGCTCGATGCCGGGATCGGCGGGAACCGCGGCGGCGGTGGCGCAAGCGGCGGCAGACGAGGCGGCGCCCTTGGTCGGGTGCTCGGTGCCCTGCCAGGCGCGGGAGTCTCCGTCAGCAAGACGGGAAGCCAGCAAGACACCCTTCGGCACGGCACTGACAACACACGATCGTCGGACAGTTCAAGCACTTCTAGCAGCGGGGTTCGAGATGAGCATTCGAACGGAACGGGTGCGACATCCTCCGATGGTACTTACGACCGCTCGGGCGTCTTCAGTCGCGCGTCCAGCACATCGAGCTCGTCGCTGACCCACGAACAGGCGCTTGCTCGCGCCCGGTCCTACACGGAAACGGCTCGGAAGCTTGAGGAGCTGTCGCAGTCGCTATCGCGTGATGCCAGTTATGCCGAGACTCACGGCATGCAGCTGAGCGAGAACATGAGCCAGGACCTTGCGCAATGGTATCGGGCACAGCAGGTTTCCAATCCCGGCCTCGATGCTCCGGAACTCTGGGCGACCGATCTGAGCGATCATCAGCGCGCGGTTCGCGGCGAGATGATCACACGGTGGATGCGCGAGAAGCAGGATGGCATCCGAGAGGAGATTGCCGGGAAGCTGCAGGAGCCGGACCTCGTCCAGGTCCACAGGCCCGGGGTCGACAGTGCGGCCGACGTCAGCGGGTCGTACCGGCCGCACGGCGTATCGGGCATCCCTGCTGGTCCTGCAGGCGGGAACGCCGGAGCGGCGCAAGCGATCATCGAACGGGGTGGCGAGCAACTTGTGGGCGACCGAGTGGCCGCTCGTGCGGCGCGCACCGGCGCTGTGCAGGGTTCCGTTGACGTGCAAAGCGAAGTGAACCGCGACCACAATCGCGGCTTCTTCGTAGATCCGAAGCTGCGAGAGTGATCACGGTGTTAGATCGCCAGCGTCATGTAGACCCCAAGCGCGATGACGATCGCGATGCCAAGGATTTGGCCGATTGCGGTTCCGACAGTCTGAGGCGCATCGGCGTCAGCGACCACCGGAGCATCTTCGATCAGCAGAAGAGGCCCAGATGGCCGGTCTTGCGTGACCAAGAGAGTATGCGTGTCCAGCATGTGACGAACCTCCGAACCTTTCCAACATACAAGGTTCGAGGTTTGTTCACAAGCAAAGCAGGGAGAAGCTGAATGGCGACGCGGCAATCCCGGCCAGAGGATCGGAAAAGCCCGCTGGACGAGCTGAACCTCGCCGACACGGCGGTTTTCGGGTTCTCGTGGATGTTGGTGATGGCGGTCGGTCTCGTGCCGATCGTCGAGGCGAGCCTGAAGCGCTCGCCGTCGATCTCGATGCCCGTCACCATCGCGTTCTTCGTCGCGGTCGCGAGCGGGATCGCGCTTCGCCGTCGCTACGGCTGGATGGGGCTCGTCCTCCACATCTTCGGCCAGATCGTGATCTGGCTCTCGATCTTCTGCATGTCTCTGGCGATCGCGCTCTATGCGACCGGGTAGGTCGGGTTCGGGCGAGAGTCGTGATCGCCATCGGATCAATCGGGTCTGGCAGGGCTATCGCGAGTCCGTGTGGAGGTCGTTGCATTTGATGCTCCGTATTCAACGCGAAGCCCGTAGCCCTGGACGATGGCAGCTTCCGACGGCTTTTCAGTCATTCGGGCTCCAATCGAACCGGCATAAAAGCGAACATTTCAACCTACGATTCCTGTTCTCGAAACTTCGCTGAATAACGTGGGTCGGTCGGCGGTGTCGCAACCGGCCAATTTTGACCTCCCGCAGTACAGCGCTTTCAGTAAGGGCGTCACCCGCGTGGTGTGGGCGAGGTGCCCCATCGTGCTTGTCGTTCTACCCGACCGCCCCAAAGATTGCGCCCACGGCAGAGGTAACCGCCATCGCGAGAGCGCCCCAGAACGTCACGCGGACGGTGGGTTTGAGGGTTCCCGCGCCGCCGGTCCGCGCGCCCAGCGCACCCAGGATCGCAAGAAACACGAGCGAGCCGGCTACGACCAGCGGCACAAGCAGCCGCGGCGGCGCGATCGCTGCCATCAGCAACGGCATCGCCGCCCCGACCGAGAAGGTCGCTGCCGAAGTCAGCGCCGCCTGGATCGGCCGCGCCGCGGATCCCGGTGTCAGGCCAAGCTCGTCATGGGCGTGCGCGCCTAGTGCGTCTTTTTCCATCAGTTGCCGCGCCACTTCGCGCGCCAGCCCGGCATCGAGACCGCGGCGCATGTAGATGCCGGCCAGTTCGGAATGCTCGGCTTCGGGCCGGTCCGCTATCTCCTGCGCCTCGCGCGCGAGATCGGCGGCTTCGGTATCGGACTGCGAACTCACCGACACATATTCGCCCGCCGCCATTGACATCGCCCCCGCGACGAGCCCGGCGACTCCGGTCAGCAAGATCGCGGAAGGCGTCGCCGACGCCGCCGCGACACCAACGACGAGGCTCGCGGTCGAGACTATGCCGTCATTGGCGCCGAGGACTGCGGCGCGCAGCCAGCCGATGCGGGCGACAAGATGGTTCTCGGGGTGAAGACGGCTCATGGACGGGTCCGATCACGAAGCGTTGCGGGGAAAGGTGCGAGGCGACCGCCGCACCCGAGGACGGTCGCCTTCAACGGCTTAACAGAGAAGGTCAGCCGGCGTAGGCTCGGCCATACCAGGACTTGTACCAGCCCTTCATATCGCGGACGTCCTTGGACTGGCCGTCGAAGATGCCCTTGGCGACCTTTTTGACGCGCGCGTCGCGGCCGCTGCGCATCTCGGTCCGCGCCATGGAGATGGCGGCTTCGTGGTGTGGTATCATCATCTCGATAAAGTCGCGATCCTGGTTGCCCCTCATCCGCATCTTGCCCGTCGCACGGTCCATCTCCCGCATGTCCTCAAGCATCGCGGCGGAAGGCGACCCGGCTCCGACCGGTCCGGCGGTCGTCTTCCAACCGCGCAGATACTTGTGCATCGACGCATTGTCCTTGCGCTGGTCGGTGACGTCCTGCGCCGCCATCTTGCGCAGCTCGGCATGCTTGCCCAGCCGCGCCTGCGCCTCGGACATCTGGATGCCGGCATCGTGATGCGGGATCATCATGGTCATGAAGTCGCGATCGACGTCACCAGTGGGTCGCGTCTTAGCGGTGACGGGGATCATGCTGCGCATCGCACCCATCATCGCACGGTCACCCGCGGACGGCGCGGGCGGACGGTTCTGGGCGGACGCGCCCGCGGACACGAGCAGGGAAGCGGATACAAGGGCGAGAACCCCCGCTTTCAACGTAGTCATTTCGAATCTCCTTAACAATTTGAAGTTGTGATGCCGGCCGGAACAGGGGGGAAACCGGCCGGCACCACGCGCTGGCTCATTTTTGGGCGGTCTTGGCCAGCGCAGCTCGGTAGGCACGGAGATGCGTGCCCTCATCCTCGGCGATCTGCCGGAACATCGCGGCGACCTTCACGTCGCCGCTCGCCTCCGCCTGCTTGGCGAAGTCGATGTACATCTTCGTGTTCTCGTAATGCTCGCCCGCGATGGCATCCTCAAGATTGACCTTGGCGGTGCTGCCAAGTTCGAGTGCCTGGGCTTCGCGATCGAAATGCTCGTTCGCCTCGACATTGGCCGAGTTGCGGAAAAGCGTGGCGAGCTCGGGATTGCCCGCCGCCTCGGCCTGATCGGCATAGCGCAGATATTTGAGGTTGGCATAGGCTTCGCCCTTCATGGCGGCCTCAAGGTTCTGCCTGGTCTGCGCGGCGAGCGGTTTGCCATCGGGTGCGGCGGTCGCCACGGCGGGAACGAGAGCGGCGAACAAGAGAGCAGCGGATGTGATCGTGCGAATATTCATGATGATATCTCCAGCCGGGTTAATGGAAACGACAATCGGCTTCTGGCCCCTCGAACTGACAAGGTCCTGACCGAAGCAAAGAATCTTTTCTGGGAGAGGCGGAAATATTTTTCCGACCGCCGTCAGCTTCACGTCAGAACGTCGCGCCATCCTTGGGCTTGTCCGACGCCTCGGACCGCACAAGGAGACAGATCATGAAACCGCTCGTTATTAAGACCGCGCTTGCCGCCGTAGCGATCTCGCTCGCCTCCGCAGCGTCGGCCGCGCCCGTTTGCACCACTGCGCCCAAGGCCAAATGGATGTCCCCCGCCCAAATGAAGGCTCGTGTCGCCAAGATGGGCTACAGCAAGGTCAAGGTCTTCCAGCAGGCAGGAAGCTGCTACGAGATCTATGCGCAAACCAAGGACGGTCGCCGCGCAGAGGTCTATTTCAACCCGGTGAACGGCAAGATCGTTCAGAACAACGTCGATTGATCGATGATACCGTCCCGATCGCCCCGCGACGCAGCCGACACGCCTCCTCCTTTGAAAGGCAGGGTCAAGGTCTGGGACCCAGTCGTCCGGCTGTTCCACTGGACGGTCGCGGGCGGCGTGGTCGCGAACCTGACCTTTCTCGAACATTCGCGCACACCACATCGCTATGTCGGCTATGTCGTGGTGGGGGCGGTCGCCGTCCGCATCCTGTGGGGAATAGTCGCGAAGGGTCATGCGCGCCTGGCCAGTTTTGTCCCAGGGCCGCGTGCATTCGCAACCTATGCCCGCTCGCTAGTCGCGCGGCGGGACGCGCGCTACCTCGGCCACAACCCTGCTGGTGCTGCCATGGCGATCCTGCTCGTCCTGCTAATCATCGTTCTTGGTGCCACAGGATACATGATGGGAACCGATCGCTTCTGGGGGGTCGGCTGGGTGGAGCAGGTGCATGAAACCGCCGCGAACGCGGTGCTTGTCGCATCGCTGGTCCATGTCGCGGGGGCGCTCATCGAAAGCGTCCGCCACCGCGAGAACCTCGTGCTGGCGATGATTACGGGCACCAAGCGCGCCGCAACCGGAACGGACATCGATCATGCGCCTACTTCTCGTCGAGGATAATGGGCGGCTCGCCGGACTGATCCGCGAAGGTCTCGACCGGCAGGGCTTCGCCGTCGATTGGTGCGAGACGGCCGAGGGCGCGGAGGCCGCGCGGCAGGTGAGCGGCTATGACCTCGTGCTGCTTGACCTCGGACTGCCCGACGCGGACGGGCTCGATCTGATCCGCGGAATGCGCCGGGCCAGGGATGCGACGCCGATCCTAGTGTTGACCGCGCGCGGCGGGCTCGACGACCGCGTCGCGGGACTCGACGCGGGCGCGGACGATTATCTCGTTAAGCCGTTCCAGATTCCCGAACTCGCGGCGCGCTGCCGCGCGCTGCTGCGGCGGCCTGGCGCGACGCTTGGAACGACGCTGGCGGTCGGCAATGTCGTGATGCACCCGGCGGAACGTACCGTCAGTGTTTGCGGTCGCGTTATCGACGCTACCCCGCGCGAGGTCGATCTGCTCGAACATCTGCTCCGCCGCGCGGGCCGCGTCGTACCCAAGCCGGCGCTCGAAAGCGCGCTGTACTCGATGGACGCCGAAGTCACCGCCAATGCGCTCGAAGCCACCGTGTCGCGGCTGCGCAAGCGCCTGACGCAGGCAGAGGCTGATGTTCTGATCCGTACCGTCCACGGTGTCGGCTACGCACTGTTCGGGCCGCCGGCATGACGAACCCGCGCCGTCTGCCGGTTACCGGCCCGACGCTGTTCAGCCAGATAGCTGTGCGGCTGGGGCTGTTCGCACTCATCTTCGCGCTGCTCGACATAGCCATCGTCGTCGCGACCTATGCGCGCCAGCCCGAAGCGCTGGCGCAGGAGCTGCTGACGCTGGAGGCGGCGCGCATTGCCAATTCGCCCGATAAGACGCCAGGGGCGTTCGCCGGCCCTCCTGGCGCGCGGCAGTGGTCTGCGGGCTATATCAACGCGGCGTCGGCGAGCATTCGAGGTGCCGGTGGCGGTCCCACTACATTGCGCCCGGCAGCATTGGTCGACTGGACACAGCGCGAGCGGGTCGGCGCAGGCTACCGCGTCACCGGGGTGAGGTCGATCCGGGAAGGCGAGGAGACGCGCTGGCTGCTTATGCGTTTCGAAGGCGAGGGACTGCGCCCCTACGTGCCCGTCATCTTGAACGAACTCACCCAGCATGTCGCGCTTCCGCTGATTCCGCTCTCGCTGCTGCTGTTTGCGTTCAACATCGTCGCGGTAAGACGAGTGCTGCAGCCTTTGAAGCGCGCGGAGGACGAGATCGACGCGCTAGAAGCCGAGCATATGAGCGTGCGCGTGTCCGAGCCGCGCGCTCCGCGCGAGGTAGGGACGCTGGTCCGCGCGGTCAATCGCGCGCTCGACCGGCTCGACGAGTCGATGGCGGTGTTGCGGGGCTTCACCGCCAACGCCGCGCACGAGCTGCGCACCCCCTTGTCGATCATGCAGCTATCACTCGACCGCCTGCCGCCGGGCCAAGTCCGGCAGGATCTCGAAGCCGACACCGCCTACATGACGCGCCTGGTCGGGCAGATGCTCGACCTTGCTCAGGCGGACGCGATGTCGATCGATACAGGCGCGACCGTCGATCTCGCCGATATAGGCCGGGCGGTCGTCGCGATGCTCGCGCCCAAGGCATTTGAGGCGAACCGCGAGCTTCGCTTCGAGGATCGCGGCGACACGCGAGTTCGGGGCCATGAGGAAGCGATCTTCCGCGTCGTGCGCAACCTGATCGACAACGCGCTGATACACGCGCCTGGGGACACTCCAATCGAAGTCGCCGCGGGTCCAGGCTCGCAGATCAGCGTCCGCGACCGCGGCCCTGGCGTCCCTCCGGAGGATCGCGAACACATCTTCGAACGCTTCTGGCGCGCCGACCGCCGCGCCAGTGACGGCGCGGGGCTCGGGCTTGGCATCGTCAAGCGTCTCGTGGAGGCCCACGGCGGCAACATCGCGGTCGAGGATGCACCCGGCGGCGGCGCCCTTTTCCGCATTCGGTTCGCGACGGCGGAACCTGTTCATACCGATTGATGACGGCCCACCGCCATAGCGTGCCTGAAACGGAGTATAGAATGACGATCGAAACGACCCGAGCGGGCGTGGTTTCTCCATTCCCCTCGGAAAGCGCAGCCACCGCTGCTGCCCGCCAGCGCATCCGGCCGGGCTGGTTCGGGGCCTTCGCCTTCGACCGCGGGCGTGTCATCCTGCGAAAGACCGGCAATTCCGCTCCGCTTGACATCACGCTAGCCGACGAAGTGGCGAGATGGCTGCTTTTCCAGATCGTTCTCCAGGTTCTGGCAGCGCTACGCCGCGCAATCAGGCCGGCAGGGCCGGCGATCTGGTTCACCCCGGACCGGCCCGGACCCTGGTACATGGTCCGCGCTGCGGCCGCCTGGGCCGGCGTCCGCATCGCGGCATCCCCCGATCAGGCCGATGCCAGCTTCTTCTTCGAGGATGCGACAACCAGCCGCCCGCAGCGTCTCCAGCACCAACGCAGCTACAATTTCGGCTGTACCGACATTTCCAAGAGCCACGTCGCCGCTGTTTTCGCCGAGGTGTTCGGTTATCCACTCGCGCTCGACCCGCTGGCGGCGACGGGCCGCGCTGTGGAGAAAGGCGAAGTTAACGGTGCCCATGACGGTCGCATCGTCCAGTGTCCCACGCCGCCCCTGGCCGGCAAGACGTACCAGCGCCTGATCGACACGGTCGAGGAGGACGGCTGCGCCCGCGACCTTCGGACGCACTGCATCGACGGCAGGCCCGTGATCGTCTGGGTCAAGCGCCGCGCGGCCGACCAGCGTTTCCTGCCGCCTAACCTGTCGGTCACGATGCATGAACCGGCCAACATCTTCTCGCCCGAAGAGATCGCGTCAATCGGACGCTTCGCGGTTGCGATGCGGCTAGACTGGGGAGGCCTCGACATCCTGCGCGACCGGGCTGACGGCCGCATCTACGTCGTCGACGTCAATAAAACCGACGCGGGGCCGATCACTTCGCTGTCGCTCCGTGACAAGCTCCGCTCGACTGCTGTCCTCGCGAACGCTCTCTTAGCAATGGTGGCAACCCCGACACGGTCGAGGCGCAGGACGACCAAAATGCGCACCACAGAGGGGCAGGCCGAACCGTTGTGACAGGTAAAAACGGCGAAGCGATCTTGGTAACACAGTTAACGCGCCCGCCAACGCCCCGGACTCGTTATAATGATCTGCTATCAGCACAGGACCTGATCATGGCGACAACACAAACCGGCCCTCAATCGTATGACGTGCCGCAGAAAGCGTTTCACTGGCTCACCGCCGCGTTGACCGCGGCGCAGTTCGTGATCGCTTGGACGATGACGGACCCGCCCGAGGGCTCACCCCCGATTGGATTGATGAACCTGCACCTGTCCGTCGGCTCGACGATACTGATGCTCACCATCATGCGCCTGCTGTGGCGGCTTACCCATGCGGTGCCCGCACCACCGCGCGACATCCCGCGATGGCAGCAAGCGGCGTCGCGTGCGACGCACTTGAGCTTCTATGTTATCCTGATTGCGATGCCGATCGCCGGCTGGACCTGGGCCTCGGCCAAGGGGTGGCCCGTGACGCTGTTCGGCATTGTGCGCCTCCCCGCGCTCACGACGCCCGGCAACGGCCTTGGCGAAATTGCGGGTGAGATACACGAACTTCTCGGCATCGCGCTCCTTGCCCTACTGGCCCTGCACGTCGCGGCCGCTCTCCGCCATCACTTCCTCAAGGACGGCATTCTTGCGCGTATGCTGCCCGGCTCATCCACAAGAACGAATGCTGCATGAGGCGCGGGGAGCCTTAAGGCGGCTGCGCTGCCGACGTTCTAGAGTTCGGCCGCGACGGTAGCCATAGCGATAGTTCGGCGCTTCAATTTCGAACACCGGAACACGCGGCCGCGCTTCTCGGCCACTAGGGGGAGGTTGCATTGTTCTCCAAGCAATCGAGCATGGCGGCGGATCAAGCTCCGGCACCGTTGCCGGAAACGAACACCGGGAACGCGAGAGGAGGGTTGTCATGGGCAAGCAGCCATGATCGCGCCTGATCCTCGTCGAAGAAAAACTGTGCTCCTCGACCATGGGCGGCGAGTTGGGCCTGCATGCTCGCCAGATTTGTCACGATGAGGAAGGCGAGGCGCAGCGCGCGCGGTTCGCGCTGCAACAGTAGCTGGCCGAACGCAGCGAAGCCGCTTAACCCTTGAGGCGTCATTTGCCGTATGTCCACGAGCGCGAGGTGGCGATTCTGCTCTGAGGTCAAGGCGTGGAATGCTCGGTCGCGCTCGACGATCAACCGTTCAACGTCCGCGGCCGCGAAAGTGCCGGCAAGTCGGAAGCAGGCGAGATGGAGATCGGGTTCGACATCGATCGTGAAACAGCAGCTCGCCACTTTCGCCCCCGTTGCTTAAGCGTCATGCAAGAGGTCAACGATCGCAGGACCGAACTCAAGAGCGAGTTGGGAGCCTCCCCCGACCGGGCGGGCGTTGAGTCGCACAGGTTCGTGCTTTCGGGTGCGGAACCTACGCGATCTCCCGTCGGGCCGGTTAGAACGATCACCGCATTTTTGCGCGTAGGCGCGCCGCTTGAGAGGAGATCCGTCAACACGCGCGCCTCAGGCTTGGCTGTCCGATTGTCGGCATTCCAAGGCTGTCCGCGACTCCTTGAGCCGGACGAAAGCGATTTCGCCTGCAGCCCTCTCCTTCACGATCGTCGAACCCATCGATCCCGCCGAAAAATGCCGGCGTTGATGTGGTCGAGCAACTTGGTTGTCTCACAAGCGGCAGCCACTATGATTGCATACGATCAACCGGAGAATGCCTCGTATGAACACGTCCGACCTCGCGAAGAAGATCGCTGCCATAACCGACTTCACCGAGGCGCAGGCGAAGGCGACGATACAGGCCGTCTTTATCGAGATCGCTGAGGCGGCCGGACGCGGGGAGGAAGTATCGATTCCTGGCTTCGGCAAGTTCTCGGTGAAGGACCGCCCGGCACGCCAGGGCCGTAACCCCGCGACCGGGAAGCCGATGGACATCGCTGCCTCCAAGAAAGTATCATTTGCGGCTGCCAAAGCCCTTAAAGACAAGCTCTGAGCCTTGTTGGCAGTAGTGGATGTGCCGATACCGCCGAATGGCGATCAACTTAGCTAGTCTTTCGCCACTATCGTCTACACCTTTGCGATCAGATTCGTCAGCCCGCGTGCGCGATCGACTGCTCCGACTTAAAACATCGGTGAGGACGCTGGTGCATCCATCGTGGGGGAACACTGCGTTAGTTTGACCGCAGCGGGGTTAATCGGCACCATGACTGAAGAGGCCGGCGGAGGCGCCGAGGACGGGTCGGTCACCTTGGCATGTGACGGCGACGACGCGTGCAACGCGTCGATCTCACGCTGCCGTTTCCGAAGATAAAAATCGCGACGCGCAACATAGGGATCTGCGCTCGCACGAATGCGCTGCAGGTCTTCATCGAACTCAGCCCGTCGGTCGAGCACGCCCAGCCCTGTTGCTGGCACGACATACGCAGGCTGATTAAATGGCGGTCCGCCGATACCCGGTACGACCGCGCGGTCGATCAACCCGCCGATGGCATCACGCACCGTGGTCGGACCAAAAAAAGGCAAGAATATGAAAGGCCCAGGTTTTACCCCATAATAGCCCAGGGTGTATGCAAATCCGTTCGGCCGCCGAGGTAGATTAAATGGTTTGCGCTTCGCCATATCGACGAAGCCTGCCACGCCGATCGTCGTGTTCACCGCGAAGCGACCAGCAGTCTCGGCGGCCTTGCCGGGTTTAAGCTGCAGAACGTAGTTCACGAAAACGACTGGCTCGCGCAGGTTTTTGAAGAAGTTGCGCAGGCCGCTTCGAACAGGGCTCGGCATGGCCCGCTTGTATGCCAAAGCGACAGGACCGAACACGGCCTTGTCGACGGCCTGCGTCGCCTCAAAGGACCTCGCGTTGATCGCCTCAAGCGGGTCACCTGCCGACCGACGACGACCAGTCACGACAATCTCCCCGGTCGCGTCGGGCTGGGAGGGCCCCGTCGGCACGGTCTGCGCGATGTCGGTCGCGGCGGTCGGCGGCGATGCCGGAGGCAGCGCGGAAGCGGACTGGTCAGTTGCCACGTCCGGGGATAGCGGACCGACAGGCTGAACCATCGCAGAAAGCGGCATCGTTATCAGCATACGGTCGTTCTCCGGCGAGGTGCGCAAGGTATCGCCCGTCGGTTGGCGAACGTCTCCTTCCATGACCTCGCAGCCGGACGGCACGGTGAGTGCCTTGCCGCAGTCGCCCGGTCGAAAAAACGTTCGCAACCGGGTTGTCGGTAGAAACTTTGGCCCATGCTTCGGATGAGGCCCCGACTAATCGAGCCGCGGCCGCCACGTCCAACCTGCTGTGAGACCTAGCGGGGCGGACTGCGGTAGCGCCGCACAGCATCGTCTTGCCTTTATGGACCGTTCCTTCATCGCATTCGGGGACAGCGGCGACGTCCGCCAGCTCATCAGAATCATCCGGGCGTTCGCCCTTGCGGGCAAGCTAGGCGAGCGGCTGACGATCGTCGGTTGCGCGCATAAGCGGCGCAAAATGGCGAAATGGGTCGAGGCGCTTCGGGTCGACGGTGTCACCTCGTTCGCCGATGCAGACGACAGAGATTATTGGATTGGCGATCCTCGCGCCGTATTTATTTTCGCGCGGTTGCATGACGGGTATGAACACCGGTTGCTCGATGCCTTGGCTCACGGGGTTCCCATCGTCGCGCTACGTTGCGATCGCCGATCAAATCTTTTCGGAAGTTATGGCCCGATGATCGACGTACCGTCGTCGGACGATGTCATTGGGCTTTCCAATAGCATGTTGACCGTGCGTCGCGACGAACGTCATTTCCTTGTAGCAGGCGCGCCACAAGCGGCGGGTCGGCAAGCATCCACTCAGGTGATCGGATTGCCGTGACACAGCGGAACCGATCGGTCGAACAGCGCCCGTGGATCATCGGGGGTCTGTCCCTTGCCGGTCAATGGTACAAACATCGCCCAACCAAGCGAGCAGCGGCTTAGCGAACCATCGAGTTGCTTCGTAATGACCAGGAGCTGCTCGAAGACCTGCGACTTTCCAATCGGCATGACGAGCCGACCGCCAGGCTTGAGTTGGTCGATCAACGGCTGCGGTACGGTTGCAGAGCCTGCAGCAACGATGATCCCGTCGAAAGGCGCGCTCTCAGGCCATCCGGCGAACCCGTCACCGCTTCTGACGGCGACGTTGCGATAGCCCATTCGTTTCAGGCGTTTCGCCGCTGCCTTGGCGAGTGGATCCACGATCTCGATCGACCAGACCTTGGCAGCCAAGCTCGAAAGGACAGCCGCCTGGTATCCCGAACCGGTCCCAACATCGAGGACATTGGCAGCCGGCGGAAGGTCGAGCGCCGCGGTCATGATCGCGACCACATAGGGGTCGGAGATCGTCTGCTCATATCCGATCTGCTGCGGTGTATCGACATAGGCGAAGCGGCGACCCTCGGGCGCCACGAAGTCCTCGCGGGGCAGCTTACCGATTATTTCCAGCGCGCGGTCAAGCGCGGGCGTGGCGGCGCTTGGGGCGCTCTTACGTACATCGGTGCGGATCCGCTCGACCATTAGCCGGCGTTGCTCGGGAAGCGGGAGCGCGAGGCGCTGCTGAAGCGTCGGTGCCTGGGCCAGCGCCGCGGCAAGGAGGAAGGCGATCATGGGGCGGTGACGGCACCGTTCTTGCGCGACCGCAGTGCAAGGAGCGCCGCCGGCAGGAACAACAGGACGAGCGGTACGGCCGCCGTCAGTCCGAAGATGATCGCGGTCGCGAGCGGCTGCTGAAGACCGGCGCCACGGCTGAGACCCAGCGCCAGCGGGCTGAGTGTCAGGATCGCGATGAGCGCCGACATGACGATCGGTCGAAGCCGTTTGCCGGCGGCTTCACGCAAGCCGGCGGCGTCTAGCGGGTTTGAGGGATCGAGTTCGGCCAAGAGGAAGATCACGAGTTCTGTCACCATCCCGACCACCATCGTGAGGCCCATCAGCGCCGAGATGTTTAGTTCGATCCCGGTAACCCACAGGCCGATCAGGACTGCCGCAGCCGACAGCAACACGGTTCCGACCGCCGCGATCGTCCACATCGGCTGCTCGAACAAGAAGGTGATCAGCAACGCCACGAGCAGCAACGCGGCGACGAACACCAACGTCAGGTCGGCGAAGCTCTGCTTCTGCTGCGTGTAGAGACCGCCATAATCGACCCGAACGTCGGCGGGCAGCTTGAGATTGGCGACGGTCTTGCGGACTTCGGTCATCGCGGAGCCGAGGTCGCGCCCTTCGAGCCGGGCCGTCACCGCTACGAACGGCGCCAGATCCTCGCGCGTCAATTGCTTCTGGCCGCCGACGATGGAAACCGTTGCGACCTGGCCGACGCGAACGAGATGACCATCTGGTGCGACGAGCGGCAGCCGGGCGATCTCGTCTGCGCGCGACCGCAGGGCTTGAGGAGCGCGCACGCGCACCGTCACCAGCTGTTCGCCGATCCGGACCTGCGTCGCCTGCGTGCCGCCGATCAGCGTTTCCAACTGCCCCGCGACGCCGGTCGGGTCGAGACCCTGTTGCAGGGCAAGCTGCGGATTTACCGCGATCGACACGGTGTCGCCGGCGACCCGAAGCCCGTCGACGACTTCAACCACCCCGCTGATGCGGCCGATGGCGTCACCGACCTGCTTTGCCGCCGTCGCCAGCACCGCGGGATCATCCCCGAACAGCTTGACCTCGATCGGCTGCGGAACCGCGGTGAGATCACCGATCAGGTCTTCCATGAGCTGCGCGGTCTCGACCTGGAGACCGGGGACGTCGGTGTCGATCTTCTGGCGGATATCGGCCATCACCGCGTCGATCGGACGCCGCGACCCGCCCTTCAAGCGAACGAAATAGTCTCCTTCGTCGGCTTCGCTGAGCCCGCCGCCCAGCTGGGCGCCGGTTCGCCGCGAGTAACTCGCCACTTCCGGCGTGGCCACGATAATCCGCTCAACCTGGCGCAACAGCCGGTCGGTGTCGCTCAGCGCCGCGCCGGGCTGTGCTTTGTAGTCGAGAATGAAGCCGCCCTCGTCCATTGCAGGCATGAAACCCGACGGAACATGCCGCCAGGCCAGCCAGCCGGCCGCCACGAACACCAGTGCTACGACGGCCGCGAACATCGCCGGACGCCCGAACGCTCGGTCGGCTGACCATTCATAGCTGCGGCCGAGCCGGGCGAGGACGCCACCGGCCCGCTCGGCCGCCTCCGCCTCTCGTGCACCAACCCATCGGGCCGCCGCAATCGGGAGGACGAAGCGCGTGAACAGCAGCGAGAGGCCAAGCGCGGCCACCATCGTCAGCGCGAGGGCCTTGAAAAATCCTCCTGTGACGCCCGTCACGAACGCCAAGGGCAGGAAAACGACCATGGTAGCGGTCGTTGATCCAACGAGCGGGCGAGTCATCTCTGCGGCTGCGTCAAGGATGCTGCGCCGGTCCGAGGCCTGGCCTTCCTGAAGCCGGCGCATGATGTGTTCGAGCATCACCACGGCATCATCGACGACGAGACCGACCGCCGCGGCCAACCCGCCGAGCGTCATCATGTTGAAGCTCATGCCGAGCGCGAGCAGAACGAGGCACGTTCCCGCAAGGACGGCCGGCAGCATCAGCCCCGTGATGAGCATGAGGCGAGCCGAGCGGAGGAAGACGAACAGCACCACTCCGGCGAGCACGGCACCGAGCAGGATCGCATCGCGCACCGCATTGGCAGCCCCCGTCACCAGTTCCGACTGATCATAGAAGGGCGTGACCGTGACGCTCGGCGGAAGCCCCAGCGTCTTGAGCCGGGCCGCGGTTTCCCGAACGATCCCGACCGTGTCCCCCGTCAGAGACTGGCGCACGTTGACCAGCACCGCACTTTTCCCATCCGCGGTGATCCGCGTGTAGCTGGGGGCGACCGATGGCGTGATCGTTGCGATCTGGCCAAGCGTGACGATCCCTGCAGCTGCCGTCTGACCAGCCTTGACCGGCGTGGCGGCGAGGTCGGCGATCGACCCAAGCCGGTTCTCTGCTAGCACCAGATAAAGCCTGTGGCGATCCTCGAGCCGCCCGACGCCTTGAACCGCATTGTCCTTGCCGATCGCGGTCGCCACGTCGGCGAGGCTGAGCCCGAGTGCGGTGGCGTGTGCGGGATCGACATCGACCGCGAACTCGCGCGCGCTTCCGCCCAAAACATCGACCCCGGCCACGCCCGACACGGCGAGCAGGGCGGGGCGAACCTTCAAATCGGCAAGCTGACGCAACGCCTGGGGATCAAGCGAGGATGAAGTGAGTGCGACGCCCAGGACGGGAAACAAAGTCGGATCTGATCGGCGTACTTCGAAGCGCGCGCCCGCCGGAAGATCGGGCAAGACCGTTGCGAGTGCACCCTGGGTCGCCATCGTGGCGCCGGCCATATCCTGACCCCAGGGGAAAGAGAGCGCAACCTCCGCCGAACCACGACTGGTTGTTGATCGCACATGCGTCACGCCCGGCACGCCGCGCAGTGCGATCTCGATCGGGCGGGTGATCTGCGCCGCCATCTGCGCGGGGTCGCGTTCGCCGGCGTCGACCGCCACCACGACCCGAGGATAGCTGATGAAGGGGAACAGGCTGACCGGGATGCGCAACGCTGCTGCGGCACCCCCGGCAACGATGATGAGGGCGGCCAGAATAAGCGCGTTTGCGTGGCGGGACAGGACGCTCACCGGGTGCGGACCTTCATGCCGTCCTCGATCGCGGTGCCACCTTCGACCACGACCCGGTCGCCGACCTTGACACCCTCAACAATCGCAACGGTCCTGCGATCACTCGCCCCGGTCCGCACGTTGCGCCGGTGCGCCGTACCGTTCGCGACGACGAAGACATAGGGCTGGCCGCCGTCATCCATCAGTGCGGCATAGGGAATGCTCGGGAGGCCCGAGCCAGCGCTGGTCGTGACGGCGCCTGTGAGGATCTCGCCGGTGCCAATCCGCGCGCCGACCGGAAGTCGCGCAAAAACGGCGGCAAGCCGGGTTTGCGGATCAACGACAGGATCGACCGCATCGATCGGCACCGTCAGCTGGCCGCGGGTTCCGTTACCCTCGATTCTGATTGGCTGACCGGGTCTCAACGATTGCGCGATCGCCGGATCGATCCCGAAGCGAGCGCGGACGACGCCGTCCCGGACGATGGTGGCAATCGAGGTGCCGGGCTGGACGAGATCGCCCGGCGACCCGGTGACCGCTTGGACAATGCCGGGTGATGGGGCGGTCAGGGCGAGCGATGCGGTGCGCTGCGCAAGACTGGACCGGGTTGCGCCGGCGGTCGCCGCGGCTGCGCGGGCCTGTTCGACCTCGGCATTGCCGACCAGGCCGTCCTGACGCAGGCGTCCAGCCCGCGCATAAGCGGCCTCGGCCGCGCGTGCATCGCTGTTCGCCTTGACGAGATCAAGGCTCGCGGTCGGCCCGGGCGCGAGTTGCACGACGAGCTGGCCACCCGAGACCCGCGTCCCAACCGGTGCCACGATCCTGACTATCCGCGCCTCCTCCGAAGCCACCAGCGTTGCGGTGGCACCGGCGCCTGGCTCCGCCGCGCCATAGACCGCGGTCTGTTCTGATACCGCGCCGTTCGTCACGGGTGCGAGCTTGACCAGCGCCACCGGGTCCGCGGCCTTCTGGGTGTCGGTGCCAGAACCGCTGCAGGAGGCGAGAGCCGTGCCCACCAGCACGATCGCAATCCGGCCGCTCACTTCAGCCACTCCGCGCGGGGCATGCCGGTCAGGAGTTCGAGTGCGATCATCTGTTCCCCCAGGTCCTGGCTTGTCTGTGTCACCACTAGTTCGCGGTCCCGCGAAGCTTGTTCGGCTGTCTCGGCAGTGGCTGCGGCTAGGTCGCCTCGGTTAGCGGCGCGGCGACTGGCGGCCGCGAAGCGGGTCAGTGCCGGGAGGTCAGCAAGTGCCGTGGCGCGCTGACGTTCGGCGACCGCGATGCCGCCGACTGCTGCGGCGATATCCGCCCGCGCCTGGACCAGGCGCGCCTCATATTCCGCCTTCAGCGCCTCGCGCGTCGTGCGCTCAATGGCGATGTTGCCACGGTTGCGATTCCACAGCGGCAGTGTGAAGGCGACTGCGGGGCCTGTCAGGACATTACCAGCAGAATCCCGGTTGGCGTTAACCGTCAGGTCCAACGTCGGGAATTGTTGGATGATGGCAAGCCGGACCGCAGCCTCCTGAGCGGAATAGCCTTGCCGCAAGGCGGCCAAGTCGCTACGCGCACTCCGCGCGAGGGCGAAGAGACGCTCGGCGCCCGGCGGAGCGCCAGCATCGGCGGTGATCGCCAGACGAAGGATTGAAGCCGGCGGCAGCCCGAGCAGCTTCGTCAGGGCGAACCGCGCAACGTTCAGGTCGCGTTCGGTGGTCCTTGCCTGCTGCTCGGCGGTGAATGCCGCGACCCGGGCGGCCTGGATCTGATCGCCAGACAGGTCGCCGCGGCCTGCTGCGCGCAGGGTGCGCGTCAGGAGTGACCGCGATGCGTCCCGTGACGCGGCCGTGATCGCTTGTGCACGCTGCAGTCCGACAACCCGTACCGCCTGAAGGCGGGCCTGACCGGCGGTCTGCCATTCAGCCCAGGCAAGATCGAGCCGGACCTGACGGGCTTGCGCCTCGGCTTGAGCGATCCGTGCGCCGCGGGTGCGAAGTGACTGGATATCGAACCCGAGTGCGGAAGCAAGGTCAAGCAGGACATCGGGTCCCGACAAGACCTTGTTGGCGCCGATGTTAAAGGTCGGGTCGGGCAGCAGCCGGGCGGCAAATGCCTGCGCATCCGCAACGCCAGCGCGAACCCGCTGCGCCTTCAGATCCGGGTTGGCGATGACGGCGATCGTCGCGATCGCGTTCAGATCCAACGGCTGTGACAGGTCGATCGTCGTCGGCTGGAGATAGGGGCGTTTGAGCTCCGCTGCCGCTGCCGTCAGTCCTTCCGAGGAAGGGACGGAAAGCGGGACGTCCACGCCGTTCTCGAGCGGCAGCGGCGTGTAGTGCGCGCACCCTGTCAGAGCACCTGCCAGGCACAGGAGCGAAAAGCCGGTCTTCATCGAATCAGCTCCGGAAAGACGAGAGTGGCGGCCAGTCCCGGATGCGCGTCTTCGAGCACGAGGCGCCCGCCATGCGACTTTGCCACAGCAGCGACGAGGTTCAGTCCGAGTCCGTGACCCGCTGAAGATCGTGCGGGATCGAGACGCACGAACCGGCGGGTCACCCGCTCGCGATCGTGTTCCATGATGCCTGGCCCGTTGTCGACGACGCTGACGCAGACGTTTCCGTCCGCGCTAGATGCCGTGATGGTGATCGCCGTTCCTGGCGGCGTGTGTGCCTGCGCATTGTCGAGGAGGTTGATGATTGCCTGTGCCAGAAGCTCGCGGTCTCCCTTCACGGTCATACCCGGGGCGGCCTGGCACGACAGCGAGCGGTGGCCATCGTCAACCGCTGGCGTGCATGCCTCGCAGATATCGTCCACCAAGGCGGTCACGTCGACCGGCTTGAACGCTATAGGGGTCGATCCCTCGACCTCGGCGATGCGAAGGATGCCGCCAAACAACGACAGCATCGCATCCCCCTGCGTGACAGCCTCGTCGATCGCCTTTCTCTGGCCGACCGGATCCTTCTCGCGCGCCGCCTCCAGTGTCGTTCGTAGCCGCGACAGGGGCGTGCGGAGATCGTGCGCAATATCCAAGGACACCTGGCGGAGGTTCTCCATCAGTTGCTCGATCCGGTCGAGCATCGCGTTGAGCGTCGCGCCAAGCGCGTCAAACTCGTCGCCTCGCTCGGATACCGCCACGCGCCGCGTCAGGTCACCGCCCACTATCGCACGCGCAGCCGCCTCGATCCGCGAAAGACGCCGGCGCAGATAGGCGCCCAAAATCAGCGCACCGGCAATGCCGACCATGACCACGATCCCAAATGCGCCTATGAAAAGGCCAAGGATGGTGCGGTCGATCCGCTCCAGCCCCTCGGTATCGATCGCGACGACCAACCGCTCGCCGGAAGGCAGGATAGTGGTCATGGCGCGTGCGGCGTCCTGACCCTCCTCGGGATCGCGAAAGTGGATGTCGTGAAGGCCCGGCGGTGGTGGTCGGGTGTCGAGATCCCCGGCGATGCGCCGGCCATCACGATCGAACATCGCGTATCCGAACGCGGCAATGCCCTTGGCGTCGCCACGGGCCGCCAGCGCATCCAGCAGATCGGACACCCCTTCTGCGCGATAGGCCACCACGAGCTGCTTTGTCTCGTCGGCCAGCGCGACGTCCTGCTGATGCCGGAAGGCGGCATCAGCCGCCACGAACACGATGGCGCCGAGCACCGCGATCGCCAACGCGAATGCGGCCGAATAGACGAAGGCGATACGATAGGCGGCGCTTCGCCAGAGCTCACCCATCCCGTCGCATCCGGTAACCAACCCCGCGCAGCGTCTCGATCGGATCTACGGCGAAACCGGCGTTAAGCTTGGATCTCATCCGGCTCAGATGGCTCTCGACGATGTTGGTCTGGGGATCGAAGTGGAAACCCCAGATCGTCTCCAGCAGCATCGTCCGGGTCACGACTTGGCCCGCATGCCGCATGAGGTGCTCGAGGATTGCGAATTCGCGCGGCTGGAGGCGGATCTCCCGGCCGTCGCGCCGCACGTCGCGGGAGAGCAGATCGAGCATGATGTCCCCAACCTGAAAGCGGGTCGGCTGGGTTGTGAGCGGCGGCCGGCGCAGGAGCGCGTCGACCCGGGCCGCCAGCTCCGCCAGCGCGAACGGCTTAACCAGATAATCGTCCGCACCGGCACCAAGCCCGGTAACCCGGTCGGCGATGCCGCCAAGCGCGGTGAGCATCAGCACCGGCAAGCGGATGCCAGCGGCTCGCCACGCACGCACAATGCCAACGCCATCAAGCGATGGCAGCATTCGATCGACGATCGCGAGGTCGAATCGTTCTTCGATCGCATAGGTGCGCGCACTGTCGCCGTCAGCAACCATCGTCACGTCATAGCCCCGGCCGGTGAGATCACCGGCAATAAGCCGTGCCGTGTCGATATCGTCCTCGGCGAGCAGCACGCGCATCATGCAACTCAATCCTTCGCGCCCAAGGCTTCGAACTTGTCTTCGACGATCTTGCCGGTGTGCGCGTCGACACCGATCTCATGAATGCGGTTGCCCTGGCGGATGTCGAACGAATAGCGCCAGCCTCCGCCTTCCTTCTCGTACTCCGACTTCTGGACGCGGCCAGGCGCCGCCTTCAGCGCGATCGCCCGCGCCTTCGCCATTCCGAGCTTCGCGGTCGGCATGGCGGCGTTGACCGAGACGGTGGCGAGCGCGGCGGTAGCGGCCGCGATCAATGTCTTCCTGATCATGACTTCATCTCCTGCGTGCCGGATCGGGCACGCTTTTCTCTCTACGCCACCCTAGTTTGCACCAAGGTTGGGCGTCAGTTTAGAAATCCCAATGTAGATGAACGAGCAGTCGCCGCTAGCACTATACCGTAAGCGTTGTTCGTGCCTTTCCCTTCGCGAGGTAGAGGAGAGGACTGACGAGCTGACGATCGATCAATCGATCTACAAAGCCTGGTCGTGTCCGTCAACGTGGTGTAATTTCAGGTGTGCCACCGGGCCGCATCGTTCAGGCGGCCTTGGGTGTAATCTGTAGGGGCGGTACCTCCTCGATCTGTGGTGTGGCGAGAGCGGTCATGCCTTCGATCTGCATGTAGCGGTTCTGGAGCTGGTATTCGTCGTTCTGCTCGAGGAGCACGGCGCCGATGAGGCGGGTGATGCTATCCTCGTTGGGGAAGATGCCGACCACGTCGGCGCGGCGCTTCACCTCCTTGTTCAGCCGTTCCAATGGGTTGGTGGAGTGCAACTTCGTGCGATGCTGTTCGGGGAAGGTCATGTAGGCGAGCACGTCGTGCTCGGCGTTGTCCATGCAGGCGCCGAGTTTCGGCCAGCGGGCGCGCAGCTGGTCGGCGACGTGACGCCAGGTCTGGGTGGCTGCGGCATGATCGGGCTGGAGGAAGACCTGCCGGATGGCGGCAGCCACCATGGTGTTCTGGCCCTTGGGCACATGAGCCAGCGCGTTGCGCATGAAGTGGACGCGGCAACGCTGCCAGGTGGCGCCGACGACGCGGGTGATGGCGGCCTTCAAGCCCTCATGCGCATCGGAGATGACCAGCTTCACACCCTTCAGGCCGCGCCGGACGAGGTCGCGCAGGAAGGTCGACCAGAACGGCTCGGCCTCGCTGGGGCCGATGTGCAGGCCGACGATCTCGCGCTTGCCTTCGGTGGTGACGGCGACGGCGATTATGGCTGCCACGCTGACGATGCGGCCGCCCTCGCGCACCTTGAGGTAGGTCGCGTCCAGCCAGAGATACGGCCACTCGCCGGCGAGCGGGCGCTTCAGGAAGGCGTTCACCCGCTCGTCGATGTCCTTGCACAGTTTCGACACGCTCGACTTCGAGATGCCACTCATCCCCATCGCCTGCACCAGATCATCGACGCGCCGCGTGCTGACGCCGGCGATCCAGGCCTCCTGGATGACGCTGACCAGCGCCTTCTCCACCGTCTTGCGGGGTTCGAGGAAGCCGGGGAAATAGGCGCCGGTGCGCAGCTTGGGGATCTTCAGGTTGAGCGTGCCCAGTCGCGTATCCAGGGTGCGGTCGCGGTAGCCATTGCGCCAGGTGCTGCGCTCGCCGGAGCGCTCGTGGCGACCGGCGCCGATGAGGCCGTCGACGTCGGCCTCCATGATGATCTGCAACACGCTCTCGGCGACGCTGCGCAGAAAATCGCCGTCTCCGGTCTTCGCCATCAGTTCGGCAAGCGGTAGTCTGTCGTCGGTCATCGGGAAAAACTCCTCGGGTGTTGGTGAAGCTCGACACTTCCACCTTAACCGATGAGCCCGGTGGCCACCGAGACGCCGACGCCGGGGTGGGGCCTCGGCCCCACCCCGGCATACACCGTCATCTACACCGGGAAATTACACCACGACCGCGGACGCTACCCAAAGCCTGGTCCGGATCTGATTTCGAGCCGCCAAAGCAGACCGGCTGCTCCGCCGATCAGCAACATCAGCACGCCGCTGGCGAAGACGGGTCGCTGCAACGAAGAGCTTTCCACGAAGGACGCCGCGCGGACGAACCCGACGATCATCAGGATACCCAATACGAGTCCCGCCCCGGACCTTCCGCGCATGGGAGGTGATCCAAGCGCGAGCCCTAGGATCGGAACGACGAGGGCCATGAGGCTGTAGGTCAGCCGTGACGCGATCGAGGCGAGCGCCGGCATTGAGGTTTGGGATTTCGAGGTCTCGCGCATCGCCAATTCGACGATTTCGTCCAGAGGAAGACGATCGAGCGCGGGCAGACTTACGGTAGACGTCTTCTCGTTTGTGGTTGCGATGCGAACCGTTAGATTTCGAAAGGACAGGACGTTGAACCCGTCACGTCTGCGTGTCAGTCCTCGACCATTCTCCAGCCTAAGCACGATTGTGCCGAACCCATCGTGAGTCGCGCGTGCCCGCGGAGCCGTGAGCGTTACCTCGGGCATGGCAACGAATACCCCGGTCAACATACCCGTCGCGCGATCATGGCCGTCGATCGTGACCGTCACGCCGTTCGGAAAGCTGACGATCGAGCGGATCGTCGCACCGACGCCGTGTCGACCGAGCCGAACCTCGTCTAACAATTGATCGAGCCTGCGCTCTCCGACGGGTCGATAGTGGAAGTTGATGGCGGTCTCTGCGGTCGCGCCGACCGCCCCGAACATCATTGGTATCAGGAGAAGCCGGGTCGGCGACACGCCGGTCGCAGCGAGAATCTGCCATTCTCCCGCGAGGCTCAGCGATCGTACGGCGAGCGCCGTCGAGAGAAATATCGCTACCAGGATGCCGAGCCCAAGATATTCCGGCACGAGCGCGAGCAGGAACTGAAGCAGAAGAGAAATGGGTTCTTCCACGTTCTCCAGCAGATGCAGGAGTCGTGAGAGGTTTTCGAGTAACAACAAGGCGACGATGATCCCGCATATTGCGGCAAAGTTGCGCCAGGTCTGCGCGAAGATGTATCGGTCGATCAGCTTCACGTCGATAGGTCGCAACCGAACCACGACATCGTCAGGCGGCCTGCTGCAGGATCGGCGCGCCGCGTCGCGTGGCGCGATAGGTCGCGAGCAACGCATCGAAGTGCGCTTGCATGTCTGTCACGCTGTCAGCGGCGGAGGAGGCGCGCCTCAACATTGTCTCGCCTGCGTCAATCTGCCGCACTATGGCGTCGGCAAGCGATGCAGCCGAGCGCGCCACGTATTTCTCGCCGAAGCCGGGGCGCAGCTGATCCGCAGCCCCGCCAAGATCGGGTACGATAATCGGGATGCCGCTGGCACGAGCTTCCGCGGCTGCCATGCAGAACGTTTCCGCTTCGCAACCATGGACCAGTGCGTCTGCGCTGGCGAGGATCGTGGCAAGGCGCGGTCGGTCAAACACCGGGGCGCCGAGGTGAACATGCGGATTGCCCTTCGCCGCACGGACGACGGTCGCCTCGTCCCGTCCGTGCCCCAACAGGAGAAGCCCCACGGGCCGACGGCTCCCGGCGGCCGCGACGGCCTCGATCACCATGGGCCAGCGCTTTTCGGACGCATGTCGGCCTAGGCCGATGAGAAGGGTCGCATCCTCGGGCAAATCGCACCGGGCGAGTAGATGCGCGCGGAGCGCCGGATTGCGCAGGGAGGGAGAGAACAGACCAGGAGTCACGCCCATCGGGATCGTCATCGCTTTGGTGACCCCGCCCTGGATCATGCGTCCAGTCAGTCCCTCACTGGCGCACACCACGAGGTCAAACGCCTCGTTGAGCCTCCGAAGATGGCGCCAGAATATTTCGAAGCGCCGATCGATCGTATGGCGCGCTGCGATCGATCCGAACCACCTGTACGCATAGGCGGAGAGCGGATCGGCATGCATCACCAGCGATCGCAGCGCCGTCCCGCGCCACCGGGCGACCATCGCGGGACTTCCCCACGGCGACGACACCTCGACGACGTCCGGCATCAGGTCGTCGAGAACGCGATGCATCGCCTCCTCGTCATTGAAGTAACGGTATCTGGTGTCGAGGGGAAAACGCGGACCCGGAATCGATACGATCGTGCCGCCCTCCGTGACCGCCCATTCGAGGCGCTCGCCGGGAACGACGACCACGATCTCGTCACCCCTTTGACGGGTCGCTCGCATCTTGCCTTCGATATAGGTCCGGACACCTCCGCCATGAGGAGTCCAAAACGCACAGACATCGACGATGCGCATGGTCAGTCCTTTATAGGTCCGAAGGAGACAAGCCCGCGGCGGTAGTTCATGATGATCCGGATGCGCGCCAGGCCGCTCCCGACGCTCGCGCTCGCGTCATTCGCGCGAGGCTTCGACCAGCCCAGCTTGGGATTGCCGGCAAATCCCACGCCATCGTTCGACAGTGCGAAGCGCCGGTCCCCGTCGCGGTCGTGAAGGATGCTGATCGCATAGCGACCGGGTCCGGGCGCGCGGATACACATATCTACCGGACCGGAGCTTGGCACCGGGATCTCCACCCGTCGGAAGGTCTTGCCTGCAGCAAGCAATACATTGTCGTCGGCAAGAAAGTCGCCATCGCGATCCGGATAAAGCTCGAGTTTCAGCAAGCCCCTGCGATCTTTCAGACCAACGATCTCTACCAGAAAGGCAGAACCATCTTCCGCGGGGCGGCAGCGCCCTGCGCTCTTTCCCAAGTCAGGACTTGAGCCCATAGCCTGCGCTGCGAGTAGGAAGAGAACGCTCATTGGGCGAGCATCCTAGCCAAGCTGCTCGTGCCGAGCAGCACGCCACACAGGATCAATCCAGCGAGCGACGTAGCGGCTACGAGAGTGACGGCGTCGGCGATGGGCGAGGTCGCACCGACCAGAAACGTCGCCACGCCGGCAAAAACGACATCGTGGTTGGGCATGAACGGCAATCGCGACAGCAGCAGTCGCGTGGCGGCAAGGACGATCCACCATTCGAGCGCGACTGTGGGCAGGAGCAGATGCCACAGCGTTGCCGCAAGCAATGTGGTGGTCGCGATCCGCGCGGTATGGACAAATATCACGAACCGCAGATCGGGCCGCGAAAGGCTGAATAGTCGCCGGCGCAGCACTAGGATGACGGTCGAAGAAGCGATGACGACCGCAATTGAGGCAGCCAAGTGACGTCCATCGGTGCCGAGGGACAGGCCTCGGAACAGCGGCGCGGCAGCAAGCACGAGAATTATCGTGACGACGTTACCGACCAGCGCGCTCAACATGGCGACGTCCTTGATCGCGGCAAACGGCGACGTGGCGAGCTTCAGATGCCGCCTCGCCCAGTCGTAAAAATAGATCTCGCCGGAATAGCTTAGCAGCATTTCGTTGCTTACGAGCTTTCGGAGGAGAGCGGGGAAGCCGATCGCCGGCAAGTTCCACAGCCGCCGGTAAATGCACCACTCCAATGCCGGTCCGGCGAGGAAATAGCAGGTGAAGGTCAGCCAGAACGCGCCACTACTCGGCAGCATCGCGGCCAGATCCGGCAGATTGACCGTGCGCAGCTGCCACGCGACCGCACAAAAGATCAGCAACGACAAGGCGCCCCCGAGGGTCGCGGACCATTGTCGACGTCCTTCCAGGAGAGGCTTGGGTTCGAGCTGCAGGATGGTGCGAGCATCAATGCTCGCGGCAGGGCTCAGGGCGGATACGACCGGTGGCATATTGCTCTCAGATTGGAGGCTGATCGTCAGGCGATCGTGGGGGCGGTGCCGGTCGGGGCCAGCGTCGTCGCGCTCGCGGACCGTGTCGCTCGCTGGAAGCTGGCGGCGTATAGCTCGGCGGACCGCTCGATC
This sequence comes from Sphingomonas sp. 77B, assembly GCF_056497825.1. Taxonomy (NCBI): domain Bacteria; kingdom Pseudomonadati; phylum Pseudomonadota; class Alphaproteobacteria; order Sphingomonadales; family Sphingomonadaceae; genus Sphingomonas; species Sphingomonas sp. 77B. The sequence continues at coordinate 219,523 of NZ_JBWMBY010000002.1, forward strand.
GTGAAGCGCCGCGCCTGATCGAGACTGAGCTGCTCGTTCCGGGGCGGCCATTCGGCGCTAATGGCAGCGGCGAGTGCCGCGGTGTCACCGGGCGGCACCAGCAATCCGAGACGGCCATCAGCGAGCAGTGTCGCCATGCTCCGGCTGCAATCGGTCGCAATCACCGTCAAGTTGGCGGCGAGCGCTTCGAGGACGACCGCCGGCACACCTTCGTAGTTCGACGAAAGCAGGAGGGCGTCGAAATGGCTGAAGAGGCTCGTCGGATCTGCGACGTAGCCGGTAAAAGTCACCGCCTGATCGACACCGAGCCGTGCAGCCAGAATTTCGAGCTTCGGACGTTCCGGGCCATCACCGACGATGGTGAGGTGATCGCCGGCCTGTGCGCCCCGCTGGAACGCGCGCAGCATGAGCGCGACGTTCTTTTGGGGAACGAGGCGTCCGACGGCGAGAAATCGACGACCTTGCGTGACCGCAGGCGTGCGCGCACCTTTTTTGCGCAAATCCCGGATCATGGCGTCGGAGAGGGCTGGATCGGGGACTATGTCGATGCGTGTTCTAGCGATGCGAAGGTATTCGGCGATCTCGCCAACCATCGGTTCGGCCATGGCGACAGCCCGATCGATGAACACCCCTTGGAAGCGGAGCCACAGGCGGTAGCCCATACGACCGGCTCGGGGCTGATCGGCTCGGTCGAGGTCGTTGCTGATCTTCGCGACGATGCGAGGACAGGCCCGGCCCAGCAGCAGTTTCATCGCGACCGCGACCACGACATAGGTGTTGCCCGCACAGAACAGTGCGTCGGGTCGTGTCCGTCGAATGAAGCCGGGTAGCGTGACGATCATCCAGATCGTTTCCCACCACCCCGAACCGATCCGCGGCTGTCGCGGGCTATGATAAACGAGATCGACCCCGACATCGTCGCGCATCGCGCCGTCGGTCCGGCCCATGAAGAGCGGCGCATCATAGCCCGACGCGCGCCACTCGCGCACGAGCCGCAGCGCGATGCGTTCGACGCCACCGGGTTCGAAACTGTGCAGGAAGGTCAAAATCTTCATGACTTAAGCCTTCACCAGATCGGCGTAGCGCGCGGGTTCATGGGTTCGGACGAGCCCGGCGACAGCGCGTTCGATGCTGGTCATGATCGCCGGGACCCGCGCATCTCCCGGATGCACGCCGATGCGCGCGGTCGGCAGGAAGCGCATTGCCAAGGGAAGGGTGCGCGCCGCCGCCAAGGACGACAGGATGCGGGACCGGCTGCGGCTCGCCCAGGTCAACACCGGATCACGCGCCAGCGTCCGGCCCGTGCCGGGTTGCCAGACCCTGAAATGGTTCTCCGCGAGGGCAAAATTCATTTCGGCGAGCGCGGCCGAGGTGCCGGGACCATAGAGCCATGCTGGGGCGATGAAGCCTGCGACCGGGGTGCCCGCGATATCTTCCAGCAGGCTCTTGCCCGCCTGCATCTTGATACGCGCAGCGGTCTCGTCGATGCCGAGGAACTCGCCTTCTCCCGCGGTCATCTGCGTTGCCTTCAGGCGGGCGAGACGACCTTCGTGCTTACTATCGTCCCGATGGAAATAGCCGTGCAGGAACAATTCTGCGCCACGGTGCGCGAGATCGCGTAATTTGGTCGCAAAGGGGCTGCCCGGTGTGATCGGTGACGTGCCCCAGTGGTTCGGGACGACGAGCAGCGCGATGCGATCGACGGGTGCGTAGCGGCTCAACAGGTCGTGCAGGCGGTCGACCTGGGACTCGAAGCGCGGGCTGACGTCATGGATCGAGAGAAGCAGGCGCTTCGATGGTGCGCTCGGCGTCATTCATGCACCGCCGCGCAAGAAGAGGGCGTCAGAGGTGTCATGCGACGCATTCGTCTATAGTTTCGCCCAGCTTTCATCGACCGCCCGTCCCTCGTTGACGGGGTAAAACGGCACCACAGCGGCCCACCGCAGTCAGCGGATCAAAAATTCTTCGGCAATGGTCGACTGCGGCTGCTGCTGCTGCGTGCCGTCCTTCGCTCAGCTGGAGGCAGAAGGCATGATCGGGCGTTTGGGTGCAGCAGCATTGGTCATCACAGCGGCAGTCGCGCTCGCCGGCGCTGCCGGTGGTCGGGCCAGCCCAGCGGCGCGGATACCATCGCGCGCGCCGCGCATCGCTCACGGCGTTTCCCTTTTGACCTACAATGTGAAAGGGTTGCCGTGGCCTGTCGCAGGGGGCCGTGTCGCTGCGCTGCAAAGCATCGCCGCTACCCTGCGATCAATGCACCTGCGCGGAGATGCGCCGGAAATCGCTGTCGTCCAAGAGGCATTCACTGAAGGCGCACGCGAAATGATCCGCGCGTCAGGCTATCGATATGCCGCGCTGGGGCCGGGAACCGATTCAACGACGGAAGGCCGGCCATCTACCGACGAGCGGGTTTTCGCCGCTGCCGCGCGGTGGTCGGTTGGTGAGACTGAGGGCAAATTTGTCGGCAGTGGACTTGCCATAATGTCGGACTACCCGATCCTCCGCGTCCGTAGCATGACATTCCCGCATTATGACTGCGCCGGCTACGACTGTCTCGCGGCAAAGGGCGCGATGATCGCGACGATCGCAACACCGGACGCCCCCGGCGGGATCGACGTTTTGACCACGCATCTGAACAGCCGCGGTGCGTCGGGCGTGCCAGCCGAACGGGCCGACGCCGCCTGGAAGCGGCAGTTCGCTTCCCTGACCGCGTTCATCGCCAGAATGCATGATGCGCGCCGCCCCCTGATCGTCGCCGGAGACCTCAACGTCGGGCCGGTGCCGGCTCGCCAGGTCCCGGTGCTGGCCGCTGTGCGGCGCTGGACGGCACAACCCGTGGTGCGCGACGCCCTGCGGCAGGTGGCGGCAACAGGGGGTGCTCTCGACCGCGATGCACGCTGGTCGCTGCATCGGGCCCGTGATTGGCAGCTTCACTTCGACGGCGCCGACATGGCGCTCGACGCGGTCCGCATCACGACCCCGTTCGGCCGGGATGCGTCGGGCAGCATGCTGTCGGATCACGTCGGTTACGTTGCGACCTACCGACTGCGTCCGATCACCAGGAGCGTGACACCGACAGCGTGACGGTCCGGGGTCGCAGGGGTGTGAACTGGCGTTCTTTCAAAAACGGATTGCCGAATGCGAACGTATCTGCGGTCGTGTCGAGCAGATTGTCTATTCGGCCAGTGACAGTCCACTGCTCTCTGCTCATCTGCGCGTTGGCCGACAGCAGAGCATATCCTCCCATCGTGCGATCGGCGGCGGGGTCGAAGGTCAGATGGGCATGGCCGACGTAATTCGCTTGTCCTCCCAAGGACCCCGACCAGTGTCCGACGTTGAAACGCCAGGCGGCGACGAGCCGGGCGCTGAGATCCGGCGTGATCGGCAGCCGGCGATCATCGACTTCCACGCCACCCTCGCTTCGCGTCAGCCTGGCGTCGACATAGCTTGCGCCTGCCGAAATGCGCAGCCTTGACGATGCGTCCCAATCCACGCTGATCTCTGCGCCGAGCACGGCTGCGCTGCCGGCATTGCGTGTCGATACCAGCCCGTTCGGAAGCAGATAATCGCTCTGGATGCCGGACCAGCTCGTATGAAAGGCGCCGACGTCGAAGCGAAGCGTGTCACCGTGCAGATATCCCCGATAGCCCAGTTCGGCAGATCCCAACTCGTCGGCATCGAAGCGCGTCGCTTGCGTGGTCGCATTGGGCGCGAGGCCGCCTGGACGCACAGCGCGGGCGTAACGCAGATAGACCAGTCCCCTGCCGGGCGGGCGCCACGATATGGCGAGGCTGGGGGAGAGCGTCGTTTTCCCGATCCGGCTGACGGTAGCGCCAGCTTCCTCCGCAGTTTCGTCCTCGTCGACCGTGTGCGAGACGCGGGCGCCGACAGTCGCCTGAACGCGCGGCGCGACGTTCAGGGTCGCATTACCAAACCCGGCAATCTCCACCACGCGCCGCGACCGGCTTTGCACCTGGGTTGAATTCGGATCGCGGCTGACCGATTCCATCGTTCCGGTTTCATCGCTCACAGCGCGCATGTACGAGGCGCCGATCAACCATGCGCCCGGCGTCGCCGACGACAGTCGCGCTTCGTGATTGCGGACGGAGTAGCGTCGCGTGTCGCTGAAGCGAAGGGGGCCGACACGGCCGAACGCCGGCGCGGCATCGGTCGCGTCTTGGACATAGTCGACCGCGTGATCGACGTAGCTGGAAGACACCAGAAGCCTTAAATCCCCGATATGACCTGCGAGCGATCCACTGAGCGCCGAAAAGTCGTTGTCACTGGGTTCGGTGATGCCGGCCGGGCGGCGGACCACATCCTCCTGAACCACATACCGGCTATCCCGCGTGTTCACATTCTGCAGGGTGCCGGCGACGTCCAGTGTCCAGACCGGATCGGGCTGCCAGCGCAGCGCCAGCCGAACCCCGGTCGTTTCGGCGCGATTGGCGTTCCTCTTCTGTCCAACGCGGTCGATCCAACCCGCCTCGCGCGACGCATATCCCACGCCGCGTATGGCCAGGCGATCGTCGGCCAGCGGCAGGTTGACTATTCCCTCGATGCCGGCGCCCACCCCGCCGCCCTGCACGATCTCGGTCGAGACACTCGTGTGGAACTGATGTGCGGCGAGGTCGGGTTTCCTCGTCACCATGTGATAGACGCCGCCCAGCGCACCCGAGCCGTAGAGCGGTCCTTGCGGCCCTTTCAGCAGTTCGATCCGCTCCATATCGACCAGTCGCAAATCGGGGTCGGGCGCGTCGAAGGTGATGCGCGCCTCGTCGAGGACGACCGCGACGGTCGATTGGCTAGGGCCATTGAACGGACTGTCGGCGACCCCGCGGATAAATTGCCGATTCCGGCCTGGTCCCAGGTTCGTCAGTGACAGCCCCTCCAGCCCGAAGGCGACGTCGGTCGACGCGACACCGAAGCGGCCGCCCGGAAGCCTGGTGCCTTGCAGGACGGCAATCCCGCCCGGAACGCCGCTGACCGGCTCGATGATCTTTCGCGCCGTGACGACGATTTCCTGTTGCTGCAGCTCTTCCGGGACCGCGATGGGCGGCGCAGCGCGGGTCGCGCGCGGCACCGGTTGCGTCTGGGCCCGCAGATTCCCGCGGGATTCGATGCGATATGTTCTGGGCCCGACCTGCGTGACCGTCAGTTTTGTTCCAACCAGCAATCTCCGCAGGGCAGCCAGCGGTGTCAGCCGCGCGCGGAGCCGTGGGACCATGGCTTTCGGAAGCGGACTGGGCCACGCGACCGCGATGCCCGCCTGCTGCGCGAGCAGTGCGACGCTTGCTTCAAGCGTGCCTTCCGGCAGGTCGATGGTGGCGGTAGATTTTCCGGGTCGGACCGATGTCTGTGCAACCGCTTCAGCGCTCACCGACAGGAACGAAGCGGACACCAGCACCATCAGGGCGGCTTGAAATAGACATGAGCTCTGCAAGATCGCGAAACATCCCCGGACCGTTGGCAATCGCTAGCACTCCCGAGAATCTGCGGTTTCGCAGCCTTTGATCGACGCTCACCCGCTTTCCCGTATAACGAGAGAGGTCGGCAACGACGACATCGAGCGGCGCGTTGGCATATACGAGCCGGCCGCGTCGCCAACTGGCGACGTCGGATGCAACCACCGTCGAAAGACGAGCGCGGCCGCGCCCGCGCTCGGCGAGAAGCTGTTTGCCGGCCGGAACGGCCGCGGCGTTGCCCGTCTGCGGCTGGACGGACACATTTCCCTCTGCAACGGCAACGGTCAGGAAGGACGGCGTAAGATTGACCGAGAATCTCGTACCGATATCACGAACGTCATAATCACCCGCCCGGATCGACAAGGTCCGACCGGCGACATGAGGCACGGCAAAATAGGCCTCGCCCGCTGCAAGCCGCAGTTTCGTCGGATCGCCAGCCTGAACGACAAGGCTCGACCGCGGAGCGAGCGTCACGCGCGTGTCGCCGGCGAGCGTGATGCTCCGAGATTGTGCGGCGGCGTGATAGACCACGTCGGCCGGGGTCTTCGTCAGCATGGGCAAGGCGATCGCTGCCGCGAGCGCTGCGGCGATCGAGCCTCCGATCCAGAGGGGCTTGCGCGTGTTTTGCGGGGCATGATCGGCGACGCCCGTGTCCTCTTCGCGCTGCAGCGAAGGAGCATGATCCTCGATCATGCGGTCCAGCAATGCGACCTCATCGAAGGTGACCCGGTGAGCTGGATCCTGGTCGAGCCATGACATGTACGCGTCCCAATCGGCGTCGTCACGCGCGAGGGCGCGGTGCCAGGCAACGGCCTGATCGAAGACGTCGTCGTCACTTTGACGGGGCGCGCTCATTGCGCGGTAGCCTTTCCGAAAAATCCTAAGCGCTCAAAGACGACACGCATATCGTTCGCCCTCAGTCGGCCAGCGCGCGACGAAGATATTTCATCGCAACCGCCATGTGCTTTTCGACACCGCTGTGGGAGATGCCCAGCTGGGCGGCAACCTCCGCGTGCGACAGTCCTTTCAACTTGTGCAGATCAAAGACCCGACGCGCTCCGTCGGGAACCGTTTCGATCGCCTGCGACAAGCGAGCGAGCTCCTCGCGGTCGATCAGCGCTTTCTCGGCGTCACGCGAGGGATCGACGCGTTCCTCGCACGCGGCGCTGGGTGGTGCCCCGTCGTCGATCCACAACCGCTCACGCCGCATTCGGCGTTGCCGTTCGCGTGCGCGATCGACGATCAGGTTTTGCGCCATACGGAACAGATAGGCCCGACCATTCGCCGTCGGACCAGCACTGCCGCGGTTTGCCTTGAGCCAAAGATCTTGCACCAGATCCTCCGCTTCGGACGCGTCGCCCGTGCGCGAGATGAGAAAGCGCAGCAACTCGGCGCGATGAACGCCGTAGAGGACGTCGAGCGGCAGGTCTTCAACGGGCTCGATCATCTCCACCTAACTCGCGCCTCCCGCCGCCGAAAATGGAAAACTTCGAGGACGATGACAATCGAACACTCGGCCACATTGGGGAATCGTAATTTTGGCGGGGATGCTACCATCGCCGTGGTCCGTCAGGCAGGTTTCGGACCGACCTCGACGGTCGGAAAAGCGAGGATCACCGCGAACCCCGGTCCGCTATCGATCCGGGCGTCACCTCCCATCGCGGAAACGACCGCAGCCACCAGTGCCAGCCCAAGGCCGTTGCCGGGGGATGCCCTGGCATGCTCGACCCTCACGAACCGGCGGAACAACGTGCTGGGGTCTGCCACCGCTGCGCCCGGTCCGTTGTCCCGCACCGTGACGCTCGCAGTCCGGCCATCGGTCTTGCTGACGAGTCGCACCAGGGTTCCTGCTGGCGTATGGCGCAAGGCATTGTCGAGCAGGTTGGCCACTGCCTGACTGAGGAGCCGCTGATCGCCGTGGATAACGGCGCCGGGGCCTGCATCGACTTCGAAGCGATGTCCGTTCGCCTCGAAATCGGGCGCGTAGGTTTCGCCCATCTGCTCCACCAAGGCCGTCAGGTCCACTGGCTGTCGCCGGGATCGATCCTGCATGCCTTCGATCTCGGCGATGCGCAGCAGCGCCGCAAAGATCTCCAGCAATTCAGCCGCTTCGTTCCTCGCCGCCTCGATTGCGGCCCGCTGCGGCTCCGCCTCATGACCCGAGAGCGCGCCATCCAGACGATTGTAGAGCCGCGTGAGCGGCGTACGCAGGTCGTGTGCGACGTCGCTCGATACCTGCCGCAGATTATCGAGCAGGGTATTGATCCGCTCGAGCATCGAATTGATGGTCCGGGCGAGGCGATCGAACTCGCTCCCCGAGCCGTCGACCGGCACCCGGCGCGTGAAATCGCCTGCGATGATCGCCTTTGCGGTCGCGTCGATCCGCGCAAGCCTCCGCCGCGTAATCCAGCCGACGAGCAGCGCGGAAACGCTGCCCATGAGCAGCGTCACCGCCAGAGCGCCGGCGAACAGCTGCATGAGCGTTCGATCGATCTCGTCGAGCCCGCTTCGATCCGCCGCCACGATCAACGTGCCGGCCCCAAGAGATGTCGTCAGCGCCTGGGCGACCCCAACGGCTCTCCCGCGTCGATAGTGCAGGAACTCTTCGTATCCGGGAGCGACGGGATGATCGGTCAGGATCGTCGCGGCGATTGCATTCCCCTCACGATCGAGGAGGATATAGTCGAGACTAGAGGTCGACTGTGCCGCGCTTCTGCGCTCGATCGCGGCGGTGAGGCCCGGCATCGTACCGCGGCTTTCCGCAATCAGCGAGCGCATCTCCGCCTCGATCCGATGATCGAGTTGCTGCTCCAGCGCCTCGTGCGTCACTTCGTAGGCGACCGTACCGATGACAGCCGTCGCCATGCCGAGAAGGAGCGCAACGAGGGTGACGAGGCCGGAGGTCGAGCGCCTGAAGCGGTTCAGCATCATTCGGCCCGCAGCACGTAGCCGGCGCCGCGAACGGTCTCGATCGCATCCCTCTCGAAACCGGCATTCAGCTTCGATCGCAGGCGGGAGAGATGGGTTTCGACGATATTGGTTTGCGGGTCGAAATCGAAATCCCAAACCCGCTCGAGCAACATGGTACGGGTCATGACGCGGCCAGGGTTGCGCATCAGCTCGGCGAGCAAGGCGAACTCGCGGGGCTGCAGGACAATCCGACGACCGTCTCGCTCGACGGTCCGCCGATGCAGATCAAGCGCGATTCCGCTGACGGTGAGAATAGGTGACTCCACCCGCGCGGCAGGCCGCCTGCCCAGCGCGTTCAGCCGCGCCGCAAGCTCCGAGAAGGCGAAGGGTTTTACGAGATAGTCGTCGGCGCCGCCCTCAAGCCCCTCCACCCGGTCGGCAATGCCGCCGACCGCGGTCAGCATGATGACCGGCGTCGCGTCGCCGGCTGCCCGCAGCGCCTTGATGACTGCCAGGCCGTCGAGGCCGGGCAGCATCCGGTCAAGCACGATCGCGTCGAAGTCGCCTCCGGTGGCTTGAAACAGTCCATCTCGCCCATCGGCGCACGTACTAACCTGATGGCCGGCCTGGCTCAGACCTTTGGCGACGAATTGATTGGTTTCGAGATCGTCCTCGATGATCAGGATGCGCATAACCATATTCTACTCGGAAGCCGTTCCCGTTCGCCACCCGCCGCCGAGCGCGCGGAACAATGCGACCTCTCCCTGCGAAACTGCCAGATCGGACTGAGCCTGCTGGAGCGTGGCGGCCGCAGTCGCGCGCTGCGCGTCGACCTGGAGCAGGCCCGTTGCGTCGCCGAGGCGGACGCGAGCCGCGGCCCGGCGGGCATAGGCCTGTGCTTCCCGTGCGGCCGTTTCCAGATCGCGGTTGCGGCGCGTCTCCGCATCGTAGGTAGCCAGCGCCGTCTCGACTTCGCGCAGGGATCGCAGCACGGCGACGTCCCAGCCGGCAAGCGCGGCGCGTTCCGTCGCACGCGCCTGCTCGAGCCGCGCGCGGGCCGGCGCCTGGTTCGGGAACGCCCATGTGACGAGCGGCGAGGCGACCGCCTTGATCCCGCCGGAGAGCAGCCCCAACGCGCCGCCGAGATTGACGCGCGGGTATAGGTCCGCGCGGGCGACACCGACCCGCGCCGCCGCGGCGGCAAGGCGGCGCTCCGCCTCGCGCACGTCGGGGCGACGCAGCAGCAGGGCAGTCCCATCGCCGACCGGCGCGGCGGTGCGCAAGCGGGGCGCGGCGGTGCAGGCGAAGCTGTAGCCGCGTGCTTCAGCGGGTGGCCGCCCCTGCAGCGTGGCGAGGCGGTAGAGCGCGTTGGCACGCTGCGCCTCGAACGGCGCGATCGCGGCGCGGGTCGCGGCGGCGATCGTCGCGACCTGCGATACCTCCAGTGGTGACACCTCACCGGCGCGGAGCTGTTCGCGCACGAGACCGACGGAGCGATCCTGCGCGGTGGCGACCGCGCGCGCGGCGGCCATCGCGCGGGTCGACCCGCACAGGTCGACATAGGCGAGGACGGTGTCGGCGACGACCGCGACCCGCAGCCCGTCGACGACGGCGGCCTGCGCGTCGGCATCGGCACGCGTCGCGGTCGCAGCGGAGCGCAGCCGACCGAACAGATCGATATCCCAGCTCACCGTCGCGGCGATATCGTAATCCGTTGTGGGCACGTTGCCCGATGCGCTCGGCTGCGAGGCGGGGTTGTCGACGCCCAGCGCGCTTTCGATCGTGGTCTGCGGGAGGCGCGCGGCCCGAGCCTGACGCAGCGCGGCGCGCGCGCCGTCGAGATTGGCGTAGGCGACGCGCAGATCGGCATTTGCGGCCAGTGCCGATCGCACCAGCCCGTCCAGCACCGGATCGTCGTAGAGCCGCCACCAGTCGTCCGGGACCGGCGCGATGGACGCGACGGGGAGCGTCGCGAAGCCGCCCATGGCGCTCCCTGGTGCGACCGTGGGCGGCGACCTCGGCACGCTCATGCACGCCGAAGCGAGCAGTGCGAGGATCGGCGTCAGGCAGCGATGCGTCATGCCAGCGCCTCCTTGCGCTCGGGCGAGGGCGAGGCCGCGCGTTCCTCTCCGTAGCGGGCGTAGAGCGCCGGCAGCAGCAGCAGGTTGAGCGCGGTAGACGAGATGAGGCCACCGAGGATCACGATCGCCATCGGGTGTTCGATCTCGTGCCCCGGCGCGTTGCCTGCGACGATCAAGGGCACGAGCGCCAGGCCGGCACACGCTGCGGTCATCAGGATCGGTACCAGCCGCTCCTCCGCACCGCGCAGCACCAGTTCGCGCCCGAACGCCACGCCTTCGTGACGTTCCAGATGCTGATAATGCGAGAGCAGCATGATGCCGTTGCGCGCCGCGATGCCGATCACGGTGACGAACCCGACGAGCGAGCCTAGCGACAGCACACCGCCGGTGAGCGCCACCGCCGCCACGCCCCCGACCAGCGCGAAAGGCAGGCTGACGCCGACGAGCGCGGTGATGCGGCGTGAGCGGAACTCGATCCACACGAGGAGCAGGATGCCGATCAGGCAGAACCCGCCGGTGGACCAGAGCCGCTGACGCGAATCCTTCAGCGCGGCATATTCGCCCAGCACCTGGGGGTGATAGCCGGTGGCGAACGGCACCTTGGCGACCTCGGCGTCGACCGCCTGCGCCGCCGTTCCCAGGTCTGCGCCCGCGACGTTCATCGTCACGTCCAGCCGGCGCTGGCCGTTCTCGCGCTTCACCTCGTTGGGGGCGGGGACGATCTCAACATCGGCGATATCGCCGAGCCGTACCGGCGCACCGGCGCCCGACCCACTGCCGCTACTCGGCAGCGCGCCACCAAGCGTCGGAGCCTGGATCATCAGATCGCGCAATGCGTGAATGTTGTTGCGGACGGCCGGCTCGCCCCAAACCGCGACGTCGAACGCTTTCTGGTCGCGATAGATTTCGCCGACCTTCTGCTGCGCCACGAGAATCTGAGCTTGCCGCCGGACCTCGCCGGCCGACAGCCCGAGCCGCGCCAGTTCGGCCGGTTTCGGGCGGACACGAATTTGTGGTACGAGCACCTGGCTTTCGAGCTTCAGGTCAGAAATGCCTTGTATGCCCGCGATGGCCGACCGGACCCGCGCGCCCGCCGCGCGCAGCTCGTCCTGATCTGGACCGTAGATGCGAACCACGATCGTGGCCCCGGCGCCGGTCAGCACCTCCTTGATGCGCTCGCGCAGATAGGTCAGCACGTCGCGGAAGAGACCCGGATAGCCCTCGACCACGTCCTTGATGCGCTTCACCGAAGCGTCATAGTCGGCGTTCTCGTCAAGGCTGATCCACAATTCGGTAAAGTTGGGGCCGACTACCTCGTCGGCCTGTTCGGCGCGGCCGATGTGCGCGCCGAAATTGCGCACGCCAGGGATCGCGCGCAGTTCCTTAGAGGCTCGGATCGTGATCCGGTCCATCGCCTCGATCGAGGTGCCGGGCTTCTCGACGAAGTGCATCAGGAAGTCCGTTTCGCGGAAATCCGGAAGAAACTGATCCTTGAACGTCTCATAGCCGACCCCGGCGAGCAGTAGCCCGCCTGCGACGATGCCGACCGCGAGCGACGGCCGCCCGACGACGCGCGGCAGGAAGCCGACGTAGCGACGCTTAAGAGCGGCAACGAACCGGGTGTCGCGCTCCTCCTTGAGCGGCGCATTCGGGAGAAGGAGCAGGCACATCGCCGGCGTGACGGTCAGCGCGACGAGCAGCGACGTGCCGATCGCCAGCACATAGGCGACGGCGAGCGGCTGGAAGAAGGTGCCGGCGACGCCGCCGAGAAAGAAGATCGGCACGAAGACCAGCATCACGATCAGCGAGGCGAACACCACAGCCGAACGCACCTCCAAAGAGGCGGCGAGCACCACGTCGAACGCAGGCTTCGGATCGGCGGATTCGCGGTTCAGCCGCAGGCGGCGCGCGATGTTCTCGACATCGATGATCGCGTCATCGACCACTTCGCCCAGCGCGATGACGAGCCCGGCGATGATCATCACGTTGATCGTCGCTCCAGACCACAGCAATGCTAGGCCCGCGCCGAGCAGCGACAGCGGAATCGCGACGAGGCTGATCGTCGCCTGCCGCCAGTCGCGAGTGAACAGGAACAGCACCACCGCGACCAGCACACAGCCGATCAGGAGGGCGCGGGTGAGGTTGTCGATCGACCGTTCGATGAAGGTCGCGGGGCGGAAGATCGTGGTATCGACCTTCACGTCCTTCAGGCCCGGCTTCAGCTCGGCGAAGGCGGCCTCCACCGCGCGGGTCAGTTCCAGCGTGTTGGCGGTCGGCTGCTTCTCGACGATCAGCATGATGCCGGGGCCGTCGTCGATGATGGCGTTGCCGATCGGCGCGGCGAAACCGTCGACCACGCGAGCGACGTCGCCGATGCGGACCGGCGCTTCGCCCGCCTGCTTGACGATCGCCTGCCTCAGGTCGGCCGCAGTCTGGACCGTGCCCGCCTGCTGGACCGCGAGGCGCTGGTTGGGCGTATCGACGAACCCGCCGCCGCCGACCAGCACCGCGTCGCCCGCTGCGGCGCGGACCTCGGCCAGCGTCACGCCGGCGGCGCGCAGGCGGTCGGGATCGACCAGCACCTGAAGCTGGCGATCGCGCTGGCCCCATACCGCGACGTTGGCGACGCCGGGGACGGCCATCAGCCGCGGCCGGACCGTCCAGCGCACCAGCTCGGATATCTGCATCTGGTCGAGCTTCTTCGAGGACAGCCCGACCTTCATCGCGCGGCTGGTCGAGGACAGCGGCGGCATCAGCACCGGCTGACGCGCCGCGAGCGGCAGGCGCGGCTGGACCTGCGTGATCCGCTCACCGACCATCTGGCGCGCGCGGACCACGTCGGACCCGCGCTCGAATAATATCTGTACCGACGATAGTCCCAGCACCGACTTGGAGCGCAGCGTCATAAGGCCGGGCACGCCGTTGACCGCCGTCTCGATCGGCACCGTCACCAGGCTCTCGACCTCCTCGGTCGACAGGCCCGGCGCCTCGGTCTGGATTTCGACCATCGGCGGGGCGAATTCGGGGAACACGTCAAGCGGCACGTCTCGCCCGGCGCCGACGCCAAGCACGACCAGCAAGGCGGCGAGCGCGAGGACGAGGACGCGCTGCGCAAGCGCGAAATGGACGAACCGGCCGAGCATCAGTGCGCCGCCCCGAATTCGGTCCCGAACAACTCCGCCGCGCCATCGGTCACGACCTCCGCGCCCGACGCCAGCCCGCGCGCGAGTAACGCCCAACCGCCACTCTCCGATGCGACCTCGACGCGCTGACGGACGAAGGTGTCGGGCGCGGTCTTCCGATAGACCCACTCGCCGCCATAGATATCGCGCAGGATCGCGGCCGACGGCACCGAAAGTCCCTCGATCTGCCCGGCGAGCGGCAAGTCGACCGCAACACGCTGACCGACCCGGAACGCCCGGTCGCGATTGTCGACCGCATAGTAGAGATCGACGGTGCCTGCGTTGGTGTTGGCCGATGGCGGAGCCTGCACCGGTCGTGCGGATCGCGGCGCACCGCCTTCACCCAGGTTGCGAACGGTTGCGGCGCCGTCACGGCGGACATTGCCCACGTCGCTGCCAAACACCGATGCGCGCACCCACAGGGTTGCCTGGGACCCTATCGACGCGACCGTCGGTCCGAGGAGCTGTCGCTGCTGGCGTGCGGCGCCGAGCGCGGCCTGGGCGGCAGCCAGCGCCGCGGCGGCCTCGTCGCGACCGCGCACGCTGCCCGCTTCCTCGCGCACCAGGCTGGCGGCGCGGTCGAGGGCGATCCGCGCCAGCCGCGCCTGTGCGGTCGCGCGCGCCAGTTCGGCGTCCGCCGCGGCCTGCTGGCTGCCGATCTGCTGAAGATTGGTGGTCGAGTTGACGGGCACGCCGTTAGCGCTGGTCGGCGGTACCACGATCTCGCCGGCCACCTGTCGCGCGGCGCTGACCGAACCGCTCGCGACGCGGACGAGAGCGATCCCGAGTCGCTGCTGGGCCTGCGGCGTCAGCGTCAGCTTCAGCAGTTCGGCCTCGTGCGCGACCGGCTCGGCATGGGCCGGCGGACCTGCGGGCGACTTGGACGGTTCGGTGCCGCAGCCGGCGATGATTAACGGGACGAGAAGAAAGGGTGTGCGCATGGCGCCGGCATAGGTGCAGTCGATTGGCTCCGACTTGCCGGAACTATACAATCTCCCAATACACGCCGCAAAAACCGGCACTCGGCCCCTAAGATTGGGAAATCACAATCCTGCGGCCATTCCCTGGCCGCGCCATCGGTCTAATTGGTGAACGATGGACAGCTGGATCCAAGACCTGATCGCGCAGCTCGGATACCTCGGTATCGCGGCTTTGATGTTTGCAGAAACGGTGTTCCCGCCACTGCCTTCCGAGGTGATCATGCCATTTGCGGGCATGGAGGCGGGTCGCGGCGTGATGGCGCTGCCGGGAGTGATCGCCGCAGGAACCGCGGGTGCGATGGCAGGAAACATCGCCTGGTATCTCGTCGCACGCGCGCTTGGCATTACGCGGTTCGACGGTTTGATCGAACGGTATGGCCGATGGCTCACTATAAGCCGGAACGACGTCGACCGCGGGCAACGCCTCTTTGCCAACGGGGGAGCGCTCTTCGTTTGCGTGGGACGTCTCGTGCCGACGATCCGCTCGATCGTATCGATCCCGGCAGGACTTCTGGCGATGCCATTCGGCCAGTTCGTTTTCTGGTCTCTCCTTGGTACCACCGCCTGGACGTCGATCTTAGCCGTCGCCGGCTCTGCCTTGGGGCAGGGCTATGGCGCGGTCGAGCGTTTCGTCGGACCGATCTCGCTTGGAATCATCGTCCTTCTCGTGGTTGCCTATGTTTGGCGGGTAGCGACATGGCGACGTTAACGATGGCGTGGGACCGTTTGCGGCGCCGGCCTGAGCTCCTGTTGATGGTCACGTTGGCCGTGGCTGCGATCGTCGGCTTCGTTGTCTGGAAACTCGGCTCCGAGATCCGGGAAGGCGAAACAAATGCCTTCGATCGTTCAGCCCTTTATTGGGTGCGAGACCATCTGGGTGGCATCGCACCCCTACGTGCCGCGATGCTTGATCTCACCGCATTGGGGGATACCGCAACCCTGACCCTCGTCGTGATGCTCACCGCCGGTTTCGCCGCCGCCAGTAGAAAAACGGCTCTGGCTGCCTTCGTTGTAGCCGAGGCAGGTGTTGGGACGTCGATCACAGCGCTCGTGAAACCCTGGTTCGGCCGGGCGCGTCCCGATGTGGTGGAGCACTGGGCGCCTTTCAGTTCCGCGAGCTTTCCAAGCGGCCATTCGGCGAACTCGGCGATCGTCTATCTATCGATCGCCCTGCTAGCCGCGCAATGGGCACCGACCCGTGGTGGCCGCGTGTTCCTTGTCGGCGCATCGATCGCATTGGTCATGGGCATTGGCTTTTCGCGCGTGTTCCTCGGTGTTCATTGGCCAACGGACGTGCTTGCAGGCTGGGCAGTGGGATCGGGTTGGGCACTCGTCTGCCTGACGATCCTCTACGTATACGGTCAGAAACGCGCTTTAAGGTCGGTCGAGGACGGGTCGCGCTAACTCATTGCTATCAAATGCAGGGCCAATCGACGGTGAGGTGGTCTCGCCTTTCTGGTTAGTTTGGCGGCTGAGCTAAGCTATACCCCAGTTGGATTACGCCGCCATTCTGGTGAACGCCATATCCGGGGCATGCCCCGGATATGGCGTTGCCGCGATCTGCCCGTACACCTCGTCCGGCGTTCTGCCGCCGAGGCGAGAGTGAGGCCGCTGCCCGTTGTAACTGGCCGAGCCCGGTCCGCAGCTCGGAGCCGGTCTCGAACGCGTTCAGGTAGACGCACTCTTACTTCAGCGACCGCCAAAGCCCCTCGATGAAGACGTTGTCCATCCAGCGGCCACGTCCGTCCATGCTGATCCGCACCTCGGCATCGCGCAACACGTCGGTGAAGTCGGCGCTGGTGAACTGGCTGCCTTGATCCGTGTTGAAGATCTCGGGCCTGCCGAAGCGCGCCAACGCTTCCTTCAAAGCCTCGACGCAGAACTCCGCGTCCATCGTGTTCGACAACCGCCAGGCGAGCACCCTCCGCGACGCCCAGTCCATGACGGCGACGAGATAGAGGAAGCCCCGCCGCATCGGCAGGTACGTAATGTCGGCGCACCAGACGTGACCCGGCCGGGTGATCTCCAGATCGCGCAGCAGGTACGGGTAGATCCGGTGCTCCGGGTGCGGATCGCTCGTCCGTGGGCGCTGGTAGATGGGCGCAAGTCCCATCTTCGTCATCAGCCGCCGCACCCGCCGACGCCCGACCGCGTGGCCGAGGCGGCACAGGTGCCGCGCCATTTGACGGCTGCCATACCAGGGGTAGTCGAGGAACGAGGCGTCGATCACCGCCATCAGCGCCAGCGTCTCGGCCGTCTCCGGCGTCGGCACATAGTAAAATGACGACCGGCTGATCGACACCAGCCGGCACTGCGCCGCGATCGACAGGCTGGCATGCTCCCGCTCGATCATCTGCCGCCGTCGCGCGACACTCATCGCGCGAACCCCTTGGACAAAAATCCCGCTCCACCACCAGTTGCCCGATCTTGGCGTGCAGCTTCTCGATCTCGGTGTCGCCCGCGGCCTTCGCCGCCTCGGTCGCACCCGAGAAGGTCGCGGCCATGCCGTCAATCGCCTGCCGCTTCCACGTCGCTATCACCGTCGGGTGAATGCCATGCTTCGTCGCCAGCTCCGCCAGCGTCAGGTCGCCCCGGATCGCCTCCAGCGCCACCTTGGCCTTGAACTCGCCCGTATACCGCTTCCGCGTCGTCTTCATTGCCGTCCATCCCTCACGTCCGGGATAGCTTAGCCTCCTGTCCAGAGAACCGGCACCACCTCAGAGTTCGCCAATCCACTCCGCCCCTTGCAGCGGTTGGTGTTCAACAAACGTCGGTAAGCGCCCAAGGCGGAGAGGCAGCTCTCGAACATCGCGCCGCTCCGCTGCTATGAGTCACCTGCAAGCGCCGCAGCGAGTCAGTTTCGATGCCACCACCACCGGAACACGCGGCCGGGTTGCTCAGCTGATCGGGAAGTCGGGCGATACGCTCGGCCGGACGAAGGGCGATCGAGGCATCCGGGCCGTGATCGCCCAGAGCCGGGCGCCGCGCAACGGCCCCACGAGAGCCTTGCGGCTCGAGTGGGCCTGAGATCGACGGCGGTCCTTCGGCGGGTGGGGGGAGAGCCGTCGTTTATCCCGCCTCCCGAGCTTTCGCGGGTGCGACGACGGGGAATGCAAGAGGCGGGGCGTTGTGGGCAAGCAGCCAGGTCCTCGCTTGTGCCTCGTCGAAGAAGAATTGCGCCCCGCGCCCGTGCGCGGCGAGCTGCGCCTGCATGCTCGCAAGGTTCGTCACGATCAGGAAGGCGAGGCGCAGGGCGCGCGGTTCCTGCCGCAACAGCAGCTGGCTGAAGGCGGCGAACCCGCTCAATCCCTGGGGCGTCATCTTCCTGATGTCGGCAAGAGCGACGTGTCGGTTCTGTGCCGAGGTCAGGGAGCCGAAAGCGCGGTCGCGTTCTGCAATCAGGCGTTCAACGTCTTCGGCCGCGAAGGTGCCAGCAAGTCGGAAGCAGGCGAGATGGACATCGGGTTCGACGTCGACCGTGAACCAGCAGCTCGACACATCTCCCATCCCATGTCGTCGGCGTTCGGCTGATGGTCGATCACACCACGCCCGAACTCAAGGGAGAATGGGGCTGACGTGCGACGTTCAACCCGTCAGGTCGTCATCATGGCGCATCGATTCGTGCTTTTGGGTACGAATTGGCGATTAGCCCGCGTTGAACGGTGGTCATCGGGTTGCTTCAACCACCCGACGGCTCCGGTTATGGTCACGCACTATGACCAAGCTCCGTCACGATCGCCCAGCCTTACGTTAGTCCGACAATGTTCGTCGGGAGCTGCAACGATCGTCGCTTCCTGGGGCCGCAGCTCCGGTGGCCGTGACGGAAGCCACTCCTCGACGTCTTCTACGTCCTCGCGATGACAGAGCCTATGATAGGCACTTGGCTGCATTCGATCAGCTTCCCGAGGGAGCACGGGCAACTCTCGACCAGCTTTTCGCGCGAGCAGGGCAGATGATGGAGTCGCGTTTAGCCTATGTGGGGAGCATAGGCACTCGAAAGCGCCATGGTGAACGGTCAAGCGCCTATGAGGCTGACAAGCAGGCGCTTTACGCCGCATGTTGCATCTACAATGCTTATTGTAGAGATGAGGTTCAGGACGGTCGGTCCGTGACGCGCGAATGGTTCACTAGATTGCGCGTAATAATGGGTGCCGATTGGGATCATTTCAGCGAGCTTGACGAGCTCCTTGCGGAGACGCGAAACGGCTGACCCCATCAGGCTTCAGCTGTTCCAACTGATGCTCAGCACCTTTTCGAGAACTTAAGATCGGGATGGAACGGCGGAAGGTCGACAAGCTGCAGGAAGCGCGACTTCATCGACGCCATGTTAGGTCAACGCCGGAAGCGGACGCGAAGCCGCCGTGCTCGTTCGCGGAAGGCGTGCTCGCCGCCTTCCAAGATCTCGCAGACGCGTTCTCGAATGGCCGCGTCCTCCAAGCCGCCCGCCATGTAGCTGATCTCCGGCAGGCCGCCCGCCTCACGTGGCCCGGCTTCCGCAATGATGATCTGATCTGCGTCCGTGTTGACGACGAGGTTGGCATTGTGCGTGACCATGATCACCTGGCGCTTGGCCTTGGCAGCAATGAACAGCCCGACGAGCTCGTCAAAGATGGACTTGGGATCAAGGTTCTCTTCGGGTTGGTCGATGATCAGCGGGCGATCGTCTTCCGTGTCGAGCGCGAGATAGAGCAGGAGCAGCACGATCCCGCGCGTGCCGGGGGACAGGCTCCGGATGTCGGTGCCGTCATAATCGACACTGTAGCGAACCTGGATGTGATCGGTGCTATAGAGCCACTGCGCGAACCGCTTGAGCCACGCCCGGTAGTCGACGGGGTTGCCCTTCGGCACACGCGCAGCCTCCAGCAGCTCGTCCTGGTTGTCGTCACGGAACGAGGCCATGGCCGCTGTCACCGCTGCCGCGTTGCCGGTGCGCCACGCCGACTCCAAGCCACGCTCGGCTCGCTCCGCCACGGAGCCGCGGCCCTGAAACTTCCCGGTATGGCGAAGGTCGAGCAGCTTCTCCCCAGCCGTGGCCCAGCGTTCCACATCGACCGACCGGCGCACGCTAAATGACAGTTTGCCGAGTGTGCCTTTCTCGGCCTCCAGCCTCTGCCGGATTGGTGCATATAGATCCCGCAGGACTTGCTCTTCGGCGAGGATGAAGTCGAAGACCCGCGCATAGCCGCTTTCCCGGTCTTGCAGCAGCGGTGGGATACGATCCTTGGCGGCCTGATAGTCCGCCAGGCGATCAGACAGCATGCCGAGCTCGATGTTCTCGGCCGCGATCTTCTGTGTCAGGGCGGTGAAGCGCTTTTGGGTGTCGGTGTCGAGCGCCACCAGCTTTGTGAGCCGTGCGACTTCGGCGTCGAGCAAGGCTTGCGTCTGCTTCGACAGGTCGGCGTCGGCGGCGATTAACGGGACGGTCATGTCCGCGGGTACGGCCACCGGCTTTCCACGCCAGCCCGCGGCGCCGGAACGGGCGCTCGCCACCTCGGCCGTGATGAGAGCATCGACGTCGCCTTCATAGTCCAGCAGGAATGGTGCCCAATCCGGCTCCTTGATCCGACTGGCCTTATGACGCTCCTTCGTGGCGCGCAGCGTGGCCGGTGCGCGGTTGGTCCGCAGGTCGGCCACTTCGTCGCGCAGGACGAGCAGCGCCGCCTCGCGGTTGGTGAACCATCGCACATTGCCTGCCGCCTTCTCCGCAGCCGTTGCGACTTCCGCCAGACGCTCGGCTCTTTCTTCCGTCCCCTTCGACACGAGCCGCGCACGATCGGCGGTGTACCGGGCGACCGTCTGGCGTTTGTCCTCGACCTGCTTGGCCAAGGCAGCCACGCCTTTGGTCTTCTCGATCTCGCTGCCGATGCGGTCGGACAGCGAGATCAGCGCCTCTTCCTCACGTTCTCGTGCGAGACGGTGGCGGCTGACCCGGGCTTCCAGGAGATCCTGGAAATCTACTGCGCCATCACGGCTGGTCGCGTCGTGGGCATCGAACACGACACGCTCGACCTCGGCGAGCAAAGCGTCGGTCATGCCGTCGGCCGAGCACAGGCCGTCGACAAATTGCTGAGACAGGTAACGGGCTTTCGGATAATCCGAGGCGTCGGGATCATAGCTGCCGTCGAGTGGCCGCGTGTCGGTCGTGCCGTCACCCCAGGTCAGGCGGACGCTGTTGCCGGCGAGCAGCTCGGAAGCGCGCGCCAGGAACGATATGGCATTGGGTGGATCCTCGGTTGCGTCGCACCCGTGCGCGATCGCGTCGGCGAGTGCGGTCTTTCCGGAGCCACGCGCACCGATGATGGCGACAAGTCCGGGGTTTAGCGGGATTCGGGGCGTCACCGCCCATGGCGCATCGACCAGATCGACGGTCGACAATACTTGAGAAAAGCTTGCGATCGCAGGCGGTGCGTCCCCGATCCACGCCCGGCCGGCTGGCTCGATCTGCGCCTGGCGCAAGGCGTCGAAGTGTGGTGCTCCCTTTATCCACGAGTAGCGGTTGAGGTCGGGAGCCGCCACCTTCTCCAGGCTGTGCGCGTCGCTGCCGTGGAGGCAGGGCTTCAGCGCGCCGTAGCGGCCGATAATGTCCGCGGTCGACGACTTGTAACCCAGCCAATAGTCCCGCTGCGACGGTGTGCTTGCGAAGATGATGTGCGCAAACGCCTCGATCTCCTGGCGAAGCGTCCGATCGGCTGCGTCGCGCACGCCCGAAGCGCCATCGGTGCTGCCGCCGGCGACCGCGATCAGCACGTTCTCCTGCGCCCAGTCGCTGTTCGCATAGGCGTCGCGCAGCTGGTCGAGCGAGACCTTGAATTGCCGTGACCCTTCCGAGAGCGCCGTTACCGTGTCCCGGATCTCGGGGTCGCTGCGGCGTCCCAGCGCCGCCAGCTCCTCAGGCGTGCAGGCGAACGTCTCGCCATGGGCACGGAAGGTCAGGCGGGTGAGCAGGCGTTTGATCTGGCTGACATGATCGTAGGTTTCAGGGCTGACCAGAAGATGCACATTGACGAAGGCGTTCCGGACCGT
This sequence comes from Sphingomonas sp. 77B, assembly GCF_056497825.1. Lineage (NCBI taxonomy): Bacteria > Pseudomonadati > Pseudomonadota > Alphaproteobacteria > Sphingomonadales > Sphingomonadaceae > Sphingomonas > Sphingomonas sp. 77B. The sequence goes on from NZ_JBWMBY010000002.1 coordinate 241,164, forward strand.
GCCGATCCCAAGGCGCATCTCGATGTTCGGAAACAGCAGGGCGCAGTCAGGAAGCCGCCCGGCGCTCTTATCCGCGCGGAGGCGTTCATAGCAGTCCAGGCTGTAATAGTCGGTCACGCCGATCGCGCGCAGCGTTGGCTGCGCCTGCTCGAGTCGACCGAGATAGTCGTCCCATGAGGTGGCGCCGCCGAACTGGTCGTTCAGCTTGGTGCCGGGCGCGTGAACGTGCGGGTCCCAGCGATGCCATTGCGCGCCGATCGTCAATGACGCGCCTGCGTTGGGATCAGGCATCACCGGATCGCCACGACCTTGACGCCGGCAGCGTCGGCGACCTTCTTCCAGTCGAGATCGCTGGTCCAGGCGGGCAGACCGTCGCGCTGCGCCAACGCGAGACAGACCCGGTCGCCCAGGCTCAGCCCCGCTTCGGCTGTGACGGCACGAAGCCGGCCGGCAAGCTGAGCGAGACTCTTATCGACCGGCACCACACTCATCGGCAACGGATCGAGCATTGCGTCGACCTCGCGGGCAGGCATGCCGGCATGGATAAAGTGGCTGACAACCTCGGCATAGTTCACGCTGCTCACCCGCGCGTCGGCGATGGCACCGGCCACCTTCGCCGCGCCGCGCTCGCCTTTGAGCATGGCGATGAGGGCAGACGCATCGAAGACGACGCTCATTCGCCGCTTTCGTCGCGTCGGCGGGCAAGGAAGGCGTCGACCGACGCCTCGGGGTTGCCGCCGGTGAATTGTTTGGCGAGCGCCTGAGCGCGCGCCACGGCCTGTGCTGCAGTGCGGAGCACAATCCCGTCGTCCGTCTCGTCGACATATACCGCGCCGCCTTGAGCAAGCCCTAAGCGTTTTCGGATGTCAGCCGGAAGGCTCATACGACCACTGGCCGTCACTGTGACCTGTAATGTCATCGCAAACCCTCTTTGCCTTGTTGTGGCGGACGGGTTCTAGTGTGGCGTGTTCTGCCCGATGAGGCAAGAGCCCCGCCTTAAGCCAAGACGGCCTTTGTCCGATAAACTGCCTTATCGGACACTGGACAGCAGACCGAGGAGGAGGCAGTTTCGCGGAAAGAAGTTTCCGAAAACCGGCAACTCGTTTCCGAACTGGCCCGCCTCGTGCAAGACTCGACCGACTCCGAACCGTTGCCAACCTCGCGCGCGCTCGTCGTCGTCGAGCCGGCCGAGCTGGTGCCGGTCGCGACCAACCTCGTGCTGCGACTAACGCCGACGCTTCCCGGGATCGTCGACCTCGAGACCGAGCGCGCCGACGCCTATGCGCGCGCCGCCCGCGCCGCCAACACGCACCGAGCTTACGCTGCTGTCAGTTGTCCTGAAACGATGGACGCACATCACGACCGTCGCCTGGCACCCGTCGGCTCCTGAAATGGTGGACATTCTCCTCAAAAGAGCGGACGCTCGCCAAGCTGGATCAGCCGAGGCGTCGTGCCATGCGAACCGCGGACCTGAAGACGGCGAGCGACGCTGATTGGGCAGAAGCGCACCGCCGCGAGAAGATCATCCGCCCACTTGCTGCGCTGGCTCGCATTCCGGGCAGCGCAGCCGCCGAGGCGCTGGGTCAGCTTGGGCTGGGTCGCGCCCGTTTTCACGAGCTTCTCCAGCTTTATCGGGCGTCGCCCGTCGCCGCCTCGCTGTTGCCGCGCCCGCGAGGGCGGGAGAGGGGAGAGCAGCGGCTCTCATCTGCGGCCGAGCAGCTGATCGCCCGAGGCATCGCGGAGTGTTACCTCACCCTCGAGAAACCAAGTGTGCAGGCGCTCCGCCGCTGGCTCCGACATGAGGGGCAGAAGATCGGGCTGAGGGTGCCCAGCACCAAAGCAATCCAAGCGCGATTGGACAGACTGCCTCCCCAGACCGTCACGGCGCGCAGGCAAGGCGCCAAGGCCGCTGCTGACAAATGGGAGCCGACACGCGGTGTATTGGAGGCCAGCTATGCGCTGGAGCTCGTTCAATCGGACCACACGCTGGTCGATGTGATCGTCGTCGACGATCTGTATCGCAAGCCCATCGGTCGGCCGTGGCTCACGCTGATGGTCGATATCGCGAGCCGCACGATACCGGGGTTCCACCTCGACATGCTCGCACCCTCGGCCGTGTCGGTTGGAATGTGCATGCGTCAAGCCGCTCTCCCCAAGGCCGACTGGTTGGCCGAGCGCGGCATGGAGGCACCTTGGGACAATCAGGGTCTCATGGATCGGCTACACCTCGACAATGCGCGCGAGCACCGCTCCGATGCTCTGAAACGGGGCTGCCGTGCCCACTCGATCTCGCTGGAGTATCGTCCGGTTCGGCGTCCGCACTTCGGGGGCCATATCGAGCGGCTGATCGGGACGGTGATGGGCGCCGTCCATCTTCTGCCCGGCACGACGTTCTCCAACGTGGCGGAGCGTGGCGACTATGACTCCGAAGCCGAGGGGTGCATGACGCTGGGCGAGCTGGAAGTCTGGCTCGCCGCGCAGATTATTGGGCCGTATCATGCAGAGCGGCACCGTGGCATTGGTGTTCCGCCCGCACTCGCCTGGGCCGAAGCCATGGGTCGGCGGCCGGAGCTGATGCGGCTGCCGGTTGATCGCGCCAGCTTTCTCTTCGACTTCCTGCCTTGCGAACTACGCGCGGTGACCCCGCACGGCATCGAGCTCTTCCATACGCATTATTGGGATGACGCGCTGTCCTGCTGGTACACACGACCCGGGCAGACGATGCCGATCCGATGGGATCCGCGTGACGTTTCTCGCATCTGGCTTGAGCTCCCGCATGGCGAGCACCTCGAGGTGCCCTATCGTGACCTCCGGCGGCCGGCGATCACCCGCTGGGAACAGAAGGAGGCAGTTCGCACCCTGCGCGAGCGCGGTCAGCAAGCGGTCGACGAGACGCTGATCTTTCAGGCGGTGGAGACGCAGCGGCTGATCGTGGCGGAAGCCGCTCACAAGACGAAGGCAGCACGTCTCGCGCTCCAGAAGACCAGGGCGGCCCTGGCCGATGCACGGCGCGCCAGAAGCAGGGGCAAGCCCACCATTCAGGAGGACAGACTCACAGCTCTGCCGGCCTCGAGAAAGCGTAAGAGCGGTGATCGGCAGGCGCTACCGTACCTCGTCGAGGAGATGCCCAGATGAGCGATCTTTCGCACCTTGCCGAGGACTACCGCGAGCGCGCGATGTGGGCCGACAACGAGCGGATCGCCTGGATCCGCATGGATCGATGGCTCGGCTTCCCGAAGGCGGAGAACGTGCGCACGACCCTGGATACGATGCTACGCTATCCGCCGCGTACGCGCATGCCGTGCCTCCTGATCTACGGCCAGACAGGGATGGGGAAGTCCCGCATTGTCGAGCGTTTCGAGGCAGGAAACCCGCGAGGGTTCAACGACACAACGGAAACGGCGACGATCCCGGTCGTGGCCGTTCAGCTGCCGCCACAGCCGACCGATGGCGAGTTCTACGGGGAGGTTCTCGAGAAGCTCGGCGCCGGCTTTGCGGGGCGCGGCGACGTCCAGCGAGCTCGGCAGCTCACCCGCCGGATCATGGGGCAGGTGGGGGCTCGGATGCTCATCCTGGATGAGATCAACCATATGCTGGCCTGCACGCCACGGCAGCAGCGCGTCTTCCTTAACACCCTTCGCTATCTGGCCAACGACCTACAGATCCCCATCGTCTGCACCGGCAACCATGAGGCGCGCGCGGCGCTGCTCACGGATGCTGCGCTCGCCGAGCGGTTCGACGCCGTCGAGCTCGTCCGGTGGCAGAACGATGAGCCATTTCGGCTGCTGATGGTCACGTTTGCCGCGATCCTGCCCTTGCGTAAGCGATCTCAGTTGGAGGAGGAGCGGTGCCGCACCGCCATCCTCGACCTTAGCGATGGGAACACCGGCCGCATCTTCCGGCTCGTCGAAACGCTGGCGGTGCGGGCAATCGAGAACGGCGCCGAGCGGATCGAGACAGGAGATCTCGACGCGGACGACCTCGTACTCCCTTCCGTCAGCATGAAGGCACTGGCCCAGCGCCGTGGCCGCGGGCGAGAGAAGGCAGCTGCTTGAGCCATGACTGCGGTGGCGCTGCCGATCGCGCCCCGTCCTCGTCCCTACGAGCTGTTATCGTCCTGGCTTGCGCGAACGGCCGCCTGCTACGACGTGACAGCCAGCGAACTACGGCAAATTCTGTGCCCGGGCATTCGGCAAACTGGCGCGCGGCCGGACGTACGATGGAACCGCGCCGAGGCAAGTGCCGCGGCCAGCCGCCTCCGGATCGACACCGACGTGATCATGAGCCTTGGTCTCAAGCGTCGCTGGCCCAAGCTGGCCCAGAACTGGCTGCCGAGCACCGACGGAACGGGACGGGCTCGGGGCGATATCGATCTCGCCTGGTGTCACCTGTGCCTCGCGGAGGGACATGCGGATGGCCAAGCCTATCTGGACGCGGAGACGGCGCTGCCGCTCATCTTTTGTCATCGGCATCGTAGCTGGCGACAGGATTTCTGCCGCCACTGCCGACCCTATCACGCGCCTCGCTTTGCCTGGCTCGGCCGGATTGAGCTTGTCTGCTCCGACTGTGGTGTCCCGCTCAGGGCGAACATCTGGAACGGGCCGAGGCCGGCCACCGACAGCCCGCCGGAGCAGACATCCGAGGCGATGGATCACCTGATCGCGTTCGACGGCGAGTTCCGCCGAGCGCTACTTGGCCGCCCGGCATGCCTGCCCGGCGTGGGACGGGTAGCTGCGCGTCAGTTCCTCACCGTGCTGCGCGACCTCTCACAGGCGCTGCTGGCACCCGACATGTTCCGAAGCAGCCGGACGAACTTCTTCAACAGCCCGCTGGTCCCGAACATGCCTGACCACGAGCCCAGGACATGGGAGGAGCGGCCATTCCAAGAGCTTCACCCGCTTCAGCGCGCCCATGTGGCGTGTGCCGTCATCGCGTTGCTCTCCAACGAGCAGATTAGCCGCCTTATGTCGGGTTCGCGACCAGTTCATGACTGGCTATCGCTGGAATGGCTGCTGAACAGCACGCCTAAATGGGTGCAGGCCACGCTGATCCGCAACAGCATCGACTGGCCGATGCCGCTGCGCGTCCGCGTGGAGGCGCATCACTCGCGGACCGGCATGGACGCCGAAGACATTCTGTCTCAGTTTCGTGCTTGGCGGGCAGAGCTTGATCACCGAGAAAGCGAACGTGTATCGTTGATCGGCTAAACGCCGGGAGGACCGACAACGCCTTCAGACTAAACAAAAATCTCTGTTGCCGCTAGTTAGAAAAGGCACATCCTGCGCCAGATAGAAATGACACCCCTTGGTAGCAGCGGGGGCAGCGTGGAGCCATCCAAACAGCGCAGCGCTGCCCCCGCTGATGCGATCACCTCTCGGCTCCTGACCCCGGACCCGCTGCGCCAGCAGCGGGCTCGGTCACGCCAGTTTTCGAGCGCTCGAGCTTTCCCGAAACTCCGTCTCCGATGCCGCATTTCGGGAAAAGGCAATCGGGAGCATATTTCGGGAAAATCAGCCCCCGATCCGCGAGGCGTAGCCGGTTTGCGGCCCAGGATCTCGATTGACCTTCCCAATCGGGAAGGCTGATAACCGGCTCACCCATGGAATAAACCCGGACGAGCGTCGTCTATGCTTTCAGGACTGATGCGCCGGAGGCTTATGCGTAGACGATATTGGATGCTCGGTCTGACTGCTTCGGCCCTGCTCACAGGCGCAGTCGCGGCCGCCCCTGCCGGTGGTTACGCCAGCATGGTGGCTGCCGCGATGGACCGGATGATGGCGGGCATGATGGTCAAGCCGTCCGGCGACGTCGACCGCGACTTCGTCACGATGATGCTTCCGCATCATCAGGGTGCCATCGATATGGCGGTGGCGGAGCTTCGCTACGGCCACAACGAGCAGCTCAAGCGCATCGCGCAGGAGATCATCATTGATCAGCAGCAGGAGATCGCCGCCATGAAGCTGGCGATCGGTCAGCCGCTACCCCCTTCGACGCCAGCCCCGACGCAGGGCGGCGACCACCACAGCCATATGGAGCACTGACATGATCCGGACCATCCTGCGCTCGGCCGCCTTGCTGATGAGCGCCGCACCGGGGATCGCCATGGCCCAGCAGGCGCCATGGAACGCCAGGGACGTACCCGTCAGCCACCGCGACCGCGTCTATGCGTCCGAACAATTCTCCAACACGGTGTCGGTGACGGACCCGGCCGACAACCGGCTGCTCGGCGTCATCAAGCTGGGCGATCCCCAGCCGATGAACTTTTCGCCGCTCTACAAGGGACAGGTGCTGGTCCACGGCCTCGGCTTCTCGCCGGACGGGAAGACCTTGGCAGTCGTGTCGATCGGATCGAACGCCGTGTCGTGGATCGACACCGCCACCAACACCGTCAAGCACACGACCTATGTCGGGCGCAGTCCGCACGAGGCGTTCTTCACGCCAAACGGCAAGGAGGTGTGGGTTACGGTACGCGGCGAGGACTATATCGCCGTGCTCGACCCTACGACGTACAAGGAGACGGGGCGCATCAAGACGCCCGGTGGTCCGGGCATGACGATCTTCTCTCCCGATGGCCGGTACGGCTATGTCTGTTCGTCGTTCAATCCGGTGCTGGCCGTGTTCGATGTCGCGACCCACGCGCAGGTCGGACAGGTGGCACAGCCAAGCCCGTTCTGTCCCAATATTGCCGCGACGCCGGACGGCAAGCAGGTGTGGTTCACGCTGAAGGACATCGGCAAGACGGTCGCATTCGATGCGAGACCACCCTTCGCGATCCTGAAGGTGCTGGATACCGGGCCGATCACCAACCATGTCAACTTCGCCCGCACGGCCAAGGGGCAGTTCGCCTATGTGACGGTCGGCGGAGAGAATGCGGTGAAGGTGTTCCGCACATCCGACTTCGCGCCCGTCGCCACCATCCCGGTCGGCAAGATGCCGCACGGTGTCTGGCCATCGGGCGACGGCCGGCGCATCTACGTCGGGCTGGAGAATGCCGATGAGCTCGCCGCGATCGACACCGCTGGCAACACGGTCGTTGCCACCGTGCCGGTCGGACAGGCACCGCAGGCGATCGCCTATGTGTCGAACGCAGTTCCGACAGGCCCCGGCACCGACAATCTCCAGCCGCTCGGCACGGCCGGCAAGGCGTTGCATCTGACCATGGGGCCGATCGGCGGCAAAGGTACAGCAAGCAGCATCACCCTCTTCGACCAGGGCATCATTCAGGTCGTGCAAAGTGCCGTTACCGGTTTGCAGCCCAAAAAGCCTTACATGCTCGTGCTGACCGCCAATGCGGACGGCAGTGGTGCGGTAGAGCCGCTTGCGAACTTCATGAGCAACCCGGCAGGTGCGGCGATCGTCAACGCATCGGGTCCGATCCGGCAGATCGTTCAGGGCAGCACCGCGACGCCCCGCCGCTTTCTGGCGGTGGCGGAGGTGGTGAACGGCGCGCCTGGACGCATCGTGCAGGTGCAGCGCGACTGAAATGGACCCTCTTGCCGCCGCGATCGAACCCCTGATCCCCGGCCTGCGCCGCTATGCCCGGTCGTGGCTGCGCGATCGGGCGATGGCGGACGACGTGGTGCAGGATTGCCTCGAGCGCGCGGTCGGGCGATGGCGACAGCGGCGCGGGGTGGAGGTTCGCCCATGGGTCTACGCGATCCTGCACAATCTGTTGGTCGACCATCAGCGGCAGCGTAGCCGGCGAGGCACGGCGGTTCCGCTCCACCTCGTGGATGACGCCGCGCTCGGCCGTCCGGCCGATCAGGACACAGGCCTGCACCACCGCGACCTGCTGCGCGCGCTTGATGCGTTGCCTGAAGAGCAGCGAACGGTGCTGCTCCTCGTATCGGTCGAGGGTCTGCCCTATGCGGAGGTCGCTGCCGTCGTCGGCGTGCCGCTGGGCACGGTGATGTCGCGCATATCGCGGGGGCGCGACCGTCTGGCGACACTCCTCCGGGAGGGTGAACGGCCGCGATTGAGGAGCGTGCAATGACCAGCCCGATCGGCGAGGACGATCTGGCCGCATGGATCGATGGCAGGTTGTCGCCCGAGCGGCAGCGCCTGGTTGACGCCTACCTTAAAGGCCAGCCGGATCTGCATGCCCGTTTGCGGGAGCAGGCGGAGCAGGCGCGAGCCCTTGCATCCCTGTTCACCACGATCGCGGACGAACCCATTCCGGCGACGATGCGCGTGGCAGCGATCAGGGGACGGCAAAGGCAACCGCGTTGGCAACTCGCCATTGCCGCGTCACTTCTGCTGGCGTTGGGGTTTGGCGGGGGCTGGTCGAGCGCGCGGTGGAGCGGTGAACCCCGCGCGGGCATCGCGGCGCTGGCCAACGAGGCGAGTGACAATTTCCGTGTCTATGCCGCCGACCGGATACGACCGGCGGAAATCGGCCCCGACCAGCGCGCCATGCTGATCCGGTGGACCTCCGCCCGACTGGGTGAGCGCGTCACCATCCCGGACCTCAGCACAGCCGGCTATCGCTATGGCGGGGGGCGATTGGTCGCGACGCCTCACGGCCCTGCGGCACTGCTCCTCTACGACGGACCGCAAGCGTCGAAACTCGCGGTGCTGACGAGGCCTATGCAGATCGACAAGACCGCGAGCATGACCAGCACGTCCAGCGGGACCATGGGCCGGGTCACATGGGCGGTTGATGGGATCGGCTATAGTGTGGTGGGCGAGCGACCCGCGGCCGAGTTGCATCCGATCGCCGACGAGGTCCGGCGCCAGGCCGATGCGGCGCTGGTGTCCTGATTGCACCTTGCCGCTTCCCGACGCCGACAGGCACCGGGCGATCCAGCGGGATCACGGCTTGCGCTCGACGTCCTTCCTGTCGGCCTCGGCCGGCGTCCGGCGAGCCCGCTCGCGGATGCGGCGTTCCAGCGGCGCACCGACGAACAGGACGAGCATTGCAAGGCTCACCCCGCCGATGATGAGCGGCCACACTGCCAACCCCGCTGCCGCGCCGATCGTGGCCGTCACCCAGATGCACGCGGCGGTCGCCAATCCATGCACTTCCTGACCCTGGCCGACCCGCAGCACCGCGCCGGCACCGATGAAACCGACGCCTGTCAGAATGCCCTGCATCGCCCGCCCTGCGGCGTCGGCGTTTACATTTGGCAGGCCACTATGCACGACCGCCTGCACGGCGATGCAGCTCGCCAGACCGACCAGACCCAGCGTTCGCAAGCCCATGATCTGCCGGTTCTCGCGCGAGCGTTCCCAGCCGAGCACCATCCCGGCCGCGGTCGCCACCACCAGCCGCCCGATCGCATCGATCCAGAAGCCGATGTCCGATGCCGCTGACGCTTCGATCATTCGACCAGCACGTGGACGTGATGCCAGGCGGTGCACAGATATCCGGCGAAGTTCCACATCGTGTCCGGCCGTTCGGGCTGTCCCTGTCCAGCCCCGTCGAAGGCGCGCACGACAAGGTGCTGGCGACCTTTGGCAAGCGTGGCGTCGAGGGTCCAGCGCCGCCAACCCCAGTGCGTCTCCGGATCATCGGCGAACGTCGCCTGTTGCCACTCGCGACCACCGTTTACCGACACTTCGACCCGAGAGACGCGGCGATCATAGGCGATGGCATAGCCCTCGATCCGCACCTCCCCGGCCGGCAGGCTTTCGCCAGAGCCGGGCACGCAGATCGCGGCGTTGAGCGGCATGGCGTTGATCGTCAGACCCTGGCTCCAGTCGACGGTGTCGCTCGTCACATCGGCGGGAAACAGCTTGTAGTCGTGCGCCTGGATCGGTGCGTCGGAAGGCGTGTCTCGCACCTCGATCCGTGTCAGCCATTTGGCGCTGCGCACGCCTGCATAGCCCGGCACCACCATGCGGAGCGGGGCGCCATGTTCGGGCGTCAGCGGCTCGCCGTTCATCGCCCAGGCAATGAGGACGTCGGGTTGCCGCGCCTTGTCCATGGCGATCGAGACCCCGAACAAGGCTTCTTCGCCCTCCACGTCCACCTCGTCGGCGCCGGTGAACGCCACGAACAGGTTGGACGCATCAGGCGCGCCAACTGCATCGAGCACATCGGCCAGGCGTACGCCGGTCCACTCCGCATTGCCAATCGCGCCGACATCCCAAGGATCGCCCGACGTCTTGCCGACCTGCTGGAGGTCCGTGCGCCGGTTACCCGCGCATTGGAGCACGGCTGTCACCGAGTGCGTGGAAAACGTAGCTTTCAGTTCCTCTACCGAGAAAGAGCGGCTCGCCATGCCCGTCCCGCTCACCTCGATCCGATGATTGGCGGGCAGATCCGGCACTGGCCCGTGGCTGCGCACGTAGAACAGCGCCTGCGGCGTCAGGAACCGCTCGATCAACGCACTGGGCGTCGGCTCGGCGTTGTAGGGATCGGATTTGCGCTCGATCATATCGGTCATGGACGAACAAACGCCGCAAGCGCGCGGATCGCTTCAAGTCTTCAAGACCATCACAGACGAAAGGCTGCCGATCGTTCCGATATCCAGATTGGAATGAGCAGATCAAACGGTTGGTCGTATCGATCAGATTGCGCGATATAAGCTGCATGACCCTGGAGCAGCTCAGAATATTCGTCGGTGTCGCGGAGCGCGAACACGTCACCAAGGCAGCGGAGGTGCTGAACGTCACGCAGTCTGCTGCCTCCGGCGCGATTGCTGCCCTCGAAGCGCGCTACGGGGTTCCTCTGTTTCACCGCGTCGGGCGTGGCATCCAGCTGACCGAAGCAGGCCGCGGCTTTCTGGAGGAAGCGCGCGCGGTGCTGGGGCGGGCAGCGCATGCCGAGACGATGCTGGCGGACTATGCCGGGCTTGCCCGTGGTTCATTGCGGATCGTCGCCAGCCAGACGATCGCGAGCTACTGGTTGCCGGCAAAGCTCGCCGCCTTCCACGAACGCCACCCGCAGATCGCGGTTGAGCTCGCGATCGACAACACCGAAGGTGCGGCAGCGCAGGTCCTGAGCGGCGCGGCGGAACTCGGCTTTGTCGAGGGCGAGGTGGACGAACCGGCACTCGCCCACTGGACTGTCGGGCGTGATCCGATGGTGCTGGTCGGCCGCGAGGACGCCGAACGTGTCGACGAGGCCTGGCTGCGCACTGAACGCTGGATCGTCCGTGAGCTGGGATCCGGTACGCGCTCGACCTTCGAGGACGTGCTGCGAACGCGCGGGTTTGATCCGGCCCAGCTGACGATAGCGATGACGCTGCCGTCCAACGAGGCGGTGCGTACCGCGGTCGAGGCCGGTGCCGGCGTTGCCGTCTTGTCGCGATTGGTCGTAGCTCGTGCGCTCAAGGCCGGTGACCTTGTCGAGCTGCCGCTCGGGCTGCCCGACCGCGCCTTTCACGCGCTGCGCCACAAGGAACGCTATCGCACCCGCGCGGCCGACGCGCTGACGGACCTCATCAAGGAGCAGGTCGCATGACTGCCGACACGCACTCCGTTCTGAGCGGCCTCAAGCCGCTCAGCCGGCTCGATCACCCCCGCGAGATGATCCGCCAGTTCACGCCCAACTGGTTCGCCGCGACGATGGGCACGGGCATCCTCGCGCTCGCACTGCCGCAGGTACCCGGCATTGGACCCTCGCTGAAGCCATTCGGCGAGGTGTTGTGGTTCTTCAACATCGCACTCTTCGCGCTGTTCGCCGGCCTCTATGGCGCGCGCTGGGTGATGTTCGGGCATGAGGCGCGGCGCATCTTCGGGCACAACACCGTGTCAATGTTCATCGGGACCATCCCGATGGGGCTGGCGACAATCATCAACGGCTGCCTCGCCTTCGGCATCGCGCGGTTCGGGAATGGCATCGTACCGGTCGCGCAGGTCTTGTGGTGGATCGACGTCGCCATGTCGCTCGCCTGCGGCGTGCTGATCCCGTACCTGATGTTCACCCGCCACGAGCATAGCCTGGACGGCATGACCGCGGTATGGCTGCTGCCGGTCGTCGCTGCCGAAGTGGCGGGTGCCAGCGGCGGGCTGCTCGCGCCGCATCTGGCCGATCCCCACGCGCAGCTAGTCACGCTTGCGACCTCCTATGTGCTGTGGGCCTATTCAGTGCCGGTCGCGTTTGGCATCCTCGCCATCCTCATCCTGCGCATGGCACTCCACAAGTTGCCGCATGAAAGCATGGCGGCATCCTCCTGGCTGGCGCTGGGGCCGATCGGCACGGGTGCTCTGGGCATGCTGGTGCTCGGCGCGGATGCGCCGGCGATCCTCACCGCGCACGGGCTAGCCGGCGTCGGCACCGTCGCGCAGGGGATCGGCGTTGTCGCCGGGCTCTGCCTGTGGGGTTTCGGCCTGTGGTGGCTGGCGCTCGCGACGCTTATCACCATCCGCTACTGGCGCGCTGGTGTGCCGTTCAACCTGGGCTGGTGGGGCTATACCTTTCCGCTCGGCGTCTACACCGTCGCCACCTTCCGCCTCGGCACGACGCTGAACCTCGGCTTCTTCGGCATAGCTGGCACGGTGCTGACAGTCGCGCTTGCGGCGATGTGGCTGCTGGTCGGTGCCAAGACGCTGGCTGGCGCATGGCGGGGCAACCTGTTCGTCTCGCCCTGCATCGCCACCCCGAACTGATCCGCCGTGGTGATCGGATCAGTCGGTTCGATCACTTGCAGAACGCCCCTTCGATCCGCCAGCGTGGCTGGCCACAGGAGAGCCTTGTCATGGACAATTTCGACGCCGGGCTGGCGAGTGAGACCAGCCGTCGCCGCTTTCTTAGGCATGCCGCGCTCGGCAGCGCCGGCCTTGCCGCAGCACCTGCGCTGGCACAGCAGCTCGTCGACCTGAAGCTGCCTGGCGGCAATGCCGAACGGCCGATGACCAGCGCCTTTCCCGGCAAGGGCAGCATGATCCTCCAGCGTGTCCATCCGCCTTTGCTGGAAACGCCGATGGACGTGTTCGACAAGTCGGTGTTCACGCCCAACGACCAGTTCTTCGTCCGCTGGCACTGGGCCGATATCCCGACCTCGATCGATGTCGAGACTTTCCGCCTCAACGTCTTCGGCCACGTCAACCGGCCGCTGTCGATCAGCCTCGCTCAGCTGCTGCGCCTTCCACGGGTCGAAATGGCGGCGGTCAATCAGTGCTCGGGCAACAGTCGCGGGCTATTCCAGCCGCGCGTCGCCGGCGCGCAATGGGGCAATGGCGCGATGGGCAACGCCAAGTGGCTCGGCGTTCGCCTGCGCGACGTGCTCGACCTCGCCGGGGTCAAGGCAGGCGCGGTGCAGGTGCGCTTCGGCGCTCTCGATCAGCCGGTCGTGGCGGGCGCTCCTGACTTCGAGAAGGCACTCGACATCGACCATGCCCGCGACGGCGAGGTCATGATCGCCTTCGGCATGAACGGCGAGCAACTGCCGCTCCTCAACGGCTTTCCCTGCCGGCTGATCGTGCCGGGCTGGTACTCGACCTATTGGGTCAAGATGCTGAACGCGATCGAGGTACTGCCCGGCCCTGACGACCAGTATTGGATGGCCAAGGCCTACAAGATCCCCGCGACACCCGGCGCGAATGTCGCCCCCGGTGCCAAGGACTTCCCGACCGTACCGATCAATCGCATGATCCCGCGTAGCTGGATGACCAGCCTGCCCGATGGTCAGGCGATCGCCTATGAAGCGTCGATCCCGGTCGGCGGCATCGCAATGGGCGGCGATTGCGGCGTCGCCAAGGTCGATGTGTCGTCGGACGGTGGCCGCACCTGGTACAGGACGACGCTCGGAGCGGACGAGGGCAGGTACAGCTTCCGGCGCTGGGACGGGCGGGTGCCGCTGAGACGCGGGCCTAACCCCATCATGGTGCGCTGCTGGAACACCAACGGTGTCGCTCAGCCGATGAAGCCGATCTGGAATCCCGGCGGGTTCATGCGCGGCAACATTGAAACCACCACCATCATCGCGGCCTGAGGAGCGAGCAAATCATGAAGACTCCGTCTCCCGGCGTGATGGCTGCTGGCCTGATCGGCCTGACCGGCATCATCCTCGTCTCGATCGGCGCGCCGAGCAGCCGCAAGGCGCCCGTTCCGATCTCCGAGATGTCTGAGCCGGCACCGGCCGCCAGCGTGTCAGCGCGCGGCTTCTCGCTTGCCTCGACCAGCGTCGACCTGCCGGCCGACGACGCGACCTACCCCGACGGTCCGCACGCCGACGTCATCAATGCCAATTGCACCTCGTGCCACTCAGCCAGCATGGCGCTGACCCAGCCTGCGCTATCGGCGGATCAGTGGAAGGCGACCGTCACCAAGATGCGTGAGGTGTATAAGGCGCCAGTGGCCGAGAAGGACGTCGATGCGATCGTTGCTTATCTCACCGCTATGCCGAGCCAGAAGGTGGCACCCGCGATCGGCAAGGCGCAGGACCCGGACCCCAAAGTGGCTCCTGATGTCTCAGGTGGAACCGGCTAACCGATCTACTTCCATAATCCCGAAATACCATCGTTTTTGAGACGCTGGCAGGCGTAGCTCCGGGTCATCCTGTTTGCTGGCGGACATACTCGCCGAGGCCGCGCGCGACGAGTTCGTCGTTGGAGAGGCGAGGGCCTCGCTTCAGGCGCTGATTGCCGAGTTTGCGGCGGTCCAGCTTCGGCCCGGGTAGTACGGGCGAGGGGGCCTTGAACACCCCGCCGGGCTGAGCGGTACGCGCCGGTTCCTTGTTGTTGCGCCTCGCGTGGTGCGGCTGCACCTGCTGAATGGCGTGGGCGAGCGCCAAGGCAGCGTCGAGGTGCTTGTTGTCGACTACCGGCGCCTGGTTCACCCGGCGCATCTTGTCGAAGATCCGATAGGGCAGGGCCTCACCCTCGTGCTGGATCTCAAGCCGTCCGTCCGGGTACTCGCACACGTCGACCTTCTTGCGCGCAAGCCCCTGTGCGACCGGGGTCGGCTCCAGGATGAACATCGCCTTGTTGTAGTGCAGGGTGAGGGCGCCGGTGACGGTGCGCTGCTCGCGCCAGACCATCTCGGCTTCGAGGTTCTCGTGGATGGCGAGCGGCCGATGCAGATCGCGCGGATCGAAGGGCGCCTTGGCGAACCGCTGATTGTGCTGCGCCATATAGGAGGGGAGGAAGGCGCTGGCTTGGTCGATGGTGTTGATGCGATGAAGCCGCATGGCCTTTACGAGCCGGTCCTGCAGCGTCGCGTTGGCCCGCTCTACACGCCCCTTCGCCTGCGGTGAGTTCGCGCAGATCAGGTCGATGTTCAGCCGGTCGAGCGCGCGTCCGAGATGGGTCATCCCGTCGCCATTCGCCGAGGCCGTGTTGTTGCGGAACGCACTGTGCTTGTCCGTGTAGAAGGCGACCGGCTTGCCGTGCCGCTCGAGGTACGTCCGCGTCGCGCGCATGTAGGAGAAGGTGCTTTCGCTCTCGACCATCTCGAGGTGCATCAGCTCGCTCGTGGCGTCGTCGATGAACACCAGCAGCGTGCATTGCGGGCCGCGGTCCTCGAACCACCAGTGTCTCGAGCCGTCGACCTGGACCAGTTCGCCGCGACAGTCGCGCCGGTAGCGGGGCTGATACGGGCGAGGGCGCCTGGCGGCACGGTCCTTCCAAAGGCCGGCTTCCATCATGATCTGCCGCAGCGTCTCGCACGACAGGCCAAGGCCATGGCGCTCGGCAAGGTACTCGCGCGCGAGCGTCGGCCCGAAGTCGGCATAGTTTTCTCGCACCAGCGCGACCACCTGGGCGCGGAAGGCATCACTGTAGCGCCGGTTGCTTGGCCGCCCGCGCTTGCGCGACACGAGGCCCGCAGCGCCTTCCTGTCGAAGGCGGTAGAGCAGCCGGTAGATTTGCCGCCGTTGGAGGCCCAGCAGCTCCATCGCGTCCACCATCCGGATCTCGCCGCGGTCGAGCCGCATCAGCGTGTCGAACCGGGTAATCTCTGCAGCACTCATCGTCAGCACCGTCATACCATGCGCGTCCTCGTTGCCGAGGAAGGCTATGACACCGGCGACGCGCTGACAGCACCGGCAGTGCCGTTTCTATCTAGCGGAGTGGTGTCATTTGTATCTGGCGCCTACACTAAACAAAAATCTCTGTTCCCGCGATTTAGAGAAGACATAATCGTCACCAGATAGAAATGACACCGTCTGGTAGCAGCGGGGGCAGCGTGGAGCCATCCAAACAGCGCAGCGCTGCCCCCGCTGATGCCATTACCTCACGGCTCCTGACCCCGGACCCGCTGCGCCAGCAGCGGGCTTGGTTACCCTGGTTTTCACGCGGCTGACCTTTCCCGAAACTCCATGTCCGATGCCGCATTCCGGGAAAATACAATCGGGAACATATTTCGGGAAAATCAGCCCCGGAGCCGCGAGGCGTAGCCGGTTTGCGGCCCAGGATCTCGATCGACCTTCCCAATCGGGAATGTCGGGGGCGAGCCTTGGCTGGGGAGGCGTTGTAACCCATCTCCGTCCCGCTTCGTAAGCGCTCCCAAAGGGGAGATTTATGACGACTAGCTACGTTCCGAACGACGCCACCACCATCGCTGCGTTGCGATGGTCGATCGTCATCGTTTTCGCATTATTCGGCATCGCCAAGTTCGCGGCATATGAGGCCGAGGGCGTGGCAAAGATCGCAAGCCACTATCCGCTCTTTAGCTGGATGTATCCGATCTGGGGCGAGCGTGGCGCAAGCAACGTCATCGGTACTATCGAGTTGCTGACAGGAGCAATGATCGCGCTCGGCGCTCGCTATCCGTTCGCAAGCCTCGCCGGCGGTGCGATGGGCGTATTCACCTTTTGCGTCACGCTCAGCTTCTCATTGGGTGCGCCCGCGTTCTGGCAGGCGGGATACGGCGCTCCGTTTCTCGGGTCGACCGGCCAGTTCCTGATGAAGGACGCCGTGCTGCTGGCAGCCTGTTACGCACTCGCGGTCGACGGACAACGCCGAATGCCGCGCGGCGACTGACGCACGCGGTCACCAGCGCAGGAGCCTTGGACCCATCAGCGCTCCTACGCTGGCGGCGAGGGCAATTCCTAGTGTGTACCAGGTAAGCACGAAGATGGCCGATACCTCGGGGCAGTGAAGGCAGTAGATCGTCGCCGCCCATCCCCCGGCGCTCAGTCCCGCTGCAGCACCGGCGGCCCTGAAGTGTGTCGGCGCGAGACGCCGGAACGACCACAGCAATCCGGCGAAGATCGGGATCGACAGGGTCAGGACGTGCCACGGACAGCTCCGCCAGCTTTGGCCCAGCCACATCGCCAGCCAGTCGCCAGAGGGCGTCGAGGCGAGTTCGACCACCCCGACGCCTGCCAGGAGGAGCGCCGGCACCGCCAGCAGCCATAGGCCGCGCGGGACGCTCGCGTCCGGACGAGCCAGCTTCACCGCCGTGGACATCGCCACCATCGCGATCGACAGGGTGTAGGCGGCCTTGATCCAGAAGGACGATCCTTGCATCGCCGCATCCAGATCGGGGCGAACGCCGATCGTGGCGCCCATGTAGAGAGCCGCAAGGACGCATCCGGTCGCGATCCCGATGGCGATGCGCCGCGCGACGGCGTTAGGCGGCACACGCGCTACGTCGCGGCTGAGCTGTCGGATCAACTGTTCGGTGCTCTCAGTGCTCATTGCCGTCACCCTTTCAGCCGGGCGGCGAGCGCACGAAGGCCGCGATGCACGGAAATCTTGACGTCGGACTCCCCGATCCCGGCTCGGGTAGCGGCCTCCGCGATGCTTTGTCCGTCGATATGCGTGTCCCGAATGGCTCGCGACTGCTTGGGCGGCAGCGTGCCCAGCAGACGGGCGACATCGATCCGGGCATTCGCGGATGCTTCGAAACCCTCCGTCACCAGCATTGCCTCCACGTCCTCGATCGGGATGTGCCGGCGCTGTCGGCGCAGGTGATCGATCATGCGATAGCGTGCGATGGCATAGAGCCACGCCGTGAAGGGGCGGCCGCGATCCCAGGTCGCCCGGCGGCCATGCACGGCGATCAAGGTTTCCTGCACCAGGTCATCCACTTCGTTGCTGCCGGCGAGCCGCCGGCGATAAAAACGTTCCAGCAGCGGGACGAGCGCGCGCAGTAGCGCAGCGTGAGCGGCAGCGTCGCCATCCAGCCCCCCGATCATCAATGCCTTGAGCTGATCTTCGCTTTGCCCCATCTACACCCCGCAACGCCGCGTCGATCAGTATCGAGCGGGATATTGCGAATGATCAAGGGGCATAGCGTCCAAGCATAGTCCGGAACGACCAGCGTTCGTCACCGGCACCTGTTCGTCGTCCATGCAGTCCTACCCTCCAACGCGCCGGTGCACGGACTACGCGGGAGCGCGGCGTTTGGTTACAACGGCATCTTTTCATTCATGTGCCGTGTAACCGGCTTCCTGGTTGTCCCGTAGTGACAGGAACCATCAAGGGAGGTCACCGATGCGTTCCATGTTTCTGTCCGTCGCCGTCATCGCCGCGCCCATCACGATCGCGGCGCCCGCCCATGCGGCACCGACCGTCAAACCGTTCAATCAGGCCGCGTTCGATGCAGCGCAGAAGGCGGGCAAGCCGATCCTTGTCTGGGTCCATGCCCCGTGGTGCCCGGTATGCCGTCAGCAGGCAAAGACGATCGAGCGTGTCATCGCCGAACCCGCCTATCGCGACATGCAGGTCTTCCGGATCGACTATGACACGCAGAAGCCGCTTTGGCAGAAGTTCGGCGCGACGATGCAGTCGACCCTGATCGGCTTTCGCGGCAAGCGCGAAACCGGCCGCATCGCTCACGAGACCAACGATGCCAAGGTATCCGCGGTGATCCGCGGCGCGCTGGCCTGATCCTCTAATGGCCTCGGCGTTGAACCCCGCGCTCGCCTATGTGGCGGGCGCGCTCACCATCCTGTCGCCGTGCGTGCTGCCGCTGGTACCGATCGTCCTGTCGTCGGCGGCGCAGCGTCACCGCTTCGCGCCCGTGGCACTTGCGGCGGGACTGGTGCTGGCGTTCACCGCGACCGGCTTCGTCGTCGCCGCGTTCGGGCAGGCGCTCGGGATCGATACGCTTGTCGTCCGGAACGCCGGCGCGATCATCCTGTGCCTGGTGGGCATCGTCCTGCTGATACCTCGCCTTCAGGACGGGCTTTCACGGATCGCCACGCCTGCCGCAGCCTGGGCGAGCCGACAGCAAAGCGCACTCGACGACCGCGCCGGGTTGTGGGGTCAAGCGCTGATCGGGGCATTGCTCGGCATCGTCTGGGCACCCTGTGTCGGCCCCACGCTCGGCGCGGCGGTGGCGCTGGCGGCGGAAGGGAAGGATCTGGGCGAAGTAGCGCTGGTGATGGCGGCCTTCGGACTAGGTATCTCCACCGTGCTGCTGGTCATCGCCTTTGCCGCTCGCGGCGCGCTCGCCCGCTGGCGGGGGCGGATGATGGCAGCGGGCGGTCGCGGCAAGATCGTGCTTGGAGGACTGCTGTTAATCGTCGGCATTTTCATCCTGACAGGGGTGGATCGCCAACTCGAAGCCTTCCTACTCGATCATCTGCCCGACCGGGTAACCGAATGGTCGACCGCCTTTTAACATTCGTACTCTCCCACCGAGGCACTCTGCATGACGCACAACATCCTCTCCCTGCTGTCCCTGTTAGCGCTGGCCGGCTGCGGGCAGGCGCCCGCCGGAGCTGCCGCACAGCCCCGCCCGGTCAAACCACTCGTCGTCGGGACGCCCGCCGCGCCTGTGGTGGTCGAACTGTTCCAAAGCCAAGGCTGCTCGTCCTGCCCGCCTGCCAACGCCAACGTGAACGCCATTGCGGATGCGCCGGGCGTGCTCGCCTTATCCTTCGCCGTGACCTACTGGGATCGGCTCGGCTGGAAGGACACTTTCG
Organism: Sphingomonas sp. 77B; assembly: GCF_056497825.1. Lineage (NCBI taxonomy): Bacteria > Pseudomonadati > Pseudomonadota > Alphaproteobacteria > Sphingomonadales > Sphingomonadaceae > Sphingomonas > Sphingomonas sp. 77B. The sequence goes on from NZ_JBWMBY010000002.1 coordinate 260,927, forward strand.
GCTCCCCCGCCTGGACCGCGCGGCAATGGGACTATGCGCGTGCCGCTGGTCGCCCACAGGTGGCGACACCGCAGGTGATCATCAACGGCGGGCCCACTATCGTTGGCAGCAATCGTGCCCAGCTCGAAGCGGCTATACAGCGCGCCGGCCCTGCGCGTGGCGGTCCTGCCATATCGGTGCGCAATGGAGCCCTGACTCTGGCTGCCGGCAAAGACGTTCCATCGACGATCTGGCTGGTCCGCTACGATCCGCGGACGGTCGAGGTGCCGATCCGCGCCGGAGAGAATGGGGGGCGGACGCTCCCCCACCGCAATATCGTGCGGGAATTGGTAAAGCTGGGCAATTGGTCCGGCGCGGTGACGGAGTTGCCGCTGCCCAGCGCACCCCGCGGGCTGAGCTCCGCCGTTCTGGTGCAGCAGGGTACGGGCGGGCCGATCACCGCAGCGCGCAAGCTGTAAGCCGTTGGCGGTGCCGTCCGCGGCTGGGGATCGGCCGAGTTAGCGAGGCTGCACATCGGCCGACGATATTTCATCGGCCGTGTAACTCCGGCCGGTCAGCGATCGAAGTTGGGATTATGATGATGGGAATTTTCCACTCCATGCGCTCGACACGCCGGACCGGCGCTTGGGCAGACCACCCGGATGCAGGCCCCGGGTTACAAAACCCTCGCGACTATCGGCACGAAGCCGATGGTGTGCGGTACCGAGGAGGCTGCAGATGATCGAGCCGCTATCGACTTCAGCCACCGAGACCCGCGAGCGTGCAGAGCACGGCGGCGAACTGGTGTACCGGCATCGATTGCCGACAAGGCTTTGGCATTGGACCAATGCGGTGGCGATCATCGTCCTGCTAATGAGCGGGTTGATGATCTCGAACGCCCACCCGCACCTTTATTGGGGTGAGTATGGCGCGAATTTCGATCAGCCGTGGTGGTCTCCGCCGCGCTTTCCGGGCTGGGCAACAATCCCCTCAACATACAATCTGGCGCTTGCTCGCCACTGGCATCTGTTCTTCGCTTGGATTCTCGCGTTTGGCCTGCTTGCTCATCTGGTCATCAGTCTGGTCAACCGGCACATCCAGCGTGACCTGACGCTACGGCGCAGCGAACTTGCTCCTTCCCACCTCTGGCAAGACGTGAAGGATCATGCGCGCCTAAAATTCCCCACTGGTCAAGAAGCGCTCCGGTATAACGTCCTACAGAAGATCGCGTATATTTCGATCGTATTCGTCGTTATCCCGCTGCTGATCCTGACCGGGCTGAGCTTGTCTCCCGGATTCAACGCAGTCATGCACTGGCCGCTCGATCTTTTGGGCGGTCGCTCGTCGGCCCGCTCTCTGCATTTCATTTGCGCTGGTATCATAGCTGCGTTCATCGTCGTTCACCTGACTTTGGTGCTACTGGCGGGTCCGATCAACGAGGTCCGTTCGATGTTGACCGGCTGGTTCCGAGTGCCACCCGATCCCGACAAACATATCGCCAAGCTCAAGCGGACCTTGGACACGCAATGACAACGATTCTCACACGCCGCGCTCTTGTCGGCAGCCTTGCAGCCGGCGCCGGCACGATACTCTCAGGCTGCGACCGTCTAGGGCAAAATGAGCAATTTCGCGCGCTCCTCGCATCCGGCGAGCGGGGCAACTATGCCTTTCAGAGGCTATTGCAGGACCGGACGGCGCTAGCTGAGGAGTTCGCTCCTTCGCAGCGCTCGCCCGTTTTTCGAGCGAATGGCACCCGGATGCCGGGCGGAACCGATTATGCACGGCATCTTGCCGTCAACTTCAACGATTGGCGGCTGGTGGTCGACGGCGCTGTCGCTAACCCGCAAGCCTTTTCGCTCGACCAGATCAGGGCGATGCCGACCCGAACCCAGATCACACGTCATGACTGCGTGGAGGGCTGGAGCGCGATCGCGAAATGGCACGGTGTGCCCCTAAAGCTGTTGCTGGATCGCGCAGGTGTCAGTCCGCAAGCCCGTTTTATCGTGTTTCATTGTGCCGACCCACAGACCAACGGGACCATGTACTATGAATCGATCGACCGGATCGACGCCGTTCATCCGCAGACGATCCTGGCTTGGGGGATCAACGACCAGCTGCTTCCGGTCCAGAACGGCGCGCCGTTACGTCTCAGGGTAGAGCGGCAGCTCGGCTATAAACACGCGAAATATGTCCAGCGGATCGAGGCGGTCCCAAGCCTTGCCGGCATCTATGGCGGCAAGGGTGGGTATTGGGAGGATGCTGCAGGATATGAGTGGTACGCAGGACTCTGAGAGATCGCGATCACACGATAAATTTCTATGCTGGCGGTGGTTTGGACGTTGAACGTGTCCGACATTCCGCCAGCGAAAGCTGACATTCCCGTTTCACCATCCTTTGTGAGACGCTGGCAGGGGCGCCATGCAGTTATCCCGTCTGTTGGCGGACATACTCGCCCAAGCCGCGCGCGACGAGTTCGTCGTTGGAGAGGCGGGGGCCTCGCTTCAGGCGCTGATTGCCAAGTTTGCGGCGGTCCAGCTTCGGCCCGGGTGGTACGGGCGAGGGGGCCTTGAACACCCCGCCGGGCTGAGCGGTACGCGCCGGTTCGTTGTTGTTGCGCTTCGCGTGGTGCGGCTGCACCTGCTGGATGGCATGGGCGAGCGCCAGCGCCGCGTCGAGGTGCTTGTTGTCGACCACCGGTGCCTGGTTCACGCGGCGCATCTTGTCGAAGACGCGATAAGGCAGGACCTCGCCCTCGTGCTGGATCTCGAGGCGGCCGTCCGGGTATTCGCACACATCCACCTTCTTGCGCGCTAGCCCCTGAGCGACCGGGGTCGGCTCCAGGATGAACATGGCCTTGTTGTAGTGCAGGGTGAGGGCGCCGGTGACGGTGCGCTGCTCGCGCCAGACCATCTCGGCTTCAAGGTTCTCGTGGATGGCCAGCGGTCGGTGCAGATCGCGCGGGTCGAACGGCGCCTTGGCGAACCGCTGGTTGTGTTGCGCCATATAGGAGGGGAGGAAGGCGTTGGCTTCGTCGATGGTGTTGATGCGGTGGAGCCGCATCGCCTTGACGAGCCGGTCCTGCAGCGTCGCGTTGGCCCGCTCGACGCGCCCCTTCGCTTGCGGCGAGTTCGCGCAGATCAGATCGATGTTCAGCCGGTCCAGTGCCCGCCCGAGATGGGTCATCCCGTCGCCGTTCGCCGAGGCTGTGTTGTTGCGGAACGCGCTGTGCTTGTCCGTGTAGAAGGCGACCGGCTTGCCGTGCCGCTCGAGGTACGTCCGCGTCGCGCGCATGTAGGAAAAGGTGCTTTCGCTCTCGACCATCTCGAGGTGCATCAGCTCGCTCGTCGCGTCGTCGATGAACACCAGCAGCGTGCATTGCGGGCCGCGGTCCTCGAACCACCAGTGTTTCGAGCCGTCGACCTGGACCAGTTCGCCGCGACAGTCGCGCCGATAGCGGGGTTGGTAGGGGCGCGGGCGCCTGGCCGCGCGGTCTTTCCAAAGGCCCGCCTCCATCATGATCTGACGCAACGTCTCACACGAGAGGCCCAAGCCGTGCCGCTCCGCAAGGTATTCGCGCGCGAGCGTCGGCCCGAAGTCGGCATAGTTTTCCCGCACGAGAGCGACGACCTCGGCGCGAAAGGCGTCGCTGTAGCGGCGGTTGCTCGGGCGTCCGCGCTTGCGCGACACGAGTCCAGCAGCGCCTTCCTGTCGAAGGCGATCGAGCAGCCGGTAGATTTGCCGCCGCTGGAGGCCAAGAAGCTCCATCGCGTCCGGGATCCGGATCTCGCCGCGGTCGAGCCGCATCAGCGTGTCGAACCGGGTGATCTCAGCAGCACTCATCGTCAGCACCGTCATACCATGCGCGTCCTCGTTGCCGAGGAAGGCTATGACACCGGCGACCCACTGAAAGCACCGGCAGTGCCGTTTCTATCTAGCAGGACGGTGTCATTTGTATCTGGCGCCTACA
>NZ_JBWMBY010000003.1:0-105637 GCF_056497825.1 Sphingomonas sp. 77B
GCCGCCCCCGCCCCCTCTTCCCGCCGATCATGACAATTACGTCACGTCATGGTATCGTTTTGTCCGGCGGTCATGCTATCGCGCTGAACCATGGGCTGGAATTCCGGGCGATATCGGCTGCGATCAGGGCGTGACGGCCTTTGCGCGTCCTGACCTTTCTCCACAGTTTCGAACCCGGCGGGGTCGAACGGATCGCGTTGCGGCTGATCCGGCGCTGGCGCGCGACCGGGGTCGATGCGCCGCTGTTCCTGGGGCGGACCGACGGCGCGATGGCCGAGGATGTCGGGGCGGAGCTGGCTTTCGTCACACCCCGGCGCCGCTGGCCGGGGATCGCGCATTGGGAAACCATCTGGATGGTCGCCACCCTGCCCCGCATCGTGCGGGCGGTGCGGCCGGACGTGCTGTTCTGCGCGGGCAACACCTATGCCTTTCCGGCGGTGATGCTGAAGCTGGCGCTGGGGCGCGACTGTCCGCCGATCGTCGCCAAGATCAGCAACAATCTGGACCGGGCCGACGCTTCGCGGGTCTATCGCGTCTTCTATCGCCTGTGGTTGCGGATCCAGGGGCTGGCGATCGACCATTTCGTCGGCATGGAAAAGCCGATGCGCGCCGAGATCGTGCAGGGCGTGCGCGTGTCGCCGGCGCGCGTGTCGATCATCCCGGATCCCGCCCTGTCGGAGACGCAGATCATGGCGCTGCGCGAACCGGGCCGCGCGCCTGCGCCATCGGCCGGACGCCGTTTCGTCACCATCGCGCGGCTGGCCCCGCAGAAGAACCTGGCGCTGATGCTGCGCGGGTTCGCGCGGGGCAGCGGCCCGGCCGACACGCTGACCCTGTTCGGCGAGGGGCCGGAGCGGCCCGCGCTGGAGGCGCTGGCGGCGTCGCTGGGCATTGCCGACCGGGTGGATTTCCGGGGCTATGTCACCAATCCGGCCGCGCTGCTGGCGGGGTATGACACGCTGTTGCTGTCGTCGGATTACGAAGGCGTGCCCGCGGTCATCCTGGAGGGGCTGGCGGCCAATATCGGCATCATCGCCACCGATTGCAGCCGGTCGATGGGCGCGCTGCTGCAACAGGGGACGCTCGGCACGCTGGTGCCGGTCGGCGACGAGGCGGCGTTCGCGGCGGCCATCGCCGATGCCCATGGCCATGCCCCCGATGCGCGGCGCACGCTGCACCAGGCGCGGCGCTTCGCCATCGAGCACGGCGCCGACCATTATCTGCGGGTGATGCGCGGCGTGCTGCGCAACAAGGCCGCCCCCGCCCCCACGCTTGCCGAACCGGCCGCGCCCGGGGTCTGAACATCGCCAACGCACGGCACGGCGCCGGGCCGGGACGTGTCGCCGCCCGGAACCGGAACGGCGCTCCCAAGCGGAAAGAATGTCAGCCGTTGCGCATTTCCAAATTTCCTCTATAAAAACGGTATAGCACAAGTAAGATCCGGTGCTGAGCGTTTCCCCGGGGCATCGGTCCTCGCCATGCCCCTGCCTGCCCGCATTCCCCGGCCTTCACCGTCCGGGGGATGCGGTTTTTTCATGCCGCCAAGTCATTCTGAAGCTGGTGTATTAGCAAAATCGGTCGCCCAGAATCGGCAAAGTCAAGTTATGGGGCAAAAATTGCCTTAATTGTGACATGGTCGCCACAGTATGACCGGATCATAACGTCGGCGATGGGAGTGGCTGGACGATGCGATCGGGGGGAGGCGCGGCGCTCAGGGGCGGCGTGGCATGGACAGCGTTCATCATGGCCGCGCTCGGGGCGGCACCGACCCATGCGCAGTCCGTGGCGCCCGATCCGACCGACCCTCCGGCCGAGCCATCCCCGCCCCCGACCAGCGACATCCCCCCGTCCGAAGTCACCGTCATGGGCCAGCGCATCCCCGGATCGGCGATCGGCGCGGTCGCGCCGGTCGCGGTGCTGGACGCGCAGGCGCTGGACGCGATGGGCGCGACGAGCCTCAGCGACCTGATGCGCAAACTGCGTCCGCTGACCCGGTCGTCGAGCGGGCAGGATTCGGTGATGCTGCTCAACGGGCGCCGCGTGTCGGGCTTCTCGGAGTTTCAGTCGCTGCCCTATGAGGCGATGGAGCGGATCGAGGTGCTGCCCGAGCAGGAGGCGGCGCGCTTCGGCTTTCCGCCGACCGTCCGGGTCACGAACTTCATCACCAAGAAGAAATTCCGTGCGGTGACGCTCAACGATCTGGTCAGCGTTCAGACCGACGGGGGCGGCACGACCAATTTCGCCGAGCTGACCTCGGCGCGGATCGACGGGCCGCGCCGCCTGACCTTCAACGCCACGCACACGCATATCGAACCGATCCTCCAGAGCCAGCGTCCGGTTCTGGTCGATCCCGACGTGCTCTTTGCGACGACGGGCAATGTGGGCGGCGTGGCGGGCGCCAGCCTGGACCCGCGGCTGGACGGGCTGGCGGGGCGCAGCGTGACCGTGGCGGGCGTGCCCATCGACCCGGCCGCGCGCGGAGTGCTGTCGGCCTATGCCGACAGCCCGGTCGCCGTCACCGATCTCGGGCGGTTCCGCACGCTGCAACCGCGCAGCGATTCCATCCATGCCGAGGGCGGGCTGGCCGTGCCGATCGGCAAGAGCATGGCGGGCTCGCTGACCCTGTCGATGGATGCCAATGGGGCAAGCGGGCTGAACGGCCTGGCGCCCGCGACGCTGCGGGTGCCGGGCGGCCTGGGCGCGTTTCCGTTCGCCAACGACACCCTCCTCTATCGCTACCTGCCCGACAGCGTGCTGCGCCAGCGCAACAGCAGCATGGCGCTGCGCGCGGCCGGCACGCTGACCGGCGCGGTGCGGCGCTGGAGCTGGGCGGTGACGGGCAATTACGACCGGATGGTGTCGCGCAACCGGTCCGAGATCGGCGTGCCGCTGGGCGCGCTCCAGGCGGCGATCGACGCGGGCGGCGATCCGATGGCGGCAATCGATGCGAGCACCGCGGCGCGGCGCCTCCTGAACCTCAGCCGGACCCGGTCGGATACCATCGGGATCAAGGCGACCGCCAACGGCCCGCTCGTCCGCCTGCCCGCCGGATCGGTGCTGCTGACCGCCACCACCGACTATAGCCGGATCGACAGCGACGCGCGCACCAATCTGGCGCTGCCGGTCGAGGGGCTGGGACGTACCATGCGCGGGGCCAGCGTCAACGCCATCGTGCCGATCGCCTCACGGCGCGAAGGCGTGCTGTCGGCGCTGGGCGAATTGCAGGCCAGCGTCATGGCCGGGGTGTCCGAGGTGTCCGACTTCGGGCGGCTGAGCACCTATAATCTGGGCATGAACTGGACGCCGCTGCGCCCGCTCCAGTTCAACGCCTCGGTCAATGTCAGCCAGGCCGCGCCCGGCGTGACCCAGGTCGTCGCGCCGGTCGTGGCGACGCCCAACGTGCCCTTTTTCGACTTCGTGACCGGGCGCAGCACGCTCGTCACCACGATCTTCGGCGGCAATCCCGATCTGGCGCCCGAGAAGCGGCGGATGACGACGCTGGGCGTCTCGGTCCAGCCGTTCAGGAGCGAGGCGTTGCGCGTCGGGCTGGATTACAACCAGTCGCGCATCGACAACCAGGCCGCCTCGCTGGGCGGTGCGACGCTGGCGTTCCAGCGGATGTTCCCCGACCTGTTCATCCGCAACGCGCAAGGCCAACTGGTCACGGTCGACCTGCGCCCGGTCAACCTGGCGTTCGAGCGCGAACGCAAGCTGCGCATGAATTTTTCGTTCAACGGCCCGCTGGGCAAGATGCCTCCGCCCCCCGCAAAGCCGCCAGAGGCCCCCGCCCCGGGCACGGCCCCGCCCGGCAATGCGGCCAGCCCGAGCCCCCCGCCCCGCCCGCCCAAGCCCCCGCCCTATCTGTCGATGGCGGTCGCGCCCGGCTATCGGCTGGACAACCGGCTGACGCTCAGGCGCGGGGGGCCGGTGCTCGACCTGCTCGACGGGGCGACGCTGAACGGCACGGGTGGACGGCCGCGCTGGGACGTGGATGTGAACGGGTTCTTTTCCTACGATCTGCTGAGCGTCGGCTTTTTCGGCCGGATCCAGGGCCCGACCCGCATCCGCAGCGAGATCGCGGCCTCCGACCTGCGCTTCTCGGCGCTGGCGCAGGTGGCGTTCTTCAGCTCGATCGACCTGCACAAGGTGATCGACAAGCCATGGACCACCAAGATGCGGGCCCATTTCATCGTCGACAATCTGCTGAACGACCGGATCAACGTCACCGACCGCAACGGCAACACCCCCGCCCGCTTCCAGCCCGCCCTGCTCGACCCCGTCGGCCGCGCCGTCCGGTTCGGCGTGCGCAAACTGTTCTGAGGGGGCGGGGAGAAGAGGGGCAAGGCGTACGCCAGGCCCGGCAGTCGTCGCGATTGGGATCGAGAAGCGGGAAAGCCGATGTGTCGGCACGAGCAGCGAAACATCGATGGGTTGCGGGCCGCAAGCGTTCGGAAGAAACCCACGATAGCGGCCGGTCAGTCATTCCCTTGGAGATAATATGCGGGCTACGAACATTGTCGCGGCTTTGGCGCCGCTCGTGTCGTCTGCAACGATGCCACCCACGCCGGCTCAACAGCCGGTGCTAACCTTCGCATCGGCGCCAAGGACGTGCGCCGTTCTTCAAGCCGCGTACACTGCCGCGATTAAGCAGGATGCACCTGCTTTCCCAAAGGATGTTCGCTCGTCGCGTCGCCGTCTTAAAAATCTCAAAAACTTCGATTCTGGCTACCGCAAACTTATGGCATTGTCCGCAGAAGAGTTTGATGAAATCACAGGACAGGAAGAAAGCTACAGCTTTGAAAACTTCAAGCCTTTTTGTAAATGGAAGGGAAAGGCAGGGCTGACGACGGATCATGAAGGACACCTCAGGTTCGTCACGTTCACCAGCCCCATTTTTTCGAGGAACGGCAACCTGGCTCTTGTGGAGGTTTCCTTCCGTGAGGAAGGCATTTTCGGTTACGGCCTGATGTGTACCGCACGATTATCGCATACGACCTGGACAGCGCATTGCGTGGAGAGCTGGATCAGCTGATTGCGAAAAGATACGAGCAATCGGCAAGACAGGCTGTACGCCCAGACCCGGATCGCGAGCGCCCGATCCGGCTTTCCAGATTGGGGAGGTGGAGGGGCGACGGGATGTCCCGAAACTGCGCGCCGGACGGCGAGAAACGGGGCGAAGCGCCGGTGCTGCCCGATAGCCGCTTCAAGGCCCGGCCCCGACCATGCAAGGCCAAAGGGGGCGTCGCCGGGATTGCCCCGTCCCGATCCCCCTTGCCCGGCGCGAACCCTCAGTCCGAGCCGAAGATGTCGCGGGTGAACAGCTTGTCCGCGACGTCGGCCAGTTCGGGGTCGTTGCGGTTGGCGATGATGACGTCGCTGTCCTGCTTGAACGCCGCCAGGTCGCGGTAGACGCGCGATCCGAAGAAGGCGTCCTCGGCCAGCGCGGGTTCGAAGACGACGACCTCGATCCCCTTGGCCTTGATCCGCTTCATGATGCCCTGGATCGAGGACTGGCGGAAATTGTCCGATCCCGCCTTCATCGTCAGGCGGAAGATGCCGACCTGGGCGGGCTTCTTCGCGATGATCTGGTCGGCCAGGAAATCCTTGCGGGTGCGGTTCGCGTCGACGATCGCGCGGATCAGGTTCTGGGGGACGTTGGTGTAGTTGGCCAGCAGCTGCTTGGTGTCCTTGGGCAGGCAATAGCCGCCATAGCCGAAGCTGGGATTGTTGTAGTGGGTGCCGATGCGCGGATCCAGGCCGACGCCCTCGATGATCTGGCGCGTGTCCATGTCGCCGGCGATCGCATAGCTGTCGAGCTCGTTGAAGAAGGCGACGCGCATCGCGAGATAGGTGTTGGCGAACAGCTTGATCGCCTCGGCCTCGCGGGTGCCGGTGAACAGGACCGGGATGTCGGCCTTCTCCGCGCCCTGGACGAGCAGGTCGGCAAAGATCCGCGCGCGCTCGGACTGTTCGCCCACGATGATGCGCGACGGGTGGAGATTGTCGTGCAGCGCGCGGCCTTCGCGCAGGAATTCGGGGCTGAAAATGACCTGATCGGTCCCCATCCGCGCGCGGACATCGTCGACGAAGCCGACGGGGATGGTCGACTTGATGACCACGGTGGCTTGCGGAGCATGGGTCTTGGCCAGCGAGATCACCGCCTCGACCGAGGCGGTGTTGAAGCTGTTGGTGTCGATGTCGTAATTGGTCGGCGTCGCGACGATCACGTAATCCGCATCCGCCAGCGCCTGTGCGGCGTCGGTGGTGGCGGTCAGGTTCAGCGTGCGGCCGGTCAGGAAATCGTCGAGTTCGGCATCCACGATCGGCGAGGTGCGCGCATTGACCATCGCCACCCGCTCGGGCGAAATGTCGACCGCGACCACGTCATTGTGCTGGGCCAGCAGCACCGCGTTGGACATTCCCACATAGCCAAGCCCGAAAACAGCGATCTTCATTCTTCACACCCCCGGCAGACAGACCCGCCCCGCGCCATGCATGAATGGCCGGTCCACGGCAATTGTCATGGGACAGGTGTCATGGGACAGGTGTCATGGGACAGGTGTCATGGGACAGGCGCGGATGCGAAACATTCCTCCCCTGCAAGGGGAGGAATAGCCGACGCCTACAGCCCCAGCGCCTTCAGCACCTTCGCCCAGCTGACATATTTGAAATTCTGAGTCTGGGGTGCGTTGTCGCCGTCCTGCGCGACGAAGAGCCCCCCGGGATAGTCCGGGCCGAAATCGCCCAGCGCCAGCTCGATCCCGTCGGTCTCACTGGTCCCGTCGATGGCGCCCCCCCCGATGCGAAAGCGGCCCGCATAGGTCACGCCGGGCAGGCGATAGAGCGTATAGGCGTTGTCGCCCTGGCTGGACACGACCAGATAGCCGCCCCGCGCGCCCCGGGGCGCCAGCGCCAGCCCCTCGGCATCGTCGAACAGCGTGCGGCCATCGACCCTGGCTATGCTCGTCGCGGTGGTCGGCGCGGCGGGATCGGCGGCAAAACGCCACAGCCCGACATCCTCCTCGGCCACATAGAGAAGGCCCGTGCGATCATCGACCACGCACCCCTCGGCCTGGGTGCCCAGCTTCATGCTGCGCACCCGTTCGACGCGCGGGGTCGCGGCGGTCAGGTCGATGCGGACCTGGTCGATCCGCCCGTCCTTCAGCACGACGAAGCCGAACAGCGCGCGGTCCTTCGCACGGGTCCACAGGCACATCCCGTACGCCTCGCCCGGCCCCACCGGATAGCGGCCCATCGGCACCAGACGGCGCGCCCGGGTGTCGAGGGTGAACAGCGCGACATGCGCATTCGCCTTGTCCGCGCGGTCGCTGGCCGCCACGACGACACGGCCGCCCGCCATCTCGCGCAGGTCGACATTGTTCAGCCGCGCGGCGGGCGTGAAGGACAGGCGCTTGCCGTGCAGGTCATAGACATGGATGCCCGCCTGCTTGTCGGTGCCGATGACCAGGCTGGCGGCCGGGTCGGCCCGGTTGCGCCAGATCGCGGGATCGTCCGCCGCGTCCGAGCTGCTGTCGACCGGATCGGTCTCGGCCGCCGCGGCGACCACCGGCGCGACGATGGGCGCGCCGATCGGCGTGGGGGCCTGCGGCGTCGCGGATACGCCCGCGCACCCGGCGAGCAACAGCGCGAGCAGCGCGACCGCCCTCACAGCTTCACCCGCAGGCCGCCGAAGATCGTGTAGCCGAACTTCTCATATTCATAGGTGCGGAAACGCTGGCCGAAATAGCGCACGCCCGGCGTGTTCGTCAGGTTCTTGCCCTCGGCGAACAGGTTGATCCCCTTCGCCAGCTGCACGCTGCCCGTCACGTCGAGCTGGCCGCGACCCTCCCAATACAGGTCGAGCGCGGGATTGTCGGCGTTGATCTCGTCCAGATAGTCCGACCGCTTGGTATAGGCGACGCGCAGGTTCACCGGCCCGCGTTCGTAGAAGACGCTGGCGTTCCACATATGCGTCGACTGGCCGGGCAGCGCGAAGCGGCTGCGCCCGGCAAAGGCGGTGTCGAAGGTCGCGTTCCCCCTGGTATAGGTATAGTTGGCGAACACGCCGAACCCGCCCAGCACGCCGGGCAGGAAGCTCAGCTGCTGCTGCCAGTTGACCTCGACCCCGTACAGCTCGCCGCGACGCGCGTTGACCGGGCGGCTGAGGATCGCGCCGCCCACGCCGTTATACACCCCCGTGCTGGTCAGCGTGTAGCGATAGTCGGACAGATCCTTGTAGAAGCCGTTGACCGCGATCAGCCCCAGCGGGCGGATGTAATATTCCAGCCCCGCATCGGCATTGTTCGACAGGGTCGGTTTCAGGTCCGGGTTGCCGAAATCGACGCGCACCGTGTTGCCCTCGCTCGTTTCCAGCACGCGCGGGGCGATCTGCGGGAAGTTGGGGCGGTTGATCGCGCGGCTGAGCGCGGCGCGCAGGATCAGGTTGGGGGTAAAGGCCTGGCGCAGCGTCAGGTTGGGGAAGAAGTCGGCATAGCCGTTGCGCCCCCGCGCGGTGGTGATCGCGCCGGTGCGCGACACGCCGGGCGCGCTGCTCTCGAAATCGGTGGTCTCGACGCGAAGCCCGGCGATCAGGGTCGTGCCGTCCTTCACATATTTGGCCATGGCGAACAGACCGAGGATCTTCTCCTCGGCGATATAGTCGGCGGTCAGCGACTGCGGCAGGCGACGCTCCGAGGCCGCCTTGGTCGCGTCGAAATAGGCGTCCGCCAGCGAGGGGGCGAAACGCTGGCCCAGGTCATAGCCGAAATTGCGCGATTCCTGATCGGACAACAGCCCCGCCAGGCTCTGCGACGGCGCGGCCGATGTACGGCGGTCGCGCAACCGCTCCTCGTCGGCGTTGATGTGCCGCTCGCGATATTTGCCACCGCCCGACAGGGTGATGTTGTCGCCCAGCGGCACGTCGGAGCGGACCGCGAGCGTCAGCTCGTCATTCTTCGTCGTGTTCGACCGATAGGCATTCTCGCGGAACGCAAAGGTGCCGGTCTGCAGATGCTCCTTGCTGGTGAACAGCGAATAGGCGGGCAGATCCGCATCGGCGAAATCATAAGACAGGGTCGGGCGCAGCGAGGAGCGGAACAGCAGCTCGTCGCGGCGCGGATAGGTCTGCGAACTCTCGCTATAGGCCACATCGGCGCGGATCGTGCCCTCGCCCAGCCGCTGCTCGATCCCGGCGGTCGCCGACCAGATCTCGTTGATCTGCTTGCGGTGGCGGACCTGCTTTTCGATGCGGGTGTTGCGGTACGTCGCGGCGCGGTCGGTCGATCCGGCCTGGATCGTGCCCTCGCTCCACAGGATGCCGATGCGGTCGCGATATTCGTCGTCCTCGAACCGGGCATAGGTGCCGCGCACCCAGGCATGGGTCATGTCCGACGGGCGCCATTCGAACGCGCCCGTCCCGGCCATGCGCTGGCGCTTGGTGTCATAATCCTTGAACAGCGTCTCGGTGACGCGCAGGCCCGCAGGCGTCTGGCTCCACGTGTTCTCGACATTGTCGGGGCGGCGATGGGTGCGCGAATAGCTGCCCGAGAACAGCAGGCCGAACTGGCGGTCGGGGCCGAAGGTATCGCTGACCGCGGCCGATCCGCGATAATCGCTCCCCTTGCCATATTGGTTGTAGCTGGCGCCCGCCATGCCGGTCAGCGCAAAGCCCTTGCGGTCGAAGGGCGAGCGGGTGGTGATGTTGACCGCGCCCGCGATCGAGTCCGCATCCTGATAGGGCAGCAGCGACTTGGTCACCTCCAGATTGGCGACGATGTCCGACGGCAGCGTGTCGAGATCGACCGCGCGCGTCGTGGGGTCGACCGAGGGAATCTGGATGCCGTCGACCGAGATGGCCGACCATTCCGACGGCGCGCCGCGCACGTTGATGTAACGGCCCTCGCCCTGGTCGCGCTCGATGCCGACGCCGGGCGCGCGCTGCAGCGCCTCGGCGATATTGGGATCGGGGAAGCGGCCGATCGCGTCGGCCGAGATGATGGTGACGGTGTTGTCGGCGGTCCGCTGCTGGTTGAGCGCGCGCGCGGTGTTGTCGAGGAGAGACGCGCCGGTGACGACGATGTCGCTCGCCGCGCCGCTGGCGGCGGGCAGGGTCAGCGAGACGGGGCGGCCCCGCTCGGCTGCGGGCACGATGTGGCGGACCGGCGCCCGGCCCAGATAATCGACCAGCAGGGTGACGTCGCCCGCCTCGTCGGGGGTGACGATGCTGAACTCGCCCTGCAGATTGGTCGTCGCCTGCGCCCCCGTCCCCTCGACGACGATGCGCGCACCGGGCAGCGCCACGCCGGTCGCGTCATAGATGCGCCCCGACAGGATCGGCCCGGCCGCGGGCAGCCCGGCGGGGGCACTGGCATCGCTGGCCCCGGCCAGTGCCGGGCTCGCAGCCAGGGACAATGCGATGAGCGAGGCCCCCGCGAGACCGCGGATGCCGGAACGAATGGCGTGCATGATGCTTCCCCTGGGCGCGTGATCGTGCCGACACCCCCCGGCGCCGGTCGTTCCCGCCCCCGTGGCGAGGCATTGTTACGAAGCGATGTGAAAGCGATGACGTCTCGATGACGGCCGCGTCACAATCGTTTTTGGGGGGCCGGAGCGGATCGCCGCTCCGGCCCCTCACCCCATCAGAAGCGCAGGCGGACGCCGGCCGAGATCGTTTCCTGATGGTCGTCGCGACCGCTTTGTGCGCTGCCCGTGGCGTACAGGTCGAACCCGCTGGTGAAGCGATAGGCGACCCCGGCGGTCGCGGTGGCGACCAGCGGCGTGCGCGACGCGCCCAGCGCGACCAGGCCCAGGCCACCGCCCGCATAGCCGCCCAGCGCGCGGGTCGCGGTGCCCTCGATCTGGTAACGGGCGCCCAGCGTCACGAAGGGGCGGAACGGTGCATCCGACGCATCGCTGCGTCCGACCGTGATACCGGCATCGGCAAAGCCCGCGACCTGGCGGTTGCGTGCGACGGCCAGCGCGAACGGGCTGCCGCCCGTCTCGGCCACCCCGGCGCGGGTGGTGCGCAGATAGGTCAGCCCGGCGCGCGGGGTCAGCGCCCAGCCGTCCGCCATTTCGGCGGCATAATGGACCGACAGGTCGGTGGTCCAGCTGTGCAGGTCGTAGCGCCCGAACGCCGAGGCCGTGCCCGGCAGCGCGCGGGTGGTGCGGGCCTGCGCGCCGTCATAGACGATCGACGCGCCGAAGCCGAACCCGCCCGGCATCGCATAACGGCCATGCACGCCCGCGACCACGCCGTCGGCGCGGGTCGAGGCGGCGAGCGGGGCGACCTGCTGACGCGTGTCGAGCCAGCCGCCGAACGCACCGATCATCCACTGGCGGTCGCCGTAACCGACACCACCCAGGAAGCCATAGCCGCGCGTCCGCACCTCGCTGGTTCCCTGTACCCGATCGGCGCCCAGCGTGTGCCATTGGCCCAGCGTCTGGGCGAAGGTGAAGGGCCCCGCCTCGTCGCGGGTGGTGGCGAAGGCGGGACCGCGTGCCGCCTGGACCAGGCCCAGGGCGTTGTCGACGCCGATCTGGGTGGCCGAGGCATAGGCCTCCGGCGTCACTTGCGCAAAGCCGCGCGGGTTGGAGGCACCCGTGCCGGTCAACAGCGACGGCAGGGCGGCGAACAGCGTGCTCGTCGTGGGCTGCCGCGCCAGCGTGGCGTTGGCATAGTCGATGCTGCGCGACACTTGCGGGCTGAAGCGGGCATCGCCCAGGAACTGGCCGAGCAGCTGGATCCGGTCGGCGCGCTGGACGACGAAGCCGAACAGGTCGGTCGGTTTGACGATGTTCGAATAGCTGCCCGAAATCCCGCCGCTGGCGACGATCAGGTCATAGGAGGTGCCGGGGCGCAGGGCGCCGCTGGATACGATCTGCAGCGTCGATCCGCTGGCGATGGTCAGCCCGCCATTGACGATCAGCTTGTCCGACACGGTCGGGGTCAGCTCGAAATAGGACAGCGAGCCGCTGTTCAGCGCGACGTTGCCGTTGACCGTCATCGTACCCGGCGACGCGCCGGGGCTGAGCGTGCCCGCCACCGTCAGATTGCCGTTGACCGTGCCCGCCGATCCGAAGGTCGCGCCCTGACGCACCAGGAACTGCGTGGCCGTCATCGTCGATCCGGCCAGCCCGACCAGGCGACCGCCCGCCATGTCGACCGACCCGAAGGCGGCGCTGCCCGATACCGTGGCATAGCCGCCGGCCATCGCCAGCGCCTCGACATTGGCGACGTTCGTAAACGCGACCGGCGCAGCGGCGGTGCCGCCCGACAGCACGATGCCGTCGGTCCCTGCCCCGCCATCGACGGCGCCTGCAAAGGTGCCCGCGATGGTGAAGCGCTGGTTGCCGCCGGTGAAGGCCACCTGGTTCGCGGTCAGGCTGCTGCCCGATGCGATGGTCAAATCGGTCGCGGCGTTGACCTGGGTATAGGTCTGCGTGCCCGTCAGGGTCAGCGCGCCGGTCCCCTCGGTCGCCAGCGTCTCGAACCCGGTGAGCGTACCCGCCGCCAGCATCTGGTTGCCCGCCAGCTCCAGCGTGGCGCCGTCATTGCCAGCTCCGCCCGAGACGGTGCCCAGCAGGACCGAGCCCGCCGCCAGACGGAAGCTGTCATTGCCCGCGCCCAGATCGATGACCCCGGCAAGCGTGCCGCCCCTGGCGATCGTGAGCGACTGGTCGCCGTCGCCGAAGCGCAAGGGTGCGCCCTGCGACCCCAGCGAGCCCGTCACGGTCAGCGCGTTGCCGGTGAGCGACACGGTTTCGAAGCCCGTCGCCAGCCCGCTCAGCACCACCGGCGCATTGGCGGTGAAGGCCAGCGTGTCGGTGCCCGTGCCGCCATCGTACCGGCCCGCCGCATTGGCCGTGCCCAGCGCGAGCAGGTCGTCCCCTGCCCCCAGCGAAACGCTGGCGATGTCGCCGTCGACGCGCAGCTGCTCGGCCGCGTCCG
This sequence comes from Sphingomonas sp. 77B, assembly GCF_056497825.1. Taxonomy (NCBI): domain Bacteria; kingdom Pseudomonadati; phylum Pseudomonadota; class Alphaproteobacteria; order Sphingomonadales; family Sphingomonadaceae; genus Sphingomonas; species Sphingomonas sp. 77B. Next base: position 12,950 of record NZ_JBWMBY010000003.1, read on the forward strand.
TGCCCGTGACCGCGCCGATGCGGTTGCCTGCCAGCGCGACATTCAGCCCGGTGCCCGACAGCGCAACCGTGTCGAAGCTCTGGTCGAGGGTCAGCGACAGCGTGCCGGAACCCGTCACCGCCAGCTGCTGGAAGTTGCTGCGCTGGCCGAGCCCCGTGCGATCGCCGCTGAGCAGCGCGGTATAGAGGTTGGTGCCCGCGCCGCCATCGACGCCGCCCACGACGCGCGATCCTGCGCCCTCGACGAAGCTGTCGTCGCCGTCGCCCAGCGAGACCGCGCCCTGGACCAGCCCGGCATTGACGAAGCGGTCGTTGCCGCCCGCCAGCGCGACCGACCCGGCGATGGTGCCGTTGTTGGTCACGGTTTCGGCCGCGTCGGTGCCGGTGATCGTCACCGCGCCGGTGCTGGCCAGCGTCTGGCCCGCCGCGACCGTCACCGATCCGCCCGCCACGCCCAGCGTGTCGAAGCGGAAGGCCCCGGCATAGGTCACATTGCCCTGCCCGATCTGGCTGAAGCGTTCGAAATTGACGAACTGGTCGCCATTGACGGTGCCGCCCCCGGTCGCGTCGACGATCAGGCTGTCGGTGCCCGTCCCGCCATCGACCGTACCGACCAGCGTCGCGCTGGCGCGGTGGAGGAAGGTATCGTCCCCTGCCCCCAGGAACACATTGCCCTCGATCCGCCCGTAATTCTCGATCCGGTCATTGCCCGCACCCAGCGCGATCGAACCGATGATGGTGCCGGTGTTGACGATCCGGTCGTCTGCGGTGCCGGTGGTATGGATGGCGCCGGCCAGATAGGTCGAGCCGAGCGCGCCGACCAAGCCGTCATTGGCGGCCAGCGTGGTTCCTGCCCCGCCACGAATGGTCCCGGCATTGGTCAGGTCGATGCCGACGCCATTGGCGCGGATCGCGACCGACTTCACCCCGGTCGCCTCGATCGTGCCGGTCGCGGCGTTGGCGATCGTCGCGGTCGTGGGGACGCCTGCAAACACCATCAGCGCCGTAGCGGCCTTGGTGAAGGGGGCGTCGCGATCCTGCCAATCCGGAACGGCGGCACCCGCATAGGGGTCGATGACCATAGTGCCACCGCCATTGGCGCGGATCGTACCCGAATTGGCGATACCGATCGCATAGCTGGGCTGAACCGACGGGGGCGTCGGCGTGCCGTTTCCGTTCGTGGCGATGCCCACGCCGACCCAAGCGCCGACGCCGCTGGCCACGCTGGCGTCGATCGTGCCGCTATTGTCTAGGCGCACGGTCCCGCCCGCGGCCTGATAGTCCAGCAGGTACAGATCGAGCGCCGTCACCTGCCCGGTCGAAGAGATCGACCCGCTGTTGGCCAGCGAAATCTGCATCGGTACGGGCGGGTCGACGGGCGCGGTGCCATAGCCGACATAATTGCTGACAAAGGCCGACAGACCCTGTTCGATCCGGCCGCTATTGGTCGCGGCCAGGCCGCCACCCAGGCCGGTCAGATAGACGTTCTGGCCGAAATTGTTACCTGCGCGATTCGCGCTCGCCAGGATGGTGCCCGAATTGTCGAAGGATGTGGCGCGGATCTGCAGCGCAGGCTGATCGAGATTGGCGCTGCCGATGCTGCCGCTATTGGCGAAGCGGATCGCCGCGCCGCGCAGGACGCCCTTGACCACCGCCTGGTTGGTGAAGGCCGCCAGCGCAGCGTCTTGCATGGGATTGCCGTAATAATCGTCGTTGCCGATGGCCAGATCGCCATCGACATTGGCGGTGTTGACGATCTTTCCGTCGCCCAGCACCCGCAGCGTGGCGAGCGGTGCGCTCGCCTTGACCGTGACCAGCGTATCGGCGCCGATCGCCTGCACGTCCTCACGCTCGAAATTGCGCGCGGTGAGGTTGCCCAGCGTGGCGGTGGCGGACTTCGTGAACGCGTGGCGATAGGTGTCGTTGCCGCCCCCGGCGTCGATCGTGCCGGTCACGCCCGTGATACCGTCGATCGCCACGAACACGTCGTCGCCGTCACCGAAGCGGAGATTGCCGGTCAGCGTGCCGCCACTGCCGGTGTAGGTGGAGGCCAAGAACGACCGGCCGCCAAAGCTGCTATAACCCAGATCGACGTCGCCGGTGATGGTGCCGGCGTTGGACAGCTGGGCGCTGCTGGCGCGAATGGCGATCCCGCCGGTTCCGCCGACGATGGTGCCGCCCGCCAGATTGCGGATGACCGCGCCATAGGACGTCTGGACGATCGCGGGGCCGGTCGTGCTGGCGATCCGGCCGCTGTTTTCCAGCGTGGGACGGCCGCTATAGCTGTAGTCGAGCAGGACGGCGGGCCCGGCCACCTCGATCGTGCCGCTGTTGACGATCATGTCGGCGCCGCTGACGCCGGTGGCCGCGCGGCCGCCCACGGCCTGCACGATGCGGCCGGTGTTGGTGAAGCTGCGCGCATATTGGATGCCGATCGCACCGTCGAGCGTGATCGTGCCGTCATTGGTCACGCTCTTGCCGCCATAAACGGCGCCGATCGGGCCGAACGTGGACGGGCGACGATCCGATACGGTGATCGTACCCGCATTGGTGAAGCTGTCGTTCTCCGCCAGCGTGACGGCATTGCCCGGATAGGAATTGGCCAGGGTCGGGGTCAGCGACAGCGCGCCCCGGCTGGTGACGGTCAGCGTCGACCCGGTCTCGGTCAGGCCGGAGGACAGGAGACGCGATGCGACCTGGATCGCGGGGCCGGTCGTCGTCGCGATGTCGGCGCTGAGGTCGACGCTGCCCTGCCCCATCAGGACCGGCTGGCGGGTCGAGGGCGATCCGGTCAGCGTCAGTGTCGCCTTGTCGTACAGGTCATAGCCGATGCTGGAGAAGACGGCATCCGCCGCCAGCGTCGCGCTGCTGTCGGCGCGCACGCGGTAGCGCAGGCCGATATTGGTGCCCAGCACGGTGCCGGTGACACCGGCATAGCGGCCCGCGCCGCTGCCCTCCAGCTCGGTGAAGAACTGGTCGCCCGCCGCCAGCCGCAGATTGCCGTTCAGGACACCGCCCGGCAGCGCGAAATAGGCGTTGTTGTTGTAATAGCGCGGGTCGCTCGACGCGCCGAAGCTGACATCGCCGTTGATGATGCCTGCATTGGCGATGCGGGCATTCGACAGGGCATAGGAATCCGCCGCCCCGGCGACACCGGCGCCGCGCGTGCCCCCCGTGACGACGCCGCCCGCCGCGTTGGTCAGGCTGCCATAGGAATCCAGGATCACGCCGATGCCGGTCGCGGTGATCGTGCCGCTGTTCGTCAGCTGGCTCGACAGCCGGGCCCCGGCGGTCACGCCCTCGATCCGGCCGCTATTGGTCCAGCCGGTTCCCGACGAGCCCGACAGCGACGCCCCGATTCCGCCGGTCGAACGGATCGTGCCGGTGTTGCTGAAATAGGGACCGAACACCGAAACCGCGGTGCCGCCCGCCGTGATCGTGCCCGAATTGACGAACATCCCCTGCGAACTGAACGAGACGCCGCCCTGGGTCGCGGTGATCGTGCCGCTGTTCTCGAACCGCCGGAGCGAATTCACGCCGACGGCATAGGTGCCGCTCTGCCCGCCGGTCGCGGCGATGCTGCCCGCATTGACGAAGCTCGGCGCGCCCAGACCGCTGCCGAGGGTGTCGCGCACGACCGTGCCCGTGCCGGTCAGTGCGACGCGATTGACGACCGTTCCGGTGCCGTCGATCGTAATCGGCCCGACGGTCGTGAAGCCGCTCGCCAGCGTCGCGGTCTTGTCCGCGTCGGGGGCCAGGCTCAGCTGCTCGAACCCGGTCGGCAGAACGACCGCCGAGGCCAGCGTCGCGTCGCTCGTGAAGCGGACGCGCAGCGTGTCGGTGCCGCTGCCCCCGTCGATCGTGCCGCTGACGCCGGTGCGGATCGCGCCATTCGCATAGCCGACGGTCAGCGTGTCGCTGGTGGTGCCGAAGCGCAGATTGCCGGTGATCGTGCCGCTGCTGTTGTCGACATTGCTGCTGCCGAAATTCGCGGCGGTGATCACGACATCGCCGACGATCGTCCCGGCGTTGGTCAGATAGAGATTGCCGTCGGCCTGGATCGCGGTTGCGCCCGCCGTCGCGATCCGCCCACCGGCGGCATTGGTGATGGTCGCGCCGGTCGCGGTGATCGCTGCCCCGGTACCGCTGTTGGCGATCGTCCCGCTGTTGACGAGCGTGATCGAACGGACGCCGGCCAGCGTCGCCCCCGTGCTGTTCGACTGGATCGTCCCGCTGTTCGTCCAGTTATAGCCATAGACCGCCGAGCTGTAGCTCGTGCCCATGTCGATCGCGCTGCGCGTGCCGCCATCGATGGTGCCCGCATTGGTCAGCGTGCCGACCGGGCCGCCGATCGCGCCGATCCGCCCGCCCGCGCGATTGGTGATCGTCGAGAATCCGGCCGAGGCGAACGATGTCGACAACAGGGCATAGCCGTTCGTGCCGGTGCCCGTCCCGCTGCCGGTCCCGCTGATCGTACCGCTATTGTCGATCGAGGCGACGGTGTTGCCGAAGCTGCTGCCGCTCTGGCCGATGACGAGGCCGTTCGCACCGCTGATGCGGCCACCCGCGCCGACCGTTACCGACAGCTGTCCGGTGGTATAGCCGTTGGTGGTGGCCTGGCGGACGAACTGCACGCCCGTCTGGGTGCCGCCATCGACGAGGCCGCCGACGGTCAGCGTCGCGGAAGGATAGCTGGTCAGCGATGTCGGGATTGGAAAGGCGATCGCCGACGCGCCGCTGTTGGTCACGGTGGCGCCCGATGCCACGTCGACGGTCGTGCCCGAGGTGGTGACGACCAGGCCGTTGCTGTCGGGGGTCAGGACATAGAACGGGCACAGATATACGCTAAGCGTCTCTGCGCGCACTTATGGGTCGACTCTATGCGTCGACGACTCCAGCATTCCAAAGGCATCCATCGGACAGTTGTAGCATCGCCTCTCGTCGCAGAGCCGGCATATCGTCAGCGCCGAGACAGCGTCGTCAGACATCTGCGCAAGTATTGTCTCGGCAATACGTTCCAGCACGAGGCGGTCAGCATTCGAGACATGGCTAAGGATTTCGGATAAAGTCTCGTTTCTTCGTTGCAGGATCGCAGATAGGCGAGTCTCGCCTGCCTCAGTGAGCATCAGCGCTACTGCACGACGGTCCCGTAGCGCTTTGGATCGAACGGCGAACCCGGCTGCAACCAATCGATCGACAAGCCGCACCGTCCCCGCGTGGGACAAGCCTAGCACCCGTCCTAATTCGTCGATCGAAAGACCGGTCGCGTGACCGATGACGACGATCGCCGCGGTGGTTTCGCCACCGCCGGGTATCGTCGGGTCGAATGCCGCCTTCTTAATTCGATCGGTGATGCCCACTGCGAGGGCGCCGAACAGATTGACGAGCCGGTCCGAGAGTACGTTCAAAGGGTTGCCTCATTCATTGACGGCGTATAGTGTATGCGCAGCGCATATATCACGCCTGTCTAAGCATGAAGGCAGGTCATGCGCCATGATGAAAGCGAGGCACCATGTTTTCGACATTACACATAGCTGAAAAGACGACCGGCTCTCGCGGGTCTCTCGCGTTGCTGCGCTGGGCGCTGGTGGTCATCTTTCTCTGGTTCGGTTGCATGAAATTCACGAGCTATGAAGCGATGGGCATCGCGCCATTGATGAAGAACAGTCCGATCATGAGCTGGATTCCGGCCGTTTTTGGGGTGCAGGGTGGAAGCTATTTTATAGGCACCGTCGAGCTCGCGACGGCCGCTGCGCTGATTATCGGTGCTTTCAACAAGACGGCCTCCGCTCTCGGCGCGGCGATGTCATGCCTGACTTATGCCGTGACACTGACGTTTTTCCTGAGCACGCCTGGCGTCGCCGAGCCGACCGCTGGCGGGTTCCCGGCGATTTCGGCCGGAACCGGACAGTTCCTGTTGAAGGACCTGGTGCTTCTTGCGGCATCAGCGTGCCTTCTACTTGCGTCCATACGGACAGCAGACGCGTGACGGCAAACAGGTGATAGGCGACGCTCCGGACCTGCGCTTTTGCCGAACCATACCCGCCTCAGCCCATAACGATCGACAAACCCTGTCGCTTTGATAGGGTGTTCGAAAACATGCTTTCGAGGGTTTGTCGTACATGCTGGTCGGATATATGCGGGTGTCAACGACCGATGACCGCCAAACGGTCGATCTCCAGCGGGACGCGCTCGTCGCAACCGGGGTCGATCATCGGCATCTCCATACCGACAAGGCATCCGGCGCGCGCGACGACCGACCAGGCCTGAAAGCCTGCCTCGACTATCTGAACGCGGGCGACACACTGATCGTGTGGAAGCTCGACCGGCTCGGACGCTCGCTGCCGCACCTGCTGACGATCGTCACCGATCTGAAGGCGCGCGGCATCGCGTTCCGGTCGCTGACCGAGCAGATGGATACGACCACGCCGCACGGCGAATTGCTGTTCTCGCTGTTCGGTGCATTGGCACAATATGAGCGTGCGCTCACGCGCGAACGGGTGATGGCGGGACTGGCTGCTGCCAAACGCCGGGGACGCCAAGGTGGCCGCCCGCCGATGATCGACGCCGAAACGCTCGAGCGGATCACCGCCGCGCTGGATGGCGGGGCCAGCAAGGCGTCCGTCTGCCGGACCTTCAAGGTGCCGCGTTCGACCCTTCTCGGCACGCTTGCCCGGATCGGCTGGACCGCACCGGCCAAGGTCTAAGCCGATGCCGCGTCGCGCCGTCCTGTCGGACGAGCAACGCGCGGCGTTGCTCGCGCTTCCCGACGACGAAACCCTGCTCGTCCAGCACTGGACATTGAGCCGGGACGACTTGGCCATCATCGTCCGCCGGAGGCGACCGCATAACCGGCTGGGTTTCGCGATCCAGCTTTGCGCGCTGCGCTATCCTGGCCGTTTCCTGCGACCCGGTGAACTGATCCCTGATACGCCGCTCGCGTTCGTCGCAGAGCAATTGCAGGTCGGACCCGAGGTGCTGGCCGACTACGCGACGCGCGGCCCGACCCGGTACGAACAGCTCGATGCACTGCGCGATGCATTCGGCTTCATGCCGCTCAGTCGGCCGCTGCGAACGACGTTGCAGGAATGGCTCCTGCCGATCGCGCTGACGACGACCAGCGGGGCTAGGCTGGCGCGCGTGATGCTGGATGAGTGCCGGCGACGGCGCATCATTGTGCCGGGCATCAGTTCGGTCGAGCGGATGGTCGCACAGGCGTTGCTCGATGCCGAACGCCATGTCGCCGAGCATCTGACCCGAGGACTCGATGCTCGACAGCGCCGGCTGCTCGATGCGCTTCTCCTGCCCCACACAGGCACGAACTTGAGCGATCTGGCCTGGGTGCGGCAGTCACCCGGCAAGCCCGGCCGAAAGACATTCGCCGCCATCATCGAGCGACTGACACTGCTTCGGGCCATCGGGATCGATCCGGATATCGCCGTAGGCGTCCATCCCGAGCGCCTCCGACGCCTGTGCCAGGAAGGCGTGCGGCTGACCGCGCAACATGTTCGGACGCTGCAAGCGACGCGGCGTCGCGCCACATTGGTGGCGACCATCCTCGAAACCATCGTTACCCTCACCGACGATGCGGTGCTGATGTTCGATCGCCTGCTTGGGCAGATGTTCCGGCGCGAACAGAACAGCGCGGACACGACACTCAAGCGCAACCGGCGCACCATCAACGGCAAAATCCGGCTGCTTGCCCAACTCGGCGCTGCCTTGCTCGCCGCCAAGATATCAGGTGGCGATATCGGCGCTGCGGTCGAGGCAGCGATCGGATGGAATGATCTCGGCCGCGAGGTCGATGAAGCCCGCAAGCTGATCCGCCCCGATTCGGTCGATCCCGTCGCGGTCGCCGCGACCAATTACCCCGTCCTCCGACAGGTCGGTCCCTCGTTCATCGCCTCGTTCACATTCGGGGCGGTGCCAGCCTGCCATGCGCTCGCGCGAGCGGTCGCGATCATGCGCGACCTTCATTTTGGTCATCTGCGCAAATTGCCTGCAGGCACGCCAGTCGGCTTCATCCGGCAAGCTTGGCGTCGGGCGATCGGCACCGGCATTCCCGATCGCAGGATCTATGAATTGTGCGTGCTGGTCGAGCTTCGCGACCGGCTTCGCGCCGGCGACATGTGGGTCGAGGGAAGCCGACGCTATCGTGCTGTCGAGCAGCAACTCATTCCTGCCCCCGTATTCGCCAACATGCGCGCGGCCGGCCCCTTGCCGATACCGGCACCGGATACGGCCGATATCTGGCTGGCCGAACGACGCGCCCGCCTCGCCCGTCGATTGGCCGAGGTCGAGCGAAAGGCGGAGACGGACGCGCTGGAAGACGTGCAGCTCAGCTTGGGCAGGCTGCGGATTTCGCCCTTGAAGGCGATTACTCCCGAGGAATCCGATACCGCCCTTGCGCCGCTCTATGCGCATCTGCCCGCGATCCGCATCACCGACCTTCTTGCCGAAGTCGATCGATGGACCGGGTTCAGCCAGTGCTTCACGCATCTGCAAAGTGGCCGTGCCGCGGATGAACCACGTGCGATCCTCACGGCGGTGCTCGCCGATGCCACCAATCTGGGCCATACGCGCATGGCGGAAGCCTGCAATCTCGTGACCCAGCGCCAACTCGGTTGGCTCGCCTCGTGGCATCTGCGCGAGGAAACCTACGGTCGCGCGCTCGCCCGGCTTGTCGACGCCCAACACACCGCGCCGCTGGCCGCGCTGTTCGGGTCCGGCACCTCGTCCAGCTCAGACGGTCAGAACTTTCCGCTCGACCGCCGCGCCCAGGCAACCGGCGCAGTCAATCCGCACAAGGGGACAGAGCCGGCTGTCTCCTTTTACAGCCACGTCTCGGATCGCTACGCGCCGTTCCATTCCACAGTTATCTCCGCTTCGGCGAGCGAGGCGGCACAGGTGCTCGACGGGCTGCTCCACCACGGCGCCGATCTGCACATCGAAGAGCATCACGTCGATGGCGGGGGCGTCTCCGACCATGTGTTCGCGCTATGTCATCTGCTTGGGTTCCGGTTCGCGCCGCGTATCCCGAATATCGCCGCACGCCGTTTGCACCTGTTTAACGGCATCGAACCCGGCCCCGATATTGCGCCGCTGGTCGCGGGCCGCATCGACGAAGGTCTGATCGAGGCACACTGGGACGACGTGCTGCGACTGGGAACCTCGATCCGCACAGGCGTCGTCAGCGCCTCGATCATGCTGGAACGGCTCGGCTCCTATCCACGCGCCAACGGCCTGGCACTGGCGTTGCGCGAGATCGGTCGCGTCGAGCGTACCCTGTTCACGCTCGACTGGATCGAGCAGCCCGAACAGCGTCGCCGCGCCACCCGCGAACTCAACAAGGGAGAAGCGGAAAATGCCCTGAAACGCGCCATCTTCTTCCATCGCATCGGCCGTATCCGCGATCATGCGCTGCAAGCCCAAAGCCATCGGGCGAGCGCGCTGAACCTCGTCGCCGGTGCCATCGTCCTGTGGAACACGACCTACCTGCAAGCCGCCCGGATGCATCTCGCCAACCTCGGCCGGCCGGTCCCGCCGGACCTGCTGCAACACCTATCACCGCTCGGTTGGCAGCATATCAATCTCACCGGCGATTACCTCTGGACCGATCCCGATGCGCCATCCACCGCGCTCAGACCGCTTCGCCAGATGCGCGCCGTCGAAGGCACGGCAAAACCTTAGCGTATATCTGGGTCCGTTCTGTGTACCGACCCCTGTCGGTCCCGGTGCAGGTCGTCGTCGTGTTGCTCTGCGTCGGATCGGGGGTGCACTGGGCAAAGGCCGGGCTCGCGACCATGACCGTCAACAGCATCGCGCTCGAACCCAGGGCGCGCGCCTTGACCTGCCGACCGCGCGACAACAGCTTCACCATTTCAGACATCCCCCAATTGATGGATGAGCCCTAAGATGAAGGCGGTGTCATGTCACGTGGAATCATGATGTATAAGTCATGAAGGACGAGATGAGCTTCGACAGATCGCTACAGGGGGCGATGACCAAGTGTTCATCCGGTTTGCAAGACATGCCGGGATTATGGTGGCGCCGTCTGTCCTTTCACGAGGCCGGAAAAATGATGCTGACCGGCTGGGCAACAGCATGGCCGCCGTGGTCGGGCGGCTCGCATCGGACGGGGCCAGTTCGTCCCATCTTGGCTGTCCGGCAAGGCGGGCGACATCTCTCCATCCCCGATAGTGCGGTGGGAACCTGCCATGGCATTTGCCCGATATGGCCCTATGCTGGACCGTTCACTGCGGTCACGGGGATGGCGCGGGAAATGGGGGAGCGGGGTGAAGGAAGCGATCGGCTTTTCCAGCGAGGGCCTGGCCGATGACGATGCCTTTGTCCGGTATCGCCGTCTGTATGCGCAAGGGGCCGATGTGGTGCGGCTGGACGGGCCGTTCCGGGCGCGGGTCACGGGCTGGCGGTTTCGGCATATGCTGCTGTTCGACCGGCATCTGTCGGGCATGGCCCATGTCCGCGAGGAACGGGTGCAGACCGACGGGTTCGACCATATCGTCCTGCATCATGTCCTGTCGGGCACGCTGACCGGCCATCCGCGCAGCGGGTTCGCGCACGCCGGGCCGGGCGATATCGTGTTCCTGGATACCCGGCGCGGCCACCGGACCGAGGCGCACGACCTGCACATGATCACCGCCAGCATCGCGCGCGACCTGGTGCTGGCGGCGCTGGGCAGCCTGGGCGCGCTGCACGGCTTTGTCGCAAGGGCCCCCGATACCGCGATGCTCAGCGACTTCCTGCAATCGCTGGTCCGCCATGCGCCCGGGCTGGACGACCGGCATGACGGCGCCTTTGCCCGCGCGCTGATCGAGCTGTTGCCGACCGCGCTGGGCGGCCCGCGCGACGTCGCGGTCGAGGCACGGCGCCAGGATCACCTGCGCCGCGAGGCGGTCGAGCAGCTGATCGACCGCGAGATCGCCAACCCGCATCTGACCGGGGCGGTGATCGCCGAACAGGTCGGCGTGTCGCGCGCGACGCTGTACCGGCTGTACCAGCGCAGCGACGGAATCGCGCGCCATGTCCGGCGCCGGCGGGTCGATGCGGTGCGCCGCGCGCTCGAGGCGCCGGGGGCGGAGGATCGCACGCTGGACGAGCTGGCGCAGGCATATGGGCTGGGCGATGCGGCCGGGCTGGTCCGCGCCTTCCGCGCCGATCAGGGGATCGATCCGGCCGAGTACCGCGCGCGCGTCCGCCAGGGGCGCGGCGATGCGGTGGAGACGGGCACCCGCCGCTGGAGCGGCTGGATGCACGAACTGGATTGAGGGAGCCCCTCCCCTTCAGGGGAGGGGTTGGGGTGGGGCCTCTCCCCCCGGCATCGCGTCCGCGACGGCGCCCCACGCCCTCGCGCGCCGCACCGCCACCAGCGCCGCGCCGCACCCGATCAGTCCGGTCAGGCCCAGAACCCAGCCCATCGCATCGGCCAGCCCGGCGGGGTGGGCGATCACCTGGCTCGCCAGCCCGACGCCCCAGGGGCCCAGCGCGGTGCCCAGCAGCGTGACCAGCGTCAGGAAGATCGCCGTCCCCTCGACCCGCAAGCCCGGTGGCATATGGCTCTGCAGCCCGATCATGCCGCCCGCCAGCGTGATCGACAGCCCCGCGACCGCGACCGCCAGCGCGGCGAGCGCCAGCGGCAGGTCGTCCGCACGGGTCAGCGGCCACAGCGCCAGCGTGGCGATGGCCAGTCCCAGCAGCATCGGCCCGTTCGCGCGCCCTTCCCCACGCCCACGATCGGCCAGCATCCCGCCCAGGCCGTGCCCCCCCGCCCCGGCCAGCATCATCGCCAGCCCGACATACAGGCCTGCGCGCGGCGGGCTCAGGCCGTGCAGCCGGATGAGCAGGCTGGCCGCCCAGCTGGTCAGCGCCTGGGCTATCAGCACCGCACAGATCGCCGCCAGGATATGGGGGGCGAGCCCGGCCCGCGCGGCGATCATGTGGGCCAGCGCCGCGCGCATCCGCCCGCCCTGCCCGGTGGAACGTCCACGGTCGGGCGAGGCCAGCCACAGCAGGAACAGCGCCACGGGAAGGCCCGCCGCGCCCATCGCGACGAACACCATGCGCCACGCCGCGACCGGCCCGGACAGCGCCAGGAACAATGCCAGCAGCGCACCGCCCCCGATCATCGCCACCCCGCGGCCCAGCGACGCGCCCCCGGTGAACAGGCTGATCCCCCGTCCCCGGTGGGCCGGCGCCATGGCGGCGACGATCAGGCCCAGCGCGGCGGGGCCGATCGCTGCCTGTGCCAGCCCCAGGGCCATGCGCGCGGCGGCCAGCGCCGTCCCCGACCCCGCCAGCCCGCAGGCGATGGTCGCCACGCTCGACCCCGCCAGCGCCAGCGCGAGCAGCCGCGCCAGCGACCAGCGATGCGCCAGGGCGATCATCGGCACGACCGCCACGCCGTTCACGACGGCGAAAGCCGGGCCCTGCACCAGCCCGATGGTGCCGTCGCGCAAGGCGAGATCGGCCTTGATCGGCTCGATCAGGATCGACAGCAGAAAACGGTCGCCCACCGCCAGCATATGGACCAGCGCCATCAGGACCGCGATGGCGTAACCGTGCAGGCGGAACAGGGTCGGCAAGCGGGCTCCTTCGCGGGCGAGGGCGGGGTGGCATCATGGTGTCGCCCCCGTTTCCCTTCGGGCGAAGGGGGATGGACCCGATCCTACACGAAGGATCGGCCCTTGGCATGGCATTCCGCCCGGCCCAGGCCGGGACGGGGCGGGGATGCGTGGACCCGCGTGACGGGCGCCCGCCACCCATGCGCATGGTGGCGAAGCGTCCCGTTTCTCCATCCTCAAAGGGCCATTTCGGGAAAACCCATTCGGGAACAGATTTCGGGAAATCCGGTCAGCCGTCGCGCACGCGATCGGCCTGAAATTTCCGACTGTCTCCCTGAACCTTCCTATGCGGGAAAGTCATTTGGGGTAGGCAGTCACAACTGCGGAAATGAATGTCTCATAATCGGTTGGCTCGCGTTTGGCAGATGCCTGCGTGTAGCGACTCCATCGTCGCATGTTGCCGCTTGCTGAGTAGCTTCTGAGCTTCAGCAAGCGGCAATCCTCGCGATATCTCAAGGTCAGTCCCATATATCAGGTAGTCCGACGGTGGGCATCTACCTCAAAGCTTCAAGTCAACCTTAGCGAATAAGTAACGACCAATCGCGTCATAAAAGGCCGATCCAGTCTGCGCGCCACCTGAACTGTTCGGGCCCGGACCGGTATCCTGAAGGGGGCCAAAGACACGAACATCGCTTACGTTCTTGACGCCTAAGCTGAACGTGAAGCGGTCCGATGCTTCGAGCTGGACTGTCACGTCGTTATAGACATAGGCAGGAACGTTGTAAGGGTCGCGGATTTCCCTTGAGGCATCTGCAATGTTGAAAACACTTTTGCTGATGAAGCGAGTGTTCACGCCCAAGGCAACCGGACCGATTTGGTAGGACGAGAGGAGTGTGCCCCTAAACTCGGGATTGGTCCACTGACCTGCGTAGTCGATACCTGCCGTTCCACGGGTGGCGACGGTAGTCTGCTCAATGAGGTAGGTGCCGTTGAAGCGAAGCTGCAGCCGTCCGGGGCCGACATCACGGCGATAGGACAAGCCGAAGTCGATGCCCCGCGCCTGGAGCTGCGCCAGATTGTAGTTGGCCGCCTGAACGGTGACGATCTGCCCGACGGCGTTGCGATTGACCAGTCCGCAGTAAAAGGCGTCCGGACCTGCGGCGTCATCTACGCAGAGGTTCAGGATGTTCAGGTACGGCACCGCCGTGATTGCATCGTCGATCTTGATGTCGAAGTAGTCGACGGTGATGTCCAGCCCGGGAAGGAACCGGGGCTGGATGACCGTTCCGAACGTCACGCTTTCCGACTTCTCAGGTGTCAAATCAGGGTTTCCGCCGAGCAGGATGCGCGGCGCGTTCGTGTTCGGGTAGGGCAGCGGCAACGCCGTGCCGGTTAGCACCGCCGCGCAGTTGCGCATCCGGTTCGGGCCCTGGGTGATGTAGACGCCGGAACAGGGATCGTTGGTGATGCCGACAGTCTGCACGATCTGCGGCGAATAGAGCTCGCCGAAGTTGGGGACGCGGACGCTTCGCGAGTAGACGCCGCGGAAGGAGAGTCCAGAAACCGGCTCCCAAGTGCCGCCAACCTTCCAGGTGTTGGTCTCCGGCGTGTCGCTATAATGCGAATAGCGATACGCGCCCTCGACCTCGAGTCGACGAGCGAACGGAAGATCGCTGAGAATGGGCGCGACCACCTCGCCGAATACCTCGTACGTGTCGCGTGAGGCGTCGAGCGCCGGGTGCCGGACATAATCAGTGCCCGAGCCGAAGACGATGCGGGACAGCTTCTCGGTATCCGGGTCGTCACGGGTCGACAGCGTCTCCCGGCGCCACTCCGTCCCCAAAGCAACCGACAGCTCTCCGTAGGGGAGCGACACCGCCTTTCCCGTGATGCTGGCACCCGTCGTGAAGAGCGTATTTTTGCGGCGCTCAAAGCGATCGGCGAGCGCGTACTCCAGGAAGGCTTGGCTCGGCCGGTCGGTGGTGTAGAAGTTGAAAGGTACGCAGCCCTGAGCGCGCGCGGCGCTGTTGGCGCAGACCGGCTGGCCGCTGCCGGGATCGATGACTACGTCGCGCGCATTCACCCACTCGATGCTCTTTGGCGCGTTGGTCGTCGTGACATGGTCGGTCACCTGACCATACTGCGCGAACGCCGACCAGTTCAGACGCTCCCCGAGCCGTCCGGAAGCATCGGAGCCGAACGTCACGTTCTCGCGATTATGGATCTCGAACGGTTGTGGGAGATTGAGATACGTCCGGTTCAATGGCAGGGAAGTCAGGTTGTTAGAGACCATGAACTGCCGCAGCGAAGCCGGCAGGAACGGGTCCGTCAACCGGGCGACCTCGCCGCCCCGTCCTCCCCACCATGTGGCGCGGGAGTCGTCGCGAACTTCCGGGAAGACCGTGGGTCCCCGCGTGTAGCTCTTGCTAAAGGCGAAGATGGTTCCGATGGAGACAGCGGGCGAAAACTCGTAGTTGAGACGGGAATAGGTCGACACGTTCTCCGATTTGTTGCGAAGAAAATGGTACTCGAAGTTGGTGGCCCCGATCCCACCGCTACCGTTGCCGAGGCCCCCCGCAAGGATCGTTCGATCATAGCCGGTCGGACTCAAGGCCCCGTTCTGAAGAACGTAGAACTGATTATTGTAGAAGAACGTCGGTGCGCCAGCGCGCTGGATGAACCGAAGGTTTGGCTCAAGAACGTTATCCGGAACGCCATCGGCCGGGCCTGTGCTGGCCGGATTGGTAATGAAAGAGATTCGGTTTGCATACCTGTCGGTCCACCGAACCGGATCGGAAAAGTTGTACGTTCCGCCCGTGATGAAGGACCCGCGACCCTCATCGAAACTGAAGCCGGTCGAGGCTGATATCGATGTATGATTGGCGTCGCCCTGCTGCGATATGCCGTTTGTTGCCGATAGGCGAAACCCCTTCATCTCCTTCCTGAGGATCAGGTTCACCGCACCCGTTACGGCATCGGCACCGTAGATCGCTGCGGCACCGCCGGTGACAACTTCGACCCGGTCGATCAGCGCGTCCGGAATGGTGTTCAGATCCACCGCGGATGTGCGCGCACCGCTGGAGACCCAGCGCTTACCATCCACGAGGACGAGCGAGCGGTTCACGCCGAGGTTGCGCAGATTGATGTTCGACACGCCAGCGTCGAACGCCTCGCCTTGCGAGTTGTTGTTCCCTAGTCCCGGTCCAATGGCAGGATTCAACTGCAACGCGTCATAGACGGTGTTGTAGCCGAAGTTCCGGGCGGTTTCGTATTCGAGCACCGCGACCGGCATCGCCGATTCCAGTTCGGGCCGGGCAATGCGCGACCCGGTGACCACGATCGTTCCTTCTTCCCCGGGCTGCGGCTCGCCGGACGCGGAGGAGCCAAGCGACTCCTGTGTAGCGTTAGCGTCGCCCAGCGTGCCCGCTGTGGTGGTTTGCTGCTGCTGGGCCGTTGCGGTACTCGCCCATACCATGGCGATGCCGGTGCCGAGCATTAGGATAGCGCGTTTCATTGAAGGTCCCCCGACGTTCCAAACTGGATGGCCGCAGGACTGTCAGGCCGGTATGACAGCTATATTTATTAATCGTGAAATAATTAGGCAGTTTTCTCAATGAGAGAAACCGCTACTTGTGATGCGCTGTTGAACGGAGGCCGTGATTGAATGGGGCATCCAAAAGAGCGCCCGTGTCCACGTCGTACCTGTAACTTTGGCTCCTCTTGTCGTTAACGAACAGGTCGAGCCTCCCGTGGACGGGATCGTCCATAGCCCTCACCCGCAGCCTTCGGCTTCCTGGATCGCAGGTCAGGTTGACACCCGAGTGGAAGCCCCCGGTCACGGGTGCGAACCGACAGGTTCCGCGCCGCGTTGAAAGGATGAACTGTCCGGCACTCGTGATGGTGTGAGCGTAGACCAGGTCACCCTCGGGCGTCCTGGTTTCATCAGGTTCGCCAGCAGCATACCACCGGGTAACGCGTTCCGGGCTGTCCAATGAGGCCAGATCTCCCGACTGATTCTGCGAGAGCAGGCCGTCTGGTGTGATGAAGAAGTGTCCGACTTTCCGAACCTTGGGCTGATCACGCCACAACAGGTGCATGTGCCAATGCGGCGGCCAGTCATCATGAGCCGAATTCGGGGCAAGCGTCGGATAGTTGGTGTCGAAATTCATCAGCATGATGGTCTGGACGCCTTGCCGCTGTGCAGCTTCAGCAAGGCCTAGCTCCTTGATCGCCTCTTGAGCGGCGAACTCCAGATTCAGTGCTGCGGCGATCTCGACCTCCGGCCAACGGCCGCTCGCGTAGCCACCGCGACGACGCTTTGGGTCGGCGTGAGCAACCCGAACGTACAGGCCGGGCGTTTCGATAAAGGTATAACTTTCTGTGACATCACCCAAGTCGTCGGGCGGGAGATCGGGGCTGTCCTGCCGCAGTGGCTGGTGCAGAAGGATGCCATCCGCCGTGCGATCGTATTGAAGGTGGACCATCCCGGGTGTCCTCGGTTCCGGTCGTTCGAAACCACGCTTCGGCAACTCGTAGTCCGTGGCGCTGGCGAGCACGGCTCGGATCAACGCCGGGTCGACCTGTATTCGCAGGCCTTCCAGGGTGGCCGATCCTGGCGGCATCAGGACGTGGAAGAAGAACTCGCGCTCGTTCTGCCCACTGTCGCGCGGCCCCAGGAGAACGGTGCAGTCCCGACAATTTTGTGGCGGCAGCACCTTCCAGTTGAGGCGGGGAGCATTCGGCGCTTTGAGGATGCGCACGCCCATCATCACCGGAGTGGCGGCCACCGGCTTCTGTGCCGTTGGGGCTTCCCGCGCCGGTGACGAAGCGGAAATGCCCAAGATTGCAGAGGCCAGGTAGAGATGAGCGGACCGAAGCCGCTTCCCAAACAGGTACCTACGCTCGCCCTCGATTGCCACCCACGTCCTCCGTTCAGACATGCGCTGTTCGATGCCGGTGCGTTGTGACGGTTTTTCTTTTTTATCCTGAAATAATCGAACCTATTGGGCGATGATCTCGTGGAGTGGCAGCATAGCTGCCCCGATCGGCGTCGCCCAGCTGCCGAGGGAGGACACGTGGAAGGTTGGGCGGGGCATTGGCGTGTGGCCAAATATCCATTCGGCAGCCTCAAGCTGGGCGCCCAGCGCTGATAATATCGGGATGGGCACCGAACCCGACACGATGATCGCGCCAGGGTCGAGCCAAGCTGCACCTGCAGCGACCAATGTGGCGAGCTGGGGGCCTGCGCGCTCCACCCATCTCTGAATGACCGGGGCATGAGAGACCAGGACCTCCTCGACGTCCCGCAGCGACGCAAGCGACGCTCCCGCCGCCTTCAGATCCCGAACCAGGTCTATTCCTGACGGCCGCGGCTTCTCCAAGTCGGGGTATAGGCGTCCAAGGTCACCTGCGTTGCCAAACTCTCCACGCAGCACGTCGCGCATCGTGATCGTGCTTCCGCCTACACCATGGCCGATGAAGATCGAGATGGCCGAGGAGTAGCGCTCAAGCAGTCCACAGCCGTAGAAGTCCGCAAGCCCCGCCAGCTTGGCCTCGTTCTCCACCCAAACGGGTATGCCTAGGACATCTTCGAAGAACTGCGGATGCTCGACCTCGCGCCAACCTTCCAGCCATTTAACGGTCCAGCGCTTATGGGGACTGGTGACCGTGGTCGGGCCGGGGATGGCCACGCCAAGGCCAAGCAGGCGGGAGCGCATGACGTTATTCTCAAGCGCGAGGCGACGTAGACATTCATCCACGCGCTCAATGAACTCACGAGGATCAGGGCTGCTGAAGCTCTCCGCATGTTTGGCGATCACCAAGCCGGCAAAGTCGACCAGCACGATCTCGAGCCAGCCGGGATGAGCCATCGCGCCCGCGGCGTAGCCAAGTCTGCCGCTGATCGCGAGTGGAACCGTGGGGCGACCGCGACCCGTCTGTTGGCCCTCCTGCTCCTCAAGGCAACCTAGCATCATCAGCTCGCGTGACAGGCGGGTGAGCGCGGCATTGTGCATGTCGAGTTCTGTGGCGAGTTGCGTGCGCGGCATCGGCCCTCGCGTCTTCAGGTGCCAAAGGACACGCTTCTGCTCGGTGGTCAGGGCGATCTCGGCGCGACGTCGACGTTCCATCATCCGAGCATAGGGCGCGAGTGCGGACTAGGCGACCTGTGTCACTTGCGGGTTGCCGGTTAGCAGCCGTGGCTTGCGCCATAACTCGCTGAGCACGAGCGCCACAGCCGCGCCGCTTCCACCCACCACGAGCAGGATCGTTATGGATTGCACGCTGCCGGAACTACCCTGCCGAAAGGCGTCCAGGAACAATCCAAAGAGAGCGGCGGAGAGAGCGATGGCAATCTTGATGGCAGTGGTGATGACCGCGAAAGCCGGGGCATCGATGCGGGTGCCATGCCGTGCCGCGTGATCGCGCACGACCGTCGAAACCTGCTCCCAAACAAAGTTCGTGAGGACCGCCAGACCGGTGCCATACAACGCCGCCATGACAAGTCCGGTGCCGACACCGACGGGATGAAGCAGGTTCACCGCGCTCCACGTGGCGCAGGCGGACGCGACAGCGATCAGCACTAATCTCGGAACCCGACGACGACCGGCCACGAAGCCGAGCCAGGGGCCAACGACGGTTCCGCACACCATCGCGACGATCAGCGACGAGGGAGAAGCACCACCGGCTTCTTTCGGAAAAAGCGGCATCAAGCGACCTGTAAGGCCCAGCAGCCCAACCTCGCAGACCGTTGCCACGACCGGCAGCGCCAGCGCCGCGATGGGCAAATGACCGAACTCGAACGTCGAAGGCATATGGGCAGGTGCAGTCCTGCCCGGTTTGGCGCACGACAGAGCATAAACGGTGATGGCAAATGGTATGCTGATTACTGCTAAGGTCTTCGCGTCCGCCAACAAGTCGCCTTCTGTAGCTACTGCCCAAGCAACCAGCACTGCTGCTGCAAGCCGCCCAAGCGAGGAAGCAAAAAGCTTCACTGTCACGAACAGGCCTGCCGATCCGGTCGGCGAAGGCAGGAGAGACACCAAGGCATTCTGCGAAACGTCGAAGGCTGCGTAGGTGAAACGAAAAACAAGAGATGTCACATAAAGATAGACGATCTCCCACTCTGGCAGGACGGGAACCACACCGAAGAGCAACGTAGCTGATAGGAATGCTAAAATGCCGAACAGGAGCTGCATTCGTAGGGCTGCAGCGATTGGATCAGCTTTCCGCGCGAGCCATCTGGCAACGAAAAAATCGGGAATCGCACTCAGGGCGAAGGTAATTGCCAGCAGGGCACCGGCGGCGTGAGCACCAATCGAAAGGCGCACGATAAGGTGAAAGCCGATGAGGAGATCCACGGTGCACCACAGGACTGACCTCGACAGCTGGCCACCGCCAAGCAGCACGAGGGGTGTAGACGAGGCAAGAAATCCTGTCCTCCAGCTAGGAAATGTTCGGGGCATCCCGCCTGCCTAGCCCAGCTCTGCGAAGCTTCGGAGACACTGATCGCGAGTTCGCGGTATCGAAGCGGATGGGCTCTAAAAGCCTTGCGTCGCGGACGCAGGCGCACGTTTACCTCTGTTTGTGACTAATGGAATTGTGGCGCGTGATCGACGCAAAGCGTTCCCGTTTTCAGGTTCATGCCAGGTTTCGAGACGCGTAACGCAGTCCCGGAACTCGATCCCAATCGGGACGGTTGCGGGGCTCAGCATATGATTTTTTCCATCCTCCCACCGCCCCCCTTTCGGAGGGGGCAGAATGTCGGCGGCACCCTTCAGGGGAGGGGCTCGCAGGGCGTTCAGCGGGATGGCCTCATGGTCTACCGCTCCACCCCCGGCACCGTCGCGATCGGAGCGGGCGCCCAGGGACGGTCGTGGCCGTCGGCGTAGAAGGACGCGATCGGTTCGGGAAGGCCGATCCGTACCCGTTCGGCGGGCACCGGGGCGATCAGCGGGGCGGCCATGTCCCAGGGCGCATCCAGCCAGCGGTCGCGGTCGCAGGGCGCGATCACGACCGGCAGGATCGAAAAGGGCGCATCGGCCAGACAGCCCAGCATCGCAAAGCCGCGCGCGGTGCCGGTGTCGCGCCACAGCCCCGCGACCGTGAAGACGGGTTCGTCGACCATGTCGAACCAGGCCGAACGGCCGGCCCCCGCGGCCATCCCGGCGCGGTTCGGCAACAGCGCGGTACAGGCGGTCAGCGGGATCAGGCAGCGTTGCGCCGGACGTTCGGCCAGGCGCCGCCACCAGGGCAAGGACACGCTGAGGATCTGGGTGGTCGGCCAGCACGCCTGCCCCCCGCTGATGTCCCAGCGCTGGGTGTCGAGCGCCAGGCCCCCTCCCCCCTCTTCGCCATCGCCCGTGCGACGCAGGACGAAGGCGGGATGGCCGGGGCGCAGATCGCCGAGCTGGGCCCAGGCCCCCCAGGCGGACGGAGGCGTCGCGGCGATGGCGAAGGTCCGGCACAGCTCGTCGGCCGTCCGGTCCAGCATCGCGCGCTCGGCGCCGGCGGTCCTAGTGCTGGGGATGGACTGATGGACGGACATGATGCGTGGGCAGCGACGACCAGATCCACTGACGGCGCGAGGTCGAATAGCGGCGCCGCACCCGTCGGCCGATCAGCAGATGGACGCGATAGTCATTCTGCAACCGGACCGCGCCGAACAGGACACGGACCGGCTCCCAGGACGCGTGACGCCGGAAAGGATTGGCAAGGGACAAGGCGAACATGATCGACCTTCGGCGCGAGACATGGGAAAGCGGGACGCAGGTGAAACGAACCGGTCCGGTTGTGCCCCCGGATCACACTGTCCTGCCCACCTGGAATTTATGCCTCTAGGTCAATCGTTTGCACCTGCCCAGATGGAACCGGCCAGTGTCTCACCAATGAGACGATGACGTCTGGACATGGTTGGCCCGTAACGACCGCTCAAACGCCGGGATGCGGGTCCGGTTCCGCGCCATCGCCTCCGGCATCGGACCCGATGGCGCGCGCCGCCAGCCCGCGCACATCGACCCGCGCCTTCAGCCGGGCGCACAGCAGCGCGGTGCCGCTGATCTTGCGCTGCACGAACAGGGTTTCGACATGGGGCACGTGCCAGGTGTCGCGGTCGGCGATCATCGCCCGTGTTTCCTGGCGCACCACGGGGACGAAGGCGCGGTCGCCGAAGTCGAAGGGGCCGGGGCGCGCCATGGTGTCGTCGATCGCGGCGATGATCCGGTCGACCGCCGGGCGGTGCGCGGCAACCGCGGCCTGCCCCAGAAAGCCGGTCTCGACCGCGATCTCGCGAATGCGGTCGCGGTCGTGCGCCAGCCCCGCCTCGATCAGGCGGCGATAGGAGGCGGCGGTTTCGGCCGGCACATCGCGCGCGGCGCCGAAGTCGAGCAGGACCAGGCGGCCGGTTTCGGCCTGCCAGCGATAATTGGCGAAATTGGGATCGGTCTGCATCATGCCGAAATCGAACAGCTCGGCCAGGACCAGGTCGATCAGCGCGGTCATCGCGGTGTCGCGCGTCTCCTGCGGCGCCTGCTCCAGCGTCTCGATCGACTGGCCGGGCACGAAGTCCATCGCCAGCACCAGCGGCGTCGTCAGCATGGGTTCGGGGCGCGGCACGACATAGCGCGGATCACCCGCCAGCCGGTCGGCATAGGCCTGCATCCGGTCCGCCTCGCGCAGATAGTCCGCCTCCTCCGCCAACTGGCGCTTGGCTTCCTCGAGCAGCGGCTTCAGGTCGATCGAAGGGGGCACCAGGTTCGACACGCGCAGCAGGGTCGCGACATTGTCGACATCCGACCCGATGCTGCCCCGCACCCCCGGATATTGCACCTTGATCGCCAGTACCCGTCCGTCGGGCAGGGTCGCGCGGTGAACCTGCCCGATGGAGGCGGCGGCCATGGGCGCGGCTTCGAAATGGCGGAAACGGCGCCGCCAGTCGGCGCCCCATTCGGCCTTCAGCACCTTGTCGAGCTGGGCGGGCGGCATCCGGTACGCCTGGTCGCGCAGCCGCGCGAGGATGGCCTGCAATTCCGGGGGCAACAGGTCGCCCGCGTCCATCGAGATCATCTGGCCCAGCTTCATCGCCGCCCCGCGCAGGTGGGACAGCTGATCGGCGACGCGGGCGGCGTTGCCGGGGGTGAGGATCAGGTCGCCGAGCCGGGGCCGCTCGCCGCTGGCCAGTCGCCGGGCGCCCTCGGCCAGCATCCCGCCCGCCACGCCGCCCGCCAGACGGCCGAAGGCGCCCGCACGGGCAAAGCGGCCGCTGGGGACCGCCCGGTGAACGGGATCGCGGTTTTTGGGGGTATCGTCAGCCATGCTCCGGCATAGCGGCGGGCGGGCGGCTTGGTTCCCCCAGCCACCTGGCGATCACCCACGCGGCCAGGATCATGACGAAGGGCATGGCCGGATAATGATAGCGGGTCTGCCCGGTAAAGCCGAAGGCCAGCACGGTGCAGAAGGCGGGCATGACCACCGCCACCACCAGTCCGGCGCCCCGGCGCCCCGCCCATGCCGCCCGCCCGGCCAGCACGGTGCCGACCAGCGCCAGCCCCAGCACCGCCATGTAGAAAAGCTGGTTCAGCCCCTGCGCCGCCTTCCACACCAGCCCCTGCTCCGGATGGCTGGCGTCGAGCGACCAGAAGCCGTCGCCGTCCTTCATCCAGAGGAGCGCGACCTTGCGAAAGCCCAGCGTGCCCCAGCGGACCGGATGCCCCGCGATCCAGTCGGTCGCCATCGCCTTCAGCCGGCGGTCGATTTCGACCTGTCGCTCGACCCGGTCGGCAAAGGGGATGCCGACCCGGGCCCAGAGCGGCGACTTCTCGACCTGGAAATAGCCGCCATCGGCCAGATCGTTGGCCCCGGCCTGCAGCGCGACGCCGCCATTGGTCGACACCGGCACCATGGCCCCCAGCACCGCCTGATTGCGCAGGCTCCAGGGCAGCACCGCCATCACGAGGCCCGCATAGACGAGCAGCAGCAGGACGATCCCCCGCCGCCAGTCCACGCCCCGCGCCAGCCACAGCCCGGCGATCAGGAAGGGCGGGAACAGCATCATCTGCGGCCGCATCAGCGTGGCCGCGCCCAGCACCACCCCGCCTGCCAGCGCCCATCCGATCCTGGCTCGGCCGCGCACCACCAGCGCCATGCCCGCCAGCATCACCGCGGTCGCGGTCGCCTCTGCCGCGGTATCGCCGGTATAGGCGATATGCGCCGGATAGATCGCATAGAGCAGCGCCGCGACCCGCCCGGCCCCCTCGCCCGCGCGCAGGATCCGTGCGAACCACAGGATCAGCAGGATCGTCGCGGCTTGCGCGATCAGGTTGAACAGGATCGGCCCGAACAATGTGGGACCGAAGATCCAGGTCGCCAGCCCGATCAGCGCAGGATAGCCGACCGGCCAGAAGGCGGTGGGAAAGCCCCCCTCCTGATAACCCATGCCCGCCGCCATCTCGCGCCCCCGCTCGAGATACCAGAGCGAGTCCGTGCGCGGGGTGATCGGAAAGGCCAGGATCAGTCCCAGCCGGAGCGCGATGGCCAATATCAGGATCGCCGGGATGACCCAGCGCGCGGTGGTGAAGGACGTCCACAGCCCCGAACGGCCGGAAAAGGCGGTCTGCACGCCGGACGACATGATGGGCGTTCCTTCCCTGACCGCGCCGCCATTCCCCCGGGGCGCGTGGGGGCGACGCTAGAATGGGGACGGGGCCGGGGGCAAGGGGGGGTGTCAGGTGGATAGCGGTGGCCATCCACCTAGCCCCTCCCCTTCAGGGTAGGGGTTGGGGTGGGGCCGCGCCACGAACGACGCGCTTGCGGATGCGCCCCACCCCCGGCCCCTCCCCTGAAGGGGAGGGGGGCAGTGGCAGATTGGTGCCGACGCCACCGTTCTTCCGGCCATAGATAATCCTTTCGCTAACCCGCCGATCCGCCCTAGGATGACCCACCGTTTCTGAGGGGGGACAAGACGATGACGTGGCTCGCGATCGCGGCGCTGGCGCTGGGTGTTCAGGCGACGCCGCCCGCCCCGCCCCCGTCCGCCTCCCCGGTATCGCTGGAGGACCGGATGCGGCCCGAGATCGAGGCCGCCGCGCAACTCGTCCGCGCGCACCAGCCACAGGCGGCGGTCGACCGGCTGGCCCCGGTGATCGCGGCCTACGACGCCGATCTGTCCCGCGAAACCCGGCGCCTCTATTGCGGTATGTCGTTGCAGGAATCGTTCATCTACATGGGGATGGCAGCGAAAGACAAAGCCGGGGCCGTGGCGCTCCTGCCCGGCTATTGCACCGCGCTGTATCTGAACGGCTATGCGCTGGTCGATCTGGGGCGGCTGGCCGAAGCCAAGGCGATCTATGAGCGGCTGATCGCGCTGGCCCCGGTCCATGCCCAGTTCCAGACCGAATATGGCCAGCTGATCCGGCTGGAAAAGGACTGGCCGCGAATGTTGTCGATCTGCGAGAAATCGGCCGAGGCCGCACGGATGAACGACCCCGCGATCCGGCGCGAGCAGGAAGGGCTGGCGCTGCGGTGCCAGGGTTATGCGCTGATCGAGCTGGGCCGGTGGGACGAGGCGGAGACACGCTATCGCCAGGCGCTGACGCTCGACCCGAACGACCGCAAGGCGCAGAACGAATTGCGCTATATCGCCGAACAGCGCGCCAAGGCGAAGGACGGGAAGACCGCCTCCTGACGGCATGGCGCGGCATCCCCGCGCCATGTTTCCCGGGGGAAACATCCCTCCGCCCCCCTCTCCTTTCCCGCGCTGCCCGATCAGCCGGCCGGATCGAACGACAGCAGGATCGGGCACGGCCCCGCCGACCCGTTGCCGCATTCCGATGCCAGCCGGTGGAGCGACGCGCGCGCCGCCTGCAGGCCCGCAATCTGCGCATC
Organism: Sphingomonas sp. 77B; assembly: GCF_056497825.1. Classification (NCBI taxonomy): domain Bacteria; kingdom Pseudomonadati; phylum Pseudomonadota; class Alphaproteobacteria; order Sphingomonadales; family Sphingomonadaceae; genus Sphingomonas; species Sphingomonas sp. 77B. The sequence continues at coordinate 38,409 of NZ_JBWMBY010000003.1, forward strand.
GAGCGCGGCGATCCGGGCCGCGGCCAGTTCGCGCACCCGCGCCCGGTCGTCGGTGGCATCGAGCGCCAGCAGCTCACCGATCTGTTCCAGCGTGAAGCCCGCCGCCTGCGCGGCCCGGATGAAGTGCAGGCGCCGCACATCCTGTGCGCCATAACGGCGGATGCCCCCGCCGCGGCCCGGCCCCTGCGGGCGCTGCGGCGTGTCGAGCAGCCCGCGGCGCTGGTAATAGCGGATCGTCTCCACCCCCACCCCACCCTCACGTGCCAGCCCGGCGATCGTGAATCCGGCCATGTCTTGACTCCGTACCATGGTACGGAACCCATATGGCATATGGACCCCAGTCGGAGAAGGACCATGACCGCGCAACCCAAGGCCCAGTTGTACCGCATGGTGATGCCCACTCACACCTGCCCCTATGGGTTGAAGGCGAAGGATCTGCTGCGCCGACAGGGTTACGCGGTCGAGGATCACGGGTTGCGCACGCGCGCGGAAACCGATGCGTTCAAGGCCGAACATGGCGTGAAGACCACGCCGCAGGTCTTCATCGGGGGCGAGCGGGTGGGCGGTTACGACGATCTGCGCCGCTTCTTCGGAAAGCGCGTCGCCGATCCCAAGGCAACGACCTATCGCCCGGTCGCTGCGCTGTTCGCGATGACCGCGCTGATGGCGCTGGCGGCCAGCCATGCGGTGTACGGCACCCCCTTCACGATGCGAGCGGCCGAGTGGTTTATTGGGTTCAGCATGGCGGTGCTGGCGCTGCTGAAGCTCCAGAATGTCGAGAGCTTCGCGACGATGTTCCTGAACTACGACCTGCTCGCCCGGCGCTGGGTGCCCTATTCCTATGTCTACCCCTTTGCCGAAGGGTTGGCCGGGGTGCTGATGATCGGCCGCATCGCCCCCTGGGCCTCGGTCCCGATCGCGCTCGTCATCGGGGGCATCGGCGCGGTGTCGGTGGTCAAGGCGGTCTATATCGACCGCCGCGACCTGAAATGCGCGTGCGTCGGCGGATCGAGCAACGTGCCGCTGGGCTTCCTGTCGCTGACCGAGAACCTCATGATGATCGGGATGGCGGTCTGGATGATGGTAGCCTGATCCTTCCCGCCCCGGGGAGGATCGAGTTTCCCCGGGGAAACACCGCTTTCCCCTCCCCTCACCTTGCCCGATTGAATGAACTTTGCCATTAACCATCCCCAAAAGGTTCAAGGGGTGTGTGAGTGGCGCAAGATCATGCAATGCTGTCCCAGATCGGCGATCTGGCGAGTGCCGGCGAACGGATGATCGAGCGGCTGCGGCGCAAGGCGTTCCTGCCGGAAAGCCGCAAGGGCCTGCACCTGCGGTTCGGCATTGCCGAGGCGGCACAGCTGCTGGGCTGTTCCACCAATCGCATCCGCATGGCCGAGGAGGATGGCCGGCTTCCCCCTGCCCCGGCATCGGAAAACGGACGTCGGCTGGGCTATACCGTCGACGAACTGCTGAATATGCGCGAGGTGCTGGGCGCCTCTCCTGCCCGCGCACTGCTTGACGTGCCCGCCATCATCGCGGTCCAGAATTTCAAGGGCGGCGTCGGCAAGTCGACCGTGACCACCCATCTGGCGCATTATTTCGCGGTCCAGGGCTACCGCGTGCTCGTCGTCGATTGCGACAGCCAGGCGACGACGACGACGCTCTTCGGCTTCAACCCGCATTTCAACATCACCCGCGAGGAAACGCTCTACCCCTATCTGTCGATCGACCCGACGCAGAGCGATCTGGCCTATGCGGTCAAGCCGACGCCCTGGCCCAATGTCGACCTGATCCCGTCGAACCTGGAGCTGTTCGACGTCGAATACGAACTCGCCGCGGCGGGCAGCGACGGCGGGTCGGTGCTGGCCGCCCGCTTCCGCAAGCTGAAGCGCGGGCTGGCCGAGCTGGCGCAGAATTACGACGTGGTGCTGCTCGATCCGCCCCCGGCCCTGGGCACGATCAGCCTGGCGGTGATGCAGGCGGCCAATGCGCTGCTGGTGCCGCTGGCCGCGACGACGCCCGATTTCTGTTCGACCGTGCAGTTCCTGTCGATGATGGACCAGGTGCTCCACCAGCTGACGGGGGCGGGGATCGCGGTGGATTACCAGTTCGTCCGGCTGATCTGTTCCAAGTTCGACGGCAACGACCCCAGCCACGCGATGGTGCGCGCGATCATGGAGCAGAGCTTCGGCCCCGCGCTCCTGCCCGTCCCCATCCTGGAATCGGCCGAGATCAGCCATGCCGCCATGCGGATGATGACCGTCTACGAACTGGAAAAGCCGATCGGCACGCCCAAGACCCACAAACGCTGCCGCGCCAATCTGGACGAGGCGATGCGCCAGGTCGAACAGCTGGTGCGCCAAGGCTGGGGCCGGGTCGAGCCGCTGAGCGAGGAGGCGGTGATCCATGCCGCGGCCTGAAATAGCGCTGTCCTACACGCTCGTGTTCTTGCAATGTTCTGCCGGGGAGGATTTCCATGGCGCGTAAACAATCCGATTATCTGGCGGCGCTTCTGGCGGAGGAGGAGGGTGAAGACCCCTCCGCCGTCCCGGTGCGCGAGGCTCCGACGGAACGCAGTCGCACGACCACGCTGCTGGGCCGCGAGTCCGCGCTGGCCCGCGTCGCCAGCGGCGAGGTGCGGCAGGTCACGCAGCTGATGCTCGACCCGGCCCGCGTGCGGATCTGGCCGGGCAATGCCCGCAATTACGATCTGTTGAACGAGGCGCATTGTCGCGAGCTAATCGACTCGATCATCGCCGAAGGGGGGCAGAAGGTGCCCGCCGTCGTCCGCCGGATCGAGGGCGACCCCGACCATGATTACGAGGTGATCGCGGGGACACGGCGCCACTGGTCGATCAGCTGGCTACGCGCGAACAGCTATCCCGACATGGCCTTTGTCGCGCAGGTCGCGCAGCTGGACGACGAGGCGGCGTTCCGCCTCGCCGACCTGGAGAACCGCGCCCGAGCCGACGTGTCCGACCTGGAGCGGGCACGCAATTACCTGGCCGCGCTCGCCACCCATTATGGCAATCATCAGACGCGCATGGCCGAGCGGCTGAAGCTGTCCAAGGGCTGGCTGTCCAAGATGCTGAAGGTCGCCGCTTTGCCCGACACGGTGATCGCCGCCTTCGGCTCGCCGCATGACGTACAGCTCAAGCCCGCCTATGCGCTGGCCCAGGCGATGCAAGACGAGCGCGAGGCGGAGGCGATCATCGGCGTCGCCCAATATATCGCGTCCCTACAGGCCGAACGGCGCGAGGACGGCAAGCCCCCGATCCCGGCGAACGAGGTGCTGCAACGCCTGCTGACCGCTCGCAAGATGACTCTGGGCGAGGACGGCAAGCCGGAACTCTTCCACCATACCAACGCCTTTGGTCGCCCCGTCCTGACGATTCAATCGGTCAATCGCCAGGGTGTGACCGTACGTCTCCACGCCGGTTCGGGGACGGATACGGACGGGATCTTGCAAGCGCTGCGAGATGCGCTGGCGCATCTCGAACGGACGGGCAGGGGGCTACAACCCTGATGTTTCCCCGGGGAAACGCGTCGGCAGAGGGCCGGTCCCGCGATCGGCTGGAGGGCAGGGGGCTGGCCGCCAGGTCAGGGCGTCCAGCGTTCCGCCAGCCAGCCTTCCGCCTCGTCCATGGACAGGAATACCCGGCTATGGTCGCCGCGCAGGATACGTTCGACCTGTAATTTGGGCAGCACGCCACTGACCACCGCGGCGATCGGTGCCGTGGCGATTGCGCGCCCCCGGGCGATGACCACCTCCAGACCGCTGGTGACGTGGGCGGACTGGACCGGCATCCGGCGGACGTCGTTCAGAACGGCAAACGGGCCATATCGCGCCCGCTGCACCATGCCATAGGCCAGCACCTCCGCCGAAAAGCGGGTGAGGGTCGCGAGCGTCCACAGGCCCTCGCCGGTGATCGTCATGATGCGGCGCTTTGGATCGAAGGCGAGGGAGAACATGGCGCATCGTATCGCATGATTCCCTCAAGAAACCGCGAAGTCGGCCGAATGGGGCGTGCCCGTATGTTTTCCCGGGGAAACACAGGGGCCGGGGGCGGGATAGCCCGCCACTCATGAGTTTTCTGAATCAATGCGGCTTTGCGCTTTCGATCCGGCGCGGGGTGATTCACAACCATCGCCATGCCGATCGCACGCGAACATCGCTGGCTCTATCCGATCGACTGGCGCGAGCTGTCGGCGCTGATCCGCTTCGGCCGGGCCAAGGGGATTTGCGAGCATTGCGGGCGTCCGCATGGCCGCGAGGTCGTGCATCTGGGCAACGGCACATGGTGGGACGATCGCGCCGCGCGCTGGCGCGACCGGCGGGGGCGGTGGGTGAGGGCGCTGCTGTCGCCCGCCGACATGATCCGCCAGCAACCGGGCCTGGCCGGTATTGCCGCGCCCTTGCCCTATCGCGTGACCCGCGTGCTGCTGGCCAGCGCGCATCTCAACCATGATCCCGGCGACAATGGCCCGCGCAATCTGGCCGCATTGTGCCAGGCCTGCCATATGCGGCACGATGCGGCCGAGCATCGCCGTCGCCGTCAGCGCAACCTGTTCCGGGCCTGCGCGATCGGCGATCTGTTCGCCTGATCGACCTGTCAGGGCATACGGTCAATTCATACTCGAAAGCACGAAGTCAGATACCGCTGCGGGGTGCAATCCGGGGAAAAACCGGCTTCCCCTCCCCAAACTTCGTGCTTTCGAGTATGAAATAAAAGCATGACGCGAACGCCCACCATCCCGCCCAGGAACGACACCGCCCCCGCCCGCCCGAACGGCCGCGCGCAACGCGATCTGTTCTACCTCGACAGCCCGCTGACCAGCGAGATCCGGGGCGAACGGTCGCTGATGGCCTTTCCCTTTTTCGCGCTCAGCAAGACCGCCTGGATGAAGCCGCTGACCTACGCCCACGCCAATGTCGCGATCGAGGTCCGCCCCTCGGCCAAGGGCGTGGCGACGATTTATGACAAGGAGATTGTCCTATATATCGCCAGCCTGATGGCGGGAAAGATCGAACGGGCCGAGGAGGTGGGGCAGGACTTCATCTTCACCGCACATGACCTGTTCTCCGTCACCGGCGCCAACCATTCGGCGCGCTCCTATCAGCGGCTGTCCGAGGCGCTGGAGCGGCTGCAGGGTACGCAGATCAAGACCAATATCGAGGCCGGTGGGGAAGGCGAGGAGGGCTTTTTCTCGTGGCTTTCCGAGGCGCGGCTGCACTATTCCAAGACGCGTACCGGCGAGCGTCGGCTGAAGGCGGTGAAGGTGCGGCTGTGCGACTGGCTGCACCGCGCGATCCTGCGCGACAAGCAGGTGCTGGCCTATGCCGCGGCCTATTTCCAGCTCGGCCCGGTCGAGCGGCGCATCTATGAGGTCGCCTGCGCCACCGCCGAGGACGGACGGCTGGAGATCGACCTGGCGACCTTCCGGCTTCAGGTCGGCTATCAGAACCCGCTGGCCAATTTCCGTGCCGCGATGAAGGCGATCGCCCAGGCCGACGCCATCCCCGACTATAGCGTCGCGCTGGTCGAGGATAGCGAGCCCGAGGAGCCCGTCGAGGGCCGGGGCAGGGGGCGCCGGGCCCCGTCTGCGCGGGTCGTCATCACCGCGCGTCCCAGGGCGCTTGGCGATGCGACGACGGGGGATGCGAATCACGTCGAGGCGTGATTCGCCGGACGGGTATCAATTCATACCCGATAGCACGAATTGCGCGTCTGAATTCATATCCGATAGCACGAAGTCTTCGCCGAATAGATACTTGATAGCACGAATGGAGCGGCCGAATCTTGACGATTCGGCCGCCTTTTTTTGAATTCCTACTCGAAAGCACGAATGCCCACTGCTTTCTTTGTTGGAGATTTACTGCGAAGTTAACCCATATCGCGGGTTCGAACCTGCGGTGCTGCATGGGGCAGCATTTGGGTCAGCATAGGGAAGCGGTCGTGACCACATAAAGGAAAGCCCGGCACGAAGGCCGGGCATCCCAGGTTTTGATGGAGCGACGTCGCCAAACGTCGATCCGGGGTGTCACTCACCCTCTCCTGATACGCCTGTCGCCGATGCGGTTCAAGGATGCGCGCTTCGCGCCACGCCCTTTCTTTGTCGTTTTTTGGTCCCGGCCCCGGACAAGAGGGGAAGGAAGATGGCGGCGTTCACCCTGGGTGAAGCGACGACGCGCGCGCTTGCGCAATTCACGGGCGCCGTGGGGCAGGGGGAGCGTGCCGGCGTCGCCCGCAAACCCCACCGCACTGGCGCCCCCGTCCGGCGCGACAGCATCGAGGCGGGGACGTTCGAGGACGTGTTCTTCGCCAAGCCCGCCAAGGGGGAGTGCGACCGGCTGATCCGCATTGCGCGGCAGGCGCTCGACGCCGGACGCCGCGCCAGGCGAACCGCGCGCGTTGAGGGCAGGGGGCTGACCGGGCCCGAGGCGCTGCTTGCCAGCCTGACCGCAGGCGCGGTGCGGGTCTACGAGGAACTGTGCACGCTGGCCAGGCTGAACGGCGGCAAGGTCTATCCGAGCTATGACCGGCTGGCGTCCGCGACCGCGTTGGGGCGCGCCACCGTCGCGCGCGCGCTCCATATCCTGGAGACGGCCGGTTTCCTGGTCCGCCAGCGCCGCTTCCGCCGGGTGGAAGGGCAGGGGCCCGGCCCCCGCTTCGCGCAGACGTCGAATGCGTACCGCCCGGTCACGCCGAAAAGCCTGTTGTCGCTCCTCCCCCGCTGGCTGCGCCCCGCGCCCATCCCTGCGGACACCCTCCAGCACATCGCCGACGAAGCCGAGGAACAGGACCGCCTGAAAGACCAACTGACCTGTCGCGAACTGGCGCAGATCACCGCAGGCGGCGCACTGGGCCGCGTCCTGGCCCGACTGGGCGCGAGCCTCGACGCGGCGCTGTCTTCATGCGAGTCTCATTCCCATCCTCAACCCCTACTCGAGTCATTAGATAAGGGGCCTGATGCCTCGGCCTTGCCGGCCGACACGCTCGGATAAGCCCTGCCCACCCTGCACGTGCACCAAAACCCTAACGCCCAGCCGCAAATCCGGGAAGCGCCGGCTTCGCCGCCGCAATGCTCCCTAGTGGGGAGCTGGCGAATCCCGCAGGCTGCCTTCGCGAATGCAATCGTGCAATGGAGATTATGACCGGGAATTGTCGCAACAACGTCGCTTTCATCTCGTACCATCGCACATCGCCGGGAGCATGGCCTGCGCGAGCCATCCGTCGTACCATCGCCCTTGGCCTGGGGAGAGAATGGCGAGGCGTGGGTAGGAGTGAGTGACAATTCCAAGGCCGCTTTCATTTGACCCAGCGCGAATGATCGGGAAAGACCGTCATATGTTTCGTCAGATTTCGCTCCTCACCTTATCGCTCTCCTGCGTTGGCTGTGCCGCAGACTATGTCTCACCGGGCAGAATGGTGGAGGGTGCGACAAGCGCTATATATACGACGGTCCCGGCCCAGGCTTTCGCCTCATGTCTGGCCGCGGCGATCGGAACCCAGGTGCAAAATCAGCAGGGCCGGTTCGTCGTCAATTCTGTCCAATACCCGTCGACACAATATAGCATCGGCGTAAATCCCAAGGGTGAAACATATCCTACGCAGATTGCCGTCATCGGTACGGGCAATGACAACCGGGACGACAAAGCCATCGTGTCCTGCCTGGATATTCCCAAATCATGAAATTCGTCCGTGCGGGCTTGGCCGCATTCGGTGTGCTGCTGGCACAGACCGGACCTGCCTATTCGGCGCAGGGTCCCAAGGACTATGTATATTGTACGGCAGGCAGCACCAGTCCCAAGGGACCGGGCCTCATCGTAACGGCAATATTTCAGGCGCGGTCTCAGACGGATTTTATCGAAACCGCTTTCGAGAACTATCTTAAAAGCTCATACGCACCTTATGGAAATGGGTGGATATTCGACGAGCAAAGCGTCTCGTGCGAGCCATTCAGGCGGTTACGCGATGCTGAAGTGCGGCGTGCGCTTCTGATGTCGCGTGTGCCGCAGCCCAAACAATCCGTTTACATCGTGACGTTTCAGATAGACTAGTCGCCGCTCCCTGCATTTTTGACCGCGTTGAGGATGGCGCGGCCATAGGCGGTCTTCCTGAAGCGTTCGCCGGCGGCTCGGGCCTGTTCTGCGGAGATGAAGCCCATCTCGAAGGCGATTTCCTCGAGGCAGGCGACCTGGACGCCCTGGCGGTGCTGGAGGGTGCGGACGAACTCGCCGGCCTCGAGCAGGCTGTCATGGGTGCCGGTGTCGAGCCAGGCATAGCCGCGGCCCATCTGTTCGACATACAGGTCGCCCGCTTCCAGATAGATCCGGTTGAGGTCGGTGATCTCGAGCTCGCCGCGCGGGGAGGGTTTCAGGTTGCGCGCGAAGTCGACGACCCGGTTGTCGTAGAAATACAGGCCCGTGACCGCATGGTTGGATTTCGGGCTTTCGGGCTTTTCCTCCAGGCTGACCGCGCGGCCGCCCTCGCCGAACTCGACCACGCCGTAGCGTTCCGGATCCTCGACGCGGTAGCTGAAGACCGTGGCGCCAGTGGGCCGCGCGACCGCGCTGGCCAGCAGGTCGGTCAGGTGCGCGCCGAAGAAGATGTTGTCGCCCAGTACCAGCGCGACGTTATCGTCGCCGATGAAGTCCGCGCCGATGGTGAAGGCCTGGGCCAGCCCGTCGGGGCTGGGCTGTTCGGCGTACGACATGGTCAGGCCGAAGGCGGAGCCGTCGCCGAACAGGCGGCGGTAATTGTCGATGAACTCGGGCGACGAGATGATCAGCACGTCGCGGATCCCGGCCAGCATCAGGACGCTGAGCGGGTAGTAGATCATCGGCTTGTCATAGACGGGCAGCAGCTGCTTGTTGACCGCCAGGGTGGCCGGATGGAGCCGGGTGCCCGAGCCACCGGCCAGGATGATGCCCTTCATGCGTCATGGTCCTTCTTCGTGCCGACGAGTTCGTCGAGAATGTCGCCGAGTGCTGTCTGCCAGTCGCGCGGCGCGATGCCGTAGGCGGCGTGGATCGCATCATGGCTGAGCAGCGAATTGGCCGGGCGCTTCGCCGGCGTCGGATAGTCGCTGCTCGGGATGGGCAGTATCTCGGCCGAGGGGCCGCCGCGCAGGGCGGACTGGCGGAAGATCTCGGTGGCAAAGCCCGCCCAGTGGGTGGCACCGGCATTGCTGAAGTGGAAGGTGCCGGTGGGCGCGCCCTCGTCCTCGACCAGCCGGAGCGTGATCGTCATCAGCGCGGCGGCCAGATCGGCCGCGCTGGTGGGCGAACCATGCTGGTCGGCGACCACCGACAGCTGGTCGCGGGTCTCGGCCAGGCGCAGCATCGTCTTGATGAAGTTGTGGCCATGCGCCGACACGACCCAGGCGGTGCGCACGATGGCATGGCGCGCGCCCGAGGTGCGCACCGCCAGCTCGCCGCCCAGCTTGGACGCGCCATAGACGCCGAGCGGCGCGACCGGATCGCCCACTTCCCACGCGCCCTGCTTGTCGCCCGCGAACACATAGTCGGTCGACACCTGGACGAGCGGGATGCCCGCCTTCGCACAGGCCTCGCCAAAGGCGGCGGGCGCCATGGCGTTGACGGCCCAGGCGGTCACGACGTCGCTCTCGGCCTTGTCGACCGCGGTATAGGCCGCGCCGTTGATGACCGCAGCGAAGGGGCGCGAGGCGACCATCGCGGCGATGGCCCCCGCATCGCGCAGGTCGAGCGTGTCGTGGTCGATGGCGACGACCTCATAGCCATCCGGCCAGGCGCAGCGCTGCAGCTCGGTGCCGAGCTGGCCGCCGGCGCCCGTCACCAGGATGGCGCGGCGGGTATCGGCCGTCGTCATGCGGCCACGCCGCGCCGCTCGGCCGCCTTGGCGGCGACCAGCGGGCGCCACCAAGCCTCGTTGGCCAGATACCAGTCGACGGTCTTGGCGATGCCGGTCTCGAACGTCTCCGCCGGGGTCCAGCCCAGTTCGGCGCCGATGCGGCCCGCGTCGATGGCATAGCGCTTGTCATGCCCCGGCCGGTCGGCGACCTGGGTCATCTGCTCGGCATAGGGGCGGCCATCGGCGCGCGGGCGACGTTCGTCGAGGATGGCGCACAGCGTCTTGACCACCTCGATATTCTGCCGCTCGTTATGCCCGCCGACATTGTAGGTGCGCCCCGGCTCGCCCCGCTCGAACACCGCCTGCAGCGCGCGGACATGGTCCTCGACATACAGCCAGTCGCGCACCTGGTCGCCCTTGCCGTAGATGGGCAGGGCCTCGCCATCGAGCGCCTTGGCGATCATCAGGGGTATGAGCTTTTCGGGGAAGTGATAGGGCCCGTAATTGTTCGAGCAGTTGGTGATGAGCACCGGCAGCCCGAAGGTGTGGCCCCAGGCCGAGACCAGATGGTCCGACCCCGCCTTGGACGCCGAATAGGGCGAGCGCGGGTCATAGGGCGTGTCCTCGGTGAACAGCCCGGTCTCGCCCAGCGTCCCGTACACCTCGTCGGTCGAGATATGGTGGAAGCGGAAGGCGGCCTTGGCCTCCTCGTCCAGCCCCAGCCAATAGCTGCGCGCCTCGGCCAGCATCACATAGGTGCCCACCATGTTGGTCTGGATGAAGGCGCCCGGCCCGTCGATCGAGCGGTCGACATGGCTCTCGGCGGCCAGGTGGGTGATGATGTCGGGGCGGAAGTCGGCGATGGCGGCGCGCACCGCGGCCTCGTCGCAGATGTCGCCCTGGACGAAGCGGTAGCGGTCGCTATCCGCCACCCGCTCGACCGTCGAGAGCGTACCCGCATAGGTCAGCTTGTCGAAGTTCAGCACCTCATGGGTGGTGTTCTCGATGAGGTGACGGACCAGCGCCGAGCCGATGAAGCCGGCCCCGCCGGTGACGAAGATGCGCATGGAAGATCCTTTTTAGGAAAGCGGGGCCAGCGGGCGGCCGTCATAGGCAAAGGGGCTGTCGAAGTCGGCCAGGGTCGGCTGGACCTTGTCCTTCTCGCTCAGCTCAGGGATGGTGCCGGCGGGCATCGGCCAGTCGATGCCGACACTGTCCCAGCGGATGCCGCCGTCATTGTGCGGCGCATAGGTGTCCGAGCATTTGTAGCTCACCTCGCAGTCGGGCTCGAGCGTGACGAAGCCGTGCGCGAAACCGATGGGGATGAACAGCTGGTGCCCGTTCTCGGCCGACAGCTCGGCCCCGACCCACTGGCCATAGGTCGGCGAGCCGCGCCGCACATCCACCGCCACGTCCCAGATCCGCCCGCGAATGCACCGCACCAGCTTGTCCTGACCCCGCTCCGGCACCTGGAAATGCAGACCGCGCAAGGTAAACGCCGGCGCCGAATAGGAGTGATTGTCCTGCACGAACGTGCAGGTGATGCCCAGCGCTGCAAACGCCGGAACCGAATATACCTCCGTAAACCAGCCACGGCTGTCGCCGTGGCGCCTGGGCCGGATCAGTTGGACGGGGTTGGAAACGTCAGTCATTGCTGTGGGATGTTCCAATCGTTGGTCTGTGGGCAAGCCAGCAGCACAGGATGGTGAAAAACGCACCAAGCAGGGGCGTCCGCAGGGGATAATCGGCCAAGCTCGCAAGTAGCAGGATGAGGATAGCAAAAGCCGCCCCGCGCTGCAGCGCGCGCCAAGGCTTTGGCGCATGGCCTGTCACCGTTCGCCAACTGGCGCGTGCCAACCATGCCAGGAATGCAACGAAGACGGCGACGGCAGGAAGGCCGCCGGTAATTGCCAATTCGATCAGATCATTATGGGCATTGTTGAAATAGGTTGGCTTGAGCAGTGCATCGGGCTCATAACTGGCATATACGGGTACGAACGATCCGAACCCGGTGCCGAACGGCATTGTTTCCTTCATGATGTGAAACAGGGTCGGCATGGCCGCAATGCGGCCCTCGGTGCTGAGTTCGTCGTTGGTGATGCGTCCGATCGATACGGCACGGTCCGCCGTCAGCGCGATCCCCAGCAATGCGGCGAGCCCGACGATCACGGCAAGGATGATCATCCAACGCTGGCGTGCTGGCAATTTGCGGTTGGTCAGCCGGGGTTCGACGAGAAACGCGGCGACCAGGCCGATGAGACCCAGCGCCAAACCGGCGCGCGATCCCAGCACGAGTAGATACAACAGAATGGCGGCCGCCGCAGCCATGCCGATAAAGGTACGCACGCGCTGGGATTGGGGATTGGGGGCCGGAAAAAGCGTCCATGCCCGCAGCAGCGGTAACGCACATGCCAGCATGGCGCCTTGGTGGTTCCGGTTGGCCAGCAGACCGATCAGCTGACCCCGCCCGCTGACTCTGTACCAATAGATGGGCGAAGTTTCGCCACTGGCGATCTGGATGACGCCCAGGATCATGCTGAACGCCACGATCCCGAGCATGGGCCATAGCAAAAGGCGGCGTTGCCGATCATCCAGAGCCGCAAATCCCGCCAGGGCGCCGAACGGGACGAGCAGCGCAATCAAGCTGTTCCATGTACGATCCGGCGACAGCGACAGGGGGCGCCATTGGTCGATCCCACCGACTGCCTTGGCGACCAGAACGGCGCCGTCGCGGCCGTTCAATGCGGTCCACAAGGATGGGGGCAGGGGCACGAGCTGAATGGCTATCGTGCCGGCGAATACCACCAAAAGCAGTGGAAGCGGCCGGATGCTCACCCAATTCTGCCTGTCCGGCAGCAGCATCGCGACGATGCAGATGATGACGACCGGCCTCATGAGAAGAAGCCAGCCAATATCGTTGCGCGCCGACCCCCCGGTCAGCGCGACCGTGAGCGCAAAAACGGCAAAGGCTATGACAATATTGGACGGGCGGCCAATGTGCGGGAGCTTCGTACGAACAGGTCGCTGATGTCGTGATCCGACGCGATTTGCAGACAAATGGCCGATCCCATATCTAACGTTTCAATATAGAAATGTCCGAGCGACATTTCCGTCAAGACGGTGGGCAGAGGACGTGCGAGCATGTCGCCACGCCCCCTGCTTAGAATGCATTCTTGTGCGTAAGGACCTGAAAAGTCTTCAGAACGAGCATCAGGTCACGCCATATCGACCAAGCTTCGAGATAGGCAAGGTCGGCCTGCAGGCGATTGATGAGATCGTCGCTCGTTTCGGTATTGCCGCGAAATCCGCTGACCTGAGCGAGACCCGTCAGTCCTGGCTTGACGGCGTGTCGGCTCCAATAATGGGATGTTACTTCCCAATAGAGGGCGGTCCCGGCCAACGCCCCGGTCGCATGAGGCCGTGGTCCGACGACGCTCATATCGCCTCTCAGCACATTCAGAAGCTGCGGCAATTCGTCGATGCTGGTCTTTCGAATAAAGTTTCCGACACGCGTGACACGTACGTCGTTGCGCGTGGTCAGCTTGCTGGCATTGTGATCCAGCAAGTCGCTGCGCATGCTGCGGAACTTGTACATTCTGAACATGCGGTTGCCCTTGCCGATACGCGGTTGAATGAACAGGACAGGGCCAGGGGAATCCAGTTTGATCGCGATCGCAACAAAGATCATGATCGGCGACAGAACGACGATCGCCGGCACGGCTAACAACAGGTCGAACAGTCGCTTTATCGCACGGTCGACGGCGTTCAGCTGCCCTGAGGCGATGAGGGTGGTGGCAACGTCGTAATAGCGGGTCGTATTGATGGCTCCGATTGCGTCGAGCTCGGGTGTCAGCACCTCGACGTTGACGCCTGCCCCCTTCAGTGCGAGCGACCAGTCCGCACGACGGTCTGGCTGGCAGGCCATGATGACACGGTCGGCCCCATGAACGAGGCTGCCCAGGCGATCCAGCATCGCAGGATCGGCGATATCGGGCGTTATATTCAGCGCCGTCAGGTCGATCTTATAGGCCGTGCAGCCCGGCGGGGGCGCGAAATCGTCGATGAGTACGACCTCGCTTTCCGGACTGCCGTCCAGCGCGGCGTAGGCGTATTTCGCAAAGATCGAGCGGCCGATAATCAGCAATACGCAACTCGCCAGAGTCCCGCCGATCGCGATCGCGCGCGACAAGGAGTCCGACGACTTGACAATAAAGGTGATGCTGATGACGATCAGAAAGGCCGTCAGCAGCGAGAGGCAAGCCCTCCGGGTACTACGCGAAGCGACGATGACGACGGCAGGGCGATAGGTTTGCTGGCGTACCGCAGCCAAATAGTAGATCGGCACGATCAACGGCAGGAACGTCAGCAGGCGTTCGTGAATGATCTGGCCAAGATAGATCCACGACATCGTTCCGACGCCTACACATATCATGGTCAGATCAAGCATGGCTAGCAGGGCCAGCAATCGCATCCGAATGCTATGCTTCGAGGTCATCATTGTAATGCTTTGATCTCTCATGTTGCGCGATATCGGAGCAGGACGATTGGCGACAGGCGCTTTGTGACGACGGAGCGCAGTACCATGGTTGGAGGCAAGCCATAGCCGATAGGCTCTTGCGAGGCCAAATAGAAACTGAATGCCGGTCGGTGGTCCGGCACAAATTCACATGGCTGCTGGCGAGGGTTGCAACTTGTCCATAGCGGGGCTAATTCGGGAGCGCCCGATAGGGTCCGCATCTGGCAAGGTCTCAATGAATAACAGACTGTTTTCCTACGGCGTGCTTACGGTTGCGCTGGCAGCCTCCGCATGTTCCTCGTCGCGTTTCGAGGGGCGGCCAGACCTAACGGTTTTCGACAACAAGCCTCTACCCGAGCCGGTTCGGCAGGATCTTGTCATTCCGTCGCGGCCTTATGTCATCGGACCATCTGATCAGCTGACGGTCGACGTTTTTGGCATTGACGAGCTGAGCAAGAATGTAACGGTCGACCTGACCGGGCAGATCGCTCTGCCGCTTGTCGGATCGATCAAGGCGTCCGGTATGACCGCAGACGAGCTGACCGCCGAGATCGTGACGAAGCTCCGCCGATCCTATGTTCGCAACCCACAGGTGACGGTCAACATCGTCACGGCGGCAAGTCAGGTATTCACCGTCGACGGGTCGGTCACGACGCCGGGCATTTACCCGCTGGTCGGACGGATGTCGCTGATGCGGGCAATCGCCCGGGCGTCGGGAACCAGTGAATTTGCACGGGAGAACTATGTCGTCGTGTTCCGCAGTGTCGACGGCAAGCGCTACGCTGCCCTCTATGACCTGCGCGCGATCCGTAACGGCGTGTACGACGACCCCGAGATATTCTCCAGCGACGTGATTTATGTCGGCGACAACCAGGCGCGTCGCCTGTTCCGCGATCTGGTCACGGCTGCTCCGCTCATTACCACGCCGCTGATTTTCCTGATCAGCCGATAGTCGCCAGCCAAAGTCAGGCAGAGATCATGCAATATGAACAGACCGGCGCCCTGACGCGCCACGTCGATAGTGCTCCTGCCGATGGGGGCTCTCGCTTCAACTTGTCGCTGGCGCAAATCCTGGCGATCATGAAGAAGCGCAAATGGCTTCTGGTCGGTTCGATCGTGGGTGCGCTGCTGTTGGGGCTTATCGTCACGCTGCTGACCACGCCGCAATATACCTCGACGACGGTTGTCGAAATTCAGCGTGAAACGCGCAATTTCACGAATGTGGACGGCGTGAACTCGCGTACGTCGGACGCGATCGATCCCGAATTCTACGAGACGCAGGCCGGTCTTCTGCGTTCGGTCGAGCTGGCGAATAATGTGGCGACAAGCAACCGGCTTCAGGACGACGCGAACTTCTTCGAGATGTTCGGGTCGCGCAAGGCCAAGAACTGGTTCAACGATGGTCGTTTGATCGTCGGGGCGTCCACACGTGAGGAACGCGTGGCCGAGGCCAGTAAGATCCTGCTGGACAATGTAACGGTCACGATCGAACGCCTCTCGCGACTGGCGACGATCAGCTTTACGAGCCCGGACCGGAACTTTTCCAAGAAGATCGTCGATGCATGGAGCGCGCGCTTCATTCAGGCGACCCTCGATCGGCGCTACGCAGCGACATCCTATGCCCGTAAGTTCCTCGAGAGCCGCCTGGGCCAGTTGCGGACCCGCATCGACCAAGCCGAACGGCAGCTGGTCGACTATGCAGCGCAGCAGGGAATCGTCAATCTTCCCAGCGAGTCGGCCTCGACGCCTGGTTCGACGACGCAGCCTGAGCGGTCGCTCGTCGCTGAGGATCTCGTGGCGCTGAACAAGGAACTGGCAACCGCGACGGCCGAGCGTATCGAGGCGCAAAGTCGCCTTGGCGCACGCGGCGGGGACGTTCAGGAAGCGCTTGGCAACACGGGCATATCCCAGATGCGTTCGAAGCGTGCAGAGCTGTCATCGCAATATGCGGATCTCCTGCAGCGCTTC
The DNA here is from genome assembly GCF_056497825.1 of Sphingomonas sp. 77B. Taxonomy (NCBI): domain Bacteria; kingdom Pseudomonadati; phylum Pseudomonadota; class Alphaproteobacteria; order Sphingomonadales; family Sphingomonadaceae; genus Sphingomonas; species Sphingomonas sp. 77B. The sequence continues at coordinate 54,732 of NZ_JBWMBY010000003.1, forward strand.
GAGCCAAATTACCCGCCCGCTCAGGCGTTAAAGGCCCAGATCACGACGCTCGACCAATCCATCGCGCGTGAGGAAGGGCGTGTTCGCTCGACACTGCAGCAGAGCTTTCAGGCCGCAGAACAGCGAGAGGCAGCGCTGTCCAAGCGCGTCAACGACCTGAAGCTCAGCCTCTTCGATCTTCGTCGTCGCAGCACGCAGTATAACATCCTGATGCGCGAGGTGGATACCAATCGCCAGCTTTATGATGCCCTTCTGCAGCGTTACAAAGAGATCGGCGTGGCCGGCGGTGTGGGCGTCAACAACATTGCCGTGGTCGATCCCGGCAGCCTGCCCGACAAGCCTTCGAGCCCGCGCCTTTTGCTCAATCTTGCCTTTGCGCTGATGGGCGGCCTGCTGGTCGGCATATCGCTCGCCTTCGCGCTGGAGCAGCTCGAAGACTCGATCTCCGATCCGGCCGAGGTTATCGAGCTTCTGCACGTGGCGTTGATCGGCGTCGTACCCAAGGTCGAGGAAGAGCCGCTTCCTGCATTGCTCGATGTCAAATCGATGCTCAGCGAGGCGTATTTCTCGGTGCAGACCTCCTTGGCGCTGTCGACTGCCGAGGGTTTCCCGCGAACGCTTGTCATCACCAGCTCGCGGGCCAACGAGGGCAAGTCGCTGACATCGCTGGGTCTGGCCAAGACCCTTGCCGTGCAGGGGCGCAAGGTTCTCCTGATAGATGGCGACATGCGATCTCCCAGTGTTCACTTCATGCTGGATCGAGCCGGCACGACCGGATTGAGCAACGTCTTGTCCGGTTCGGTCGAACCGAGCCAGGCCGTGCAGGACACGCCGATCGAAAACCTCTGGATGATTGCGGCAGGGCCAACCCCGCCCAGCGCGGCCGAACTTCTGTCGGGACGCCGACTGAATACGGTGATGACGAGGCTTCTCGAGCAATTCGATCACATCATCATCGACGCCCCGCCGGTCATGGGCTTTGCCGATGCGCCATTGATTGCCAGCCAGTTGGAGGGCGTCTGCTTCGTGATCGAAGCCCATGGCACCAACAAGGCCAGTGCACGAACGGCGATTTCGCGTCTGCGGAGTGCCGATACGACGATCTTTGGGGCGATCGTGACGAAGTTCGACTCCAAGCGGGCCTTTAGCGGCTATGGCTATGACTATGGCTATGGCTATGGGTATGGCGACGCGGCCTCATCAGAGCAGCCGCGCTGATAGCGAGGCTGCCCATCGTGGAAAAATCATCGAGCCTAGGTCGTGTGGCCATTATCCTGACGGGCGGTCTGCTCGCCTTATGGATCGCGGTCGGTATCACCCTCGACCTGGCCTTTCCGCGATCGGCCAACCCGCTTGCGCGAGCCGTCTGGCCCTTTGGTGTGACGCCCCAGGTCGTCGAGGCCACCCTGGTCACGTCTGATCCAAACGTTACCAAGGAGACGGTCGGTCGGCAGAGCGCCAGCTTGCGGCGTGCCATTGTGCGGGATCCGATCGACACGCAGGCGTTGAGCGCCTTGGCTGTGATCGAGGAATATAGCGGCAACGAGGCACAGGCCCGCAAGCTATTCCTGCTGTCCGAGGCGGCATCCCGCCGCAACACGCTGAGCCAGATCTGGTTGGTCGAGGATGCTGTCGGGCGTGGCGACGTCGAAGGTGCCATCCGGCATTATGATCGCGCGATGCGTGTTTCCGTAGACGCCCGTACCTCGCTTCTTCCTGTGCTCGTCAAGGCATCATCCGAACCAGGGATTCTACAAGCTCTGTTGCCGGTGGTGAAGCAGCGGCCGCTTTGGTGGAAGGATTACCTGAACAAGCTGGCACTAAGTGGTACCGATGCCAATGTCATGGCGTCGGTGCTTCGTGCGACGTCACCCGATCTGCGCAGGAGCGATGAGCGCTATCTGGCAGAGCGGACATTGCGCCGGATGATCGCGCTCGGCGCTGGCGCGGAAGCAACTGTCGCGGCCAACCGACTGGAACATGCCCCAGGATCGGTACGGTCGTTGCAGAACGGAAATTTCGAAGTCTCGGATAATATCCTGCCCTTCGCTTGGTGGCTGAAGGACGATGGCAGCATTCGTGCCTATCGTGACGTGGTTCCCAATGGCACGCTGGGATTGCGGGTCGAAGCCGGTGCTGGCGCATCCGGTCTCGTGGCTCAACAATTCATCGGTTTGCGGCCGGGCCGGTATGTCCTGAAGGGCGTATCCGGTGGTGTCGCGGCGGATATCACGGCCCGGCCCTCGGTGGAACTGACCTGTGGGGATGGGGAGCGATTTGCGAAATTCACCTTGCCGCCCTCACCGGATCAGGGCGGCCCCTTTTCTTTCGCATTCGAAATCCCGTCGACGGCCTGTACCGTTCAATCGGTCATGATCGTCACCGCTCCTGCCGTCGATACGAGTATTTGGCTCGATAATCTGAGCATCGCTCGTTAAAGAGCCGGGCCGCCGGCGGCCTCAGCCCAGCACGTCATCGAGCCAACCCGACAGGCTGTAGCGCTTCAGCAAATCGGGATCCTGGGCCCGCCATGGGGTATCGAGAAACGCCGGATCAATGGATGGTGCTTCGCGATCGAGGCAGCTCTGGTTCTGGGAATCGTAGAAATCGGCCTTTACGATTGACGGATTGGTCGTGAGCAATTTGCGCGATGCCCCGAGCATTTCGATGGTGCGCATCGTGAAGCCCGTCTGAACATCGCGTTCGATATCGACAACCACCTTAGCCCGCCCGATCAGTTCCTGCATCTCGATCTTGGGGATTGGCGTGAAGACGAAATCCTTGGGGTCTACGCGACGATAGGTCGCGCTGCTGATCGTCTGTAGGCGGTGCAGCAGCGCGCTGCGAACATACAGGATCTTCTTGAAATCATATCCCGCCGGGACGGCGCGGGCGATCCTGTCGAGCACGGCGATCCGGTCGCTGTGGGCTGTGCCGACGAACAGGAGATCGATATCCTGTTCGACATGCTGAACGTCGGCGTATTTTTCGATGAAGAACAACGGCCGATACGTAAGGCGCTTGTCGATTTGAACATCGTTAAGATCGAAACTGAATGCACGGTCGAAAAAATCGACCTTCTTTTCCGATCCTTTCGGCATATTGCGATAGCTATCCCAAAAATACAGGGTCAGCCGGGCATTGGGAAATATCTGCCGCATCCGGGCAATCATCTTAAGCGATAGAGCTTCACCCTTGATGACAAGAATGTCACGAATGTCATGTCGAGAGGCATCGGCAAATATGCGTTCGAAATACTGATCGCTCTTATGCTGGATAGCCTTGGGAGAAAGACGGACCAATGCCTTGGTCAAGGTATCTGTGGCCGGCCGGTCATCATGCCATAATGCCGAACGCCCTCTCGCAGCTAATGCCTTGACGATTTCTTGTGGATAGCCAAAGAAGTTCGTCGAAATCAGAAGGGTGTCCATCGTGTGCACCAATACCGTTTTGAAATGTTGCGCATGACCGGATATGCGGCAACAAGATGATCGTTGGTTCGACGATAACGATCCGGATTTCAAATCCCGATGCCGATCCGGGCAGGTCGGTCATTCGGCGATTAAGGTCTTATCGTCGGCGTCGTGGTTTCGTTGTAGCGGGAGCCGCGAATATGCAACGTAAAAAACGGGTGATTACCGCTGCGATTGCGCTTATGCGCCGTGAAACCCTCGCTGCACCAGGATAAACGTTCCCGACATGCCCGTCGTCGCATTACGATCAAACCGGACTTTCGAGGCAGCGCCTGACAGGTCGATCCTTGATGCTGCGCGTATGGCGGGCGTTACCCTGGAATATAGCTGCCGCACCGGCCGTTGTGGGATCTGCAAGGCGCAACTGCTGTCGGGGGAGACGACCGTCTTGAAGCCGGAGGCCGAGAGCCTGACCCTGGAAGAAGCCGCGCAGGGCATGATCCTGACCTGTTGCCGGGGCGCGATCAACGATGTCGCGCTTGATATCGAACCGCTCGATCGGTTGGCCGGGATCGACATCAAGACCATGCCGGCCCGCATCGTGACGATCGAAAGGCTTGCCACCGATATCGTTCGCGTGGTGCTGAAGACCCCGCCGACGTCGCCGATGAATTTTGTCGCAGGCCAGTATATCGACGTTCTCGCCGATGGCGTCCGGCGAAGCTATTCGCTGGCCAATGCGCCGCGGGCCGACGGCCTGCTGGAATTGCTGATCAAGCGCTATGCAGGCGGCCACCTGAGCGCCTACTGGTTCGAACGGGCCAAGCCCAACGACCTTCTGCGTATCGAGGGGCCTTTCGGGACGTTCTTCCTGCGCGAGGCGGCACCAACCAATATTCTCTTCCTGGCAACCGGCACCGGTATTGCGCCTGTCAAGGCGTTGCTGGAGGAGATCGCGCTCGATCCCGTACGCGCCGCCAAGCATCGTATCCGTGTCTTCTGGGGCAATCGGGAAGCAGAGAATTTCTGCTGGGACCCGGTCCTTCTGGGATTGGATATCGGCTTCCATCATCTGCTATCCGGGCGCGGTGAGAATTGGAACGGGAAGCGGGGCTATGTCCACGAAGCAGCGATCGCCGATGGTTTCGACCCGGCAGATACAGTAGTCTATGCTTGCGGTTCCAGCGCGATGATCAACTCGTCACGTAATCTTTTTCAAACTATGAAATTACCGTCAAAGTTGTTCTTTTCCGACGCATTCGTCAGCTCGAACTGAGGTTTCATCAATGAAGGCAGTCATTCTGGCCGGAGGTCTCGGCACCCGCTTTGCTGAGGAGACCAGTCTGCGACCGAAACCGATGATCGAAATCGGTGGTCGTCCCATTCTGTGGCATATCCTGAAGATCTATGCAGCACATGGCGTCAACGACTTTGTCATATGCTGCGGTTACAAGGGCTATGTAATCAAGGAGTATTTTGCCAATTACTTCCTGCACATGTCCGATGTGACGTTCGATATGCGTGGCAACGAGATGATCGTTCACGAGCGTCGTGCCGAGCCTTGGAAGGTTACGTTGGTCGACACCGGTGATGAAAGCATGACCGGGGGGCGCCTGAAGCGGGTTGCCGACTATGTGAAGGACGAGGAATTCTTTTTCTTCACGTACGGCGACGGTGTCGGTGACATCGATATCACGAAGTCGATCGAATTTCACAAGAGTCACGGCAAGCTGGCAACCATGACGGCGACCTATCCACCGGGGCGTTTCGGCGCGCTGGAGATCGAAGACGGCCGGATCACCCATTTCCTGGAAAAGCCAAAGGGCGACGGAGGCATGATCAACGGCGGCTATTTCGTCATGAGCCCGAAGGTCATCGACTACATCGCAGAGGACGCGACGATCTGGGAACAGGAGCCGCTGCGCAATCTGGCGATGGACGGTGAACTGATGGCGTATGAGCATCATGGCTTCTGGCAGCCGATGGACACCTTGCGCGACAAGCAGCATCTGGAAGAGCTTTGGAGCAGCGGTAAGGCGCCATGGCGGGTATGGTAAGCGGGCAGCGCGGCGCCGTAGACCCCGCCTTCTGGGCGGGTAAGCGCGTGTTCTTGACCGGGCATACCGGCTTCAAAGGTGGCTGGATGGCGCTTTGGTTGCAGCAGATGGGAGCCCATGTCACGGGCTTTGCACTGACACCGCCCACCGAGCCCGCTTTGTTCGACGTCGCGCGGGTGGCGGACGGTATGACGTCGATCATCGGCGACATTCGCGATGCCGCATTGCTCGAGCAGGCTTTGGTCGATGCCGATCCCGAGGTGGTCATACACATGGCCGCCCAGCCGCTGGTGCGTGCATCCTATGACGATCCGGTGGGCACCTATGCCACGAACGTCATGGGGACGGTCCATCTGCTTGAAGCTGTGCGAAAGGCCGCGGGCGTTCGCGCAGTTTGTGTCGTCACGACCGACAAATGCTACGAAAACCGCGAATGGGTCTGGGGCTATCGCGAAGACGAGGCAATGGGCGGCTATGACCCCTACAGCAATTCCAAGGGATGCGCCGAACTCGTCGTATCGGCCTATCGCCGGTCCTTCTTTGCCCAAGGCAGGACCGCGCTTGCCTCGGGGCGGGCGGGTAATGTCATCGGCGGGGGCGATTGGGCGACCGATCGGCTAATTCCCGATATCCTCCGGGCTGTTGCCAAGGGGGAGCCGGTAACGATCCGCAATCCGTTGGCGATCCGACCCTGGCAGCATGTCCTGGAGCCGGTGGGCGGCTATCTCGTCCTCTGTCAGGCGCTGTGGAACGATCCGGATACCGCGGCGCAGGCCTGGAATTTCGGCCCGCGAGACGACGATGCCCAGCCGGTGCAGTGGATCGTCGAGAAAATGTGCGAGCTGTGGGGCGAGGGGGCTGACTGGGCCCATGATAAGAGTGTTCAGCCGCACGAAGCCCGCTACTTGAAACTTGATATCTCCAAGGCCCGTGAGGGGCTTGGCTGGCAGCCGCGCTGGTCTCTGGCCGAAGCGCTCGACCGAATTGTCGGCTGGCACTGCGCCTGGCTATCCGGCGACGACATGCACGATTATTGCCTTTCCGAGTTGCAGCGCTTCGCACGCGCCGGCTAACCATTACCCATAGGATCTTTTTCCATGACCGCTGACGATCTCCGCAAGCAAATCCGCCAGCTTGTCGGCCAATATGCCGAAGCTCAGTTCGCGCCCAAGCCGTTCGTACCGGGCGAAACCGTCATTCCTCCCGCTGGCAAGGTCATCGGGGCGCCCGAGATCGAACTGATGGTCGAGGCATCGCTCGATGGTTGGCTGACGACGGGGCGTTTCAACACCGAGTTCGAGGCGGGCCTGGCCAAGCTGCTTGGCGCGCCCTATGTCCTGACCACGACTTCGGGATCTTCTGCCAACCTGCTCGCCCTGTCGTGCCTGACCAGCCACAAGCTGGGGGACCGCCGACTGAAGCCAGGGGACGAAGTCATCACCGTTGCGGCCGGATTCCCGACAACGGTCAATCCGTCGATCCAGCACGGTCTGGTCCCGGTCTTTGTCGACGTCGATGTTCCCACCTACAACATCGATGCGAGCCTGATCGAGGCGGCGATCACCGAAAAGACGGGCGCAATCATGATCGCCCATACGCTCGGAAATCCGTTCAACCTCGCCGAAGTGCGCCGCATCTGCGACGAGCACGACCTGTGGCTGGTCGAGGATTGCTGCGATGCGCTGGGCGCCACCTATGACGGGAAGAAGGTCGGGCTGTGGGGCGATGTCGCCACCGTCAGCTTCTATCCGGCGCATCACATCACGATGGGCGAGGGCGGAGCCGTCTTCACCCAGTCCCTCGAACTGCGCCCGATCATCGAGAGCATTCGGGACTGGGGCCGTGACTGTTACTGTGCACCCGGTTGCGACAACACCTGCGGATCGCGCTTTGGTCAGCAGCACGGCACGCTGCCGTTTGGCTACGACCACAAATATGTCTATTCGCATCTCGGCTACAACCTGAAGATCACCGATATGCAGGCCGCCTGCGGTCTTGCCCAGCTCGATCGTGCGGAAGGTTTTGTAGAGGCGCGTCGCCGCAACTTCTCGCTTCTGACCGAGCGGTTGAAGAGCCTGGAAGAAATCTTCATTCTCCCGGAAGCTACCCCCAATTCCGACCCGTCCTGGTTCGGCTATCCGCTGATGCTGCGTGACGGTGTGGATGCCAAGCGCGTCGACGTCACCCGCTTCCTGGACCAAAACAAGATCGGGACACGCCTGCTGTTTGCCGGCAATCTGACGCGTCAGCCTTATTTCCAGCACGTCAACTATCGCGTCGTCGGCGATTTGACGCGTACCGATCAGGTCATGAACAACACCTTCTGGCTGGGTCTTTTCCCTGCGTTGGGGCAAGAGCATTTCGATTATGTCGGTGACAAGCTCGAAGAATTCTTTGGCTTGAACTTCTGATCCATTGACTGACGGCGCGGCCATGATCGCTCTTCTCACCGGGGGAACAGGCTATATCGGTCGGTATGTCGCGCTGGCATGCCTTGCAGCGGGTTGGGAGGTTCACCTCCTGACCCGCAAGACCAGTGTGATTCATCCATCGATTGACGGCCACGTTACCCGTCATGATCATGACGGCGGCTTTGACGGATTGCGTGCGATTCTGGAAAGCGTGTCGCCGCATTGCGTTCTTCATCTCGCGTCTGCGCCGGTCAAGGCGCATGACCCCGCCCAGGTGGAAAGCCTGTTGCTGGGCAACGTCACCTTTCCGACCCTGTTGATCGAGGCGATGCGCGTCACCGGGGTCCGCAATCTGGTGAATACCGGGACATTCTGGCAGCATTATCGGCAGTCGTCCTATTGGCCGGTCGACTTCTACGCCGCGACCAAACAGGCATTCGAAGACATATTGCGGCACTATACCGACATGCATGGGATGTCGGTCGTCACGCTGAAACTCTTCGACAGCTATGGCCCGGACGACCATCGCCGCAAGATCCTGAATATCCTGCTGGATGCGGCACGGCAGGAAACCGAGCTTGCGCTTTCCCCGGGCGATCAGGTGTTGGACCTGACCCATGTCGAGGATATTGGTCAGGCCTTTGTCGAGGCGGCCGATATCCTGGATACGGCAGAAGCCGGTACCAATCAGGCTTATTATGTCAGTGGCGAGCGGATGCCGCTCAAGTCGCTCGTCGGTCTGATACGGGACAGAAGCCGCACAGGCTTGAGGGTGGAATTGGGCGCTCGTCCTTATCGCGAGCGAGAGATCATGGACCCGATCGAACCCGGCGTCGATCTGTTGCCCAACTGGAAGCCCCGCCGACGTGTCTCGGACATGATCGATCTGCTGATGAAGGCGGATTGAACCGCGGTCGTCATCCCCATGACGTCGCGACGCCCAAGCGAAAAAGAGAAGCATCCTTCATGACGTCGCGCATCTCGTCATATCTGCGCAATGCGCAGATCGTCCCGCTGATCCTGACAACCGGTGCCGGATGGTCGACCCGGTTTGCGACGGCCGCGGCACAGTTTGTCGCCATACGCCTGCTGACCGATCGTCTGAACGCCGACGGCTATGGCGCCTTTGCGGTTATCAGTGGCCTGTTGGCCTGGTTCATGCTGGCCGATCTCGGCTTTGGATCCGCCATTCAGAACCATATCTCGAAGGCCCGCGTTGACGGAGAGGAATGGCACGCCGTCGTCTTCAGGGTATTGCGACGGCTCAGCGTGATCCTCATGGGAATATGGGTTCTGGTCGCGGCTGTCGCGCCATGGGCCGGCCCCTATCTTCTTGCGGGATATCCCAGTATCTCAACGGTTGAGGCCACAATCGCCTTTGCCATCTTCGGAATCCTGCTTTCAGCGACCGGCGCCCTGTCGATCATCCTGAAGGTCCAGTTCGCCGAGCATCGCGGTTACATCGCGCATCTTGTGACCGGGCTTGCCGCGATCGCCGGGTTGGCACTTCTGGCCGTGGTGCTGTCGTTGTCGATCGATCATCTCCTGGTCTGGTCGATCCTGGCCTATTATTTCCCCGGGGTCTTCTTTCCGATCGTACTGCTGGTGTGGATGGGCCGAAGCCGCGAGTCATCGGCAGCCCACGCTACGATACCCCTCGATCTGAAGAAGCAGGCGCGGGTATTTCTAATCTTTGCGATATTGTCGGCAGCTATCCTCAACGTCGACTATATCATCCTTTCCCGTACGGTTTCCCCGCATGAGCTGCTTACCTACGCCATTATCAGCAAGGCCTATGCGCTGATCTATGTTCTGTATAATTCAATCCTGCAGGCCTATTGGCCCATCAGTGCGGAGGCGATGAACAGGGGCGACGCCGCCATGGTCCGGCAGTCGATCCGGCGGTGCATTGCCGCGGGCGCCGCGATCGTTGTTGGCGGAACGCTGTTTCTGATCCTTGGCATTGACCGCATAGCGCTTCTGCTTGCGCCATCCGAACATCCCGTCGTCCCCCCCTTTCTGATCGCGCTCTTCGCCCTCTACTGGCTATTGCGTGTATGGACCGACGTGTTTGGAGTGATCATCATGAGCTCGGGGCAGGTCGGTTATCTGTGCCGGATCGTTCCGATCCAAGCGCTCGTCAGCGTGCCTTGCGCCTATCTGGGCGCAAAATTCTTTGGTGTCGCCGGGCTGATGGTCGGGCTGTCGGTCGGCTATGTCAGCACCGTCGCCTGGATGATGCCGCGCCATATTATTCTTCACCTCAAGACGATGTCGGGAACGCCAGCATGAACGACACAGCATCTACCGCGGTCGATACGGTGCTTTCAATTTGCATTCCGACCTACAATCGTGCCTCCATGCTGGAGGTTTTGTTGGGCAGAATTGCTGACGACCTGACCGGCGATATCACGGATCGCGTCGAAGTCGTCGTGACCGACAATGAATCACCCGATGAGACGCCGGCCGTTGTCGAGCGGTTTCGCGCCCGCATCGCGCGGCTGCGCTATGTCCGCCATCCCGTCAACATCGGGCCCGACCGGAACTTTCTCGCCTGCGTGGCTGAGGCAAGCAGCGAGTTCTGCTGGCTAATGGGGGACGACGATCTGCCGGAGCCTGGCAGCATCGCACGTATTATCGAGGTAGTTCAGGACCATCCCGAGATATGCGGCTTGTCGATGGACCGGTTCGCGCGAAGCCGTGATCTGCAAACGCGGCTTTCCGAAGATGTTTTCAGCCAATTTGATTGTACGACCGTGCTGCACGGGGCGGAAGACGTCTTCGAGAATATAGTGGATTACATATGCTATCTTTCGGCGCAGGTCGTTCGCCGGAGCATCTGGCAGGACGTCGTACGGGAGTGTCCAGTCGATCAGTTCTACAATTCCTACGTCCACGTTTACGTTATTGCCCAGATGTTAAGGCGAAATCCGTCGTGGCTGGTGTTGAAGGAACGGTTGGTCACGTGGCGTGCCGACAATGACTCGTTTTTGAGCGCCGGCCGCTATCGCCGGATCGAGATCGATGTCACCGGCTTCGCGCAGATCGCGCAAGCGTGCTTCGGACAAAGGAGTGACACGTACCGCGCAATACGCGACAGGATTGCGACGAGGAACCTCAGGATGATGATCACGTCGTCACGGGTTGAGGGCAGCTGGAACGCCGATCTTCGCCGCAAGACGGTCAAGCTCGCCCTGAAGCATTATGCGCGTTCTATGCCTTTCTGGATGGTGACGGCGCCGATTCTATTCGCACCGTCCGCTGTTCTCCCAGTCCTGAAATATGCCCAGCGCGTGGTGCATGAACGTCGGGCACGGCGTATCGGAATGGTATCAGATACGCATTGATCTGCGAACGCTGCGCCTTTCGCGCTGCTATTGAAACGCTATCGCCTCGTGAGCCTTCTTGAATTTGACGTAATAAATGAGAGCGGCGAGAAACAGCATCGAGCTGGCGGTGAAGTAGGCGACTCCGCGCACGAACATATCGATCGAATAGCCAACAATGATGCACAGCGCATAGTCACGCCCCGAAAGGGGACGGATGAGGCCATGGCCAACCCCGCGCAGGATCAGGGCGGCCTTGATGGCGATCACCACAAATCCGATAGTCAAGGCCATGCCGAATACGCCCAGCTCGCTGATGAGCTTGGCCGCGACGAAACCACCATCCTGAAGATTGAGATCCAGCTGGGTCAGCTGAAAGATGATTTTAGAGGCTGTGCTTCTGATCGGTCCATAGCCCAGCTGTTGAAAGCCGATGCCCCAACCGGCGGACCGATGCATGGAGTCGGCGACCAATTCCCAGCCCTGGATATATACGAGGGTCGACAGGTTCGTGATGCCGTCGCCAAAGTCCAGCCGATCGGTGAAATAGGTGAGATTGACGGATAGCAGCACCATCGGAGCGACGAGCGCTGCCAGGATCAGTTGCAGCAGGGGCAGGGTGACGAGCGCGACCATCGTCACGCCGACGGCCAGCGATAGATTTTTGAGGAAATACGCAAGTACGAACCCAAGCATAATCCAGGCGTACCGGCGCCAATTGTTCGATTTGATGCTCGCATCGAGTAGCAAGGGTGTGAAGATCAAAGCGTAATGCGAGGGCTCGGTGAATGGGAAAACGGGTTTTTCCCAAGGGTTGATACCAGGAGGCTGCAATCCCGCGATACTGGCTACCGCAATCACGATCATCGTAAGTCGTAGAAATGTCGTTGCCTGATCGACAATAAGCGAGGGGCGGAGAAAGAACCATTTTCCCAAAGTGTAAGAAGAAAAGAATACCAGGGAAAAAAGTCCGAGCGATAGCATTGCTCGATTGGACTGATCCGACGTGAGCATGATCGCAAATGCCAAGTGGATGGACAGCAGAACGACTATAACGAAAAGAGGCAGGAACGCATCGATCGCCGGCGCTCGCCAGGCAAGGGCGAGGATGATCAGCACGCCAGCGGCCGTTGTGCCCGCCGAATGGCTCGTCCCAGTGAACAGGTAGCATAAGCCTGCGGGCAGAAACATGACGCCCGCCAGGAGCACGATCGACAGCCACGTGTCGAATTGGAAGAGCCCTAGAGAGAATTTTGCGCCGGGGGGGGCATATGATTGTGGCCGGGGCATATTATTCGTGTCCGAATTGACGAGGGCAGCGCAGGGCTTTGGTCCTATGCCGCTTCAGCTAGGCGAGCAAGCCTTTGCGACCCAAGCGACCGGACCGTTGCGGGCAGCATCCCCGGGGGCACCCGATGGAATTGCCAAATTTCGAAGGGCTGTGTAAGGCGATTTGAACCTGAGTGGCCAAACTGATGAAGTATAGAAAAGAGATAGATGGTCTGCGGTCATTGGCCGTACTTCCGGTAATATTGAACCACGCCAAGCTTCCCTTTTTCTCTGGAGGCTTTGTAGGTGTAGATATATTTTTCGTTATCAGCGGGTTTCTGATATCGAAAATTATATACACAGACATTATTCAAGAAAAATTTAGCATAATAAGCTTCTATGAGCGTCGAGCGCGTAGGATCGTGCCTGCACTGGCGCTGATCATGGCGGTCAGCTTTTTGGTGGCGTATGTCACCATGCTGCCGGAAGATCTGGATAATTTTTCACAGAGCGTCGTTGCAACGCTGCTATTCTCGAACAACATACTTTTGACAATCACGAGCGGCTATTGGGACTTGGGGTCTGACTTCAAGCCCCTCTTACATACTTGGAGTTTGGGTGTAGAGGAGCAGTTCTACTTTATATATCCTATTATTCTTCTTGTCGTTCTGAGGTTCTGGCCAAGAAGATTTCCTCATATGGTCATGCTGGGAATCATCCTCAGCTTGTCGGCCAGTATCATATTGACGCCGCGCTTTCCCAATTCGTCGTTTTACCTGATACACACAAGAGCGTGGGAGCTGCTTGCCGGGGCGCTTGCCGCTTATTACGTTGATCGGCTCGCATTAAGCGAACGTTCGAAAAACATATTCTCTCTGGTCGGCTTGTTCGCCATCTGTGCGTCTGTTGTATGTTACAGCGATGCCCTGGCTTATCCGTCCTATTATGCGGTAATGCCCTGCATGGGCGCAGCATTGATATTGCTTTTCGCGACCCCGAATACGATCGCCTATCGGATCCTGTCGACATCTGTGCTGGTTGGGGTCGGCCTGATTAGCTACAGCATCTATCTTTGGCACCAGCCCTTGTTCGCCTTTGCCAGGGTGATGAGCGTCAAACCGCCGTCACCCATGCTGATGCTGGCGTTGAGCGTCGCGACGCTTCCCCTTGCCTATATGACCTGGCGTTATGTCGAACGGCCGTTTCGCGATCGATCAGTCATATCTCGCAACGGCGTGTTCCTGTTCACGGTGCTCAGCACGTTGATCCTCGGCGTGGCCGGGTTGGTCACGTACCGTATGGCTGGCGTTCCCGAGCGTGTTCCCGGCATCGGGCTCGGACATGGCAAGCACATCGCCTACAACGAGAGAATATTCGGGTACAAAAAGGACGCGTTCCAGACGGCAAAGCCGCACCTTTTGGTGGTCGGCAGCAGCACGGCACGAGATCTGACCAATGTCATGCTCGAAAGTCATAAATTCGATGGATATGAAATCATCTATCGCGATGACGTGACCGTTTGCGACCATGATGCCTTTGCACAGCCTCATGGAGATTTGCTAACTTCTGCAAATGCCGTGGTATGGGCGGCGTCCTATCTTCCGGATGATCGATGTCACTTCATCGATCTGAATCGTTATCCTTTGAAGGGCAAGCCATTCGTCCTCACGGGGCCGAAGCATTTTGGCTACAATCTGAATTCGTACATCTTCACTCCGGCCGCTGATCGGCCACGTGTCAGGGCGGTCCTGATGCCCGAGACATATGCCGCCAATCAGGTCTATCGTGACTTGGTGCCAGCAGAGCATTATGTTGATCTGCTGAAGGCGCTGCAGGCGCGATTTGGTGGGGTCCCTGTATTCGATGCCCAGGGGCGGATATTGTCGGCCGATCGCGTCCACCTGACAGAGGCCGGCGCGAAATTCTTTGCGCCATTCCTGTTCGACGACCCGGCGTGGCGACCGATACTGGAACTGGATCGTCGCAAGGGCTCGGCAAAGCCCTGAGCCGGGGGCGCGCCATCGCAGTGGTGCCGGGCAATCTACCCCCGGCCCATCGCCGCGACGGGTCGACCGGGTCGCTGTCTCTGCAGGCATTTGATCCGGCAGGAAGGTTTCGGGGCATGAAAAAGACGGGTGGGGGCAGTCCCACCCGTCTGTTGCTCCACACGTGCGAGCGGAGCCTCCTGCACTGCGGCGGGCTGCCGGAGCAACCCGCCCGGCACGATCAATGCGACTTACCGGTCTTGAGCAGCTGACGTTCGCTCAATTCCTGAAGCGAGCGATCAAAGCCCGCATCTGCGGCCTCATGCGTGTTCGCCCAATCGAGGAACGCCTTCAGTCCCTCGGCAAAACCCCATTTGGGGGCAAAGTCGGTGAGCGAGGAAATACGCGAGATATCCGCGACATTGTGACGGATGTCGCCGACGCGATAGGCGCCCGTTACCGAGATGGGAACATCGGCATTGTAATAGTCGACGACCGCGCGAGCCACTTCGAGAACCGACGTACGCTTGCCCGACCCGACATTCAGAGCCATCACACCCCCGACATCGGGACGGCACACGGCTGCGGTGGCATCGACGATATCGTCGATGAATACGAAGTCGCGGCTTTCCTCGCCATCCTCAAAGATATTGAGCCCCTTGCCCTGACGGACGAGGTTGGAGAACACCGCCAAGATGCCCGTATACGGGTTGGAGAGGCTTTGACCCGGGCCGTAAACATTCTGGTATCGCATAGCGAAGCCGTCGATCCCGAGCGTCTGGGCGAACATCAGCACCATCTGCTCCTGAACCTGCTTGGTCAGGCCGTAGAAGGAGGATGGGCCATGCGGCGTCGCTTCTGCGGTCGGAACGACCGTCACCGCGCCCCCACAACGCGGGCAGACCGGATCGAAGCGACCAGCACTCATCGCCTCTTCGGTCCGCGCCTCGGGATAGACGTCGCCATGGTCGGGGCAGAGATACTGGCCTTCGCCATAGATCGCGCGCGACGACGCGACGACGATCTTTCGCAAGGTCGGCGACCGCTCATTGACGAGCAGGTCGAACAATATCGCCGTCCCTTGCAGGTTCACGTCGGCATAATGCTCAACCCGATACATGGATTGTCCGGTGCCGGTCTCTGCGGCGAGATGAACAATAACCTCCTGATCGGCGATCGCCCGGCGCATGACATCCCGATCGCGGACGTCGCCGACGATGCAGCAGGCCTTTCCTTCGAGGTCGGCAGGGTAGGCGGCGTCGGCGCCGTGGATCTGCTCGCTCAGATTGTCGAGGAGCGTGACCGTGGCGCCGGCCTCTAGCAGCTTTCGCGCCAGGCGTGACCCGATGAACCCGGCACCGCCGGTGATAAGAACGTTCATTAGCCATGCCCCTTTTCAACTATATTGATAGCGACCAAATCCGAGATTTGGCGTCAGACTGGAAAAGCCTTGCAGGGCGCCCATACGCATATTTGCCCGACTCGACCAGATCGATGATCGTTGCCTGGCACGCCTGATCAACCGGATGGATTTTGTTCCTGCAAAACCGATAAAAGAGATTGCGCGCTGCTGATCGGGCTATAGGCCGCACGAATATGCGCGATCTGCTGATCTGAAGGACGCTTTCCGGAAGACAGCTCCGCGTTCATCGCATCGGCCCAGGCACCGACATCCAGCGGATCATCGATCAGACCGGCATAGCCCATGGTGACTTCCGGCAGGGCGAAAGCGTTGCTGACCAAGGTTGGAACGCCAAGTCCCAAGGCCTCAACAGCTGGCATACCAAAGCCTTCATAAAGCGATGGCAGGACGAACAGCCTTGCATTCCGGTATAGCAGACCAAGCTCGGCATCGCTGACAAAGCCGGTGAGATGTATCCGCTCTCGAACCTCCTCCGAAACATGGTTTCGGATGAATGACGCGTTGGATGGCGAACTCGACCCCACCAAGCACAGGTCTATGTTCTTCTTGGTATAAGCAATTTTCTCAAAGGCTTTCAATATAGTAGGAATATTCTTGTGGGGAAATTGATGGCAGACCGATATTATATATTCCTTTTGCGCGATATCGGTGACAGCGGGGCTTATTGAAGACGCCTCATTTGAAAATCTTTCAAACTCAATAGCATTATAGACGATACTACATTTATCCGCTGCGGATTGGCCAAAAAATTTGCGTACCAAATCCTGCTCTGATTGCGAAATGAGTATGACCTTATCAGCGGCCTGAAGCATGCGTGGAAGATAAAAATCAAGCCAGCGCCTTCTCTTGGTGGAGTGAAATTCGGGATATTGTTTGTACTGGATGTCATGTAGAATGACGGCACTTTTCCCTCGGCGCCCAAGAAGGGATGGCGGAAGAAAATAATTGGGAAACAAGGCCCAGCCATCATCATTTCGTCGCTGCTGGTAAAGCAACTCTTCCAGAAATCGAGCGCCTTTCGGACCAGGTAAGCCACCGGTTGCTGCAGATATTATGCCGGGCTGAGATGTAATCCAGTCGAGAAATTCTTCCGACAGATCGGAGTCCCGGCCATATTCGATAGAAAGATTAATGCCTGCCGCTGCCAATCCCCTTATAAGATTATATATAGCAAATTCTGTACCACCAATTTTTTTATGACGAATAGCGTATAATGGTATTTTTAGCATCTTTCGATCATCTCTTGTCATAGGATCATGGGGGTTATGATATCACAACCTCACCTATGTATATTTTACTATTGCTTCGCGCATCTCGATTCAGAAAATATAATAAAAGATTTTTTACAGGAAAATCTCGTAATATGTCGTACCACATCCATTCATCATGGATGATTTGGGTATGAGACGACACGAATTTTCCGTTGTCCGTGTTGTACAAGGTCAGCACACTGCTCGTTGCAGATGACTTGGCCTTTACCCAGACATCGACGCGTCCGGTGATGGGCGCGTCGAGCGGTGAAAAGGATATGTGCCGTTCGTCGGGTGAGAAGGGAAGGACGAAGGCATTGCCTTCGCAAACGACAGACCCGCCATAGCTCTCATTGCGCAGACCTGGAAGGCTAGGGGAGAAGCGCCAGGGACGTTCCTGGGGAATGTCGCTAGAGTTGAACGGAAACTCCAGCGGCTTCGTACCCGACGTGCCGCTCTGGACGATGCGACTTCGCTGTGTCGCATTGATCCAATAGCGCTGCCCCGCGCCGGCATTCCATTCGACGGCTCCGAAGTTGAGACCGTCATTGCCGTTATTTTCCCAGACGAACAGATTCCCCGGCTCGGTCGTCACTCTCAGGAATTTGGGCACCAGCGGTTTAGGCGGTTGGGAGAAATCGGTTGCCTGCAATTGCACGCGATTACCGGAAAAGCGCACTCTGTCGAGCGCCCTTATATCAAATGCCCAACCGGACAGAGTTGAGTTCTCAACGCTGTGCTCAAAATAATTGTCAGTGACCATCAGGTCCATGTCGCTAGAGCGCAGGTAGCATTCCCTGGCGGCAAGCAGGTCGCATCCGACAATTCTGGTCCCAGAACCATATCTATACGGATGATTTATAATGTTCGTGAGCTCAATTAAAGTATTGCATTTCCATATTCTCGTTCGCCCACAGATTTCGATAAGGTCGGATCCCCGACCTAGGTAGCCCGTCGCAAATCCCTCGATCTCGCACTGGATGATGACGCCATCAAAGCATTTGTTGAACTCAACGCCAACAGATCGACCATTTTTATCTTGGAGCCTGCGTATGCGTACCCGATCCAGACGGGGCCTCATAAGGGCCTGTTGTCCCTCCGCATCAGAAAATCCACCATTTGCGCGGTTAAGTCTAATGCCATTGCCTGCACAAAATACGTCAAAGTGTTCTAGTGACGGACCTGCCGAATTTCCGCCGGACCCATCGGGCGCTTCACAAACAAAGGCCGTATCGGCCGTACATACCAATCTGGTTGCATCACCCTTTCCGATCAACCGGGTATTGGGCGGAATATGGATAGTCGCATCAAATACGATAGGATCAACCGTACTTGGTAAAAAAACCGTCTGTCCGTAATTGATCGCATTCTGCAGAGCTATAGCGTTCTTCCTAGGAGAAGACTTGGCATTGAAGCCATAATCCTCATCAGCAAAGACAAAGCTGCGAAGTTTTTCATGCACGCTAATCATCTTTGCATCGGCAGACTGCCGATGCATAATTTTTTCATCGGTTTGTCGAACCCATGCCCCATCGACAGCATCGGGAAGCGCGCTCGGGATGATATTGGTTTTATCTGAGGTCTTGGAAAAGTCGCCCTTGGTCCATATAAAAAGGCTACCATCACAAACGATGTATCCAGCAGTCTTTGGCGTAAGCGTCAGTTGATGCAGCGTTTCGATCGGGCCACCTTGTGCGGTGACGTTTGAGCCGGACGCCATTGCTGGCAGGCCAGCGGCGATGCCCGCAAAAGTCGCACGTCGCGTTATTCCACCTTGAGTCATCGACGGAATTTCGCGCCACGCATAAGGGACGGCAAGGGCGAATCGATGAAAATGCCGCAAGCAACCGTGCTTGACCGTCTATTTGTCGCTTATGGGCAGGATGAGAAGCGGCGTGATCGTGACTCGACGATCAGAAAGCGATCGCGGCATATTCGCAATCCAAAGTCGACCAAGATTGAAGCGCATCAGCCGAACCGAGTTGTCTCGGCTACACGCGTTGCTAGCACCGTCACTGGGTGGCTGCCTCCGAAAATGGATGTGACCATACCACTTGCAGCCCGGAGGCGCGGTTGCCATCTCACTTCTAGGTCGCGGAAGAGTTTCATTTCCACATTTCGTCTACGTGCCGACAGGCAGATTGTTGCCGCTAGTTAGAAAAGGCACATCCTGCGCCAGATAGAAATGACACCCCTTGGTAGCAGCGGGGGCAGCGTGGAGCCATCCAAACAGCGCAGCGCTGCCCCCGCTGATGCGATCACCTCTCGGCTCCTGACCCCGGACCCGCTGCGCCAGCAGCGGGCTCGGTCACGCCAGTTTTCGAGCGCTCGAGCTTTCCCGAAACTCCGTCTCCGATGCCGCATTTCGGGAAAAGGCAATCGGGAGCATATTTCGGGAAAATCAGCCCCCGATCCGCGAGGCGTAGCCGGTTTGCGGCCCAGGATCTCGATTGACCTTCCCAATCGGGAAGGCTGATAACCGGCTCACCCATGGAATAAACCCGGACGAGCGTCGTCTATGCTTTCAGGACTGATGCGCCGGAGGCTTATGCGTAGACGATATTGGATGCTCGGTCTGACTGCTTCGGCCCTGCTCACAGGCGCAGTCGCGGCCGCCCCTGCCGGTGGTTACGCCAGCATGGTGGCTGCCGCGATGGACCGGATGATGGCGGGCATGATGGTCAAGCCGTCCGGCGACGTCGACCGCGACTTCGTCACGATGATGCTTCCGCATCATCAGGGTGCCATCGATATGGCGGTGGCGGAGCTTCGCTACGGCCACAACGAGCAGCTCAAGCGCATCGCGCAGGAGATCATCATTGATCAGCAGCAGGAGATCGCCGCCATGAAGCTGGCGATCGGTCAGCCGCTACCCCCTTCGACGCCAGCCCCGACGCAGGGCGGCGACCACCACAGCCATATGGAGCACTGACATGATCCGGACCATCCTGCGCTCGGCCGCCTTGCTGATGAGCGCCGCACCGGGGATCGCCATGGCCCAGCAGGCGCCATGGAACGCCAGGGACGTACCCGTCAGCCACCGCGACCGCGTCTATGCGTCCGAACAATTCTCCAACACGGTGTCGGTGACGGACCCGGCCGACAACCGGCTGCTCGGCGTCATCAAGCTGGGCGATCCCCAGCCGATGAACTTTTCGC
Source organism: Sphingomonas sp. 77B (assembly GCF_056497825.1). NCBI lineage: Bacteria > Pseudomonadati > Pseudomonadota > Alphaproteobacteria > Sphingomonadales > Sphingomonadaceae > Sphingomonas > Sphingomonas sp. 77B. Next base: position 75,025 of record NZ_JBWMBY010000003.1, read on the forward strand.
CGCTCTACAAGGGACAGGTGCTGGTCCACGGCCTCGGCTTCTCGCCGGACGGGAAGACCTTGGCAGTCGTGTCGATCGGATCGAACGCCGTGTCGTGGATCGACACCGCCACCAACACCGTCAAGCACACGACCTATGTCGGGCGCAGTCCGCACGAGGCGTTCTTCACGCCAAACGGCAAGGAGGTGTGGGTTACGGTACGCGGCGAGGACTATATCGCCGTGCTCGACCCTACGACGTACAAGGAGACGGGGCGCATCAAGACGCCCGGTGGTCCGGGCATGACGATCTTCTCTCCCGATGGCCGGTACGGCTATGTCTGTTCGTCGTTCAATCCGGTGCTGGCCGTGTTCGATGTCGCGACCCACGCGCAGGTCGGACAGGTGGCACAGCCAAGCCCGTTCTGTCCCAATATTGCCGCGACGCCGGACGGCAAGCAGGTGTGGTTCACGCTGAAGGACATCGGCAAGACGGTCGCATTCGATGCGAGACCACCCTTCGCGATCCTGAAGGTGCTGGATACCGGGCCGATCACCAACCATGTCAACTTCGCCCGCACGGCCAAGGGGCAGTTCGCCTATGTGACGGTCGGCGGAGAGAATGCGGTGAAGGTGTTCCGCACATCCGACTTCGCGCCCGTCGCCACCATCCCGGTCGGCAAGATGCCGCACGGTGTCTGGCCATCGGGCGACGGCCGGCGCATCTACGTCGGGCTGGAGAATGCCGATGAGCTCGCCGCGATCGACACCGCTGGCAACACGGTCGTTGCCACCGTGCCGGTCGGACAGGCACCGCAGGCGATCGCCTATGTGTCGAACGCAGTTCCGACAGGCCCCGGCACCGACAATCTCCAGCCGCTCGGCACGGCCGGCAAGGCGTTGCATCTGACCATGGGGCCGATCGGCGGCAAAGGTACAGCAAGCAGCATCACCCTCTTCGACCAGGGCATCATTCAGGTCGTGCAAAGTGCCGTTACCGGTTTGCAGCCCAAAAAGCCTTACATGCTCGTGCTGACCGCCAATGCGGACGGCAGTGGTGCGGTAGAGCCGCTTGCGAACTTCATGAGCAACCCGGCAGGTGCGGCGATCGTCAACGCATCGGGTCCGATCCGGCAGATCGTTCAGGGCAGCACCGCGACGCCCCGCCGCTTTCTGGCGGTGGCGGAGGTGGTGAACGGCGCGCCTGGACGCATCGTGCAGGTGCAGCGCGACTGAAATGGACCCTCTTGCCGCCGCGATCGAACCCCTGATCCCCGGCCTGCGCCGCTATGCCCGGTCGTGGCTGCGCGATCGGGCGATGGCGGACGACGTGGTGCAGGATTGCCTCGAGCGCGCGGTCGGGCGATGGCGACAGCGGCGCGGGGTGGAGGTTCGCCCATGGGTCTACGCGATCCTGCACAATCTGTTGGTCGACCATCAGCGGCAGCGTAGCCGGCGAGGCACGGCGGTTCCGCTCCACCTCGTGGATGACGCCGCGCTCGGCCGTCCGGCCGATCAGGACACAGGCCTGCACCACCGCGACCTGCTGCGCGCGCTTGATGCGTTGCCTGAAGAGCAGCGAACGGTGCTGCTCCTCGTATCGGTCGAGGGTCTGCCCTATGCGGAGGTCGCTGCCGTCGTCGGCGTGCCGCTGGGCACGGTGATGTCGCGCATATCGCGGGGGCGCGACCGTCTGGCGACACTCCTCCGGGAGGGTGAACGGCCGCGATTGAGGAGCGTGCAATGACCAGCCCGATCGGCGAGGACGATCTGGCCGCATGGATCGATGGCAGGTTGTCGCCCGAGCGGCAGCGCCTGGTTGACGCCTACCTTAAAGGCCAGCCGGATCTGCATGCCCGTTTGCGGGAGCAGGCGGAGCAGGCGCGAGCCCTTGCATCCCTGTTCACCACGATCGCGGACGAACCCATTCCGGCGACGATGCGCGTGGCAGCGATCAGGGGACGGCAAAGGCAACCGCGTTGGCAACTCGCCATTGCCGCGTCACTTCTGCTGGCGTTGGGGTTTGGCGGGGGCTGGTCGAGCGCGCGGTGGAGCGGTGAACCCCGCGCGGGCATCGCGGCGCTGGCCAACGAGGCGAGTGACAATTTCCGTGTCTATGCCGCCGACCGGATACGACCGGCGGAAATCGGCCCCGACCAGCGCGCCATGCTGATCCGGTGGACCTCCGCCCGACTGGGTGAGCGCGTCACCATCCCGGACCTCAGCACAGCCGGCTATCGCTATGGCGGGGGGCGATTGGTCGCGACGCCTCACGGCCCTGCGGCACTGCTCCTCTACGACGGACCGCAAGCGTCGAAACTCGCGGTGCTGACGAGGCCTATGCAGATCGACAAGACCGCGAGCATGACCAGCACGTCCAGCGGGACCATGGGCCGGGTCACATGGGCGGTTGATGGGATCGGCTATAGTGTGGTGGGCGAGCGACCCGCGGCCGAGTTGCATCCGATCGCCGACGAGGTCCGGCGCCAGGCCGATGCGGCGCTGGTGTCCTGATTGCACCTTGCCGCTTCCCGACGCCGACAGGCACCGGGCGATCCAGCGGGATCACGGCTTGCGCTCGACGTCCTTCCTGTCGGCCTCGGCCGGCGTCCGGCGAGCCCGCTCGCGGATGCGGCGTTCCAGCGGCGCACCGACGAACAGGACGAGCATTGCAAGGCTCACCCCGCCGATGATGAGCGGCCACACTGCCAACCCCGCTGCCGCGCCGATCGTGGCCGTCACCCAGATGCACGCGGCGGTCGCCAATCCATGCACTTCCTGACCCTGGCCGACCCGCAGCACCGCGCCGGCACCGATGAAACCGACGCCTGTCAGAATGCCCTGCATCGCCCGCCCTGCGGCGTCGGCGTTTACATTTGGCAGGCCACTATGCACGACCGCCTGCACGGCGATGCAGCTCGCCAGACCGACCAGACCCAGCGTTCGCAAGCCCATGATCTGCCGGTTCTCGCGCGAGCGTTCCCAGCCGAGCACCATCCCGGCCGCGGTCGCCACCACCAGCCGCCCGATCGCATCGATCCAGAAGCCGATGTCCGATGCCGCTGACGCTTCGATCATTCGACCAGCACGTGGACGTGATGCCAGGCGGTGCACAGATATCCGGCGAAGTTCCACATCGTGTCCGGCCGTTCGGGCTGTCCCTGTCCAGCCCCGTCGAAGGCGCGCACGACAAGGTGCTGGCGACCTTTGGCAAGCGTGGCGTCGAGGGTCCAGCGCCGCCAACCCCAGTGCGTCTCCGGATCATCGGCGAACGTCGCCTGTTGCCACTCGCGACCACCGTTTACCGACACTTCGACCCGAGAGACGCGGCGATCATAGGCGATGGCATAGCCCTCGATCCGCACCTCCCCGGCCGGCAGGCTTTCGCCAGAGCCGGGCACGCAGATCGCGGCGTTGAGCGGCATGGCGTTGATCGTCAGACCCTGGCTCCAGTCGACGGTGTCGCTCGTCACATCGGCGGGAAACAGCTTGTAGTCGTGCGCCTGGATCGGTGCGTCGGAAGGCGTGTCTCGCACCTCGATCCGTGTCAGCCATTTGGCGCTGCGCACGCCTGCATAGCCCGGCACCACCATGCGGAGCGGGGCGCCATGTTCGGGCGTCAGCGGCTCGCCGTTCATCGCCCAGGCAATGAGGACGTCGGGTTGCCGCGCCTTGTCCATGGCGATCGAGACCCCGAACAAGGCTTCTTCGCCCTCCACGTCCACCTCGTCGGCGCCGGTGAACGCCACGAACAGGTTGGACGCATCAGGCGCGCCAACTGCATCGAGCACATCGGCCAGGCGTACGCCGGTCCACTCCGCATTGCCAATCGCGCCGACATCCCAAGGATCGCCCGACGTCTTGCCGACCTGCTGGAGGTCCGTGCGCCGGTTACCCGCGCATTGGAGCACGGCTGTCACCGAGTGCGTGGAAAACGTAGCTTTCAGTTCCTCTACCGAGAAAGAGCGGCTCGCCATGCCCGTCCCGCTCACCTCGATCCGATGATTGGCGGGCAGATCCGGCACTGGCCCGTGGCTGCGCACGTAGAACAGCGCCTGCGGCGTCAGGAACCGCTCGATCAACGCACTGGGCGTCGGCTCGGCGTTGTAGGGATCGGATTTGCGCTCGATCATATCGGTCATGGACGAACAAACGCCGCAAGCGCGCGGATCGCTTCAAGTCTTCAAGACCATCACAGACGAAAGGCTGCCGATCGTTCCGATATCCAGATTGGAATGAGCAGATCAAACGGTTGGTCGTATCGATCAGATTGCGCGATATAAGCTGCATGACCCTGGAGCAGCTCAGAATATTCGTCGGTGTCGCGGAGCGCGAACACGTCACCAAGGCAGCGGAGGTGCTGAACGTCACGCAGTCTGCTGCCTCCGGCGCGATTGCTGCCCTCGAAGCGCGCTACGGGGTTCCTCTGTTTCACCGCGTCGGGCGTGGCATCCAGCTGACCGAAGCAGGCCGCGGCTTTCTGGAGGAAGCGCGCGCGGTGCTGGGGCGGGCAGCGCATGCCGAGACGATGCTGGCGGACTATGCCGGGCTTGCCCGTGGTTCATTGCGGATCGTCGCCAGCCAGACGATCGCGAGCTACTGGTTGCCGGCAAAGCTCGCCGCCTTCCACGAACGCCACCCGCAGATCGCGGTTGAGCTCGCGATCGACAACACCGAAGGTGCGGCAGCGCAGGTCCTGAGCGGCGCGGCGGAACTCGGCTTTGTCGAGGGCGAGGTGGACGAACCGGCACTCGCCCACTGGACTGTCGGGCGTGATCCGATGGTGCTGGTCGGCCGCGAGGACGCCGAACGTGTCGACGAGGCCTGGCTGCGCACTGAACGCTGGATCGTCCGTGAGCTGGGATCCGGTACGCGCTCGACCTTCGAGGACGTGCTGCGAACGCGCGGGTTTGATCCGGCCCAGCTGACGATAGCGATGACGCTGCCGTCCAACGAGGCGGTGCGTACCGCGGTCGAGGCCGGTGCCGGCGTTGCCGTCTTGTCGCGATTGGTCGTAGCTCGTGCGCTCAAGGCCGGTGACCTTGTCGAGCTGCCGCTCGGGCTGCCCGACCGCGCCTTTCACGCGCTGCGCCACAAGGAACGCTATCGCACCCGCGCGGCCGACGCGCTGACGGACCTCATCAAGGAGCAGGTCGCATGACTGCCGACACGCACTCCGTTCTGAGCGGCCTCAAGCCGCTCAGCCGGCTCGATCACCCCCGCGAGATGATCCGCCAGTTCACGCCCAACTGGTTCGCCGCGACGATGGGCACGGGCATCCTCGCGCTCGCACTGCCGCAGGTACCCGGCATTGGACCCTCGCTGAAGCCATTCGGCGAGGTGTTGTGGTTCTTCAACATCGCACTCTTCGCGCTGTTCGCCGGCCTCTATGGCGCGCGCTGGGTGATGTTCGGGCATGAGGCGCGGCGCATCTTCGGGCACAACACCGTGTCAATGTTCATCGGGACCATCCCGATGGGGCTGGCGACAATCATCAACGGCTGCCTCGCCTTCGGCATCGCGCGGTTCGGGAATGGCATCGTACCGGTCGCGCAGGTCTTGTGGTGGATCGACGTCGCCATGTCGCTCGCCTGCGGCGTGCTGATCCCGTACCTGATGTTCACCCGCCACGAGCATAGCCTGGACGGCATGACCGCGGTATGGCTGCTGCCGGTCGTCGCTGCCGAAGTGGCGGGTGCCAGCGGCGGGCTGCTCGCGCCGCATCTGGCCGATCCCCACGCGCAGCTAGTCACGCTTGCGACCTCCTATGTGCTGTGGGCCTATTCAGTGCCGGTCGCGTTTGGCATCCTCGCCATCCTCATCCTGCGCATGGCACTCCACAAGTTGCCGCATGAAAGCATGGCGGCATCCTCCTGGCTGGCGCTGGGGCCGATCGGCACGGGTGCTCTGGGCATGCTGGTGCTCGGCGCGGATGCGCCGGCGATCCTCACCGCGCACGGGCTAGCCGGCGTCGGCACCGTCGCGCAGGGGATCGGCGTTGTCGCCGGGCTCTGCCTGTGGGGTTTCGGCCTGTGGTGGCTGGCGCTCGCGACGCTTATCACCATCCGCTACTGGCGCGCTGGTGTGCCGTTCAACCTGGGCTGGTGGGGCTATACCTTTCCGCTCGGCGTCTACACCGTCGCCACCTTCCGCCTCGGCACGACGCTGAACCTCGGCTTCTTCGGCATAGCTGGCACGGTGCTGACAGTCGCGCTTGCGGCGATGTGGCTGCTGGTCGGTGCCAAGACGCTGGCTGGCGCATGGCGGGGCAACCTGTTCGTCTCGCCCTGCATCGCCACCCCGAACTGATCCGCCGTGGTGATCGGATCAGTCGGTTCGATCACTTGCAGAACGCCCCTTCGATCCGCCAGCGTGGCTGGCCACAGGAGAGCCTTGTCATGGACAATTTCGACGCCGGGCTGGCGAGTGAGACCAGCCGTCGCCGCTTTCTTAGGCATGCCGCGCTCGGCAGCGCCGGCCTTGCCGCAGCACCTGCGCTGGCACAGCAGCTCGTCGACCTGAAGCTGCCTGGCGGCAATGCCGAACGGCCGATGACCAGCGCCTTTCCCGGCAAGGGCAGCATGATCCTCCAGCGTGTCCATCCGCCTTTGCTGGAAACGCCGATGGACGTGTTCGACAAGTCGGTGTTCACGCCCAACGACCAGTTCTTCGTCCGCTGGCACTGGGCCGATATCCCGACCTCGATCGATGTCGAGACTTTCCGCCTCAACGTCTTCGGCCACGTCAACCGGCCGCTGTCGATCAGCCTCGCTCAGCTGCTGCGCCTTCCACGGGTCGAAATGGCGGCGGTCAATCAGTGCTCGGGCAACAGTCGCGGGCTATTCCAGCCGCGCGTCGCCGGCGCGCAATGGGGCAATGGCGCGATGGGCAACGCCAAGTGGCTCGGCGTTCGCCTGCGCGACGTGCTCGACCTCGCCGGGGTCAAGGCAGGCGCGGTGCAGGTGCGCTTCGGCGCTCTCGATCAGCCGGTCGTGGCGGCGGCGCTCCTGACTTCGAGAAGGCACTCGACATCGACCATGCCCGCGACGGCGAGGTCATGATCGCCTTCGGCATGAACGGCGAGCAACTGCCGCTCCTCAACGGCTTTCCCTGCCGGCTGATCGTGCCGGGCTGGTACTCGACCTATTGGGTCAAGATGCTGAACGCGATCGAGGTACTGCCCGGCCCTGACGACCAGTATTGGATGGCCAAGGCCTACAAGATCCCCGCGACACCCGGCGCGAATGTCGCCCCCGGTGCCAAGGACTTCCCGACCGTACCGATCAATCGCATGATCCCGCGTAGCTGGATGACCAGCCTGCCCGATGGTCAGGCGATCGCCTATGAAGCGTCGATCCCGGTCGGCGGCATCGCAATGGGCGGCGATTGCGGCGTCGCCAAGGTCGATGTGTCGTCGGACGGTGGCCGCACCTGGTACAGGACGACGCTCGGAGCGGACGAGGGCAGGTACAGCTTCCGGCGCTGGGACGGGCGGGTGCCGCTGAGACGCGGGCCTAACCCCATCATGGTGCGCTGCTGGAACACCAACGGTGTCGCTCAGCCGATGAAGCCGATCTGGAATCCCGGCGGGTTCATGCGCGGCAACATTGAAACCACCACCATCATCGCGGCCTGAGGAGCGAGCAAATCATGAAGACTCCGTCTCCCGGCGTGATGGCTGCTGGCCTGATCGGCCTGACCGGCATCATCCTCGTCTCGATCGGCGCGCCGAGCAGCCGCAAGGCGCCCGTTCCGATCTCCGAGATGTCTGAGCCGGCACCGGCCGCCAGCGTGTCAGCGCGCGGCTTCTCGCTTGCCTCGACCAGCGTCGACCTGCCGGCCGACGACGCGACCTACCCCGACGGTCCGCACGCCGACGTCATCAATGCCAATTGCACCTCGTGCCACTCAGCCAGCATGGCGCTGACCCAGCCTGCGCTATCGGCGGATCAGTGGAAGGCGACCGTCACCAAGATGCGTGAGGTGTATAAGGCGCCAGTGGCCGAGAAGGACGTCGATGCGATCGTTGCTTATCTCACCGCTATGCCGAGCCAGAAGGTGGCACCCGCGATCGGCAAGGCGCAGGACCCGGACCCCAAAGTGGCTCCTGATGTCTCAGGTGGAACCGGCTAACCGATCTACTTCCATAATCCCGAAATACCATCGTTTTTGAGACGCTGGCAGGCGTAGCTCCGGGTCATCCTGTTTGCTGGCGGACATACTCGCCGAGGCCGCGCGCGACGAGTTCGTCGTTGGAGAGGCGAGGGCCTCGCTTCAGGCGCTGATTGCCGAGTTTGCGGCGGTCCAGCTTCGGCCCGGGTAGTACGGGCGAGGGGGCCTTGAACACCCCGCCGGGCTGAGCGGTACGCGCCGGTTCCTTGTTGTTGCGCCTCGCGTGGTGCGGCTGCACCTGCTGAATGGCGTGGGCGAGCGCCAAGGCAGCGTCGAGGTGCTTGTTGTCGACTACCGGCGCCTGGTTCACCCGGCGCATCTTGTCGAAGATCCGATAGGGCAGGCCTCACCCTCGTGCTGGATCTCAAGCCGTCCGTCCGGGTACTCGCACACGTCGACCTTCTTGCGCGCAAGCCCCTGTGCGACCGGGGTCGGCTCCAGGATGAACATCGCCTTGTTGTAGTGCAGGGTGAGGGCGCCGGTGACGGTGCGCTGCTCGCGCCAGACCATCTCGGCTTCGAGGTTCTCGTGGATGGCGAGCGGCCGATGCAGATCGCGCGGATCGAAGGGCGCCTTGGCGAACCGCTGATTGTGCTGCGCCATATAGGAGGGGAGGAAGGCGCTGGCTTGGTCGATGGTGTTGATGCGATGAAGCCGCATGGCCTTTACGAGCCGGTCCTGCAGCGTCGCGTTGGCCCGCTCTACACGCCCCTTCGCCTGCGGTGAGTTCGCGCAGATCAGGTCGATGTTCAGCCGGTCGAGCGCGCGTCCGAGATGGGTCATCCCGTCGCCATTCGCCGAGGCCGTGTTGGAACGCACTGTGCTTGTCCGTGTAGAAGGCGACCGGCTTGCCGTGCCGCTCGAGGTACGTCCGCGTCGCGCGCATGTAGGAGAAGGTGCTTTCGCTCTCGACCATCTCGAGGTGCATCAGCTCGCTCGTGGCGTCGTCGATGAACACCAGCAGCGTGCATTGCGGGCCGCGGTCCTCGAACCACCAGTGTCTCGAGCCGTCGACCTGGACCAGTTCGCCGCGACAGTCGCGCCGGTAGCGGGGCTGATACGGGCGAGGGCGCCTGGCGGCACGGTCCTTCCAAAGGCCGGCTTCCATCATGATCTGCCGCAGCGTCTCGCACGACAGGCCAAGGCCATGGCGCTCGGCAAGGTACTCGCGCGCGAGCGTCGGCCCGAAGTCGGCATAGTTTTCTCGCACCAGCGCGACCACCTGGGCGCGGAAGGCATCACTGTAGCGCCGGTTGCTTGGCCGCCCGCGCTTGCGCGACACGAGGCCCGCAGCGCCTTCCTGTCGAAGGCGGTAGAGCAGCCGGTAGATTTGCCGCCGTTGGGCCCAGCAGCTCCATCGCGTCCACCATCCGGATCTCGCCGCGGTCGAGCCGCATCAGCGTGTCGAACCGGGTAATCTCTGCAGCACTCATCGTCAGCACCGTCATACCATGCGCGTCCTCGTTGCCGAGGAAGGCTATGACACCGGCGACGCGCTGACAGCACCGGCAGTGCCGTTTCTATCTAGCGGAGTGGTGTCATTTGTATCTGGCGCCTACACTAAACAAAAATCTCTGTTCCCGCGATTTAGAGAAGACATAATCGTCACCAGATAGAAATGACACCGTCTGGTAGCAGCGGGGGCAGCGTGGAGCCATCCAAACAGCGCAGCGCTGCCCCCGCTGATGCCATTACCTCACGGCTCCTGACCCCGGACCCGCTGCGCCAGCAGCGGGCTTGGTTACCCTGGTTTTCACGCGGCTGACCTTTCCCGAAACTCCATGTCCGATGCCGCATTCCGGGAAAATACAATCGGGAACATATTTCGGGAAAATCAGCCCCGGAGCCGCGAGGCGTAGCCGGTTTGCGGCCCAGGATCTCGATCGACCTTCCCAATCGGGAATGTCGGGGGCGAGCCTTGGCTGGGGAGGCGTTGTAACCCATCTCCGTCCCGCTTCGTAAGCGCTCCCAAAGGGGAGATTTATGACGACTAGCTACGTTCCGAACGACGCCACCACCATCGCTGCGTTGCGATGGTCGATCGTCATCGTTTTCGCATTATTCGGCATCGCCAAGTTCGCGGCATATGAGGCCGAGGGCGTGGCAAAGATCGCAAGCCACTATCCGCTCTTTAGCTGGATGTATCCGATCTGGGGCGAGCGTGGCGCAAGCAACGTCATCGGTACTATCGAGTTGCTGACAGGAGCAATGATCGCGCTCGGCGCTCGCTATCCGTTCGCAAGCCTCGCCGGCGGTGCGATGGGCGTATTCACCTTTTGCGTCACGCTCAGCTTCTCATTGGGTGCGCCCGCGTTCTGGCAGGCGGGATACGGCGCTCCGTTTCTCGGGTCGACCGGCCAGTTCCTGATGAAGGACGCCGTGCTGCTGGCAGCCTGTTACGCACTCGCGGTCGACGGACAACGCCGAATGCCGCGCGGCGACTGACGCACGCGGTCACCAGCGCAGGAGCCTTGGACCCATCAGCGCTCCTACGCTGGCGGCGAGGGCAATTCCTAGTGTGTACCAGGTAAGCACGAAGATGGCCGATACCTCGGGGCAGTGAAGGCAGTAGATCGTCGCCGCCCATCCCCCGGCGCTCAGTCCCGCTGCAGCACCGGCGGCCCTGAAGTGTGTCGGCGCGAGACGCCGGAACGACCACAGCAATCCGGCGAAGATCGGGATCGACAGGGTCAGGACGTGCCACGGACAGCTCCGCCAGCTTTGGCCCAGCCACATCGCCAGCCAGTCGCCAGAGGGCGTCGAGGCGAGTTCGACCACCCCGACGCCTGCCAGGAGGAGCGCCGGCACCGCCAGCAGCCATAGGCCGCGCGGGACGCTCGCGTCCGGACGAGCCAGCTTCACCGCCGTGGACATCGCCACCATCGCGATCGACAGGGTGTAGGCGGCCTTGATCCAGAAGGACGATCCTTGCATCGCCGCATCCAGATCGGGGCGAACGCCGATCGTGGCGCCCATGTAGAGAGCCGCAAGGACGCATCCGGTCGCGATCCCGATGGCGATGCGCCGCGCGACGGCGTTAGGCGGCACACGCGCTACGTCGCGGCTGAGCTGTCGGATCAACTGTTCGGTGCTCTCAGTGCTCATTGCCGTCACCCTTTCAGCCGGGCGGCGAGCGCACGAAGGCCGCGATGCACGGAAATCTTGACGTCGGACTCCCCGATCCCGGCTCGGGTAGCGGCCTCCGCGATGCTTTGTCCGTCGATATGCGTGTCCCGAATGGCTCGCGACTGCTTGGGCGGCAGCGTGCCCAGCAGACGGGCGACATCGATCCGGGCATTCGCGGATGCTTCGAAACCCTCCGTCACCAGCATTGCCTCCACGTCCTCGATCGGGATGTGCCGGCGCTGTCGGCGCAGGTGATCGATCATGCGATAGCGTGCGATGGCATAGAGCCACGCCGTGAAGGGGCGGCCGCGATCCCAGGTCGCCCGGCGGCCATGCACGGCGATCAAGGTTTCCTGCACCAGGTCATCCACTTCGTTGCTGCCGGCGAGCCGCCGGCGATAAAAACGTTCCAGCAGCGGGACGAGCGCGCGCAGTAGCGCAGCGTGAGCGGCAGCGTCGCCATCCAGCCCCCGATCATCAATGCCTTGAGCTGATCTTCGCTTTGCCCCATCTACACCCCGCAACGCCGCGTCGATCAGTATCGAGCGGGATATTGCGAATGATCAAGGGGCATAGCGTCCAAGCATAGTCCGGAACGACCAGCGTTCGTCACCGGCACCTGTTCGTCGTCCATGCAGTCCTACCCTCCAACGCGCCGGTGCACGGACTACGCGGGAGCGCGGCGTTTGGTTACAACGGCATCTTTTCATTCATGTGCCGTGTAACCGGCTTCCTGGTTGTCCCGTAGTGACAGGAACCATCAAGGGAGGTCACCGATGCGTTCCATGTTTCTGTCCGTCGCCGTCATCGCCGCGCCCATCACGATCGCGGCGCCCGCCCATGCGGCACCGACCGTCAAACCGTTCAATCAGGCCGCGTTCGATGCAGCGCAGAAGGCGGGCAAGCCGATCCTTGTCTGGGTCCATGCCCCGTGGTGCCCGGTATGCCGTCAGCAGGCAAAGACGATCGAGCGTGTCATCGCCGAACCCGCCTATCGCGACATGCAGGTCTTCCGGATCGACTATGACACGCAGAAGCCGCTTTGGCAGAAGTTCGGCGCGACGATGCAGTCGACCCTGATCGGCTTTCGCGGCAAGCGCGAAACCGGCCGCATCGCTCACGAGACCAACGATGCCAAGGTATCCGCGGTGATCCGCGGCGCGCTGGCCTGATCCTCTAATGGCCTCGGCGTTGAACCCCGCGCTCGCCTATGTGGCGGGCGCGCTCACCATCCTGTCGCCGTGCGTGCTGCCGCTGGTACCGATCGTCCTGTCGTCGGCGGCGCAGCGTCACCGCTTCGCGCCCGTGGCACTTGCGGCGGGACTGGTGCTGGCGTTCACCGCGACCGGCTTCGTCGTCGCCGCGTTCGGGCAGGCGCTCGGGATCGATACGCTTGTCGTCCGGAACGCCGGCGCGATCATCCTGTGCCTGGTGGGCATCGTCCTGCTGATACCTCGCCTTCAGGACGGGCTTTCACGGATCGCCACGCCTGCCGCAGCCTGGGCGAGCCGACAGCAAAGCGCACTCGACGACCGCGCCGGGTTGTGGGGTCAAGCGCTGATCGGGGCATTGCTCGGCATCGTCTGGGCACCCTGTGTCGGCCCCACGCTCGGCGCGGCGGTGGCGCTGGCGGCGGAAGGGAAGGATCTGGGCGAAGTAGCGCTGGTGATGGCGGCCTTCGGACTAGGTATCTCCACCGTGCTGCTGGTCATCGCCTTTGCCGCTCGCGGCGCGCTCGCCCGCTGGCGGGGGCGGATGATGGCAGCGGGCGGTCGCGGCAAGATCGTGCTTGGAGGACTGCTGTTAATCGTCGGCATTTTCATCCTGACAGGGGTGGATCGCCAACTCGAAGCCTTCCTACTCGATCATCTGCCCGACCGGGTAACCGAATGGTCGACCGCCTTTTAACATTCGTACTCTCCCACCGAGGCACTCTGCATGACGCACAACATCCTCTCCCTGCTGTCCCTGTTAGCGCTGGCCGGCTGCGGGCAGGCGCCCGCCGGAGCTGCCGCACAGCCCCGCCCGGTCAAACCACTCGTCGTCGGGACGCCCGCCGCGCCTGTGGTGGTCGAACTGTTCCAAAGCCAAGGCTGCTCGTCCTGCCCGCCTGCCAACGCCAACGTGAACGCCATTGCGGATGCGCCGGGCGTGCTCGCCTTATCCTTCGCCGTGACCTACTGGGATCGGCTCGGCTGGAAGGACACTTTCGGCTCCCCCGCCTGGACCGCGCGGCAATGGGACTATGCGCGTGCCGCTGGTCGCCCACAGGTGGCGACACCGCAGGTGATCATCAACGGCGGGCCCACTATCGTTGGCAGCAATCGTGCCCAGCTCGAAGCGGCTATACAGCGCGCCGGCCCTGCGCGTGGCGGTCCTGCCATATCGGTGCGCAATGGAGCCCTGACTCTGGCTGCCGGCAAAGACGTTCCATCGACGATCTGGCTGGTCCGCTACGATCCGCGGACGGTCGAGGTGCCGATCCGCGCCGGAGAGAATGGGGGCGGACGCTCCCCCACCGCAATATCGTGCGGGAATTGGTAAAGCTGGGCAATTGGTCCGGCGCGGTGACGGAGTTGCCGCTGCCCAGCGCACCCCGCGGGCTGAGCTCCGCCGTTCTGGTGCAGCAGGGTACGGGCGGGCCGATCACCGCAGCGCGCAAGCTGTAAGCCGTTGGCGGTGCCGTCCGCGGCTGGGGATCGGCCGAGTTAGCGAGGCTGCACATCGGCCGACGATATTTCATCGGCCGTGTAACTCCGGCCGGTCAGCGATCGAAGTTGGGATTATGATGATGGGAATTTTCCACTCCATGCGCTCGACACGCCGGACCGGCGCTTGGGCAGACCACCCGGATGCAGGCCCCGGGTTACAAAACCCTCGCGACTATCGGCACGAAGCCGATGGTGTGCGGTACCGAGGAGGCTGCAGATGATCGAGCCGCTATCGACTTCAGCCACCGAGACCCGCGAGCGTGCAGAGCACGGCGGCGAACTGGTGTACCGGCATCGATTGCCGACAAGGCTTTGGCATTGGACCAATGCGGTGGCGATCATCGTCCTGCTAATGAGCGGGTTGATGATCTCGAACGCCCACCCGCACCTTTATTGGGGTGAGTATGGCGCGAATTTCGATCAGCCGTGGTGGTCTCCGCCGCGCTTTCCGGGCTGGGCAACAATCCCCTCAACATACAATCTGGCGCTTGCTCGCCACTGGCATCTGTTCTTCGCTTGGATTCTCGCGTTTGGCCTGCTTGCTCATCTGGTCATCAGTCTGGTCAACCGGCACATCCAGCGTGACCTGACGCTACGGCGCAGCGAACTTGCTCCTTCCCACCTCTGGCAAGACGTGAAGGATCATGCGCGCCTAAAATTCCCCACTGGTCAAGAAGCGCTCCGGTATAACGTCCTACAGAAGATCGCGTATATTTCGATCGTATTCGTCGTTATCCCGCTGCTGATCCTGACCGGGCTGAGCTTGTCTCCCGGATTCAACGCAGTCATGCACTGGCCGCTCGATCTTTTGGGCGGTCGCTCGTCGGCCCGCTCTCTGCATTTCATTTGCGCTGGTATCATAGCTGCGTTCATCGTCGTTCACCTGACTTTGGTGCTACTGGCGGGTCCGATCAACGAGGTCCGTTCGATGTTGACCGGCTGGTTCCGAGTGCCACCCGATCCCGACAAACATATCGCCAAGCTCAAGCGGACCTTGGACACGCAATGACAACGATTCTCACACGCCGCGCTCTTGTCGGCAGCCTTGCAGCCGGCGCCGGCACGATACTCTCAGGCTGCGACCGTCTAGGGCAAAATGAGCAATTTCGCGCGCTCCTCGCATCCGGCGAGCGGGGCAACTATGCCTTTCAGAGGCTATTGCAGGACCGGACGGCGCTAGCTGAGGAGTTCGCTCCTTCGCAGCGCTCGCCCGTTTTTCGAGCGAATGGCACCCGGATGCCGGGCGGAACCGATTATGCACGGCATCTTGCCGTCAACTTCAACGATTGGCGGCTGGTGGTCGACGGCGCTGTCGCTAACCCGCAAGCCTTTTCGCTCGACCAGATCAGGGCGATGCCGACCCGAACCCAGATCACACGTCATGACTGCGTGGAGGGCTGGAGCGCGATCGCGAAATGGCACGGTGTGCCCCTAAAGCTGTTGCTGGATCGCGCAGGTGTCAGTCCGCAAGCCCGTTTTATCGTGTTTCATTGTGCCGACCCACAGACCAACGGGACCATGTACTATGAATCGATCGACCGGATCGACGCCGTTCATCCGCAGACGATCCTGGCTTGGGGGATCAACGACCAGCTGCTTCCGGTCCAGAACGGCGCGCCGTTACGTCTCAGGGTAGAGCGGCAGCTCGGCTATAAACACGCGAAATATGTCCAGCGGATCGAGGCGGTCCCAAGCCTTGCCGGCATCTATGGCGGCAAGGGTGGGTATTGGGAGGATGCTGCAGGATATGAGTGGTACGCAGGACTCTGAGAGATCGCGATCACACGATAAATTTCTATGCTGGCGGTGGTTTGGACGTTGAACGTGTCCGACATTCCGCCAGCGAAAGCTGACATTCCCGTTTCACCATCCTTTGTGAGACGCTGGCAGGGGCGCCATGCAGTTATCCCGTCTGTTGGCGGACATACTCGCCCAAGCCGCGCGCGACGAGTTCGTCGTTGGAGAGGCGGGGGCCTCGCTTCAGGCGCTGATTGCCAAGTTTGCGGCGGTCCAGCTTCGGCCCGGGTGGTACGGGCGAGGGGGCCTTGAACACCCCGCCGGGCTGAGCGGTACGCGCCGGTTCGTTGTTGTTGCGCTTCGCGTGGTGCGGCTGCACCTGCTGGATGGCATGGGCGAGCGCCAGCGCCGCGTCGAGGTGCTTGTTGTCGACCACCGGTGCCTGGTTCACGCGGCGCATCTTGTCGAAGACGCGATAAGGCAGGACCTCGCCCTCGTGCTGGATCTCGAGGCGGCCGTCCGGGTATTCGCACACATCCACCTTCTTGCGCGCTAGCCCCTGAGCGACCGGGGTCGGCTCCAGGATGAACATGGCCTTGTTGTAGTGCAGGGTGAGGGCGCCGGTGACGGTGCGCTGCTCGCGCCAGACCATCTCGGCTTCAAGGTTCTCGTGGATGGCCAGCGGTCGGTGCAGATCGCGCGGGTCGAACGGCGCCTTGGCGAACCGCTGGTTGTGTTGCGCCATATAGGAGGGGAGGAAGGCGTTGGCTTCGTCGATGGTGTTGATGCGGTGGAGCCGCATCGCCTTGACGAGCCGGTCCTGCAGCGTCGCGTTGGCCCGCTCGACGCGCCCCTTCGCTTGCGGCGAGTTCGCGCAGATCAGATCGATGTTCAGCCGGTCCAGTGCCCGCCCGAGATGGGTCATCCCGTCGCCGTTCGCCGAGGCTGTGTTGTTGCGGAACGCGCTGTGCTTGTCCGTGTAGAAGGCGACCGGCTTGCCGTGCCGCTCGAGGTACGTCCGCGTCGCGCGCATGTAGGAAAAGGTGCTTTCGCTCTCGACCATCTCGAGGTGCATCAGCTCGCTCGTCGCGTCGTCGATGAACACCAGCAGCGTGCATTGCGGGCCGCGGTCCTCGAACCACCAGTGTTTCGAGCCGTCGACCTGGACCAGTTCGCCGCGACAGTCGCGCCGATAGCGGGGTTGGTAGGGGCGCGGGCGCCTGGCCGCGCGGTCTTTCCAAAGGCCCGCCTCCATCATGATCTGACGCAACGTCTCACACGAGAGGCCCAAGCCGTGCCGCTCCGCAAGGTATTCGCGCGCGAGCGTCGGCCCGAAGTCGGCATAGTTTTCCCGCACGAGAGCGACGACCTCGGCGCGAAAGGCGTCGCTGTAGCGGCGGTTGCTCGGGCGTCCGCGCTTGCGCGACACGAGTCCAGCAGCGCCTTCCTGTCGAAGGCGATCGAGCAGCCGGTAGATTTGCCGCCGCTGGAGGCCAAGAAGCTCCATCGCGTCCGGGATCCGGATCTCGCCGCGGTCGAGCCGCATCAGCGTGTCGAACCGGGTGATCTCAGCAGCACTCATCGTCAGCACCGTCATACCATGCGCGTCCTCGTTGCCGAGGAAGGCTATGACACCGGCGACCCACTGAAAGCACCGGCAGTGCCGTTTCTATCTAGCAGGACGGTGTCATTTGTATCTGGCGCCTACACAGATTTAAGCCGATAATATATGTTATGTTAACATGCGTTTCGCTACGAAGCTGAAATTGCGCCTTGCTCATCCCTAACGGGGTTGCAGAACTTCGCCTGAAGGTCCCAGTCGCTCCCCCGTTTTACCGATTGCCCCCAAGCGGGTGCCGCACTTCCGGTCCGCTCGATGTGCAGGCGACGGTGGGCCCGGGGCGACAGCCTCAACCAGCGGGCCTGTTCGCGCGGTGACAGGGCGTACAGATTCCAGCCGTGCATCGTCATGCACTGTTCGATCGTGTCGCTGGGCGTCGGCATCGGTCGGGGCAGATCGGCGCCGTCGCCGATGGGCGGGGTCAGGGTGCGGCTGGTTTCGGCCATGGGGGCGGTGATGATCTGGCGGCAGCGTTGGAGGTCGGCGTCCCGCTGAGCGATCGTCGCGCCGGGTCGGTTGTAGAAGCGGTCGAGCGGCACCGGTGTGATGGGGGCGGCCTGTGCCATGACTGAGGCTGCGATGACGAGCAGCGGGATCACGGCACTTCTCCTGTTCGCCAAGAGGTTCCGGCGGCCGACCGCTGGCGTCGTGGTACCGGGGCGGCGGATGCGATATCCGCCGCCCCGGCTCCGCCTCAGAACGCGATCTTCAGCCCGGCGCGGTACGCCTGGTTGCGCACGTCGGAGCGGGCGACCGTGGTGTCGGCCGCGACCGAAACGGTCACACGGCCCGCGCTGTAGGACAGCCCGGCCGACAGCTCGCCCCAGTCGCGGTCCTGCCTGGCGACCGCGAAGGGCACGCGCAGGGCGGTGCCGTTGGCAAAGCCGACGAACGCCGTGTCCGAGCGATCGTGGAAGTCGTGCACATAATAGGCCGAGGCAAACGGACGCAGGCCCTTGGCATTGCCGTCGAGTTGCAGTCCGGCACGGCCCTGCACGCTGAGGAAGGCATCGCGGCCATAGACCAGCGCGGGACCGGTGCCCGTCTCCGGGGTCAGGGTGAAGTCGATGCGGTTGGCGCGCATCGACAGGCGCGGACCGACGCGCAGCGCCTCGCTGCCCGCATTATAGGCCGCGCCCACCTCGGTCGACAAAGCCAGCGCATTGTCGCGGGCACGCAGATCATAGGCGGTGCCCAGGAAGTCGCCGGTGCGCCGCGTCGCCGACTGGAAAACGCCCGCGCTGGTCTGCACGTCCATCGAGGGGCCGAGCGATCCGCCGAGGCGGCCATAGAGCGTGCCCTGGATCAGCTCGCCGCGTGCCGACTGGCCCATCCGGATCTTGCCGTCGATCTTGGTATAGGACAGGCCGAAGCCGATCATCGCGGCGTCGCTGACCCGCGCCTCGATCCCGGTCGCGATATAGAAGCCGTCGAAGCGATCGCGCCCGCCGGGCGGGGTGCCGGGCATCGCCGCCCCTGCCCCGTCGATATAGCCGCCCGCCAGATAGATGGCGGCATTGTCCGGCAATACGCCCTGGCGCAAGGTCGTGGTCGGCGTGTCGCTGACGGTGGCGGCTTGGCCGGGCATGACGATCTCGTTCGCGGCGAACTCCATCGGCTTGCCGATCATCGCGATCGATCCGCCCTGGAAGCTGTCGGGCGACATGGCGCTCACCCGGTCGCGGTAGAAGCGCGCCATGTTGTCGGTTGCGGTGGTACCGATCGCGCGGCGCGTCGTCTCGGTACGCGGTGCAAGCGACTCCAGCGTGCCGCGGATCGTGTCGACCGACTGGAGATCGAGCGCATAGGTGCCGGCCAGCGCGGCATATGCCGCACGGTTGCCGTCGAGCAGGCGGCCATAGGCGGTCTGTACCGGCGTGGTGGCCAGCCCGACATAGGGCCGCGCCGCGATGCTGGCGGTCACGCTGGTGGCGGCATAGGACAGCTGGGGATAGAGGATCGCGGTCAGCGCGGTCGCATCGCCGAACGTGCCCGTTACTCCGCCGCTGGCGCTCAGCACGGTATAGCTGTCGCCGAAGCGCGGGATCTGGTTCAGCGGCCGCAGCGTGATCGTGCCACCGCCCAGGACTGCGCGGGTGGCGACCAGCAGGTCGGACGTGCCGCTGGCGCCGAAATCGACGACATACTGGCTGCCCGCCGCCAGCGTGGCGGTGCCCGCGACGCTCAGCGTGCCGATCGCACCGGCATTGCCGGGCGACACGATGCCCCCGCTCTGCGCGGTCAGCGAAGCCAGCGTGCCGGTCCCGCCGACCGTACCGCCCGATGCGGCGGTCAGCGCCGAGCGGGTCAGCGCACCGTTGACGGTCAACAGCCCCTGTTCGACGCGGGTCGCGCCGGAGAAGCTGTTGCTGCCGGTCAGGATCAGCTCACCCCCGCCGCGCTTGGTGATGCCGCCGATATCGTTGGAAAAGCCCGCCAGCACTTCGGCCGAATAGCGGTCGCGCGCGTCCTGGATGCCGTTGCTCCACACGTCAACGCCGCCCGTCGGCACATTGACCTCGCGCGTCTGGCGCAGCGCGGTCGGCCCGCGCAGCGCGACGTCCATCTGCACCATGCCCCAGCCCGAACGCAGGTCGACGCCCGGCGTGTCGAGATCCTTGGCGCTGGACACCAGAATGTCCGAGATCAGCGCGGTATTGTAGTTGGGGAAGCGGCTCATCAGCACCGCGGCAAAGCCCGACACGTTGGGCGCGGCCATCGACGTGCCGGTCAGCGGACCGTAACCGGGGCCGGTCAGCGTCAGGAACTGCTTCATGTCGGCCTGAAGCTGGGCATTGGCCTTGGTCAGCACCGTCCGGGAAAACTCGACGCCCAGAAGGGCCGCGTTGCCCGACACGATTCCGGCCAGGCGGCTGGTATAGCCATCGGGATCGCCGCCCACGAAACGGGCGCCGTAGGCCAGCGAGATGCCGACCGCCTGCTGCGCCAGCAGCGTGCTTTCGGCGTCCTCGTTGAACGCCGCGCCGGTCCGCTGCGCGGCGTCCTTGCGCGCCAGATAGCCGTTCAGCACGCCCAGCCAGGCATTGACCGCCGCGCTTTGCAGCGTGGCGAGCGTGGGGGCGCTGTAGATCGTCGGATAGGCCGCGCGGGTATATTTGGCGCGGATGCCGTTCACGTCGAGGGTGTAGGTGGTGACGCTGGAGATGATCGAGCTGCCCGGCGCGGCGACGCACCAGGTCGCGCTCTGCCCGCACAGGCTGGAGCTGGGGGCGGCGGTACCATCGGCCAGGTAATTGGCGACCGACAGCCAGTTGGAGCGCAGCCGCATGTCGTTCAGCGGCGTCACCGCGTCGATCCCGGCATGGACGCCGCTGCCATTGCCCGCCGAGAAGACGACGAGAACGTCGTTCTTCAGGACCGGATCGTAATAGCCGTTCAGCGTCTGGCGGAACTGGGCCTGGGCGGTTGCCAGCGAGACGTTGAAGGGAACCGAATTGGCCGATCCCCAGCTGTTGTTGATGATCCGCACCCGGCCGGTATTGGCCAGGTCGACGACGTTGGACTGCGCGCCGGTGATGGGCTTTCCGTCGATGGCGGCATCGCGGTACCACAGGAAGTCGCCCGCCGTGAAGTTGATCGTCGAAGCCAGGATATTGGCGCCGTAAGCGTTGCCGAACATCACCCCATCGGCCAGGCGGTTGCCCGCCGCGGTCCCGGCGACATGGGTGCCGTGGATCTCGAACGGGCGGCGCGGATTGACCCGGCCGTCATTGCCATAGTCCGACGGCGCGGCCGTGCGCAGTCCCGACAGCTTTCCGCTGGTGGCGAACAGCGGGTGGTCGAACGCGACACCGGCATCGTTGATGCCGATCGTCTGGCCGCGTCCCGTCAGGCCCAGCACATAGGCATATTCCATGCCGATCGAGGCCTTGGAATAATCCACCTTGAACTGCGCGTCGTTCCGCCACGACGCCAGTGCGGCATTATAGTCGGTCGTCCGCTGGCCGTTCGCCAGGAAATAGCCCCCGGCGGGTGGGGGCGGGGCGGAGGGGCCGGTCTGTGCCGCGACGGGCACGGCAGCCAAGGCCATGACCAGGGCCATGCCCGACAAGGTCATACGCAACGGTACACGAAACGACTTCACGTCCATCATCAATCCCCCGACCGGAATTCTATTGATCCGGTTTCGGACCCATAGTCATATTGGTCAGGTGCAAATGGCAATAGGCTATAAATAAAGGTAAATTCGAGCGCCGGATGATGACATAATTGTCACACTCGGACAATTCGACCGACCGAAACGGGCAGCGGCGACGGGATCAGCAGGGGCCGGGATCCGGTCCCCCGGGCCGGGCGGCGGGCGTCGTCGCCACCGGGGCCAGCGCCTCCCATTCCTCGACCGCCAGGCCGGCATGGCGGTCTCCCGCCCCGGATGCGTCCATCACCGCGCGCAGGCAGCGGGTGGTCAGGGCGGGGAAGCGGACCTCCTGGAATCCGTCGGTGCCGGTCGGATAGGTCGCGGCGATCCGGCGCCATCCCCCCTGCCCCCAATATTCCAGATGCCAGGCTGCCGGGGGCGCGATGCCCTCGGCCGATCCGGCGGGGTGGTCGGCAAAGAAGCGGATGCGCACCGCATTCAGCGTCACGGGGCGGGGCCAGCGATAGGCGATCCAGGCGCTGGCCGGGTTCGTCCGGGTCCAGTTGCCCCACATATCGGGCGGCAGCGGATTGGCGCGCACCATCCCGTCGTTCAGCGCGGCGAGCCAATATTGCACCGGCACCGGCGTGTTCGACGCCGTGACCCAGGCGCCGGGCGCGACGTTGCGGGTCGGGCGCGGCGGGGGCGCGGGAGCCCTGGTCGGCGTGACGGGGCGGATGGCAGGCGGCGAGACGCTGTCGTCCCAGTCCATCGGATCGATCGCGACCGAGCGGCGGAAATGCCCCCCGCCCTTGGCATCCGCCGTGTGATAGGTCAGATACCAGCGCCCGCGAAACGCGACCGCGCCCGCATGGGATGTGGTCGAGGAAACCGGGCGCAGGATGACGCCGCGATAGGTCCATGGTCCCATCGGCGTCGGTGCCGAGGCATAGGCCTGGCACGCATGGTAGAGCGTCGGGGTACACGCGCTGCCGGGCCCGGCATTGTTGGCGGCATAGATGAGATAATAGGTGCCGCGCCGCTTCAGGAGCCAGGGCGCCTCGAAAAAGCCGGTCGCGCCGGTCACGACCTGCTCGGGGCCTTTGGGGGTGATCATGTCGGGGGCCAGCTCCATCGCGCGCAATCGGCCGAACGTGCCCCAATAGATATAGACCCGGCCGTCCCCTCCCCCGGCATCGTCGACGAGCACGGTCGGGTCGATATTCTGGATGTCGTTGGCGACCGGCGTGACCTGCGAGATGATCGGGCCGGCGGGATGCGCGTCGCGCCACGGCCCGGTGGGGGCATCGGCCACCGCGACGCCGATCGCGAACCGATCCTTCGCCCCGCCCCCCCGCTGGAGCACCGGCGCATAGAGATAGAAGCGGCCGTCGCGCCCCTTCACCATCTGCCCGGCATAGGCGCGGCCCGGCTCGGCCCAGGCGAAGACCGCCTCGGGCCGGGCGATGGCGGGGTGGTGGCGCCACACGCCGCTGGCCGGGTCGCGGGTCGACAGCAGCTGCCACTCGTTCATGATGAAGTCGTTGACCCCGTCCGGCGCCTCGTCGCGCCCCGCCAGGATCCATAGCGTATCGCCATCGACCAGCGGCGCGGGGTCGGTGGAATAGGTCCGTCCGTCCGCCAGGATCGGATTGCCGCGCGGCTGAACGGTCTGGGACGTGGTCTGGGGGGCAGGCAAGGCGGCGAGGAGCAGCGGGATCATGCCCGCCATCCTGTCCAAAGCCGCCCGGCTTGTCGATATCGTATACCGTCAGCCTTGTGTGGGTAGCGGTCCCGCCGCCAGCCCCTCGGCCACCGCGCGGGGAATGCGGATCAGCGAGCCGTGCCGCGCGCCGGCCGGCATCGACAATTGCTGGCTGACGTCCTGCCACGTCACGAAATCGCGCGTCGTCGCCGCACCCCAGCGGCCCGCGGTATACACGTCCCAATAGCAGATGGTCGTATCCCCCAGCTGGGTGGTCATCGGTCCCTCGACCCAGGCGGGGGTGAAGGGCCGCGACAGCGGGCCGAACGGGCCGGTGGGCGAAGCGGCGCTCGCCACCTGGAGATATTTGCGGGGCGGCGTCTCGGTCTCGTCCTTGACGATCAGGTGCAGCGCGCCGCCTGCCCCGCGCGCAAATGTGCCGTCGATGACGCTGAACCCCGGATCATACAGGACCTTGGGTTCGCTGAACGTCTGGAAATCGCGGGTGGTCACGTACCAGAGCCGGTGGCCGGGGGCGGGTTTCGCATCCCCCGCCGTCTTCGGCGTCCAGCCGTCGACCGTGCTCGACCAGAAGATCACATAGTGCCGCTGGCGGGCGTCCCAGATCGCCTCGGGCGCCCAGCAGTTGCGCGTCCCCTTCACCCCCGCCATCACCGGCAGCGCGCGCTGCGGCGACCAGTGGCGCAGATCGTGGCTGGTGGCGTGGCCGATCGTCACGCCCTTCCATGCCGTCGTCCACACCATATGCCATGGCGCATCGCGGCCCTGCCCGCGAAAGACGAAGGGATCGCGCATCAGCTTGGACTCGCCGACCATCGGCCGCAAATAGCTTTGCCCGCCCGCCAGTTCGCGAAAGGCAAGGCCATCCTCGCTGACCGCCAGCTTCAGCCCCGTCGCCTCGTCCTTGCCGGTGCCGAAATAGGCGAACAGCAGCACCTCGTCGGCCCTGGCGGCCAGCGCATGGGGCGCCAGAGGGGCCGCGGCCAGCGCGCCGATCATCGTCCGCCGGTTCAACAGCATCGCCCACGCCCTTCCTTGTTTCCCGTGGCCCGCAGGATTGCCGCACCCGAGCGCCAACTGCAACGGCTGGCGGGTGGAGCATGATACGAGCCCCTCCCCTTCAGGGGAGGGGTTGGGGTGGGGCATCTCGGCTGGCGCGGCATTTGTGGAAGCGCCCCACCCCCGGCCCCTCCCCTGAAGGGGAGGGGTGGTTCAACCCGACTCCACCCTACCGATCCAGCATCGCCTGGCTCGGGCAATGCGCGGGCACGGCCCCCGGCCCCGGTCGATAGACCAGCCGCACCCGGCTCGGCCCGGTCGGCACGCACGCGGCCAGGTGATAGCCTTGCGCCAGTGCCGCGCGCAGCACGGCCCGTGTCGCGCGATTGCCGAGCGCGAAGCGCGGATAGTCGTCGACGATGGCGCCGGGGCGCTGGCTCAGGATGCGGCGGATCTCGACCACCGGATCGACGCCGATCGCGGTGGCGCTCGCCTCGTCGCTGGTGTTGAGATGGCCCGGAAAGACCCATTTCGACGGCAGGCAGCTGTGCGTCAGCATATAGAGCGCGGGATAGCCGTCATAGACATAGAGGCACCCGCGCGTCGGCGTTGCCGCGCGGGCGACCGCCTGGGCCTCGGCCGCGCCGCCCTTGGCGCGTTCGCTTACGCCCAGCACGATCTGCCCGGCCGCGAGGATCGCCAGGACGAAGGCGGCGAGCCCGCCCCGATGCCAGCGGGCGAGCGCGGGCGCGGCGACCAGCATGGCGGGCAACAGGATGGGCATCGCGTAATGCGGACTGCCGAACCGGCCATAGCCGAGCACCGCGACGCCGCTCACCGCCAGCCAGATCACCAGAAAGCGGAATCCGTCGCGGCGGTCGGGCGGAATGTGCCGCCCCAAATGCCTCCAGGGCCGCCCGAACCCGATGACCAGCGCCAGCGGCAACAGGATGCCGACGCACGCCGCCAGCCCTTCCAGCTCGTCGGCCAGCGGCCGCGCCGCCTGTCCCCCGACCGAGACGAAATTGGCAAAGAGCCATTCCGGCCCATGCCCCATCGCGGCATAGCTCGCCCACGCCACCACCGTCGGCGCCAGCGCCAGCGCGACCCAGGCCAGCGCCATGCCCGCCAGCCGGGGCCACGCCACCCGCTCGCGCCAGCCCAGCCACAGCAGGATGCAACCGAAGGCGAACCCTTCGGGCAGCACCGCATATTTGATCTGGAGCGCGACGCCCACCGCCGCCATCGCCACCGCGCCTTGAGCGAACAGCCGCCCACGCCGCTCGACCGCGCGCAACGTCGCGGCCGCGGCGACCAGCATCAGCGCGTTGTAGAAGACGGGCGACTGCCCCCCTTCCCCCTCCATCAGGTTCAGCCACAGGATATAGAGGATGGCCGCGACGGTCGCCGCCCTCGCGCCCGCGAAACGCCGCGCCATGCGCTGGATGCCGAACGCGGTGGCCACGACGAAGCCGGTGGCGACCAGCTTGTACGCCAGGAACCCCTCTCCCCCCGAAAGGCCCCCCAGCAGACGCGCGCCCGCATAGAGCAGGAACAGCCCGATCGGCTTGCGGTCGAAAATGTCGACATAGGGCAGCGCGCCGTGGAGCATCCGGTCGCCGACCAGCAGATAGAATTGCTCGTCGAACCCGATCACCGGATTGCCGAAGGTCCGCGCCCGCACCACCAGCGCGACCAGCGTCAGCAGCAACAGGACACCGCCCCGCGCTTGCCAGCCCCGGCCGCTCGCCCCGCCCTGCCCCTGCTGCTCGTTCATGAGGGGCGGCATAGCATCTGCCGGGCCGGGGGCAATCGGCACGGCCGCCCCGCCGGGGTATCCGCCGGCACCCGACGACCGGAATGATCTCCGTCGCGACAAGCGTCCGTCGCGGGAAAGAAGGCTGGCCGTCTTGACCCCGTACCTGCACCTGCGTCATCGGGAGTGCCCCATTTCACGCCCGCGCACACCCGCGCCACGTTCCGGTCAGGGAGCCGCCATGGTCACGCTGAGATCGTCCCGCCCCACCGATGGGGAACGGATCCTGGAAATCTGGCGCGACGCGGTCGACGCGACCCATTATTTTCTCTCCGTCGAGGATCGCGCCGCGATCGGCGAGGAAGTCCGTGGCTTTCTCCCCCGGGCGCCGTTGACGCTGGCCGTCGATGGACAGGATCGCGCGGTCGGTTTCATGCTGATCGACGCGGGGCATATGGAGGCCCTGTTCGTCGACCCGGCCACATCCGGGCGTGGGGTCGGCGCCGCGCTGGTGCGGCAGGCGGTCACGCTGCATCCCGGCATGACGACGGACGTGAACGAGCAGAATGAGCCGGCGATCGGCTTTTACGACAGGATGGGGTTCGTCCGCATCGGCCGTTCGCCGCACGACGGGCAGGGCAGGCCGTATCCCCTGCTGCACCTGGCCCATCGTCCGTGAGGGTTCCGCGCGTAACGTCGTAAAGCTGTTTGCCGGAACGCGATTGCGGGCGGACGGTCCGGGCTCTCGCGTGCCCAGCCCATCCGGTTGCACCATCGCCCGGGCGATGCGATAGCGGGGGCGGGTGTCCCGCCCGCCGGGCGATGGGCAGGTTTGTTTGTGTTGGTCGGGCCGCCAGCACGGTCGTCCTGTGCCGGAAATGCCCCCATGAATCCCGAAAACCCCTCGCGCGCGTCCGCGATCCGTCGTTTCCTCCATGCGCAATCCTCGTCGGGACTGGTCCTGATGGCGGCCGCGGCGGTGGCGCTCGTCGTCGCCAATTCGCCGCTGGCGGGCGCGCAAGCCGCGCTGCTCCATGCCCATGTCGGGCCGCTGTCGGTCGAACAATGGGTCAACGACGCGCTGATGGCGGTGTTCTTCCTGCTGGTCGGGCTGGAGATCAAGCGCGAGATGCTGGACGGGCAATTGGCGAGCTGGCCGCGCCGCCTGTTGCCCGGGGTCGCGGCCGCGGGCGGCATGGCGGTGCCCGCGCTCGTCTATCTGGCGTGCAATCCGGGGCCGACCGCGACGGGATGGGCGATCCCGGCCGCGACCGACATCGCCTTTGCCCTGGGCGTCGTCGCGCTGCTGGGCAACCGTGTCCCGGGTTCGCTGAAGGTCTTTCTCGCCGCGCTGGCGATCATCGACGATCTGGGCGCGGTGGTGATCATCGCGGTCTTCTATACCACCGGCCTGTCGGTGCCCGACCTGATCGGGGCGGTCGGCGTCGTGGGCGTCCTGGTGGCGATGAACCGGCGGGGCGTACGGGCGCTGAGCCCCTATCTGCTGGTCGGTGCGCTCCTGTGGGTGCTGGTCCTGCGCTCAGGGATTCATGCGACCGTGGCGGGGGTGGTGCTGGCGCTGACCATTCCGATGGAGCGGACCCCGGCACGCTCCGACGCGGGTTGCACCAGCCCGCTGCACCGGCTGGAGCGCGCGCTCCATCTGCCGGTCGGCTTCGTCGTCCTGCCCATTTTCGGGCTGGCCAATGCCGCGGTCCCGATATGGGGCCTGCCCGCCGGGGCGCTGGCCGCGCCCGTCACGCTGGGCGTCGCCCTCGGCCTGGCGATCGGCAAGCCGCTGGGCGTGTTCGGGGCGGCGTGGGCGGCGATCCGCTTCGGGCTGGCCGATGCGCCCGCCCATGCCGGCACGCGCCAGATGGCCGGGGTGGCCGCGCTGTGCGGGATCGGGTTCACGATGAGCATCTTCATCACCCTGCTCGCCTTTCCCGGCGACCCGCTGCTCCAGGCCGAGGCGAAGATCGGCGTGCTGCTCGGCTCGCTCGCCTCGGGTCTGCTGGGCTATGCGTTGCTGTGCCGCGGCGCGCGGACAGGGCGGGGGTGAGGTTCAGCGCAGGATGATATCCGCGCCGTGCTTGTGCGCGCGGATCTCCTCCTCGCTCAACCCGTTGATCTCGTGCGGGAATATCAGCCAGTCGTTCGTCTCGTGGACAAAGAAGTCGGGCTTCAGGTCGGTCACGTTGCGCGACGGCTTGTAATAGACGGTCGCGACCTTGACCTCGTCGGGCAGGTTGTTGCGGCACCGCAGCCGCAGCTCGGCCAGCAGCGCGCGGACCGAGCGCCCGGAATCGAACACATCGTCGATCAGCAGCAGCCGGTCCTCGGGGTTCAGCACGTCGACCAGATGGCCCAGGCCATAGATGCGCACCTGCGGCTCCTGCTGGTCGATTCCGGTATAGGAGGCGGTGCGGATCGCGATATGGTCGCTGGCCACACCGCGATATTCCAGCAGTTCCTGCACCGCGATCCCGACCGGCGCCCCCCCGCGCCAGATGCCCACGATATGGGTCGGGCGAAAGCCGGAGTCGAAGACCTGATTGGCGAGGCGAAAGGAATCCTCGAGCAGCCGGTCGGCGGACAGATAGATCTTGGTGGTCACGAAGCGGTCCATCATGGTTGCGGATGCGGGTCGGAGCGCCGTGGGCACCCGGACAGACGCAGCGTTCTGACGCCCGCCGCGCCGCGGGGCAACCATGGTGTGACGGGGACTCCCGGCTGCGCTTCATGGAAAAATGACAGGTGAAACCATAAAATGACGGGTGAAATATGGATCGCGGAGACGATCCGGGTATAACACGGTGCGAACAGGGGGAGCGGCCGCCAGGACCGCCCTTCGGCGCCAAGGAGTGGACAGGATGAAGATCAACCGCCGGCAAGGCCTTATCGCGGGGTCCGCGACGCTCGCGACGATGGCCGCCCGGTCGATGGCCGCTCCGATCGTATCGGCCACGCGCGTCCGCTGGACCATGCCCAAGCTGCCACCGATCCCGGCGCTGCCGCCCGTCCGGCCCGAAAAGTCGGTCAAGCCCGCCGACCCGGCGGGATGGCCGGAAACCCGGCTCGAATTCCCGATCGCGTCGGGACCGTTCGAGGCCAGCTGGCCCTCGATCGAGCAGAATTACCCCGAGACGGATATTGCGTGGCTGCGCGAGGCCAAGTTCGGCATCTGGGTCCATTTCGGCGCGCAGGCGGCGGGCAATGACGGCGATTGGTATGCGCGCGGCATGTACGACCAGAGTATGCGCTTCAAACGGCAATATGCGACCCATCTCAAGAATTTCGGCCACCCGTCGGAGTTCGGGTACAAGGACGTTCTGAGAGGGTGGAAGCCGGACCAGCTCGATCCCGCCGCGCTGGTGACGCTCTACAAGCAGGCGGGTGCGCGCTTCCTGTTCCTGCTGGGCGTGCATCACGACAATTTCGACAACTGGAACTCGCGCTACCAGAAGTGGAACACGGTCAATATCGGCCCGAAGCGCGATCTGATCGGCGAGTGGACGAAGGCCGCGCGCGCACAGGGGATGCGGTTCGGCATCACCTTCCACCACGAATATACCTGGTGGTGGTGGCAGACGTCGTTCGGCGCCGACACGACCGGACCCAAGGCGGGTGTCCCCTATGATGCCAACCTGACGCTGGCCGACGGCAAGGGGAAATGGTGGGAGGGCTATGACCCCCGGATGCTGTATACGATCAACCTGCGCGAATATAGCGGGATCGACACGCAATGGGCCCCGCCGGGCGGCATCTTCCAGAACCACCAGGTCTATGCGCAATGGTATGCGACCTGGTGGGCGTACCGGATCATGGACGCGATCGAGCAATATGATCCCGACTTCATCTATACCGATGGCGACAACGACAAGCCGTTCAGCGGGATCAGGAGCGGCTTCGGCGCGAACAACAACGCGATCCAGCGGGTGGTGGCGCATTTCTACAACCGCACGCTGCAACGCCGCGGCAAGGTCGACACGTTCAGCATCGTGAAGTTCCATCCGCCGACGCGCGGCATCGTCAACACCAACGAGGCGGGTTTCCCCGAAGAGATCAAGCGGGACCAGCCCTGGGTCGGCGAAACCGCCGTCGGCGACTGGTTCTACCAGCCCGGCTTTACCTATGATGCGGGCGGGATGGTCCGCTATCTGCTGGAATGCTGCTCGCGCGACGGCGCCTGCGCCATCAACATCTCGCTGCGGGCGGATGGCGGGCTGGACGACGGGTGCCGCACCATGCTGGAGCGGGTCGGTCGCTGGATGGATGTCAACGGGGTCGGCATCTATGGCAGCCGCGCGTGGCGGACGCTGGGCGAAGGGCAGATGGTCGACGGCAAGCTGAAGGTCGCCAGCCGGGGTATGCTGGGCGCGTCGCAGGCCCGGGACCAGTTCGGCGCGACCGACTTCCGTTTCACCCAGGGCAAGGACGGCGCGGTCTATGTCTATTGCCTCGCCGTGCCCAAGGCGGGGGATATGCTGACGATCCGCTCGCTCGGCCGGTCGCAGGGGGATGCGGTGCGCGGCGTGGCGGTGCTGGGCCATGCCGGGCCGGTCCGCTGGACGCAGACCGATGAGGCGCTGGCCGTGACGGTGCCCGAGAATGCCGGGGGCGATATCGCCCTGGGGCTGCGCATCGACATGGCGGCCGCATAGGGGCGGCGGGCGCGGGGGGCGTTC
>NZ_JBWMBY010000004.1:0-69485 GCF_056497825.1 Sphingomonas sp. 77B
CTGCCGCTGGCTTGGCGCTCAGGGTATGACCAAGCCGACGAAGAAGTCCCTTTAACTTCATTCTACGCCGGAACCTATTTCGGCGTGCGACAGTCCTTGACGCTTGACGCAATCCGGCACCAAGTGCTCGCTGGTGAGCGAGCATTGCAACCCTGGACGCGGGCGGCCGCGCTAACCGCCTTAATGCATGCTACCTCCATGGTCGTGCATTCCGCTGGCAAGCACTTCGCACAGCCGCTCAAAGAGCGAGCAGCCAACGCATCGTTCCTCAATGGTAGGCTGCTGTCGGATCGATCGCTGAGTGTGGAGGCTGCTTTCCGTTCGGCCTGCGATCACATTGAGCTGACAGCGCCAAGCATCCATGAGGGGCATATGGCTGTGCAGGAGGAGGCGGAACGTTGGGTCGCAGCCGGCAGCCGAAGCGACGTTTATTATCTCGATCCGCCCTACACTGCGCAGCAGTATTCTCGCTTTTACCATGTGCTAGAGACGATCGTGACGGGAGTGCTACCTTCGTTGCCGGCCGGCTCTATTCCGAGCTCCGGCCTTTACCCCGCTGATCGATACAAGTCGGCGTTCTCGTCAAGGAGCCGGGCTCCCATCGCGTTCCGGCGGCTATTGCGAGACATCGCCGGGTTGGGGGCCACCGCCATAATCAGCTACTCTGTGTCCGAACGGGGATCGGACGGGAACGCTCGCATGCTGAACTTAGACGAGCTCATGGCCGCCTGCCATGACGCGTTTGGCCGCCGAAAGGTCGAGCTACTTCCCCTAGAGCACCGCTACCGGCAATTTAATAATGCTGGCAACGCGAACAAGGGGCGGGATGACAGGGAGGTATTGGTGCTGTGCAAGTCGGCCTGATCCAAAGGTACCTAGGCAATAAGTCTTCTATTGCCGACGAGATCGTATCAGTTGTGCGCGGGCTTACCGAACCAGGCGACGTCGTCGTCGACGCGTTCGGCGGCTCCCTGGCCGCAGGCTTTGCAATGCGGCGGGCGGGGTTGAGCGTCGTTTCTAACGACATCAACCATTTCTCGTGGCTGTTTGCCAATGCGTTCATGGGAGGCAGTCAGCCGTTCGCGCCGAATGGCCGTTGGGCGGATGCAGGCGAGCGACGGTTGCAGTGGGCACTGCTTGGTCGCGACCTCATCGGCGCCGTTGGGGCGGTCAAAGACGACGACGATGTCCTGTTCCGCACGGACATCCACGATCACTACTGCGAGCAGGGTCGCAAGAGCGCCTTCCACAGCGCGCGGGGCACCACGGGTCGTCGCCGCTTCTTCAGCGCCGCCAATGCTGCGACGATCGACCGCGCTTTGTCGCGGCTGCGCCAGTGGTGGCGTAGCGGTCGCGTCGATGATCGCACTAGATGCGTGTTGGGCGCGATGCTTATCGTTGCGGTAGAAAGGGTAAGTAATACCCAAGGCACTTACCATGACTTTCCCCGCGATTTGACTGACTCGCGGGCGCTTCGCCCGCTTTCTATTGAAGTTCCGCCCGACGAAATATTTATCGGTCCTGCTTCGCCACTTATCGGACGCGAGGAAGACTCATTGGAATTTGTTAAGAGAGCGCCGCGACATAAGGTTCTATATCTAGATCCGCCCTATAATTTTCGCCAATACACGTCATACTACTTCATGCTAAACCTGTTATCCAAACATGCAGAGATTGAAGACCTCGATACTTTCTTTAGAAAATTAGAATTTGTTCGGGGGCAGAACATGGCCGATGATTTTAAGTCGACATTCTGTAGCAAAGGAAAGTTCGTTTCTTCATTGCGCACGATTGTTGAACGCGCCGACGCTGAATATGTTGTAATTAGCTACTTTGACGGCCGTAACCACTGGGGCTCCTTCAAATCGGATCAGGCCGATAGTGAGGGGCGCGTTGTGTTAGAAAATTTTTTGTCTTCAGACCTGTTCGAACCCAATACGGTAGCCTGCCTGCCGGTCGACCGGCTCAACTATCAAAGCTACGGTGGGCACAAAGCGAAGACCGTTAGCGAGTTTCTTTTCACCGCCCGCAAGGCTAGTCGTCTACGACAGGGTCAAAGGGATGGTGCTTCGCAGTGGATTGGGACAGCATTGGGCTAACGTCGGACGTCCTGCGCTGGCTGGATGAGACCGGCAAGCGAACGGCGACGCGGGAGAGGCGGCTTGATCCGTTCGCGACCTCGATGCGCGATTTTGATGATGTTGCGGCGAACCTTGACAGGGCCGGGCGCAACCTCACCATCGTGCATACCGACCCCACGCAACGCGTGGCCGATCTGCGTTCAGCAGCGCTAGTAGAGACGCTGGATGGCCCAGCGAGGCTCACGGCGCTCGGACAAGCTGTGCTGGTCGGCTGGCGTGCGCGCGGCGTGGCGAATGCGGAAAAGCTCGACGAGACGGCGCGCACGCTGATTGCCTACGGCATCGGCCGGCAGTTGCGAGTCTCTCCATACATTGAGTTTTTCGCATACTGGTCGGAACTTAGGGCTGTCTTTGACGCCGAGGCGCTTATCGACAGCTGGGATGCACTGTTCACACTGAACTACTTGGATCATCGTATCGATAGCTTCGCGCCCGGCGATGCGTACAGGGATGAGGCAATCCCGGTTGCCGAGATCGAATATGATCTTGACGACTTTGCCGCCGATGCAGCGGCGGGCGATCGTGCTCGCAAGGGCGCAGGACAGGTAGCGAGGGGTATCCAGGGTAAAGTACCCCGAGGTCGCGCCAGAGCTACCGCCTGCTTAGCAATGGAGTTGCTGCTGCGGGCACCGCCGGATCGTGCGGCGCTGCTGACGCGCTTCGGCATCCCACTTCGGCCAAGGCAATGGGAGCAGTTAGACGACCCGAGGCGCGCGCAACTGCTCCAGATCGCAGCCTCCTTCGACGTGGCACCAGTGACGGCTGCAGCCAAAGCTTCAAACGCCACCACTCCGGCGGTTGCAGCCGCGGATCAAAAGTTGGCCGAGGTCGACTTCGCGTCGACACTTAAGCCTGTGCCGCGGCCGATCAAAGGTAAGGGCACAAAAAACAAAGGCGGTTCGAAGAAGACGGACTACAAGCGTCGGCAGGAGCGCAACGGGGAGGTCGGCCGTTTGTGCGAGGAGTTCGCTCTAGCCTACGAGCGCTGGCGGCTAAAGGATCATCCGAAGCTCGCTGGAAAGGTCCAGCAGGTGTCCCTCGAAGACGATACGCTCGGCTACGATATCAGATCCTACGAGGCCGATGGGAGTGATCGCTTCGTAGAGGTGAAGGGCACCGAAGGCCCGTTATCAACTCGCTTTTTTCTAAGTGCCAATGAATATGACACATCGAAAGTGAATCAGGGCAGCTATGTCTTAATGCGCGTAGCGAACATACGCGCAACTCCGAGCTGCTGCGAGCTCCGGCCACCTTTTGACGAGATAGACCTTAAGGCTGCGGTTTATGAATGCACTTTCAAACGGGTAGAAAAGGAAAATTAAGCAAGGTGACTACCGAGTAGAATGACAACGTATATACGTACTCGTCAATTTCCGCTTCGGATGATGCTTGATTGCAGATCGATGCGATCGTTATCGTAAGACGTTAAAATTCTTGAATGTAGGCGTGATCCAGTCGGCTCCCAGGATCGGGTAAGGGCCGTAGAACAGGTCGCCGAGTGCGCGTCGGTAGTGCGCGTTCATCCAACGCCGGCGCCGATGCTCCGGGCCGTCGTGGATCATGTGGCAGCGCTGGCACAACGCCGCGAGCTGGTGGAGCGCACTATCACTGGGGTCATGGTTGAGGTGCGCGCAGGCCAGTACCACCGGCGTCCAGGCACCGTGCGCCAGAATGTTTTCGGTCGGTCGTCGCACGCGCCGGCCCTGACCATTGCGCCAGCAGCGCTGGTTCCGGTCCCACCATCGTCCATCTCGCAGATGGAATACTTTTTGCCCATGGGGGCGTCCGCAATGCTCGCAGCAGCCCCCTGCTCGCACGAAGCGCACATAGTGCGAGAGCTGCGGCCAGTCGATCGGGTATAGGAACACATGCTCGGGACGGATCGGCATCAAGCCTCCCCCTGCGGCACGTCGGGTTGCGGAGTGGCCGGCATCACGGGGCCAATGCCGCGGCGGTCAGTGCTCGGTAGAGCGTGGCATGGTGGCACTTGAGCAGCTTGGCGGCTTCGCGCACCGATGTACCTTCGCTTACCAGCCGTTCGCCGAGCGCGATCTGATCGGAGGTGAGCTTGGGCGGACGGCCGAAGCGCACTCCCCTCGCCCTCGCGGCTACCCGCCCGCTGCTGGTGCGTTGTTGGATCAGCTCGCGCTCAAACTCGGCAATGCCGGCGAACACGGTCAACACCATGCGACCTGCTGGCGAGGTCGTATCCGCCCAGGGTTCCGCCAGCGATCGGAGCCCTGCCCCAGCCTCATTCAGCTTTTCGGCGATGTCTAGCAGGTCCCTAGTCGATCGCGCGAGCCGATCGAGTCGCGTCACCATCACCGTGTCATCGTCGCGCAGCTGCTCAATCATCTTGGCCAGCTCGGGCCGG
Organism: Sphingomonas sp. 77B; assembly: GCF_056497825.1. Taxonomy (NCBI): domain Bacteria; kingdom Pseudomonadati; phylum Pseudomonadota; class Alphaproteobacteria; order Sphingomonadales; family Sphingomonadaceae; genus Sphingomonas; species Sphingomonas sp. 77B. The sequence continues at coordinate 4,516 of NZ_JBWMBY010000004.1, forward strand.
TCACGCTTCGCACCCGAGATCTTCTCCTCGAACGCCCGCTTGCATCCGGCTTCCTTCAACGCAGCGCGTTGCAGCCGCAAATCCTGATCGTCAGTGGAGACACGCGCATAACCAATAAGCATGTCGCAAATATGCATCTAAATTAGGTGTTTTAGCAACCGACTTTTGCGACAGTGCCGTCTCTGGTGAGAGTAGCCATCACGCGATTGTCGCGAAACTTAGCACTTTGGCGACAGGTTCCCAGTGGGAAGCCAACCTAGCTTAATCGCCTAATCGCTTAATCGCTTAATTGCCGAATCGCTCAGGATGGTATGGCGTGTCCCGTGTAGGATTGCGCTCTATCTCCGCTGCGCTCCGATCGAGTCGTCGATCGGCCGCTCGCCCCTAGCGGGTGACGATCACTCGTGCGGGGCGCACGCGCGTCCTAACGACGCCAGCGAGCCGGCAACGTCGTTTTATGAGGAGAGTGGGCACGGCTCCCTCTCCCAACAACGGCAATCAGCCGGGCCTCTGCTCCTGCGCTGCGCCGGCACCATCCCGGCAGATACCGCTGCCCCCTCACCCCCCGCTGATCGCCACGAGGCAGGGCCGATGGCCTGGCCATCGCCCAAGGGCGATTTGACGGGAGAAGATTTTGAGAAGGACAATCGCGAGAGCTGGCCGACCCGGATGGCGACCGGCATGACCCACTGTTCGAAGCGCTGGATGCTCTCCTGCCCTCCCCATGTGCGTCGCGATCGGCTTCATCAGGCGCGGTGCCAGGGCGAGGCGATCGGCGCGTGCTGGACAATCGGTCCAGCGGCGACAGGCATTTCGGCGGGCCGCTTTGCCCGTCATTGATCATGGGCCGATGTGTCACCATTCGCTCAACGATGACAAAGACGCTGAACGGGCGACGGTGGCAAAGCGACTAATTACCTTTACGACTAAGCGGCTAAGCGGTATAAGTCGCTTAGCCGCTTAGTGGGAGTAGCAGTCATGCAGGTATGGGCCGTGATCGCGCAGAAGGGCGGTCAATCCAAGACGACCCTCTCTACCGGCTTCGCCGTCGAGGCAGCGCGCGAGGGGGGGGCCGTCGTGATCCTTGATGCTGACGATCGGCAAGGGTCGGCGCTCTACTGGTCGGAACGTCGCGACATGGACGACGTGATGGTAAAGGACAGCAGCGTCGCCGGCCTGCCGCTCCACGTCTCACGGGGGCGAAGCAGCGGCAAGATCGACCTCATCATCATCGACACGCCGGCGAACTCGAAAGACATCGCCATGCTCGCGGCTGAGCAGGCGGATTTCGTCATCATTCCCGTCGCGCCGCGCGGGCTAGACGTTCATTCGGTGTTGCAGACTGTGAAGCAGGTCCAGCAGGCGGGCACGCCATTCGCGGTCATTCTGACCCAAGTGCCACACCAGGGCGGGGAGGGTCAGGAGGCTCACGCCGGTTTCGCGGCGAAGGGCGTGACGCTGTTCGACAGCCGTCTCCATTTTCGCAAGGACTATTACAAGGCGACGCCACTCGGTCGGACAGCGGCCGAGACGGAGCCGGACAGCAAAGCTGCAGCCGAGTTGCGGAGGGCCTATGAAGAGGCTAAGCGATTAAGCGGCTATACGACTAAGCAAGTAAGCGAGGTGGCATGATGGCAAGGAAGCCTTCCGCGCTTGCCGGCATCTTCGATGACCAGCCCGAAGAACAGGCACCGGCACCCGCCGTCGAGCCTGTCCCCACGCCTCAGCAGTCTCCACCCGCACGTCGATCGCGCCGCGACGCTGGCACGCCGACGTCGGCAGCGCCGGCCAAGCGCAGCAGCCATCCCGGCAAGAAGCCGGTGCTAATCCATATTCCCGAGGACATGCACCGTGCATTACGTCAACTCAGCGTCGAGGAGGGCGGGGAACCGCTTACCGTCATCACCGAACGCCTGCTCCGCCAGTATCTGGTCAAGCGAGGGCACACCAGGTTCGCGCCATGAGCAAGCGGCGCGATCCCAACCCCGAGTTCGACCTGTTCATCCCGGCGCTGGGCGACCTTCCGCTCCGCGACCAGCGCGAGGTCATGGAGCGGCCATTCTTCTCGCTCCAGAAGCGCAAACGGTTGAAGCCGATCGAATATAAAAGCCCGGACGGCGAGGCATGGGTGCGCGTCCAGGCGATCCCCGACTATGGCATGGCGACGATCTGGGACGCCGATATCCTAATCTGGGCGGCGTCCACGCTCAACCGCATGAAGCAGCAAGGCTTGAATGACCTGCCGCGTACGCTGACGACGACGCCCTACGATCTGTTGCGGGCGATTAAGCGCAGCACCGGGGGCAGGGACTATCAGGAGCTGCAAGCCGCGCTGCTCCGGCTTCAGACCACATCCATCACGACCTCGATCCGGGCGACGAAGCGCAGACAGAAGGCGGGCTTCAACTGGCTCGATAGCTGGACGTTCGATACCGACGCCGACACCGAACAGCCCCGCGGGATGACGCTGACCCTCTCCGACTGGGTTTACGAGGGCATCGTCAACGAGAAGTCGCTGCTGACCATGCACCCCGATTATTTCCTCCTGTCCGGAGGGCTGGAGCGGGCGCTGTATCGCATCGCGCGCAAGCATGTCGGCTCGCAGCAGGGTGGGTGGTTGTGCCGGGTCGAGGTGTTGCGCGACAAGACCGGCAGCGACGCTCAGCCCAAAGAATTTAACCGGATGCTCCGGCGCGTGATCGAGGCCGATCAGCTCCCCGACTATGCGATGGAGCTGGCGGAGACGACCGACAGGAGTCCGGCCGTCCAGTTCAGACGCCGCGGTGAGGCCGAGGCGCTGGCGCTGGCAGAGAGGATGCGGGCGGAGGAGGAGCGGCGTGCGCGCTTCGACGCCGATCGCCGGCGCACCGAGGAGGTAGATGCCCGGATGGACCAGCTCGCGGGCCGACGCTGACTATCGGGGTTTCACCCACCGCTGACCCGGCTATCGGGGTTTCACCCACCCAGCACAGTCTTCCAGCAGTCGCTGGCGCACCGCTTCTGATGGCGAACAGCCCTTTAGTCCGTGGATAACCGATCCGAGCACGCGGTTTTCGGGGGCGTCTGACTCGGGGTTTCACCCACCATTGCTTCGGGGTTTCACCCACCGCACTATCGGGGTTTCGCCCACCGAATCACGGGGTTTCACCCACCGGACATTCCCGTATAGTACTGAGAACGCAGCGAGAATTCTGCTTTTTGAACCCCTTAACCTTCTTAACGATTCCTATTTAACAGAATCACTTAACCTCACAGCACTGATCGAGCGGACGGAAAGGAGATGCAGAATTGCCCATTAGGGCAATGGGCCTTGGTTGCGTGCCGGCTATCGCCGTCACAGGAGCGGCCTAACGGCCGCAAGCTTCCCGGAGAAGCCAGGCCGGTCCGGCGGTGTGTACGTGTCAGCGTTACGCTCGTTGAAACGGTAGGGCAGGGAGATCCCCCGAACCGATCGTCGGTTTCGCCGGTGTGTGCGATCACGCAGAACGGTAGGGGCCGGCGAACTCCCGTTCGGCATAGTAACGAATGTTCGCGACGTTAATCGGGTGGGCGTTATCGTTGGCAGATGCGCCGTGACATCGCCTCGATTACGAGCAGTTTTGAGAGAGAAGCTCGCTGAGCAAAGCCACCGGATCGACCCCGATCGCCAAGGCGACTGCGACATATTCATCCACGCTCAACTGACGCTCGCCGGTTTCTTAGCGCGATACATAGGCCTGCTGCCATCCGAGCCGCGTCGCGAGGTCGACCTGACGAAGCCTGGCGTCCCGCCGTGCCACGGTCAGTGCAGCGACGATGCGAGCATGCAGGTCTGATGGGACAGGAGGGGCAGGCACCCCGGAGCATCTAGACCGGCTTGAGCGATATACGGAAAACGTATATGGTCTAGGCGTCCGATCGGGAGTGCTGACATGAGACTGTTCGAGCGCATCGCCACCTGGTTCGACGACTGGACGCTCCCGGGCCACTCGGGAATTGGCAGCGACGGAACGGATATCAATCCGACAACCGGATTGCCGACGATCGCTGGAGTGGGGACCTCCGACGTCGCCGGCAATCCCTACGGTTCTATCCGGTCGCACGATTACGAGTCCGACTGGCAGCGCCACGATCGCTGGGACAGCGGTGCTCATGACCATTTCCAGCATCACGACAGCTGGTCGGCCAGCAGCCATGACCCGTGGCGTGACTGAGCGCGTCCCGGTGGCTGACCGGCTGATCGCAAGATGGGAGGTGAGCCGGCTGAACATCGTTCCTTATGCGATCAGCGTCATGACCTTCCTGCCGATGCTGATCGTGACGATCGGTATCGCAAAGGCGATCGGCGCTAGACCGGTCGTCGTCGGACGAGGCATGCTCGTCCTCTGGGTGGCCCTGTTTGTGACCGAGATGGCGCGGGGGATCTGGACGCTCCGGCATCGCTACGCCTCGTCGCGCTGGCTGCGCGCGGTTCATGCCGCGGTCGGTGACGACCTGGCCGTTCACGCGCTCGCCGAGTTGATGCGCCAGCATCGGTACGAACAGGGTTACGTCCTTCTGAGATCCGACATGACCAGCGCGGTCCAGCAGGAGCGTGCAAGGCGCAAGGACGTGACCCAACGTGCCGAGGGGATCCGGGTGATGGAGGAACCGGATCCTGCCTCTGGTTTGGAGGCGGAAGCCATCGATCCCCGGATCGCCGAAGAGCAACGCGCCCAGGCCCGCGAGCGTCGTGCCGCTGAGAAGATTCTGGCAGCGGCAGCGCCGGTGACAGGCGATATGTCCCGCAGCTCGCGCTGAACTCGCTGCCGCACCGCTGAAAAGGCGATCCGGGCAGAACAACAGTTCGCTTGCAGGCCGGCTGACACGCCGGCCTGGGTGCCCCGTCGGAAGCCGGAATGAATGCCAGAACACCGCGGCATCGATACCGCAGCGTCTGATTTGTGCAGGGAAGGAGCGCACACACCACGCTATGGATAGCGGCCGTGTTCAGAGCATAAAATCGTGATTTATCATTGATGTAGCAGGATATCGGCTGTGCTGCGGGTTCCGCGAAAGCTGCCCCGTGACGTGCTACAAGGGTGCTACAGAGCTACGGATGCCGTGATTTACCGGGCTGCGCAGCGCCATGAGGGTCGCAAGCATGCGACCCGTGCGCCGACCCCTCGGAAGCACGGCCCATCTCCTGACGGGCGTCATGGACAAGACCGATGCGCCAGCAGCAGCGGATGTCGAACCCGGCTGCGCGCGCTTGCTTCCGCGGTCAGAACGTACCGGGCGGCCGTGTGTGAAAGCGGCGCGAGTCGAAGAACCAGATCAGCATGACCGCGCCGGTGACAGCTGCGGCGATCCAGCAGGCAGCCGCGAGGGCAGGGGCATAGCCCAGCAGACGGGCCGCTAGGCCTGCCAGCAGCAGTCCTGCACACAGCGCCGCCAATCGGCGCACGACCGGCCAGTTGCGTCGCTTGAACCCGACCCGCCGCGTCTCGGCCGTCCAGGCCGCAAGCTGCTCCTTCGAAGGTCCGCTCATCTCAGTCCCCCAGCGATAAGGCGAGCAGCGTGCCGCGCAGCTGCTTGCGGTTGGCGGCGCCCGCGTCCGCGCCTCCGTCGTATAGCACGCGCGCGAGCGCCTGACTGCGTTCGTCAGGCAGATCCAGCCCGACGTCCCCGCAGACGGCGTCAACGTCGCTATGCAGGCGATCGAGCCGGTCCCAGTCGACCGGGCCGTAGTAGCTCCGAGGCACGGTGTCCTCGCCCAGGATTATCCATTCGGGATCGACGTCGTAATCCCGCCGGAGCTTCGCCATCAGGGCCACCGGCGGCTCGGCCCCGCCCAGCTCCCAGCTGACCAGTGCGCGCTTCGAATAGCCCAGCGCCCTTGCGAACGCGTCCTGACCCAACCCGGTCCTGAGCCGTACCGCCTTGATCCGTTCGCCGATGGTGGATGCTCCGCTCACGTCATCATGGCCTATTGCATTATCCTGCTCACTATGGCGCAATCGTGCCACTATGCTATCATGGCACGGGAGCGGTGCCGGCGACCAGCATTACGCCGGACAGGGGCAGGGATTTCATGGGCGGTCAGGTCAATGTGCGGCTCGGGGACGACGACGATGCGGATCTCACCCGTTGCGCGGCCGAGCGCGGCGTCGAGCGCACGACACTCGCCAAATCGTTTGTTCGGGAATGTCTCGATGCGTGGCGGGAGGGGCGGGCCGTATTCGACCGGCCCGAGCCACTGGGCCCCGGTGACGTCGTCGCCTTCGGCACCAGGCTGGACAAGGCGGTCATGGAGATCGACCGCATCGCCCAAAGCTGGGCGGCGCATGAGAGCGACATGCACAGGCTCGAGCGCGAGGACCAGCTGGCGCTGACGCGGGCCCGGACCGAGTTCATCAAGGGCTTGCCGGAGCGCATCACCGCCAGCTTCAATCCGATCAGAGCGGAGATGCGACTGCTTGCCGAGCGGATCGACAGGCAGCCTCGCCTAGACGCCATCGACGAACGGCAGCGCGATCACACCGAGGCGTTGCGGGAGAACACCGCCGCCATCAGGAGCCTCGAGCAGCAGCCCCGGACGAAGGTCAGCTACACCGTCTGGGACAGGGACTGGTCGGGTCGCAAGGTCGGTGCGGCGCTGTCGGTCGTCTGGTTACTCTGCGTCGGCAGCTACTTCCTTGCGGCGATGGCGCTGCCGCTATCGTGGGTCGCCGTCCGCTCGGCCAATTTCCTGCTGGGTGGCGGGGATCAGGCGGTCTGCGCGCTGGTGAACTACCGGCTGGCGACCGATAGTTGTCGGACGCAGTTCGCCGGTCGACCGGGCAAGGTTGTGGTGCGGGCGAGGTCCGGCGCCCCGCAGGGCCGACCGTGATCTCGGTTGCTGCAGTCGGTTCGGCCTCCGACGCAGCCGCCTATTACGCCCGGGACAATTACTACACCGCCGATCAGGCAGAAGGTGCCAGTGCCTGGGCAGGCGAGGGAGCGGTCGAGCTGGGCCTGTCCGGTCCGGTCGACACCGACCGGTTCGAACAGGTGCTCGCCGGCGAACTGCCTAACGGCGTCGTACTCGACGCCAAACGGGGTGAGCACCGGGCGGGATGGGACGTCACCATGTCGGTGCCCAAGTCGGTGTCGATCCTGGCGCTGGTGGGCGGTGACACGCGGTTGGTGGTCGCAGTGCGCGAAGCGGCTGCGGCGACCCTCGCCTGGACGGAGCGCAACATTGCGGAAGGGCGGGTCTGGAACGGCAGGGGCCAGGTGCCCGAGGTGACCGGCCGGTTCGTCGCCGCAACTTTCCTTCACGACGTGAACCGCAGCGGTGAGCCGCAGCTCCACGTCCACAACGTCATCGCCAACGCGACCCGTACCGCCGACGGCAAGTGGCGGGCGCTGCACGCGGACCAGCTGTACGAGCGCCAGCATGTCATGGACGCGGTGTTCCTGTCTGCGCTCCGCAGCCGGGTCGAGACGCTCGGCTTCGCCACCATCCCCCGGCACGACGGCCGCAACGGCGCCTTCGAGATCGCCGGCGTGTCGCGTGCGGTGGTGGAAGCATTCTCCGGCCGCTCGGCCGAGATCGATGCGTACATCAAGGCGCGCGGATTGGAGAACACTTCGCAGACGCGCGAATATGCGGCGCTGGCGACCCGCGACCCCAAATCAACCGATCTCGTGCCGGAGCAGCGCGCGGAGAGGTGGCGGCGGCTGGCCGCGGAGAAGGGGCTGGATCCGGCAGCGTTGGTGAAAGGTGCGCTGGCGGAGGCGGGACGGGGGCATGATGTGTGGACGCGCACAGTCAGGGGTGTGCGCGGGATAGGCGAGCGCGGTCTTGCTATCGCCGGCCGCATGGGGCTGACCCCGCGCAACGGCGATCCGCTGGTTCCTGAGCGACTGGGACGACTGGAGCCGCGCGCCTATGCCGCGGCGCAGGCGGTCGCTTCGGCGGTGCGCGACCTGGGCGAGCGGGAGGCGGCGTTCGACCGGCTCGAGCTCATCCGCGAAGGCTTGTCGCGCGGCGGACCGGTGACGGTTGCCGATATCGAGGCCCGGTTGGCGCTGCTGCAGGCGAAAGGCTTGTTGCTCGGCGACGGAGATCGGATGGTGACGACGCAGGGCGCCATGCGGCTCGAGCAGGCGTACCTTGCCACTGTCGATGCGGGGAAGGGGCAGTCTGCCCCGATCGTTCCGCCGGTCGATGCCGCAATCCGGGTGCAGGAGGCGGCGCGCGAGTTGGGGCTTCATCGCCTTAACCCGGGTCAAGAAGCTGCGGCCGTGCTGATGCTGTCCTCGTCCGACCGGGTGGTGAACGTGCAGGGCGGGTCGGGACGCGGCAAGTCCACCGCGATGGCGCCGGTGACGGCGGTAGCGAAGGCGGAAGGCCGGCCAGTGATCGGCCTCGCCATCGCCAGCGTGAAGGCGAGTGAGTTCGGCCGCGACACCGGCGCCGACGTGAGCACGGTTGCCCGCTTCCTGGCGCGTCATGCTCGCGTGATCGACGGCATAGCCCGACCGGAACAGGTCGCGCGCGTGAAAGCGGAGCTGTCGGGCGCGATCGTCATGGTCGAGGAGGCCGGACAGCTCGGGACGCGCGACATGGAGCGGATCGTGCGGCTTGCCAACATCACCGGCGTCGCGCGCGTCGTACAGACCGGCGACACCCGCCAGCTGACCGCGATCGCGGCCGGCAAGCCGTTCGAGGCGAGCCAGAAGGCCGGCGTCGCTACGGCCCATATCACCGAGAACCTGCGTTCCCGGTCCGATCAGATGAAGGCGGTCACCGCTGCGCTCGACCGCGGCGACGTGTCGGGTACGTTCGAGATACTTAAGCCCGCCACGACCGAGGTGCCGGGGAACGCGGTGGCGACTACGGCCGCGGCGCATTGGGCAGCGCTGCCGCAAGATCAGCGCGACGCCACCCTTCTGCTCACCGCCGGCCGCGCCATGCGCAGCGAGGCCAACCAGGCGGTGCAGGCCGAGCTGAAGGCGAGCGGCGAGATCGCTGCCACGGGCACGGCGTTTACCGTGCTCGACCGGGTCAACGCCACTAGGGAGGGGGTGCGGCTGATGCGCGCCTACCGGCCTGGCCATGTGGTCGAGGTCCGCACGAACCTGCCGAGCCAAGGCCTGGTCCGCGGCGATCGTGGTGTCGTGACCGGTATCGAGGGCGGCCGGGTGCGGCTCGGTATGGCGGACGGGACCGAAAAGCTGTTCCGCCCCGGTCGATTGGCCAAAAATCTCGACCGCGATGCCGTGTCGATCTTCGCATTGAAGCAGGTCGAGCTGCACGTGGGCGACCAGATCCGCTGGAGCGACAATGATCGAACCCGCGGGCTCGATAACAGTGCGATGGCGCGGGTCGAGGAGGTGAGCCCAGGCAGGCTGGTGGTGTCCTCGCGCATCGACGGCACCGTGCACGAGATCGGGTCGGGCGATCGCATGGCCGAGCGACTGGACCTCGCCTATGCGATCAACGTCCATGTCGCGCAGGGGGTCACTACCGAGCACGGCATCGTGGCGATGCGGTCGTCGGAGCGAAAGCTGCTGACCGAGCGCTCGTTTCTGGTCGCGCTCACCCGCGTGGCGGACAAGGTGGCGCTGGTGGTCGACGACGGGCAGAAGGTCGAACGGCACGTTACCCGCAACACCGGCGACAAGACTTCGGCGCTTGATGTGGTCGAGCGTGGCCAGGCAACCGATACCATCCAGCTGCCGGATGCGGGCTCCCTGCTCGACCAAGCGTTGGAGCGTTACGCTCAGTTGTTCCTGGCGGCCGAGCGGACGCGCGAGGATGGACGGGAGCTGTCGCTGTCCCAGGTGCGCGAACTGGACGCGGCCTCGGCGGCGCTCGACCGGGTCCGGCCCTATGCGACCGAGGATCTGCGGATTGTGCTGGACCGCAGCGCTGACCCGATACGTAGTCTGGAGCATATTGCTCCGGGAGAGTTGCGGCAGGTCTGGGCGGAGGAGGGGCAGGCGCGCGCCGATCCTCGCGCCTATGCCGACCGGTTCGTGGCCGACTGGCGCTCGGCGTCGGGTGACCGGGGGGCGGGCGAAACGCTGCGGATCGAAGACCGGGCGGAGCGTCGCCTCGAGCGGCTCGAGGACCGTATGGCGCGGCAGCCGACGCTGGAGAAGGCGCTCGACGCCCGCATTCCCGAGCGGCAGCTACGCCTCGATGGCCCCGGCATGAGTGGCGGCAGCCGCGATCGGGACTACGGTATGGAAATGTGATCCTCGGTAATTTGCAGGCTGCACCGGCAGCATGGCAGCTAGCCGCTTTCCCGCATCGAACTGCTCTGGCACGTATCGCCTATGTACGGTTGGGGTCATCGCCGCGTCGCGCTTGCCGACCTGATCGCATTCGCCTGGTCGGCGCCGATGCGCGACCTTGCGACGCGCATGCAGATGTCTGACGTGGGTTTGAAGAAGCTGTTGCGGGCCCATGGCGTGTCGGGGCCACCGCAAGGGCACTGGAACCGGGTGCACGCGGGGCGGCCCGTCTCCGAACCACCCGCGGCACCGGCCCGGAGACCAGGCGAGAAGCCCTATATCCACGTAGACGGACGCTTCGTCGATCTGCCCGAAGCGCCGCTCCCGTCATCGGCCGGGCCGTTCGCGTCAGCCAAGGTGCCCGAGAACCTGGAGGAGCTGCGCACGCAGGCGTTGAAGGCGGTCGGCCGCCCTGCCTCTGCCACGAAGATCACGGTAACGCATCCGGCAATTGGTAAGTTACTGGCGGGAGACGAGAAGGAACGGGAGAAAGCGGAGAAGAGCCGCTGGCATACGGCCATCACCCTCTACGACAGCCCGTTCGAGAAGCGGCGTCTGCGCATTCTCAATGCCGTATTTCTGACGCTGAGCCGTATGGGTCACGGAGGTACATCCGACCGAGACAGTTACCATACGAGCTTTTACGCCATCATTGGCGACACCAGAGTGTCGCTGCATCTCGATGAGGCCGGCAGAAAGACCCCTACTTACAACCGCTACACTGCGCCTCGGCCTGACCCGAAGCGCCCGGCTTCCGTTTCGCTCAGACTGACGGCGGGATCATCGACTTGGCAGGACGATGCCTCGGGGAAGCTGGAAGGACAAATCGCCGACATTGTGGCCGGCCTGATCGTCGAAGGTGAACGATCCTATCGGACGCACTTGCGCGAACTTGAGGAGCAGGCGGAACGCGAGCGGATTGAAGCGGAACGGCGTCGCCAGGAACGCCTGCGGAAGGCCAACGCGGATCGGGTCGTTGCGCTAGTCGAAAGCGGTCGTCTACTGGCGGAAGCCGAGAACCTGCGAAGCTTGGTAGCCCGCGTGGGCGAGGCCGTCATGGACGGACGATTGGACATTTCTGCGGACCAGTTCACCGAGTGGCGTCAATGGGCCGACCGGGAAGCCGACAAGCTGGATCCGGTTCTATCGGGGCAGGTTCAGGCGCATCTGCTCCCGCCAAATTGCAGCTGATCTTGTGGCAGTGCCGGTGTCATAACCGCTCGTGGCTGTTGAAAAAGTCTAAGCTGCCGACGTGGACTGTCTGGATCAGGGCCATAGCTACTCCCGAACAAGCCCTTCCCGATGTGCTACGGACCGGAGTTCATCTTGAAGGCACTTCGAAGGCACTGGACAGCTGGGCGTACGAGAACGGCGTGACGCTCGACGTTAGCCGGCCGGGCAAGCCGACCGACAATGCCCTCGGGGAGACGTTCAACGATAGCCTGCGCGATGAGTGCTTGAACGTCCGCTGGTTCCTGTGGCTGGCCGACGCTCGCGCCATGATCTAGGCGTGGCGAAAGGACTATAATGAGGGCCGTCATCACACATTGCTTGGCTGAATGACGCCGGTCGAGTATGATGCCGAGGCGGCCGAATGAACGCCGGAAACTCACCCGCAGCCTGGACGAGAAACCGGGGAACCCTCAGCTGTGCTTGCGCATAAGTGAGATCAGGTGGCCTCAGTGGGGCGGCCAATGTCTACGGATAACTTTAAGCTCTGGTAGTGCTACGTACCAATATGCATCCCGTTGAACTTGGATAGTTGTCAACTGCTTACCGCGGCGTTGCCGCCTTCACGAAGGAGCACTCTTATGAACCGAGCGCAGGCGATAGACTCCGCGATTAGCCTCATGGAAGGAGCGCTCCAGCAGCTTGACTCAGTTAATGAGACAGGAGCAGCGGCCTATCTGCAGCAGGCTATCAATGAATTGACAGGAGCTCCCCGGCCACAAACAGTTGAACAAGCGGAGGTGTTGCTCGAAACTCCGGAAGCGCGCGCAATCTTGGAACGACATTTGGCTTGCTACCAAATCGCCATTGAATGAAACAGGACGCAGGGGGGGGCGCGTGGCGGATCGAGATGAGTTGGTGGTGCGGGAACTGGAGCATCGGTTCAAGAACATCCTCACCATCGTGCGTGCTATCGTCAGTCAGAGCCTGGGGGCGGCATCTTCGATCGAAGATGCACGCGACGTGATCGATGAGCGACTGGCGTCGTTGGGTGGTGCCGTGGAGCAGCTCCTGTCATCGGACTGGAAGGCAGCGCCGCTTCCGGCCCTGGCGGATCAAGCCTTGGCTCACCTCTCCTTCTACACCGAGCGACTCAGTTTCCTCGGCGAAACGGTTGAAATCGGTCCGAGGGCAGCGATGACCTTGACGCTCGCCTTCCACGAACTGGCGACCAATGCGATCAAGTACGGAGCGCTTTCCAACGAAACAGGCACCGTCGAACTATGCTGCCAGGTGCGCGGGGCAGGTGACGATGCTGAGCTGCTGCTCCAATGGATCGAGCGTGGCGGACCGCCGGTCACGAGGCCCGAGCGACAGGGGTTCGGGACACGGCTGATCTGCACGGCCACGGGTCGTAGCCTGCAGGGAAGCGCGATGTTGGACTTCCCTGCGACAGGGGCCGTTTGGACCCTGGTTGCTCCCCTAACGTCAGTCATATCCTGAGCTGGCCACTTGACTGCGACGGCCAAACGATCAGAGCGTCATAGCATGCTTGGGATGGTTGCCCGTACCGTTCCTACCGAGCGGACGGGATCAGGACGCGGCCTACGTCGCTGCTCGTTGTTGCGGTATTGGGCAAGCTTGAGGGGTTCAAGGGGTAGCGTCGGCCGTCGAAGCGCAATCGAACAGCGTGCTCCGAAGCGCCACCACCGGACACTGCTACGCCCAGGTCGTGCAGGCCGTGGCTTCGCGAGGGCAATAATCTGATCGGCAACTGGGTCACAGTCGCACGCCCAATAGTATCGTAACCCTTCCCTGTCGCCCTTAGGACGCCCATCGAACATCCACCGCTGCCGCAATATTCAGGGCCCGACGCATAGGCGACGATGTCCTGCTTACCGTCTTCGTCCAGGTCGACGAAGGCCGCATCGTAGGTCACGTGATTGCCTTCGAACAGCTTCTCGATCGCCTTGCGCGCGAGCGGCGTCTCCATCGGCAAAGAGGCAGTCGATATTGGCGCGGCGCTGTTCGCAATCATCGTCTGGATGTCGGCAGGTTTTCGAATGTGCGATCCCGGCGTCGTGTAGACCGACAGAATGCCGTTGGTCCAAAGTCCCACTTCAATTGCTTTGTGCGCCTGGTCGAGCAGGAGATAGGCAGCTTCAGACCCTCCCTCATGCGCCCGGTTGCCCGAGGTGAACAGCACCGTTCCATCGCGCTGGAGCGGCGAAGCCGTCTCGAAATTCTGCTGCAAGGTCTGCAACCTCGCTTCCCCCAGCAAGGCGCGGAGATCATCGACGACCGCGCTCTTGGTGAAAAGACCGATCTGCGACGGATACTGACCAACCTTCGGGCCAAGCGATGCCCAGGCGACGTCGAGGTCAGCGTGCTGGTCGCCCGTGACCGAGGCATTAGCCGTTTGCTGAGCGTTGGTCGCACCGTGTTGATCCTGAGCCGGGGTTCGCTCACAAGATGCCAGGACCAGTACCGCTGCCGCGACCAAAAAACGTTCGAAGGGAACCATATTGTTACCTGTTCTGTCTACCGATCCTGACAGTCAGCCTCTAGCAGGCCAACGATCGCATCGAAAGTTGTCAGCGACGTCCGATGTCGACGTGGATGGCTGATCGTCGCCAATTACCCCGGAAATTGTCGATGGCTATCTCAGCCATCTGGGTTCTCACGCCTTGTGGCCCGGCTTTCGGGCAGGAGCCAGGCGGCGAGCAAGCTGTGCCGCTCGATTTCCCTGCCGCTTCCGCGCGGTTCGATGGCCGATCGTCGGCTCTGAGCGGTGCCAATCATGCAACGCGGGCAGCGCGCGAGACGGAGGCGGCCGTTCGGGCCTTGCATCGCCCGATCGTTACCGCGTCGGCACAGCTCCTTGAATATCAGAAAACCCTGTCGCTCGACCTCACCGGCCCGAAACAGGACGCGCTCGGTGACACGCAACAATACCTTGCCGACTTCCCCTCGACGCTGCCGCCTGGCTTTCAGGACATCGCCGCGGCGATCACCGGCAGGTTGTCGCGAGCCTTGCCGCAACTGTTCTCGGCCATCCCCGACAGTCTCTCCTATCGCTACCGGGACACGGTCGTACGCCCGACCGTGCAGGCGGTTCTGCCGATCTACACGGGAGGGGCGATCCCGGCGGTGCAGCGAGCCGCGTCGGCAGGCGTGTCGCTCGCCGAAGCGAGGTCGGATCAGATCCGTGATGCAGCGCACATCAACCTCATCCGGGTGTATTTCGGCCAATTGGCGGCGCGTGCGCTGGAAGCGTCAGCGCGCCAGTCCCGTGATGCGCTTGCAAGCCTTTATAGCGACGCGCGCAAGTTCGAGGCCGAGGGTGTGATCGCGCATGCGCGGACGCTCGAAGCCCAGGTTGCGCGAGACACGGCGGAGCGCGCGCTCGACCGCGCGGTGTTGGCACATCAGACCGCACGCGAGGAACTGGCTGACACACTCGATGTCAACGCGGTGCAGCCCACCACCCCTCTGTTCGTGCGCTCCCAACCGCTGGCGCCTGTCTCGGCCTTTCTCGGCCATCAAGATCGCCTTCCCTCGTCGCGCGAGGCCGATGCGGCCGGCGAAGTGGCCGCATCGGGTGTCGACCTCGCGCGGGCGCGATACAGGCCGCAGGTCTTCGCCTTCGGAGAGTACAACCTCAACCGCAGCGACGCGCTGCCCACTGAACCCGATTGGGTGGTCGGGATTGGAGCACGCATCACGCTGCTGTCCAACGTCGATCGTGGACACACGCTGGCGGCGGCACGTGCCAATCAGGCGGCAGCGACAGATGCCGCCCGGGAGGCGCGCAAGACGGCAACGAACGTCACGCGTCGCGCCTGGGACCTGGCGGAAAGCGCACGACGCTCGTTCCTGCTGCTCGACAGCTCGATAGCAGCGGCTAGCGAGAACCTGCGGGTGCAGCGGGTAGCGTTCGCGGAAGGTGAAGCCACCATGACGGTGGTACTCGGTGCAGAGGCAGCGCTTTCGACCGCCCGCACCCAGCGGATCGCAGCCGCGTATGAATATGATCTCGCGCTCGCCGGTCTGCTTGCCTCGGCAGGCGAGCTCGACCGCTTCTCCGACTATCTGAGGCAAGCTGATATCCACGTCATGCCGGAGCAATCCCGATGAGCGAGCCGGCTGTGCAACCGGAACATTCGCGCCGGCGTAAGCGCATCCTTCTGTACATGGGCCTGGCGCTCGTCTCCGTGCTTCTGGCGGTCGGCTTATGGCTCGCGGCGCAACCCGCGGCCCCGCCACTTCAGGGCGAGGTCGATGCGGCTTCGGTCAATGTTGCGACCAAGGCGCTCGCACGGCTGGAAACGGTTCGCGTCCGCGAAGGCGACCGGGTCCGCGCCGGCGCGGTGCTCGCAACGCTGTCCAGCCCTGAAATCGCGAATGGACAACAGCAGGCGGAGGCGGCGCTGGACAGCGCGCGGGCGGCGCAGACGCTTGCCGATGAAGGCGTGCGACCCGAGGATCTGACCTCCCTCAAGGCAACGTGGCAGGCAGCCCAGGCAGCAGCCGATCTCGCCGCCAAGACCAGCATGCGCGCGGACCATCTCTACGCCGAGGGCGTCATCGCCGCGCAGCGGCGCGATGAGGCGCATGCCGCGCGTCAAAGCAGCGCGAAAACGGCCGAGGCGGCGAAAGCACAATATCTGAAGGCCGCGGCCGGTGTTCGTCCGGCGACCCGGGAAGTCGCGGCCGCGCAGGTCCGCATCGCCGCTGCTGGCGCGGCAACGGCCGACGCACTCGGGCAAGAAACCCGGCTCGTCTCGCCGATCGCTGGCGAGGTCGCGCGCCGTCTTGTCGAGCCGGGCGAGCTGGTCAGTCCGGTACTGCCAGCCTTTCAGGTCATCGATGTCGATCACCCGTATGTCACGATCAACCTCCCGGAAAGCCAGTACAACGGCATGGCAGTCGGACGGCGGTTGACGGGCCGCGTTCCCGCGCTCGATCGCTCGGTTGCCTTCCGTGTTCAGCACATCGCCCCGCAAGGAGAGTTCGCGACGTTCAGGGCCGATCGCCAGTCGCGCGGCTACGACGTGCGCGCGTTTGAGGTGAGGCTCGAACCCGTGCAGCCGGTGCCAGCCTTACGGCCGGGGATGAGCGTCCTGTTCGACTGGCCGCAATGAGCCTGTCCGCCGGCTTGCGCGTCGAGATCGGCCGACTGGCGCGCTCCCGTCTCGATCTGGCGCTGCTCACGCTGCTGCCGGCGGTTCTGCTCGCGTCGATGGCAGCGATGATCTTTCCAGGTTCGCTTCATAGCCTCAAGGTCGTCGTCGTCGATCGCGATGGTGGCACACTCGCACGCGCGATCGTGCGCACGATCGAAGCCTCCCCAAGGCTCAAGCTGGCCGGGGTAACGCCACAGATCGGCGTCGCGCTTTCGGCGATTCGCCGCGAACAGGCGCAAGCGGTCCTGGTGATTCCATCGGGCATCGGCACAGCTGGCACAGAACACCAGCCGATCGAAATCCTCTATCAGACACAGTTCCTTGCTGCGGGCTCGCTTGCCTCGACCGACCTGGAGCTGGCGACGGCCGCGGCGCTCGGCACGAATGCCACAAGCGCGACGCATCTTGCCGGGCTTGACCGGATACCGCGTCTGGCGCCCGGTATCCACGTGCGCCTGCTCGGCAACCCGACGCTCAGTCTGGAATGGTATCTGGGACTGCTGCTCGGCCCCGGCGTGCTTCACCTGCTAATCGCCGTCACCGTGATCGGTTCGGCTGGCCTCTTGCTGGAGAACAAGTCGTTCGAGACCTTCGCAGGCAGGACGGCCGCGCCGGCTATGTGGATTACCGGCCGAATGATCCCGCACGTCGCCGTAGGCACCTTGTGGGGAACTGCCTGGTTCCTCTGGCTGACTCTCGCACGCGGGTATCGGCTCGAGGGTAGCTTGTGGGTGGTCCTCTTAGGTCTGTTCCTGCTGTTCGTGGCGACGGTTGCGATCGGCCTGTGTCTGTTGGCCGTCACACGGGAGACAGCCACGGCGCTTTCGGGTGCGGTCATCATCGCCGGATCGGCACTGGCCTATTCGGGCGCATCGCTTCCGATCAATGGCGCGCCCTGGGTCGCGCAGGCCTGGAATGCGGTTCTGCCGCTCACCCACTATCTGCGCCTGCAGATGGACGAGGCGATGGGAGCGGCACTCCGCCCCGCGGTCGTAGAGGCGGGTTGGCTGTTGGTTTATCCGCTCGGCCCCGGTCTGCTCGCCCTGTTCCTGATGAGCCGTGAGCGGCGTCCATGATGACCCGTCTGCTCCACGCCTTCGAAGCCACGTGGTTCGAGGTTCTGCAAGCGCGCGAGCTCGTGTCGCTGGCGATCATTTCCGTGCTGTTCTACGCCTTCTACTACCCTGCACCCTATTCGCAGCAGCAGGCGCTGGCCCTGCCGATGGTCGTTGTCGACCGCGACCGAACACCGCTCTCCCGGGCCGTGATCCGGCATCTGGGGGAGACGCCCACCGTTCGGATCGTCGCGCTGGTGCCCGACATCATGGCGGCGCGTGAAGAAGTGCGCCAACGGCGTGCCGACGGCATTCTCTACCTGTCGAAAGGTCTCGGCGGAGCGGCACTGAAGGGGCGGCCCGGGGCGGGGGCGGCCTTGATCCTCAACGGGACGTACTTCGTGCGTGCTGAAGGGATCGCCCGCGCGCTAAGCGATGTCGTGAGAGAGCAGGCGGTTGAAGTGACTGGGGCCCTCACCGCTCGTCGCAGTCGGTCCGGCGCGACAATCGTTATGCAGCCGCTGTTCAACACCACCGGTGGTTATCGCGACTACGTGTTCCCGGCGATCGCCAACATCATACTTCAGCAAACGTTGCTCTTCGCGTCGGCGCGGCTGATCGCTGAACGACGTCGGCGTGGTGATTGGCAGCGCGACCGGGCAACTGCCCTCGGCACCTGGATAGCGATGACACTGATCGGCATCTTTGCCGGCCTGTTCGTGTTCGGGTTCGCGTTCTGGGTGCAGGACGTGCCACGCACCGGCAATGTGCCCGGCCTGCTGCTCGCCCTTCCTGTGTTCGCGGCCACGGTAGCGGCTCTCGGAC
Source organism: Sphingomonas sp. 77B (assembly GCF_056497825.1). NCBI lineage: Bacteria > Pseudomonadati > Pseudomonadota > Alphaproteobacteria > Sphingomonadales > Sphingomonadaceae > Sphingomonas > Sphingomonas sp. 77B. Next base: position 23,000 of record NZ_JBWMBY010000004.1, read on the forward strand.
TGGTCGCGGGAAGCCTGTTCCGCAGCGGCGACGACGCGTTGAAGCTCCTGATGCCGACCTCGGTGCCGCTCGTCTTCCTGGCCGGGTTTGCATGGCCGCTCGACCAGATGCCGGGCTGGTTGGCGACGATCGCCTGGTTCTCACCGGCTACGGCCGCCATGCACCTGTTCATCCGCTTCAACCAGATGGGTGCCTCGATCGCTGAAGCCTCTACCCCGCTGCTGGTCCTGGTCGGGCTGATGATCGGATACGGGGCGATCTGGTGCTTCGGTCGAGCGCATGCCGGACGCGAGGATCCGACCAGCGATGCGGCGGGCTGATCGGTTGCATGTTGTTACACAGCCGATGAGTTCGGATACCGCCCCGCCACGAAACACAGGTGACGGAGCGGTACCAATTGCCGAAATACGCCGGCATCCCCTTTTCGCAGACGGACCTTGGCAGCGTGCAAGTGCCTCAAGCGCGTCCTACCACCACCTTCGAGAGAGTAGGTGTTGATCGGGTGAGGTGTAAGCGGGCAAACGCCAAAAGCCAAGCTTCAGGCCCTTCGCGCCGCCCCTCACGACAGCTTCAACATGCAAATCAGCATCAGGCTGATTCCGCCCAAGCAGAAGAGCGACATCACCACCGCCAGCGTGACCCGTCCGCCAGCGTTGGCGACGGTGCGGATATCGACCCCGAGCGCCGCCATGGACACCACGGTCAGCAACGTCGCGGTATGTCCGATCGGTGCGACCGCAATGGTGGGCACCGGCCCGATCGATCGTTCGTTCGCGATCTGGCCGATGACGAGCGTGGACGGGCGCTTGTCCAGTCGATGATCACGTTGTCGCACGATCTCGGCTACCGGGTCGTTGCCGAGGGCGTCGAGACCGCCGCAGCCGCGGCGATCCTGGCCGAGTTGGAATGTGAGGAGGCGCAGGGTTACTATTTTGCCCGTCCGATGGAGGAAGAAGCGCTGCGGCTATGGCTCGTTGCCTCTCCGCAAGAAACATCCGTCGCAGCCTGACTGACACCTAGATCTGCCGACATACTTGGCGCAAGCTGATCGACACCGCCGCTGAACATAATGCACAGCGGCGGTGGCGATCGGCGTCGATAAGCGTCCTGTTCCCGGTTGTTCCGCTAATCAGCCGTGCGGCCGCATGACAACCTTGATTACACCTTCCTGCTTGTCACGGAACTTGGCGTACATCTCGGGCGCGTCCTCAAGACTGGCCGGATGCGTAATCACAAAGCTGGGATCGATCTCGCCCGCGACGATCTTATCCAGTAGCGGCTTGGTGTAACGTTGCACGTGGGTCTGCCCAAGCTTGATCGTCAGCCCCTTGTTCATCGCTGCACCGATCGGAAGCTTGTCACCCATCCCGACGTAGACGCCGGGCACGGACACCGTGCCGCCCTTGCGGCAGCTCATGATCGCCTGCCGCAGGACGTGGACGCGATCAGTGGCGAGCATCATGCTTGCCTTCACCTTGTCCATGACCGCGTCCGCCGCCCCGTGCGCGGCCGCCTCGCAGCCGACAGCATCGATGCAGCTGTCGGGGCCCCGGCCCTTGGTTCGCGCCTGCAGCTCGTCATAGACATCGGTTTCGGCGAAGTTAATCGTCTCAGCGCCACCGGCCTCCGCCATGGCGAGTCGCTCGGGCACCTCGTCGATCGCGATCACGCGGCCGGCGCCCATCATCAGCGCGGAGCGGATGGCGAACTGGCCGACCGGACCGCAGCCCCAGATCGCGACGGTGTCGCCATGCTCGATTTGCGCATTCTCGGCGGCCATGTAGCCGGTCGGGAAGATATCCGATAGGAAGAGGGCCTGCTCATCGGTAACGTTGTCGGGAATCTTGATCGGACCGACATCCGCCATCGGCACGCGAAGATACTCCGCCTGGCCCCCGCAGTAGCCGCCCAGCATGTGGCTGAAGCCGAACAGCCCGGCGGGCGAATGGCCCATCGCCTTGGCGGCCATCTCGGCGTTCGGATTGGTTTGATCACAGGCCGCAAACAGACCCTTTTTGCAGAACCAGCAATCGCCGCAGCTGATCGTGAACGGCACCACCACCCGGTCCCCGATCTTGAGGTTGGTGACCTCGGACCCGAGCGCCACGACCTCGCCCATGTTCTCGTGGCCGAGGATGTCGCCGGCCTCCATGGTGGGCTGGTAGCCATCCAGCAGGTGAAGGTCCGACCCGCAGATCGCGCAGGCGGTTACTTTGATGATCGCATCGCGCGGGTGCTTGATCTCGGGATCCGCAACGGTGTCGACGCGGACATCGCCTTTACCGTGCCAGCATAGTGCGCGCATGTCGTTTCCTCATCTGAGTGGATGTCCCTGTCGTCAGGGCCATGTCTATGACGCTCAACGCCTTGAGCCGCGGCATGGGTCCCTGTCCATTTGATTCGTTTACATCAACGAGCGGCCGTAAAACGGCCGTACGGCCAGCGGGTTGAACGCAGACGGCATGCCCGGCTTGAAAGCCAGCAAGATAATGAAGTGGGTCGCCCAGGCCGTGCAGCCGGCCGACACGATGGTGACAGGTTCTCACAGGCTGCGCGTCTTCCGCCCTGAGCGTACGGCATGGTCGGCCAGGGCAAAGGACGCATAGATACCGCAGAGGCAAACCAGGCCCGCGAGCAGCACCAACTACGGATCGTGGTCGTGCCGGACGCAGTCGAAAACCTGTACGACCTGGGAGTACATCATGCTCGGCTAACGGCAAGGCATTACGACATCCTCAACCGGTTCATATCGGCTTTCCCTGGCTGTGATCCAGGACCAAGGAAGCCGCAGTCGGGTTCTGCGCAGCCATGAGCACTTACGTTGCCGAGCCCGCGCCTGTCGTCCGAACCGGCAACCATGCTCGACTGACAGAACTTGATTTTCGCTCCTCCGGGTCGGTTCCCAGTCGCTACAAAGATTTATGCCTCGCACCGCCGTGGCGCTGGTGGCATTAAGGGCGTGATCGGAGGATTACGTCCATGGCACGCAAGAGCATCAAAAGCGACGCGGTGAAACTCAAGGGCGAGACGGCCAGGAAGGCACCGCCGCTGCCGGCGGGTGCCGACCAGCCGACGAACTATGCCGAGCAGCAGGGCCATGGCGGCGAAACCCGCCAGACGACCTCGGACGCGGCACTTACCATGACCACGCAGCAGGGCATCCCGATCGCGGATGCCCAGAACAGTCTCAAGGCGGGTCTGCGGGGCCCCACGCTGCTCGAAGACTTCATCCTCCGCGAAAAGATCTTCCATTTCGATCACGAGCGCATCCCGGAGCGCGTCGTCCACGCACGCGGCTATGGCGCGCACGGCGTGTTCGAACTGACCGACAGTCTGGCCGACTACACCCGCGCCGACGTGCTGAGCACGGTCGGGCAGCAGACGGAGGTGTTCGTCCGCTTCTCAACGGTAGCGGGCAACAAGGGCTCGCGCGATCTGGCGCGCGACGTGCGCGGCTTCGCCGTCAAGATGTACACGAAGCAGGGCAACTGGGACATCGTCGGCAACAACATCCCGGTGTTCTTCATCCAGGATGCCATCAAGTTCCCCGATCTGGTCCATGCGGCCAAGCAGGAGCCCGACCGGGCGTTCCCCCAGGCGCAAACCGCACACGACAATTTCTGGGATTTCGCCAGCCTCACCCCGGAAGCCTGGCACATGATCATGTGGATCATGTCCGATCGCACGATCCCCCGCTCCTTCCGCACGATGGAAGGCTTCGGCGTCCACAGCTTCCGCCTGGTGAACGCGGAAGGCAGGTCGACCTTCGTCAAGTTCCACTGGAAGCCGCGCCAGGGGCTCCAGTCGGTGCTGTGGAACGAGGCGGTCAAGATCAGCGGCGCCGATCCCGACTATCATCGCCGCGATCTCTGGGAGGCGATCGAGAGCGGTGACTTCCCGCAATGGGATCTCGGCGTCCAGCTGTTCGATCAGGAAACCGCCGACAAGCTTCCCTTCGACCATCTCGACTCGACCAAGCTCATCCCCGAGGAGGACGTGCCGGTCCGCATCGTCGGTACGCTCACGCTCAATCGCAACGTCGACAACTTCTTCGCCGAAACCGAGCAGGTCGCCTACTGCACGCAGAACATCGTGCCGGGCATCGACTTCAGTGACGACCCGCTGCTGCACGGCCGCAACTTCTCCTATCTCGATACCCAGCTGAAGCGGCTCGGCAGCCCGAACTTCACCCACCTGCCGATCAATGCCCCGCGCTGTCCGGTGATGAACTTCCAGCAGGACGGCCACATGGCGATGCGCAATCCGAAGGGGCGCGTGAACTATGAGCCGAACAGCTGGGGCGCGGAAGGCGGTCCGCGCGAGAACCCGGAGATCGGCTTCACCAGCTTCCCCGCCGAGGTTCAGGGGACCAAGCAGCGGATTCGGTCCGAAACCTTTGCCGATCATTACAGCCAGGCACGGCAGTTCTATCTCAGCCAGCAGCCGATCGAGCAGAAGCACATCGGCGACGCGCTGGTGTTCGAGCTGTCGAAGGTAGAGCGTGTCGACATCCGGGCCCGGGCGGTCAGCCACCTGCGCAACATCGACGAGGACCTCGCCGCTACCGTCGCGGACGGGCTCGGCCTCGACCTACCGGACGCCGCCAAGGCGGCCAAGCCGACGCTAGACCTGCCGACATCGTCGGCGCTCTCGATCGTCGCCAACGGCCCGGCGAATTTCGCCGGGCGAAAGATGGGCCTGCTGCTGACCGATGGGTCGAGCGCCGAGCTGTTCAATGCGCTGACCAAGGCGCTGGAAGCCGAAGGCGCGGTCTGGGAGGTGGTCGCGCCGAAGATCGGCGGGGTCACGCTCGACGACGGCACCAAGGTCGCGGCCAAGCAGAAGATCGACGGCGGACCTTCGGTCCTGTTCGATGCCGTCGCGGTGCTCCCGTCCGAGGAGGGGGCTGCGATGCTCGCCAAGGATGCGGCCTCCAAGGACTTCGTGGCGGACGCGTTCGGCCACTGCAAGTTCATCGGCTACACCGCTGCAGCCGCCACGTTGCTCGACGCTGCCCGGGTGCCGGAGCTTGACGATGGCTTCGTAGCCCTAAGCAAGAGCAAGGACGTCAAGGCGTTCGTCACGACCTGTCGTGACCTCAGGTTCTGGGCTCGGGAGATGAAGGTCGATCTCGACGCGGCGGCCTGACGACCCTGGCGGGAGCGGCACGTGGACGTCCTGCCGCTCCACTTAACGGCAAGCCTCATATCGCACGGACGTGGGACGTGCTGCCTCGCTCGCGTTCAACGGGATCGGGTCATACCATCGGCGCGGGCCGCGGTAACGACCCAGCGGCCGGTGCGGCGCGCGGTGCGAACCGTCCAACAACGCCCGGTCTCTGCGAGGAACCGGGCGTGGATCCCTGCCGCGTGCTGGGCGAAGTCGTAGAAGTCGATCCTGTGGTGCGCGAGCACGATGGTGCCGCCTGGCGTCAGGCGGGCGGCCATCTCACGCGCAACCCGGGCCATGTCTCGCGCTGAGAGGTAATACAGGATCTCGGCAATCACGATCACGTCATAGACGGGACGTGGCGGTCGACCGGGGAGCACGAGCAGCGATGCGCACGCACGAGGCCAGGCAGCGACGGCGCGTGCCGTCAGGTCGACCCCTTCCCTCGTGCCCTCGGTCGCATCGAGGCGCAACGCCTTCCTCGCGATCCCGACACTGTTGGAGCCGTTGCCGCTGGCCAGCTCCAGCACCCGTCCGACCGGTCGGTCACCTATTGCGTGCAGGATCGCGGTACGCTTCACCGCCTCGTCACGGGCGGTGAAGGTGCGCCAGGGATCGTCGTCGCCGGCGAACTTGGCGGCGAACCCCGCAAGATCGATCGGGTTCGTCACCTCGAACCCGGCCGGTAGCGCTCGACCGGACGAGCAAAGGCCGCAAGCTCGTGTCTCGCGATCGTGAAGCCTGCTGGATCATCGGAAACGGCGCCGAGCTGCGTCCGGTAGACGCGGATCAGCGACCGCTTAACCGGAACTCCTCCAGGCACAGCGATGCGCCATGCCGGTCCGGACCGGTCCGGGCGAGGCGGCCACACGCGGTAGGTCAGCCGACCGTCGCCACCCGGACACCGGGCGACGGCCGCGGCTACGGCGCGGTGATCGGGATGGTCGTCATTGCAGGCCGGTCCGACGATGAGATCGAGATCCCGGCATCGTGCGACCTGGCGGCGCAGCGCGCGATAACAGCGCCCCGGGATCGAGGGCAACTGGCCATCGGGCAAATTGAGGAACGAGACGTCGCCAGCAACGATGCCGAGACGACGTAGCGCATGAAGGCTCTCACGCTGGCGAGCCGCGACCAGTCGCGTCCTCGGCCATTTTCGGCTGCCCCGGTGAGATGCGGCACCATCGGTCACGACCGCAACCCGGACCCGAGCTCCATGGCGGCGAAGCCGCGCAATGAGGCCTGCCGCGCCGATGACCTCGTCATCCGGGTGCGGGGCGATCACCAGCGCGACACGCACGTTTCGCAGCGCGATCCTCACAGGATGGGGTCGAGGATGTGCTCGGCGACAGCCTGGCCGACGCGAAGGCGATGCGCGTCAGGCGCCGGCTGGCGCAGGTACACCATGAGATCGGCGATCTTTGCCGCCAGCGGATGCGACAGGAACAACCCCTGCAGCCCGACCGCCTCCTGCGCGATCGTCAGGGCGCGCTCGGCAAAACCGGCGATCGATAGCCGCGCAGCGGACACCCGGGCGAGGCGTTCCGCATCCGTCCCGCTGAACCAGGCGCCCGCCGTGTCGCGGATGCTCGCCGCTGCACCCTGGGCAAGCAGGAACAGGTCGGCGAGCCGTGATGCCTGGAACGGATCGGAAGCGCGCTCGTGGGTGGTCAGGTGGTCACGCACCGCGTCCAGCAGACCCGCGATACCGCCGGCATGAACCGCGGCGAAGCGCAGCGCGCCTCCGCTGAAGAACGGCTCCCGCGCGTAGCTGCCGGGCTCGCCGATCGGGTCATCTTCACCGATCGCGGCGCGGGACCAGCGTACCAGATGTGTCTCCGACCGCTGCATGCCGATCGTCTGCCACCACTCCCGATCGATGGCAGGCGGATCGGCCTCAAGGTCGAGCAGGAGCAGCTGCGGCCCGCGATCGCTATCCGCGGTCACCAGCGCGTGAGTCAGTATCCCCGCCCCCGATGCATAGCCCTTGCCGCCGGTCAGCCGTCCGCCGGTAAGCACCAGCGGCTCACCCGGCAGGCCCGCATTCCACACACCCAGCATCGCTCCCGCAGCGATCCGCGCCCGCAACGCAGCGACCTGGGACGACGTGCCGTATCGAAACACGATCTGCACCGCATCGACATGCCCCTCCAGCAGGCGCCCGATGGGGAGATCCCGGCGTCCCGCAGCGTAAAGAGGGCGGAGCAGGTCCAGATATGCCTTGGGCGTCGTCGGATCGCCGGCGGGGTCGGTCGCCCACCCCGCCGCGACGATCGCATGGCGCAGAGCTCCGGCCGTCGTCATACCGCCTGCTCGCAAAGCTGGTGCTCGAGCGTTGCCAGGGCATGCTCGGCCTCGGCGAGGGTGACGTCGGGTATATCGGGCAGTGCCGGCACGACACGCATGGCGAACGCCTCTGCGTTGGGGCAGTCGCGCGCGACGCCGATCACATGGTCACCGGTCAATCCGATACGGTCGCCGAAGCGAGCTGCGACAAAGGAATCGGGGAGCCCGGCCCAGATGCGGCGCGCCTCCGCCTGCTGTCGGTATTGCCATGCCGCCCCTCGCGGATGCGGCATTGAGGGTGCCCCATGATGGTCGATGGCACTGAGCGCAGCGGCCATGCCGCCCGGCGCCCGGCCGAGCCGCCGTGAGGAGGTCGCAACCACCATGCCGGGATCGCGGCGCACGCGAAACCCGGCGCGCCCGGCATCGTCGAGCAGGGCGGCGTCCTCGCCGCATGGCGCCGGCTGGAAGCCGCCCAGCGCCTGATAGGCTCCGGGTCGGAAGGCCATGTTGGCGCCTCCCGAGCAGTGGGAGCCGGTCGGACTGTCCCACGGAACGGGGTCGACCGATCGTCGGTAGGCGTGAAGCCGATCGAGGTAGCGCTCGACCCTCCCCTGCACCGGATCCCGCTCCGCTGCGATCCGGACGATTCGCCCGGCGACAAGGTCGGCCGAGGCCAGGCCCTGCAGTGCCGCCCTGACCCAATCGGCACGGGGCTGGCTGTCGGCGTCGGTCGTCAGGAGAATACCGTGGGGCGTGCTCGTCGCATGATGCAGGCCGAGGGCGATGGCGGCCCGGCGTGCACGACCGGCATTGGCATCAGGGGACGGGTCTCCCTGAGCCACCGTGAACGGAAGGGCCATGCGACCAGCATGCTCGCGTATCACCTGCTCGCTCGCATCCGAGCAATTATCGAGGAGGAAGAACACGGCAGCCTCGACGTCGCCCAAGTCCAGTCGCCCGATCGCCTCCAGCAACTTCGGTAACGCAGTCTCCTCGTTGCGGACCGGAACACAGATCGCAGCTGACACAGGTCGCAACGGCACCCCCACCATCGGTTTCGCAGGACCAACAACCCTGCCTTGAGGAACGATAGGTGATCGAGCCCGGTTTCGATAGCTGCTCGCGGTGATGCAAGATGCCAGATCGTCATGCAGGACTACAGGTTTGCCCGATCTCGACCGAGAGATCGGCCTCGGGTAGGTAGCCGTCGCGGTTCGCGCCGGGCATCTACAAGCTGCAGTTCGACATGTCGGGCTACCCGGACGCGAAAGCGGCGCCATTCTTCCCCGAGATCGATCTCGTGTTCCGCGTCATCGACCCTGCCGCGCACTACCATGTCCCCGTCGTGGTCAGCCCCTACGGCTACTCCACCTACCGGGGCAACTGACCACCAATCACGCCTCGAACATCGGCTTGTATAGCTCGTGCTCGAGCGAGCGCAGGTACCGGTCGAGGCGGTCGACCAGCGCTGCGACGTCCGCAGCATAGGTCGGGACGTCCGAAGCGATCGCGTTGCTGCTCCAACGCCGTATGTGGTCGGAGTAGCGCAGTCGAAGCTCGCGATCCTCTTCCATGATCCGCTCGTAAGTCGGCATCCGATCGGCGAAATAGCCTCGGGCCTCCTTGTTCCAGCCCTGCTGTGTAGGCAGATACTCCCGTACCGCATTGGCCAGGTTCATGCGTAGCCGGCCGAGGTCGGTAAGCGGAGGTCCAGCCTTGACGCAGTCGCGAAGCGCGTAGGCAGCGGCGCGGATCGCCTCATGGGCGCGCCTGCTATCATCTGGCATCATCATCTCGTCCTGCTCGCCATCCTCTTACTAGCCGTCGTTGCTGGCGCGCCGCGCGCCGATCATGGCCGTCGCACGCTCGGTCGCCGCGCGCGTGTCGTTGGCCAGCTTCTTGACCTCCGACGCGACCACCGTGAACCCCCGGCCTGCCTCGCCCGCCCGCGCCGCCTCGATCGTTGCGTTGAGCGCGAGCAGGTTGGTTTGTGCAGCGATGCCGCCGATCGCGGTCACGATCGTGTCCAGCTCGGCCACCGTGTCCTGCAATGCCTGTCGGCGCAGGTCGAGCGATCGCTGCAGCGCCTCGCTTTCGGCAAGGCGGTGCTCGGCTTCCCGCTCCAGCAGCACCTGGCGCGTGATGTCGGCGGCGATCTTAACAACCTTTCTCGGCCGTCCATCGGCATCGAGGATCGGGTTGTAGGAGGCCTGGATCCAGATCTCGCGGCCGTCATGCCCGATCCGGCGATACCGTCCCGCATCAAACTCACCCCGCGACAGCCGCTCCCAAAGCCTCGTGTAATCGGTCGAGCGCGCTTCGGCAGCGTCGCACAACATGCGGTGGTGCTGGCCCACGAGCGCCTCGCTGCCATAACCCAGCATGATCTGCGCGTTCCGGTTGGCGGACAGGATCAGCCCGTTCAGATCGAACTCGATCACGGCCTGGCTGCGATCGACGGCCGCATCGCGGCCGCTGAACTCCGCATCGCGCTCACGCGCCTCGGTAATGTTGGTCGCGAACTTGACGATCTTCAGCGGCCGTCCGTCCGGATCGAGAATGGGATTGTAGGTCGCCTGCAGCCACACGTCGCGGCCGTCCTTGCTGATCCGGCGGTATAGACCTGCGTCGAAGGCACCGCCGGCCAGCTTGCGCCAGAACGCGGCATAGTCGGGCGAGCGCGCATAGTCAGGGTCGCACAGGAGGCGATGGTGACGGCCTATGACCTCGGCCCGGCTATAGCCCAGCGCGTTGAGGAAGTTCTGGTTGGCCTCCAGGATCGTCCCGTCGAGCCCAAGCTCGACGACCGCCTGGCTGCGGTCCATCGCCTTTGAGCGCGCCTCAAACTCGGCGCTGCGCAGCTTCGCGTCCGTCACGTCGGTGGCGAAGCCGACGATCTTCACGACCCGTCCGTCCGGATCGAGAACCGGGTTGTAGGTTGCTTGGAACCACAGGTCGCGGCCCTCACGGTCGCGCCGCTTGAAGATGCCCGTCATATGCTCGCCGCGGCCAAGCGTCTCCCAGGCTGCCGCATAGACGTCACTCGAGGCGAGTTCGGGAGGACACAAAATCCTGTGGTGCTCGCCCGCGACATCCTCCGGTGCATAGCCCAGTGCCTTGAGATAGCCGTTACTGGTCGCGAGGATGATGCCTTCAGGGGCAAGCTCGATCGTCAGGGCCGAGCGCCGCATCGCCAGCGTGAGCGCTTCGAACTCGGCATTGCGCTGTCGGCTCTCCGTCACGTCGGACGCGAACTTTACGATCCGCACCGGGCAACCATCCGGGTCGAGCACCGGATTGTAGGTGGCGCGGAGCCACAGCTCGCGGGCATCCTTGCCGACGCGGCGGTAGGTCCCGGCATCGAACTCGCCGCGGCCGAGCTTCGCCCAGAAGGCGGCATAGTCGGCTGTGCCGGCGTAAGCGGGGTCGCAGAACATCCGGTGGTGCCGCCCGACCACCTCGTCGCGCGTATAGCCCGTCAGGCGAAGAAAGACGTCGTTGGCGTCGAGGATGATGCCGTCGGTCGCGAACTCGATCACCGCCTGGCTGCGATCGAGCGCCGCGAGCCTCGCCGCGGAATCGGCAGCCGCCAGCTTGCTCACGGTCACGTCGGTCGCGACCTCCAGAACCCGGATCGGCCGCCCCTTCTCATCGAGCACCGGGGTGTAGGTCGATTGCAGCCAGACCACACGCCCGTCCTTCGCGATGCGCCGGTACTCACCCGTCTGGTGCTCGCCGGCAGCGAGTTTTGCCCAGAACGCCGGATCGCTCGATCTCGATGCGGTGCCACTTGTTTCGTGCGAGCGGTCGGGGAGCCCTGCAATTTCGTCCAGCCGGTAGCCCAGCGTATCGAGGAAGCGTTCGTTCGCCCAGCGGACGGTGCCGTCGAGGTCGAACTCGGCAACGAGGCTGGAGCGGACCAGCGCCGCCCAACCCGCATCCGTTGTCCCGCGCGCCCGCAAGGCGAGCACGGCGCGCGCCTTGGCGGCGCCGACCGTCACGACCAGGACCGCCAGCGCTGCAACAGCGATGAGCGGCGCCATGAGGTCGGGCGCCAGCACGATCCCGCCCGTGCCGGCCGCAGACCCGGAGATCACGGCGCTGATCGCGGCCATGCCGGTGAAATGCAGCAGCAGGATCGCTAGCGTCAACAAGGCGGCAGCGGCAGTTCCCGTGGCGGCGCCGCGGCGAGCGATGGCGAGGTACAGCGCCGGGGCGACCGGCAGCACCGCGAGGAAGACCGAGGCGACGACCAGGACGGACGAGACGCGGAAGGTGCCCGGAAACAGGACGGCGCTCATGCCCAGATAGTGCATGGCCGAGATGCCCGTGCCGACCATCGCCGCACCGGCGACATAGCCGATGCGGTCGTGCCTGAGGACGCACGTCCGCAGCCCGGCCCAGGTCATGACGATGGCGATGGCCAGCGACGCCAGGGTACGTCCCGGCAGGTAGCCGACCACGATGCCGGGATCGTAGCCGAGCATCGCGATGAAGTGGGTCGCCCAGATACCCGTCCCCGACGCGAAGGCCGCGCCGAGCAGCCAGCGGGACCGCTCGCGCGCCGGCGCGGCGCCAAGATGGCGCAGAAGGAACACGACGCTGCCGGTCGCCGCGATGCAGACCAGGGCCGCGAGCGCGACCAGCCACTTGTTATGCTGATGGGTCAGACAGAAGAAGGCGTCGAACATCTGTTGCGCCCTTTCTCGCCGCGCTAACAAGGTAGAATGCCTTAGGTTAACGGGACACTAAACGAGGAATGAGCATCAGGTTCAGTCACGTTGGCTGCCAAGTGTTCGTCTTAAGCGTTGCTCGCGTCGACAAGGAGAAAACGTAATGTGCGCTGGCGCCGATGAGCAGTGGATGCGAAGAGCGATCGAGGTCGCGACGTCGAAAGGCTCCGATCCGTCGACATCGCCGCTCGGATGCGTGATCGTGCTCGACGGCAAGGTGATCGCGGCCGAGCGCAACCAGACGCACGAGCTGCTGGACGCCACGGCGCATGCCGAGATGATGGCGATCCGGCGTGCCTGCGAGAGTACCGGGCAGATGGAGCTGCGCGGGGCAACGCTCTATTGGAGCGCGCGGCTACAGAGCGACTATCCGCTGGCGCAAGCGAATGAGGCGCAGGTCGCGATCCATGCATCTGTGGCCGGACTCGACTTGTCACTGCTGAGGACCTCGCCACACGGCGCACGGCGGAAGTAGGTGCATTGGTCGGTCCGCGACCACTATCAGGAAGGGAGTGCCCGTGATCACAGGACCGCAATGTCACGCGGCGCGCGTGCGGGTCGATATCGGGCGCCTCAACCAGCGGAACACTCGGGTACCTCCGAAGGCGCCACGGGAGAGTGCGAGAGTAAGGCGGGGCAACTGGAACCGGATCAACTCGCGAGATTTTCGTCATGCTTCGGGAAGAAGTCTGAGATGCTGCGGGTCATCCAGCGCGCCTCGGGACCATAGGTGGCAATCTTGACGGCGAGATCGGGCGAGACGGGTTCTTCTGCAAACCCGAGAGCGCGCCAATACCCAGCAGCCTTCTCTACGGCAATCAATTCCGCCTGAAGAAGTCCGTCGCGACCCGCAGATGCGAACGCGTGCGAGACAAGGGGTCGCCCGATGTTCAAGCCCCGGCCGGCGACCGAGACTGCGAGGTCGTGGACGAACAGCACCTCGCCAGCCGTATCGGCGAGAACACTTCCAACCGGCGGGGGTGACTGGGGAATCCAACCATGAGCCAGAAGGTACGCGATGACCACACCGTTGCGCTCAGCCACGAGGCAGTAGGATGCGCTTAGCCTGAGGCGACTGGCGAACGCTTCGGCGTCCTCGCGCAGAAACGCTGGATAGGTATCCGTTTGAAGGATCATCGCGACGGGAAGGTCGCGTGGCTCGAACCGTCGGATAGCTGGAAGGCGAGGGATGCACTGCATGCGTGATTGTACCTCCAGCAGCCATGTGAAAAGAAGGTAGGTAAAGCATCAGGCACCAAGGCGTTTACACTTCTTCCGCGGAAGCCTTGCGGAGAGCGTGATCAGCGGTGAATGTAAGCCCTTTTTAGCAGCAGTGCGTCCTTCGCGGGGCGGAGCCTATTTGCCGATTACCTCCACGCCTGCGATCTCGATCGTACACTGCTTCAGACGGACGACCCATACCGCCATGATGCCGCTAGCGATGATCGGGATGATCTGCGATGAGAAGATCGGCCGTTGTGGGCGGTGCTTTCAGCCACGTGCCGGCGCGTCCTCGCTCCACCCCATAAGCATACAGGCGGCGCATGTACCCCCTCTCGAATAACTTGTCGCTTGGCGCGACGTCGTTCCCGATGAACGTCACGTTCCAGTCGATGCCATGGCGATGCGCATAGACGTAGCTGGTATCCGCCAGCGTCAGCAGCGCCGCCTGCTGGTTGAGCGCGAAGGCGCGTTTCAGGATCGGGACGAGCCGGGGCTTCACCATCTGAAAATCGCCACCGAGCCGGCTGTTCATTAGCAGGTAGACATGCATGCGGGCGGCATCGTCGATGGGTACATCGCTTACCGCAAGGTGCGGCGGGATCGCGAGAATGCCTGCGGTGGTCCCGCCGTCGGCGTGAAGCTCGTGCACGGGTGCGCCACCTGCGGACGCGTCAATCACCACCGGCGGGAACACGACCGGGATGGACGATGAGGCAAGCAATACCCGGCGGAACAGCGCCAGCTTGTTTGGCAGCGCGCTGGCGGCAATGGCCCCCATGTCCCAGATTACGCTGCGTTGCGCGTCGAGATTGGCCGTAGCGACAAACAGGCGTCGGCCCTTCGCCTGCTCCTCGGCGATGCGCGCGACAAGTTCCGGTGTCACCTCACGTGCGATCAGTTTCGCAAGCGGTGCGGTGGAGGCGACACTGGTCGATCCCGGTATCGCAAGTGGGAAGCGGGGATGGAAGATGTCCCTTGCGGATACGCTGGTGTAAAACCGGGCGATCGATGCATCGCCTTCCTTGCCCAGAAAGGCAAAGGGAGCGATCAATGCCCCGGTGCTGACCCCGGTGACAACGCTGAACTCCGGACGCGTGCCGCTCTGCGTCCAGCCGTTGAGCACACCGGCGCCATAGGCACCCTCGTCAGCACCACCCGAAAGAGCCAGCATCGTTACCGGCTGCCCGGCCGGCACATCGGGTCGCATCCGCTGCGCGGCATCCGGCAGATCCGCCCAGAAACGGACCTCCGGCGCACCGGCAATAGCGGCCGCGGCACTTTGCGCCCCGGTGAACGGCACGCGCTCCACCGTGGTACATCCACTGACAAACGCCATTGCGGCTATCGTAACGGCGCGGAGGATCTGTCTGGTCATCGCATGGCTCCACTAGCCGTAGTTGCTTCAGTGTCACGAAGATAGAAATGCTGAGCAAGATCGGGACGAATACGCACAAGTTGCCTGGACCCGCGATCGATGCACACCAGCGTAGACTCAACTATGGCAACGTCTTCGCCGTTTCGCTCGAAGCGAGTTTCAAAGTGGGCACGACATCCTTGATGACCAATGACGCGCACTACGGCGACGATCAGATCGTGCAGCACGGCGGGCCTGTGATA
The DNA here is from genome assembly GCF_056497825.1 of Sphingomonas sp. 77B. Lineage (NCBI taxonomy): Bacteria > Pseudomonadati > Pseudomonadota > Alphaproteobacteria > Sphingomonadales > Sphingomonadaceae > Sphingomonas > Sphingomonas sp. 77B. The sequence goes on from NZ_JBWMBY010000004.1 coordinate 38,032, forward strand.
GACCACGTCATGACGGTGCGCGATCCAGGCGAGCGTCTCTACCTGTTCTGGCGGCGCGGTCTTGCGCCAATAGGCGTTGACCGCTTCTTGCATCCACATGAGATAGATGGCGTTGTTCACATGATCGAGATCGTCGATCGCTCCCGGACCGACCCTGATCGGATGCCGATATTCAACGTAGCGGCCCGGACCATGGTCAGGCATCTCAGTTCCACGATCCTGCCGCGATCCATCGCAAAGCGGTGAGCGAAGGCATGAACATATATTCGCCGCCACGCAGCCGGTTGTACGTGGTGACACCGTCTATACGGCGACGAACCGGCTCGGCAGGCACGGTGAAGCGTCCGGGTTCCTCATGCAGGCCGACCACAGGATCACGCTCCTTCCCCAGGTCGATGAAATTACCGCGATTGATCCATTCCTGCTGCAGAAACTCGATCGTGTCGAACGCACGTGCCGAGATGAAGATGAAGAAGATGCCGCGATCGTCCTCGCCATCGTCGGCAGCAGTCAGGTCGGCCGACCATTTCGGACCGAAGGTGGAAGAGCGGCGGATGATCCGGTGGATGTTTTCGTCGGTCAGGATCGTCAGTCGCTCACCGCGCGGATTGAGGCGGCGCATGTGCGCGCCATGCGGACAGACAATTCCCGCCTTGTCGCCCGAGAAATCAAAGTCGTTGCGCCGGGCCGGATCGGCGCCCAGCTCTTCGTCGTCGCGGGTCGGCGACAGGATCAGCGGTGCCCCCGATCGCCAGCGGCCGAACATCTTGGCGGCCAGCAGCTCCTGCGCCGCCTCATCGTTTGCCTGGCCGCGCACGAAATCGTTGAATGCGCCCGGTCGACTGTCATACTTGCGCAGCACGACATAGGAACCGTTCCGCCCCAGCGCGTCAGGCTGCGGTATCTCCAGCGGCGCTCCCGTTTCGCTGTCCTCGCCCAGGATGAACTCGCCCGGCGCGATCGCGCGCTCCTGCCCCGGCTGTGGATCGACCCCGGCACCCGCGACGGTCGGCTGCGACACCGAGTCACGAAAGCCGAACGGGTTCTTGGCATCCGCATCGGCTCCGAAACGATGTGTTCCGATCAGCGTCACGCCGCTCGATGCATGATATTCGGACATTGCCCGGTCGGTGGCTTCGTCAAGCCGGGCCTGATCCGAAGCGAAGATGGTGAGCGCGATGTGGCAGCGATTGTCGCGATACGCCTCCTCCCATTGCTCGGGAGCATTCTCTCCCGCGTCACGCAGCTGCTCGGCGCGCGCCGCCATTCCCTGACGAAACGACAGAGGAAAGCTGGCGAGCGAGCCTTCGGGCACCCCAAGCGCCTTCAGACCCGCGTGACTGATCGCCACGCCGGTCCATGCCGTCAGCTCTTCGGTCCAGTCTGCTGCGGCAGGGATATGCGGCGCGAGCCTTCGCAGGAGATCGCGGCCACCCGCGGCGTCGTCGACGTGAAGCATTGCGTGAATGCCGACATACGGTTCAGGCCGCGCGCGCAGGATCAACGCCTGAATGTCGTCCAGCTGCAGCGTCACGCGGTCAGGGCGGAAGCGGTCCTTGAGGTGCTGGAGGATACCCATCAGTAATCCACTCCGTGCGGCACCGACACCTGCCTGGACAGCAGGGCCAGCGCGTCCCGTGTCGCGGGGTCCACAGCGGTGTTGCCGGCCATTGTATCGAGGAAGGCATCGAGCGCCGTCTCCATCCGCTGCAGCCGCCGCACGTCCACAACCGTCACCTGCGGGTTGGCGACGAACCAACCGGCCGCGTCGATCTGGTGATCGGCGATGAAATCCTTCACGTCAGGCGAGGCAATCCCCGGCCACCCTTCGACATTGGCGAACAAGAGATCCATCAGGTCAGGGATCTTGGTCGCGAAGTCGTTGATATAGGTATCCCAGTCACCGTCGTACGCCGTAGCGAACAGGATGCGCGTGTCGTCGTCGAACAGGACGAAACGCATGTCATGCAGCGTCGAAACTTTCTGGGCGCCGTCGAAATTGCCGCCGGTCAGGTTGAAGATGCGACGCAGCCGGTCGCCGCCGCCAGGCTTGAGTTTGGCGATTGCAGTCAGTTCGGACACATTGCCCGATTGCCGGCCGGCCCGGCCCGCCGACCCGGCGGTGCCCTTGAACAGAGGGTTGTGGTTGCGGATCAAGCCTTCGATCGCGATCCTGGCCAGCGTGGGGGCATCGGCGGCGATTTCTGCGGCGAGGCGACGGAACTCTTGCAGACGGGTTTCGTCATCAAGCCTGGGATCTTTACTGTCGGCCATGAACGGCTCCTTCTGGTTCGGATCAGTCCGGAATTTCATCAAGCGAGCGTGGTTCGCGCCGAGCCACGGCATTCAGCCTGTGCCGCTGGCTGGAGGACGATTCATACGCTGCCTTGCGGATTCGCATGATGCCGCCGAGCGGCCGATGCGCCGCGACCCCGTTCCACGGGTTGAAGGCGAGATGGTCGTCGCCATGCACCTGTCTCGCCGGGGCATAGGCATCCTGGGGAGGGAACGTCAGCGTTGCGATCGCGCGATGCGGTGAAAGGGCAGGATCCCACAGGACCGCCGCGTCCTCGACCGGCATTGTATCCGGGTCGACGCATAGCTGCGCGCGTAATTCGTAGGTGGCGCCGGCGTGCCGGAAATGGTCGACTACCGCGTCACGCATGGTCGAGAAGCCCGCCTCGACCTGCCGTCCGGTCAGTTCGGCCACCCCCCCGACCGGCGCCAGCGACAGTTTCGCAACATGATCGCCGTAGCGGATTGCCGCCTGCGTATAAAATGTCTCGCCCAGCATGTTCGCATGGTCGCGCGCCAGTCCGTCAAGCGTGGCATTAGGGCTGCCGCCTAGCGCCTCCACAGCGCCCTTCACGCCACGCGCGGCAGCGGCGATCAGCCGCTGCGCCGCCTCAGCCGCGTCCGCGTTCTTTTCAAGCAGACCCAGCATGACCTTGTATTTGGCGATCGTACCAAAGGCGAGCGTTGGAAAATTGACCATCAGGAAATCCTGATTGGCCCCCCCGAGGGTGGGTGACAGGCGCTCGCCCCCAACGCCGATGACCTTGACCGCAAAGCCGCGCGGGGCCGGCACTGCATCGCTGTGAATATCGCCCGGTGACGATGACAGCCGGGCCACGATCTCATGTTCGCAAGGGTGGGCGAAGATGCCTTGGGCCAGTTCGGCCGGGAGGTCCGGATGAACCGTCATCTGCCCTTTCAGGATTGCATGGCTCTTCGCATGTGCATCCCGATGCGCATGGCGATGCCGCTCCGCATGGGCAGCCTGCGTCGCCGCCATCTGAGCCACGATCTCTCGCGTCAGCGCAGCCTCGTCCGGCTGCTCGACCTCAAGATCGTCGCGATAGGCAATGGGGCGGCTGGGTATCACGCGTGGCAGCTTTCCTAGACGAGAATGCCTTTAACATATCACCTGATATATTAGTTGCAATGCCGGCGCGGCTGTTGCCCTCGGACCTAACAGATTGCATTCCGGTCTGGTGGAATACGAGGCAACACTAACGACGCGGGGGATGCCAGGCCGCAGGAAGCGTCCCGAGATGCGGATGGAGACGCGGGCGCGACTGCTAGACGCCGCGATCGGGCTGATCGTCGCGAGCGGGGTCGCAGCCGCCTCGATCCGCGGCATCTGCGAACGCGCTGGCTTCTCGCAGGGCGCATTCTATTCGTATTTCGCCAGCAAGGACGATCTTCTCTTCACGCTGGTCGAAGAGCACATGGCGAGCATGGCCCGAAAGCTCGACACGTTGGTGGCGGATACCCGTCATCAAACCGCAGAATCCATCTTGGATACGATCGGGCGCAGCCTGGATGCCCTGTCCGTTGATGCGCGTCATTCCGTACTGATGGTTGAGCTTCACCTTCACGCACGACGCAATGCGCCATTCCGCACGCGCTTCGAACCGGTCAAGGTCGCGTACGAGGCCGCCTTCGCCGACGTCACCTCCCATCTGTTGAGGCGTACCGGCCTGACGCCGGCGATGCCGAGCATCCAACTGGCGCGCATCCTTCTCTCGCAGTGGTCCGGTTCGATCCTTCAAGAAGTGCACGATCCCTCTCCCTCGACCCAGATGCGTGAAGTGTTTGCCGCACTTGTGAGAAACTGACGCCGAACGTCCCCGGCCTGAAGGGCCGACAGGATATGACAACTTGTCACTCACGTTCAGGGTCTGCCTCGTCCACGGTGCCACGGCAGGATGGCAGTAGGGCAACCCGCAGATGAAGCCGAAGCGGTTGGGGGCTGCTTCCGGTCCGGGTACGCACTCCCGAAGCAGACCCCAACCGCGCATTGCAATGACGCGCAGGCGCTCATCGTGATTGTCACTGGGCAACAAGAAAAACGACCGGTTTTCTGGCGGTAGCGGTTTTTGCCACGACGACGCCCTGTAGAGATCGGAAAACTCGTTGCGGAAACCACCGGCACATTGCAGGGTGGTATATATCTTTTCTGGCGGGGTAATGATGCTCATCGGATATGTGCGGGTGTCCAAGGCTGACGGATCGCAGACGCTGGCGCCGCAGCGCGATGCGCTGCTCGCCGCCGGTGTCGATGCGTCGCGTATTTATGAGGATCTCGCTTCGGGTCGCCACGATGCCCGGCCCGGCCTGACTGCCTGCCTCAAAGCGTTGCAGCCCGGTAATACACTGGTCCTCTGGAAACTGGATCGGCTCGGCCGCGACCTCCGGCATCTGGTCATCACCGCAGAGGCGCTACGCGAACGTGGCATCGGGTTGAAGGTGCTGACGGGCGCTGGCGCGCAGATCGACACCACCACCGCCAACGGTCGGCTCGCTTTCGGCATCTTCGCCGCTTTTGCAGAGTTCGAACGTGAGTTGATCGCCGAGCGCACACAGGCCGGCCTTGCCGCGGCGCGTGCCCGGGGGCGGATGGGTGGACGACCCCGCAAGATGGATAAGGCGACGCTGGCGATGGCAATGGCCGCCATGTCCGATCGCAATGCGATCGCAGCCGATGTCGCACGGCGTCTTGGGATGACGACGACGACACTCTATATGTATGTGAACGGTGACGGCACGGCCAAGGCGCCGGGCCAGGCACTGCTCGACGGTGTGCCGTACCGCAAAGAACGACTGCGCGCCGCGTGATGAAGCACGCCGCGCTTCAGCGATCAGGCATATCGCCGAGCGGGCAAGACGATCACGTCATGTTCGATCGATCGGGCCGAGATTGCAGCCGGGGTCAGGGCCGCGGGAACGCAGGCACCCCGGCGTGGCTTGCCCGTCAGCCGGTGTGGACGCGCCAGAATCATAAGGTTCATCACCGCCGCGCCGATCAGGAACTCTTCTTCCGCTCCGCGGATGCCGCGCAGGTGAAGCCGCCTCATGCCGTGCTTGCCCTTGGCGTCAGCGAAGAACCGTTCGACCCCGCGCCGCAACCGCATCGACCGCTTGTAGAGGCCGGTTTCTACCTCGGCTCTGGCAAGATCGCGGACGTCCTCATCATCCAGACGGACCAGAGTACGACGCCGCGCCGTTGTGCATTTCTTCCGAAGCACGCACGTCTCGCAGTCTCGGGCATCGGCGGCATAGCGATGCACGCCAGTGGACGGATGGAAGGCGTGGTGCGGGAGCGGCTTGCCGGTCGGGCAGATAAAGCTGTCGGTGTTACGATCATAGCTGAAGGCCGTGCGCGGCAGCTTGCCCTTGGTCTGCTGCGTACGGTCGATCACGGGGATGTGAGGAATCGCACCGTGATCCCGCACGAAGCCGAGAAAGACAGCGCTGCCATAGGCCTTGTCGGCAGCAACCCGCTTGGGGTGGTAATCGAAACGATCGGCCGACCGCCCGAGCATGACGCGGCCGGCATTGACCTCTTCCGCAAAGCGAGCGGGCGTGGCCTCGATATCGAGCGCTACCCCGCTCGGGGTGTCGACCAGCGCGTTCAGGGCATAGCCGAACCGCGCGCGGCCCGGTCGCGCCGACCAGGCTGCGGCCGGGTCGGTTCGCGATACGCCGTCAAAATTTTTGGAGCCGCCCGGCTTCGTCACAACACTGCTCTGATCGCTCAGCCACTCACGGACCGGGCGACCTGCGTTGGCCACGTAAGGCAAGTAGCCGGGAATGGTCTTGCGCTGCCAGCATGCGTCAGCCTCGATGAACGAGGCGTCGATCGCGGCATCCTTCCCGCCAACAAGACCTTCGCCGATGCAGCGTCGAACCGTGCTCTCGAACAGGGTCCGAAACACGCCAGCGTCGCGGAAGCGACCGTGTCGGTTCTTGCTGAAAGTCGAGTGGTGCGGAACCGTGTCTCCCGGTGCGAGACGGCAGAACCAGCGGTAAGCCAGATTGTAGCGCAGCTCCTCGCACAGGCGCCGCTCGGACGTAATGGCATAGATGCGGCCGATCAGGGTCATGCGGATGAGGAGCTCGGGATCGATCGACGGTCGTCCCCGTGCGCTGTAGTGAGCGGCGAGCGCTCCCCTCAGTTCGCTCGTGTCGAGACATCGGTCTATGCGACGCAACAGGTGGTCTGCGGGCAACATGGCTTCTATGGTGCGGCAGGACGCCCCTTCCCGCCCACCGCGACAGGTTGGTCCCATCATGGCGCTGCTCCTCTGAGTAGGGTCAAAACGAAGGAGCAACCCGGCATGTCCGGCATTTTTCAACAGGCCCGACCCGTTTGCGACGTTCGGTCCGCCACGATCGGATCGGCGGTCTACCCTGTCGCCGGACGAACGCGCCGCGATCGTCCGCAAGGCCGGAAACTGGCTCGCAGTGCGCCAACGCGTCCGACTGGTCGACGCACCGGGATCCGTTGATCCGGCATTCGGTATCCAACGCTTTCTCGGGCGAGCGGGCGTGGTGTGGCGCCTATGCGGAGCCCCATTCGCAGACCACTGCTATGTCTTCTTCGATCCCGTTGGAGCCGAGCGCACGGCCAAGATCGAGATGGCAGAGCTCCGAGACCTGGAGCCGGTCCGATGAGCTGGCGGGAGCCCGACCTCTTCTACGGCGACAAAAAGCCGCCGCGGTCGCTCGCCCCGATGAAAACCTATCGTGCAGAACCGCGTAGCGCGCCGAAGCCGTTTGCATGGGAGAGCATGGGAGCATGGGTCCGCCATATGCACCGGCTGTTCGCGCTCGAAGGCCCAAACAGCGATCATTACCGGCGAACCCGCGAGACGGCACGCGCCCTGACGGTCGACCGAATCCGTGAATGCCGTCACGATGACGATCTCCAGCGCTGCGAGGCGATGCTAGTCGAGGCCTCGGCCGGGTGGCTTTACGGTCTCGATCGGGCCTTCAACCGAGCGGAACGCGGAACGCTGCTGGTCGAGGTGCGCAACCGCCGTCATCTGATCGCCCTCGGGCGCGATGCGCCCAAGGCCAAGGGACCAAAGCTCGATCCGGGATACCTTCCTGACGACGCACTCGATCGGCTGATCCAATCTCACGCAGACGTCGCGACGGTTGACCGCCTGCGCCACGAACGGGAGCGACGCGCGATTGAGAGGGGAGGGTGAAAGACGTAAGGACAGATTGAGGGAGAATTACCATGCTTGGATCCGGCCCCTTCGGAGAGATGGTTGCCATCGAATGGCTTCAGATCGTCGCCGGGACGCCGATGGTGGTGATGATGTTTGTCCTGCTCCTCGCGATGATGAGGCGGGTTTCAGGGCAGATTGACGACCAGGCCGTCGCAAGCGTCGGTTACGGTATGGTAGCAGCTTCGGGTTTCGCCGCTGTCGTCTACCTGATCGGGCTCGCCTGCGTTTATACCGGCCTGATGTGGGAAGGAATGTTCCCTTACCGGCTACCTCAGAACTTTCTCGGCAGCGGCCTTTTCTTTCTGATCGGTCTTGTCACCTACAAGCTCCCGAAGCTGTTCGGTCCTTTCGACAAAGGGCTCGATCGCGACCAGACGCGCCAGTAATCATACTGCTGTAAGCGCCTCTAAGGCGCCCGCAAAGCTGTATCGGCAACGCGGTTCCTCTGTTCCTGCGATTTAGAGAAGACATAATCGTCGCCAGATAGAAATGACACCATCTGGTAGCAGCGGGGGCAGCGTGGAGCCATCAAAACAGCGCAGCGCTGCCCCCGCTGATGCGATCACCTTTCGGCTCCTGACCCCGGACCCGCTGCGCCAGCAGCGGGCTCGGTCACGCCATTTTTTGAACGCTCGAGCTTTCCCGAAACTCCGTCTCCGATGCCGCATTTCGGGAAAAGGCAATCGGGAACATATTTCGGGAAAATGGCTCCCTGTGAGACTGTCGCGCGCTGATCGGCCCGCCGTCGTGTAAGCTGACCTTCCCAAACGAGACGGTGCCGTTTCGCTGGCTCCTCGCGCCAGCATTTCAATCTACAGAACTGGAGGGTGTTTCTATGATGTTCTCGATAGTGGCGAGGCGCCGATCTGGATGCTAGCGTGCCGCGGAAGGGCCAATCGTGGTAAACAATGACTGATCTTGGAGCGCGTGAGCAGCGGCGTTTGACGGCGCTCGCAAAATTCGAGGTAATGGACACCCCGCGAGAGTCGGCTTTCGACGAGCTGGCCGAGCTGGTCGCCGCGATTTGCGAGGCGCCGATCGGGGTCGTGAATCTGATCGGGGAGTGCCGCCAGTTCTTTAAGGCAGAGGTGGGTCTGGGGGTTCGCGAAACGCCGCTGGATACGTCGTTCTGCGCGCACGCGCTTTTGGAGCAGGATTTCCTCCTTGTTCCCGACGCGACGGCCGATCCGCGGTTTGCGTGCAACCCCCTGGTTACCGGCGAGCCTCACATCCGCTTCTATGCCGGTGCACTGCTAAAGACGGACGACGGACTTCCAATCGGGACGCTGTGTGTGCTCGACTACCAGCCGAGGCAATTGTCGGACGTACAGATACGCTCGATCCGCGTCCTGGCTCGACAGGTCATGGCGCAACTCGAACAACGTCTTGCGGCACGGCAGGTCGCCGCATCCGAGGCGCGGCAGCGCGCCATCATGGACAGCGCTCAGGATTTCGCGATCGTCACGACCGATCTCGATGGCCATATCGTCGAGTGGACTTCCGGCGCTAAAAATGTGCTTGGCTGGTCGAGGGGCGAAATGATCGGCAAAAGTGCGTCGGTCCTGTTCACTGACGTAGATATCAGCGCCGGCAGGCTGGCATTGGATCTAGCGCAAGCCCACCGCGAAGGCCGCGCGTCTCTTGAGCATTGGATGGTTCGCAAAGACGGGCGACGCATATTGGCCGTCGATGTGACGTCCCCATTGCTGGACCAGCACGGCCAACATGTCGGCTATGTGAAGGTGCTGCGTGATCGCACTGAAGCACATGCCGCGGGTGAAGCGCTGCGGGAGGTGGAAGCCCGCGCCACCGACAGGTTGCAGGCCAATGAGGAGAAATGGTGCACCCTGTTCAGGACGCTCGAAGAGGGTTTCATCCTCGCCAAAGTCGTGCGCGATGCAGGCGGCAGGATCTCTGACTGGCGGTATGAGGAAGTGAACGACGCCTGGTATAGCCTGGTCGGTATCGAGCGGGGCACGGCGATCGGAAAGACGATACGCGACCTCTTCCCGGGAATTGAGGACGTATGGGTCAACGAGTTCGCCGAGGTTGTCGATACCGGCGAAGCCAAGCGCTTTACCCGTCAGTTCGGAGGGCTGGATCGTTGGTATGACGGGGTGTGCCAACCCATTGGGGAGGATCGGTTCACCGTCATTTTCCTCGAAGTGACGGATCGCATCCGCGCCGAGAAAAAGCGCGAGGCGCTCACCGACATCGGGCACGTTCTGTCGGAGTCATCCGATATGGAACATGCGATCGATCAGGCGACGGAGATCGTGGCCAAGACGCTCGGCGTGGTTCGGGCTGGGTACGGTACGCTGGATGCAGACGGGGAAATGATTACCGTGCCGGAGCACTGGACGGCGGATGGCTGTCCCCGGCTTGTCGGTCAGTACCGCGTCGATGATTATGGTGACTACGCTATCGACCTCCGGGCTGGTCGTCCCGTCGTCATTCCCGATGTGCGGTATGATCCACGAACATCGCCTCGAGCGGACATTTTCGAAAGCCTCGCCGTTCGAACGATGATCAATCTTCCGGTGGTGGGGAATGGTCGAACCGTCGCGATCTTCTTCGTGAACGATAACGTTCCGCGCCAATGGACGACGCAGCAGGTGGCATTCGTCGCAGAGGCGGCCAGTCGTATCCGGGTTGCGATTGAGCGCCGCCGGGCAGAACAGGACCTGCGCGAAAGCGAAAGCTTTATGCGCAGCGTTCTTGCTGCCTCGACCGATTGTATCAAGGTGCTCGACCTTAACGGCGATCTCACCTTCATGAGCGATGGCGGCATGAAGGTGATGGAGATCAGCGACTTCAACGCGGTCAAAGGCTGCTTCTGGCCGAGTTTTCTGAAGAATGACGGCGTTGGTCTGGGCAAAGAGGCGCTTGCAGCGGCAAGAGCGGGTCGATCGGCCCATTTCGAGATCGCAGCTGACACATTCCTGGGCACCCCGAAATTCTGGTCGGTGTCGGTTTCGCCCATCTTCGGCGAGAACGGCGAGGTGGTGCGCATCCTGTCCGTATCGCGTGATCACACGACTTTGCAGGAGGCGCGTGAGCAGCAGCTCCTGCTCAATGGCGAATTGAGCCATCGATTGAAAAACGTCTTGTCCATCATCCAGTCGATTGCCAACCAGACGCTGCGTGATGCGGTGACACTGGAGGATGCCTCTGCTGCCTTCTCATCACGTCTGGCATCCTTGGGCCGGGCGACGGATGTGCTGACCGCGACATCGTGGGAAGCGTCGGACCTTGATACGGTCTTGGAAGCCGGCTTGGCGGCCGTTGCCGATAAGCGGGACCGGATCGCGATCAATGGCCCCGCGGTGCGTCTCAATCCGCAGTCGGCACTCGCCCTCACGCTCGCAATCCACGAGCTGGTCACCAACGCGCTGAAATACGGTGCCCTGAGCAACCATACCGGCACCGTGACGTTGACGTGGGAGGTGAGTGGATATGACGCAAACCCAGAGTTCACCTTGCTATGGCAGGAGCGCGACGGTCCGACCGTCTCGCCCCCCACACGCAGGGGCTTTGGAACGCGGCTAATCGAACGTTCGCTGCGATCGTACTTCAGGGGCGAGACGGTGTTGAGCTACCCGCCTGAAGGTGTCGAATTTCGGATCAAAGCGCCGTTAGTCGGTGCAGGCGAATTGGTAACCGCGTAATGGGTCAGGCAATTCCGCCACGGGCAATCCTCATCGTTGAAGATGAGGTGTTTATACGTCACGATCTGATGGATTTTTTCAGCGACCGTGGTTTTATCGCGTTTGAAGCTGAGGACGGCGACGAAGCGATCAAGATCATAGCCGATCATCCCGAGATTGGAATTGTCCTGACAGACATCCAGATGAAGGGATCGATGGATGGTCTGCGACTTGCACGCTACGTTCGTGATAGGTACCCGCCAGTGCTGATCGCGGTTGTTTCCGGTAACGTCCGTCCTTCACAAGCTGACCTGCCGGAACACTCTTTCTTCGTCGCCAAACCTTTTGACCCTCGATACGTGCTGTCAGAGATTGATCGGCTTAGTTCCTGATTTCCGCAGGCGAGGGGTACCTGGGAGAACGCTCCTATCCCGGAATACCATCCCAAACGAGACGGCTTTGGCTGTCTTGAAGACCGTTCGTTTTTGGAAGGTCCGCACTTCACATCCGTCAACACCCGGTCACTTTGGCCCCTCATGGTGCTTCAGAGCAAATGGATAGGAACGAAGCACGATGCGCCTGTTGATGCTAGTGACGGCCGCATTGGCCGGTTGCGCGTCTGTCCCCGGGGCAACCGGCTTGTCCCGCTCCGAAGTTGTGAATCGGGTTTGGACCTTGCGGACGCTACAAGGCGAGCGGCTATCAGGCCAGCGGATCGCGACGCTACGGCTCGATTATGACGGTGCGGTCACCGGAACATTGGCGTGTAACACGCTTGGTCCGAGCAAACTTCGGTGGACCCGTCTGCCGCCTGGATCGCACGGAACAATCGATACGGGTGGAGCAGGAGCCGGCATAATCACGACAGCAAAGTGTGGAAACACATCGGCGGTCCGAACGGCCGATCGCTTCTGGCAGCTTATGAATACGGCAAAAACCTGGTCACTTGAGCATGGAGGTCTCCGGGTGACCTTCGCTGACAATACCGACGCCTATCTGGTCCTTACTAGCCGCTAGGCTTGCCGTAATATGTTCGTTTTCGGAATGGGTCGGAATGTCCACTCCCGCCCATTGCGGACATCTCCGCGTAACTTCTTGAGGCCATTGTTCACTTGATCTGATTCCGCCGGGAGGGTCAGATCGCCTCGGCAGCGGCAGGAGAGAAGTGGTGAACGGAGTCGTTTGGGTGTTAGCAGCAGCCCTGACCATGTCGGGTCCGGGGGCGTCACATAGAACGGGCACAGATATACGCTAGCGCCTGGGCAAGGCCGACGGACGGTGCGGGCCGTTACGCAGAAGGCAACTTAAGCGTCGCGATGGTTCCGCCGTTCGGGGCATCGGCCAAGGTGAAGTCACCGCCGTGTCCGGCCGCGAAGTCGCGGACGATGCTGAGGCCAAGGCCTGCGCCGCCCGTGTCGCGATTGCGAGAGGCGTCGCCGCGTTCGAACGGACGCAGCACGCGCTCCCGATCGCCGGCCGGAATACCGGGGCCGTCGTCGATTATCGATATACACACATTGGTGTCGGCTTGTCGCAGGGTAAGCCTGCCGCCCCCTGCATAATCGATCGCGTTACGCAGGAGATTCTCGACTGCGCGCCGGAAGGTGAGTTCGGGCACTGAAACGCGCGCTTCGTCACCGGGCAGGAGCCGGACGATCGCGCTGCGCTGACCCATATCCTCAACGATTGCAGTGAGCAGAGGCCGGACATCCACCACTTCGGCCGGCGCGGCGGCGTCGCGGGCGAAGGCCAGAACCTCGCCGATCATCGCCTGCATTCGTTCGACATCGGCGACCATGCGGGCACGCTGCGGCTCGGGCGCGGCCTCGATCCGCAGGCGAAGGCCGGTCAGCGGCGTGCGCAGGTCGTGGGCGATCGCCGTCAGCATCCGCGCGCGCTCTGCCGCCTCGATGGCGAGCCGGTCCCGCATCGCGGCGATCGCCGCGGCCGCTTCGCGCAGTTCACGCGGTCCTTCGTGCGGAAGCGGAGATGCGCGATCGTCGTCGAGCGCCCCGGCGAGGGCACGAAAAGGGCGGGTCAGCCGCCGCGCGAAAATCCATGCGATGGGAGCAAGCAGCAGGAGGCTGATGGCCAAGGCGATCAGAATGTTGCGTTGCCATCCGCCGAGGAACGGCCGCGCAGGCTCCACGCTGAGCCAGCGACCGTCCGGCTGTCGTACGCTCGTCGTGAAGGCGGTCATCGGCAGGCTGATCAGTGCGGCGCGGGCCACGCCGCCTGCGGCACCTGGCGCGACCATATCGAACCGGCCCTGCGCCCGCTGCACGAGGACGAACGCCGGCGGCAGCGCAGCGGCACCGGGGCTGCGCGCCATCTTGATCGTCGCCTTCTGGACATGCATGCCCATCCGCGCCGTACCGTCCGGCCATGTCACCCGCACGTCGCGCGCAGACCGGCCCAACTCAGCGGCGATCAGTCCTTCCAGCATCTTCAGGCGCGCACCTTGGGGCGGCTCGGCAACGAGATGGCGTTCGAATCCGGGAACCGGCCTGTGCAACGCCGCGATGGCTTCGCCTGCGCTGACGCGCAGCACGGGCGGCTGAGGCGCGAGGATGACGATCGCGGCGGTGGTCGCGACGCTCAGTGTGGCGACGGCGACGCCGAAGCCGCCGATCGCCACGAGCGCGCTGGGTGCGCGCCTCATGCCGGATGGACCGTTGGCAGGAAGCGGTAACCGACACCGCGCACCGTCTCGATCAGGGGGTCCGGATGCGCCTCGGCCAGCTTGCGACGCAGGCGGCTGACGGCGATGTCGATCGCCCGGTCATAGGACACTGCGTCCAGCCCGCGCGCGAGATCGAGCAGCGCGTCGCGCGTGAGGATACGGCCCGGGCGGCTGACGAAGGCTGCGAGCAATGCGTGTTCGCCCTCGCTCAACGATAGCACGCGTCCGTTGGGATCGCGCAGACGTCGCTCGGCCATATCGAGCCACCAACTGGCGAACACCACTCCGCCGGATGCGCGGCCGGCAGCGGGACGCTCCGCCCCCGGCCTTCGCAGCAGCGCCCGCACCCGCGCCAGCAACTCGCGCGGCTCGAACGGCTTGGTCAGATAGTCCCATGCGCCGACTTCCAGCCCGACGATCCGGTCTGTCACGGCGTCCAGCGCGCTGAGCATCAGGATCGGCGTACCGGCGGGGGCGAGCCGGCGGCACAGCGACAGCCCGTCCTCTCCCGGCATCATCACGTCGAGCACGATCAGATCGACGGATGCCTCGGCCAGTTCGCGTTCGCACGTCGCGGCGTTGCCGGCGGTACGGACCGCATAGCCGTGCCCGCCGAGGAAGTCTGCGAGCGCATCGCGGATGCTGGCATCGTCGTCGACGATGAGGATCGTGCTCGCTGCGATAATCTCGGCTTTCATGACGTGGTTCTACCAAGGTCATGTAGCATTTGCGTATCATGGCTCGCTACCGAACGGCCATCACCACGCTACCCTGCTCCGCTTGAACGCCACCCGGACGAACGGTCAGGGGAAAATGGCATGAAGGTGAGACACAAATTCGTGGCGGGGTTGCTGGCGGGGGTGGCGTCGAGCGGGCTTCACGCACAGCAGACGTCAGGGACTGCCGCTTCCACTCCGCCGATCCAGGTTCCGACATCGCCGGGCCGGGCGGATGTGCCCGCCGACACGCCGATCCCTGCCGAAGGCACCGTACCCCGGATGGAGTTTCGCGGTGCCGATGGGAAGCCTCTGCCCCCCGAGATTCAGCGTCAGCTGGAAGAGCGGTTCCGCAAGGATCCGTCAGCGCTTACGAGGGTGACGGGTGAGCCCGGTGCAGGCGCGAACGGAAGCGACATCGTCGTGACCGGACAGCGGCCACGTGGTGCGGTGGTCGGCGACCTTCCGGCCGAACGCACGTTCAACCAGCTCGACATCAGGGCGTTCGGTGCCGACAATATCGGCGCGCTGCTGGAGGCGATCGGTCCGCAGGTGGCGAGCAACCGAGGGCGCGGGGACGGCGGCCCCGTCACGTTGCTCAACGGCCGGCGCGTGTCGGACTTTTCCGAGATCGCCCGGATACCCACCGAAGCGATCGAGCGGATGGAGGTGTTTCCCGAAGAACTGGCGCTTAGATACGGCTATCGAGCCGATCAGAAGGTCGTGAACGTGGTGACGTACGAGCGCTTCATCTCTCGCGTCGGCCAAGTCAGCTATATTGCGCCGACCGACGGAGGGCGCGACAACGGCGTCGGCAATGTCGACTATCTCAGGCTCCGCGGGGATACCCGCATCGGCCTGGGCGCGACGTACAACCGCGCCGCGTCGCTGCTGGAGAGCGACCGGGATGTGCAGCAGTTTTCCGGATCGCCGGAGCTCGGCCGGTTCCGAACGCTCTTGCCGTCAAGCGAGCAGGGTTCCGTCAACGTGCTGGTCGGCGGTCATGTCCTGGGCGACGTGTCGGCGACGTTGAACGCCCGTTTCGAGGCGAACAGCAGCGCGAGCCTGTTCGGGCTCGGCGTGGATGGCCCGCTGCGGCGTGACAGCGACCGTCGCGTCGGGCACCTCGGCACCACGCTGGGCGGCAGGACCGGGCGGTGGCTGTGGACGTTCACCGGCAACTACGACCGTACCAGCACCAAGGTGCTCACGGATGTCTCCGATACGATCGTCATGCGCGACGAGGCACGGTCGATCGACACGCTTGCCAATGCCGACCTTCTCCTGACCGGCCCGGTTCTGGAACTGCCCGCAGGACCGGTGTCGGCGAGCGTGCGCGGCGGTGTCGATGTTCGCGACTTCGAGGGCCGATCGTCACGTGGCGGCCCTGATGGCCGATCCGACCTTTCCCGCGACCGGGCGTCGGCGCAGGTCAGTCTCGACCTTCCACTTCTCAGCCGTGCCGGCAGGATAGCGTCCCCGATCGGCAACCTTTCCGCCAACGTGAACCTCGCGGTCGAGCGATTGTCCGATGCCGGAACCTTGCGAACCTTCGGCTACGGTTTTGCCTGGTCACCGGTGGATGCGGTCGGCTTCATCGCTTCCGTCACCAATGAGGAAGGCGCGCCGACGCTGGAGCAGCTCGGCGGACCGTTGCTGGTCACCCCCAATGTCCGGACGTTCGATATCGGCCGGGGCGAGGTGGTCGACGTCACGCGAGTATCGGGCGGCAATGCGGCCCTTCGTCCCGACGATCGTCACGTCGTCAGGATCGGGCTGAACGTCCGCCCCCTCGCCCGCACCGACCTGACCCTCAGCCTCGATTATGTCGCCACGCGGATCGACGATCCGATCGCCGCCTTTCCGATTGTGACGCCGCGGATCGAGGCCGCCTTCCCTGATCGCTTCACGCGCGATGGCGAAGGGCGGCTTCAGCGGATCGACGGACGTCCACTCAACTTCGCCGAGTCTCGTCAGGGGCAGGTACGTTGGGGCATCAACTTCACCCGGCCGTTGGGACCGGTTCCCCCAGGCATTCAGAACGCCCGGACGCGGGTGTTTGCGAGCGAGGCGGAAGCCCGGCGGGCGCTGCCGAATGCCGTCTTCACCCGCGCCGAGCCGGGGAGCGCGATGTCCAGAAATGCCGCCAACCTGACGAGCCGGGTGTTCGTCAGCCTGTACCACAACTGGTACCTGGAGGACGCGATTACCCTGCGCGGTGGTCTTCCCGCACTCGACCTGCTCGACGGCGGTGCAGTCGACTTCGGCGGTGGCCGGCGTCGTCACGAGGTCGAGTTCCAGGCCGGCGCCTTCAAGCGGGGTCTCGGCGCCCGCGTCACGGCCACCTGGCGGAGCGGAACCGGGATCGGTGGATTGGCCAACGCCGCGGACGACCTGCGCTTCGGCGATTTCGCGACAGTGAACCTCAGCCTGTTCGCCAACCTTGCCGAACGCTTCGGCGGTTCCGCTGCACCCGCATGGCTGAAGGGCACGCGCGCGACCATCGGCGTCACCAACCTGTTTAATACCCGCCCGCAGGTGCGCGACCGCGCCGGCGCGACACCGCTCAGCTACCAGCCCGCCTATCTCGACCCGCTCGGACGCGTGTTCAGCTTCAATCTGCGGAAGGTCTTCTGACAGGTCGGGCGACCGCCATGACCTGTCGCCAAACAGGTGATTTCCGCTGGGCGGACCGAGCTGATGATAACCGGAAGCCAAAGTACGCCAAATTTGCACGACAAACCCTGTCGTCTTGTTCTACTATGCGGAAACCGGGCTGGGAGGGTTTGTCGTACATGCTGGTGGGGTACATGCGGGTGTCGTCGGCCGACGACCGGCAATCGGTCGACCTTCAGCGTGACGCGCTGATCGCGGCCGGGGTGGATGAGCGTCACATCCATGCCGACAAGGCGTCCGGCGCGCGCGACGACCGTCCAGGCCTCAAGGCCTGCCTCGCCTGGCTGAAGGAAGGCGACACACTGGTGGTGTGGAAGCTCGACCGGCTCGGGCGCTCGCTGCCGCACCTCCTGTCGATCATCACCGACTTCCGTACGCGCGGCATCGCCTTCCGCTCGCTGACAGAGGCGATGGACACGACCACGCCGCACGGCGAGCTGCTGTTCTCGATGTTCGGCGCGCTGGCGCAGTATGAGCGTGCGCTGACCCGCGAGCGGGTGATGGCCGGACTCGCCGCGGCGAAACGCCGGGGGCGGCAGGGCGGCAGGCCGCCGATGATCGACGCGGAGAAGATCGAGGCGATCACCGCCGCGCTCGACGGAGGCGCGAGCAAGGCGGCGGTGTGCCGCAACTTCGGCGTCGCCCGCTCGACGCTGATCGATACGCTGGCAAGGATCGGGTGGACCGCCCCCGCCAGGGCCTGATCCCAATTGCCACGCCGTTCCGTCCTGACCGAGGCGCAGCGCGCCGACCTCCTCGCCTTGCCGGAGGACGAAGCCACGCTGGTCCGGCACTGGACGCTAAGCGCCGAGGATCTACGCGTGATCGTCAGCCGCAGGCGCCCGCACAACCGGCTCGGCTTCGCGATCCAGCTATGTGGATTGCGATATCCGGGGCGGCTACTCCGGCCGGGCGAGGTCATCCGCCACGCCCCGCTCGCCTTCGTCGGCGAGCAACTCGGAATCGCGCCGGAAGCACTGGCCGACTACGCGGCGCGTGGTCCGACCCGCTACGAGCAGCTCGACACGCTGCGCGATGTGTTTGGCTTTCAGCCCTTCTCCCGGCCCGTTCGGGTGGAGCTTCAGGCGTGGCTCCTGCCGCCTGCGCTGACGACGACCAACGGCGTGGCATTGTCGAGACTGCTGCTCGATGAATTGCGCCGGCGCCGGATCATCGTGCCGGGCATCACGCCCGTCGAACGGATGGTCGGCAAGGCGTTGCTCGATGCCGAGCGCCATGTGGGCGACCTACTTACCCGAAACCTCACCGTCATGCGGCGCGACCGGCTCGATGCGCTGTTGGACGGGCATGACAGCACATCGACCAGCGTGCTGGCGTGGGTACGTCAGCCGCCAGGCAAGCCGGGACGCCGGGCTTTCTCCGCGATCCTCGACCGTCTGGCGGTCCTGCGCGCCATCGACCTCGATCCGGGCCTCGTCGCGGCGATCCACCCCGAACGGCTGCGTCGCCTGTCACAGGAAGGCGCCCGGCTCACCGCCCAGCATCTCGCCACGCTCAACCCGGTACGCAGGCGTGCGGTGTTGGTCGCCACCGCGATCGAGACGCAGGTGACGCTGACCGACGATGCCGTGCTGATGTTCGAGCGTCTGTTCGGACAGCTCTTCCGGCGTGCGGAACGTCGCGAAGAGGCTGCGCTGAAGCGCGACCGGCGAACAATCAACACCAAGATACGCCTGCTCGCCCGGCTCGGCGAGGTGGTCATGACGGCGCGCAACGGGGGAACCGACCCGCTCGCGGCCATCGAGAGCGTCATAGGTTGGGATGCACTGGCGACGGAGGTCGAGGAAGCACGCCGCCTCGTCCGCCCGGACCCGCTCGACCCTATCGAGCTTGCCCGCTCGAATGCGCCGATCCTCCGCCAGATCGGACCGGCGTTCATC
Organism: Sphingomonas sp. 77B; assembly: GCF_056497825.1. Classification (NCBI taxonomy): domain Bacteria; kingdom Pseudomonadati; phylum Pseudomonadota; class Alphaproteobacteria; order Sphingomonadales; family Sphingomonadaceae; genus Sphingomonas; species Sphingomonas sp. 77B. The sequence continues at coordinate 57,178 of NZ_JBWMBY010000004.1, forward strand.
GCCGCATTCACCTTCGGGGCGGTGCCGGCCTGCGCTCCGCTCGCCCACGCCGTCGCCGTCATGCGCGACCTCGGCAGCAGTCATCTGCGCAAGCTGCCGCCTGACGTGTCGCTCGGGTTCCTCCGCGCCACCTGGCGACGACGCATCGACCGCGCCGCCCTCGATCGACGGACATTCGAGTTCTGCGTGCTGGCCGAACTACGCGATCGGCTGCGCGCCGGCGACATGTGGGTCGAGGGCAGCCGACGTTATCGCGCGGTCGAACAGCAGCTTATTCCTGCACCGGTGTTCGCCGCGATGCGCGACGCAGGGCCGTTGCCCGTGCCCGTCGCCGATACGGCCATGGGCTGGCTGGCCGAGCGCAAGGCGTTGCTCGCGCGTCGATTGGCGGAGGTCGAGGCGAAGATTGCAGCCGATACGCTGGAGGACGTGCAGCTCGCGAACGGTCGTCTGCGCATCTCACCCCTGCGGGCGATCACGCCCGACGAAGCGGAAAGCGTGCTCGCCCCGCTCTACGCGCACCTGCCGTCGATCCGGATCACCGACCTGCTCGCCGACGTGGATCGCTGGACAGGCCTTACCGACTGTTTCACCCATCTGACGACGGGACGGGTGCATGACGATCCGCGCGCGATCCTCACCGCCGTTCTCGCTGATGCCACCAACCTGGGCCACGCCCGCATGGCCGAGGCGTGCGGACTGGTGACGCAGCGCCAGCTTGGATGGCTGTCGGCCTGGCACCTGCGCGAGGACAGCTACGGCACGGCGCTGGCGAGTCTGGCTGATGCGCAGCACCGAATGCCGCTTGCCGCGATGTTCGGCAGCGGCACCGCATCCAGCTCGGACGGGCAGAACTTCCCGCTCGACAGGCGGGCGCAGGCGACCGGCGCGATCAACCCGCACAAGGGCAGCGATCCCGCCGTCTCCTTCTACACGCACGTCTCCGACCGTTATGCGCCGTTCCATTCCAGGGTCATCTCCGCCGGAGCCGGCGAAGCGGCGCATGTCCTGGACGGCCTGCTCCACCATGGCGCTGACCTCGCGATCGAGCGCCACCATACCGATGGGGGCGGCGTCTCCGATCATGTCTTCGCGCTATGCCACCTGCTCGGCTTCCGCTTCGCACCACGCATCCCGAATATCGCCGCCCGGCGCCTGCACTTGTTCGCCGACATGCGGCCCGGACCGGATATCGCCCCGCTCGCGGCGCAGCCGATCGATGAGGCGCTGATCGCCGGTCACTGGACCGACGTGATCCGGCTCGCGACCTCGATCCGCACCGGCGTCACCAGCGCATCGGTGATGCTGGAACGGCTCGGCTCCTATCCGCGCGCGAACGGTCTTGCACTGGCGCTGCGCGAAATCGGCCGCGTCGAGCGCACGCTGTTCACGCTCGACTGGATCGAACGGCCCGAGGAGCGCCGCCAGGCCACGCGTGAGCTGAACAAGGGCGAGGCGCAGAACGCACTCAAGCGCGCGATCTTTTTCCATCGCACCGGCCGCATCCGCGATCACGGCCTGCAAGCCCAGGGACACCGCGCCAGCGCACTCAATCTGGTCGCCGGCGCGATCGTGCTGTGGAACACCACCTACCTTGAAGCCGCCATGCGCCATCTCGATCGGCAAGGCCGCCCGGTGTCGCCCGACCTGCTCCAGCACCTCTCCCCGCTCGGGTGGCAGCACATCAATCTGACCGGCGACTATCTCTGGTCCGATCCTGCACCGCGTGATGGCGAACTGCGCCCGTTTCGTCAGACCGTCCGGCTGCCGGCATGATCGCCGTTACCGTATATCTGTGCCCGTTTTATGTGACGCCCCCGGTCCGGAAACGGCAGCGGCTTCCTTCTGTCAACGCATGGCAGCCAAATTGCCTATGAAAGAGAAGCGCGTGGAGGGGACACAGCGCGCCTTTGACTTGCAAACGATGCCTGCTGCACGGCGGCTGCTTATCGGCGGCACCACCTATTTTAGCATGAAGCTTGAGCCCATAGACGATACGGCGGCAGAGCGGCAGCGGATGGAACGCATGTGCGACACCTCCCCATGTACGATGGAAGGCCCGCTCCGGTTCACGCTCGGATTAAAAGACGGCACAAAGCATACTTTCGAAGCCGGCCCGGGTGAGCGAATGCGTGTGGAGATGGTGGGGACGCGGGTCCGCTGCTCCGATTTATAGCAACAGCGATCATCGGGGCGTTGTGAGATATGGCATCAGCGTAGGGTGAGCATAAAACCGCTTTCCGCCCAGCCTCGGACATTCCCGTTTCTCGATCCTTGTGGGACGGGATCGCTATGCCTTGGGGTGTCATTCCGCCCCCAACCGTACCGGGTGCCAGCGGCGCAATTTTCAACAGCCCCGCTCGGTTGTGACACCTGCATCCATTACGTCCGCAGCCGGACAGAGCGCGCACCCCGGGGGCGAACGGCTGATGATCGTGGGGATGTCTGAAGTCCGCCGACATGGTTCTTTTGCCCATGCCAGCGGAATCGCACCCTAGGCTAAGCGGGCGAATACCCACTGGCCCCCGACCTTCCATGAGCTAGCAGCTCCGCGTCGGACCAGTCGGTTGGCCGCGCGGTTCGTGTCCCAGACCAGCTCATCGATGGCGTCCGCGAGCTGAACCGCGCTGCGAGGCTCCTCGACGTCCATCGCAGCTAGGACAAGCTCCTCGATCCCCGCGTCGTAGTCCGGCTCGAGGTTGTCCCGTTCGAACCGGTCGCACCACAGGATGTGACCGCGCCAGACGATGAAGTGGCTGCCGCAGCCGCCGTTCCGCCACACCGAGGGGAAGAGCGTCAGCCCGCCGCGGCGCATGTCGAAGCGCCATGCCTTGCCCGCGCGCCCGTCGAGGTTCACGACGAGCGTCTCGCCGCAACCGTCAGGACAGGCCATCACGATCGCCCGCGGCCTGCCCCTAAGGATCAGCGACGCGTCACCCGGCTGGCCGAGGTTCGCCTCAGCCTGGTCCCGGTATTCGGCGTCGCCGACCATGCGCACCTGCCGCGCCGGCGAGCTCATCGCCCACCTCCGCCGCTTACGCCTGGTCGGACCGGCAGGCTCCACGTCGCGCCCTTCGCCAGCGCGCCCGCGTGGGAGCACACGACGCAGCCCGGCTGCGCCGCCACGGCCATCTCCCGAACCCTTCCGCGGATGCCGTCGTAGGTCTGGTGTCGCGGTTTGACGGGCACCGGCGTAACCGCGCCGAGGACCATCGTCATCGCGAGCGAGCTGACCGTCGAGTTGATGGAGAGCACGGCAGGCTGCGGCTCCCGCACGCCATGGACATACGGATCGACCGCGCGCTGCTCCGGTGTCTGCATCTCGCGACGGATCGCGTCGGCGTCGAGCGCGCCGCAGCAGGTCAGGCACGGGAGGCCGGGGGAGAGCATCTGCACCCGTCCGGTGACGTGGCTCACCGCCCCGTTCGCGACCGTGATGCTGACGCCCATGTCGATAACGGGCACCAGGTGCTGGTAAGCGGCCTGGTTCACCACGGCGCGGCTAGCGTGCGAATCCGTGCACAGCAGGATGAAATCGAACGTCGCCAGGAGGGCTGCAATATGCTCGTCCACGATGTCCGCCTGCATCGGTATCACCGTGGCGGCCGGATTGATGGCCCGGATCATGCGCGCGGCGACATCCACCTTGGGCCGGCCCACGTCCGAGGGGATCGAGCCCACGAGGCGGTTGAGGTTCGTCTCCTCAACGAGATCGGGATCGACGACGGTGATCCACGAGGCGCCGAGGTGGGCGAGCTGCTGGCATACGAGCGATCCGGTGCCGCCAGCGCCGATCACCGCGAAGCGGAGTTGGCGGAGCAGGCGCTGCCCCGGTTCGCCGAAGGCGCGGACTTGGCGGTCGTCACGGTCGTGGGCGGCCCCGTCCGCGAGCGGCGAGTGGAGGACGAGCTTCTCACCCACCTCCCACACCGGCACCTCCTCGTCGTCGCCGAGGATGCGGGCGCGCGCGCCTTCCGGGCCGATCACCAGTGCGACGTGGGGCACCGGCGCGCCGCGCCTGCCGAGATAGGACGCGAGTTCGGCCTCACCGTCGTTGTCGGTCGCGGAGAAGTGTGGGTTGCCGCGGCTGCCGGGATGGGTGTGGATCGCCACGACCGCCATGCCGGTGATCCGACTGCGATTGGCCACGTCAATCAGGAACCCGGGCTTGAGGATGGCCGAGACGCAGTCGCGACGTTCGTAGGCGTCGTCCGGCACGGGAGCGGCGTCGGCGACGATCCAGGACCCGCTCGCGGGATCGTGGTGGGCGTAGCCGATGGCGCAGCTCTCGAGACCGTCGGCGTCGAGCAGGCCGGAGGCCAGCGCCGAATAGGTCGGCCCCGCGAAGCGCAGGCCGCTCATCGGACCTGCCTCAGGCGGTCGATCACCACGTTCATCCATGTCGACAGGGTGTCGCGGTTCGGGTTCCAGGCGCTCGCGAGGTGCCACGAGAACCATATGCCCTGCTGCAGCGTCTCGGGGATGACGTTCAGCGCCGCGTTCTGCGGCGTGGCCCCGTGGGCGAGGAGGAGGTCGGGATCCGCCCAGAAGCAGTCGAGCTGCGCGAAGGGGTAGCCGGGCGGGACGAGGAAGCGGATGGTGGTCGAGGACCTCGACCACCCCTCCGGCAGGCGCACCCCGGGCACGGTGACGAGCGTGGTGCCGCTCGCCATCGTGCTGGCGTGCGCTTCGCCGAAGCGCTCCCGCAGCTGCTCGAGCTGCATGCTGAGGATGCCCGACATCAGCCGAAGTTCGCCTTGGGGACCGACGAGAAGCGGCGAACGCTGTGCTTGGGGTCGAGGCTGACCGTCTCGTCGTCGCCGATGATGCGATCGGGATCGTCGCCAGCGCCTTCGAGGGAGAGGTCGTGGGTTTGATCCCAGTCGGGCACCATCGCCTTGATCTGCGCGCCGGTGACCTTTTTCTTGTCGGTCTCGTAGGGCTTGCCGTTGACGAAGAAGGTGTAGGTGACCTTGTTCAGCGCGGTGATGAACTTCTCGACGCCGTCGGCGGCGAGATCGGCCTCGCTGCCCGGCTCGATCAGCTTGTCCTTGCCGCCGCGCACCTCGAGAAACACCGCCTCGTCGTCGCCGATGCCGGCGAGCGAGCGGAGCACCGCTTCCGGGATGAAGGGGCGGCCCCACACGATGCGACTGTCGTTGAGCTTCACGCGGTAGAGCGGATCGGTGCTGAAGGCGACGAACCGGTGGGCGGCGCGGTCGCGCAGATCCACCTCCTCGTCGGCGCGGACGTCCTCGAAGTCGCCTTCGGGGGTGATGACGAACAGCGCGTGGCCGTCCACGTCCTTGATGCCACCCGCCTTCAGGATCTGGCGGCCGAGGGGCACGGGATCGTCGAGGACGATTGGCTGGTAGTTGAGGTCGTCGAGTGCGAAGGAGACGCGGTAGCGTCCGGGACGCAGCGCGCGACCCTCCTGAACGGCGCTCTCGACGTCGTCGATGTCGGGGTGGTCGATAATGGTCATGGTGTTGTTTTTTCCTCTTCGGACCTCGGCGGATCTGCGTCGGTCTCGAAGGGTCAATCCCGCCAGCCCGGGCCGACCGGTAATTCCGGTCAAAGATTTTTTTGCAGGTTCCCGTCGGCGAGGGGGCCGCAGGTGAAGAAGGCGGGGCAGAAGGGACAGGTGCGGTCGGACCGCTCGGGTTCGAACCGGCCCGAGGCGATCGACTCCAGCGTCTCCGTCAGCTTGCCCAGGCTCCTGCCTAGTGCCTTGCCGTCGAAGGCAAGCGCGATGGTCGGCTCGTCATCGCCGAGGTGGATGATCTCCACGACGCAGCCGGGCAGCGACGCCGCGGCGGCCATCTGAAAGGCCGCGTCGGCGAGCGCCTTTCCGGTGGAGGACGACTTGTGCCCGGTCCTGATGACGCGGGCCACGTGACGACCGCCTGCAGTGACGACATCGTCGGCGACCGCGGTCACCTCGTCGCCCCCGATCGACGCCACCAGCGGTCCCGCGTCGGCGCGGGCCCCTCCCGCGCGGATCGTCACGAAGCGTCGGAGGAGGAGCGTGGCGACCTCCCGATGGAGGCGATATTCCTCGCTGGCGAGGGGACCCTCGGACCAGCGCAGTTCGAGCAGCGCCTCCATTTCGGCCATCGAGGATGCGCAGGGCTCGGTGGCGGCGAGCTCCCTCACCACGCCTCGCACCAGGTCGTGCATCCTGGTCATCGTGGTCGGCGTGCGCCGCCCGCCCACGTCGAGGACGTGCGTGTAGAGGAAGCGGCGGGGACAGCGGGAGTAGAGGTCCAGCTGCGCGGTGGTGATGCGCACGGGCGGCCCGATGCGGATCGGAAGCGGCAGGGTTTCGGGATCGGCTGCCCGTTCCGCATGCGCGATGGCCGGGCGCGCGTTCGTCACCCCCAGCCGGGCGATGAAGGGGGAGGCGTCGCGCCGGGCCCCCTTCGCCGTCCTGGTGGCCGAATACAGCAGCAGCCGGTCGCGCGCGCGGGATGCGGCGACGTAGAGCAGGCATTCCTGCTCGAGCGCGTGGTCGGCGGCGGCGAGGGCGACGGTGCCGCCCTGTCCTCCCTCGATCATCCCGTCCGGGACCGGGCAGGCGGGTTTGCGCGCCGTGCTCGGCATCGCGTTCTTGTTGAGGCCCATGACGTGCACCGCGGGGAACTCGAGCCCCTTGCTGCCGTGGATCGTCATCAGCCGCACGGCGTCGATGCCCTGAGCCGCCGCCGGGAGCTGGCGGAGGTCCCGCTCGTCGGCGAGCTGGACGAGGCGCCTGATCCCGTCGAGCGTGCGCTGGATCGGGAGGCCGGGTCCCGATCGCTCCGCGCGCAGGAAGCCCATCATCTGCCAGATCGCCACGCCCATGGCGCGGCTCGAGACGTCACTCGCCGAGGCAAGCAGCGCGGCCGTCCGCGTCCGGTCGAGCAGGAGGTGGGCGAGCACCGTCCAGGGCCTCGCGTCGATGCCGAAGCCGGCCAGCATCCCGGCGGACCGATCGAGCGCGTCGGCGTCGCTCTCGCCGAGGTGCGGCGCTCCGGTCGTCGCGGACGTCCACGCCATCGGCGCCGCATCGGTGGCGCGCAGGTGCTCGACGACGGCCGACGCGCCGGCGAGGCTCAGGCCCGTCGCGAGCCCTTCGAGCGTAGGTTTCCGAACGAGGCCCATCGCGCGTCGGTCGACCAGCAGCGAGAGGACGGACAGGAGATCCTTCACCTCGGGGCGCTCGAACAGGTTGCCGAGGTAGAGCACCGGGATGCCGCGCCGCTCCAATTCGCGGCCGACGCGGGTGAGCCGATCGTTCCCCGGGCAAAGCACGGCCTGATCGCGGAACGGCACCTGCGGCGAGACGCGCAGGATCTCGTCGGCGAGCGCGTCGGCCTCGTCGTCATTGTCGCCGAAGGTGACGTGCTCGGGTGCGATCCCGATGGACGCGCGAAAGGCGTCGAGCGACGCGTAGCCGGTGCCTGCCTGCATGCTCCCGCCGAACCCGGAGAACGCGCCGACGATCTCTGGCGTCGAGCGGTAGTTGACGCGCAGTCGGCCTCCCGATGCGCCCGGGAAGTCGTGGGTCGCGAACCGGGACATGTTGAAGGACGAGGCGCCACGAAACCTGTAGATCGCCTGCCGCGCGTCTCCCACGGCCCAGAGGTTCCGGCCGGCGTCGGTTAGCCTCTGGAGCAGCCGCACGCTGCTGCGGTTCACATCCTGATACTCGTCGACGAGGATGTGAGAGTAAGTGGCGCGCAGCGCGGCCGCCGCCTGTGGATCGCCGTCGAGCAGCTTGACCGGCAGCGATACGAGGTCGCCGAAGTCCACGGCGCAGGCCGCCTGCTTCAGCTCCTCATATCTCCTGTAGACGAGCGCGACCTCGGCGCATCGCTCCCCCGCCTCGCGGGCGTCGGCGTCGACGGCGTTGTCCACCATCTGCTGGGCGAGGGCGGCGAAGCGCTCGGCGTCGGCGACTTCGTCCTTCGCCCGCGACATCGCGCCGAGCATATCCTTGAGCGGGCGCGCCGGATCCATGAAGTCGCGGTGGTGCCGGAGATCCAGGACGAGGTACTCGCGCTCCATGATGGCGATCGCCTCGCTGCGATCCATCATGCGGGGCTCCTTCGCGAAGCCCAGCTGGCGATGGTGGCGCCGCACGACGTCCAGCCCGAACGCGTGGAAGGTGCCGATCCACATCGCCGGCGCGGCGTCGGGGCGAAGGGCTGCGATGCGGTCCGAGAGCTCGCCCGCGGCCTTGTTGGAGAAGGTGAGCACCAGGATCGAGCGGGGATCGACACCGTCGTCGACCAGCCCGGCGACGCGCCCGACGAGCGTCTGCGTCTTGCCGGTCCCGGGTCCCGCCTCGAGTAGGTAGGGGGCGCCGCGATGTCGGGCGGCTTCTGCCTGTTCCGGGTTGAGGGGCTTGGGTGGGGACGCCGGCTGCTGTGGAGGGGCGGCTTCGATCTCGGGGAGCAGCAGGGCGTCGAGGAGCTGCATCGCGACGACGTCGAAGGGGGCGCCGAGCCGGTCGGCGATCTGGCTGGCGGTCATGCCGCCGAGATGCAGGGATCGCGCACGAGCGCGGGGAAGGATCAGTTCGCGGCCGAAGAGATCCATCTGGACCTCGCGCCGCTGTCGTCGGCTGTAGTCAACGACCCGGTCCTCCCCGACCGGCGCCGCCTCGGCCGGACGGGCGGGATCGACCTCCAAAGCGATGTGCTCCGTGCGGTCGTCGCCAAGGGTGGCGTGTCCGAGCTCGTGACCGATCAGGAACGCCCTCGCGAACGCGTCGCCCGCGTCCTCGTGTCGGATCGCCCGGTTGCTCGGATCGAAGTGCGCGCGGCCGCCGGCCAGGATGGGACTTCCCGCTTCGACCGGCTCGACGTCGAGGCCTTTGTCGGCGGCGACGGCCATGACGATTTCGATCGGATCCCACGGGTCCGCGCCACCGGCGATGGCTGCATCGTGCATGGCCGCGGCGCGCTGACGCGCGAGTTCGACGGCCTCCACCGCTCAGTCCCGCGGGTTCAGCAGCTGCTTGCGCCTGTCCTCCGGGACCCTGCACTGCTCGAGCAGTGCCTCGAAGGTCACCTTGTCCCCGTCCGCGCTCGGCGCCTCGTCGGACTTGTAGCTGAGGCCCGGCGTCAGCCTCGGCGGACCCGCCAGGGAGGCGCTCAGCTCCTCGACCCCGGTGCGCAGGCCGCGGGCCAAGTCCGCTAGAAAACCGACCGGGACGCTGGCGATGTCGACCGCCCGGGAGCGGAAGCCCTGTATCACGCCGCTGGGGACGTCGAGCGAACGCCTGAGGGTGACGAGTTCGCCGGAGGAGAGCGTGGCGAACGGATCGGCTGCCTGCGCCGTCACGCGTGCCGGTGCCGCGGCATGGAAGTCGGCCAGCGACGCCTCGATCCAGGCCTCGTCGACGGGCGCCGAGATGCCGGCGGTCGCGCGCTGGAGCCGCAGCTCCATCGACAGGTCGACGAGGTCCTCGGCGAGTTCGGGGTGGAGGCGCAGGTATCGTTCCAGCGTGACCCGGTCGTGCTCGGGCTCCATGGCAAAGGCCATCAGGACCTCCTCGGCGTCATGGTGGGCCTGGTCAGTCATTCCGGGCTCCGATCCCGAGCTGCTCCCGTATGGTCTCGATGGCGGCGTCGCGTCTGTTGCGCACGGTTTTCTCCGATCTCACGCCGAGAACCTTACGGATCGTGAGGACGTCGTCGTCGATTGAATCGATGGGCATGTCCTGGAGGATCATCTCGATAACTCTGCGTTGCTTGTCTGGTAGTGTCCTGATCGCCTTTGCGACCTTGGACCGGTAATTCGGGTCATCGGAAAGCAGCTCCTGTTTGACGTCGAGGCTGCCGACCGCCTTCTCCACCGCGATAGAGGGCTCGCCGCTCTCCTCGTCGTCGATGGCGTCCTTCCTCGCCATCTGCCGTCGCGCCCGGCCCATGGCTGTTTTGCGCAACGCCGCGACCGCACCCGAGAACATGATTTCGAAGTAGTCGAGCGAGGATCCAGGGGCCGCACGATCTTCGATTAGCTTGGCTTTGAAGATGTCGCGCACGCGATCCCGTGCGTCCGCCCCGTAGACGTTCTCAGGACCGCCGGCCCGCTCGCCCTCAACGCGGGGAAGAGCGGACGCCAAACGCCGCATGAGTTCTCGGTAGAGTTCGTTGAAGTACCGCTCATCGTTGTCGTTCCGCGTGGCACGGATCAGGTAAACAATGCACTCTGACTGCACATGGTTCGGTGAGGTCGGGTCTCGCACCTTCAACCTCTCGAGGATATCCTCGCGCGACAGGTTGACCAGCGATGCCAGTGCGGTCTCAACCTCCCCACGTCGAGCGTATGGAGTGCCATCCCGTTTCCGCTTGGTGAGCCCCTCTACCTGTGTCTGCAAGATCATCCTCTGAGGTTTTTGCCCGTTCGACGTTCTAGTTATCCAGATACCCGAGTGGCAGGCCGGAATGGCCGACTACTTCCACACAGATCCCTGCCGAGCCGATTTATAGAGCGAGGCAAGTCTTGGACAAGCGCCGCTGTCCGAGAGCCGGGGTGCGAACCCCTTGTTCAAGCCTTGGTTCATTGGCTCTTGGTGTCGCAACCGGTCGGTTGTGACACTGGCGGCGCCAGAACAAGGGAGGCTATACGCTATCAGAATAGCCGGTTCAGCAGACGTGGCTCGCTGCTCTTCAGGCGATCAAGCATTGTGTTGACGTAGAACATGTCTGGGCTAGCGATGGCCGGAAGTACAATGACGCTGTAGTCGGGTTGGCCTATACTTAGGGTAAACACTACTAAACCAACGCCGTGTATGCTGCACAGCGAGGTCAAGCGGTTCATGTCGTCGCTGGTGGTGGTGCGCGGCACGACGATATAACTTTTATGGCTGAACAAGCGATAGGCAACCGCCTGGCCGAAGGCGACGACAGGCTGGCCAGGCGTTGCCTTGACCTCGGCGGTTACAATCTGTGGCTCGAACTTGAAAATGTCCTGTGCGCGAGGGCGGAGCACCCCGAGGACATCGGGAGTGCCCCATTTGCCGCCTAGACTGCTGCCGCCCAGCGCGCCCGCAACAGTCACTTCGTCATTTTCCTCCAACCATTCGGCGAAGCTAGCGTAAAAATCCTGCTCCGAGAGCATCGTCGTGCCGGACATGCCTGTTTCGGATGCGACGGGCATGGCCGCGATTGCCTGATCCTCGGCGATGGCGATCGCAGCATCAGCATCGGTATGGACAGCAAGCTGGTAGGTGCCACGTGCAATCTTCACAATCTCGTCGCTACCGTGGAACAGCTGGTGAGTGGCACCGCGAATAGTGTTGGGTGGGGTTTCGGGATGAGCAGCGCCGATTGCCTTTAGCACGTCCGCCCAGCGCAGTCCCTCGGGGTGCGCGTTAAGCACGGCACGTGCCTCGGTTTGGATTTGTTTGCCGGTCAATCGTGCCATCGTATCGCTTTCGTTCTAAGGCGTTTCACCGCTAGGTTTTTTAACGGAACCTGGGTCTTGTGTTGCGCGCTGGCGCAACAAAGCGACGCTAAATGTAGCAAGGGCCTCGCGAACCTCGAATTGGTTTATGGCAAGCTCGTATAGGTCAGCAATGGCCTGCGCCCGCTCGCGAGCCCCGTCGCATTGAGCGGCGAGGCTGGCCAACTGTCTGCTTGCTCGCCTCGACAGCTGCGCCCTGCCAGTGCGCACTCGCCATATGGTTGTTCTGGACATTCCAAGCTCCCGCGCAAGCTCGGTGTCACCCGCCGCGAGGATGGCAAGCAACATGCGATCGTATACGGGGCCAGTCTCAACCACGCTTCTCTGTTGCATGAAGGCGCGACAGGTGACAAGGTCGCCATATGAGTTTGGACGATCAAATCCTGGCACAGGCGAGCGAACAGTCGCGTCCGTCCGCACCTGTGAACGAGATCGGGATCGTCGCGCCTAAGCGCGACACAAAGTCGACCGTGCCTGCGCGGCCGATCTTCCGACCTGTTCAGTATCTCGGTAGCAAGGTACGCGTAATAGACGCGATTTCTTCGCTAATCCGGGACGTGACGCCCGTAGGGAGCAAAGTCGCCGACCTGTTCTCCGGTTCGTCGGTGGTCTCGCAGGCGATTGCGTCGTCAGGACGTGTCGTAACTGCCGTCGATGTGCAGCGTTATTCCGCCGTCTTTGCGCAGGCGCTACTTGGCATCGGGCGGCGACCCGGCGAGCGGGTGCCAGTGGACGCGTTGCTTGCCGAGGTTGGGGAGGACACGCCGAGGACGTGGAAAGATTTGCGAACCCGCGAAGATGACCTTGTCGCGAGACGCGATGCCATTGGCCTGCGCGCGTTCGAACGCGCG